>NZ_JAYRDA010000002.1:0-541030 GCF_041909655.1 Dongia sp. | reverse complement strand
CCGGGGGGTGTCCGGGGGGGGGGGTCCCCGGGCGGGCCCCCCCGGGCGGGGGCCCCCCCCCGGGGGGGGGCCCCGGGGGGGGGGGGGGGGGTATAACCCTGCCCATGCACCGTTTCGCCAATCCGGGCCGCTTCCAGCGCCTCGCCACACGGTTACTTCCCTGGCTCAAGGGCTTGACAGCGTTAAGCTTTCTGGCCGGGCTCTATCTTGCGCTGTTGGGCTCGCCGCCCGATTACCAGCAGGGCGAGACCGTGCGCATCATGTACATCCATGTCCCCGCTGCCTGGATGGCGCTGTTTGCCTATCTGCTTCTGGGCCTCGCCAGCGCCAGCGCTCTCATCTGGCGCCACCCGCTGGCCGATGTGGGGGCCGAGGCGATTTCGCCCATCGGCGCCGCTTTCACCCTCATCGCTCTGGTCACCGGATCACTCTGGGGCAAGCCGATGTGGGGGACCTATTGGGTCTGGGATGCGCGCCTGACCTCGTTCCTGCTCCTGTTCTTCCTTTATCTCGGCCATATGGCGCTGCTGGGGGCTTTCGACGACCGCCAGCGCGGCCGCCGCTCGGCCGCGGTGCTGGCACTGGTCGGGCTCGTCAACCTGCCGATCATTAAATTTTCGGTCGATTGGTGGAACACCTTGCATCAGCCGGCCTCGGTGGCGCGCATGGACGGCCCCAGCATCGATCCCAGCATGTTGTGGCCGCTCTTCACCATGGCCGCCGCTTTCCATCTTTTCCTGCTGGTGACGGTGCTGGAACGCATGCGCACGCTGTTGCTGGAAGCAAGGCTGCGTGCGCAGCGTCAGGCAACGTTCGACGGCGTTAGATCCGATGAATCAGGTTTCGATCGTCACGGGCAGACGGAGCGTCGCGCATGACGGCGTTTCCGGATCTTGGCGCGTTCCTGGCGATGGGCGGCTATGGCGTCTATATCTGGCCGGCCTATGGCGCCGCCTTGCTGATCCTGGCAATCGTCTGGTGGGACGGTGCCCGCCGCCGCCGCCTGGTCGAGCGGCAATTGCAGGCCTTGGCCAATCAGAAGAGTAATCGCCCGTCATGAAGCGCAAAACATTGCGACTCTATCTGCTGGTGATCAGCCTGGCTCTTCTCGGCATCGCGACGGCATTGGTCCTCAATGCCTTCAACCGTGAACTGGTGTTCTTCTTCAGCCCCAGCGACATCGCCGCCGATCAGCCGGCAGCGGGCAAGACCATCCGCCTCGGCGGGCTGGTCGAAGTCGACAGCGTCACCAAGCTGGATGACGGCGCCACGGTCAGCTTTCGCGTCACGGATCTCACCAGTTCGCTGGATGTTGCCTATCGCGGCGTGCTTCCCGATCTCTTCCGCGAAGGGCAGGGTGTCGTGGTGCAAGGCGCCTTCAACGAAAGCGGCCGTTTCGTCGCCACCGAGGTCCTCGCCAAGCATGACGAGAATTATCTGCCGCCGGAAGTCGCCAAGGCCTTGAAGGAATCCGGCCGCTGGCAGGAAGGAGCCGCCGATGCCGCGACCGGCGGCGGAGGAACCAATCCATGATCATCGAACTCGGCCATTACGCTTTGGTCCTCGCCCTGGTGCTGGCGGTGGCGCAGGCCATTCTGCCGCTCATCGGTGCGCAGCGCGGCATCCGTGCCTGGATGGCGCTGGCCAAGCCTGCGGCGATCGGCCAGTTCGCCTTCCTGCTGCTGTCCTTCCTCGCTTTGGTCTATGCCTTCGTGGTGAGCGATTTTTCGGTCGCCGTCGTCTACATGCATTCGCATTCGGCGACACCCGTGATCTACAAGATCGCCGCCGCCTGGGGCCAGCATGAAGGCTCGCTCCTCCTCTGGGTGGTGATTCTCGCTTTCTTCGGTGCCTTGGTCGCGATCTTCGGCGACAACCTGCCGCCGCGCTTGAAGGCGCGCACGCTGGCCGTGCAGGCGATGATCGGTATCGCCTTTATCCTTTTCACCTTGCTGACCTCGAACCCGTTCGAACGCATCAATCCGGCACCGTTCGAGGGTGAGGAACTCAACCCGCTGCTGCAGGATCCCGGTCTCGCCTTCCATCCGCCGATGCTCTATGTCGGCTATGTCGGGTTTTCGATGGCCTTCTCCTTCGCGGTGGCGGCCCTCATCGAAGGCAAGATCGATGCTGCTTGGGCGCGCTGGGTGCGGCCCTGGACATTGCTTTCCTGGACCTGCTTGACCGGCGGCATCGCCCTGGGCGCGCGCTGGGCCTATTACGAGCTTGGCTGGGGCGGCTGGTGGTTCTGGGACCCGGTCGAGAATGCCAGCTTCATGCCCTGGCTGATGGGAACGGCACTGCTTCATTCGGCGATCGTGGTCGAGAAGCGCGACGCCCTGAAGGCCTGGACGCTGCTGCTCGCCATCCTCACCTTCGGCTTTTCGCTGCTGGGCACGTTCCTGGTGCGCTCGGGCGTCATCACCTCGGTCCATGCCTTCGCGCAGGATCCCGCACGCGGCGTTTTTATCCTCGGCATCCTGGCGCTGGCCCTGGGCGGCGCGCTCACCCTCTTTACCTGGCGGGCACCGATGCTGAAACCGGGCGGCATGTTCGCCCCGGTGAGCCGCGAGGCGGCATTGATGCTCAATAACCTCCTCATCGGCACGCTCACCTTCACGGTGCTGCTGGGGACCTTGTTGCCGCTGATCTTCGACGTCTTCGACGCCGGCGACGTTTCTGTCGGCCCACCTTATTTCAAATGGACCTTCATCCCGATCTCGCTGCCCCTCCTGATTCTGGCCGGGGTGGGGCCGCTTTTGGGCTGGAAGCGCGGCGATCTTCAGGGGGCGTTCCAGCGGTTGTGGGGGGCTGGGGCGCTTGCTCTGGCTGGCCTGGTCTTCGGCTTCTGGGTCGATTTCGGCAAGGAAATCCTGGCCGGCTTCGGCATCGCCGTGGGGCTGTGGCTGCTGGCCGCCACCTTTGTCGAATGGGCCGAGCGCATCCGCCTGTTCCGCACCGATCTGGCCGAAAGCTGGCGGCGCTTCACTCATCTGCCGCGCGCTGCCTATGGCATGAGCCTCGCTCATGCGGGTCTTGCCGTCACCATCATCGGCATCACCGGTTCGGCTGCGTGGAAGAGCGAGGAAGTGCGCCAGATGCGCCCCGGCGATACCGTCGTCATCGGCGATTTCAGCTATCGCCTGGAGAGGGTCAACGGCGTGCGCGGCGAGAATTACATCGCCGAGCAGGCTCATTTCGCCGTGCTGAAGGATGGCGAAATCTATACCAACCTCTATCCCGAGCGGCGCCAATACATGGTGCAGCCCATGCCGACCACGGAAGCGGCCATCGAATCGCATGTCTTCGGCGATCTCTACGCGGTAATCGGCGAGGGCGACGGCAAGGGCGCCTGGACTGTGCGCATCTATGAAGAGCCGCTGGTGCCCTGGATCTGGACCGGGTCCATATTGATGGTGCTGGGCGGCATCGTTTCGATGAGCGACCGGCGCTACCGCGTTGGCGCGCCCAACCGGCAGCCGGTTGCACAGCCGGCCAAGGCCTGACCACGAGCCAAGCGAAGCGGAGTTTCATTCCAAGTCATGCGGCGTCTGTTCTTCATCCTGCCCTTGCTGCTCGTGGCCGTTCTGGTTGCAGTCTTTTGGCGCGGCCTCGACCCGTCGCGCGATCCGGGGAGCCTCTCTTCGGCCCTCATCGGCAAGCCGGTGCCCGATTTCGCCCTCCCCGGATTGGGTCCGGATCAGCCGGGCCTCACCTCGGCCGATTTCAAGGGCGAGGTGACGGTGCTCAACTTCTTTGCGTCCTGGTGCGCGCCCTGCCGGGCCGAACATCCCTTGCTGGTGGAACTCGCCAAGAATCCGAAGATCCGCGTGGTCGGCATCACCTACAAGGACCGGCCGGCGGATTCGCAGCGTTTCCTGGCCGAACTGGGCAATCCCTTTGTCTGGATCGGCGCCGATGAAAGCGGGCGAACGGGAATCGATTTCGGCCTCACCGGCGTTCCGGAAACCTATATCATCGACCGCGCGGGCATCTTGCGCTATCGCCTGCCGCAGCCGATCGACCCCACGCGCCTCGCCGAGGAAATCCTGCCCCTGATCACGGAACTGACACAGTGATCGCGCCCAGCCATATCCGCCGGATGCTCCTCGCCTTTGCCGTGGCGATCCTGCTGGGCGGCGGTGCCGGGGCGATGGCGGCGGATACGCCGCTTTCCGATCCGGCACTGGAAACCCGCGCCCGCGCGCTGATGAAGGAAGTGCGCTGCGTGGTATGCCAATCGCAATCGATCGACGAATCGGATGCCGGCATTGCGGTCGATCTCCGCGGCCTCATCCGCGAGGAAATCGCCGCCGGCAAGAGCGACGATGACATCCGCGATTTCCTGGTCGCGCGCTATGGCGATTTCATCCTGTTCAAGCCGCCTTTCAAGACCGAGACGCTGGTGCTGTGGCTGGGACCGTTCGCCGTGCTGGTCGGCGGTTTCGGATTCGTGATCTGGTTCCTGCGCCGACGTCCCGCGGCGGGATCGCCGACGGCACTCGACCAGGAGGAAAGAAAGCGCGTGGCGCAGGCCCTCTCGCAGAACAATGGGAACGAGCCATGATCCTGATCTGGTTCATCCTGGGTATCATGACGCTGGCGACGGCGGTGCTGCTTGCCTTGCCGCTGTTCGATACGCGCAAATTCAAGAACGAGATCGTGTTCGCCTTGGAGGTGTATCGCGACCAGATCCAGGAACTCAACCGGGACGCGGCGGCCGGGCTTATCGCGCCGGATCAGGCCAAGCAGGCGCAGATCGAAATCGAGCGCCGCATCCTGGCACTCACCGAAAGCCCGCAATGGCAGCCGGCGCGCGCACCCTCGCATGGCATGCTGGTGACGGCCGCTGTCCTGCTGCCGCTGCTGGGCTTCGGTCTTTACCTGTGGCTGGGCGAGCCGGGCCTGCCGGGTCAGCCTTTCGCGCATGAAGCCAATGCCATCGTGACCAGCCCGGAAATCGCGCGGCTGCAGGATGCGGTCGCCGAGCGGCCGAATGATGCGGCGGCCTGGGTGGCGCTGGCGGCCGGGTATGGCGCGGCCGGCCAGCCGACCGATTCCGCCACCGCCTATGGCAAGGCCGTGGCTCTGGGCGCCAACGATTCAGATACGCTCGCGGCCTATGGTCAGGCCTTGCTGATGGCCAGCGGCGGCGAGATGACGGAACCCGCGAATGCCGCCTTCCGCCGCGCCCTCGCGGCTGATCCCAGCAATCCCATTGCGCGCTTCTTCCTGGCTCTCGGCCGCGCCCAGGCCGGCGATGTCGAAGGGGCGCTCGCGGATTGGATGGCGCTGGCAGCCGAGACGCCCGCGGATGCGCCATGGCGGGCGATGCTCGACAATCATATCGCCAAGGCGACGCAGCGTCTGGGCCGTGCGCCGGTGCCAAGCCCGGGGGCCGAAGATGCGCCGGCTGCTGGGCCGAGTGCCGCTGAAATCGCCGCGGCGGAATCCATGTCGCCGGCCGAGCGCGAGGAATTCGTCAACGCGATGGTGACGCGTCTGGCCGAGCGGCTGCAGGCGGCGCCGGAGGATCTCGAAGGCTGGATCCGCCTGGCGCGTGCCTATCAGGTTCTGGAACGCGGCGACGATGCCCGTGCCGCCTGGGGGAAGGCCGCTGCGCTGGCGCCGGCGCGGCTCGACATCCAGCTCGATTATGCCGATGCGATCATCGCCGGCCGCAACGACATCGATCGCTATCTGCCGCCCGAATTCATCGAAGCGGTCAAGCGTGCGCGCACGCTCGATCCCAAGAATCCGCTGGGCCTCTATTATGGCGGCCTCGTTGCCCGTGTCGCGGGTGACCGGGCGGAAGCGCAGCGTCTATGGCAGCAGGTGCTCGATCAATTGCCGGCCGAGTCGCCACAACGCGCCATTCTGCAAAAAGAACTTGAATCGCTGCTGCCCTAGCGGCTGGCGACGCGGCAATGCGGTGCCGCATTTTCCGCATCTTTTGATGAGGTTATGCCCAAGCGGGAACGAATCTGCTTAACCATTGCTTCACCATATTGACCCAAAATGCCGGATTGCATGCGGCTGAGGGCACCGGCCGCGCATTCGGCGCCGAGGTACGGATTTGGCAGCGAGCAACACGGGCATCACGCGGTCGGTGAAGATCTCAGCAGTGGCGTCGATCCGCGCCCGTGCCTGGGCCTGGGGCATCGGCATCAGCCTGATCGGCATTCTTTTTGCCGCCATCGCTGCCCAATTGCTGCATCGCCAAGTGGAAGATGCCGCTCTGCAACGCTTCAATCTGGTGGTCGACCGTTTTGAAAAGCGGCTTGCGGATCGCTTCCGTTCGTTCGAATTGGTGGTGTCGATGGCCAAGGGCATGGCAACCCTCGGCAACGATCTCAGTCCGGCCGATTGGCAGCGCATGGTCCTCGGCCTCAACTGGCGCGAAATGGATGGGGCCTTGGGCCTGGGTTATGTCGAACGGGTTCGGCGCGGGGATCTGGCCGCCTTTATCGGCAAGGCCAAGCTGCTCGGCAGCGACGACTTCATGGTAAAGGTGCTGGGACCGGGGAAGCCCGACGAACTTTATCTGCTGCGCCTCAGCGAACCGGCCGCGACCACGCGCGCCGCGATCGGTCTGGATCTTGCCAGCGACCCTCATCGCCGCAAGGTGCTCGAATGGGCGATGCTCAGCAACGCGGTTGCCATGAGCGGCGTCATCTCAGACGTGGTGAACGAAAAGAGCCGCATCGGCATGCTGCTGGTGGCGCCGGTCTATCATCGCGATAGCGAGCCCTTGACGATCGACGAGCGAAGGAGCGCGCTCAAGGGCTGGATCGCGATGCCGATCAGCGTCAGCGGCATGGCTGAGGCCGCGTTGCAGGACATTGGCAACGAACTCAGCGTCGTGATCTATCTGGGCGCCACGGCACAGGATGCGCGCCTGGTCTATGGCAGCCATGCCGACGGCGAAGCAAGTTCCACACCGGCCGCTCGCAGCCTGGCGAGATCTCATACCATGATTCTGGCCGGACAGAGCCTGACCGTCGAATATCGTGCCACTAGCGGCGCCGGCGGATCGACGGATCTCGTCCCGGTCATGGTGATGCTCGGCGGTTCGGTGATCTCGATCCTGATCGGCGCCGGGCTGTGGTTCATGGTGGCGGCGCGCTACCGCGCCGAAGCCCTGGCACGTTCGATGACCCGGGATCTGCGCAGCGCAAAGGAACAGGCCGAGCAGGCATCGATGGCCAAGACCCAGTTTCTTGCCATGATGAGTCACGAAATCCGCACGCCGATGAATGGCGTGCTCGGCATGGCCGGCCTCTTGTCCGACACCAAGCTCGATCAGCGCCAGCATCACTATGTCGATGTGCTGCAGCAATCCGGCGAGGCGCTGCTCGCCATCATCAACGACATTCTCGATTTCGCCAAGGCCGAGACCGGCAAGCTGGAAATGGAGCAGATCGATTTCGATCTGGTGGCCGAGATCGAGGCGGTGCTGGAACTGGCGGTGAGCCGCGCTCATACCAAGGGCATCGAGCTTGCCTGCTTCGTGGCCCCCGATGTGCCGGTTCGGCTCAGCGGCGATCCCGGCCGCTTGCGTCAGGTGCTGCTCAATCTTTTCAGCAATGCCGTCAAATTCACTGAAGAAGGGGGTGTCAGCCTGATCGTGGAATCGGCGCGCGACGACGAGGCTGGTTGCAAGCTGCGCTTTGCCGTGCGCGATACCGGCATCGGCATCCCGGTCGAGGCGCAAAACCGCCTGTTCCATCAGTTCAGCCAGGTGGATGCGTCGACCACGCGCCGCTTCGGCGGGACCGGATTGGGGCTGGCCATCTGCAAGCAATTGGTCGAACTGATGCACGGCCAGATCGGGGTCGATTCCCGCACGGGTGCCCGCGCCGGTTCGACCTTCTGGTTCACTGCGGAATTCGGTCATGCCAAGGGCAGCGCCCCGCTCGGCGCCACCACACCGGATATCAAGCAGATCTCCGCCGCCTTCGCCGGTCGCCTGATCCTCATCGTCGACGACAACCAGGTCAATCGCGAGATATTCGAACGTTACGTCGCCAGCATCGGTGCGCGCGCCATCAGCGCCAGCGAGCCGGAACTGATTCTCGACGAGCTTGCCGGGCATCCGCCGGAAGAACCGATCGCGCTCGCCATTATCGACCAGGTGATGCCGAACATGTCCGGGGTCGATTTCGCCCGGCGTCTGCGAGCGCTGAGGCGCGTGACTGTCGAGAATATCGTGTTGTCGTCCTCGGCGCTGTTCATCGACCAGAACGACATGCTCGACAATATCGATGCGCAACTGCCAAAGCCGGTGCGGCGCTCGAGCTTCCTCTCCTGCCTCGCCGGTCTGCTGAACCAGGACGCGCGCCCGCCGCTGGGCCATGCGGGGCATGCCGGGCCCGCGGTTTTTGCCGATGGCGCCAGCCTGCGCATTCTTCTCGCGGAGGACAACCAGGTCAATCAGATGCTGGTGACGGCAATTCTCGCCCGGGCCGGCGCGCGCGCCGATGTCGCCGGCAATGGATTGGAAGCGCTGGAAGCCGTGCGCAGCCGATCCTACGACATCATCCTCATGGACATGCGGATGCCGGAACTGGATGGCCTTTCCGCCACCCGCCGCATCCGCGAATTGGGCGGTGCCGCGGCGCAGATCCCGATCATTGCCCTTACCGCCAATGCCAGCCAGGAGGATCGGCGCCTGTGCCTCGAAGCCGGCATGAACGATTTCATGCCCAAGCCGATCGACGCCAATGACCTCATCCAGAAAATCAGTCTCCACGCCAAGGCGGCCCTGATCAGCGGCGACGCCGCCAAGACGAGTGCCGCCGCCCATGAAGCGGCACCCGCCATAGCACCTCTGTCCCTGGAACAGCAGGGGGCGCTCGAAGACTTGCTGACGTCGCTGGAAAACGCGACGGCGGATGATCCCACGCCTGCCCCGCAGCCGGGTTTCAGGGCGTCCTGAGGCCCCGAATCCGACGTTTGGCCGTGGCATTACCGCGGTAAACAGGCTAGGAAAGCCCGGTCCGGCACCAGGCGTGCCCTTTGGAATTGCGGTTCGGGATGCCACAATCAGAGACATCTTCCTCGAAGACCATGTCCGCCGATGCCAAGCTGCGCGACGGATTGATCGCCGCCGCGCGAGATGCGGGCCAGGCGATCATGCAGATCTATGCCGGCGATTTCGCGGCATCGCGCAAGGCCGATCATTCGCCGGTGACCGAGGCCGATGTGGCGGCAGAGAAGATCATCCTCCGCGCCCTCGCCGATCTCGCCCCGGGCGTGCCGGTCGTGGCCGAGGAACAATCGGCGGCGGATGGCCTGCCGCCTACCATCGGCCGGCGTTTCTTCCTGGTCGACCCGTTGGACGGTACCAAGGAATTCATTGCCCGCAATGGCGAGTTCACGGTCAATATCGCGCTCGTCGAGGACGGAATCCCGGTGCTGGGCATCGTCTATCTGCCGGCGCGGGACGAGATGTATATGGGCCAGGTGGGGCTCGGCGCGTTGCGCAGCCATGGCAGCGTTGTCCTGGAGCCGATCGCTGCACGGCGCGTGCCGGCGGCGGGCGCCGTCATGACCATCAGCCGCTCGCATGCGGCTAAGGAATTGGTCAAGGCAGAGAGCTTCGGGGAGCATATCGCGGCCACGCTGGTGGCTGGGTCCTCGCTGAAATTCTGCCGTCTCGCGGAAGGCGTGGCCGATATCTATCCGCGCTTTGGCCCCACCATGGAATGGGATACGGCGGCGGGGCATGCCGTGCTGCTGGCGGCGGGTGGCCGTGTCGATACGCTGGACGGCGTGCCTTTGCGTTACGGCAAGCCGGGTTTCCGGAACACTCCCTTCATCGCCCGCGGCATCCGCTGAAGGGGGCGCACGCGATGAGCAGGATCGTTCCCGCCGATAGCAAACACATAGCCCTGGCGGCGAAGTCCATCGCCGCGGGCGATCTCGTCGCCTTTCCGACCGAGACCGTCTATGGCCTGGGCGGCGATGCGGAAAACGACCAGGCGGTTGCGAAGATCTACGCGGCCAAGGGGCGGCCCAGTTTCAACCCGCTGATCGTGCATGTGGCGAGCCTCGATGCCGCGGCGGCGTATGCCGCTCTCTCGCCCGCCGCGATGATTTTGGCGCAGCGCTTCTGGCCGGGGCCCCTCACGCTAGTTCTGCCGCGCCTGGCTTCCTGCCGGCTCTCGCTGCTGGTGAGTGCCGGGATGGATTCGGTGGCGCTGCGCATTCCGGCGCATCCGGTGGCGCAGGCTTTGCTGCAAGAGAGCGGCCGGCCGCTGGCCGGTCCCAGCGCCAATCCGTCGGGGCGCATCTCGCCCACCAGCGCGGCGCATGTGGCAGAGGGCTTGGGCGACAAGGTTGCAATGATCCTCGATGGCGGACCCTGCCGCATCGGTCTTGAATCCACCGTCGTCTCGCTGCTCGAAGAAGTCCCGCAGATTTTACGGCCGGGCGGAATCAGCCTGGAAGAGATTGCCGCGGCACTCGGCCGCCCGGTCACCATGGCCGCGCAAGTCGGCGATGTGGCGGAAGGGCTTCATGGCCCGGGGCGCCTTCTCAGTCATTACGCGCCGGCTTGCGCGGTGCGCCTGAATGCCACGGAGGTCGCCCCCGGCGAGGCGCTGCTGGCTTTTGGACCGCATGCGCCTCATGCCGCGGTGTCGCGCAATCTCAGCCCCACGGGCGATCTGACCGAGGCGGCGGCTAATCTCTTTGCCATGCTGCGCGACCTCGACCGGCCCGGCATCGGCGGTATCGCCGTGATGCCGATTCCTGAAACCGGCCTTGGCATCGCCATCAACGACCGCCTGCGCCGCGCCGCGGCACCGCGGTGATCTCCTTCTATCTGTCATGGTCCGCGTAGGCGGACCATCCATGAGTTTGTCGGCAATTGAAGAAAGAAACTCGTGGATCCCCCGCCTTCGCGGGGGATGACAAATTGACTGTATCCCGTGATGTCAGGCCCGTTGCGCCAGATAGGCGTCGCAGAGTTCGACAAGACGTTCACGTCCGAAACTGGGATCATGCCCCGCATGGACCACATTGACCGGCAGTTCGCGCAGGCGCTTCATCGTGCGCACATAGGCGGGAATGTCGGAATGATCGAGTTCGTCCAGAAGCGGCCCGTCATAGAGTGCGTCGCCGGAGAAAAGCGTGCCGCTCGCCGCCTCCCACAACCCCATCGAGCCCGGCGAGTGGCCGGGAAGATGCAGGATCTCGAAGCGGCGATTGCCGATGTCGACAACATCCCCATCCTCGACGATCTCGGTCACCCGCGCCGGGTGAATCCTGTAGCTCCTGAGATCGTAGCCGGGATGCGGCAGCGCAGTGATAAGGTCGCTGTCGATCTCATAGCCGGCGACACGGATCTTGATGAGCTCGTCCTGCGAGAAGTCGGCGTATAGCAGGGTACCGGCCTCGCTCGGCCGGGCGAGATTATCGGCCTCGGCGGCATGGACCAGAGTGTGCTCGAATTCGTGATGGCTGCCGATATGGTCGGCATGGGTATGCGTTGCCACCGCCGTCACCGCCTTGCCGAAAAGTGTCTTCGCGGCCTCGGTGAGGCTGGCGATGCCCATGCCGGTATCGATCACGAGGTCGCGCGTGCTGCCGCGCACATGCCAGATGTTGCAACGCATGAGCGGGATGACATGCGGTTCCCACAGCAGCGTGATGTCGTCGTCGATCCTGCGGGTTTCGAACCAGCGCTCGGCGATCGGGATCATGCCGCTTAAAGACCTTTGAAGCGGGGCGCGCGTTTGCCGAGGAAGGCCGCGAGGCCTTCCGCGAAATCCTCGGTATCGGCGGCCTGGGATTGCAGTTCCGCCTCCAGCGCCAATTGCTGCTCCAGGGAATTATGGTCGCCGGCATGGAAGGCCTGTTTCATCAAGGCCAATGCCTTGGTTGGGCCGCTGGCGAGGCGCTGTGCGAGGGCACCGATCTCCGCCGCGAAATCGGCATCCGGCACCGCACGGTAGATGAGGCCCAGTTGCACGGCCTCGGCGGCCGCGATCTTCTCGCCCAGCATGGACATGGCCTTGGCGCGGGCGGGACCGAGCAGGCGCTGCAAGTGATGCGTCCCGCCGGCATCGGGGATGAGGCCGATCCGCGCGAAGGCGAGGTCGAAGGCGGCGCTCTCGACTGCGACGACGATGTCGCAGGCGAGCGCCAGGCTAACGCCGGCACCGGCGGCGATGCCGTTGACGGCGGCGATCACCGGCAGATCGAGGCTGTTGATCTGGCGGATGACGGGATTGTAATAGCGCTCGACCGTGTTGCGGCAGGCGCGGCCATCCTCGACGGCGCCTTTATCGGTAAGATCCTGGCCGGCGGAGAATGCGCGTCCTGCGCCGGTGATGACGAGGACCCGTGCCTCGCGGTCGGCGGCGATATCGGCGAGAGCGTCCGACATGGCGCTCAGCATGTTGCGGGTGAAGGCGTTGAGGCGCTGCGGCCGGTTGAGTGTCAGGCGATAGATACCACCCGCCGCGCTCAGGTCGATGTCACCATTCGGGGGATTGCTGTTCGCTGCTGCCGGTTCGCTCACGCTGCTGCTCTCTTTTTTCGTGTGGGCACGTCAATCCAAAATCGGGCGTTTCGCCGCATCCCGTCGATGATGCCACAAACCCTTCCCCATGCGATAGTGACGGGATGAGCGTTGCCGGAATCGGTAATAAATCTGCATCGGTGACAAATCTGCAATTGGGAGCGGCGGCATGCGCAAATGGCTGATCGGTGCCGGGATCCAAGGTGCCATGGCGGTGGGCTTTGGTGCCTGGGCGGCCCATGGCGCGGAACAGGTGTTGGAACCGCATGCCATTGACTGGGTGAAGACGGGCAGTTCCTATCAGCTCTGGCATGCCATTGCCCTGCTCGGCATTGCCGCTTTGGCGACCAGATTCCCGAGCCGGCGCCTGGCCCTGGCCGGCCTTGCGTTCTGTTTTGGCGCACTGGCTTTTTCATGTAGTCTTTATGGCCTGGCTTTGGGTGGCCCGTTCTGGCTGGTCTATGTGACGCCCTTTGGCGGCAGCCTGCTGATCCTCGGCTGGATCGCGGTGCTCGCGGCCGGATTTGGCAATCTGCCGGCTCGGTAGTGATGCGAAGGATGACGATGCGACGTGCGATGGCGGCCCTTCTCGGTTTTATCTCTTTGGCGGACGCCGCTGCGGCGCAGATGGCGTCATCCGAAGCGGCGCGCCTGGACGGGATCTGGCAGGTGGCGGAAGTGATCGCCCTTGCCGATCCGGCGCGGGCCGAGGCCGCGCAAGCAGGCCGCCTGCTGCAATTGGGCCCGCAAGCGCTGATCGCCCTCGATGGTGCCGGTTGTGCCGGTCCAACGCTGGAGCCGCTCGCCGCCGCATTGCAGCGCGCTGGCGAGGAGGTCGCTGCCTGGCTCACGACGATGGACGCCGCCGGCATCAGCGGTGCGGATCAATCCGGCATCGTCGGCTTCTGCCTCGGCGATCTCTTTGCCATCTACGTGCCTCAGGAAGACGGCTCGATGCTGGCCGCGGACCGGGTGGCGCTCTATCGCCTGCAGCGCCTCGGCAGCGGTGCGGCGGGAAGCGGTGCGGCGGGAAGCGGGGCCACGCCATGACCACGAACAATCTGGCGACGGCGCTCTATACCCATCAGGCCTGTCTCGAACACGATACCGGGCCGGGCCATCCCGAGCGCATCCAGCGCCTGAGCGCCATTCTGCGGCTGCTGGACGACCCGCTTTTCGGCGCGCTCATCCGCCGGGATGCGCCGCAGGCGACCCGGGTGCAATTGGAACGCGTCCACACCCATGCCTATGTCGACGAGGTCTTCGCGGCGGTCCCGGACATGGGCCGCGCCGAGCTCGATGGCGATACCGTGCTTTCGCCCGGCTCCGGCGAGGCGGCCTTGCGCGCGGCCGGGGCGGTCGCGGCGGCGGTGCAGGCGGTTATGGCGGGCGAAATCAAGAACGCCTTCTGCGCCGTGCGGCCGCCGGGACATCACGCCGAGCGCGATCTCGCCATGGGCTTCTGCATCTTCAACAACGTGGCCGTGGGTGCTGCCGAGGCCATCGCCGCCTGCGGTCTCGAGCGCGTGGCGATCGTCGATTTCGACGTCCATCACGGTAACGGCACGCAGCATATCTTTGCCGCCGATCCGCGCGTGCTTTATGTCTCGACCCATCAATCGCCGCTTTATCCCGGCACCGGCGCGCGGCACGAAAAGGGCGTCGGCAATATCTGCAACGCGCCGCTCGCCCCCTATGCGGGGTCGGCGGAGTTCCGCGATGCGGTGGAGGAGATCGTGCTGCCGGCGATCGAGCGGTTTCGTCCGGAATTTCTGCTGATCTCGGCGGGCTTTGACGGGCACCGTGCCGATCCGCTGGCGGCGCTGGAATTGGAGACCGAGGATTTCGCCTGGGTCACCGAACAGCTTTGCGCGCTGGCAGCCAGCGTTTGCGGCGGCCGTGTCGTCTCGACGCTGGAGGGCGGCTACGATCTCAATGCGCTGGCGGAATCCGCAGCGGCGCATGTGGTGGCCTTGCAGCAGGCCTAGCAGGCTCTGATATCAGGTGCCTTCGGTATCAGGCCTGGGCGGCGTTTTCGGCCAATTGGCGGCGCCGGCGCGCCATGCGTTTCTCCCGCATCGCGCGGTAGGCGAGGACGACCCGCAGGCTCCAGCGATAGCCGAGCCAGCCGCACAGAATCGCCCAGGGCACGAAACCCACCCACATGGCGAGCGCCCAATCCAGGAACAGCATCTCGAACAGCATCTTGGTTTGATCCCATAGGCCGAGTTCGTCCGAGATGAGATCGCGCGCGAAACTGGTGAAGCGGTCGAAGCCGGTGAGGTCGTCCCAGTTTCCCATCATCACCTGGCCGGTGACGTAGAAGCCGTAGAACATCGGTGCTGTGGTGAGCGGATTGCTGACGAAGGTCCAGAGCGCGGCGACGACCACGTTGAAGCCCCAGTTGAAGCGCCGCGCCACCAGCCAGACCGCGAGCACGACCGAGGATTGCCCCAGGATCGGCATCAGGCCGCAGACGACTCCCACCAACACCGCGCGGGCGCTGTATTCCGCCGGGTGGCGGGCACGCAGCATGGGGGTGACGAGGCGGTAGCGGATATACCGGTTGGCGCGTCGGAAAAGGCCCGCGGGGCGGGGTTGACCATTGCCGTTGCGGCGGCCGGAAGGGGTGGCTGTGTTCTGGGTTTCGATCGTCATTCTATCGGTCTGGCTGCCCTCAAGGGCGCATTTGGCGACATTGCAGTGCAAAATGCAATCATCGACCAAAGTCGCAGGCGATTCGCCGGGCGCTGCATGACAAGTAATTGAAACAAGGCGATTTCCTTCTATTGTCGCGGGCTCGCGCGGTCAGTAGAATGCGCTCCATCGGTGCCGCGCGGCCGTCTTGCGACACATGGCCGCGCCGGCACCGTTTTGCTATTAAACGAACGGTGCGGCGGCTTTGTGGCCGGGCCGTGGCGCGACTTTGGTCATGAATTGGTGTGTGAGATGGCGGACGTAAAGAGTTCCGGCGGCAAACAGGCCGCCGATATCGCGGCGATGAGCTTCGAGGCGGCGCTGAGCGAGCTGCAGGATCTGGTCAAGAGCCTGGAGCGCGGCGACAACAAGCTCGACGAGGCCATCAATGCCTATGAACGCGGCGCGCTTTTGAAGGCGCATTGCGAGGCGAAGCTGAAGGAAGCGCAGCTCAAGGTCGAGAAGATCGTGCTGGGTGCCGACGGCAAGGTTTCGACCGCGCCCGCCAACATCACCGACTGATCTGTTTCCTCTTCAATCCCCGGTATTTCTGAGGTTCCCTTGTCCATCGAAAAAGCTCTCAACGACGCCGCGCTTTCGGTCAACCGCAAGCTCGACGAACTCATCAAGCCGGTCGTGGGTGCCGAGGCACGCGTCATCGAGGCGATGCGCTATGCCACCATGGGTGGCGGCAAGCGCATCCGGCCCTATCTGGTGGTGAATTCGGCGGCGATCTTCGACGTGCATGGCGAATATGCCCTGCGCGCGGCGGCGGCGGTCGAGATGCTGCATTGCTACAGCCTGGTGCATGACGACCTTCCCGCCATGGATGACAGCGATCTGCGGCGCGGCCGGCCGACCGCGCATAAGGAATTCGACGAGGCGACCGCGATCCTGGCCGGCGATGGCCTGCTCACTATGGCTTTCGAAGTGCTGGCGCATCGCGACACGCATCCCGATGGCGAGGTGCGCGCCGATCTTTGCCACGCGCTGGCGGTTGCCGGCGGCGCCAATGGCATGGTGGGCGGACAGATGATCGATCTCCTCGCCGAGAACCAGGATCTCGATATCGGCGCCATCACGCGGCTGCAGCGGATGAAGACCGGCGACATCATCGCCTTCTCCTGCGAGGCTGGCGCCATTCTCGGCCATGCCTCGAAGGAACAGCGCCATGCCCTCGTGGCCTATGCTCACAAGCTGGGCCTCGCTTTCCAGATCGTCGACGATCTGCTGGACGCGGAAGGCGATGCGGCTGAGACCGGGAAGCCCACCGGCGCCGATGCCGCAGCCGGCAAGGCCACCTTCGTGTCGATCCTCGGTCTCGAGCGCGCCCGCACCCAGGCGCGCCTCCTCGGCGACCAGGCCAACGAGCATCTCGACATGTTCGGGCGCAAAGCCGATCCCCTGCGCTGGATGACGGAGTTCGTCATCAGCCGCAAAAGCTGACGGAGCAGGAAAATGTCATCCCCTCCGGTCGGCGCCGAAATGGACGGGTCGGCCGGAGCGGGTCGGCTCACGCTCTCCAATGAAATCCGTGCCACGATCTGGCTCGCAGCCCCCCTGTGCGTGGCGCTGCTGGCGGAAATGGCGCTGGGCTTCATCGAATACAAGATGGCCGGCGCTCTGGGTGCCGATGCCCTTGCCGTTGCAGGGATCGGCATTCAGTTGGTCTATGTCCCAAAGCTCCTCGCCATGGGCACACTCTACAGCGTAGCGGCCCTGGGTTCGCACGCATTCGGTGCCGATGATATCAAGCAGTTCGTGCGAGTCATGCGCCAGGGGCTGCGCCTCGCTCTCTTCCTCTCCGTGCCGGTCATGATCGTGCTGGCCGTTGCGGGGGACGGGTTGCGCCTGATCCAGCCGATCTTTCCCAATTTCGAGGTTGATATCGACGTCGTGGAGCGCCTGCTGTGGTGGTCGATTCCCTCTGTTCCGGCCTTTCTCTGGTTCCAGACCTTGCGCAATTTCGTGACGGTCCTCGGGCGACCGATCATCGTCACTGTCATCGCCGTTCTCAGCATACCACTGCTGGCGCTGCTGCTGTGGTTGATGATGCTTGAGCCCTTCGGCCTGCCAACCCTCGGTGTGCCTGCCATCGGTATGGCAATCTCGATTGTTGCTTGGGCGCAGTTGGCGATGGCGGTAATCTATGTCCGGCACGTCCCCTACTTTGCCGTCTATCAAATCTTCTCTGGCCTCTTTCATCACGATGCCCGGCTCATCCGTGACTTGGTCGTGGTCGGCGCGCCTATCGCCGGAGCCTATCTCTTCGAGACCGGCATGTTTTTCGGCTCGACGCTGGCGATGGGCGGCTTCGGCAATGCCGTTCTGGCAGCACACAACGCCGTTCTCAACGTCACCTCGATCACCTTCATGGTCCCTTATGCGATCGGCCAGGCGGCGACGGTGCGCGTGGGATATGCGCTGGGGGCGGGCCAGGCCAACAATGCCCGCCTTGCCGGCTATGTCGGAATCGGACTCGGCCTCACCTGGATGGTGATGGCCGCCATCACCATGGCGCTGGCGCCGGTCTGGCTCACCGGGCTCTATCTCGATCTCGACGATGTCGGCAATGCCGCGGCCCTGGCGGCGGCGGTGACCCTGTTCCCGATCGCCGCCATTTTCCAGTTCTTCGATGGTTTGCAGGTGACGGCCCTGGGTGCTTTGCGCGGCTACAAGGATACCAAGGTGCCGATGCTGATCGCCTTTGTCGGCTATTGGCTGCTCGGCATCGGCGGCGGTATCGGGCTTGCCTATTATCTCGATGTACGCGGGCCAGGCATCTGGTGGGGACTTGCCATCGGCCTGCTGGGTTCCGGCCTCATGCTGCTGCTGCGCTTCGATCACTTGTCGCGCCGGCGGATTCGCGTCACGCTCTGACGATGGCCAAGGAACGGGTCGACAAATTGCTGGTGGATCGCGGTCTGGTGGAGACGCGGGCGAAGGCCCAGGCCTTGATCCTGGCCGGCCTCGTCTACAGCGACACCAAGCGCATCGCCAAGGCGGGCGACCAGATCCAGATCGACGCACCGCTTTCCCTCAAGGGCCAGGATCATCCCTGGGTCAGCCGCGGCGGCCTGAAGCTTGCCAAGGGGATCGAGCATTTCGCTTTGCCGGTCGCGGGCAGGATCGCCGCCGATATCGGCGCCTCGACCGGCGGCTTCACCGACGTGCTGCTGCATCATGGCGCTGCCAAGGTCTATGCGGTGGATGTGGGGCACGGCCAATTGGCCTGGAAGCTGCGCCAGGATCCGCGCGTGGTGGTGCTGGAAAAGACCAATGCGCGGCATCTCACCGCCGCGGAAATTCCCGATCCGCTCGACATCGTCGTCTGCGATGCCAGCTTCATCGGGCTGGAGACCGTGCTGCCGGCGGCACTTGCCCTGGCGAAGCCCGGTGCCTGGGCAGTGGCCCTCATCAAGCCGCAATTCGAAGTGGGACCGGGCCAGGTGGGGAAGGGCGGCGTCGTGCGCGATCCCGCGCAGCATGCCGAGGTCTGCGCACGTATCGAAGCCTGGTTTGGGAATCTTCCCGGCTGGTCGGTGCGGGGCATCGTCGAAAGCCCTATCACGGGGCCGGAAGGCAACAAGGAATTCCTCATCGCCGCAGAAAAGGCCGCGTGACATGACAAAGAACGCGGAACTCATCGACCTTGCAATCGACAGTCTCGGTGCCCAGGGCGACGGTGTCGCGCAATATGAGGGGAAGCCGGTCTTCACCGCCTATGCGCTTCCCGGCGAGAAGGTGCGCGCGCGCCTCAGCCCCAAGGGTGGCAATGCCTTTACCGGCCGCCTGCAGGATGTGGTCGCGGCGGCGCCCGATCGTGTGGTGCCACCCTGTCCGCTTTTCACGCGCTGCGGCGGCTGCGCGATGCAGCATCTGGCGCTTCCCGCCTATCGCGACTGGAAGCGGCAGCAGGTGGCGGCGACATTGGCGACACGCGGCATCGACCTGCCGGCTGAGACCGAGATGGTGACGATCGAGGCCGGCGCCCGGCGCCGTGCTGTCTTTGCCGCCGCCAAGGATCAGGACCGCGTCACTTTCGGCTTTCATGCCGCCATGAGCGACGAGATCGTGCCGCTCGATGATTGCCTGCTGCTGACACCGGCCTTGCGCGCCGGTATCGAAGGCCTGTGCCGCCTCGCGCAGATCGCCCTCAACAACAAGCAGAAGGCCGATTTCCATGTCACCGAGAGCCTCACCGGTCTCGATGTCCTGGCGATCGCCGAGACCGATCTGCCGCTCAATCGGCGCCCGGCGGTGATCGAAGCGGCGCGTGCGGCCGATCTCGCGCGCTTTTCCTGGCAGCATGGCAAGCGCCAGGCGGAACCCATCGTCATGGCGCGGGTGCCGCAGATCCGCTTTGCCGACATCCTGGTCGATCTGCCGATCGGATCCTTCCTGCAGCCGAGTGTTGCGGGCGAGGCGGCACTGGTCGCGGCGGTCATCGCTGGCATCGGCAAGGCCAAGCGCATCGCCGATCTTTATGCCGGCTGCGGCACGTTCAGTTTTCCGCTGGCGAAGATCGGCCGCGTCCTGGCCGTGGACGCGGCAAAGCCCGCCATCGCGGCGCTCATTGCCGCGGTCAACCGCGCGCAATTATCGGGGCGTGTCGAGGGGCTGGCGCGCGATCTCGATCATTCGCCGCTGCCACCGGTTGATCTCAAGCACATCGATGTGGTGGTGTTCGATCCACCCCGGGCCGGGGCCGAGATGCAGGCGCGTATGCTGGCCAAAAGCAAGGTCGCCAAGGTTGTCGCGGTGTCCTGCAATCCGGCGAGCTTCGTGCGCGACGCGCGCATTTTGATGGATAGCGGGTTTTCGCTGCAGAAGATCACCATCATCGACCAGTTTCTGTGGTCGCCGCATGTGGAACTGGTGGCGGTGCTGCGCCGCCGCTAGCGATCTTTCCCGGTCGGCGCGAAGGCGCACATGACGAAACCGATGTCGCCGTTGTCGCGGGAAAAGGGCAAGGCCAGCATTTCCAGATTCATGTAGTCGTGATCGGTGCCGTAGGGCGCGCCCGTGAAATAGCAGGGCCCCTTGGCGGACTGGACCGCATCGGCGATCGCGAACCAGCGTTCGGTATAGGGATAGCCGACGGCGCTCAAATTCATGCGCGTGGTCGATCCGGCGGCGAAATAATGCGCGAATTCGGTGCCGATATAGCGGTAATAGACATCGTAATCACGGCCGTCATTGGGCTGAGCCAGGATCTCGCCCAGAACGATCCAGGGCAGCAGGGACGGGAAGTCGATTGGATCGAAGCGGCTGCGCCGCGGCACGCCGTCCGCTTTGGCCCATTGCCCCCAGGTCTCCAGCAATTCCTTGAGAGAGTGTGCCTCAAGTCCGGACTTTGCCTGCCAGTGCAATCGGTCGTCGGTCATCTATGCGACTTGCTTGTGTCCCCGGCATTCGAGAATAAGTCAGTCGCTCGCCGCGTCAACCCGCATTCGTTGCGCCCGTGCGGCTCTGCAATCCGAATCCCGCTTCGAGAATTTGCCGCATCGCACCCTCGGCCAACCTGGCCGCGTCGGGTTGCGCGAGACTGAGTTCGGTGATCGCCGCGCCGGCGATCTCGAAATCGCGGCGAAAGGCTGCGAGGAACTCGATCAGCTTTGCGATCGGCCAACCTTCCTGCGCCGGCACGCCAATGAAGGGAAACACCGCAGGATCGAGCACATCGAGATCGAGATGCAGGTAAATGCGCCGATAACCTTGCCGCTGCAATTCCCCGGCGAGCCTGTCATAGGGTGCGCCGTCGACAAGACGGAAGAGTTTACGCGCGGCGATGGCCTGATCTTCCGCGGGATCGCGTTCGCGCGCCGAGACGTAGAATAGCTGCTCGGGCCGCAAGGGTGTTGCGATCAGGGGTGCAAAGGCAGCGGGCGCCTCACCCAGCAAGGCACGCACCACCATGCCGTGGAAATGGCCGCTGGGCGATTCGGCGGCGGCGTTGAGATCGGCATGGGCGTCGATATAGACCAAAGCGAGGGGGTCTTCCTGCGCATCGCGGGCATGAAGGATCGGCATCAGATCGGCGGCGCAATCGCCGCCCAATGTCAGGATTGGTCCGGGCGGCAGATGGGCGAGCAGGTGCTGCGCGGTCTCCGCCTGCGCCACCAGATCGCCGAGGCCTTTCACGCCATCCTCCGTCGACAGATCGTCATTCGCGCAATGCACCCAGGCGCGCGGCAGATCGTCGGGGATCAGTGTTTCCAGAAAAGTCGTGCCGGCGGCATAGCCCTTGCGGCTGCCGGCACCCTGCCATTGCGGAAAGATCAGGGCCGCGGCGAAATCGCTCAAAGACCGACCTGGCCTCGATGCCGGAGAAGATGATCGGCGAGCACGATCGCCATCATCGCTTCGCCCACGGGCACGGCGCGGATACCGACGCAAGGATCGTGGCGACCGGTGGTCGAGACCTCGACGTCCTCGCCGCTGGTGGTGACACCCTTCCGCGGCGTGTTGATCGAGGAGGTGGGCTTCACGGCAAAACGCACCACGACGTCCTGGCCGGTCGAGATGCCGCCCAGAATGCCGCCGGCCTTGTTGCTGAGGAACCGGATCTTGCCGTCCTGCATGCGCATCTCGTCGGCATTATCTTCGCCGCTCAGGCTCGCCGCGTCGAAACCGGCGCCGATCTCGACACCCTTCACCGCGTTGATGCTCATCATCGCGCTGGCGAGATCGGCATCGAGCTTGCCATAGAGCGGGGCGCCGAGGCCGACCGGAACATTCTTCGCCACCACTTCGATGACGGCGCCGGTCGAGGAACCCGATTTGCGGACGGAATCGAGATATTCCTCCCATACCATCGCCGTCGCCGCATCGGGCGACCAGAACGGATTCTTTTCGACTTCGTCCCAGTCCCAGGCCGCGCGGTCGATCTTGTGCGGGCCGATCTGGGTGAGGGCTCCCTTGATCTCGACCGGCTGCGGCAGCAGATGGTTGAGGACCTCGCGGGCGATGGCGCCGGCGGCGACGCGGGCCGCCGTCTCGCGCGCAGAGGAGCGGCCGCCGCCGCGATAATCGCGGATGCCCTGATACTTGGCCCAATAGGTGTAATCGGCATGGCCGGGCCGGAATTGCTCGGCGATCTTGCCGTAATCCTTGCTGCGCTGGTCCTCGTTCCGGATCATCAGCGAGATCGGCGTGCCGGTGGACTTGCCCTCGAACACACCGGACAGGATCTCGACCGCATCCGGTTCCCGGCGCTGGGTCACGAAGCGGGACTGGCCGGGCTTCCGGCGATCCAGCCAATGCTGGATGCGCGAGGCGTCAATGGCGATGCCGGGCGGCGTGCCGTCGACCACGCAGCCCAAGGCGGGCCCATGGCTCTCGCCCCAGGTGGTGAAGCGGAACAGATGGCCGAAGGTGTTGTGCGACATCGCGCCGGCCGCTCAGGATTCTGTCTTGGAGAAGTTCCGCAGCATCTCGGTCAGTTCGGGTGCCGATTCCGGCCGCAGCATGCCGACGACATTATAGCCGCTATCGACATGGTGCACTTCACCGGTGACGCCACGCGAAAGGTCCGAAGCGAGATAGAGGCCGGCCCCGCCCACATCCTCGATGGTGACATTGCGGATCAGCGGCGCGTTAAGCTCGTTCCAGCGCAGGATCTGCCGGAAATCGCCGATGCCGGAGGCGGCCAGGGTCTTGATCGGGCCGGCGGAAATCGCGTTGACGCGGATCCTTTCGGCGCCGAGATCGGCGGCGAGATAGCGGACTGAACATTCCAGCGCCGCCTTGGCGACACCCATCACGTTGTAATGCGGCATCACCCGCTCGGCGCCGAGATAGGTAAGGGTCATGAGCGAACCGCCATTGGGCATCAAGGCCTTGGCGCGCTGTGCCACTGCGGTGAAACTGAAGCAGGAGATGTCGAGCGTGCGGGCGAAATTGGTGCGGCTGGTATCGACATACTGGCCCTTCAACTCTTCCTTGTCGGAGAAGGCGATGGCATGGACCACGAAATCGAGACTGCCCCATTTCGCCTTGAGGGCGGCAAAGGTGGCATCGATGCTGGCATCGTCGGTCACGTCGCAGGGAAGAACCAAATCGGCCTTAACGGATTCCGCCAAGGGCCGCACGCGGCGTTCCAGTGCCTCACCCTGATAGGTGAAGGCAAGTTCACCGCCCTGCATGGAAATGGCCTTGGCGATACCCCAGGCGATGGAACGGTCATTGGCGACACCCATGATCAGGCCGCGCTTTCCCGCCATCAGCCCTTTCGACTCACTCATCCGAAACCCCAATTGATTGATTTAACAACAGATATGCCCGCATCCTACACCATCGCCGGGCGGGGTCAATTCGCCGCACGACATGGCCGCATGCATATCGGCGCGGTGCTGAAGCCGAGATTTTGACCTAAATCCTATTTATCGGTATGAATTTCTGCCGCGCAGGTTCCGAGTCGGTGGGGCGATTCGGGCCATAGCGCGAGGGGCTAGTCGATCGATGATTCGAACGCGGCAGGCGCGATCCGCGCAGGTTTTCCTGCGCCATTTCCATCAGGCCCGGTTCGGCGCGTGCCGAACCGATCGCAGCGACCGCTGACGCGATGAGCACCGCGCGCAGATATTGGCTGGTCGGCATCGTCATCCTGATTTTTCTCACGGCACTCGGCATCAGCGTGCAGATTCTGGTCGCCAGTGCCTTCGAGGCGCAGCGCAGTCAGAAGAACGTCGCCTGGGCGGCCGCCCAACTCGAAATCGAGTATCTGCAATTCGAACATGCGTTCAGCGGTTTTGCCAATGTCTCGCAGAACGTGTCGGCGGCCTATCTGGCAACGCGGCTTTCCGTGTTCAAGAACCGTGTCCGCAGCCTGCGCCGGGAAACCACCGGTACCGATCTGGCCGACGATCCCGCCTATGACCAGTTGATGGCTGATCTCGACACGGCCCTGGCCACGGATTCGCCGGTCATGCTCTCCCTCAAAAGCGACGACCCGGACCTTCACCGCAAGGCGTTCAACCAACTCGCGCGTCTCGATTCCCCGATCCGTTCCTGGGTTCAGGATGTGATGCTGCGCAGCAATCCGGACCGGCAGAAGGACGATCTGGTGCGCTCGCAATTGCTGGCCGCGGCGGTCATGGCGGTGGCGATCCTGGCCGGCATCGCATTGGTGGCGCTGTTGCTGCGCTATATCAAGCGGCTGGAAAAGGCGCATGAGCGTGAACGAGAGGCTCGCTGGCGGATCGATCAGGCGAGCCGGGTCAAGGATACCTTCCTCGCCGTGGTGACGCATGAATTGCGCACGCCCTTGAATGCGGTCATCGGCTTTTCCGAATTGATGAAATCGCGGACCGACCGTTCACCCGACCGGGAACTCACCAATTGGATCGAGGAAGTGCTGATGGCCGGCCGCCATTTGCTGACCCTCATCAACCAGACTCTCGACATGTCGAAGATCGCCGCCGGCAAGCTGGCTTTGTCGCCGGCCGAATTCGATCTCCGGTTGCTGATCGAGGACAGCGTCGCCAGCCTGAAGCGGCAGATGGCCTTGGCGGAACTGGCGCTGCTGGACGAGGGGACGGGACGGGCGGGGGCCGGACGGGCGGGGGCGGGACGGTCCGTGCCGAAATCGGCCTCGCTGGCGACGCTGCTGCCGACCCGGGACTTGATGATCCGTGCCGACGAGGCGTGGCTGCGGCAGGCCTTGCTCAATGCCATCCAGCATGCGCGCAAGAATTCCGGCGAGCGCGCAGCCATCACCATCGCCGCGCAAAGCCAGGACGGGCGTGCCGTGATTGAAATCCGCAATCACGCCCCCGATCCCACCGGCGATATTCAGCGCCGGCGCGAAAGCGACGAACGCCGCGCGGAAGAACGCAATGTGGCCCTGGACGAGGCGCTCGACCCCTTCGTGCAGGGGCATCTCGGCCTCAGCCGCGACACTTATGGTCTGGGCCTGGAATTGCCGATCGCCAAGGCGATCGTCGAGGCCCATGACGGCTCCTTCCATTACGAAGCAGCGGCCGACCGGATGCGACTCACCATCGATTTGCCGATCAATCTAGCGGCGTGAATCGAGCCTAGGGCTCAAAGCGCTGCAAGCGGGGCGAGGGCCGCAGGATTGGCTGATGGGGCGCCTTTGGCGCGATCGACGCGGGCGGCCGCCCGAGGCCTTTGGGTTCCGGCGGATGCAGGGCACCCGGATGCTGGCGTCGCTGCCATTCGCGCGGATTGGTGCGGGGGTCGAAAGCATCGCGGCAGGAAGCGGCGCGGGGGCCCGAGAGATCCGCGCAATCGGTGCCGGTGGCAAAGGGTGCGGTGTTGTTCTGCGCCGAAGCCGGCAGTAACGGAAAGGCCGCGGCGAGGGTCACTATCGCCACGGCCATCCAAAAGGGGGCTTTTCTGAATTCAGTGCGCGCGCGTATGGGTGACCATGTCATTGCCATCCGGCAATGTTACCCCAGGAATCGACAATGACCGAATAGGTCTTGCCATCGGCGCGCGCCGTGCCCTGGTAGACGGGGGCGCCGTCCGCAGTGGTGGCAAGGCGAAGCTCTGAGATATCGGTGTAGCCGGCATCGGCCACCCATTGGCGGGCTTCCGCCTCGGATATATCGAGCGGCGGGGTAACGGCGGCGGCGATACGCGACATCGGCTCAACATCCGCGGGCGTGGGGACATGCTGGAGCATCGGCGCCACGACAGAACCGGTTGTGGCCACTTGCTGGCTCGGCAGGGAGTCCCTGGGATCGGCCTGCAGGGTTCCGATGCCGAGGAGCGGCATCGCTATCGCGGCTGATACCATCAAGGAAAAGTTGATCCTGTTCATGATCCTGGTCTCCTTTCTCCCGGTGGCACAAGCATAAGTGCGTGTTGCCTTTCGGAATGGGTCGCCATGGGTCCAGATACAGGTTCAACGCCCCCGCCCACCCCCTGGTTCCGACGTGTCGCCGGTCACAGGGTGGGCAGGGGGTTTCCGGAAGCGATTTAACCGCCCTAAGCGCTCAATCTTGTTGGGTAATTTCAGGCGCGCAGGAAATTAAGCCTGAACAGCAGGGCCCCCAGCACAGCCCCGATCGCCGGCGCCACGATGAACAGCCAGAGCTGCGAGAGCGCCTGACCGCCGGCAAAAACCGCGGGGCCGATGCTGCGCGCGGGATTGACCGAGACGCCGGTCACCTGAATGCCGACGATATGAATGACCGCCAGGGTGATACCGATCGCCAGTCCCGCGAAGCCCGGGCTGGCCCCCTCGCCGGTCGAGCCGAGGATCACGATGACGAAGAGCGCGGTCATGACGATTTCGAAGATCATCGCCGCGCTGAGGCTGTATTCCCCGAGATAGCCCGGCCCCCAGCCATTGGAACCGAGGCCGGATTCCGCACCGCCCGCGATGACCATGAGGACGAAGGCGCCGGCCAGCGCACCAAGGACCTGCGCCACCCAATAGGCCGCCATGTCCTTGGCATCCATGCGACCGGCGACGAAGACGGCGAGGCTCACCGCCGGATTGACATGACAGCCCGAGACCGGGCCGATGCCATAGGCCATGGCGACGATGGCAAAGCCGAAGGCCAGCGCAATGCCGAGCTGTCCCACTTCCGGTCCCGCCAGCACGGCCGCACCGCAACCGAAAAGAACGAGCGTGAAGGTGCCGATGAATTCCGCGATCAGTTTGTTCATGATGGAGGCTCCCCTGGTTATTCTTGGGCGGCATTCTATCAGAACGTGCGGAGTCGGCATATGCGCTGCGGCAATCGGGCTCGCCGCATGCGGTGAATTACTGCGCCTTGACCTTCACGTATGAGCCGGGCGCGTCTTCCAGCGGTTTCAATTTGCCCTTGGCCGGATCGCGTGCCGGGACCTCGCCATCCGCGAAGGCGGCGATCCATTTCTGCCATTCCGGCCACCAGGATCCCGGCTGCTGCTTGGCGGCGCTCAGCCAATCCTCCGGCTGCTGCGGATATTTGCCGTTGCCGATCCAGTGGCAATATTTGTTGGCGGCCGGCGGATTGACCACGCCCGCGATATGGCCCGAGGCTGCCAGCACGAAGGTCACCGGGCCTTTATAGGTGCGGGTGGCGGCGTAGGTCGCCACCCAGGGGGCGATATGATCCTCGCGGGTCGAGAGCACAAAGGTCGGCTGCTTGATCTGCGTGAGGTCGATCGGCACGCCGTCAAGCTCGATCCCGCCCGGTCTGATCAGCAGATTCTTCTGATACATGTTGCGGAGATAGAAACTGTGCATCGCCGCGGGCATGCGCGTCGAATCCGAATTCCAGTAGAGGAGATCGAACGGGAAGGGTTCCTTGCCGAGGAGGTAATTGTTGATGACGAAGGACCAGATGAGATCATTGGCGCGCAGCATGTTGAAGGTCGCAGCCATCTCGTGTCCGTGGAGATAGCCGCGCTCGTTCATCTTCTCTTCAAGCGCCGTCAATTGTTCTTCGTCGATGAAGACCGACAATTCGCCCGCTTCGGCGAAATCGATCATGGTGGTGAGATAGGTGACGCTGGCGACAAGATCGCTTTTCTTCTTGGTCTCGAGATAGGAGAGCAGGCAGGCGAGCAGTGTGCCGCCAAGGCAATAGCCGACAACATTGATGCTCTTTTCGCCCAGGCCCTTGCAGATCGTCTCGATCGCGGCCAATGCCCCTTCCAGCATGTAATCGGCGAAGCTCTTGTCGGCGAGGCTCTCATCCGGATTGACCCAGGAGATCATGAACACGGTATGGCCCTGATCGACCGCCCATTTCACGAACGAGTTCTGCGGCTTCAAATCGAGGATGTAGAACTTGTTGATCCAGGGCGGAATGATCAGCAGCGGGCGCTTGGCCACTTTTTCCGTGCTGGGCGCATATTGGATGAGCTGGATGAGCGCGTTCTGGAACACCACCTTGCCGGGCTGCAGGGCAATGTTCTTGCCGATTTCGAAAGCTTCGTGATCGGTCATCGAGATCTTGAGCTGGCCGTTGCCGCGCTCCAGATCCTCGAGCAGATTCTCCAGCCCCTTGATCAGGTTCTCGCCGCCGCTTTCGATCGTGGTGCGCAGGACCTCGGGATTGGTCATCACGAAATTGCTGGGTGCCATCGCGTCGACGAATTGGCGGGTATAGAAATCGACCTTCTTCGCGGTCTTGTCGTCGAGCCCCTCGACCTCGCGCACGGTGCCTTGCAGCCAGCGCGCGGTCAGCAGATAGGATTGCTTGATGTAGTCGAAGACCTGGTTTTCCTGCCAGGCCGAATCCTTGAAGCGGCGGTCGTCCTTGGACGGCTGGATCACGGCGGAGGTTTCATGGCCCATCATCCGCGCGGCGGTCGCCTGCCACAGATTCATGTAATCCTGCCACAGCGAGACCTGGGCCTCGATCAGCTTCTGCGGGTCCGCCATCATGCGGGCGGTGAGTTCCAGGAAGGCGCGGCCGAGGCTGAAGGCGTCGGGCCCCAGCTTGAACTCCTGGGCATGACGATTGAGGAAATCCTGCAGCAGGCGCTGTGATTGCTCGGCGATCCGCCCCATTGTCTCGGCCATCGCCGCCGGGTCGGCGGGGGCGGATTCGGCGGCTGGTTCGCTCGGTGGGGGAGAGTCCTTCTTGGCCATGCTTGTTCCTGGAAAAGGACAGAATAACAAAGAGTTAGGACGAATCGCTTTTTCGCGTCGATGATCCCGCTTGTTTGTTATAGTAGCGCAGTCTAGAAAATCAGAAGTTTTATTTTACGTCAGTAGGATGGCACCCATCTTTCGACCATGCGGCCGGAATCCGGCGGGACTTCCGGGGGCGGATGACGCAAGGGTGGTTCCCCAGGGATGATTTCCCCGGGGACTATCTTCGCGGACGGCGCCGGCGGCGTGATCGGACAGGGCGTGATCGGACTGGGGTCTTGGGGAGGATCGCATGATTGATTTTTCGGATTTGGCCGCGTCGCGCAGCCTCGCAATCGCCGAGGCGGTCGGGCGCTTGGCACTCCGCTCCGGCACCGCGCTCAAACCCTATTCATCGCATCCGATGCGGCGCTGGGCGGCGGTTGCCGCTTTGGTTGCCATCAGCGGCTGCTCGACTTTCGGCGGCGATGTGCAGAAGCCGTCCCAGGCAGCGGCCCAGGCCTCCAGCAATGCCGCGGCCAAGAGCGCTGCCACAACGGGCAGTGGCCAGGCGACGGCGGGTGCCGCTGCGGGTGCTGCGACCAGTTCCGCAACGGCCAGCGCCAGCGGCGCCACGCCGGACATCAACAGCGTGCCGACAACCGTGCCGGTGCCGCAGGATGTCAGCATCGAGGAAGTGCAGCCGGGCCTCTCTGCCGACCGCACCAATGCCCAATACACCGATGAAACCCTGACGGCGCCCGAGCAGAGCGTGGCGCGCCCCGCGGCCCCAACTCCGGCGGCGCCGGCCCCCGCGGCGACGCCACCGGCATCGACCCAGACGGCTGCAGCGGCCGCGGCTCCGGCGGCGCCCGGCGTTCCGGCGCCCCAGGCCCCCATCGTCAGCCAGCAGGCTTTGCCGGCACCCGGTCAGTACCGCGCACCGCAGATGGCGCCGTCCGGCCAGGTATTCCAGGGTTACACCGGAACGCCGCAGCCGGGCTCGAAGCCCTTGGGCGGCGGCGTGTCGACGCCCACGTTCCAGCAGCAGCAATTGAGCGCCGTGCCGCAGCCGAGCGTGCCGGCCATGGGCGGTGTGGCGGTGGATTATTCCTCGGTCGCCGCCGGCGGCACCTATGGCTATGCCAGTTACGGCGCCTATCAGCGCCAGAATCCGGCCCAGGCCTATTACCGTTCGCCCTATGGCGCGCAGCAGACGGGTTATGTCGTGCAGCCGGGCCTCGCACCCCAATATGCGCAGCCCCAATTTTCGCAACCGATGGGCTTCCAGCCTTACGGCCAGCCGGTCGCGGTGCCGCCGCTGCCGGCCGCCGGCCAGCCGGTCGGCATCGTCTATTTCAACAACGGCTCGGCCCGCCTCTCGCGCGACGACAGCCGCGTGGTGAAGCAGGTGGCCGAGATGCACCGCTATTACGGCGGCGTCATCCGCATCGTCGGCCATGCCAGCCAGCGTACCGGAAATATGGATCCCTATCGGCAGGGCCAGGTGAATTACGAGGTCTCGGCGGACCGCGCCCAGTCGATCGCGCGTGCGCTCACCCAGGCCGGCGTGCCGGCGGGGCTGGTGCAGGTGGCGGCCGCGGGTTCGGCCAATCCGGTGGCGCTGGAAACCATGCCGGCCGGCGAAGCCAATAACCGCCGTGTCGAGATCTTCCTGTCCGCCTACTGAGTTCGTTGATCATGAAAAATAAGATTGGCGCGGGCCTGCCGCTTGGTGGAGCCCAGCGTGACCGCCGTAGTGGTCGGGAGCGGCGCAATGGCCGCTGACCGAAAACCGGAGCCGCAGAACCCCTTGCGCGTGGGCCTTGCCGGCCTGGGTACCGTAGGTGCCGGCGTCATCGATGTCCTGCGCGAAAATGCCGATATCCTGGCGAAACATTGCCCGCGTCCGATCGTGGTCACCGCCGTCTCGGCGCGGGACCGCAAGAAGGATCGCGGCCTAGATCTCTCAGGCATCGATTGGGTGGATGACGCGGCGGCACTCGCCACGCATCCCAAGGTCGATGTCGTCGTCGAGGTGATCGGCGGGTCCGAGGGCAAGGCCAGGGAAGTGGTCGAAAAGTCGATCGCCGCCAAACGCCATGTGGTAACCGCCAACAAGGCGCTGCTCGCCCATCACGGCACGGCGCTGGCGCTCTCTGCCGAGCGTGCCGGCGTGGCTCTCGCCTACGAAGCCGCCGTGGCCGGCGGCATTCCGGTGATCAAGGCGATGCGCGAGGGCCTCGCCGCCAACCGCATCGACCGCGTCTACGGCATCCTCAACGGCACCTGCAATTATATCCTCACCCAGATGCGCGAGACGGGGCGCGAATTCGCCGACGTGCTGGCTGAGGCGCAGAAACTGGGTTACGCCGAGGCCGATCCCAGTTTCGACGTCGATGGAATCGATGCCGCCCACAAGCTCTCGATCCTCACCTCGGTCGCCTTCGGCAGCGCGGTGGATTTCGGCGGCGTCCGGATCAGCGGCATCCGCAACGTTTCGGCCATGGACATCGCCTATGCCGACGAGCTCGGCTACCGCATCAAATTGCTGGGCATCGCCCGCCAGACGCCCCACGGCATCGAGCAGCGGGTCCATGCCTGCATGGTGCCGGCGGCCACCACCATCGCCAAGGTGGACGGTGTCTTCAATGCGGTGGTCACCAACGGCAATTTCGTCGGCGAAAACATCGCCATCGGCCGGGGTGCGGGCCGGGGGCCGACCGCCTCGGCCATCGTCGCCGACCTGATGGACATCGCCCGCGACCGGATTCTGCCTGCTTTTTCGGCACCGGCAGAAACTTTGGAACCAGCGGCCCAGGCGCCTGTTGGGCTCCGTGTGGGGTCTTATTACCTGCGATTGATGGTGGTCGATAAACCTGGCGTCATTGCCGATATAGCCGGCGTGATGCGGGATGAGAGCGTGTCGCTGGAATCGATGATCCAGCGCGGCCGCTCGCCGGACGACCCCGTTCCGCTGGTCTTCACGACCCACGAAACCACCGAGGCGGCGATCGGCCGCGTCGTAAAACGCTTGGCTGACATCAAATCGGTCCTCGAACCGGCGCATGTTCTGCCGATCGAGACACTCACTTAGAGCTTTTAAGGAGCGGAAATAGATGGATCGCAATCTGGCGCTGGAAGCGGTACGCGTCACCGAAGCTGCGGCGCTCGCCGCCTCGCGCCTGATGGGGCGCGGCGATGAAAAGGCCGCCGACCAGGCCGCCGTCGACGCCATGCGCCGCGCGCTCAACGATCTTTCCATCGACGGCACGGTCGTCATCGGCGAGGGCGAGCGCGACGAAGCGCCGATGCTCTATATCGGCGAGAAGGTGGGGGCCGGCGGCCCCAAGATCGACATCGCCCTGGATCCCCTGGAAGGCACCACCATCACCGCGAAGGGTGGCACCAATGCCCTGGCCGTCATCGCCATGGCGGAAGCCGGCGGCTTCTTGAACGCTCCCGACACCTATATGGAGAAGATCAGCGTCGGCCCGGGCCTGCCCGAGGGCATCGTCGATCTCGATGCGACACCCGCCGAGAACCTGAAGAATGTCGCCAAGGCCAAGGGCATGGATATCAGCGATCTGGTGGCCTGCATCCTCGACCGGCCGCGCCATGCCGATCTCATCGCCCAGGTCCGTGCCACGGGTGCGCGCATCATGCTGATCTCGGACGGCGACGTCGCCGGCGTGATCGCGACCGCCAAGCCGGGTACCGGCGTCGACATCTATATGGGCCAGGGTGGCGCGCCGGAAGGCGTGCTGGCGGCGGCGGCGTTGCGCTGCATCGGCGGCCAGATGCAGGGGCGCCTCGTTTTCCGCAACGAGGACGAAAAGGCCCGCGCCGCGCGCTGGGGGGTGAAGGACCTCAACCGCAAATATGGTCTCATGGATCTCGCCAAGGGCGACGTGATGTTCGCGGCCACCGGTGTGACCGACGGCCCGATGCTCAAGGGTGTCCGCCGCGGCAGCACTTGGGCCACCACGCAATCCATGATCATGCGCTCGAAAAGCGGCACGGTCCGCATTGTCGAGGCGCAGCACAACTGGACCATCAAGAAGCCGCAAGGAATCTGATGCCGGCCGGGAACTCGGCAGCGCGATGACGGATGGCGATGCCTTTCTGGGCGTCGCGCGTTCGGCTTGCGGCCGGCTCTGGCGCCAGCGCGCCGGTGACGAACGGCTGGGCCTTGCGATCTCGCAGCGTCTGGGCCTCCCCGATCTCATCGGCCAATTGCTGGCGGCGCGCGGGCAGGATCTCGACACCGCCGCCAGCTATCTGGAGCCGCGCCTCCGCGAGCTGATGCCGGACCCGGCCCAGTTCAAGGACATGGACAAGGCCTCGACGCGCCTCGCCGATGCCATTGCCGGGGGCGAGCAGATCGCCATTTTCGGCGATTACGATGTCGACGGTGCCACCTCGACCGCCTTGCTCACCCGCTTCCTCACGCAGGTCGGCGCGAAGGCGCCCATCCTCTATGTCCCCGACCGCATGAAGGAAGGCTATGGCCCCAATGCGGCGGCGATGGCGGTCTTGAAGGAACAGGGGGCTGCCCTCGTCATCACGGTCGATTGCGGCATCACGGCTTTCGCCCCTTTGGAGGCCGCGAAGGAACTCGGCCTCGACGTGCTGGTGGTCGATCATCACGTGGCCGAGCCGCGCCTCCCGGCGGCGATCGCCGTGGTCAATCCCAACCGCCTCGATGAGCCGCAAGGTTACGGCCAATTGGCGGCGGTGGGGGTGGCCTTCATGGTCATCGTCGCGGTCAACCGCGCCTTGCGCCAGCGCGGTTATTACAGCGACAGCCGGCCCGAACCCGATCTCCTGCAATGGCTCGACATCGTGGCACTCGGCACGGTGGCCGATGTGGTGCCCTTGACCGGCATCAACCGTGCCCTGGTGGCGCAGGGTTTGAAGGTGATGGCTGGGCGCAGGAATGCGGGCCTCGTCGCCCTGAGCGATGTCGCGCGCATCACCGAAAAGCCCAGCGCCTATCATGCGGGCTTCCTCCTCGGCCCGCGCGTCAATGCAGGCGGCCGCGTGGGCCGCTCCGATCTCGGCGCGCGTCTCCTCTCGACCGACGATCTCATGGAGGCCAGATCCATCGCGGCCGAACTCGACGCCCTCAACACCGAGCGCCGCGCGATCGAGACCAGCGTGCTGGAAGCCGCCATCGCCGCCGCCGAGGCGCAAGCCGCGGACAGCCCCTATCTCATCTGCGCCAGTGGGCAAGGCTGGCATCCCGGCGTCATCGGCATCGTCGCCGGCCGCCTCAAGGAACGCTATCAGCGCCCGGCTTGCGTCATCGCCCTCGAGAATGGCATCGGCAAGGGCTCCGGCCGTTCGGTCTCGGGGCTCCATCTGGGTAACGCCGTCATCGCTGCGCGCGAGGCCGGCATCATCGAAAAGGGCGGGGGCCATGCCATGGCGGCCGGTTTCGAGGTGGCGGAAGCGCGCCTCCCCGACTTGCAGGCGTTTCTCTCATCGCGCTTTGCCGGCCACATGAACGGCGAAAGCCTCGTGCCCGTGCTCGATCTCGACGCCGCCGTGCAGCCCCGCGCCGCCACCACAGAATTCGTCACGTCGCTCGAACGCATGGGCCCCTTCGGTGCCGGCAATGCCGAACCCCGCTTCGTCATCCCCAATGTACGCCTCGCCTTCGCCGATCTGGTCGGCGGCGCCCATATCCGGTTGCAGATCGAAGGCGCCGACGGTACGCGAATGAAAGCCATCGCCTTCCGCGCCGCCGAGAACGAACTCGGGGCCCTGCTCGTCACCGCCAAAGGCCAACGCCTCCACCTCGCCGGCCACCTCCGCCGCGACACCTGGCAGGGCAGAGACAGCGTCCAACTCATCGTCGAGGACGCGGCATTGGTGGGGTGAGGGGAAAGTTCCCGCCATAAATACGTAAATTGTCGTATCTGGATGGCAAAACAGTCATCATTCGTGCTATAAATGAGAACAAATTGACAACATTCCTTATTTGTGTTATGCTAAAAGCATAATACTTATAGAGGATGAAGATATGAGGATGGATCCTGAAGATCGGCGTTCGACTCATTCGAGCAGCGTCACCGCGAAAAAACCAGCACCCCAGCCACTCGGAAACTGGAGCAACGGAGAATTTCATTTCAATTCGGCAGACGACGAGGTCAGTTGGAGGCGATCTGCCTATCGGCAATCCGTGAATCCCGATGCCTGGCAAAAGCAGGCCCCTGTTGACGACCAATTGCAGGCTACCTTTGAAGCCATGCCCGAATTGGCGGCTGGTCAGTACTTCCGTGGTCCCGACGGGCGTCACCGACAAATCGGCCCAGAGCAGCGCGAAGCAGCGGAGGTTGCCCAGATTCGCCGCAAGGCTTTTGGCGAACTGGCCCGCACCGGCATCACCTGGGCGGAATTAGGTAATTATGGTTCGGAAGAACCTCATCCTGGCGAGGAGGAAGCAATCACCTCGGCGCAATCGAGGACGCCGCTATCGGCGCGGGTCCAGCATGCTCCTGGACCACTAAAGACGCGTGACATGGGGGTATTGCCGGAACCGGAGCATGAGGCCCTCGGTGTTGCGAGGAACCTCAATCTCAATCGAACGGATGTGGCAAAGGCGTGGAGCCTGCCGTCGAGCACAGATTCACAGGTTCCCCCGGCGCTTGTAGCCAACAGCGGCAAACTGAGCCCCGGTGGCTTGCCGAAGGGCGTAATCTTGGCGCCTATAATTCCTTATGGCAGGCGTATCCCGCCGAATTTCCGGGAGCGCTATGATTTCAATCGCAGGCTGGTCGGTGTGCTAATTGTCGGAAGCCCAGCGCGGCCGGTACCAAGCAAAGTGGCAAGTAAGCCGGAGCCCGTTGCACCCCCTTCATTTCCGGCTCCCTCAGTTCCGAAGCTTCGATTCAACTCTATCAAGCCCGTATCGAACGGGTCGGCTACTCCTTTGTCGGCTGATCCCGAATTTGATGTTGCAAATCCACTTTTCAACTGGCGCCGTGATGGCGGTGAAGCGCCGGCGCCGGCCGAATTTGCTGTCCATGTGGCCAGCGATGAAGGTCGCTTCTCGTATCTCGAGGACATGAAGGACGAATGGTCACGGTTGCTTAGGAGCAATCCGGAAGCGGTCGTCCGGAACATGGTGAGTGAAGTTGAAAAGCTCTCGGTGGCTGCGCAACGGGACTTCCTGGCCAGCTATCACCGAGCACCAAATGCAGTTGAGATCGCACAGATCAACGACGCCGTGGAACAGATCGTCTTCGCCCCGGCGGAGCGTTGGTTTGAAGGCAAACGGCACCTCGGTGGTGAACCTGAGTCGAAATTTTATGTCGGCTTCGTCGAACCCGTCACATTGCCTGGGGAGGGTATTGCTCAAGTCTTTTCCCAGGTTGCGCAGGAGATCGCGCAAGAAACAGATAAGAAAACCGGCGGCCGGCCGGGTAATGATGAAAATAGAGGCGTCATAACAGAGATGGTGCAGAAGCTGGCCGCAGCAATTCGGGCATGTGGCGGCGATGTTACGGGGAAATTCTATGGTGCAGAAGAGAAGTTTATCCACAGCGATAAAGGTACTGTTTTAGGCGGAAGTTACCCAGACGCCTTTCTGCCCTTTACGCTCAACGGACGCTCCTTAGGTTTTTTCGCCAATCAGACTTCCACATATGCTGACGGATCCACGCTGAAGCCAAACGAAGCGAACCAAATCCGGAAGCTAATTCCAAACATTGCGCATGCCATGAAGGAGGGTAAATTAGAAATCGAAGCAGCCGGTATTGGTCATTTCCCCAAACGACGGCCAAATCAGTCCATGGAAGACTACCTTAAGAATTTGGATGATTTCATCTCCAAGATGATCAACTGCAAGCGTCCGTTCTTGATTGAGGTGAAAGTTGAAAAAATTGGAGAAAAGGCAGTCAAAGACCTTGCAAACGATAATAAAAAATAGAGATGTCAGGTGGTGATGCGGATATGAATGACAATCGGCGCCAGCGCATTGCAGAAGCTCTTGATCTGCTCGATACGGGTCTGCAGCATCTCGGTGAGGTTCAGGTGATGCTGAAGGACGAACCTAGAGCACGTCGCCGTCGGCTGCGGAGCGGCGCTGTTATCTGCCTTGACGATGTCGCGGCATATTCCTGCTTATTGAAGCAGGAGTTTCCGGACCTCGTCTACTTCTTCGCGAATTACAAGACGGGCACGCCGACGCCAAGCAAATTTGCGAACGACGTACCGATCCGGCTCTTCGCCTCGCTGGAAGAAGCCGTCAAGGCGGCGCTGGATGTCGAGGCGGCACGGCCAGCCTATAACGGCCCCGACTTCAATCGACCGGATGTGTTCGTGCGTTGGCCCTGGCCGGAAGAGTTGGCCTCCGGCGATCCGGAGCGGCTCATCGGCAGTCGGGAGTTTCCGGACGAAGTCTTCGATCTCGCTTTGCAGTATCGCGATCTCGGGCGCTGGTTCTCCTTCCGCTATAGAACCAAAGCCTACCTGGATCCTAGATTGCCGGACAGAGATTATGCTGCACCGGTCTCGGAGATCAGCAAGCTCTCGCCCGAGGCTTATCCCGACTTCAAAGTCCTGCGCAATATCGAAAGCGAATTCTTCGCTCTCTATGATCTCAATGATACCGAGACCATGGCATTCGCCAAGCGGGCGCACGCGCTGTGGCGACGGACAATTACAAAAAATGTCGCACTCTATGATCCGACCACGCGCGGCATTGCCGTCTTCGACCAGAAGAACTGGACCCGCTCCGTCCCGATGGAGCCAGGCCCGATCTCTCGTGCGCTCCGCGTGACGCCGCGTTTCACAGGCGATATGTCGGCGCCAGATCCGGAAAAGTGGGTTCATCGCTGGTCGATCGGCAAGCAGGCTTTGGCAGGGGCACTGGAGACACCACCGCGTTATGTCAACTTTGCCTTCACACCGGCGGACGGTAAATCGGAAGGGCCAGCGCTGACGATAGGCCCAAGGCCGGTGTCACGGCGCCGCAAGGATGGATGATCACAGGCTCCGCAAAGATTGCGTCGTAGGTCACATCGCCGAGGGCTTGCCGCTGGCGGGGGAGGAGTTCTTTATGATGTCTCTGTCCCCTCCCAGTCATGGTCTTCAATGCCGTACTCAAATTTAGCTTGTGCCTTGGCTGCATCGACCGTCTTGTGCCATGTGTCGGCGAGACAGACGTCTTTCCGGTCCAGGCGGAACAACAATACGCCTTCTTCGCCTTCCCCTTCGACTATCTCGACAGAATAGGGCGGTGACACCGTTGTCGATTCGGAGCCGGCTGCCAGATGCTTAGTTCTTCCGGTTACCTCAGACACCTTGGCGCGTAAGCGAATCATTCCCTTCTCCAATGCATTGATCGACGCATGTCAGGTTGACGAAAGCTTCAATCGCTTTGCGGCAGCTCACGGAGCATCCAGGCCGGCAAGACGACGGCGCGCCAGATGGTCAGAGGAGCGCGCAATCGACCGTTCATGATAATACTGATTGACCAGTAAATCAGGCGAAGGCCGGCGGCTGCGCAGCATCGGGATGACGAATTTGAAGCGCAGCACGCGATAGGCTTTGCTGCGCTGGCGGCTGCTCCTGTGTTTGCTCTTGTGCGCGGGGCGGTGCCGCGCCGTCAAAGATACCACGCATATTCCCGGGGGCTGATCGCGTCGTGGAACTTCTCCAGCTCCGCGCGCCGCGCATCGACATAGAGGTCGAGGCATTCCGGGTTGATGTATTGAGGGAGGATCTTCGCCTTCGCCAGCCTCTCCAAAGCAGCCGCGAATTTGAACGGGATCCTGGGGTCGGCGGGCCTTGCGAAATCGCCTTTCGCCGCCGGGGCGCCGGGATCGAGCTTGTTTTCGAGGCCGTAGGCGATGCCGGCCAGGATCGCCGCCATGACGAGATAGGGATTGGCATCCGCACCGGCGACGCGGTGCTCGATGCGCCGGGCCTTCGGTCCGCCCGCAGGAATGCGGAAGGCGACCGTGCGGTTGTTGTAGCCCCATTCCGTGCTCATCGGCACATTGGCGCCCGGCACATAGCGGCGGCTGGCATTCGGGTTGGCGCCGAAGATCGCCATCGCTTCCGCCATGGTCGCCTGCAAGCCGCCGATGGCGTGTTTCAGCATCGCCTCGCCCTTGGCCCCGGTCTCGCCGAAGAGATTCTTCCCAGCCTTGTCGACCAGGCTCACATGCACATGCATGCCGCTCCCTGCCGCGTTGAGGAAGGGCTTCGACATGAAGCTCGCATCATAACCGAGGGCGCGCGCACTCCCTTTGACGCAGCGTTTCAGCAGCACGGCGTTGTCGCAGGCCGCGACCGCATCGGGCTGGTGTTTCAGATTGATCTCGAACTGGCCCGGCGAATATTCGGTGATCGCGGCCGAGGCCGGGATGCCTTGCGCCTCGGCATGGGCCGCCGTCTTGCGGATGAAAACCGCATAGGCGTCGAGATCGTCCATGCTGTAAGGCTGCTTCGATTCCTCGACGCGGCCGGTCTGCGGGTTCTTGGGTGGCAAAGGTGTCCCCAGGGCATCGCGCTGGGGATCGAGCAGATAGAATTCCAGCTCGACCGCCACCATTGGCGTGACGCCGAGTTTCTCCAGTCGCGCCAATGTGCCCTGGAGTGCTGCGCGCGGGCAGAATTTGGACGGGTTGCCGGCATTGCTTTCGCCGGGCAGATGCGGGTCGTGCATCTGCAGGAGCACCTGCGCCATCGGCTGGTCGGCCCAGGGAATGGGGGCAAGGCGCCCCGGGATCGGATAGGCCGTGCCGTCGGGATCGCCCAGCGCTTCCGAGCGTCCGCCGGGATCGAGATCGTCGCCGGTGGGATCGAGGAAGAGGAGACAGCGCGGCATCTCGACGCCGCTCTCCCATAATTTCCGTGCCTCCTGGACCGGAAAGCGCTTGCCGCGCAGGAAGCCGTTGAGGTCATGGACGAAGACGTCCACTTCCCGTGTCTTCGGATAGCGCTTCAGAAAGGCGTCGAATTCGCTGGCGCCGCTCTTGGGCTCGCGCTTGGGTTTCTGGGCGGCCGGCTTCCTGGCCATGATGATCTTCCCCCGCATGTGTTCGGGGAGAACCTATCCAGCGCCCCGGATCAAATCAAGGCGGCCGGGGGAGGGCTCAGGGCACCGATTTTGCACCGGGCTCGGGATGATGGTGCCGCCGCGGCCCAAAACCATGGCGATGCTCGTGCCCGTGATGCTCACGATGGCCGTGGCGGCGGGCCATGCGCTCGGCCCGGGCATGACGGTGGGCGCGCACGAATTTGAGGCTGTAGCGATAGCCGAGAAAGGCGGTGAGGGCGGCCCAGGGCAGTGAGCCCAGCCACATGGCGGCACCCCAATCCAGCACCAGGACCTTGCTCATGATGACCACTTCCTGCCACAGCGTAAGATCCGGGCTGAAGGCGCCGGACCAGATCCCGGCAAAGCGGTCATAGCCCGAGAGATCGCCCCAATGGCCCATCATCACCTGGCCGGTGAGATAGAAGAGGTAATAGGTCGGCACCAAAGTGAAGGCATTGGTGACCCAGGTCCAGGCAAGGCCCAGGAGCAGACTGAAATCCCAATTGAAGATCCGCCGCGCGATGATCCAGCTCACGAAGACCAGGGGCATCTGGATGCCGATGGTCGGCGTGAAGGCCCAGGCAAGGCCGATCATCGTGCCGCGCGCGGCATGTTCGGGGCTGTGATGCGAACGCATCATCGGAATGGCGAGGCGGAAGCGCAGCATACGTGCGAGGCGTTGCCAGAATCCGGCGCGGCGATGTCGCCGATGACGGCTTGATCTGTCGGCGGAACTTGCCATCTCGAATACGCTTCCTGTCCAAATCCCGTGCCCAAACTGCTGGGCCACGGAAATGTGGCGACAAGCGCCGGCTGGCGCAAGTGGACAGAAGGGCGCATTCGATGACGACTGGATGACAGAAGGAATATGTGCGGCCGGTTTTCTAAAGCTTCTTGGTGAGCAATCGCCAGTTCTGCCCGGGGCCGTCCCAGCCTTGTTTCACCATCGGTCGCGTGGCTTTTTCATGAAACCCGAAGGCGGCATAAAGCGCCTGGGCGGGGTGGTTGGCATCGGACACGATGATGCTGAGCTCCGCGCGACCATTGGCGCGGCCACGCCGCTCGGCTGCTTCCAACAGCATCCGCCCGAGGCCGAGGCGCCGCCAGAGTGGCTTCACGGCGAGGATGTTGACGTACCACGACCCGCAGACAAGGTTTTCGAGTTCATTGAGCGGCACGATGAGCGCCGGTGTCTCGGCCGTGATCGGATCGGGTTCGTCGCCCAGCGCATAATCGATGATGCCGCCGGCGACGCTGCCGTCCAGCTCGGCCATCTCGGCGCGGGTATAGGAATAGCCGCCGGTCAGGCGTTGTGCCCGCTGCCGGCCGAGCGCCTGTGGATCCTCGCTTGGTTGCGCCATCTGCCGCCACAAGGCGAGCGGCAGGCCGTCGCCGGCGGCGATGGTGAGGGCAACGATGTCGTCGGCATCGTCCGGTGTCGCCGGCCGCAGCGACAGGAGCTGCGGCCGGGGCCTGGCTTGTTGCGCCATCGCGGCAAATCGCATCACGAATCTCCCTTACGCCGCGCAAGCATGGGCGATGTGTTCGATATGCCGGTGGTCGGTGCCGCAGCAACCGCCCAGCACATTCGCGCGCGGCAGCAGGCGGCGGAGTTCGCGGTATTGCGCCGCCAGCTCCTGCGGGTTGCCGGGATCGAGCTCGGTCGCGGCATCAAGCTCGGCATGGCTTTTTGCCGAGGCATTGGCCCGCACGCCGCCGATGCGCTCTATCCAGCCGCCCTTGCCGAGGCGCTGCTGGAAATGCGTCGGATGGGCGCAATTGATCATGTAATAGGCGGGGTAGCCGCCGGTCGCCGTATCGGTGGCGGTGATGGCGTTCTCCAGCGAATCGCCGCTCGGCAGGTTGCCGTCGGTCTCGACCGTGAACGAGATCACCACCGGCATCTTCACCGCCTTGGCGGCGCGGGCGATGCCGATCGCTTCCGGAATGTTGGTCATGGTGACGGCGCTCACCATGTCGCATTCGGAATCGGCGAAGGCGATGGCCTGCCGGGCGTGATAGGTTTCCGCCTCACGCTCCGACATCGCCGCCCCGGCCACATAGCCGTCGCCGCGCGGGCCGATGACGCCCGACAGCACGACCGGTTTCCCGGCATTGGCAAGATTGGCGCGGAGATCGGCGATGAAGGTGACGGCATCGCGGTTGACGCGGTCGAGCGCCGTCTGGTCGTAGCCGACCTTCGCACCCCAATCGGTATTGGCCCGCCAGGTGGCGGTATCCAGGATGAAACCGAGGCCGTTCTGCGCGGCGATCTTCATATAGCGGGCGAAATAGGCCCGCAGCGTGTCACGCCCCTTGGTGGTGTCGAGCAGCGGAAAGGCGGCGAAGCAGGGCAGGTCCAGCCCGTCGTGAAACACCAGGGTGGTCTCGAGGCCGCCGTCGGCGAGGTAGATGCCATCCTTCATCTGCGGCAGGTTTTGACGATATTGGCTCATGGTTCCGGTCTCTTCCCAATTTGTTAACAAAGCTGGCCGTTGGCGGCCTGTTGTGCGGTGTGATCTATCGGCGAGGGCGCCCCTGGCGCTAGTGAACGCGTGGTATGGTCGGCGCCGATGCCGTAAACTGCATCGCCTGGGCGGTTGGCGCTGTGAAGCGCTTCACAAATGCCGCCGCCGGTATCTGGCAAGGTGGAAAAACTGTACCGCGGGTACAGTCGCCAACCATGTGAAAGACATCGTGGAGGATGGAGCCGGGCCATGGGCAAGGGATTGGAAACGCGCGAGCGCCTGCTCGACATCGCCGAGGCGGCGATCCTGCAGAAGGGATTCGGCGGCACCTCGATCGAGGAATTGATCGCCGAGGCCGGGATCACCAAGAGCGGGTTCTTCTATCACTTCCGCGACAAGAACCGGTTGGCGCATTCGCTGCTGGAACGTCACCTCGCCCAGGACGAGCGCATCCTCAACCAGATTTTCGGCCGTGCCCGCGACCTTACCGACGATCCCTTGCACACCTTCCTGGTCGGCCTGAAGCTGCTGGCGGAAATGATGGCCGATCTCCCGGACGGGCATCCGGGCTGTCTGGTCACCACCTATTGCTATAACGAGCGCCTGTTCGACCAGGAGATCCGCGATCTCAACCGCCAGGCGGTGCTGTCTTGGCGCGTGCGCTTCCGCGGCATGATCGACGACATCCATACCCGCTACGCGCCGCGCGAGGAAATCGATCCCCAGCATCTTGCCGATATGGTCGCAACCGTGATCGAGGGCGGCATCGTCATGTCGAAGGTGCTTAAGGATCCGGCGATTTTGCCGCAGCAGATCCTGATGCTGCGCAGCTTCATCCGCCTGCTATACTTGGCTGGTGGCGAACGCGACAACGAATAGCCTTCGCCCCGAAAGATTCACGCGCTGAGGGGCGGTTCATGCGAGCCATGCAATTGCATCGATGCGGCGAGTTGCTGCGTGCGGTATCGCTCGATCTGCCGGATCCGTCGCCCGGTCAGATCCGGATCGCCATCGAAGCCTGCGGTGTCTGCCGGACGGATCTTCATGTCGTCGACGGCGAGCTTCCGCGGGCGCCTCTCCCAATCATTCCCGGTCACGAAGTGGTGGGCCGCGTGTCGGCGCTGGGCGCTGGCGTCGCGGGCTTTGCCATCGGCGAGCGCGTCGGCGTGCCCTGGCTGGGCTGGACCTGCGGGCAATGCGCCTATTGCCGCGGCGGGCAGGAGAACCTCTGCCGCGCGGCGCGCTTCACCGGCTATACGCTGGATGGCGGCTATGCCGATGCGATGCTGGCCGATGCGCGCTATTGTTTCAAACTCGATCCCCGCCTCGATGCAGCACACGCAGCCCCCTTGCTCTGCGCGGGGCTGATCGGCTATCGCGCCCTGCGTCTTGCCGGCGAGGGACGCCGCATCGGGCTTTATGGTTTCGGTGCCGCCGCGCATATCCTCACGCAAGTGCTGCGCTGGCAGGGGCGCGAGACCTTCGCCTTTACCCGGCCCGATGACAGGGCTGCGCAGGATCTCGCGCGCGATCTCGGGGCTTCCTGGGTGGGTGCCGCTGAAGAACGCCCGCCGGTAGAACTCGATGCTGCGATTCTCTTTGCCCCGGTGGGTGCGCATGTGCCCCTGGCGCTGCAGGCGGTGCGGCCCGGCGGCATCGTGGTCTGCGCCGGCATCCATATGAGCGACATACCGGGCTTTCCATATAGATTACTGTGGGAAGAACGCCAGATCCGCTCGGTCGCCAATCTCACGCGCCAGGACGCCGAGGAATTCCTGGCACTGGTTCCTCAGGCGGGAATTGAAACCACCATCGAGCGGCATTCCCTTGGCGAGGCAAATGTGGCACTGGATCGTCTGCGCCGCGGTGCCGTCACGGGTGCCGCCGTCCTGATTCCCGAAGGAGCATGAGTAGATGACGACCAATTTGGGTTTCTTCGGCGCCGCCGGCACGGTGACCGGTTCGATGTTCGTGCTGGAAACCCCCAAGGCGCGCATCCTGGTCGAGTGCGGCATGTTCCAGGGGCCCAAGACGCTGAAGGAACTGAACTACCGCCCGTTCCCCTTTGATGCGCGGAAGTTCGACGCGGTGCTGCTGACCCATGCGCATATCGATCATTCGGGATTGCTGCCGAAACTGGTCCGGGCCGGCTATCGGGGACCCATCTACACCACCATGGGAACCGAGGAATTGCTGGATTGGATGCTGCCCGATTCCGCGCAGATCCAGGAAAGCGAAGTCGGCCAGCTCAACCGCCGCCGTCGGCGCTTCGGCGAGGACGAGGTCGAGCCGATCTATACCGAGATTGATGCCGCGCGCACGCTGAAACAAATCCGCGGCCTCACCTACGACGTCTGGCGCGAGGTGGCGCCGGGCATGAAAGCGCGCTGGTGGAATGCCGGGCATATCCTGGGATCGGGCTCGATCGAGCTGGAGGTCGAGACGGGAAATGCCGCGCAGCCGCTCTTGAAAATCCTTTTCTCCGGCGATCTCGGCCCCAGGAATCCGGCCTTGCAGGAAAGTCCGCAGGCACCCCAGGGCGTCGATTATCTCGTCATGGAATCGACCTATGGCGATCGCGACCGCATCGATCTCGACGATGATGGACGTCAGGGTGTGCTGCTGGCGGAGATGCAGGCGGCGATCGCGGCCGGCGGCAATATCATCATCCCGGCTTTCGCCGTCGAGCGCTCGCAGGAATTGCTCTCCGACATCATCACGCTGATGGCGCGGGACAAGCTGCCGCGCCTTCCAGTTTATCTCGATTCACCGCTCGCCACGCGGGCGACCGAGGTTTTCGAGCGGCACGCGCATCTTCTTGATGTCGCCCCCGTCGGAGAAAGTCCGTTTCGCGCGCCCAACATCCATTTCACCGCCTCGGCCGAGCAATCGCAGCAATTGAACCGCATCGCCGGGGGCATCGTCATCATCTCGGCTTCGGGCATGTGCGAGGCAGGGCGCATCCGGCATCACCTCCGCCACAATATCTGGCGGCCGGATGCCACTGTGCTGCTGTCCGGCTTTCAGGCGCGCGGCACCCTGGGCCGGCTGTTGGAGGATGGCGCCGACCGGGTTCGGATCATGGGTGAGGAATTGGCGGTGAAGGCGCGCATCCGCCGCCTCGACATCTATTCCGGCCATGCCGACCGTGCCGATCTTCTCGCCTGGGCGCAGGCGCGCCTTCCGGTGCACAAGGGCATTTTCCTCACCCATGGCGAGCCGGAAGCCCTGGCTGGCCTGGCACGCGGACTTGGCGAGATGGAGGGTGTCGATGCCGAACGTCTCTTCGTGCCGGCCCTCGATCAGCGCTATCAGCTCGACCGTGCCGACGGACCATTGCTCATCGCGGGCGACGCACCGGCACGGCTGGTCAATAGCGGTGCCGAAGCCTTGCGCCAGGGCTGGGACTGGCACAACGAGTTGTCGGTGCTCAATCTCGATCTCCATCGCCGCCTGCAGGGCATGGAGAACGACAAGGCGCGCCTCAAGCTCATTCGCGACCTGGAAAAGGTGATCGGCGCGAAATAGCGGTGCTCAGCCTTGCAGATGCTCGGCGACGAGCGCCCCGAGTTTCGCGATCTCGGTCTTGGTGAAATCCTTGTCGATCTCGGCCTTGATGCGCTTCAGCATCATCGGCGGGATGACGCGCCGTAGATGGCCGAGGGCTCTCGGCGGTGCCGCCAGGATGATTTCGTCGCAGCGCCCGGCATCGATTGCCGCGTTCACGCTGGTAGCGACCTTGTCCAGAAAGCGTTCTTCCTCCTGGTCATGGGCATCCGCCCGCGGCGAAAAGGCGGCGCCACCGCTGCCGGCGCTGGGTTGCATGCGGCCGGCCTTGTCTGTGCGGATCGCGCGACTGGGCGCACCGTCCCGCGCGAAAGCGAGATCCGCTTCGGCTTCCGCCTGCCGCGTGGCACCGAAATAGCGATAAATCTGCGCACGCTGGCCGTCGGCGACCAGCAACCAGATGGTTTTAGGCTTCATGGTCCGTCCTTTGCACTGGGATCATGGCATTCTGCACCCTTTTGACGAGGATGCCATGGTTTATCGAGCCAGCGACCAAGGGCCGCTGGCCGTTCAGCCTCAGGCTTGTGGATTTTCTAAGATTTTCCGCCGGGGCGGTGACAGGGGGGTAGGGCCTCAGGCCCCGCATTGTTCCGGTTCCGGCCGGGCGATGCAATCCAAACGCCTCACTGGCGCAGAAGGGACACAGGCCCGGTCAGTGGACCGGGCCTGTTCGTTCGGCCAGCGCGCTTAAATCACCAATGCGCCTAAATCAGGCGCGCTTAAATCAATTGTCGCCGGTGCCCTGGTCGGGTGTGCCGTCATCGTCGCCAGCCACAGGCGGGACGACCGGCGGGGCTACCGGCGGGGTGCTGGCCGGGACGTCGCCGCTGCCCTGATCGGGGGTGCCGTCATCGTCCCCGGATTCACCGCTGTCTCCGGATTCGCCGCTGTCATCCCCGCTCTCGCCGCGCTCGCCGCTGTCATCACTGCCGCCATGTTCGCCGCTGTCGTCGCTGCCGCCATGCTCGCCGCCATCGCTGTCTCCACCCCCACCCCCTTCGCTGCCGCCATCACCGCCATCACCGCCGCCGCCACCTTCGCCGCCCTCTCCACCATCGGCCTGGGCGGTGGCGATATCGACCTGGCCCATGACCAGGCGATCGTATTTGACCGGCATCGCGGCCAGAGCCGCGACCAGGGCGAGGCCCGCAACGCTGCTGAGCAATAGCTGCCGGGGCGATGCGAAATGGCCGTTTTGTTCGTTCATGATGTTTCCTCCTGCAAGAAACTGGCGCCGGGGGTCTCGGGGCGCTGTCGGTGCCGACCCATCGCCGGCTGAGGGGTACTTTAGGGACGGCAAGCTGAATCCTGCCTTATCGTCAATTTAAGCTTGGCTTAAGCTAGGCTGGCGTCATCTAAGGCGATGTTCCCGGCCATGCCGCCGAGACCTGGCCGAAGGCAACGCCGTAGCCTCACCACCAACTGCGCAGATCTCGATACCGTGCCGTCAAATCTCATCCAGCGACCCTCGATCCTGCCGGCGCGGCCGCGGATAGCGCTTGCGGTGATGGCCTGCGCCTTCGGCATGGCGCATTCGGCTCGGGCGGGGGATTGCGCTGGTGGCACGCCCGGCGGGGCCGCCGGCACCGCCGCGCTCTATGGCGAATTGGCCAGCAGCGTCAGCGCCGAACCCCTGGCCGTCGCCATCGCCCAGCGCACGATCGGCGGGACCTGCACCTGGGTTTACGAGGTGCGCGTGCTGACCGTCAGCGGCAGCGTGGCGGTACTGGATTTCGATCTGGTGGATCTCGATCTCAAGCGCGTGATAGGGCCGCAATCGGATCCGGAGATTGCCACTTTGAGGGCACGACTCTCCGACCGGGACGGTGGAGGGGAAGCGGAGCCAGATGCGGCCGAGAGCGATTCCGGCGACGACAATGGCAATGATGATGGCAACGACAATTCCGGTGACAGCGGCGACGGCGGCGACGGCGGTGACGGCGGCGGCGAAGGTGGCGAGGGTGGTGGCGATAGCGGCGGCAGCGGCGGCGGGAATAGTGGGAGCGGTGGCGAAGGTGGTGGCGACGGTGGCGGTAGCGACGGCGGTGGTGAAGGCGGCGAAGGGGGTGGCGATGATTGAGGGGGAAGTCGCATGCGCCTGCTGATCGTCGAAGATGACCGGGATATCCAGCGCCAGCTTGCTGGTTCGTTGCAGGCTGCCGGTTATGTTGTCGATATCGCCGGAGATGGCGAAGACGGCCATCATCTGGGTGCCACGGAATCCTATGATGCCATCGTTCTCGACCTCGGCCTGCCGCAACTCGACGGCTTGTCGGTTCTCGAAAAATGGCGCAAACAGGGCATTGCGACCCCAGTGCTGATTTTGACCGCGCGCGATTCCTGGACCGAGAAGGTGAAGGGCCTGCGCAGCGGCGCCGACGATTACGTGGTGAAGCCGTTCCAGATGGAGGAGATCGTCGCCCGCATCGAGGCGCTCATCCGCCGCGCCAAGGGGGTTGCCAGCTCGGTTGTCACCATTGGGCCTCTGACGCTGGATACCGCGCAAGGGTTGGTCTATCGGGATGGGCGGCCGGTGATCATGACGCCGCTGGAATATCGCCTCACTGCCTATCTCATGATGCGACGCGGCGCTGTCATCTCGAAGACGGAGATCACGGAACATATCTACGACCAGAGTTTCGACCGCGACAGCAATGTGGTCGAAGTGCTGATCAACCGCCTGCGCAAGAAGCTGGGCACCGAGACCATCGAGACGCGGCGCGGCCAGGGTTATGTGCTGGCGCTATGACGAACTGGTTCGGCACACTCTTCCCGCAATCGCTGAAGCTGCGCTTGATGGCGGCGGCGGCGCTCTGGGCGCTTCCTGTGCTGGTCCTTGCCGGTCTGCTGCTGCATTGGGCTTTTCTGATCCATCTCGAAGGGCAGATCGATGCCGCGCTTGCCGCCAATCAGCGCGAATTGCTGGCGGCGAGCCGGATCGACGATCAGGGCGCGCTACAACTGGCCTATATTCCCGCCGATCCCCGGTTCTCCCGGCCGCTCAGTGGCTGGTACTGGCAAGTGGCGCAGAAGGGCCTGGTGGTGCAGCAATCGCTTTCCGCCGGTCCTTTGGGGCCGGGTGCCCTGCCTTTGCTCACGCAGATGGATGGGATTATCGAAACAGCCGGGCCGGGAGATCGCGAATTGCGGGTCTTTACCAGCCATGTCGTGCTGCCGGGTGCCGATACGCCGGTCACTTTCGTGGTGGCTGCACCGTGTGACGAGATCGACGCCGATCTCAATCAATTCAGCCTGCACATCCTGGTGACGTTTCTGGTGCTGGGCGTGGCATTTCTCATCGCCATCTATCTGCAGGTTGGATTCGGCCTGCGGCCACTGGCCGCGCTCCGGCGCGAGATTGCGGCCATCCGCAGCGGCCGGGCCGAGCGGTTGACGGAGAAGTTCCCCGACGAGATTGCCCCGGTGGGTGAGGAAGTGAACGCCCTCATCGATCACAACCGACAGCTTCTGGAACGCGCCCGCAACGAGGCCGGCAATCTCGCCCATGCACTCAAGAATCCCCTTTCCGTTCTCGCTCAGGAAATCACCACACTGCCTGAATCGCAGCGCATGATTCTGGGCCAGCAAGTGGAGAACGTCACCGCCCAGGTCGAACGTATCCTGAAGCGCATCCGCACTGCAGGTCCTTCGGCGGCGGGTCATGCACGGGCGCCGCTCAAAGGCATCTGCGACGACCTTGTCTTCTCGCTGGACGTGATCTACCGCGAGCGCGGATTGTCGATGACGACGGATGTGGCGCCCGATCTTGCCTTTGCCGGCGACGCGGAGGATCTCGCCGAGATGATCGGCAATCTTGCCGACAATGCCTGCAAATGGGCTGTCTCGCGCATGAGGATGTCAGCGGTGCGGAATGGCCAGCGCCTGCGGATCGTGATCGAGGATGACGGGCCGGGTATCTCGCCGGATGCGCGCGCGGCGGTGCTGACGCGCGGTCAGCGCCTTGATGAACGCATGCCGGGATCGGGCCTGGGACTCGACATCGTGCGCGAGATCGCCACGCTTTATCGCGGCAGTCTCACCCTCAAGGACAGCGCGCTCGGCGGCTTGCGCGTGGAACTCGACCTGCCCGCCGCCTGATACCCCTCAGTTGATCGCACGCTGCAAGGCCCGGTCGAGATCGGCGAAGAGATCGCCCGGATGTTCGAGTCCGACCGAGAGGCGCAGCAAATCGCCCGGCACCGGACTGTCGGGACCTTCGATGCTGGCACGGTGCTCGATCAGGCTCTCGGTGCCGCCGAGCGAGGTGGCACGCTGCCAAAGTTCAACTTGCGCGGCGACGGCCTTGGCGGCATTTGTCCCCGCCTTGACGCGAACCGACAGCATGCCGCCGAAACCGCCTTGCATCTGCCTGGTGGCGATCGCATGGCCGGGAAAGTCCGGCAGGCCTGGATAGAGCACCTCAGCGATTGCCGGATGCGCTGCCAATCGCTGCGCGAGTTCGAGAGCGGTCGCCGCCTGCTGCCGGACGCGCGGGAACAGCGAGCGCATGCCACGGAGCAGCAGCCAGGCCTCGACCGAGCCGATGATGGCGCCCAGGGTGTAGCGCACGGCAACAATGCGTTCCCAATCGGCATCGGTGGTCTTGGTGATGAGCGCGCCGGCGCAGATGTCGGAATGGCCGTTCAAATACTTGGTGGCGGAATGCATCACCAGATCGGCACCGAGCGAGAGCGGCTGCGTGAAGACCGGCGTTGCCACGGTGGAATCGACGGCGAGGCGCGCGCCGGCCTGATGCGCAAGTGCTGCGCAGGCGGCAATGTCGGTGACCGACCAGAGAGGATTGCCCGGCGTTTCGATCCAGACCAGCCGCGTGCGGCCCGGCCGCAAGGCAGCCTTGAGGGCGGCAAGATCGCTCATGTCGACCAGGTCGACATCGAGGCCCCATTCGCTGGCATAGCCGATGAGCCAATTGCGCAGCGACCAATACATCATCTTGGGGGCAATCACATGATCGCCGGGCTTCAACGCCATGAAGACGGATGTCGCGGCCGCCATGCCTGAGGCGAACAACAGTGCCGCGGCACCGCCTTCCAGTTTTGTCAGCATGGCTTCGGCCTGGTCGAAGGCCGGGTTCTCGTCGCGGATATAGGCGCGCTCGGTGCCGTAACCGGGCGTACGCAGATAGGTACTGGACATGTGGATGGGCGGTGCCACGGCACCCGTCTGAGGATCGATCCAGCCCAAAGCCTGAGCCGCCAGCGTTTCCGTGTGCCAGGGCGCCGGCCGGGTCTTGTCCATCATGCTGCTCTCCGCCATCGGCTGCCGGAAATCGGCAGGTCCGCGCGGCAGAGTGCGTCAGGATTCGGCGACGGCGCAACCGAATTGGCGCAGGCCGGCAAGATCCGAGATCGTGACGGCGCGGCCGTTGAGTTCGACGCCGTGCTGGCGCAACTGGCCTATGACGCGGGAAAGATTCTCCGGCGTCATGCCGAGATGGCTGGCGAGGGTCCGGCGGTCTTCGGCCAGGATGAAGCGGATCGGGCCGCCGGCATGGGGCTGCGGGCTGGATCCTGCGCATTCGGCCAGATAGGCGGCCAGACGCTGCGGGGCCGAGCGCAGCTTTTGATCTTCCAGCCGGCGCAGGAACAGGCGCCAATGCTGGGTCAGCAGCGCGACGGCACCACGGCAGAGGCCCTGTTCGCCATCCACCAGATCGCGGATGGCGGGTTCCGGCAGCCAGGCGATGCGGCAGGCCTCGATGGTGCGCGCGCTCACCGGATGCACACCGCCGAGGAGAGCTGAGGGATCGAGCAGACCTTCCTGGGGGCTGAGGATTTCAAGAATGCAGGTGCGGTGATCCGGCGTGCTGCCGAGAAGTGCCACCCGGCCCTCCAGCAGGATATGGAGCGCATCGGCCGTCTCGCCCTGGTGAAAGACCGGCGCATCGCGCCCGGTCGACAGAATCTGGAATGCGGGCAGCAGCCGCTCGAAGGCCGCGACCGGCAGCCCGGCGAGCAGCGGCATTTGCCGCAGGCGCGCCCGGTCGAAGCCGGACAAGGGCGGCGTGGTCTCAAGGCCGGTCCTGGACGGCCGTTCCCGGTAAACGCGCGACCGGCCCGCATGGGTGCTGACATCTACAGACAAGGCAATACCTCCCTGGATGAGGCATTCTACCCAGCTACGAGTCAGGGTATTTTGACCTGAATCAAATGGCCGAATGACGCGTTTTGAGGCGCAAGAGGGTGATTTTTGCCGGATTCTGATGACCTTGGCCGCGGCTTGCGTTAAGCCTGCCGCATTCTCAACCCGACAGTTTGGATCTGATCATGCCGAATGCGCTCAAATTCTATATCAACGGGGCCTGGGTCGACCCGGTGAAACCGGCGAGTCTCGAGGTCATCAACCCCGCGACCGAGGAAGCCTTTACCCGGATTTCCATGGGTAGTGCGGCCGATGTCGACCGGGCCGTGGCGGCGGCCAAGGCGGCCTTCCCGGCCTTTTCGCGCACCGACAAGGCCGAGCGCCTGGCGTTCCTGAAGCAGATCCTGAAATGCTATCACGCGCGCGTGGGCGACATCGCCGCCGCGGTCTCGGCCGAAATGGGGGCCCCCATCGACATGGCGCGGGATTCCCAGGCCTGGATGGGCATCGCCCATCTCGAGGCGACGATCAAGGCGCTGGAGGCTTTCGAATTCGAAGAGCAGCGCGGTCAGACCCGCGTGGTGCGCGAGGGAATCGGCGTGGTCGGCCTGATCACGCCCTGGAACTGGCCCCTGAACCAGATCGTCGCCAAGGTGGCGCCGGCCTTGGCTGCCGGCTGCACCATGGTCTTGAAGCCCAGCGAAGTGGCACCGATCAACGCCCTCATCTTCGCCGAGGTCATGCATGACGCGGGCGTCCCCGCCGGTGTCTTCAACCTCATCAATGGCGACGGTCCGTCGGTGGGCCAGGTCATGGCCGCCCATCCCGATATCGACATGATGTCCTTCACCGGCTCGACCCGCGCCGGCATCATCGTCGCGAAGACCGCCGCCGACACGGTGAAGCGCGTCAGCCAGGAACTGGGCGGCAAATCGCCCAACATCATCCTGCCCGATGCCGATTTCGAAACCGCGGTCACCAAGGGTGTCCAGGGCTGCTTCGGCAATAGCGGCCAATCCTGCAACGCACCCACCCGCATGCTGGTGCCGCTCGCCCGTCACGACGAGGCTTTGGGCATTGCGAAGAAAGCGGCCGAGGCGCACAAGGTCGGCGATCCCAATTCATCCGATTCCATGCTGGGCCCGGTGGTGAGCGAGATCCAGTTCAACAAGATCCAGCATCTCATTGAGACCGGCATCAAGGAAGGCGCCACGCTGGTCGCGGGCGGCACCGGCCGGCCGGAGGGCCTCAACCGCGGCTATTACGTTCGCCCGACCGTCTTCGGCAATGTGACGCCGGACATGACCATCGCCCGCGAAGAGATCTTCGGGCCGGTCCTCGCCATCATGCCCTACGAGACCGAGGCCCAGGCGATCGAGATCGCCAATGACACGGTCTATGGCCTCGCCGCCTATGTGCAATCGAAGGATCTGGCGCATGCGCGCAAAGTCGCCCGTGAGCTCCGCGCCGGCCAGGTCAAGATCAACTACCCTGCCTGGGACGCCTTCGCGCCGTTCGGTGGCTATAAACAATCCGGCAACGGCCGCGAATACGCCGATTGGGGCATCCACGATTTCCTGGAAGTGAAGGGAATCTGCGGTTACGGCGAGGAATAAGGCCTGTTCGCAGTCGTTTGGGGGATTTCCAAGGCGGCGGCTTAGAAAGCCGCCGCCTTCTTTTTTTTATGCCTTCTTTATTTTTTCCCGGCAAAGCCGTCTCGAATTTTTACGCCATAAGGCCGTATCTCCATAGCGTGCCAACGACACGATGGCCGACCACACCTTGGCCAGCGAAACGACGGGATGCGTTATGGTGGATATTTTTTATACGGCGGTCGCGGCGGGCTTGTTTATAGCCGCCTGCTTCTACGCCCGTGCTTGCACACATATTTGAAGGAATCGGTTCGATGAGCCTCGATTTCCTCCTGGGCGGCGCGGCTGTCGTGCTGCTCCTCGGCTATATGACCTTCGCGGTCATCTGGCCCGAAAAACTCTGATCCGGTGATGAAATGACTGCCAACGGCCTTCTGCAGATCGCCTTGTTCTGCGTCGTGATCATGGCTCTCACCAAGCCGCTGGGCGCTTATATGACGCGCCTCTTCGCTGGTGAGGCTGTTTTCCTTTCTCCCTTCCTGCGTCCGGTTGAGCGGCTGATCTATCGCCTCTGCGCCATCAATCACCGCGAGGATCAGCACTGGTCGGTCTATGCCATTGCCATGATCCTCTTCAACGGCGCCGGCTTTGTCCTGCTCTATGCCCTGCTGCGGTTCCAGGATCTGCTGCCGCTCAACCCGCAGGGCTTCGGCGCGGTTCCCGCCGATCTCGGTCTCAACACCGCCATCTCCTTCGTGACCAACACGAACTGGCAGAATTACGGCGGCGAGACGACGATGAGCTATCTCACCCAGATGCTGGGTCTGACCGTGCAGAATTTCCTGTCGGCGGCGACCGGCATCGCGCTGGCCGTGGCGTTGATCCGCGGCTTCGCGCGCCGGTCGGTGAGCGGCATCGGCAATTTCTGGGTCGATTTGACCCGCTGCACGCTTTACCTCCTGTTGCCGCTCTCCTTCGTCATGGCGCTCTTCCTGGTGACGCAGGGCATGCCGCAGAATCTCGCTGCCTATGTCGATGCCACGACGCTGGAAGGGGCTCATCAGACGATCGCGCAAGGTCCCGTGGCCTCGCAGGTCGCCATCAAGATGCTGGGCACCAATGGCGGCGGCTTCTTCAACGCCAATGCGGCGCATCCCTATGAGAACCCGAACGCCCTCTCCAATTTCGTGCAGATGGTGGCGATCTTCGCCATCGGCGCGGGCCTCACCAATGTCTTCGGCCGCATGGTCGGCAACCAGCGCCAGGGCTGGGCGATCTTCTCGGCCATGGGTGTCCTGTTCCTGCTCGGAATCGGCATCTGCTATTGGGCCGAAGCCCAGGGCAATCCGGCCTTTGCCGCATTGAACGTGGACCAATCGGCCGGCCTCTTGCAAAGCGGCGGCAACATGGAAGGGAAGGAGGTTCGCTTCGGTATCGCCAATTCGTCGCTCTTCGCCGTGATCACGACAGCGGCCTCCTGCGGTGCCGTCAACGCGATGCATGACAGCTTCACGGCCTTGGGCGGCATGATCCCCATGATCAACATGCTGCTGGGCGAAGTCATCATCGGCGGTGTCGGCGCCGGCCTCTACGGCATGCTGCTGTTCTGCATCCTGGCGGTCTTCATTGCCGGCCTGATGGTCGGCCGCACGCCGGAATATGTCGGCAAGAAGATCGAGGCCCGGGAAGTCAAGATGACGATCCTCGCCATTCTTTGTCTGCCGCTCGTCATCCTCGGCTTCACGGCGCTTGCGACCGTCCTGCCTGACGCCTTGAAGAGCGTTCAGGACGGCGGGCCGCACGGCTTCTCGGAGATTCTCTATCTCTATACCTCCAGCGCCGCCAATAACGGCAGTGCCTTCGGCGGCTTCACCGGCAACACGCCCTTCTACAATGTGACCGGCGCCATCGCGATGTTCATCGGCCGCTTCTTCGTCATTCTGCCGATGCTGGCCATTGCCGGGTCGCTCGCGGCCAAGAAGACCGCGCCGGCCAGCGTCGGCACGTTTCCGACCGACGGCTTCCTGTTTATCGCGCTGCTGGTCGGCGTGGTGCTGATCGTCGGCGGCCTTACCTATTTCCCGGCCCTCGCTCTGGGCCCGGTGGTCGAGCATCTGATGATGCAATCCGGCCAGCTGTTCTAAGGAAAAGATGAGATGACCACTTCTCGCAAGGCAAGCTTGCTCGACCGCCAGATTCTGACCCAGGCGGCCTGGGCCTCCTTCCGCAAACTGGATCCGCGCCAGCTCTACACCAACCCGGTGATGCTGGCGGTGGAACTGGTGGCGGCGATCGCCACCATCCTCTTCATCCGCGATCTTGCCATCGGCGCCGGCACGTCGTTTGCCGGGCAGATCGTCGTGTGGCTATGGATCACCGTGCTGTTCGCCAATTTCGCCGAGGCGGTGGCGGAAGGCCGCGGCAAGGCCCAGGCGGATGCGCTGCGCAAATCACGCATCAATGCCACGGCGAAGAAGCTCGGCGGCGACGGTCGTGCCTTTGAAATTGTCTCGGCCCTTTCGCTGCGGCCGGGCGATGTCGTCCTGGTGGAAACCGGCGATCTCATCCCGGGCGATGGCGAAGTGATCGAAGGCATCGCCTCGGTCGACGAATCCGCCATCACCGGCGAATCCGCTCCCGTCATTCGCGAAAGCGGCGGCGATCGTTCGGCGGTGACCGGCGGCACCCGCGTCCTTTCCGACGAGATCAAGGTCAAGATCACGGCGGCCCAGGGCTCGACCTTCCTCGACCGCATGATCGGCCTCGTTGAAGGTGCCAAGCGGCAGAAGACGCCCAACGAGATTGCGCTCAACATCCTTCTGGCAGGCATGACGCTGATCTTCATCTTCGCCGTCGCCAGCATCCCCAGCTTCGCCGCCTATGCCGGCGGCAGCGTCTCAGTGATCGTTCTCATCGCCCTTTTCGTCACCCTGATCCCGACGACGATCGGCGCGCTGCTTTCGGCCATCGGGATCGCCGGCATGGACCGCCTGGTGAAGTTCAACGTGCTCTCCATGTCCGGTCGCGCCGTCGAAGCCGCGGGCGACGTCGACACGCTGCTGCTCGACAAGACCGGCACGATCACCCTGGGCAACCGTCTGGCCGCCGAATTCGTGCCGGTGAGCGGTGTCAGTGCCGAGGAACTTGCCAATGCCGCGCAGCTCGCGTCCTTCAGCGACGAGACGCCGGAAGGCCGTTCCATCGTGGTGCTCGCCAAGGAGAAATACGGTCTGCGCGGGCGCGACATGGCGCCGATGCATGCGGTCTTCGTGCCCTTCACCGCGCAGACGCGGATGAGCGGGGTGGATGTCGACGGCCACGCGATCCGCAAGGGCGCGGTCGACGCGGTCATCGATTTCGTCAAAGCCCGCAAAGGCGGCGTCGATGCGGCTTCGCCCGAGCTGACCGAGATCACCGAACGCATTGCCAAGAGCGGCGGCACGCCGCTGGCGGTGGCCGACGGTGCTCGCATCCTGGGCGTCATCCATCTCAAGGACGTGGTCAAGGGCGGCATCCGCGAACGCTTTCAGGAGCTGCGGCGCATGGGCATCCGCACGGTGATGATCACCGGCGACAACCCGCTTACCGCCGCCGCCATCGCCGCCGAGGCCGGGGTCGACGACTTCCTCGCTCAGGCGACGCCGGAAACCAAGCTGAAACTCATCCGCGAAGAGCAGGCCAAGGGCAAGCTGGTCGCCATGTGCGGCGACGGCACCAATGACGCACCGGCGCTCGCTCAGGCCGATGTCGGTGTCGCCATGCAGACCGGCACCCAGGCGGCGCGCGAGGCCGGCAATATGGTCGATCTCGACAGCAATCCGACCAAGCTCATCGAGATCGTCATGATCGGCAAGCAGCTCCTGATGACCCGGGGTGCGCTCACCACCTTCTCGATCGCCAATGACGTCGCCAAGTACTTCGCCATCATCCCGGCCATGTTCGCGGCTTTCTATCCGCAACTCGGTCTCTTGAACGTGATGGGATTGGAGACGCCGGAAAGCGCCATTCTCTCGGCCACCATCTTCAACGCTCTCATCATCGTGGCGCTCATTCCGCTCTCGCTGAAGGGCGTGCGCTATCAGGCCAAATCCGCCGGCTCGCTCCTTGCCAGCAATCTGGTGATCTACGGTCTCGGCGGATTGGTGGTGCCCTTTATCGGCATCAAGCTGATCGACCTCGTCATCAACACCCTCCATATCGTTTGACGGAGATGAACATGTTTGCCCAATTGCGCCCGGCCCTGATGCTGCTGGCCATCCTCACCCTGATCACCGGCCTTGCCTATCCGCTGGCCGTCACGGGCGTGGCCAAGCTCGCTTTTCCCGATGCGGCGAATGGCAGCCTCCTCACCCGCGACGGTGCGGTCATCGGCTCCAGCCTCATCGGCCAGAAATTCGCCGGCGATACCTATTTCCACAGCCGGCCCTCGGCCGCCGGTGCCGACGGCTATGACGCCGCCGCCTCGTCCGGTTCCAATCTCGGTCCCACCTCGCAGGCGCTGGTCGACCGCGTCGCGCAATCGGCCGCGGCCGAACGGGGGGCATCGCAGGACCCGGTCCCGGTCGATCTTGTCACGGCCTCGGGCAGCGGGCTCGATCCCGACATCACGCCGGCGGCGGCCTATTTCCAGGTCGAGCGCGTGGCCGCCGCGCGCGGTCTTGCCCCGGCCGTGGTCGAGACATTGGTCGACGCGCATGTCGAAGGCCGGTCCTTTGGCATCCTTGGCGAGCCGCGCGTGAATGTGCTAACGCTCAATCTCGCCCTCGACGACCTCGCCGCAAAATGACGGATTTCAGAATTCGATGGCCACAGCGTCGGATCCGCTAGGCAGACCTTCCGCCGACGCTCTGCTCGAATCGGCGCAGCGCGAACAACAGGGCCGCCTCAAGATTTTTCTGGGGGCGGCCCCTGGCGTTGGCAAGACCTATGAGATGCTGCTCTCCGGCCGGAAGCGCCGGCAAGAGGGCGTCGATGTGGTGATCGGCGTCGTCGAAACCCACGGCCGCGCCGAAACCGAAGCCCTGGTCGAGGGGCTGGAGATCATCCCGCGCAAATCTGTCGCCTATCGCGGCCGCGACCTGCCGGAGATGGATATCGACGCCATTCTGGCGCGCCGGCCGCAACTGGTCCTGGTCGACGAACTGGCCCATACCAATGCCGAGGGCAGCCGCCATACCAAGCGCTATCAGGATGTCGAAGAGCTGCTGAGCCGCGGCATCGACGTCTATTCGACCCTCAACATCCAGCATCTGGAAAGCCTCAACGACGTGGTGGCGCAAATCACCCATGTCCGCGTGCGGGAGACGCTTCCAGACCGCATTGTCGACCGCGCCGACGAGCTCGAGCTCATCGATCTCACGCCGAAAGACCTCATCCAGCGTTTGAAAGAGGGCAAGGTCTATATGCGCGACGCCGCGGACCGTGCCTTGCAGCATTATTTCGCGGAAGGCAATCTCACGGCCCTGCGTGAGCTGGCCTTGCGCCGCACGGCGCAGCGCGTCGACGACCAGATGCTCAATTACATGCAGTCGCATGCCATCGCCGGCCCCTGGGCGGCGGGCGAACGGGTGCTGGTCTGCGTCAACGAACATCCGGCCTCGTTCGGTCTGGTCCGTTACACCAAGCGCGCGGCCGACCGCATGCAGGCACGCTGGAGCGCCATCCATGTCGAGACCACGCGCTATCACCATCTCTCGGAAAAGGAACGCGACAGGATCGACGAGGCCTTGCGTCTGGCGGAACGCCTGGGGGGCGACGCCGTCACCCTGCCGGGCAGCAGGATCGCCGCCGACCTCATCGATTATGCGCGCGCCAACAACATCACCCAGATCATCATCGGCAAATCGAACCGCTCGCGCTGGTTTGAAGTCCTGCACGGCTCGATCGTGCGCGATCTGGTGCGGGCCTCGGGCAATATCGGCGTGCATGTCGTGGCCGGCGAGCAGGTCACGGACGAGACCGGCGACAGCACCCTGACCGGTGCATATCAACCATTCAATCTGACACCCTTCGTCGGCAGCGCGGTGACGGTGGCACTCGCTTTGCTGGCCGGCCTCGGCATCGACCAGTTCATCGATCTCCCCAATATCTCGATGATGTTCCTGGCGGCCGTCCTGTTTTCCGCCGTAAGGTTTGGGCTGTGGCCGTCTCTTTTTGCGTCGTTCCTCAGCACGCTCGCTTACAACTACTTCTTCCTGGAACCGGTCCACACCTTCACGGTGGCGGACCCCTCCAACGTCATCGCGCTTTTTTTCTTCCTGATGGTGGCGATTCTCACCAGCAATCTCACCGCCAGGGTGCGCGCCGAAGCGCGCGTCTCGCGCCAGCGCGCGGCCTCGACCGCGGCGCTCTATAATTTCAGCCGCAAGGTGGCGGCGATCGGCGAAATGGACGATCTCTTATGGGCCGTGGCGCATCAGATGGCGCTGATGCTGCGCGTCCATGTCATTCTTCTGCTGCCCGAGGAAAACGGCGACATCACCGTGCGCATCGGCTATCCGCCTGATGACGAGCTAAATGCCGCCGACCTCGCCGCCGCGCGCTGGGCCTGGGACCACGGCAAGCCCGCCGGCCGCGGTGCCGAGACCCTGCCGGGCGCCCGGCGCCTGTTCCTGCCGCTGGCGACCGAGCGCGGCAAGGTCGGCGTCATGGGGCTCGACCGCGAAGAAGCCGGTCCGATGTTCGCGCCGGAGCAGAAACGTCTGCTGGATGCGCTCTGCGACCAGGCGGCCGTCGCCATCGAGCGCATCAAGCTGATGCAGGATATCGACAAGGCGCGCGTGCTGAGCGAGACGGAACAATTGCGCACGGCGCTCCTTACCTCGATCTCGCATGATTTCCGCACGCCGCTCGCCTCCATCATCGGCTCGGTCTCGAGCCTGCGATCGCTCTGGCAGAAATTTCCCGACGATACCCGCGAGGAATTGCTGCGCACGGCACAGGAGGAGGCCGAACGCCTCAACCGCTTCATCGGCAATATTCTCGATATGACCCGGCTGGAAGCGGGGGCGCTCGCCCCCTCCATCCAGCCCACCGATATCGGCGAGGTGGTGACGGGGGCACTGGTTCAATCCAAGGCCATGCTGTCGCAGCATCGCGTCACGGCTGCGATTGAGCCGGCCTTGCCCCTGCTCCGGATCGATCCGACCCTCACTGGCCAGATTCTGCTCAATCTCCTCGACAATGCCGCCAAATACGCCCCGCCCGGCAGCGACATTCAGGTTTCGGTCGAGGGCGGGCCGGATGCCGTGGTCGTCAGTGTCAAGGATCAGGGGCCCGGCATTCCCGCGGACGATCTGGAAAAGATTTTCGACCGCTTCTTTCGCGTCGGCGGCGCGGATCGGCGCCGGGCCGGAACCGGTTTGGGCCTCGCCATCTGCCGCGGCTTCGCGCAAGCTATGGGGGCCGGCATGCGTGCCGCCAACCGGAGCGACGGCCCGGGGGCCGTCTTCACCCTGACCTTCCCGACATCCCTGCAGGTGAATGCGTGAGCGCCAGCCAGGACATCCTGATCATCGATGACGAGCCGGCCATCCGCCGCTTTCTGAAAAGCAGCCTGATCGCGCATGGTTTCGGCATCGTCGAGGCGGAGACCGGCCGGGCCGGCCTCGCTGCCTTGGCCCGCGGCCGCTTCGCGCTGGTCGTGGTCGATCTGGGCCTCCCCGACATGGACGGCCATGATCTGGTACGTGCCGTGCGGCAGCAATCGCCCGTTCCAATCATCGTGCTCTCGGTGCGCGACGACGAAACCGGCAAGGTTGCGGCCCTTGACGGCGGCGCCGACGATTACGTGACCAAGCCCTTCGGCATCGATGAGTTCATGGCCCGCGTCCGTGCCGCCTTGCGTCACCGCCTGCAGCAGCAGGGCCAGAGCGCGAGCCTCAGCGTCGGCGATCTCACCATCGACGTTCTCGGCCGCGAGGCGAAACAAGGCGGGGAACACCTCAAGCTCTCGCGCCGGGAATTCGATCTCCTCGTCTACCTCGCCGAACATGCCGGCAAAGTGGTGACCCATCACCAGGCCCTCACCCATGTCTGGGGACCCGGCCATGACGAATACATCGAATATCTGCGCGTCTATGTGCGCCAGCTGCGCCAGAAAATCGAAACCGACCCGCAGAATCCCAAGCTCATTCAGACCGTCCCAGGTGTCGGCTATCGCCTGACCGCCGAACCGGGCGCTCAGCCATAGGAACGGCGGGGCGGTTGTCCGCCGGCCGCGACAAGTTCATCGATCGGGAAATATGTTGCCCCTGGCCGGGCTGGAACGATCTCTGTCCAGTTTTGCTCGATTTCTGTCGAAAGTTGGACATGCCGGTCCGCATATCTTTAGCATTCGTCGGCTTGAGCTTAGCCTGTCCGAGTTACTGGATAGGGCGAAACTGAATCGGGAGGCGAGGATCGGCTCGTACCTGTTTCAGAAGCAGGCATGCGCGTCCCGGTTCGCCGTCTGCCAAGGCCGTTTCGGCCATTGCGAGATTGGCTACGGCGGCAACGAAACCCATGGTCGATGCGGCTGGCTTTAGCTGCCCATCTTCTACCTCTGCCATGAATACCTGGAAGTCGTGGTTACCCGTCAGATCGGCGTTCGTCATTGCGAACCACTGGTCGGCCGAGGTGAGGCCACAGGATTTCGGCGGTTGCGGTGTTTGAGCACACGCTGCAAGAAGAGTCGCCGCGACGACAATCAGGCGCATATCAGGCATCGAATATCCCGCAGGGGAGGTCACAGGGCGAGAGGAAGACAATAGCTTATATTTGCAGCCGCCATATGAAGCTCCCCTTCGAGGGAAATCATGCCATGAACTGGGAAAGTTGGGTGCCTTTCCAAATGGCGAGCGCGACCCTATTGGCCGGTTCGCATATCAGAAAAGTCAGTTGGTGCCCCTGGCCGGACTCGAACCAGCACTCCTTTTGGGAACCTGATTTTGAGTCAGGCGCGTCTACCAATTTCGCCACAGAGGCACCGGGCGTAGGGCCGCTTGAAGCGGCGCGGCGCATATTAGCCAAACAGGCTGCCTTGGCAAGCCGGGAGACCAAGCTGGTCGGCGCGGCAGAATTTGCCTGCCGCTCGGTTAAATTTTCCCGCGGACACATACGCAAGGATGACGCAGTTAGGCAATTTTTGCCTTTTTGGAAACCGGCTTATTCGCAGCAATTTTTACGCAAAATTAACTAAACCGGCGCGCCGTTTCAGAGCTGTGAACCTCACACAATATTGCTGAATTATCGTGATTTTTCGGTGATATCGCGGTTTGGGTAAGGATCAATGCTGGACCTTTCCGCTATGCAAAAACTATTGTTTCCACAGATTGATTCGCGCGTCGTCCGAAGACGATTTTAGGATGATTTAGGATGCTGCGCTGCTCGCCGAAAAGGCATCCAATGGACGGATTGCTTAAGGGCGGCGGCGAAAGAAGGCCTCCGGTGAATCGATCCCCGGTGAATCGATCCCCGGTGAATTGATCGGGTGTGAATCGATCCGGTGGTTTGCAAGAGCGTCACTGGTAATTGAGAGGGACGAAATACGTGGCAAGGTTGACCCAAGCCGATGTGACCCGTTTGGCAGCGGATCCCAGCCCCGCCAAAAGGGGCGCGACCATGCTATCCATTGCCGGTGTCTATCGCGACGAGACCCTGACGTCCGATGAGCGCGAGATCGCTCATGCCATCATCAATGCCGTGCTGCCGGATGCCGAGCTGGATTTCCGCCGGCGCCTGGCCGACACGCTCAAGGACACCCCGCATCTCGACCGCGGCATCGCCCGGCGTCTGGCCGAGGATGTGCTGGAAGTGGCCCGTCCGATTCTGGCCGAAAGCCTCGCTTTGGCCGACGCGGATCTGGTCGGGGTTATCGAATCGCGCTCGATCGAACATGCCCGTGTGATCGCCACGCGCCGGGAATTGTCGGCCGAGGTGTCGACGGCCCTCATCCGCACCGATGACGAAACCGTCGTGTTGCGCGTCGCCGCCAACGAGAATGCCGCCATTCCGACGGCGGCCTATCACCGGATCCTCGACCGGTTCGGCGAACAGGCCACCATCACCGATGCCGTGGCGCAGCGCCGCGCGCTCCCCATGGCGGTCGCCGAACGGATGACGACCATCGTCACCGGGCGCCTCCTCGAGCGGATGATCGACAAGTACAATCTGGAACCGGCGCGGGTCTCGGCCATCATCGAGCATGGCCGCGAGAATATCCTGCTCACCTCCTTCGCCCCGGGCCAGCGCGCCGAGGAAATGCGCGCGCTCATCGAGGCTTTGCATCAGAACGGTCTCCTGAGTTCGACTCTGGTGCTGCGGGCCTTCTGCCTCGGTAATTTCGCCTTTGTCCTCCCGGCCTTGAGCCTGCAGGCGGGCATTCAGATCAGCAATGTCCGCGCCCTTCTCGGCGACGAGGGTGCGCGCGGCCCGCAGCAACTCTACGAGCGCTGCCAGCTTGATCCCGCCTTCCGCGAATTGTTCCTGCAATTGACGGTCCTCGGTCGTCACGAGCGGGTGCGCCGCTTCGGCTTCGCCCCGGAAGGCTGGCGCACCAATGTGCGCCCGGTCCTCGACGACGTGATCGGCGATACCAATCCCGAACAGGCCTTCGAGCAGCGCATCACCGAAGCGCTGATGTCGATGGCCAGCCGCCACGGCGACGGGCTGCAGGGTCTTGCCAGCCGCCGGGCCGCGGGGCGTTGATCGCGGCCTGCCGTCGAGCCACCTTGCTCGCCGGAATTTGATCGCCCGATTGTCCTAAACCTGCCGCAATTCATGGCCATATGACGGCTGAGCGCGCCGCTGCCCACACCGCACGGGGTGGAAGCGGCGGCGCGATCTGCTAAAAGGCGGCCATGACTTCGACCGAATCGCACCGACCGACCAAGCCGGCCCGTTCCTGGCGCCGCCGCCTGGCGATCTTCACCCTGAAATGGGGCCTGGTGGCGTCGATCTGGGGCGGCTTTGTCGGCCTCGTCTTCGTCGCCTGGTGCGCCTACGACCTGCCCGACGTCTCGAAACTCAACGAGATCAAGCGCCGCGCCTCGGTGAGCCTCCTGGCCAGCGATGGCAGCCTCATCGCTTCCTATGGCGATCTCTATGGCAGCGCAGTGGCCTTGCGCGATCTGCCGCCCTATCTCCCCGCGGCGGTCATCGCCACCGAGGACCGCCGCTTCTACGATCATTTCGGCATCGATCTCAAAGGCCTCGCCCGCGCGGTCTATGTCAATTTGCGCGAAGGCCGCTGGGTACAGGGCGGCAGCGGCATTACCCAGCAGCTTGCCAAGAACATCTTCCTGACGCCGGAACGCTCGCTCCACCGCAAGGGCCAGGAGGTGCTGCTGGCCCTGTGGCTCGAACAGAACTTCACCAAGGACCAGATCCTCGAGCTCTATTTGAACCGGGTCTATTTCGGTGCCGGCACCTATGGTGTCGATGCCGCCGCGCGGAAATATTTCGGCCGGCCGGCGAGCGAGGTTTCGCTCTTCGAGGCCGCCATGCTGGCCGGCATGCTGAAGGCGCCCTCGCGCTACAATCCCTTGAACGACAAGGCGCTCTCCCGTGACCGCGCGCGTCTGGTGCTGCAAAGCATGGTGTCCGCGGAAATGATCGATGCCGATCTCGCCGAGGCGGCCGCCACCATGACGGCGCCCTCGGTCAGCAAGGAAGCCCATGGCCAGATCGGCCAGTTCTATGCCGATTGGGTGCTCGATCAGGTCTCGTCCTTTGTCGGCTTTGCCGAGGAGGATCTGATCGTCGAAACCACGCTCAACCCCGCGCGCCAGCGCATGGCCGAGCAGCATCTCACGGCCATCATCGCCGAGAAGGGCCCGGCGCAGAAGGCGAGCCAGGCGGCACTGGTTGCCATGACGCCGGAAGGCGCCGTCGAAGCCATGGTGGGCGGCGTCTCCTATCGCGACAGCCAATTCAACCGGGCGACACAGGCGCAACGGCAACCCGGTTCCGCCTTCAAGGCCTTCATCTTCGCGGCGGCCTTCGAGAGCGGCCGCTTCGGGCCCAGCTCGCGCATGATGGATGCGCCGATCAAGATCGGCAAATGGCAGCCCGGCAATTACAACGACAAATATTACGGCGACGTCGATCTCAGGGAGGCCTTTGCCCGCTCGCTGAATTCGGTGGCGGTCCGGCTCTCCGAACAGACCGGGCGCAAGAACGTCATCGCGACCGCGCAGCGCCTCGGCATCACCTCGCCGATCAGCGGCGATGCCTCGATCGCATTGGGCACCAGCGAGGCGTCGCTCCTCGACATGACCACCGCCTATGCCGTCTTTGCCCATCAGGGGCGCGGTGTCTGGCCCTATACCATCAACCGCATCACCACGCGCTCGGGCAATGTGCTCTATGAGCGCAGCGGCTCCGGCCCCGGCCGTGTCGCCGGCGGGATGGCCGTCAATCAAATGCTGGATGTGATGGCTGCCGTCACCGGTTGGGGCACCGGCAAGAAGGCCGCTCTCGACCGCCCCACCTACGGGAAGACCGGCACCAGCCAGAATTTCCGCGATGCCTGGTTCATCGGCTTCACCGCCGATCTCGTCACCGGCATCTGGGTCGGCAATGACGATAACAGCGCCATGGACCAGGTCACCGGCGGTTCGCTCCCGGTCGAGATCTGGCACGATTTCATGGCCGATGCGCTGGCCGGCACGCCGGCACGCGATGTGGTGCGCCCGGCCGGCGGCTATCTCGCGGCACCCGTCACCCAGGCCCCGACCGAACTCAGCCCGGCGCCGGCGGCGGTGCCGGAGGAAGCGCCCTCGGGGATCGGCGCGCTGCTGGACAGCATTCTGGGCGGCGGTTCGGAAAGTTCCGGAGGCAGCGGCGGCACGCAGCAGCCGGCGGCGAAGCCGCGTCTCAACGAAGAGCGACCCGGCCGGGATTAAGCCGTGGCTGTGCGGCTGCGGATCACCCGCCAATAGACCGCCATCTGCGCCACACTCATCAAGGCGATCATCAGCGTCATCGGCACGGCTGAGGGCGAACCGATCAATCCCAGCACGCCGCCGACGGCGGCCGCTACCGCCATCTGCACGAAGCCGAGCAGGGCCGAAGCGGCGCCGGCCGATCGCGGGAACGGGCCGATGGCACCCGCCTGTGCCGCCGGCATGGTCATGCCGATGCCGATCATGTAAGGGAGCAGCGGACCCAGCACCGAGACCACCGAAACTTCGCCCAGGAGATTGACCGCCACGAGCAGCGCCGCACTCACCAGCGCGATCCCGGAGCCCCAGCCCACCAGGCGTTCCGGCCCCAGACGGCGCGCGAGGCGACCGCCGCTCACCGCGCCGATGATGTAGCCGATGACGAAGACCGAGAAGCAGAAGCCGTAATAGCGCGGCGGCACCTGGAGCACGTTGATGAAGACGAAGCTCGATCCGGAGATGAAGCAGAAGATGCCGCTATAGCCGAAGGTCGCCGCCAGCACATAACCGAAATAGACGCGGTGGCCGACCAGTTCGCGATAGATGCGGAACCAGGCCAGGGGATTGGCGGCGCGGCAATCGCGCTCGGTATTGGTCTCGGGCAGCAGGAAGAGAACGGCGCCCAATCCCAGCAGGCCATAGAGGGTGAGAAAGGCGAAGCAGGCGCGCCAGCCCCAGGCCTCGGCCAGGAAACCGCCCAGGATCGGGGCTATGGCGGGCGCCAGCGCCACCGCCGCACTCAAATAGGAAAGTACCCGCGTCGCCCCTTGCGGACCCACCAGATCGCGCACCATGGCGCGCGACAGGACCGGCCCAGCGCAGGCGCCCAGCGCCTGGAGAAAGCGGAAGCCGACCAGCATGCCGATGCTGTCCGCCAGCATGCAGCCGAAACTCGCCAGCGTGAAGATGACGATGCCGCAGCCTAGAACCGGGCGACGGCCGAAGCGGTCGGAAAGTGGTCCATAGACCAGGATGGCGGCGGCAAAACCGATCAGGAAGGCTGACAGGGTCGCTTGCGCATGCGCTTCGTCGACGCCGAAGGAACGGGCGAGTTCCGGCAAGGCCGGCAGATAGAAATCGGTCGAGAGTGGGCCGAGAGCCACGAGGGCGGTAAGGATCGCGACCGTCAGGCGATTGATGCCCGGCGCGGCAGCAGTTTCAGCAGATCTCATGGCAAGGTGGCGGGAACGGAGCCTTCGACGCCCACCGGCTGACCGGCGATGACGATGCTGAGCGCGCTGTCATCGAGCAACCGGCCGGCGACGCGGCGCACATCCTCGAGCGTCACCGCGGCGATTTCCGCCTGGCGCCGTTCCATGTAATCGATGCCGAGATCGGCCATCTGGATGCCGAGCAGTGTATCGGCGGTGCGCGAGGTGGTGGTCAGGTTGCGGGGGTAATAGCCCAGCAGATAATCCTTGGCCGATGCCAATTCGGCTTCGGTCGGGCCTTCCCTGGCCATGCGCTGCCATTCTGCGCGCAAGATCTTCAGCGTCTCGGCCACCTTGTCGTTGCCGGTCTCGAAATGACCGGTGATGAGGCCGACGCGGTCAAGCGTGACGAGGTCCGTGCTGACGCCGTAGGTGAGGCCGCGCTTCTCGCGGAGTTCGGTCATCAGCCGCGAGGAGAAACCGCCGCCGCCGAGTGTGTAGTTCATCAGATAGGCGGCGAAGAAATCGGGATCGTCACGCTTCAATCCCGGCTGCGCGAAAATGATGCTGGCCTGGGGGATGTCGCGCTCGACCACCAGCACGCTGCCGGTTTCGTTGGGCGTGACCTCGGCCAAGGCGATGCTCGGCCCGGTCTTCGGCAGGGCGCCGAAAGCGCGATCCAGCAGCAGGCCCAGCGTCTTGGGATCGATGTCGCCGGCCGCGGCAACGAAGAGCCGATCGCGGGTGAGGCGGTCGCGCACGAAACCCTTGAGATCCTCGGCACCCAGCGCCGACATCGAGGCTTGTGTGCCGTAATCGGGGCGCGCATAGGGATCGTCGCCCAACACCTGCTTGTTGAGAACGCGGCTGGCGACAGCATCGGGTGAACGGTTCTCGCTTTCGATCGCGATCAGCAATTGCCGGCGGATGCGCTCCACAGGTTCCGCGTCGAAGCGCGGCTGGGTCAAAGCGAGGGCGAGCAAATCGATGGCCGGTTCGGCATGTTCGGTCAGAACGCGCAATCGCCCACTGAAATCGTCGCTAGCAGCATTGAAGCTGAAATCCATGCCCAGTTCTGCCAGGCGCTGCTGGAACGCGGCGGAATCGAGTTCGCCTGCTCCCTCGTCGAATAGGCCCGACGCCAATTGTGCCAGCCCCTCTTTGCCCTTGGGATCAAGGGCCGACCCGCCGCGGAACCCGAAGGCGAGCGAGAAGATCGGCACCGCGTCATCCTCGATCAGCCAGGCTTCGATTCCGCCGGGGCTCACCACGCGCTGGATCTCGGCGGCCCGTGCCGGCGCCGCCGCAAAGACCAGCGCAGCAAGCAGGAAAGTGGCAAGGCGCATCATGGCGCCGAACCTTCCGGAGCGGCATCTTCCGGCGTCAGGATCGCAGTGACACTATTGGCGGGGGTGAGAACCTCGCGCGCCGCCGCCATCACCTGTGCCACCGTTACAGCCTCGATCCGCTCCGGCCAGGCCTGCAATTCGTCGAGCGTCACGCCCGTGCCCAGCGCATTGGCGACCAATTGCGCCGGACCGCTCAAACTGTCGCGCGCCTTCACGGAGGCGATCTGCAGCCGCTGCTTCGCCGCGTCGAGTTCCGCCGCGGTGATGCCGTCCTTCAACAGTGTCCCGATTTCGGTATCGAGCGCTTTCTCGACTGCGACCAGCGCATTGGCATCGCGCGGCGCGACATAGAAGAAGAAGCGGCCGTAATCGCGGGCATCGCCGCTATAACCGGCACCGGCCGAGATGGCGATCCCTTGCTCGACCACCAGCCGGCGATGCAGCCGCCCGACCATGCCGCCATCCAGGATCTCGCCCAGCACCGTCAGGGCATAGGCGGCGTCCTTGGCCGCCGGCGCAAGAGCGGCGCTGCGATAGCTGGGGGCTATGTAGCTGCGCGAGATGGAAGGATAGCGCGTCTCCGGGCTGGACAGAGACAACCTGCGCGCGGCCACGGGCGGCGGTTCGCTGAGGCGCTGCTGCGGTGGCACGGCTTTGCGCGGGATCGGACCGAAATTCTTCTCCGCGAGTTCCCGCACGTTCGCCGCCGTCACGTCGCCCGCCACCACGAGGATCGCGTTGTTGGGCGCATACCAGCGGGCATAGAAGTTCTGCGCGTCCGCGGTGGAATAGGTCTCCATCTCGTGGCGCCAGCCGATCACCGGCTTGCCGTAGGGATGGTTGCGGAAGAGGGCGGCATTCACCGCCTCGGCGAGGCGGCTACCGGGATTGTTATCGATATTCTGGCTGCGCTCGTTCAGGATCACGTCGCGCTCCGGCAGTACCACATCCTCGGTCAGGCGCAGATGGGTCATGCGGTCCGCCTCCATCGCCATGACCTCGCCCAGATGTGTTGTGGCGATCTCCTGGTGATAGGCGGTGATGTCCTGGCTGGTGAAGGCGTTGTCGCTGCCGCCGAACCTGTCGACGATCTGAGAGAATTCCCCGGCCTTGAGCTTGTCGGTCGCCTTGAACATCAGATGTTCAAGGAAATGGGCGATGCCGTTCTTGCCCGGCTCGCCATCGGCGGCACCCACCTTGTAGACCACCATCTGATAGACCACCGGTGCCAGATGTTTCGGGAGGACGACGACCTCGAGCCCGTTCTCGAGGGTGAAGCTCTCTGCGTCGAAGAGATCCGCTTTGGCGGGGGCGGGACCGCAGAACAGCAGGGCCAAGACGCCAAGGCCGGCGCAAACTGCCGCCGGCCCTGATTTTTCGCTTCTGGCAAGCGAGCGCATCGGAAAATGGGACAAGGGGCTAGAACAACCCTTCCAGCACCCCTTTTTGGCGCCGCTCGATCGTGGGCACGGTGCCCTGGGTCGGCGGCGCGCCGAGCGCGGCGTTTTCCTGCAGGCGCTTTTGTTCCTCGGTCGGATTGACCACGGTGCCGTAGGGTTCGGGCTTCCGCCAGAACACGATCGCATCAAGCATCTGCTGCGAATCCGCTTCGTCCGAGGCGGTCTCCGTATCCACCACCTGGCGGATATTGGGATCGACGCCGGCGATACCGGCCGATTGCAGCAAGGAGGCTTCACCGGCGGATTGGGCGCTGGATGCTTCGCCGACGCCGATCTCGGGCAGACGGCTGGGTGTGCCGCCGGCATCGGGATAGCCGAAAACGACGCGCTCGGCCTGCTCGCGGACGGTGCCTTCCTGCGGGCGCGGTGCCCCGGGTGTCGGTGGCCGCAGATTGTAATCGGGCGGCATGGACAGGGGCGCGTTCGAGACGACCTGGAATTCGTCGGGCGAGCGCTTCGTCAAACCCAGCGCCTCGCGTGTCGTGTTGCTGCAGCCACCCGCGAGGGCGGGCAGCGCCAACAGGCACAATGTGCTGATCAAAAGCTTGCTACGCATGGTTACTCGGCCTCCGGTCGGGGGCTATTTTTACCCCGATCGCGGCCCTGAAACAACCCGTCGAACAGCAACAGCAATACGCCGATCGTGATCGCTGAATCGGCCAGGTTAAAGGCCGGCCAATGCCAATTACCGACATAAAAGTCAATAAAATCAAAGACCGCGCCGAACCGGAACCGGTCGATCACATTGCCGATGGCCCCGCCGATCACCAACCCGATCCCGTAGGCAGGGAGCGGATCGGGGAGGCGCATCAGCCAGATGAAGAGGCCGAGGCTCACCAGAATGGCGAGGCCGGCCAGCAGCATCGGCCCCGACTCGCTCAGCATGCTGAAGCTCACCCCGGTGTTCCAGGCCATCACGATGTTGAGCGACGGCATGACCGGAATGACGCGGGGCGGCTGCATCACCTCCACCATGATGAGCCATTTGGTGAACTGGTCGGCGACGATGATGAGGCCGGCCAGGATCACAGCCTTGCGGAAGAGGGCGGGGGCGGCGGGGCGCATCATGCCGCCTCCACCGCGCCGGCGCAGCGATGGCAAAGCGTGGGATGGGCCTTGTCTTCGCCGACTTCCGGCAGGACCTGCCAGCAGCGCTCGCATTTCTCGCCGTCGGCCAGATTGACGATGGCCGCCACACCGGCGACGTCGGGCAGGGTGATGGCCTCACCTGGCGCCGCCTCATCGGCGAGTGTGACGCCGGACGTGATGGCGATCTCGCGCAAATCGAGCCCGGCCAGTTGCTGCCGGCGCTCGGCGGAAAGATGGACCGTGGGATGCGCCTGCAAACTGGCGCCGATCTTTTTCTCGGCGCGGGCGAGTTCCAGGGCGCCGGTGACGACGCGGCGGATGTCGCGGATGTTGACCCATTTGGCGGCGAGAACCTCGTCTTTCCAATCCATGGGGATGACCGGGATCACGCGCAGATGCACGCTTTCTTCGCCGTCCTTCCAGGGCCGTGCGCGCCAGGCCTCTTCCGCGGTAAAGCAGAGGATGGGCGCCAGCCAGGCGGTGAGGCAGGAGAAGATTTCGTAGAGCACCGTGCGTGTGGCGCGGCGGCGGATGCTCGTCGGCCGGTCACAATAGAGCGCGTCCTTGCGGATGTCGAAATAGAAGGCCGAGAGATCGACCGCGCAGAAATTATGGAGCTCGGTGAAGAGGCTGTGGAAATCGTAATCCTCGGCCGTCGCCCGCACCTTGGCGTCGAGCTCGGCGAGGCGATGCAGCACCCAGCGGTCAAGCTCCGGCATTTCCTTGGCGGGCAGGCGTTCGCTCTCGGACCAGCCGTCGAGGGCGCCCAGCACGTAGCGGAAGGTGTTCCGCAGGCGGCGGTAATGATCCGCCATGAATTTGATGATTTCGTTGCCGATGCGAAGATCGTCGGAATAATCCGACGCCATCACCCAGAGTCGCAGGATGTCGGCGCCGTATTGTTCCATCACCTTTTGCGGCGCCACCACGTTGCCGAGCGATTTCGACATCTTGCGGCCCTGCTCGTCGAGCACGAAGCCATGGGTGAGGACGCCCTTATAGGGCGCCCGGCCGCGCGTCCCCACACTTTCCAGCAGCGAGGAATGGAACCAGCCCCGATGCTGGTCCGAGCCTTCGAGATAGAGATCGGCCGGGCTGGTCATGTCCCAGCTCGGATCGGCGCGGGTTGCTGCTTCCAGCACGAAGGCATGGGTCGAACCGGAATCGAACCAGACGTCAACCACGTCCTTCACCTGTTCGAAATCGTCCGGGCTGTAATCATTGCCGAGGAAGCGCGAGGGATGGCTCGCATACCAGGCATCCGCACCTTCCTTCATGAAGGCATCCGCGATGCGGTCGATCACCTTCTGGTCCCGCAAGGGTTCCTGAGTCTTCTTGTTGACGAAGATGGCGATGGGCACGCCCCAGGCGCGCTGGCGGCTGATGCACCAATCCGGCCGGTTCTCGATCATCGAGAAGAGGCGCGTCTTGCCGCCTGCCGGCACGAATTTGGTCTTCTCGATTTCGGAAAGCGCCGTCTTCCGGAGATCGTTCTTCTCCATGGAGATGAACCATTGCGGCGTGTTCCGGAAGATGACCGGCGCCTTCGAACGCCAGGAATGCGGATAGGAATGCTTGATCTTGCCGCTGGCCACCAGCATGCCGCGTTCGGTGAGCGCCGCGATCACCGCATCGTCGGCATCGCCCTTCTTGCCGTATTGCGTCAACACCTTCTTGCCGGCAAACAGCGGCACATGGTCGTAATAGGCGCCGTCCGGGCCTACCGTCTGCGGCACCTCGATGCCGTTGGCGAGGCCTAGCTCGTAATCGTCCGCGCCATGGCCGGGAGCGATATGGACGAAGCCGGTACCAGCTTCGGTCGAGACGAAATCGCCGGCATAGGGCCGCACCTCGAAATCATAGCCCGAGCCGTGCAACGGGTGACGTGTCACCGAGCCGGCGAGATCACTGCCCTTGCCGGACCAGATCACCTTGGCCGCGGTGATCGCAGCCTTCTCCTCGAAAGCCGCACGCAATTCCGCGGCAACGACCAGGCGGTCGCCCGTCTTCACATGCGCATTCTCGCCGGTGGCACTTACTTCCAGGCCGACATATTCGATGTCCTTGCCGAAGGCGATGGCGCGGTTGCCCGGGATGGTCCAGGGCGTCGTCGTCCAGATGACGATGGCGGCGCCTTTGAGATCACCGGGGCCCTTCTCGATCGGGAACTTCACCCAGATCGTGTTGCTTTCATGATCGTGATACTCGACCTCGGCTTCCGCGAGCGCCGTCTTCTCGACCACCGACCACATGACCGGCTTCGAGCCGCGGAACAGGCCGCCATTCATCAGGAACTTGCCGATCTCGCGCGCGATCTGCGCCTCCGCGGGGTAGCTCATGGTGAGATAGGGATGCGCCCAATCGCCAGCGACGCCCAGGCGCTTGAATTCCTCGCGCTGGACGTCGATCCATTTCTCGGCGAATTCGCGGCACTGCCGGCGGAATTCGTTGATCTCGACTTCGTCCTTGTTCTTGCCGGCCTTGCGGTATTGTTCCTCGATCATCCATTCGATCGGCAGGCCATGGCAGTCCCAGCCGGGAACGTAATGCGCGTCCTTGCCCAGCATCTGCTGCGAGCGGTTGATCACGTCTTTGAGGATCTTGTTGAGCGCGTGGCCGATATGGATGTTGCCATTGGCGTAAGGCGGGCCGTCATGCAGCACGAATTTCTCTTTGCCCACCGCCGCCTTGCGCATCTTGCCGTAGAGATCCATCTGCGCCCAGGAATCGAGGATCGCCGGTTCCTTCTTCGGCAGATCGCCGCGCATGGGAAAATCGGTCTTCGGCAGGAAGACGGTGTTCTTGTAATCTTTCTGGCTGTCGCCGCTCATGATCTCGTTCCGGATATCTAAATGTGTTTCAGTGCCGCGGCTTCTGGCCGGGCGGCGGTCCCTGATAGTCTTTGAGCCGCCGGCGCGCATCGGCGCTGTCGGCGGCAATCTGGGCCTTCAAGGCATCGAGCCCGTTGAATTTCATCTCGGGCCGGATGAAGTCGATGAGGGCGACGCGCAGATGCTTGCCGTAGAGATCGCCCGAAAAATCGAAGAGATGCACTTCCAATTGCACGCGCGTGCCGCCCACGGTCGGCCGCATGCCGAGATTGGCAACACCCGCGATCCAATCGGGCGTCTCGCTGGAATCGTCGGCCGCCATGACCGCATAGACGCCGAGCTTGGGTTCCATGAATTCGCCCAGGGCAATGTTCGCGGTGGGAAAGCCCAATTGACGACCGCGCGCATCGCCATGCTCGACCCGGCCTTCGATCTCCCAGGGGCGGCCCAGGGTCGCGGCGGCGGCGGCGGGCTTGCCGTCCTTCAATTGCTCGCGCACCAGGGTCGAGGAATAGGCCGGGCCGTCACCGGCTTTGGCGGCGGCGACCGAGGTCACGCCGAAACCGTGGCGCCCGCCGAATTGCGTGAGCAGGCTGGCATTCCCGGCGCGACCCTTGCCGAAGCAGAAATCGTAGCCCACCACCACATGGGCGATGCCGAGCCCCGCCACCAGGACCTCCTCGACGAAATTATCCGCTGTCCGCGCCGCCATCTCGGCGTCGAAGGCGAGGTCGTAGAGGAACTGGACGCCGAGCGCCTGCAGATGCCGCGTCTTGATGCGGAAGGGAGTCAGGCGGAAGACGGGATCCTGCGGGCGAAAGAAGCTCCGCGGATGCGGCTCGAAGGTGAGAACACCCAAAGGTGCCTTATGCGCCTCGGCGATCTCGGCCGCCTGCCGGATCACCGCCTGGTGACCCAGATGCACGCCGTCGAAATTCCCCAGCGCCAGAACGGCGCCGCGGCCCTCGGGCGGCACATCGGCCAGATGTCGGATCAGGCGCATGCTGTCGATCTCACGCAGCCGGTCGTTTGGGGATCAGCAGCATCGCTTCGCCTTCCAGCACCACCGGCTCGCCGACCCCGGGCCCCCGCGGCAAAGGTGGCACGGCCCTTTTCCTTGTCGATGGCGGTCGCGGTGCACCGCGCGACCACCGTGTCGCCGATGCGCACGGGCGCCTTGAATTTGAGGCTCTGGGACAGATAGATGCAGCCCGGTCCGGGCAGCTTGGTGCCGAGGACCGCCGAGATGAAGCCCGCGGTCAGCATGCCATGGGCGATGCGGCCCTTGAACAGGGTCGGCTTGGCGAAATCCTCGTCGAGATGAACCGGGTTGGTGTCGCCCGACAGGCCGGCGAAGAGCACGATGTCGGTTTCCGTCACGGTCTTGGAATAGACCGCCGACATGCCCGTCTCGATTTCATCGGCATATTTGCCGCGCAACTCATTCGCGTAGGCGACGCTCATTTTGATCCGCTCCCCTGGGGCCAGCATTATGCCATTGCACCGCACAAATCGGCCGGCACTATAGCGACCGCGCCCCAGCGCCTCAAGGACGCCCGGCGACGGAAAATTGCTCGGAAACCAAAGGGGTTGGCTGGTTCGGCCTCAGGGCCGGGGGTCGATGGGAACCATATCCCGGATGCCCAGCACTTCCTCGCAGGCCATGGCCTGGGCGAGGAGCAGTCCTTCGCCCCTGGGTTTTCCCACCAATTGCAGGCCCATCGGCCGCCCATCCGCGCTGAAGCCGCAGGGCAGCGACAGGACCGGGCAGGCGGTCATGGTGATGAGGGCCGCCAGTTTCAGCCATTCCACATAATTGTCGAGCTGCTCGCCATTGATCTCGCGCGGCCAGCGTTCCTTGATGTCGCGGGGCAGGATGGGTGCCGCCGGCAGCAGCAGCAGGTCATAGGTTTCGAAGAAGGCGATCATGTCGGCATAGAGCTTCGAGCGGCGGATGAGCGCCTTGCCGATCTCCTCACCGGTCAGGACCAAGCCTTTTTCGGCATTCCAGATCACCTCGGCCTTCAACTTGTCGCGGTGCTGGGCCAGCAGCGGCTTCATGGAAGCGGCGTAATCCACCGCGCGCAGCGTCTGGAAGGCATTGCCGACACCGCTGAAATCGGGGCTCGCCTCTTCGACATTCATGCCCGATTTCGCGAGCATCTTGGCAGCGGCGCGGCAAAGCTCCTGCACTTCCGGCTCGATCGGCAGCCCGGCGGGATCGACGCAAAGGGCGATGCGCGACGGCCGTGTGCGGCGCTGGGCGGTGGCGAGGAAGGATTCCGTGGGCGGCGGATAGGAGATCGGGTCGGCGATATGCCAGCCCGCCATCGCATCCAGCATCAACGCGGTATCGGCGACATCGCGCCCCATCGGCCCGTTGACCGCAAGCGTATCGAAGCGGAGCTCGCCCGGTCCCGCGGCGACCCGTCCCGGCGAGGGCCGCAATCCCACGACCGAACAGAAGGCCGCCGGCGTGCGCAGGGAACCGCCGAGATCCGAACCCGTCGCCATCCAGACCTGGCCGGTGGCCAGCGCCACGGCCGAGCCGCCTGACGAACCGCCGGCATTCAGTTTCGTGTTCCAGGGATTATAGGTCTCGCCATGCACCTCGTTGAAGGTGTTGGCGCCGGCACCGAATTCCGGCGAATTGGTCATGCCGAGAACGATGGCGCCGTTTTCTTCCAGGCGCTCCACCATGATGTCGGATTTTTTGGGCACATTGTCGGCGAAGATCGGCGAGCCATAGGTGGTGCGGACACCCGCGACGTCGTTGAGTTCCTTGACGCCGATGGGAAGGCCCGCCAGCAGACCGCGTTTCTCGACCGGCAGTTTCATCAGCCGCCTGGCGTGATCGCGGGCGCGCTCGGGGCAGAGCGTCACCACCGCATTGACCTTGGGGCCGACCCGCTCTATCCGTGCCAGCGCGTCATCGATGAGATCGAGCGGCGTCACCTCGCCTTTCTTGAGAAGTGCGACCGCTTCGATTGCAGACAGGCGCCAGAATTCGCTCATGCTCGGTCTCCCCTCAGGCGGCCACGAAATGGCCGGTATCGACTTCTCGGAAGGTTACATATTCGGGCTCGTAATGGGCGGGCCGGAACGGGCTCGGCACCTCGCCCTCGATCCGCTTGCGGTCCAGATGGCGACGCGCCGGGTCCGGGATCGGCACGGCACCCAGCAGCTTCTTCGTATAGGCGTGCTGCGGGTTGCCGAGCACGGCCCGGGTGGGGCCGGTCTCGACGATCTGGCCCAGCGACATCACCGCGACACGGTGGCTGATGCGCTCGACCACCGCCATGTCATGGGAGATGAAGAGATAGGAGATGCCAAGCTCGTTCTGCAATTCCTGCATCAATTCCAGGATCTGCGCCTGGATCGAAACGTCGAGGGCCGAGACGCATTCATCGGCGACGATCGCCTTGGGATTGAGGGCGAGTGCCCGCGCGATACAGATGCGCTGGCGCTGCCCGCCGGAAAATTCATGCGGGAAGCGGGCCATGTGATCCGCGGTCAAGCCGACACGGCGGAACAACTCGGCCGCCTTCTCGCGTCGCGATTGGGGCGTGCCGATCTTGTGGATGACCAGGGGCTCCATCACCAGATCGCCCACATTCATGCGTGGGTCAAGCGAGGCCAGGGGATCCTGGAAGATCATCTGCACGCGGCGGCGGATCGCCTTCAATTCGGCGCGGGAATGTCCCGCGGTCTTTTCGCCGTCGATGCTGATGGCACCGGTCGAGGGCACCAATTGCATGATTGCCTTGCCGGTGGTGGATTTGCCGCAGCCGGATTCCCCAACCAGCGCCAGGGTCTCGCCGGGCTTGAGATCGAAGCTGATCTTCTCGACCGCGTGCACGCGTTGCGTCACCCGCTGCAGCAACCCGCCTTTGACGTCGAAGCGGACGATGAGGTCCTTGACCTCGATCAGCGGCTTCTTGCCGGCGACCGGCGGGCTGGCGGGTGCCGCCTCACCCTGGCTGAAGGTCGGCACGGCGGCCAGCAGTGCCTTGGTATAGGGATGCGTTTGGTGACGGAAGAGAGCCGCGGTCTCGCCGCGTTCCACCGCCTCGCCCTTCTTCATGACGACGACGCGGTCGGCGATCTCGGCGACGACGCCCATGTCATGGGTGATCATGATGATGGCGGTACCCGTCTCGCGCTGCAAACTCGCCATCAATTCCAGGATCTGCGCCTGGATGGTGACGTCGAGCGCCGTGGTGGGCTCGTCGGCGATCAGAATCTTGGGCCGGGCAGCCATCGCCATCGCGATCATCACGCGCTGGCGCATGCCGCCGGAAAGCTCGTGCGGGTATTGCGCCAGGCGCCGCTGCGGTTCCGAGATGCGAACCGCCTCCAGGGCTTCCAGCGCCCGCGCATTCGCCGCCCTGGCGCTCAAGCCCAGATGCCGCACCAGCCCTTCGGTCAATTGCGTGCCGATGCTGAGCACGGGATTGAGCGAGGTCATCGGTTCCTGGAAGATCATCGCGATCTCGTTGCCGCGGAGATCCGCCATCGCCCGGTCGTCGAGCTGGAACAGATCGCGTCCCAGGAATTGCGCCGATCCCCCCACGATCCGCCCGCCCGGTTTCGGCAACAATCCCATGAGCGAAAGCGCCGTCACCGATTTCCCCGAGCCGGATTCCCCGGCAATGCACAGGGTCTCGCCGGCCCTCAAGTCGAAGCTCAGCCGGTCGATGACCCGCACGCCACCGCGATCCGAGGCGAATTCGACACTGAGATCGCGCACGTCGAGGAGGAGGTCGGTAGGGGGCGTTGATGAAGTCATCGGTTCTCTTCTCGTCATCCTCCGCGAAGGCGGAGGATCCACGAGTTTCTTTCTTCAGTCTTGGGCAAACTCGTGGATGGTCCGCCTGCGCGGACCATGACGATACAAATATGCGTAGCCGCAATTCAATCGAGCACCACGCGGGGGAAATAGAACGAGACCACCCAATTGGGCATGTCGACGATCTCGCTGATCCGCAAATCGCCGCAGACCGAACAGAGCATATAGGCATCGACGGCGCTGATCTTGTGCCGCTTGGTGATGAGATCGATCATGCCGGAGACGGCGGCCTTGGCACCTTCCATGAGATCGGCGCCGATCCCCGTGGTGACGTCATAGCCCTGGGCGTCGAGATGACGCGTAACCGGACCCGGCGTGCGGAAACGCGGGAAGGCGAGATTGGCGCCCTTCACCAGTTCCAGTTTCACGGTGACGTCCATCGGGCTTTCAATGGCGGTGCCGCAGACCTCGCCATCACCTTGCGCGGCATGGGTGTCGCCCAGCGAGAAGAGGGCGCCCTTCACCTCGACCGGCAGATAAAGCTCGGTCCCGGCAGCCATGTCGCGGATATCCATATTGCCGCCCATGCGCCGCGGCGGCACCACGGAATGGAGACCCTTTTCGGCCGGCGCGAGGCCGATCGTGCCGGCAAAAGGCTTCAAGGGCACGGCAGCGAGGCTACCGAACATGGCGGGCGCCAGGCTCTGGGCGTCGTATTTCCAGATATGAAGAGCAGGGTCCTTGAACTGGTCGGCGAGCAAGCCGAAACCCGGAATATTGGCGGTCCAGCCCCAGCCGCTGGGACGATAGGAGACCAGCGTCACCTTCACCGCATCGCCGGGCTCGGCGCCGTCGATATAGATCGGCCCCGTGGTCGGGTTGACCTTGGCGAAATCGAGCTTGCCCATATCGGCGACCGTCCAGGCGGGCGTGATCTGCCCGCCGGAGGAATCGATCGTCTCCAGATCGATCACGTCGCCCGGTGCCACGGTGAGGACGGGCTGCAGGCTGTTATCCCAGCCATGATGGCGATGATGGCGATGAATCGTGTGGTGCGGGTGGGAATGGGAACCGCTCATGAGGGGCCTCGTTTCGGAAATAGAAGATGGGGCGGCCCGTTTTTGGACCGCCCCATTTGGCTCGGGTCTTACTTCGCGTCGGTGGCGAAGACTTCGTCGTAATTGACCGGGATGTGGATCGGGTCGGCGAAGACGCCGTCCGGTCCCTGCACCCGCTTGCTGTGCACGACATAGGCCTTCTCGTTGAAGACCGGCGCCCAGGGGGCGTCCGCCATCAGATCGGTGAAGATCTTGCCCCAGGCCGTGGCGCGTTCGCCTGCCTTCGCCGGATCGGTGATGGCATTGGCTTCGCCCATGCGCTTGTCGAGAGCCTCGTTGCAATACCAGGCCCAGTTCCAGCCGCCCTCGACCGCGCCGCCGCAGCCCAGGATCGCGGTGTAGAAATTGCTGGGATCGGGGAAGTCGGCGATCCAGGCCATGCCGCCCGACCAGATCATCGGCGCGCCATCCTTCTTGCCGCCGGCGGCGATGACGGTGCCCATGTCGAGGGATTTGAGATTGGCCTTGATGCCGATCGCCTGGAGATCCTGCTGGATCGCCTGGGCGATGCGCGGCTGCGGGTCGGTGTTCATGACATAGAGATCGGTCTCGAACCCGGCCTCGAGGCCCGCTTCCTTCAGCTTGGCCTTCGCGCCTTCGACGTCATAGGCATAGCCCTTGTAGGAGGCGTCGTAGCCCGGCATGGCGGGCGGCAGCGGCTGATTGGCCGGCACCGCGCGGTTGTTGATCAACTGGACGATGCGGTCCTTGTTGATCGCCATGTTGACCGCCTGGCGCACGGCCACGTTGTCGAAGGGCTTCATGGTGACGTTCATGGTGACATAGCCGGTATGGAGCTGATCGGCGGTGATGACCAGTTCCTTGGCGGCGGGGTCGTTCATGATCTCCTCGAATTTCGCCGGCGGAATGCCGTCGCCGGCGATGTCGATCTCGCCCTTCTGCAGGCGGAGGAGGGCCACCACCGGTTCCTGGCCGATCTCGAAGGTGATCTTGTCGAGGCGCGGCAGGCCCGCCTTGAAGTAATCGGCGTTGCGGTCCAGCACGATCTTCTGGCCGGACGTCCATTCCGTGACCTTGAAAGCGCCGGTGCCGACCGGCATCTTGCCGAAATCGGCGCCGGCCTTCTCGACCTCTTCCTTCGGCACGATGAAGCCGAAATTGAGCGCCATCAGATGCAGCGTGGTGGCATCTGGCGCGGTCAGTTCGAATTTCACCGTGTAATCGTCCGGCGTGGTGATGCCGGCGACTTCCGTGGCGCTGCCGCCCTGATATTCGGCAAAGCCCTTGATGCCGGCATAATAGGCGGCACCCGGGCTCTGGGTTGCCGGATTGATCATGCGCTCGAAGGAATACTTCACATCGGCGGCCTTCATCTCGCGGCCGTTATGGAACTTCACCCCCTGGCGCAGCTTGAAGGTGTAGGTGAGACCGTCGGCCGAGGTCTCGAAGCTCTCGGCAAGGTCGGGCACGATCTCGGTGGTGCCGGGCTTGTAATCGAGGAGGCCGTCGAACACGCTCTTGATCACCGACCAGTTCTTCCAGTCATAGCCGATCGCGGGATCGAGGGTGGGGAGATCGTCCTTGAAGGTGACGATCATCGAACCGCCCTGTTTAGGCTCGGCCGTTGCCGCTGCCGGGGCGGCCGCTGGTTCCGCGGCGGGGGCTGCCGCCTGTTCGGTCGCAGCAGGTGCCGTTTCGGTCTGCGCGGCTTCTTCCTTCTTCTCCTCGCCGCAGGCGCCCAGCGCCAGCAGCGTCACGATCGAAACCGATGCCAGTAAGCGATTCATCAGAACCTCCTGTCTTTCTTTGTTTTGATTTGGTGGGTCATTTGGTCATTTCAGCCGGATGCGCGGGTCGACGAAAGGAGCGGCAAGATCGGCCAGCAGATTGCCGAGCACGATGGCACAGGCCGAGACCAGCGTCACGCCCATGATGATCGGAATGTCCTGTTGCTGGATCGCCTGCCAGGTCAGCTGCCCGATACCGGGCCAGCCGAACACCGATTCCACCACCACGATCCCGCTCATGAAAAGTCCGATATCGATGCCGATCATGGCGATGATGGGGAGGATCGCATTGGGCACGATATGGACGAAGATGATGCGCCAGCGCCCCAATCCCTTGGCGCGTGCCGTGCGCACGAAATCCTGGCGCAGCACTTCAATGACACTGGAGCGCATCATGCGCGCATACCAGCCGCCGCCCAGCAGGCCCAAGGTGAGGGCGGGGAGGACGAGGTGGCTGAACGTGCCATAGCCGCCGATCGGGAACCAGCCCAGCCAGACCGCAAAGACATAGAGCAGCGTATAGCCCACCAGGAATTGCGGCGTGGAGACGAAGACGAAGGCGCCGATCATGACGCCTTGATCCAGCGCCGAATTGCGCTTGAAGGCCGCGAGCGCTCCCAAGGTGAGGCCGATCGCCAGTTCGCAGAGGATGGCCGCCACCATGAGGAGGAGTGTTGCCGGCAGGCGCGAGGCGATCAGCGCCGAGACCTCGCTCCGTTGCACATAGGAGCGGCCGAGATCGCCGGTCGCCAGCTTGCCGAGATAGACCGCGTATTGCTGCCAGACCGGCTTGTCGAGACCGAGCTGCGCGCGCACCTGTTCCACCTGCTCGACGCTGGCGGTCCGCCCCGCCACCTGCCGCGCTGGGTCCGAAGGGAGGAGGAAGAGGAGAATATAGGTGATGAAGCTGATCCCGATCAGGATCAGCAGGGACTGAATGAGGCGCCGGATCAGATAGCCCGCCATCAATGCCGTCCCCGCAAGGTGGGATCGAGGATGTCGCGCAAGGCATCGCCCACCAGATTGAAGGAGAGGGCGAGGAGGCCGATGGCGAGGCCCGGGAAGAAAACCAGCCAGGGGGCGCTTTCGAAATAGGTCTGGTTCTCGTTGACCATATTGCCCCAGGAGGGGGTCGGCGGCTGCACGCCCATGCCGAGATAGGAGAGCATCGCCTCGAAGAGCGAGGTGGTGGCGATGCCGAGTGTCCCCCAGACGATGAGGATGGGAAGGAGATGCGGCAGCACATGGCGGAGGAGGATGCGCGGCGTCCCGGCCCCGATCGCGCGCACGGCCACCACGTAATCCCGCTCGGCCAGCGACACAGTCTCGGCATAGACCACGCGGGCGACCTGGACCCAACTCACCAGCGCGATGACGATGACCACGATCCAGAGGCTGGGATCGAACATGGCGGCGAGGAGGATGGCGAGCAGCAAGGCCGGAAAGGCTGACATCAGATCGGTGAAGCGCATGAGAGCACCACCCACCCAGCCGCGCAGATAACCCGCCGTGATGCCGATCGTGGCCCCGATGGCAAGGGCGATGCCGTTCGCCAGAATCCCCACCAGCAAGGTCGCCCGCGCCCCGTGGATCATGCGCGAGAGCAGATCGCGGCCGAGGAGATCCGTGCCCAGCCAGAACTGGGCGCTGGGCGGGCTCTCGGCAATGACCGGCGACAGGGTGGGGTCATAGGGTGCCACCCAGGGCGCCAGGATCGCCGCCAGCGCGAAGAGGGCGATGACGATCAGGCCCAGCACGGCCAGTTTGCGCTTCAGCAGGGCGCCGAGGATCATGGGGATAATCTTGAAGTCGGTTCAGGTTTCGGGTGGAACATAGAACCGGCCACCCGGCGAGGCAAGCGGCCTCAGGCGGTCTTGCGCTTCGAGCGCAGGACATAAAGCCCGGCGCCGATGATGAGGGCGATGCCGATCAGGGTATAGCGATCCGGCACCTCGTTCCAGATCGCCCAGCCGAACATGGTGGCGATCGGGATCGAGGCATATTCGAAGGGCGCCACCACATTGGCCTCGGCCAGGCGATAGGCCTGTGTGAGCAGGAACGAGCCGCAGGCCCCCACCAGCCCGGTCGAGGCAATGAGCAGGAAATCGGTCAGGCCCGGCATCACCCAGGGGCGCAGCAGGAAGGTAAGGCTGCGATGCTCGACGGCGATGCTGAGATCGGTGCCCGCATTGGTGATCATGGCGATGACCATGGCACCGGCCAGGAAGATCACATTCTGATAGATCGCCATGACGGCGCCACTCTCGGTATCGCCCATCTTGCGGGCCAGCAGCGCCGCCATGCCATAGACCAGCGCCGAGAGAATGGCGAGGAAGGCGGCAGGATCGAGGAGATCGCCGCCCGGCCTGCAGATCACGATGACGCCGACAAAGCCCACCGAGACCGCCAGGACCTGCGTCCCGTTCACCCTCTCGCCGAGATAGGGCTGCGCCAGCACCACGATGAACAAGGGGGCGGCGAAAAAGAGGGCCACGACGACGGCCAAGGGCAGCGTCGCCATGGCGAGATAATAGGTCGTATAGGCCACCAGCAGCAAAGCGGCGCGCACCAGCAGCAGCGGCAAGCGCTGCGAATTCAGCGCCCGCAAACCGCCGCCGCCGAAACGCAGCAGGAAATAGAGCGGCACGAAGGCGATGACACAGCGCAGGGTTAATACCTGAGAGAGCGGATAACCCCCGCTCATCATCTTGATGACCACATCCTGCAGGGAAAATACGGTCGCCCCGCCGACCAGGCAGAGGATACCGCGCAAAGAGGGGGAGGCGACCGGCTGGGTCATCGGAGTCGTGTCGGAAGTCGACAAGGTGGCGCACTCATGAATCTGGCGGGATCGGGCCGCGTTGAGCGCGTAATCTGCGCAGAGGCAGGGGCGTTCGGCAATGTCGTAATAGATCAAGTTTTTAGGATGGTCAGTTCCCCGCGGCCTTCGCCTCCAACTGCGCCAGCAGCGACCGATCGACTCCCCGCAGATCCATCCGCAGGATGCTCTTGTAGATCGCCGGGAAATCCGCCAGCGGCCCCTCGGCCTCGGCATGTTCCATCAACAGGCGGCGGATTTCATCGACGTTTCGAAAAGTCGGCCACAACTGATAGGCATCGTTATAGGCCACAATGGCGCCGTCCAGGTCCTGGTTGAGCAAGGCCTCGATGCCGCGCGATTGCAGCCTGTCCATCTCGCTGCTGCGCGAGGTTTGTGAGGGCAGGGCGACCATCTGCTGTTGCGCCACGGCCTGCTGCACAGTGAGGGGCAGGCTGGCACTTTCGGGCAGCACATCGCCCGCCGCGAAGGCGTCCTTCACCTCGTCGGTCATCTCGACCGCCGCGTAATGGCTGACGATCTGCACGCCCCATTTCCGGATGTTGGGCGTGGTGTCGCCGTCGCGCAGAATCTCGAGGCCAAGCTGCACCCATTCGCGCTTGAAAATGTCCTCGCGGATCTTCTGGTCCCGCTCGCTGATCGCGGTCTCGCGGTCCTTGATCGCCGCCGTGTACCAATGGCCGACCACGGCGATGGCGATCGGCACGAAGACGGCCGCGAGAAAGCCCGAGAGGACCGAAAGCTTGTCCCAATTGTCCTTCCCCGGGGTATCTTTCTCGCGTCGGTCGGATGGCTCTGCCATGGAAACCTCCCGTGACCGCCAGGGGCCTAGCCGAGTTCGACATAGCCCTTGGGATCGGCCAGCGCCGCATGCAGCCTTCGCAGCTGCGCCGTTGATTTGCCGAAGACCTTCTGGAAATGCGGCCGGTCCTTGAAACTGGTCCAGTTGCCGCCCCATTCCCAGCCGAGCTTCTTGGCGACGGGCGCGATCTTCGCCCAATCGCATTCCCAGATCGCCTCGCCATTGCGGATCTCGCACAGATCTATGGCCAGGCCGAAATTGTGATAGCTCTCGCCGCCTCGGTCATTGGTGACGATCTTGCCCGGCTTCGAGCGGCCCTTTTCAAACAGCGCGTTCTGCTCGGCGATGGTGCGCAGGCCTTGCGTCACGCGCATGCGCATACCCAGCTTCTCCTCGATGGCGTTGATGAGAATGGCCGCATCCGCGCGAATCTTCGGATGCAGCAACTTGATCCGCTTGTCGCCGAACTTGTCCCAGGTTTTCGCCGGGGCAGCCATCGGGTCGTTTCTCGGCATCTTCCGCCTCCACCAAGCCAGCGCAAAAGCGCCTTGCCACCATCTCGGGAGTCTCACCGCAGGCGGCAATTATAGGTCGAAGCGGTGTTGTGTGAAGGGCGAAGATCGCTCTCAGCTGGTTCTTATAGTCACGAAACATCTTCTTCGGCCGTTAGCGGTTTGTCCGGACCACTCCAATTAACTTTAATCTTAAGTTCGGATCTTGAAACCCCAGTGACCACAACAATTGTCAGCCGATAGGTCCCTATGTCATTGAAGAGCGACCGATACTGAGATTTGGGCTGACTATCTTCAGCAATGTGTAACTTGTCTCCTTTTCGTAAGACATCTAAATGGCGCTCGACCTTTGAGGGAATGTGATCGAAGTGATTTTCGGTTGCAGTCCAGCGTAATGAAGGATGCGGTAACGAAGATGCTGACAAAAGTTCCTTCCCACTCGGGTCAATGATTTGAGTCAGAAATGCAGAGGACACTTCTCCGCTGCTCCCGATTCCAATAGCGCGAAGACGCACATATTCGACGACAGAATCCACGCGCTTATCGCCAAATATCGCAAGCGTTGAAATTTCTTTGGCGTTTGAAACTAGCGATAGTTGCAATTGTGGCTCGAAGGAGCGTCGAATTCTGGTCGCATACACCAGCAAATGCGTCGTCAGCAATCCAAAGGCCACGGTGCAGAAAATCAGAAACCCGTCAAAAATAGAGGCAGTCAAGTTTTGGCTCTCCAGCCACGATCTGTTCCCCCAATACCATGACAGGCTGACCGTCAAGGCTATCTCGACAATGCGCAGCGGAAGCGGGCCAAGCGCTGCATGGATCGTTGCCAAGGCATCTCCAACGAACTTCGTCATTCTTTAAATATAATGGATTTGACTGGCTCACCTAGGGGCAAATGCATATTTAGTTGTCGTTGTTCATTTGTCCTTTCTTCCCTTGGTTGAAATTAAACCCCACTTCCCCCTCTCCGATCTTTCCCGTAACATCTCTGACCAACCGATCAAGATTACCGGCGGGACTCAACCAGCCGGCGGGAAGCTGACATAGTGAGCCAGGGTTCTCCGCGTGGGTTACGCGTGCGGAGGGCGGCCAGCCAAGGGAGCGTTGCCATGTCTCTACTTATTCGCGGCGGCACCATCGTCAATGCCGAGGGCGAGGCCCGGGCGGACGTTTATTGCGAGGACGGCCTCATCAAGGCGATCGGGCCGGATCTCCAGGCGCCGATGGGTGCCAAGGTGGTGGATGCCGGCGGGCAATATGTGATGCCGGGCGGGATCGACCCGCATACGCATATGCAGCTTCCCTTCATGGGAACGGTCGCCTCCGAGGATTTCTTCTCCGGCACCGCGGCGGGCATTGCCGGCGGCACCACCATGATCATCGATTTCGTCATTCCGGCACCGCAGACCTCGCTGCTCTCCGCCTATGATCAATGGCGCGAATGGGCCGAGAAATCCTGCGCCGATTATTCCTTCCACGTCGCCGTCACCTGGTGGTCGGATCAGGTGCGCGAGGATATGGGCGTGCTGGCGCGCGAGCGCGGTGTCAATTCGTTCAAGCATTTCATGGCCTACAAGAACGCGATCATGGTGCCGGACGAAAACCTGGTGCAGAGCTTCGCGCGCTGCCTGGAACTGGGCGCCATGCCGACGGTCCATGCCGAGAATGGCGAGCTGGTCTATCACCTCCAGGCCGAGGTCTTGAAGAAAGGCATCACCGGCCCCGAAGGCCATCCCATGTCGCGTCCGCCCGAGGTCGAGGGCGAGGCGGCCAACCGCGCCATCCGTGTGGCGCAGGTGATCGGCAATCCGCTCTATATCGTCCACAATTCCTGCAAGGAAGCGGTCGAGGCGATCACCCGCGCCCGCAACGAGGGGCAGCGCGTATATGGCGAGGTTCTCGCCGGCCATCTCCTCATCGATGACAGCGTCTATCGCCATCCCGATTGGCATGTGGCGGCGGCCCATGTGATGAGCCCGCCCTTCCGCCCGAAGGAAAATCAGGAAATTCTCTGGCGCGCACTCCAGGCCGGCAACCTCCACACCACGGCGACCGATCATTGCTGCTTCTGCGCCGATCAGAAGGCGGCGGGCCGCAACGATTTCACCAAGATCCCCAACGGCACCGGCGGCATCGAGGACCGCATGTCGGTGCTGTGGCATCACGGTGTCGGCACTGGCAGGTTGACGCGCTCCGAATTCGTGCGCGTGACCTCCACGGCCGCCGCGCAGATCTTCAACATCTATCCCCGGAAGGGCTCGGTCAGCATCGGTGCCGATGCCGATATCGTGGTCTGGGACCCCAAGGCGACGCGCACCATCTCCGCGAAGACCCATCACCAGAAGGTCGATTACAACATCTTCGAAGGCATGAGCGTCACCGGGAATGCCAGCGTCACGATTTCGCGCGGCAAGGTCGTCTATGAAAAGGGTGAGCTGAAAGTGGAACGCGGCGCCGGCCGCTACATCAACCGCCCGACCTTCCCCGCGATCTTCGACGCGGTCGCCAAGGTCAATGCCATCCGCGCGCCTAAGGCCGTTTCGCGGGCGCAAGAGAAGGCGGCGGAATAACAGAAGCCTTCCATCGCACCAAAGAAAACGGCCGGTCCCATGCGGGGCCGGCCGTTTTTCTTGGCTACAGATTCGTTACTGCGGGCGCGGACCGTTGCCCTGGCAGGTCGCCGGCTGGTTCGGGTTGAAATCGCAGGTCACGTCGAGGCCGTTATCTTTCTGGCAATTGACGGCGCGCCCGCCATGGCCGGTCTGGCCGGCATCGCTGACCGTGCCGCCGATGGTCTGGCAATTGGCAACAAACTGGCCGGCATTGAGCTTGGGCTTGGTTTCCAGCACCAGCGGCTGTTCCGCGAAGCTGATCTGCGGCACGAAGCAGGTGAGGGCGAGGATGGCACAGACGGCACTGGATTTACGCAACAAGGTGGTCATGGCACTTCTCCCAGGATACCGACCCCGCCAGCGAACAACCCAATCGGCCGTCGCCGGGATCGCGTTCTGGGATTGAAGTATGGGCGCCCGTTGCACGGTCGCCAGTGACGGCGCGCACAATCCGTCACGCCGTCACGGCCCCTCACGCTTTCGTGTCTATTTCGCCACCAGCGGCAGGCTGATCTCGGTCAGCCATTCCTCCGGCGGCAAATCCTGCGGGTTGTTGAGATATTCCTCGAAACAGGGCCGGTCCGCCGGCTCCTCGCCGCTCGCCGGCAGCCAGGTGCCGAACAGCCAGTTATAGGCCTTGTGCAGTTCCGCATAGGGCCCCTTGTGGAGGAGCACCGCATGGCGCCCGCCGGCGAGGTCGATCACACGCACGTCATCCTCGCCTTTGACGTCCGATCCCACGCTGATACAGGCATCGGATTTCCACTCGGCCGGTGGCAGCGCGTTGGTGTCGCTGTAATAGATGCCGATGCCGCGCGTCGTGGGTGTCATCAATCCGCGTGGTGCCGCCCAGGCGTAAAGCCGACCGAAGACCGGGCCGATTTCTAGGTAATGACCATGATGGCGCAAGGCGGCAAGGCGCACGGGCTTGGTATCGCGCAAGGTGACGGGAAACATGTTGTCCTCCGATCCGGTTGGGTTGTCCGTCGGATCGGATGCTGGATATTCCGCCACCAGGAAGCCGCGCTTCCGATAGGCCGCGGGCGCCATGCCATAGGCCGATTGAAAGGCCCGGCCGACGGCCGCGACGCTGCCGTAACCCGCGCGGGTCGCAATGCCGGCAATCGCCGCCTCGCTCTCGACCAGGGCACCCGCCGCGTGGTGCAGGCGCAGCCGCCGCACGGTCTCGCTCACCGTCTCGCCCAGCATCCCCGCATAAACGCGGTGGAAGTGATAGGGCGAGAGACACGCGATCTCCGCGAGGGCGTTGAGATCGATATCCCGCTCCAGGTTCTCGCCGATATGGCGCAGGACCCTTTCCACGCGGCGGCTGTAATCGAGGCTGGTGATCGGCTTCATGGGGTTGCTTTCATCCGGACATCCTCCGACACCGCGAACCATGCCCGATAGCGCTTTGATCGATCTTGCGAAGTTTGGCGCGCGTCACTTGTCCCCCTCATTCCTTGCTGTCATCCCCCGCGAAGGCGGGGGATCCACGAGTTGCTTTCATCAGCGGCCAACAAACTCGTGGATGGCCCGACTAAATCGGGCCATGACAACATGGGGGTGCGCTCAAAATTACCCTCACCAATCCACCGGCACGCCGCGTTCGCGCCAGGCGCTGTCTTCGGAATGGGCGAGGATGCCGATGATGGCAGGCTTGCCGTCGGCGCTGCCCTTGCCGTCGACGCGCAGGGTATAGGTGGTGTGGAAGCCGACGATATGGCCGCCCGATTTATCGATCAGTTCCCAATCGACATGCGCCTGACCGAAGGCCTTGGAAAGCTTCTGATAGGTGAAGCTCGCGATCCGCGCCGCGGCGAAATCGACCTTGTCGTAGAAGGCGACGAAGCCTTTCATGTCGGCCAGCATCTCCGCCCGGTCGCGGAACACATAGCCGGTATCTTCCGAGAGAATCTGCACCGGGAATTGGTAGTGATCGCAAATGGCCGCCGCGTCCTGGGCGGTGAAGGCGCGGGCATAGCCGTCGAAGAAGGCACGGATCTCGGTAGGCAAGGTCATGATGGCCTGTTGCTTGTTATGTGATCTCATCCGGCGACCGGCAGCCTCGCCCGCTGGTGACGCTGCAAGGCCCGAATCGATATCCAGATACCCAATACCGAGAGCGCAAATCCGGCAAGCTCCATCAGGTGCGGCGGGCTGCCTTCGGCCAGAAAAACGTAGAACGCGCCGAAAATAGTCTCAAAGACGATCAACTGTCCGGTCAGGGTCACTGGAAGATTTTTCGACGCGGCGTTGAACAGCATGGCGGCACCCCAGGAGGCCCCGAGGCCAAGAACCGTGCTCCAGAAGGCAAGCCACAGCCAATCGCCGGTCGCGAACAGATGCCCGATGGATTGCCATCCGCCGCCGAGGACCAGATGGAGCGGAAAAGCGAGAAGCGTCAGCGCGAGGGTCGCGACACCGATGGCGCTCGCCCATTCGCCGGCCCCGATCTCCGTGCGCCGCTTCAGGAAGCGTGCATTGGCGACCGCGTACCAGGTCCACATCAGCACGGGTGCCACGAGACAGAGAATGCCGATGACGAGAAGCGGGCCGGCTTCGACCCGGCCGTCGCTGCGCGAGATATTCACCAGCAGCAATCCGGCCAGCACCAGCGCCAACGGCAGCGCGAGCTTGCGGAAGGGTGCTTCGCGCGCCCCGGCATTTCCCCCGCCGTGATTTCCCCACAGCGCCACGCTGACCGGCAGCAGGCCGATGATGATCACCGCCAAAGCCGGCCCGGCCAATTGGATGCCCAGCACCAGCAGCGCGTAATAGAGCAGATTGCCGAACAGCGCGAAGGCGGTGGCGAGGCACCAATCGCGCCAGGTGAAGCGGATCTTGCCGAAGCGCCACAGCAGCGCCAGCGAACAGATGCCATAGGCGAAGTAGCGCCCGAAGGTGATGTCGAGCGCCGTGGCCTCGGGCATCATCACCGGCACGATAAACGCGAGCGCCCAGAGCGCGGTGGTGGCGATCATCAGCAGCAGCGCGCGATAGAACGCCCCACCGGCAATCATGCGCGCCCGCGCTGCGCCGCCAGCCACAACCCGCCGCCGATGAGGCAGGCGCCGCTCATGCGGCCGATGAGCTTGAGGCGGTTCTTTGAGAGCACGCGGCCCAATCCGCCGGCGAGATAGGCATAGGCGCCGTCGCTGATCGCCGCCAGCACCATGGCGGTCGCACCCATCAGTGCGATCTGCGGTCCCTCGGGGCGCGCGGGATCGAGGAATTGCGGGAAGAAGGCACCGAAGAAGAACAGCATCTTCGGATTGCTGATCGCGACCAGGAAGCCTTGCAGGAAAAATCCGCCACGGGGCGTCCGCGCCGCGGCATTGCCGAGGCCATCGGCGAGACTGTCCGCCCCGCGCCACATCTTCCAGCCCAGATAGATGAGATAGAGCGCACCGGCGAGGCGCAGCCATTCGAACCACGCCCCCATGGCCGCGATGAGCGAGGTGAGGCCGATCCCGGCCACCGCCAGCATGACGGCCAGTCCCGCTTGCGTCCCCAGCACATTCTTGAAACCGGCGCCGCTGCCATGGCGCAGCGCATTGGCGACGATCAGGCTCACCGTCGGGCCCGGCACGATCACCAGGACAAGGCTCGCGAGAACGAAGGCGATATAGAGCTCGACGGACATAGGATGGTCCCTGCTGGATGTGATGGCCGGGACAATTACTGCATGGGAATGCGCCACCGGCAAAGCCAGAAATGAGCAAAGGGGTGAGAGGAATAGGCAATCGTCACATGCGTGTCCGGCATGCATCGCCGGATGTCATGCGCCGGGCACATGTCGACCTCCTTTTTTCTTGCCTAATCCCATTCAGCGCTTGTGACGGCGCGCGTGGGATCTATATCCATCCCCACATCGCTGCTCGACCAAGCGGGAGAGATATTTCGGGCCGGCGCTGTCAACATTCCGACACATATTGCAGCCCTTTGCCGAGATACCAGACGATCCGAGCAAAAGCAGATCCGCCGCGAGGCAGGTCGCGCATTCCAGCCAGGAGGCTTTCATGAAACTCACCATCAACGGCCAGGTTCACGATCTCGATGTCGATCCCGAGATGCCCTTGCTTTGGGCGATCCGCGACATCGTGGGGCTCACCGGCACCAAATTCGGCTGCGGCATGGCGCAATGCGGCGCCTGCACCGTGCATCAGGATGGCGTCGCCATCCGCTCCTGCGTCACCCCGGTCTCGGCCGCGGAAGGGACCTCAATCACCACCATCGAAGGCGTGGGCGGCAAGGAAGCCGAGGCCGTGCAGGCCGCGTGGACCGCGCTCGACGTGCCGCAATGCGGCTATTGCCAATCCGGCCAGGTGATGTCCGCCGTGGCCCTCCTCAAGGACAACCCGAAACCCTCTGACGCCGATATCGACGCGGCGATGAACGGCAATCTCTGCCGCTGCGCCACCTATCAGCGCATCCGCGCCGGCATCCATGATGCCGCCAAGGCGATTGGTTGAGGGAGGACACAGCCATGAAAATCAGCAATCTCACCCAGCAGCTTTCCCGCTTCCAGCCGAGCCGCCGCCAGTTCCTGGTGGGCGCCGCCGCGACCGGTGTTGGTTTCAAGCTCGCTTTCCCCGCGCGCAACGCGTTGGCGGCGGAAGGGACCGATCCCAATCCCTTCGATGCCTATATCTCGATCTCGCCCGACAACAAGGTGACGATCCTCTCGGCGCATATGGATATGGGCCAGGGCTGCTATCACGGCATCGCCACTTTGGTGGCCGAGGAATTGGAAGCCGATTGGAGCCAGCTCGTCGTCGAGGGCGGTTCCGGCAACACGAAATATTACGGCAATGTCGCCTGGGGCGGTGTCGCACAGGGGACCGGCGGGTCCTCGGCGATGTTCTCCTCCTTCGAGCGCTATCGCCGCGCCGGTGCCATCACCCGCACCATGCTGGTGAATGCCGCCGCCGATAGCTGGGGCGTGCCTGCTGCCGAGATCACGGTCGCCAAGGGCGAGCTCAGCCATTCTTCCGGCAAGAAGGCAACCTTCGGCGAGATGGCGGAAGCCGCCGCCAAGCAGCCGCTCCCGGCGGAAGTCGCGCTGAAGCCGCGCAATGAATGGAAGGTGATCGGGTCGGAGACGTTCCGCCGGCTGGATTCCAATCTGAAGTCAACCGGGCGCCAGGATTTCACCATCGACGTGAAGCTGCCCGGCATGCTCACCGCCGTGGTGGCGCATCCGCCGCTCTTCGGCGCCAAGGTGAAGAGCTTCGACGCAGCACCCGCCAAGGCGGTGAAGGGTGTCGTCGATGTCGTGCAGATTTCGCGCGGTGTCGCGGTGGTGGCCGAGAATACCTGGGCGGCGATGCAGGGCCGCAATGCTCTCACCGTCGAATGGGATGATTCGGCCGCCGAAAAGCGCGGCTCGGCGGATCTGATGACGGAATACAAGGCGGCGGCCGACAAGCCCGGCCTCGTTGCCGCCAATACCGGCGATGCGGCTGCCGCCATCGCGGGGGCGGCGAAGGTCATCGAAGCCACCTACGAGTTCCCCTATCTCGCCCATGCCGGCCTCGAGCCTTTGGATGCCGTGGCGCAGATGAAGGACGGCGCGCTGGAAATCTGGGGTGGCCATCAGATGCCCGATCTCTATCAGGCCGTCACCGCTGGGATCGCCGGCGTGACGCCGGACAAGGTGAAGCTTCATGTCATGAAGACCGGCGGCGGCTTCGGCCGGCGCGCGGTCACCGATGCCGACATCATGGTCGAGGCGGTCGAAACCGCGAAGGCCATCGGCTGGAAGGCGCCGGTCAAGGTGCTCTGGACCCGCGAGGACGATATGACCGGCGGCCGCTACCGCCCGCTCTATGTCCACAAGGTCAAGGTCGGCCTCGACGATGCCGGCAACATCCTTGGCTGGGATCACCGCCTGGTCGGCCAGGCGCTGCTGATCGGCACACCGTTCGAATCCTTCGCGGTGAAGGACGGTATCGACGGCACCTCGGTCGAAGGTGTGAACGACACCAAATATGCGATCCCCGCGCTCAACGTCCAGGTTACCAATGCGCAGGTCGGCGTGCCTGTCCTGTGGTGGCGCTCGGTCGGCCATACCCACACGGCCTATGCCATGGAAACGATGATCGACGAGGTGGCGCGGGCGGGCGGCAAGGATCCGGTCGAGTTGCGGCGCAATTTGCTGAAGGACCACCCGAAGCATCTTGCCGTGCTCAACCTCGCCGCCGAGAAGGCGAAATGGGGCGAGGCCATGCCCGAAGGCACCTATCGCGGCGTGGCGCTCCATGAATCCTTCGGCACCGTAGTGGCCGAGATCGCCGACATCAAGCTCGACGATCCCGCGAAGCCCACCGGCGGCTTCAAGGTCACCAAGGTGGTGGTCGCGGTCGATTGCGGCACCGCCATCAACCCCGACCAGATCCGCGCCCAGATGGAAGGTGGGATCGGTTTCGGCCTGGGGTCGGTCCTGCATGAGGAATTGACCCTGACGGCTGGCGCGGTCGATCAGAGCAATTACGATTCCTATCTGCCGCTCCGCATCGACGAGATGCCGGTGGTCGAGACACATATCGTCCCCAGCGAGAACCTGCCCTCCGGTGTCGGCGAACCCGGCGTGCCGGTGATCGGCCCGGCCGTCGCCAATGCTTTGGCAATGGCGACGGGGAAGACGGTTCGTGTTCTGCCCTTCTCGAAGGGTGCCAGCGTCTAACCTTCCCGATGGCTGAAAGTAGAAAGGGGCCGCGTTCATCTCGAACGCGGCCCCTTCTTCTTTGGTCTGGTGCTCAACCCTCGCTGGGTTCGCTGAGGCCGCAGCCCTTGAGGATGATCTTGGTGATCTGGTCGGCGGCGAGGCGGTAATCGCTATCGGTGAGTTCGCGGCGGCCGAGCACGGCGGCGATCTGCACGGTGAAATCCGAATAGGTCTGCGTCGTGGCCCAGATCATGAAGAAGAGATGCTTCGGGTCAACCGCATCGATGCGGCCCTGCGCCACCCAGCCATCGATGATCGCCGCCTTGCGCTCGACCCATTCCTTGAGGTCCCGGCGCATGAATTCGTCGAAGCGCGGCGCCCCGTGCAGCACCTCATTGGCAAAGACGCGCGACGCGATCGGTCGGTCGCGGGCAAGGTCGATCTTCTGCGCGATGTAATGAGCGAGCGCCGTCGCCGGATCGGCATCGGGCTGGATCTCCTGCGCGGTATTGAGCCACAGCTCGATGATGTCCCGCAGCACGAATTGATAGAGGTCGTTCTTGGTCTTGAAATAATAATGCAGATTGGCCTTGGGCAGGCCCGCGCGCTTGGCGATGAGGCTGGTGCTCGCCCCTTCGAATCCCATTTCGGCGAAGACTTCTTCCGCGGCGCGACGGATATTGGCCTCGATTCGCGCGCGCGAACGGGCCCGGACGCCGCTGCCCCCAGCGCCGGCTCCGCCGTCTTCCTCGGCAAATGTCCCGCTCATCCCAAGCTTCCTCCCCCGAAGCCGTGACGTCCTGCGTGCCCCACAGCGGAATTCCGGCTCGAACCCCATCCCGGCGTTCCTATGCGTGGGCTATACGTTGTCATAATGACAACGCCCGAGGCAGGGCAAGGGTAAAACCCACGCCACACGCGCTAATGTTTGGGCGCAACCGGTTTGTTCCGGACCGGTTTCGGCGCGCCCTTGCTCTCCTCGCCCTGGATTTCCAGCCCCAGCTTGGCGGCCTTGCCCTCCAGATCCCGCTCGGGCGCCGATTGGCGGTCCTGCGGCTTGCGGCTCCCTGGCGATTTGGCAAGATCGTGCAGGGCGCGGCGATATTCGTCGATTTTCTTGCTCTCCGGCATGGCGGAATCCTTTCGGTGGCTATCCATGCCCAACCGGCGCCAGTGAAGTGGGTTCCTGTAGCCTTGTTGTGAAGAATGTTAGAATAATCACATTTCAGGGTTGACGAGACCCCAGACGGTCGCGATGCTACGGGTCTCATCGGTCCCGGCACCGTGGATGAACCGCGGGCCGTAACACGTGGATGGATGGGCCCGCCGCGTATCGCGGGCGGGCTGCTGTCAGGGAGAAACCACCGATGTCGAGCCGCAGGATGGGGCGCGTTGACGCTCTGGCCGACGCCGTCGCGCGGCGGGGCGTGCTGCATCTGCGTGATGCGGCGACGCTCCTCGGTGTCTCGGAAATGACCGTGCGGCGCGATGTCAGCGCGCATCCCGAGCGCTTCACCTATCTTGGCGGCCATATCGTCAGCGCCGATGATATCGGCGGTGCCTACGAACTCGACCGCGAGGCTGACAGCCATGCCGGCGCCAAGCTCGCCGCCTGCCGACATGCGCTTCGCCTGATCAAGCCCGACGACACGATCTTCATCGATTGCGGCTCGACTTTGGTGCATCTGGCCCAGCAAATACCGGCGGATCTGCCGGTCACGGCGATCTGCTATTCGCTCAACGTCGCCCAATGCCTGGCCGAAAAGCCCAATGTGCGGATGATCCTGCTGGGGGGCATCTATCACCCGGCCTCCGCCACCTTTGCCAGCGGCGAATGGCTGGAACCCCTGGGGCGGCTCGGCATCAACAAGGCCTTCATTTCGGCGGGCGGAATCGATCTCCACCGGGGCGCCAGTTGCTCGCATTTCCACGAAGTGCCGATCAAGCAGAAGGCGATCTCGGGCGCCATCGAAAGCCATCTGGTCGTGGATTCCAGCAAGTTCGGCATCGTGAAGCCCGCTTTCTTCGCCAAGCTCGGCGATTTTCGCTCGATTGTCACAGAAAACGGGGCGAAAGCGCCGGATGATGCGGCTTGACGCTCGGATCGGGCGATGTCATAACTCGATCAGATTTTGATAGAATAGTAACAAGCGTCGGAAAACGGCGTGATAGTGGGAGGATCAGGGGCATATCCCGGCGTGCATGGCACGCCTGGGCTGCGTAATGATCTCTGCGCCCTATCATCGCCGCGCCGCCGCGCCCTTCGGGTGATAGCAAGATGGCTGATCTCAAGATCGCGCCAATAACGGGAAGCAGCAAGGCGGCGGGCCACAATCTGGTGCCGCGCAACGAAGCGATGCCGCTCGATCTCGGCTGGGTGCGCGATGTCCGCGTCAATCTTTCGGCCGCCGAACGCCGGGTCACCACTTTGCCGGGCCGCCGCACGGTCAAGAAGGACGCCCAGGCCGCCTGGCTGTTGAAGGCCATCACCTGCATCGACCTCACCACCCTCAATGGCGACGATACCGCGTCGCGGGTCGAACGCCTCTGCGCCAAGGCGAAATCGCCGGTGCGCCCGGACATCCTCGCCGCCCTCGGCATGGCGGATCGCGGCCTCACCACTGGGGCCGTCTGCGTCTATCACCGCTTCGTCAAGACCGCGGTCGCGGCCCTGGAAGGCAGTGGCATTCCGGTGGCGGCGGTCTCGACCGGCTTCCCGGCGGGGCTCGTCCCCCACGACATCAAGCTCAAGGAAATCGAAGCCTCGGTCAAAGACGGTGCCCGCGAAATCGACATCGTCATCACGCGCGAGCATGTGCTGACCGGCAATTGGCAGGCGCTCTATGACGAGATGCGCGATTTCCGCGCCGCCTGTGGCGACGCGCATGTGAAGGCCATACTGGCGACCGGCGATTTGAAGACCCTGCGCAATGTGGCGCGCGCCTCATTGGTCTGCATGATGGCCGGCGCCGATTTCATCAAGACCTCGACCGGCAAGGAAGGCGTCAACGCGACCCTCCTCGTCACCCTCATCATGATCCGCATGATCCGCGCCTTCCAGGAACGGACCGGTTTCAAGATCGGCTACAAGCCCGCGGGCGGCATTTCCGCTGCCAAGGACGTGCTCAATTACCAGATCCTGATGAAGGAGGAACTGGGCCGCGAGTGGCTGGAGCCGCATCTCTTCCGTGTTGGTGCCTCAAGCCTCCTTGCCGATATCGAACGCCAGTTGGAACATCATGTGACCGGCCGCTATTCGGCCTATAACCGTCACGCCGTGGGATAAGCATATGTCAGTCGCCCGCTACTTCGACGAAATGTCCTATGGTCCGGCGCCGGAAGCCGACGGCGAGGCCCGTGCCTGGCTGAAGAAGCACGAGACCGGCTTCAGCCATTTCATCGCCGGCGCTTTCGTGAAGCCGGCCGAGGGCCAGTATTTCGAAACCGCCGAACCTGCGACCGGCGCGAAGCTCGCCCGCGTGGCACAAGGCAGCGCCGCCGATATCGATGCGGCGGTCTCTGCGGCGCGCGCGGCGCAAGTGAAATGGGCGAAGCTCAGCGGCCATGCCCGGGCGCGGCATCTCTATGCCCTCGCGCGCGCGGTCCAGCGCCATGGCCGCCTGCTCTCGGTGGTCGAGGCGATCGATAACGGCAAGCCAATCCGCGAGACCCGCGACATCGACATTCCCTTGGTGGCGCGCCACTTCTATCACCATGCCGGCTGGGCGCAATTGCAGGCGAGCGAATTCGCCGATCAGGTGCCGGTGGGCGTCGTCGGCCAGATCATTCCCTGGAATTTCCCGCTCCTGATGCTGGCCTGGAAAGTGGCACCCGCTCTGGCCCTCGGCAACACCGTGGTGCTGAAGCCCGCCGAATTCACCTCCCTGACCGCCTTGCTTTTTGCCGAGATCGCGGCGGATGCCGGCCTCCCGGCGGGTGTCCTCAACATCGTGACCGGCGATGGTGCCACGGGTGCGGCGCTCGTCGCCCATGACGGCATTGACAAGATTGCCTTCACGGGATCGTCGGAAGTCGGCAAGCTCATCCGCGAAAAAACGGCGGGTTCCGGCAAGTCGCTGACGCTGGAACTCGGTGGTAAATCGCCCTTCATCGTCTTCGACGACGCCGATATCGACGGCGCCATCGAAGGTGTCGTCGACGCCATCTGGTTCAACCAGGGCCAGGTCTGCTGCGCCGGCTCCCGCCTCCTCGTCCAGGAAGGCATCGCCGAGACCTTCCTTTCGCGCCTCAAGCACCGCATGCAGAATCTCCGTGTCGGTCACCCGCTCGACAAGGCGATCGATATGGGCGCCGTGGTGGCGCCGGTGCAATTGGAGCGCATCAAATCCCTGGTGGCGGCGGGTGTCGCCGAAGGTGCCGATCTCTTCCAGCCCGACATTCCACTCCCCAGCGGCGGCTGCTTCTATCCGCCGACCCTGCTCAGCAATGTGCAATCGGCCGCGAGCGTGATGCGCGAGGAGATCTTCGGCCCGGTCCTGGTCAGCATGACTTTCCGCACGCCGGATGAGGCCGTGATGCTCGCCAACAACACGCGCTATGGATTGTCGGCGAGCATCTGGAGCGAGACGATCGGTCTTGCTCTCGACATCGCGCCGAAATTGCAGGCCGGCGTCATCTGGATCAACGCCACCAATCTTTTCGACGCCGCGGTCGGGTTCGGCGGCTACCGTGAATCCGGTTATGGCCGCGAGGGCGGCCGCGAAGGTGCCTATGAATACATGAAGCCCAAGGCCTGGGCGAAGCGGAAGCCGCGTATCGCCAGCACCTTGCCGGCGGCGCAGCCCGCCGAGGATGGTTTCGGCCTGCCGCATCTCGATCGCACGGCGAAGCTCTTCGTCGGCGGCAAGCAGGCGCGCCCAGATGGCAATTATTCCCGCGCGATCCTCGATCCCAAGGGTCGGAAGATCGGCGAAGTGGGCGAGGGCAATCGCAAGGACATCCGCAACGCCGTCGCCGCCGCCCGCGCCGCCGAAGGCTGGTCGAAGGCGACGACGCATAACCGCGCCCAGATTCTCTATTACCTCGCCGAAAACCTCTCGGCCCGCGCCGAAGAATTCGCCGCCCGCATCGCGGCGATGACCGGGTTCTCGAAAGCGAAGGCCGCAGCGGAAGTCGAGGTCAGCATCGAGCGCCTCTTCGCCTATGGCGCCTGGGCCGACAAATATGAAGGTGCCGTGCATCAGCCACCCTTGCGCGGCGTGGCGCTCGCCATGAACGAACCGATCGGCGTCGTCGGCGTGATCTGCCCGGACGAGGCGCCGCTTCTGGGTTTCATCAGCCTCGTAGCGCCCCTCATCGCCATGGGCAACCGTGTCGTCGTGGTACCCTCGGAGCAACATCCGCTGAGCGCCACCGATTTCTACCAGATTCTGGAAACCTCGGATGTGCCGGCGGGTGTCATCAACATCGTCACCGGCGCCGCCAGGGACCTCAACAAGACCCTGGCCGAGCATGACGACGTCGATGCCCTCTGGGTCTTCGGCGCGGCGGAACTGTCCGCCACGGCCGAGCGCCTCTCGGTTGGGAACCTCAAACGCCTGCTCACCGATCACGGCCTCGTGACCGATTGGTTCGACGCCGCTGCGGCGGAAGGGCCGATCCTGCTCCGGCATGCCGTGCAGGTGAAGAACATTTGGATTCCCTATGGCGAGTGAATAGAGTGCCCAGTGAATAGAGTGCTGGGAGTTCGGCCGGCTCGATCCGGTTAAACGCGAAAAGAAGACGAGGGGAGGGACGGAAATTGCTGAAGAACATCGATCCGCTGTTGAATGCGGATGTGCTTTACGCCCTGCGCGCCATGGGTCATGGCGATCGCCTGGTCCTCTGCGACACCAATTTTCCGGCGGCCTCGATCGCCAAGAAGACCGTGCTGGGCGGCTTGCTGCGCATCGACAATACCACGACGGCGGAAGCGACCCGGGCGCTCCTCTCGGTGATGCCGCTCGATACCTTCATTCCAGATGCCGCCATGCGCATGGAAATCGTGGGTGCTCCCAAGGAAGTGCCGCCCGTGCAGCAGGAAGTGCAGGCCGAGATCGACCGCGCCGAGGGCAAGTCCTGGCCGCTGGTCCCGGTCGAGCGCATGGCCTTCTACGAACTTGCCAAGCAATCCTATTGCGTCATCGCCACCGGCGAGCGGCGCTTCTATGGCTGTTTCATGTTCACCAAGGGCGTCATTCCGCCCGAAGCAAAGTAAGCGAAGTAGTCGGACATCATGAGCGCTAGTACATCGCAACAGGGCGTGGTCATCCTCGGCATCTTCGTCGCCGATCTTGCCTTCATGGGCGACCGGATGCCGAAGATGGGCGAGACCATAGCCGGTTCCGGCTTCAAGATGGGGCCGGGCGGCAAGGGTTCCAACCAATCCGTGGCGGCGGCCCGCGCCGGTGCCAAGGTGACCTTCCTCTCCAAGATCGGCAAGGACGCCTTCGGCGAGATCGCGCAGAAGACCTGGAAGGAAGAGGGCATCGACGCCAAGGTGGGCATCTCCGACCAGGATCCCTCCGGCGTCGCCTTCATTCATGTCAACGACAGGACCGGCGAGAACGCGATCATCGTCTATCCGGGTGCTGCTGGCACGATCTCGCCGGCCGATGCCGATGCGGCGGCCGATGTCATTCGCGGCGCCAAAGTCTTCGTGACGCAATTGGAGCAGCCCGTGGCGGCGGCGCAGCGTGCGCTCGAAATCGCGCGCGCGGCCGGCGTCATCACCATTTTCAACCCGGCCCCGGCCGAGAAATTCCCGGATGCCATCTATCCGCTCTGCGATTACGTGGTCCCCAATGAGAGCGAGGCGGCGGCTCTGGTCGGTTTCGAACTCACCGATCTCGCGGCGGCGAAGAAGGCTGGCGATGTCCTGCTCGCCAAGGGGGCGAAGAACGCGCTCATCACCTTGGGCGAACGCGGCGCCCTGCTGCATTCGAAGGAAGGCTCGACCCATGTCCCCGCGATGGCGGCCGGAACGGTGATCGATACCGCCGGCGCCGGAGATGCCTTTGTCGGCGGGTTCGCCGCCGCGATCGCCAATGGTGCCAGCCCGGCCGACGCGGTACGCTTCGGCTGCGCGGTCGCCGGCATTTCCGTGACCCGCCGTGGCACGGCGCCTTCGATGCCCAAACGCGCCGAAATCGACGCATTGCTGGCAAGGTAGAAAGACATGCGGAACGATCCGATCAAGTATTATTTCATCTGGCCGGCACTCATCGTGGTGCTGGCGATCTCGATTTTTCCGCTGATCTACTCGCTGACCACCAGCTTCATGAGCTACCGACTGCTGGGCAGCGGCGCGCCGCGCTTCGTCGGGCTCAACAATTATATCCAGCTCATCACGGCGGAACGTTTCTGGCAGGTGACGTTCACGACCTCGATCATCGCCTTCATCTCGGTGGCTCTTCAATATGTGATCGGTTTTGCGGTAGCGATCGCCCTCCATGCCAAGGTGCCGGGCGAGAAGCTGTTCCGCGTCGGCTTCCTGCTGCCGATGCTGATCGCGCCGGTGGCGGTCGCCCTGATCGCGCGCCAGGTCTTCAACCCCACCAATGGCCCGCTCAACGAATTCATGGCCTTGATCGGCTTTCCCAATCTCCCCTTCCTCACCCAGACGAACTGGGCCTTGGGGGCCATCATCACGGTCGAGGTCTGGCAATGGACGCCCTTCATCATCCTGATGCTGCTCGCCGGGCTGCAGACTCTGCCCGACGACGTCTATGAGGCGGCGGCACTCGAGAATGCCAGCAAGTGGCAGCAATTCTGGGGCATCACCTTCCCGATGATGCTCCCCATTTCGGCCGCGGTGGTCTTCATCCGCCTCATCGAAAGCTACAAGATCATCGATACCGTCTTCGTGATGACGGGCGGCGGTCCGGGTATATCGACCGAGACCTTGACCCTCTTTGCCTATCAGGAGGGCTTCAAGAAGTTCAATCTCGGCTACACCTCGGCCCTCTCGTTCCTCTTCCTGATCACCATCACCGTGATCGGTGTGGTCTATCTCGCGATCCTGAAACCCCATCTGGCGAAGCATCGATGAGCATCCGCAATCTCAAGGGCCGATCCCGCATCTGGGCGCTTCTGGGCTGCCTCTTCTGGCTCGCCTTCACGCTCTTTCCGATCTATTGGGTCGTCATCACCTCGTTCAAGACCTCGCTTTCGGTCGTGGGTGGTGCCACCTTCCTGCCCTTCATCGATTTCGAGCCTTCGCTCCAGGCCTGGCGCGAGCTGTTCGGCGGCGTGCGCGGCGAGTTCTTCAACACCTTTATCGCCTCCACCATCGTCAGCCTCTCGGCGGCGGTGATCGCGACCGCGATCGGCGCCATGGCGGCCTATGCCCTGGTGCGCTTCGTGTTCCGCGTCAAGCTGGCCGCCGGCCTGGTCTTCTTCGTCGTGGCGATGGGCGGCTATCTCCTCGGCAGCAATGTCTTCGGCTGGAGCCGCGCGCTGGCCATGATCGTGGCTTTCGTCCTGGCGCTGGTGCTCTCGCTCGTCACCAACCGGTTCAAGGTGCCCGGCCCCGTGCTCGGCAATGACGACATCATCTTCTGGTTCGTCAGCCAGCGCATGTTCCCGCCCGTGGTGGCGGCCTTCGCGCTCTTTCTGATGTATTCGGAAATCGGCCGCATGGGTTTCAAGCTCACCGACACCTATTTCGGCCTCACCATCGCCTATGTCGCCTTCTCGCTCCCCATCGTCATCTGGCTGATGCGCGACTTCTTCGCGGCACTTCCAATCGAGGTCGAGGAGGCGGCGATGGTCGACAACGTCCCCTCCTGGCGCATCTTCACCGGTATCGTGCTCCCCATGTCGATGCCGGGCCTGGTCGCCACTTTCATGATCACCTTGGCCTTCGTCTGGAACGAGTTCCTGTTCGCGCTCTTTCTCACCAATGCCAATTGGCAGACCCTCCCCATCCTCGTCGCCGGCCAGAACAGCCAGCGCGGCGACGAATGGTGGTCGATTTCGGCCGCCGCCTTGATTGCCATCATCCCGATGATGGTCATGGCGGCGATCCTGAGCAGGTTGATGCGGTCCGGCCTGCTGCTCGGGGCTATTAAATGACCCGCCTAAGCGAAAGTTGAGAATTGCTAGAATCTGCGAAACCAACCAAGCAACGAAGAGAAAATGGGAGTGACAACATGAGAAAGATGCTGCTTGGAGCGACAGCGATAATTGCGCTGACGCTCACTTTGAGTGCTTGTGGCGAAGAGGAGAAGAAGGAAGAGGCGCAGGCTACTTCCGGAACCACAACCACGACGGAAACCGCGCCGGCGACAACAGGGGCCAGCACGGAGGAGGCCGCCACCCAGACAGCAACAGCGCCGGCGACGGGCGCATGCCAACCCGATTACACCGGCGTGACGCTCACCGCCGCCTCGCAGACCGGTCCCTATATTGCCTCGGCGCTGCAATCGGCCGGCGAGGAATGGGCCAAGAAGACCTGCGGCAAGGTGAACGTGGTCGAGTTCCCCTGGTCGGAACTCTATCCGAAGATCGTCACCTCGCTGGTCTCCGGCGAAGAGACCTTCGACGTCATCACCTTCGCCCCGGCCTGGTCGCCGGACTTCACCGACTTCCTCTCGGAAGTGCCGGAAGCCATGCGCCAGGGTGCTGCCTGGGAAGACATCGCGCCGATCTACCGCGAACAGCTCATGGTCTGGAACGGCAAGACCCTGTCGCAGACCATCGATGGCGACGTCCACACCTATACCTATCGCATCGACCTCTTCGAGGATCCCAAGGAACAGGAGGCCTTCAAGGCGAAATACGGCTATGACCTTGCCGTGCCGAAGACCTGGAAGGAATATCTCGACATCGCCGAATTCTTCACGCGTCCGGATCAGGGCTTGTGGGGCACGGCGGAAGCCTATCGTCGCGGCGGCCAGCAATTCTGGTTCTTCTTCAGCCATGCCGCGGCCTATACCAACATCCCGGGCCAGCCGGGCGCCATGTTCTTCGATCCCGACACCATGGACGCCAATATCAACAATCCGGGCTGGGTGCGTGGTCTCGAGGAATATGTGAAATCCTCGAAGCTGGCGCCGCCCAACGCGCTCAACTTCTCCTTCGGCGAAGTGAACGCGGCCGTGGCCGGCGGCCAGGTCGCCCAGTCGATCGGCTGGGGCGATACCGGCGTCATCGCCGCCGACCCGAAGCAATCGAAGATCTCCGGCAAGGTCGGCTCCGCCGTGCTGCCGGGCTCCAACGAGATCTACGATTACAAGACCAAGGAATGGAAGAAGTTCGACAACATCGTCCAATCGCCCTTCATGGCGTTTGGCGGCTGGCAGGCGGCCGTTCCCCAATCCTCGCAGAAGCAGGAAGCGGCCTGGAACTTCGTCGAGTTCCTCTCCAGCCCGGACATCTCGGGCAAGGCGGCGGTCACCGGCGGTACCGGCGTCAATCCCTACCGTGTCTCGCACACCACCAACATGGATCTTTGGAAGTCGCTCTTCAGCGAGCGTGAAGCCAAGGAATACCTCGCCGGCCAGGCGGATTCGCTGGCGGCGGAGAACGTCGTGCTCGACATGCGTCTGCCGCATTACTTCGACTACACCGAAGTCGTGGAGATCGAACTCTCCAAGGCTCTGGCGGGCGAAGTCACCGCGCAGGAGGCGCTCGACACCGTGGCTGCGGAATGGAATCGTCTGACCGACGAATTCGGTCGCGAAGGCCAGCTCAAGGCCTACCGCGCCTCGATGGGTCTGCCGCCGAAATAAGGCGGTGGGTTTAAGCTAGACCAAATCCCGTTCCGGACTGCCCGATCTTTGGGGCCAGGTCCGGAACGGGATCCGTTTTCAGATATTAAGACGCAAGCCCGGAAGAATTTCGCCATGTCCCGAGTCAGCCTCGAACGAGTCACCAAATCCTTCGGCGACGTCACCGTCATCCCGCCGCTGGATCTCGAAATTGCCTCGCGCGAATTCGTCGTGCTGGTGGGGCCGTCCGGCTGCGGCAAGACCACGACGCTCCGCATGATCGCCGGGCTCGAAATGGCGACCTCCGGCACGGTACGCATCGGTGACCGGGATGTGACCACCTTGCGTCCGGGCCTCCGGAATTGCTCGATGGTGTTCCAGAACTACGCGCTCTATCCCCATATGACGGTGGCCGAGAATATCGGCTATGGCATGCGCGTGCGCGGCACGCCGAAGAACGAGATCGACGCCGCCGTCAAGAATGCCGCGCGCATCCTCAATCTCGATCCCTATCTCGCGCGCCGGCCCGGGCAATTGTCCGGCGGCCAGCGTCAGCGCGTCGCCATCGGTCGCGCCATCGTGCGCAACCCGGATGTGTTCTTGTTCGACGAACCGCTCTCCAATCTCGACGCCAAATTGCGCATCGAGATGCGCACCGAAATCAAATCCCTGCACCGCCGCCTGCAGACCACGGTGGTCTATGTGACCCACGATCAGGTCGAGGCGATGACCATGGCCGACCGCGTCGTCGTCATGAACGGGGGCCGCATCGAACAGGCTGCCGATCCGATCACGCTCTATGAGCGCCCGCGCAATCTTTTCGTGGCAGCCTTCATCGGCGCCCCTTCCATGAATTTCATCGAGGGCGAGATCGCGCCGGGCGATGGCGGCTTGCGCTTCCGGGCACCCGGCAATGTCGATATCTCTTTGCCGCCGAGCCGCGTCGCCGCTTATCAATCGGCGATCGGCATTCCGGTGGTGGCCGGCATCCGTCCCGAACACACCGTGACGGGGCAGGGGGCCGCGGCCGAGGTGACGCTGACCGTGCGCGATGTCGAACCTCTGGGGCCGCACACGCTCCTCATCGGCACCTTGGGCGATGCCGCCTTCACCGCTCAGGTGGCGGCCTCGATGCGCGCCGCACCCGACGACCGGGTGACGGTGCCGATCGACATCGAGAAGATGCACATCTTCCGTAAGGATACCGGCGACGTCATTCCCGTCGCCTGACCTTCCGCCGATTTCTCCGTTAAAACTTTCCAATCGGTCAGCTTTTGTTGACCGACCGGTTAGATTGTGTTAGACGATCACTTATAGGTAGCCGATCGCCATCCTATAGAAATGTCCGCGCGCATCTGCGTGACAGGGCAACACCGGCGATCCGGCCAGGGAAGCGTTTGCAACCGGGAGGACACGCCGATGAGCGAGTACACCCAGCCGGACATCCGTGCGGGTCGCCTCACCACCGCCCAAGTGGCGGCGAATTTCGAAGACGTCAAACCACCTCTGGATCCCAAGCGCGCGCTCGTCGAGAGCAGCCGCTGCTATTACTGTTTCGACGCGCCCTGCATCGATGCCTGTCCGACCAGCATCGACATCCCCAGCTTCATCCGCTCGATTGCGACCGGCGATCCCATCGGCGCCGCCGAAACCATCCTCGAAGCCAATATCATGGGCGGCATGTGCTCCCGCGTCTGCCCGGTCGAGATCCTCTGCGAGGATGCCTGTGTGCGGCATCATTCCGAGGACAAGCCGATCGAGATCGGCGCCTTGCAGCGTTATGCCACCGATGCGCTGATCGCGGCCGGCAAGCAGCCCTTCACCCGCGCGCCCTTGAGCGGGAAGAAGGTGGCGGTCGTCGGGGGCGGTCCCGCCGGTCTTTCGGCAGCACACCGCCTCTCGCGCCTCGGCCATGACGTCACGGTCTTTGAGGCGCGCGAGAAACTGGGCGGCCTTAACGAATACGGCATCGCCGCTTACAAAACCGTGCACGATTTCGCCCAGACCGAGGTTTCCTTCATCCTGGCGCTTGGCGGCATCACGGTGAAGACCGGCATGGCGCTCGGCCGCGACGTGACGCTCGATCAATTGCGCAAGGATTACGACGCGGTCTTCCTCGCCATGGGCCTCGGCGGGGTCAATGCCCTCGGCGCGGAAGGCGAGGAAATGGCGGGTATCGAAGATGCCGTCGCCTATATCGCGCGCCTGCGCCAGGCCAAGGACAAATCCTCGCTCCCCGTGGGACGCAAGGTGGTGGTGATCGGCGGCGGCAATACCGCGATCGACATCGCCATCCAGTCGAAGCGCCTCGGCGCCGAGGATGTGACCCTGGTCTATCGCCGCGGGCCGGAGCATATGAGCGCCACCCATCACGAGCAGGAATTTGCGCAAGTGAATGGTGTGCGGATCAAGCATTGGGCGCGGCCGGTGAAGCTCCATGGCCACAAGGGCGCCGTGCGCGAGATCGAATTCGAATACACCCAGCTCGACGAAAAGGGCCGTTTGATGGGAACGGGCGAGACCTTCAGCATCCTTTGCGACACGGTCTTCAAGGCGATCGGGCAAACACTGGTCAAAGATCCCTTGAACGGCAAGGCCAAGGACGTGCTCGACATGTCCGGCGGCAAGATCGCCATCAACGAGGATTTTGCGACCTCGCTCAAAGGCGTCTTCGCCGGCGGCGATTGTGTGGCCTCCGGCACGGACCTCACCGTCCAGAGCGTCGCCGACGGTCGCGACGCAGCAATCTCGATCGACGCGTTCTTACGCGGCGATGCATAAGTTTCTCATTGTCATGGTTCGCGAAGGCGGACCATCCACGAGTTTGCGGGCGAATGAAGAAAGCAACTCGTGGATGCCCCGGCCAAGCCGGGGCATGACAGTAAAAATGACAGCGGCTTTTCCCTGAGGAGGGACACATGGCTGACCTTCGCGCCAATTTCGTCGGGATCAAATCGCCCAACCCGTTCTGGCTGGCCTCCGCCCCGCCCACGGACAAGGAATACAATGTCGTCCGCGCCTTCAAAGCCGGCTGGGGTGGTGTCGTCTGGAAGACGCTCGGCGAAGACCCGCCCGTGGTGAATGTCTCTTCCCGCTACGGCGCCATGCATCTCGGCCCGGACCGCATGATCGGCTTCAACAATATCGAGCTCATCTCCGACCGCCCGCTCGACATCAACCTCCAGGAGATCAAGCGCGTGAAGCGTGACTGGCCGGATCGCGCCATGATCGTCTCGCTGATGGTGCCCTGCGAGGAGGAAAGCTGGAAGAATATCCTGAAGCGCGTCGAGGAAACCGAGGCCGACGGCATCGAATTGAATTTCGGCTGCCCGCACGGCATGTCTGAGCGCGGCATGGGGGCCGCGGTCGGACAGGTGCCCGAATATGTCGAGATGGTCGCGCGCTGGTGCAAGCAGCACAGCCGCATGCCGGTCATCGTCAAGCTGACACCCAACGTCACCGATATCCGGAAGCCCGCCCAGGCGGCGAAGAAGGGCGGGGCAGATGCCGTCTCGCTCATCAACACGATCAACTCGATCTGCTCGCTCGATCTCGATCTGATGGCGCCCACGCCGACCGTCGATGGCAAGGGCACCCATGGCGGCTATTGCGGCCCGGCGGTGAAACCCATCGCCCTCAACATGGTGGCCGAGATTGCGCGCGATCCTGCGACCCACGGCATTCCCATCTCGGCCATCGGCGGCATCGGCACCTGGCGCGACGCCGCCGAATTCATGGCGATGTCGGCCGGCAACGTGCAGGTCTGCACCGCCGCCATGCATTACGGCTTCCGCATCGTCGAGGAAATGGCGAGCGGCCTTTCGAATTGGATGGACGAAAAGGGCTATCGGACGCTTGAGGATTTCCGGGGGCGTGCGGTGCCCAACGTCACCGATTGGCAATATCTCAACATCAATTTCAAGACCATCGCCGAGATCGACCAGGAGAAATGCATCCAATGCGGTCTCTGCCACGTCGCCTGCGAGGACACCTCGCATCAGGCGATTGCGGCCAAACGCGTAGACGGCAAGCGCCGCTACGAGGTGATCGACGCGGAATGCGTGGGCTGCAATCTCTGCTACCACGCCTGCCCGGTGCCCAACGTCATCACCATGGTGCCGCAGAATACCGGCAAGCCCTATCTCAACTGGACCCAGGATCCGCGCAATCCGATGCGCAAGAAAGCGGCCGAATAGCGCGCGACGTCATCCTCCCAGAAACCATCTTCCATCACTTCGAAACCCGGCCCTCCAGGGCCGGGTTTTTCTATGGGCGGCCCGGCGGTCGAATTTGCTTCACAATTGTATAAGTTTCGTAGATTTTATTAAAATTCTATGTTTTCCATCGCGTCACTGAGGCTTTTTCACTCGGCGTTAACGATCTCGGCATAGATGATGAGTGGAATCCGCTGCTTGCAAACCTGGTAAAATTGGCAGGCAGGTGGATGAATTGTTGCCGGAGCCCCCAAGGGAAATGACTTTCGCCGCGATTTCAGACCCAGAATCCGAATTCAGTACCAGCCAATTGGCCGAGCCGTTCCGGGGCGGATGGCTCACCGGATATTTCGCCCGTGATTGGCGCCTGCGCTGGATCGGCGGCAATCTGCTGGCAGCCCTGTTCTATTTCCTGCTGGGTCTCGCGGTCGGCAAGTATTTTTCCGCCTACGGCCTGTTCCCGGCCCCGATCTGGCTCCCGGCCAGCGTCGCCATCGTGGCGGCGATGCTCGGCGGCTGGCGCATGCTGCCGGGCCTCTTCCTCGGTTCTTTCCTGATCAATTACGGTTTCTTCGAGTCGAGCTTCACGGTGGCGGCGATCATTTCCGCGACCAATGCGCTGGGTCCCGTCCTGTCCGCGGCCCTCATTCGCCGGCTGCAGCCGGCGGGGGGTATCTTCAGCCGCTTCTCCGGCGTGGTGATCTTCATCGCCGGTGCCGTTGTGCTGCACCCCGCCATCACGGCAACGGGCGGCACGCTGGCCCTCAATCTGGGCGGCTTCGATGACATGACCGCCCTCTTCAAAACCTGGACCGGCTGGTGGCTCTGCGACAGCGGCGGCACGCTCAGCTTCGCCCCCTGCCTGCTGCTCTGGCTCCGCCGCGAAAACGTATCCGAAAGCCCCGTCCGGCCGCTGACGCGGATCGACAGCATCGTCTGGCTGACGGTCGCCATTGTGGTCGTCGGCCTTTTCGCCATTCCGCCGGCGCCGATTTCGCTCTTTGCCACCTTGCCCTTCCTGCTGGTGGTGCCGCTTTCCTGGATCGCGCTCAAGACCTCGCTGCGCGCGGCCTATACCCTGGTCTCGCTGGCCTCCGTCATCGCCATGGCGGGGACCGCCGCCGGCGTCGGCCCCTTCCATGCGCCGGCCAGCATCAATCCCCTGCAGATGGCGGGCGAACTCATCGTCCTCCTCACCATGACCACGCTCACCATCGTGGCGTTGTTCCGTGAGCGCCGTGCGGCCGAGGAGGCCAATCGCGGCAAGAGCATGCTGCTTGCCACCGCCAGCCACGATTTGCGGACTCCCTTGAACGCCATTATCGGCTTTGCAGATCTGATGCGGGGCGACCACGCCGGGCAGATCGATCCCGCCCGCTACCGCGATTACGCGGGGCACATCCATTCCAGCGGCTCGCTGCTTCTCGGCATGGTCAACGAGATCCTGGACCATGCCAAGATCGAGGCCGGCAAGCGCGAGATCAACCCGGCCTGGCTCGATGCCCGCGCCATCGCCGATGCCTGTGTCCAGATCGTCGCTGGCCGGGCTGCGGAAAAGCGACTCCGGGTCGCCCTCAGCGCCGCCCCCAGCGCCTTGCTATATGCCGACGAACTCGCCTTGCGGCAGGTTCTGCTCAATCTTCTCTCCAACGCGATCAAGTTCACCAATCACGACGGCAAGGTCGATGTTCGCCTTTTCCCGGGCGCCGAGCGCGGCATGATCCTGGAAGTGTCCGATAACGGCATCGGCATGGATGAGGACGAGCTCAGCCGCGCCCTGCAGCCCTTCGTGCAGGCGGGAACCGACCGCCACCGCGCCGCCGAATCGGGTACCGGGCTGGGGCTGGCGATCGTTTACCGTCTGGCGGAAATGCACGGTGCCAGTTTTTCGATCAGCTCTGCCCCAAATCGCGGCACCACCGTCCGCATCGGCTTTCCCGCCGGCCATTCCGCGCATTCCTGACCAAAAATCGTGTCGCTCGGACCCGGGGCCATCGGCAAAAGCCGTTGCTCGATCCGGGTCCTTATGAAACTATTGTCACGCGAGTTTGATAGGCGGCACGGGCCCATATTGCGCCGTGCCGTACTTGCACCCGACCTTATGCGGCCACCAATCCCCCCGGCCGCCAATCCCACGGTTGTTAATTCCTGGGGTCGTCGGTGGGCTCGCGATCTGGGGAACAAGCAAAAAACGCTATCTATATCAGGAGAAGGCTATGGTCCGGGTAACTCGACGTGCATTCCTGCATGGCTCCGCCGCTTTGGCCGCCATGACCACGACATTCGCGGCGCCGCGTCTGGCGCGCGCCGCCGATCCCATCAAGACCGCCGCGATCTACACGGTGCCGGTCGAACAGCAATGGGTCAGCCGCATTCACGTGGCCGCGACCAAGGCGGTCGAGCGCGGCGACATCGAATATGTGTTCTCGGAGAAGGTCTCCAACACCGATTACGAACGCGTCATGCGCGAATATTGCGAAGCCGGCTACAAGCTTATCGTCGGTGAAGCCTTCGCGGTCGAGGAAGCGGCCCGCGCGGTGGCCAAGGATTATCCGGACGTCGCCTTCCTGATCGGCTCCAGCTTCAAGCCGGACGCGGCGCTGCCCAATTTCGCGACCTTCGACAATTACATCCAGGACGCTTCCTATCTCTCCGGCATGATCGCTGGTGCCATGACCAAATCCGGCAATATCGGCATGGTCGGCGGCTATCCGATCCCGGAGGTCAACCGCCTGATGAACGCCTTCATGGCGGGCGTCAAGGAAGTGAAGGCGGATGCGAAGTTCCAGGTGGCCTTCATCGGCTCCTGGTTCGATCCGCCCAAGGCCAAGGAAACGGCGCTCGCACAGATCGATGCCGGCGCCGATCTCCTTTATGCCGAGCGCTTCGGCGTTTCCGATGCTGCCAAGGAAAAGGGCATTCTCGCGGTCGGCAATGTGATCGACACGCAGGGAGATTATCCGGACACGGTCGTCGCCTCCGCCTTGTGGCATTTCGAGCCGACGCTCGATCACGCCATCGCCCAGGTCCAGGCCGGCAAGTTCTCGGCCGAGGATTACGGGGCCTTCTCCTTCATGAAGGCCGGCGGCTGCTCTCTCGCACCCCTGGGCACGTTCGAGGGCAAGGTGCCGGCGGACATCGTCGCCAAGGTTCAGGCCCGCGAGGCCGAGATCAAAAGCGGCGCCTTCATGGTCGCCATCGACGACAACGAGCCCAAATCCTCCTGATGCAACAGGTGAATGACGGTCGGCCGGGGGACATCGTCCTCCGGCTGGCCGGCATCTCCAAGCGCTTCGGCGATCTCCAGGCGAACGATTCGATTGACCTGGACTTGCGGCGCGGCGAGGTGCTGGCCCTGCTTGGCGAGAACGGCGCCGGCAAGACCACGCTCATGAACATTCTCTTCGGCCATTACGTGGCCGATGCGGGCAGCATCGAGGCCTTCGGTGAGGCCTTGCCGCCGGGTCGGCCGCGCGCGGCTTTGGATGCCGGCATCGGCATGGTGCATCAGCATTTCACTTTGGCCGAGAATCTCACCGTCCAGGACAACATCGTTCTGGGGACCGAGAAGCTCTGGTCCTGGCGCGGTCACGCAGCACGTGCCCGTGCGTGCATCGCGCAGCTCGCCCATGATTTCGGTCTCGCCGTGGATCCCGCCGCCAAGGTGGGCGATCTCTCGGTTGGCGAGCGCCAGCGCGTCGAGATCCTGAAGGCGCTCTATCGCGAGGCGCGCATCCTCATTCTCGACGAACCCACCGCCGTGCTGACGCCGCAGGAAAGCGAGGCGCTCTTTGCGACCTTGAAGAAGCTGGTGGCACAGGGCCTTGCCATCATCTTCATCTCGCACAAGCTCCACGAAGTCCTCGCGGTCAGCGATCGCATCCTCGTCCTCCGGCAGGGGAAACTGGTGGCCGCCCGCGAGACCGCAGGCGCCACGCGCGCGGAACTGGCCGAATTGATGGTGGGCCGTCCGGTTCCCGTACCCAAGGTCGAGCCTCAAGCGCGCGGCGCCGAGATCCTGCGCTTGACGCAAATCCATCTCGCGACCGATGACGGCCGCGCCGAACTCGACCATGTCGATCTCGGCGTCTGCGCGGGCGAGATCCATGGCATCGCCGGTGTCTCCGGCAACGGCCAGACGCCCTTGGCCGATCTCCTCTCCGGCTTGCGGGCACCGGATGGTGGTTCGTTCCAACTCTTCGGCCGCGACCGTCATGCGAGCGACCCCACCGAGATCGCCGCCGAGATGGGCCGCATTCCCGAGGACCGCCACGCCATGGGCCTTATCGGCGACATGTCGATCACCGAGAACATGATCGCGGAACGCTACCGCGCGGCCCCCTTCTCGCGCCATCACCTCATCGATTGGCGCGCGGCGCGCAAATTCGCGGAAGAGATCATTGCTGGCTATGACGTGCGCTGCCCAGGCCCCCAGGCCACCGCGCGGCTGCTTTCCGGCGGCAACATGCAGAAGCTGATCCTGGGGCGCGAGATGGCCGGCAATCCGAAGCTCATCCTGGCGGCCCAGCCGACGCGCGGCCTCGATATCGGCGCCGTGGGTTACGTCCATGAACAATTGCTGGCAGCCCGCGCGCGCGGTGCCGGCGTGCTGCTGATTTCCGAGGATCTCGACGAATTGCTGAGCCTCAGCGACCGCATCTCGGTGATCTATCGTGGTCGTCTGTCGGCACCCATGGAGCGTGCCGATTTTTCGGTGCAGCGGATCGGCCTGATGATGGCTGGTCACGGCTATGAGGGAGCGGTTCATGCGGCTTGAACCCCGGCTTGAAACGCCGCTCTTCCTCTGGATCGCGGCACCCCTGGCGGCGATCCTCGCCAGCCTGGTGATCGCCTCGCTCCTTGTGATGTGGAGTGGTGCCGAACCCTTCGGCGTCTTCTATCTCGTGGTGAAGGGTGCCCTGGGCTCGCAATTCGCCTTCCTCGAAACGCTCACGCGTGCCACGCCGCTCATCTTCACCGGCCTCGCGGCGGCGGTGGCTTTCCGTGCGCGGCTCTGGAATATCGGGGCCGAGGCGCAGCTTTATGGCGGTGCGGTCCTTGCCGTGCTGCTCGGCACCGGCTTCCTGCCGCTGCCCGCACCTATCCTGGTGCCGCTCCTCTTCATCGCCGGGGCTTTTGCCGGCGCGCTCCTTCTCCTCGGCCCCACGCTCATGAAGACCCGCTTCGGCGTCGACGAGGTGGTCACCACCTTGTTGCTCAATTTCATCATCCTGCTCTTCGTCAGCTTTCTCCTCGAAGGGCCCTTGAAGGATCCGATGGGCCTCGGCTGGCCGCAATCCCGCCGTGTCATCGAGGCCGCGCAATTGCCGCGCATCATCGAGGGGAAGCGCCTGCATCTGGGCTTCGTCATTGCCCTCGTCATGGCGGCCCTGGTCTGGTTCGTGAACACGCGCACCATCCATGGCTATGAGATGCGCGCCGTCGGCTTCAACCCGCGCGCCGCGCGCTTCGCCGGCATGAAGGTCGATTGGGTGATGATGAAGGTGGCCTTGCTCTCAGGCGGGCTTGCCGCCATGGCCGGCGTCTCGGAAGTGACCGGCCTCAAGGGCAATCTCACCCTCGATCTCTCGCCCGGTTTCGGCTATTCCGGCATCGTCGTCGCCATGCTGGCGATGCTGCATCCCTTGGGCGTCGTCGCCGCCTCGATCTTCGTCGCCGCCATGTTCGTCGGCGCCGATGCCATGAGCCGCCAGGCGGGTGTCCCCAATTACATCGCCCATGTCATGGTGGCGACCGCCTTGCTCACCATGGTGGTCGGCATGCTCTTCACCCGCTTCCGCGTCTATTGGAGATAAGGCCAATGGACGCGATCGAAATTGTCTTCACCGCCAGCCTCTGGGCCGCCGCCATCCGCATCGCCTCGCCGCTCATCTTCGCGACTTTGGGCGAGCTCATCTGCGAACGCGCGGGCGTCCTCAATCTCGGCATCGAGGGCATCATGACCGTGGGCGCCTTTACCGGCTGGTTCACGGTCTATATGGGCGGCGATCTCTGGACCGGAATCATGGTGGCCGCCCTCTCTGGCGCCGCCTTCGGCCTGCTGCACGGTCTTCTTGTGGTACCCTTGGGACTCTCCCAGCATGTGACCGGCATCGGCATCACCTTGCTGGCGACGGCGCTCACCTCCTACGTCTACCGCGTCTCGCTGCCGGAAGTGACCAGCCCGCCCAAGATCGAACCCTTCCAGCCCTTCGCGATTCCGGGCCTTGCCGATCTTCCCTTCTTCGGCCCGGCCCTCTTCAACCAGACGCCGCTCACCTATCTCGCCTTCATTTCCGTGGCGTTGGTCGCCTATGTGCTCTACCGCACGCCGCTGGGCTTGGCCGTCCGCATGGTGGGCGAAAGCCCCGCTGCGGTCGAGGCCCAGGGCATCGATGTCACCGCCTTGCGCATCGGCGCCGTGATGGTGGGCAGCGCCTTCATGGCCATTGGCGGCGCCTTCCTCACCATGTCGGCCTTCAACTCCTTCTATTTCGACATGGTCAATGGCCGCGGCTGGATCGCTATCGCCTTGGTCGTCTTCGGTTCCTGGCGGCCGGGCAAGGCACTTTTGGGCGCCATTCTCTTTGCCGCCTTCGACGCCTATCAATTGCGCCTGCAGCAGATCGTGGCCGGCATTCCCTATCAATTCTTCCTGATGCTGCCTTATGTGCTCTCCATCCTGGCACTCATCACCATGGCGCGCCGCGCTGGCTATCCACGCGCCCTCATGATCCCCTATCGCAAGGGCGAGAGGTAACAAAAGATGTTTGATCTCATCATCCGTCACGCGACCCTGCCCGACGGCCGGACCAATATCGATATCGGCATCCAAGGCGAGCGCATCCTCGCTGTGGAGCCCGGCCTTCCCGATGCCGGCGAGGCCACCATCAATGCCCTGGGCAATCTGGTCTCGCCCCCTTTCGTCGACGCGCATTTCCACATGGATTCCACCCTCAGCCTCGGCATGCCGCGCCTCAACCGATCTGGCACACTCCTCGAAGGCATCCAGCTCTGGGGTGAATTGAAGCCACATCTGACGCAGGAAGCGATCATGGAGCGGGCGCTTCGTTACTGCGATTGGGCCGTGGCGCGCGGTCTCTTGGCGATCCGCTCCCATGTCGATATCTGCGACCCGCGGCTGCTTGCCGTCGATGCCCTTCTTGAGGTGAAGAAGCGCGTCAAACCCTATCTCGATCTGCAATTGGTAGCTTTCCCGCAGGACGGCTATTTCCGCGGCGAGGGCGCGGTGAAGCTCCTGAAGACGGCGCTCGATCGCGGCATCGAGGTGGTGGGCGGCATCCCGCATTTCGAACGAACCATGGCCGATGGCGCCGCCTCGGTCCGCGCCTTGTGTGAACTCGCGGCTGATCGTGGCCTGCTGGTCGACATGCATTGCGACGAGACCGACGATCCCTTGTCACGCCATATCGAGACACTTGCTGCCGAGACGCACCGGCTGGGGCTGCAGGGCCGCGTCACCGGCTCGCATCTCACCTCGATGCATTCGATGGACAATTATTATGTCAGCAAGCTCATTCCGCTGATGGCGGAATCGGGTGTCGCCGCCATCGCCAACCCACTCATCAACATCACCATCCAGGGCCGCCACGATACCTACCCGAAGCGCCGCGGTATGACGCGGGTTCCCGAATTGATGGCGGCGGGCGTCCCCGTCGCCTTCGGCCATGATTGCGTGATGGATCCCTGGTATTCGATGGGCTCCGGCGACATGCTGGACGTGGCCAATATGGCGCTCCATGTCGGCCAGATGACCAGCCTCGAAGGCATCCGCGCCTGCTTCCAATCCGTGACCGAAACCCCGGCCAAAATCCTCCATCTCGACGGCTACGGGTTGAAGCCCGGCTGCTATGCCGATCTCGTCATCCTCGATGCCGGCGACCCGATCGAGGCCATCCGCTTGAAAGCCGCGCGCCTCAAGGTCTTGCGGCGGGGGAAGGTGGTGGCGGAAGGGCCGGGCGGGGCCATGCGGCTCGATCTCCCCGGCCGGATGCCGGAGGTCACGTTCCGGCACGGACCACAGCAAGCTTGACCGGTCAGTCAGGATTGGGCAGGATTTCCCGCAAGGCCGCAAAGGCCATCTAAAGAACGAATCCGCAAGGACGACAGGGCTGCTTTCGGCTGCGTTTCCCCCGTGTGCCATGGTACATCACGCCATGGCAGAACCGGGCGGTTGCTCGCATGTGTGGCTCCCTGTCCGGTTTGTTTCACAAGGCCGCTGCCGATGACGGCGCGGGACCCGGAGGGAGACGATGGCGACCAATCTCAAGATCAACGCGGATCGGCTGTGGGACAGCCTCATGGAAATGGCCCGGATCGGCGCCACGGAAAAGGGCGGCGTCTGCCGCCTGGCCTTGACCGATCTCGACCGCCAGGCACGCGATCTCTTCGTCAAATGGTGCCGCGAGGCCGGCTGCTCGATCCGCATCGACAAGATGGGCAATGTCTTTGCGCGCCGCCCCGGCAAGGATGACAGCCTCGCCCCGGTCATGACCGGCAGCCATATCGACAGCCAGCCGACCGGCGGCAAGTTCGACGGCGCCTATGGCGTGCTCTGCGGCCTCGAAGTCATCCGTACCTTGAACGATCTCAAATACGAAACCCTGCGCCCGATCGAGGCTGCGATCTGGACCAATGAGGAAGGCTCGCGCTTTGCTCCCGCCATGGTGGCCAGCGGCGTTTTCGCCGGCGTCTTCGATCTCGATTATGGTCTCTCCCGCGCCGATCAGGACGGCAAGACCATGGGCGAGGAGTTGAAGCGCATCGGCTATTACGGTGATGATGAGGTCGGCGGCCGTCCGGTCCATGCCTTCTTCGAGGCCCATATCGAACAGGGCCCGATCCTGGAAGCCGAGAAGAAGACCATCGGCATCGTGCAAGGTGCCCAGGGCCAGCGCTGGTTCGAGGTGACCCTGACCGGCCAGGAAGCCCATGCTGGCCCCACACCGATGAAGGTCAGGAAGGATGCGCTCGTGGGTGCCGCCCATGTCATCAGCGCCATCAATAAGATCGGCCATGACAACCAGCCCTTCGCCTGCGCCACCGTGGGCATGATCAATTCCAGCCCGAATTCCCGGAACGTCATCCCGGGCAAGGTCTTCTTCACCATCGATCTCCGCCATCCGGACGACAAGATCCTCTCCAAGATGGCGGCCGAGGCCAAGGCTGCCTGCGACGAGGCGGTGGCGAAGAACCGGCTGGAGATGGATTTCAAGGAGATCTGGTATTCGCCGCCGGTAAAGTTCGACGCCTCCTGTGTGGCCGCCGTCAAGAAGGGCACCGAGGAACTGGGTTTCAGCAATCTCGAGATCATCTCCGGCGCCGGCCATGATTCCTGCTACATGAACCGTGTCGCTCCCACCGCGATGGTGTTCATTCCCTGCGAGGGCGGCATCAGCCATAACGAAATCGAGAACGCGACGAAGGATGATTGCGGCGCCGGCTGCGACGTGCTGCTCCGCGCCATGGTCGAACGCGCCAATGCGGCATGAATTGGTTTCCGGTCTTGCCGAAGCACCCCTCACCCCAACCCCTCTCCCCGGAAGGGCGAGGGGCTTTGAAGCAAGCTCGCTCGAAACTCCCTCGCCCCGCTTGCGGGGAGAGGGTCGGGGTGAGGGGGAGAGCTTGAGCGCCGCCGATACCGTCATCGACATCCGCAATCTCGGCCTCATCTTCGAGACGCCGGATGCGCCGGTCGAGGCGCTCAAGGACATCAATCTCGAGATTCGCCGCGGCGAATTCGTGACCTTCATCGGCCCGTCTGGCTGCGGCAAGACTACGCTCATGCGGATCGTGGCCGATCTCGAACAGCCAACCTCCGGCTCGGTTACCGTGAACGGCGTCTCTCCGCGCGAGGCACGCCTCGCCCGCGCCTATGGCTACATCTTCCAGGCGGCGGCCCTCTATCCCTGGCGCAACATCCAGAAGAATGTCGAACTGCCGCATGAGATCATGGGGGTCCCGAAAGCCGAACGCGCCGAGAAGGCTTTGCGCTATCTCGATCTCGTGGGTTTGAAAGGCTTCGAGAAGAAATTTCCCTTCCAGCTTTCGGGCGGCATGCAGCAGCGCGCGTCGATCGCGCGGGCGCTGAGCTTCGATCCGGATCTCCTCCTGATGGACGAGCCCTTTGGCGCCCTCGATGAAATCACCCGCGACCGCATGAACGAGGAATTGCTGTCGATCTGGGCGAAGACCCGGAAGACCGTGATCTTCGTGACGCATTCCATCGACGAGGCCGTCCTGCTCTCGACCAAGATCGTCATCATGAGTGCCCGGCCCGGCCGCATCATCGACGTGATCGACAGCGACCTGCCACCCGAGCGTAATCTGGAAACGCGGGAATCGCCGGCAGCCCAGGCCTTGGCGCATCGCATCCGCCTCGGCCTCAAGGCCGGCCATTCCTATGACGAGGTCCGATGAAAGCGGGTCTTGCCGGCGCGATCGCGGATCGGCTGCTGCCGGTGGCGGTGGTGGTTGCGCTCATCATCCTCGCCTGGTACGCGCTCGCCGTGGCGCTCAACTGGCCGCAGGTCTCCGAGCGCCTGCATAAGGATGGCGGCAATCCGACCATATCCCAGATCATCGCCGGCACCTGGTCGATGGAACGTCCGGTCCTGCCCGCCCCCAATCAGATCGTGGCCGAATTTGTGAAGACGACGTTCGAGGTCAAGGTCACCGCCAAGAAATCCCTGGTCTATCATGCCGGAATCACCGCCTCGGCGACGTTGCTGGGCTTTGCACTCGGCACCCTGCTCGGCATCGGGCTCGCGATCGGCATCGTGCATCTCCGGACTCTCGACCGCAGCCTGATGCCCTGGATCATCGCCTCGCAGACCGTGCCGATCCTCGCCATCGCCCCCATGATCATCGTCGTCCTCGGCAATATCGGTTTGACCGGCCTTGTGCCGAAATCGATCATCTCGATGTATCTCTGTTTCTTCCCCGTCACCATCGGCATGGTGAAGGGATTGCGCTCGCCGGACCCGATGCAGCTCGACCTCATGCGCTCCTATAACGCCAGCGCCGCGCAGATCCTCTGGAAGCTGCGCCTGCCGGCCTCGGTGCCGTTCCTCTTTGCGAGCTTGAAGGTCGCGGTGGCGATCAGCTTGACCGGCGCCATCGTCGGCGAATTGCCGACCGGCGCCTCCGCGGGCCTAGGCGCGCGGCTGCTCTCTGGCAGCTATTACGGCCAGACCGTCCAGATCTGGTCGGCCCTCTTCATGGCCGCCTTCCTCGGCATGGCCCTGGTCTATTCCATCGGTGGCATCGAGCGCCTGACCCTGGGTGCGCGCGGGCAAGCGGTGGGTGCGCGATGAAGCAGGAGAGCCCAGTCCGGTGGAGAATCGTTGTTGCAGCGCTTGTGTTGATGATATTCGCTCAAACCCTTGCGGTTGGTTTTGATACCAGTGGCCCGACAGGGACTCCTCCTTCAGCGCTTGTCGTTACATTATCCATTGTCGCGCTGACGGTTTGTACTTGGTGGCTGATGGTGCGCATGGTACGCGGCGTCGAAGCTGCGGCCGTGCCGATTGTATTCGGCGCTGGATTGCTCCTGGGTTGGGAAATCATCTGTCGCGGCTACGGCATCCCGAAAGTGCTGCTCCCCGCGCCCTCCCAGATCTGGGATGCCTTCTTCCGCGAACTCCCCACACTCCTCGGCGATTTCCGGCAAACTTTCCTGAAAGCGGTCATCGCCGGTTTCGTCATCGGCAATGCGCTGGGTTTTGCGACCGCCCTCATCGTCGACCGCATCCCTTTCCTGCAAAAGGGCCTCCTGCCCTTGGGCAACATGGTCAGCGCCGTGCCGATCATCGGCATCGCGCCCATCATGGTGATGTGGTTCGGCTTCGGTTGGGAATCGAAGACGGCGGTCATTGTCTTCATGATCTTTTTCCCGATGCTGGTGAATGCCCTCGCTGGTCTTGCCGCCGCCGATGCCATGCAGCGCGACCTCATGCGTTCCTATGCCGCCGGCTATTGGGCGACGCTCTTCAAGCTGCGTCTCCCCGCCGCCTTGCCCTTCATCTTCAACGCTCTCAAGATCAATTCGACACTCGCCTTGATCGGTGCCATCGTCGCAGAATTCTTCGGCTCGCCGATCTCCGGCATGGGGTTCCGCATCTCCGTCGAGGTGGCGCGCATGAATGTCGATGTGGTCTGGGCGACGATCGCAATCGCCGCCATCGCCGGTTCTCTTTCCTATGGGCTCATCGCGCTTCTCGAACGGCGCCTGACCTCATGGCATGCGTCGTTCCGAATCCGCACTTGAAACAACATAATAAAATGGAGGCTAAAATGGTGCTCAAGACATTGTTCGGTTCCGCCATCCTGGCGGGGCTCATCGCCGGTGGCGCAGCGACCGCCTCGGCCGAGGACGCGCTGACGCTGCAATTGAAATGGGTGACGCAGGCGCAATTCGCCGGTTATTACGTCGCCAAGGACAAGGGCTTCTACGAGGAAGCCGGCCTCGACGTCACCATCAAGGCGGGCGGTCCCGACATCAATCCCAGCCAGGTGATCGCCGGCGGCGGCGCCGATGTGGTCGTGGACTGGATGCCCTCGGCACTTGCGACGCGCGAGAAGGGCGTGCCGCTCGTCAACATCGCCCAGGTGTTCCAGAAATCCGGCATGATGCTGACCTGCCGCAAGGATTCCGGTGTGGCGACACCGGCCGATTTCCCCGGCCAGACCCTGGGTGTCTGGTTCGGCGGCAACGAATATCCCTTCCTCAACTGGATGAACAAGCTCGGCTACAAGACCGACGGCACCGAGGGTGGCGTCAATGTCTTGAAGCAGGGCTTCAACGTCGATCCTCTGCTGCAGAAGCAGGCCGCCTGCATCTCGACCATGACCTATAACGAATATTGGCAGGTGATCGAGGCTGGCGTCTCGCCGGACGAACTCATCACCTTCAAATACGAGGACGAAGGTGTGGCGACCCTGGAAGACGGTCTCTACACCCTCGACAAGAGCCTCGCCGATCCCGCCATGGTCGAAAAGCTGGCGAAGTTCGTGAAGGCCTCGATGAAGGGCTGGGAATATGCCGTCGCCAATCCGGACGAGGCGGTGAAGATCGTGCTCGAGAATGACGAGACCGGCGCCCAGACCGAAGGCCATCAGAAGACCATGATGGAAGAAATCGCCAAGCTCGTCGGCGCCAACCCGAAGGGCACCGGCTGGCTCGACGATGCCGCCGCCGAACGCACGGTCGAAACCCTGATGTCGGGCGGTTCCGACCCGGTCATCACCAAGAAGCCGGAAGGCGCCTGGAGCCATGTTGTGATGGAAAAAGCCGCCGGCATGTAAGCGTCGGTCTCTCTATTCGACCTGAACCCCCGCCGGGCAACTGGCGGGGGTTTTTGTTTGGCCCAGCCCCACTCAACCCGGAAACACCGTCATCCCCGGGTCAAGCCCGGGGATGACGCAGGAGGGGTGGCGGCGGACTGGTCCAGCTTTCCTGTGCCACGGCATCCATCCAGGCTGAGCCGAGGGGTTGCAGCATGACCCAGGTCTCGGCGAGCTTTCCTGCCTCGACGCGGTAAGATTGCATGCCCGCGCGGCTGCGTGGTTCACCGGTCTTTGTATCGGTCCATTTGAAGGTAAAGCGATACCAGGCGCGATCGCTGTGGAATGCGTGATCGTAGACAACGACACGTATATCCGGCCGCTCGGTTCGCAATGCGGCGATCTCGGCGGCATAAGCCTCCCGTGTTACCGATCGATCGCCTTTTTCGTCATGCCGGATATAGGTCGACCCGACGCATAAAGGGAGAAGCTCGTATTGGCCGTGATGCCAAACCCGCTCCCAGCGATTGAACAGATCGCGCATCGTGGTCTCGTCGCACATTCAAAGACTCCTTGCCGCATATGGCTCGCCTTCGTCGGTCTGAAAGGCGGAGCTGGATAGTATATGTTCCTATTTTGTTCTTGACAAGGGCCGTGGGAATATCGTACTATGGAAATTGCGCGCCGATCTGCAGATCGAAATTACCTGAACACCCAAAGCACTGACTGATTTGACGGACTGAACGTGCCGCCGCGGATTGTTCGTGGGCTTGGCCGTTCATCTGGAATCGCTTGGTTGCCGCGCGGCGCAGGCCAAACTGGGAGCTCGCTCCAATCGGACCGGGTTCTTAAGTGGCGCAGGGCCGCAACCCCCCGGCGGTTGGGGCGTGACGTCTTGTTGTGGGCGTCACGCGATACCGCTTCCGTCCGGGGCCAGTCCGGACCGCCGGATCGAGTGAGATCGATCCCCGCTCGGGCCGGGCGGTAAAACGGCTCCCCTTGCCCCGTGGGATAGCCGGCGGCCCCTTGCGCCGTGGGATAACCGGTAGCCCCTTGTGCCGTGGGAGAACCGGCATCCGCTGACCCCGGCGGTGATCGGGGTTCCTTAGGTCCCTAAAGGTGAATGGGACTCCGCGATCCCATCGGTCAAGGGATCCCTCCGGCCGCGAGGTACGCGGCCACCCTGTCCGAGCGATTCCACATGAGCGGCCGCATTAAGCGGCGGGAGAAAGATAGACGACGCATCCACCCCACTCGTACACGACGGTGAACGTCACGCACTCTTCGGCTTGATGCGGTTCCAATGTCCCATCTTGCGGCCGGGGCGGGCTTCCGCCTTGCCGTAGAGATGCAGTTTCACATCCGGGTCCGCCAGAAGCTGCGGCCAGGTCTCGACCTCATCGCCGATGAGGTTGGTCATCACCGTATCGGAATGCCGTGCCGGATTGCCGAGCTCCAATCCGCAGATGGCGCGGATATGCTGCTCGAACTGGCTGGTGATCGCCCCGTCCATCGACCAATGGCCGGAATTATGCGGGCGCGGGGCAAGCTCGTTGACCAGCACGCCGCCCGCTTTGGTGACGAACATCTCGACCGCCAGCAGGCCCACGAGATCGATCTCGGTGGCGATATTTCGGGCGATCGCTTCCGCGGCATGGGCCACCTTGTTGGTGATTCCGGCCGGGACCGTGCTGGTATCGAGGATGTGGTGCTTGTGGCTGTTGCGTGCCGGTTCAAAGAGGGCGACGTCGCCATTGGTGTTGCGCGCGACGATGACCGAGATCTCGCAATCGAAATCGACGAAGCCTTCCAGGATGGCGATGCTGCCGCCCATCTTCTTCCAGGCATCGGCGAGGTCCATCCCGGCTTCGATCCTGACCTGGCCCTTGCCGTCATAACCGAAGCTGGCCGATTTCAGGATCGAGGGCGTGCCGATGTCGGCAACCGCCGCAGGGAGGTCGGCGGCGGTGGTCACTTCGCGAAACGCCGTCACGGGCACGCCGATCTTTTCCAGGAACCGCTTCTCGCGGAGGCGCTCCTGGGTGATGTGAAGGACGCGTGGGCTAGGCCGGGTCGGCTTCTGCTTTGCCAAAATCTCGGCGGCGGCGGCCGGAATGTTCTCGAACTCGAAGGTCACCACATCCACTGATTTCGCGAAGGCCTCGAGGGCCGCGAGATCGTCATAGGCCGCGACTGTGTTCTTCCACGCGACCTGTGCCGCCGGCCCGTCCGCCTCGGGCGAAAAGATATGCACCTTGTAGCCGAGGCGGGCGGCGGCCAGCGCGGACATGCGGCCCAATTGGCCGCCGCCCAGAATGCCGATGACGGAACCGGGGGCCAGCATATCGACCTTGTCTGATTTCATGATGGCTCAGCCTTCCCGGCTCGGCGCATGTGCCACCGCATCGGTCTGGCGCTGGCGATAGGCGGCAAGGCGCTTGGCGAGTTTCGCGTCGGTGAGGGCCAACACCGCAGCCGCCAGCAAGGCGGCATTGATCGCGCCTGCCTTGCCGATGGCCAGGGTCCCCACTGGAATCCCCGCCGGCATCTGCACGATCGAGAGCAGGCTGTCCTGGCCCTTCAAGGCCTGGCTTTCCACCGGCACGCCGAAGACCGGCAATTCGGTGAGGCTCGCGGTCATGCCGGGGAGATGCGCTGCCCCACCGGCCCCGGCCACGATCACCTTGAGGCCGCGCCCCTTGGCACCTTGCGCATATTCATAAAGGCGCTTGGGCGTGCGATGGGCTGAGACGATCCGGACCTCGTGCGGGATATCCAGCGATTCGAGCACCTCGGCGCCAAAGCGCATCGTCGCCCAATCGGACTGGCTTCCCATGATGATGCCAATGAGGGGTGCCGCCGTTTTGGCATTCTTCCGGCCGATGGTCCGTTTCTCTTTTGTTGCCATGGCCTTATGCCTTTCCCAGCGCCCAAGAAGGCGGCGATTATAGGTGTTGCCCCTTGCTTGGCAAGCGCTGCCGGAGACCGTCTTAACGCCACCTTAACCGGCTTAGCGTCATGATTCGGCGCTATTTTTTGAGTACGCATCTGGTCCCTACGGCGTGTTGCCCGGATGGCCAGAAAGAGGTTGCGGGCGTTGCCGTGGATGGCCAACATCGCGGCGACGGGCAGGAGACGCGCTGGCATGAAGATTCGCGATCGGGCAGGTGGCGTGACCGGGGCGACTCCCTTGGGGGGCGCCCGGCAGGTTGCCAAGGTCGCCAAGGTGGGGAAGGCTGCTGCTGCCTCGGGTGTCGCCGCGACCGGCGATGTCGGTCAGACGGCGGCGGTCGATCAGGCGACCTTCCTCGGCCTGACCGAAACCGAGCTCTCGCCCAATGTCCGCGCCGCGTTGACGGCGCTGCTCGACGAAGTCCGCTCCCTGCGCGACGAGCTCGACCGCACCCGGAAGCGCATCCAGCATCTCGAGCGCGTCGCCGATGAAGACGCCATGCTGCCGATCGCCAACCGCCGCGCCTTTGTCCGCGAGCTGACGCGCATCATCTCCTTCTCCGAACGCTACGGCTCGCCGGGTTCGGTGCTCTATTTCGATTTGAACGGCATGAAGCAGATCAACGATCGCTTCGGCCATGCCGCCGGCGATGCCGCGCTCCGGCATTTCGCCCAGTTGCTGGTCAACAATGTGCGCGATTCCGATGTGGTCGGGCGTTTGGGCGGCGACGAATTCGGCGTCATCCTGGCCCAGGCCGATGTGGCACAGGCGCAGGAGAAGGCGGCCCAGCTCATCGGCGTCATCGCGCGCTCACCCTTCTTCTGGGACGGCACCGAGATCACGCTGTCCTGCGCCGTCGGCATGCACGAATTCCACGGCCAGCAATCGGCCGACGAAGCCCTCTCCCAGGCCGATGCCTCGATGTACCAGGCCAAGCGCCAGCATTACGCGGAGAAGGACGAGCCCGAAGAAGGCTCCACCGAGGATGCCGGCGCCGAAGACAAGGCGTAACGCCGGAAGGTTTCTGTCCGCCCCGCAATTTCACAAAACTTAAGTCGCTGGTCCGGCTTTGGGCTGATTAACCTGTGACCTCGTCAACCCAGTTCGAGGAAGCCAGGATGTCGATCGCATTGAAGGTCAACGGCAAAGACCATTCCGTCGACGTGGATGAGGACATACCGCTCCTTTGGGTGCTGCGGGATGTGATCGGCCTGACCGGCACCAAATTCGGTTGCGGCATCGCCATGTGCGGCGCCTGCACGGTGCATCTCGATGGCCAGGCGGTGCGATCCTGCGTCACCACGGTGGCCGATGCCGCGGCCTACGAGATCACCACGATCGAGGCCATCGGCGAGACCGAAGAGGGTGCCCGTATCCAGCAGGCCTGGCTCGCGGAAGAAGTCGTGCAATGCGGCTATTGCCAATCGGGCCAGGTCATGTCGGCGACGGCTCTGCTCGTCCTCAATCCGGAACCGACCGATTCGGATATCGATGCCGTGATGGCTGGCAATATCTGCCGCTGCGGCACCTATCCCCGCATCCGCGCCGCGATCAAGCGCGCCGCCGGCCAGGGAGGGCAGTGAGATGGGCCTTCTCGACCGCATCGATCGCGATGGATTGTCGCGCCGCCATTTCCTGATCTCGGCCAGCCTTGCCGGGGGCATGTTCGTGATCGGCCCGCATCTGGTATCGCCGGCCGAAGCCGCCGAAACCTTCTCGCCCAATGCCTTCATCCGCATCCCGCCCCAAGGCCCGATCGAGCTTGTCATCGCCTCGGCTGAAATGGGCCAGGGCGTCTATATGGGAATTGCAACACTGATCGCCGAGGAGCTGGAAGTCTCGCTGGATCAGGTGGTGGCGGTGCCCGCCCCGGCGGACCCGTCGCGCTATGCCCATCCGTTTCTGGGCGATCAGATCACCGGTGGGTCCGTGACCATTCGCGGCTTCTGGGAGCCGATGCGCAAGGCCGGCGCCGCCGCGCGCATCATGCTGATCGCGGCGGCCGCCAAGGAATGGAATGTCCCGGCATCGGAATGCCGCGCCGAGAAGGGCGAGGTGATCCATGCGGGCGGCAAGCGCCTCACCTATGGCGCGCTCGCCGCCAAGGCGGCGGCGGAAACGGTTCCGCAAGAGATTCCGTTGAAGCCGGCCGCCGAATTCCGCCTCATCGGCAAGACGGGGCCGCGCCTAGATGCCTCGGGCAAGGTCAACGGTACAGCGCTCTTCGGTATCGACGCGCGTCCCTCAGGTGTCAAATTCGCCGCCATCGCCCTCTCGCCGACTTTCGGCGGCACGCTGGCCGAGGTGGACGACAAGGATGCCCTTGCCGTCAAGGGTGTCCGGCAGGTCGTGCGCCTCAGCGACGCCGTTGCCGTCATCGCCGATCACACCGGTGCTGCGCGCAAGGGGCTTGCCGCACTCAAGATCACCTGGAATCCCGGCGCCAATGGCGATCTCACCAGCGCGGAACTGGAGCGCCGCATCGACGCGGCGATGGAAGGCGAAACACTGCTCGCCCACAATACCGGCGATGTCGATGCGGTCGAAGGCGCGAAAAGCATCGACGCCACCTATCGCCTGCCGATCCTCGCCCACAGCGCGATGGAGCCGATGAATTGCACAATCCATGTGCGCGCCGATGGGTGCGATGTCTGGGTGGGAACCCAGGTGGCGGGCCGCGCGCGCCAGGCGGTGGCGGATCTGACCGGGCTGCCCGTCGAGAAGGTGCAGGTTCACAATCATCTGCTGGGTGGCGGCTTCGGGCGGCGCCTCGATCATGACGGCGTGGTCATGGCGACCCGTGTCGCTCAGCAGGTCGAGGGGCCTGTGCAGGTGGTGTGGAGCCGCGAGGAAGACATCCGCCACGATTCCTTCCGCTATCTCAACCGCAGCCGGGTCAGCATCAAGCTGGGTGCCGACGGCATGCCGGTCGCGTGGAATCACCGTGTCGCCGGCCCCGCCGTGATGGCGCGATTCCTGCAGCTTCTCTTCAAGGACGGCATCGATCTCGACATCACCAACGGTGCCCAGAGCCCCTATGACATCCCGAACAAGCGTGTCGAATATGCCCGCCACGAGGCACCGGACGGCATGCTCACCGGCAATTGGCGCGGCGTCGGTCCGACCCGCAACGCGCCCGCCGTCGAGGGCGGGATCGACGAAGCGGCCCATCTCGCCGGGCGCGATCCGGTCGAGTACCGTCGCCAGCTTCTCGCCGGCAACCCGCGGCTCAGGGGCGTGCTCGATCTTGCCGCCGAGAAGGCCGATTGGAAAACACCTTTGGGATCAGGCCGGGGCCGCGGCATTGCGGTGCTCACCGATTTCGGCAGTTACGCGGCACTGGTGGCCGAAATTCACGCCGATCCCGCAGGCAGCTTCCGCGTCGAGCGTTTCGTCTGCGCGATCGATTGCGGCCATGTCATCAATCCCGGCATCCTGCGCCAGCAGATCGAAAGCGGCATCATCTACGGCTTGAGCGCCGCCCTTCATGGCCGCCTCACCATCGCCAACGGTGCGGTGGTCGAAGGGAATTTCGACGACCAGCCGGTCGTGCGCATTCACGAGAGCCCGCCCATCGAGGTTCACATCGTACCCAGTACGGAGGATCCCGGCGGCATCGGCGAGGTGGGGACGCCCGGCGTTGCCCCGGCGCTGATGAACGCGATCTTCGCCGCGACCGGCAAGAGGTTGCGGGAATTGCCGCTCGATCTCACCCAATTGAAGGGGGCCTGATCATGCGGGGATATTTTCGCGGAAGCGTCCAGATCGCCGGCATTGCGCTCACAATTGGCGTCGTCACGATCGGTATCGGCCTCAGCCGGGGGACGGCGGAGACGGCGACGCGGGACCTCAAACCCGTCGCCGCCTTCCAGTCGATCGCCGATGAAACCGAACGCTCGCGCGCCTTGTTCACGGAAGCCGCCAAGGTCATCACCGATCCCCGCTGCAGCAATTGCCATCCGGCGACGCGCCTGCCGACGCAAGGTGACGACATGCACCCGCATGTGCCCTTCCTGGACGCGACCGAGAGCGGGATCGGTGCACCGGGCCTTGCCTGCAGCACCTGCCACCGGGCGGAGAACACGACGATCGTGGGGAGCAGGCTCGGCTCCATCCCCGGCAATGCGCATTGGATGCTGGCCCCGGCCAGCATGGCCTGGCAGGGCCTCGATTTGAAGGGCATCTGCGCGCAATTGAAGGACCTGGAGCGCAACGGCAACCGCGATCTCGCCGCGATCCACAAGCATATGATGGAAGATCATCTGGTCGCCTGGGCCTGGGATCCGGGGGCCGGCCGACGTCCGGCGCCGGGCTCACAGGAAGTCTTCGGCGAGCTTGTCGCCGCCTGGATCGAGACGGGGGCGGCCTGCCCGCTATGAGGTGAATTGAAGGGCGGCGCGCGCCGCGAGGATGTCCCGTGTCTGCTCGTCGTCCGGATAGCGGTCCAGGGCCGGTACCAGGATGCGCCGGGCCTCCGCCTGCCTGCCTTGCCGGTTGAGCAATTCGGCGAGGCTGGTCGCCGCGCGCAATTCCCAGCCGAAGGCCTGCTGCGCGCGGGCGAGGTCCAGCGCGGCGACAAAGCTCTCCCGGGCCTCGCTCTCGGCGCCGGCTTGCACCGCGATCTCGCCCTTGATGCGGTGATATTCCGCGAGGAACCACCTTTCGCCGCTGACGCAATTCGCGATCTCGCGCTCGATGACGGCCATCGCCTCGCCCTCACGGCCGGCCGCCATCAGCGCACGGGCGTATTGCGCGTAGATCGGGCCGGCGCCGATATGGCCCAGCCCGTCGAGGGTCTCCTCCAGCCGCGCGATGCCGGTTGCGACCCGGCCGCGGCGCATGGCGATCATGCCTTCGAAACAGCGCCCGACCATGTTCCAGATCTTGGCATGCGGTCCTTCCGAATGCAGCATCAGCATCGCCGTATAACGCTCGGCAAGGTCGTATTCGCCACCGAGATAGCTGAGCGGGCAGGCGCAATCGGAGAGGGCATAACAAAGCGAAATGACATGACCGCGATCGATCGCCTGCCGGACGATGTCCTCGGTATGGGCGAGGGCGAGGGTCTGCCGCCCCTGGATCCAGTGCATGAACGCGATGTTGCAGCGCGTGAGCATCACCTGATCGAATTGCATGGCGACGATGCTGGGCGGCGTACCCGATGACAGCATGTCGAGGGCGCAATCGAGATTCCGTTTGCCTGCCTCGAACTCACCCATGATGAAGCGGGAGACGCCGAGCAGGCGCTCGCCTGTGCCGCGATAGGCGTCGAGCCCTGTGTCCCGGGTGTTCCGGGAGATTTCGTGAAATTGCTGCGCCATCTTGAACGCCTCGAGATAGAGGCCGCGATTGCGCAGATCCGCCCACAGGCCCCAGAGGGCACGGAGTTGATATTCCGCGTCGTCCAGCGCACGGGCGATATCGAGTGTTTGACTCCAGGCCGCGCGGACCCGCGCGCCGGCGCCGTCGACGCTGAGATGGGCACCACCGATCGCCGCGTTGAGTTTCATCTGGAGATGCCGGAATTCCGGCGCGTCGGGCAGCCATTGCAGCGCCAGTTCCGCCTGGGCGCGGCAATATTCAGTGAGACTCAAATGCAGCCACAGGGGCACGGCGGCCGCGACCAGTTCCGCGAACAGCCGGCTGTCCCCGGCCGATTCCGCCCAGCTCGCCGCGGCCTGCACTTCTTCCGCCATGCTGCGCATCATCTCCCGGTCGAGATCGGGCGGGATTTCGTTGGGCCACATTTCCTCCAGCAGGTCCCGGAAATAATGGGCATGGCGTCTGGCGGTCTCGTCCTGCTCGCCGCGCTCGCGCAGAGCCTCCAGCGCGAAGGCAGCACTGGAATCCAGCAGCCGGAAGCGCGGCTCGTCGGCATTTTCGGAGCGCACCAGCAGCGACTTGGCGGCGAGATTTTGCAGCATGCTGGAAACCAGCGCAGCGGAGACGATGTCGCCGGCGGTGACGGAAGCGGCTGCGTCGGCATTCATCGCCTGCCGGAACACGCCGAGGCGCCGGAACAGGGCCTGTTCGGCGCTGCTGAGCAGGTCATGGCTCCAGGCGATCGTGGCGCGCAGGGTCTGGTGCCGCGGCAGGGCATCGCGATAGCCGTCGACAAGGACATGGAACCGGTCGCCGAGCTGATTGAGAAGTTCCTGCGGCCCGAGATCGTCGATGCGCGCGGCGGCGAGCTCGATCGCCAGCGGCAGGCCATCGAGCTTGCGGCAGATCTCGGTGACGGCCGGGGCGGTGCCTTCGGTCAGCGCGAAATCGGCACCCGCCGCCTGGCTTCTATAGGCGAAGAGTTCGATCGCAGGATAAGAGGCCGCATGCTTCGCGGTGAGCATCTCGCCGGGATGGGGCAAGGCGAGGCCCGGCACCGCGCAGACCCATTCCTCGTGAATCCACAATTTCTCGCGGCTGGTGGCGAGGATGCGGAGATGGGGTGTCGCGGCCAGCAATTTCGCCGCCAGCCTCGCCACGGAATCGAGAATGTGCTCGCAGGTATCGAGGACGATGAGCTGATGCCTGCTGCCGATATGCTGGGCAATCGTCTGCACCGGATCGCCGGCATATGTGTCGACGCCCAAAGCCGTCGCCAGGCTCACGGCGACGCGATGGCCATGCAGGATCGGCGACAAATCGAGGAAGATGCAGCCATCCGCGAATTGCGGCGCGATGCGATGCGCTGCGGTGACAGCGATCGAAGTCTTGCCGATGCCACCGGGACCGACCAGCGTCACCAGCCGATGCTGGGAGATCCGCGACATCACGCCGGCAACGAGTTCCTCGCGGCCGAACAGCCGGCTGGGCGGTTGCGGCAGCGACGCATTGGGCCCGCTGATATGGGGCTGCCGGCCGGACGGACTGGCCGACGCCACCAGCATATAGCCGCGACCGCTGGAGGAGAGGATGTAGCGCCGCCCGGCCGCGCGTTCGCCCAGCGCCTTCCTGAGCGCCGTGATATGGACCCGGAGCGTATTCTCCGTCACATGGGTGCTGGGCCAGACGCGTTGCATCAACTCGGCATGGCTCACCACGGTACCGCGCCGCTCGGCCAGGGCGATCAGAATATCGAGGGCGCGGCTGCCGAGATGCAGCGGCTTGCCGTCCAGCAACAAGGCCTTCTCGCCGATCAGCAGGCGATAGGGGCCGAAGGCAATCGCGTCGGGAGGGGGTGGCGCGGGTGCTTGCAGCGCAAGCGCGGCTCTGTCGCTCGACCGTTGGGCCGAGCCCGCCTCGCGCGCATCAGGCTGACTCGCCTCTTTCCCGCTCATCCCGCTCCCGCTTGCTGCCTCACTTGACTTTAATCAAGCGGGCGGATGACGCAAGCTTGCTGGTCTGGCTGCCGCGACACTTGAGAGCGCCTTGGCCATCATGTACCACCATCAGACCGTTCTAAGGCACGGAGTGGTATTGGGAAAATGACAGTTTTAGAGACGACGCATCTGACGCTCAGCCCTTGCTGCCCGGGTGACTGCGCCGACTTCATGGAGCTTGAACGTGATCCGGAGGTGATGCGCTTTTTGAACGGCGGACATGCCGTCGACCATGACCGGGTCGATCCCAATGCGACGTTCCTCATGCCCAGGGGAACAGAGCCTTACGTCTGGACGGCGCGCCGTACCGGCAACGGCGCCTTCGTCGGGTGGTTCTGTTTGTGGCCGGAGAATGACAAACTGGCCGAACTCGGCTACCGCCTGCGCCGCACGGAATGGGGTCAGGGCTTTGCCTCGGAAGGGGCAGCGGCGCTCGTCAATTGGGGCTTCAGTAGCGGCGGATATGACAAGATCGTGGCGACCACGATGGCAGTGAACCTCGCCTCGCGCCGTGTCATGGAAAAGATCGGCATGAACCACGCACGCACAATCACCGCCGACCAGCCGGATCCCATTCCGGGCAGCGAACACGGCGAAGTCTGGTACGAGTTGTTGCGCTCGGGATGGAACGGCGGTTAAGGGCGTAATGGCTGATTCTTTTGGGATGGACCGCAAGACCGGGGATACGGCGGGGGCGTATCAGCCGGCTGGCTAGCTAGCTGTTAGCCCCCTGGTCACCGCTAGCCGATGTTCTTCCGCGCCGATAGGTCGGACCTGCGAAGCTACCGCCTTCCGACCGGCCGGTCAGTAGATCGAGAGAAAATGGCCACCATGTCTCGTCAGGACTCGAGGCATCGCCATGAAGGGTTTCATTCTCGATACGGATGTTTCGAAATTCGTCCCACGAGATACGATCGCTCTCCCACCATACGCCGTCTTTTCGGATCGCCGTGAAGGACAATCCATCGCTGATGAGAACTGCACCGAGTTCCGGTAGAGAGATCACATGCTGAATGTTCGCGTCGACATATTTCGCTGATTCTGGATTCTCCGGATCAACCAGATAGGCCATGCCGCGAGCAACCACGATCAGGTGTTGCCCGTCTGGATGCTCGGCGACGCCATGCCAGAGATATGCCCCGCTGGCCCAAGGTTTAAAATTGCCAACCCATGGCGCGCCGGAACTCGGATAGAAGCGGACGACAAAACCTTCACTGTGCCCGCCCCAGCTCTCGCCATTACCGATGGCTTGCGGCAGCGGCCCGGTTGTCGGAAAGCCCGGCAAAATCTCGAAGCGTTGCCCAGGTTCTGTTTCGACGACCGGCACCGTGCATCCTCAGATTGTCACATCACACATCCAAATTCGCCACGTTGAGCGCGTTCTGCTGGATGAAGTCGCGGCGGGGTTCGACCACGTCGCCCATCAGGGTGGAGAAGATTTCTTCCGCTTCGTCGACATGGTTGACGCGGACCTGGAGGAGGGTGCGGACGGCGGGGTCGAGGGTCGTTGCCCAGAGCTGCTCGGGGTTCATTTCGCCGAGGCCCTTGTAACGCTGGATGTCGATCCCCTTGCTGCCCATCTCGATGATGAGGTCGATGAGGCCGATCGGGCCGTTGATGGTCTCGGTCCGGTCCTTGATGACGAGGGTCGCGGGGGTGGTGAAATTCTCGGCGAGCTCGGTCTTGATCTGGTCGAGGCGGTGGCATTCGGTCGAGCGGATGAGTGTCGCATCGATGACATGAGAGGAGGTGACGCCGCGCAGGCGGCGCTTGAAGGCAAGCCCGCCTTGCGCATCGGCAAGGCCGGACCAGCCGCGCGCGGTGACCGGCGAGAGGGCATCGAGGCGCGCCGCGACGGTGGCGGCGATGTCCGGCTTGGCGGCATCGGTGGGGTTGAGCGCACCGATGATCGCTGCCTGTTCGACCACATTCGCGGAACCCACCTTGCGGATGAGCGGCTCCATCAGGTGCTTGGCATTGGCGGCGAGGTCGACCACGCGGCGGAGATCGGCGCCGATCAATTGCGCGCCTGAACCCAGGGTCAGCACGGCACCCTCGACACCGAGGCTGGTGAGGTAATCCTCGCGCGCGCGGTCATCCTTCAGATAACGCTCGGACTTCCCCTTGGCGGCGCGATAGAGCGGCGGCTGGGCAATATAGAGATAGCCCTTCTCGATGAGCTGCGGCATCTGCCGGTAGAAGAAGGTGAGCAGCAGCGTGCGGATATGCGAGCCGTCGACATCGGCGTCGGTCATGATGATGATCTTGTGATAGCGCGCCTTGGTGACGTCGAATTCCTCCGGCCCGATGCTGGTACCGAGGGCCGCGATCAACGTGCCGATCTCGGCCGAAGAAAGCATCTTGTCGAAACGCGCGCGCTCCACATTGAGGATCTTGCCGCGCAAGGGGAGGATCGCCTGGTTCTTGCGGTGGCGGCCTTGCTTCGCGGAGCCGCCAGCCGAATCACCCTCGACGATGAAGAGTTCGGAGAGGGCCGGATCGCGCTCCTGGCAATCGGCGAGCTTCCCGGGCAGGGACGAGATGTCGAGCGCACCCTTGCGCCGCGTGAGGTCGCGGGCTTTCCTGGCGGCTTCGCGGGCCGCCGCGGCTTCGACCGCCTTGCCGACGATGCGTTTGGCATCGGCCGGATGTTCCTCGAACCACTGGGCGAGGCGCTCGTTGACGATGTTCTCGACCACCGGCCGGACCTCGGAGGAGACCAGCTTGTCCTTGGTCTGCGAGGAGAATTTCGGGTCGGGCACCTTCACGGAAAGCACGCAGGTGAGGCCCTCGCGCGCATCATCGCCGGAGAGCGTCACCTTCTCGCGCTTGGCGATGCCGCTTTCCTCGGCATATTTGTTGACCTGCCGCGTGAGTGCCGCGCGGAAGCCCTGCAGATGGGTGCCGCCATCCCGCTGCGGGATGTTGTTGGTGAAGCACAGCATGGTCTCGTGATAGGAATCGGTCCATTCCATCGCCATCTCGACGGTGATGTTGTCCTTCTCGCCGGTGATGGAGATGGCCTGGCTGTGCAGCGCGTTCTTGCTGCGGTCGAGATAGCGCACGAAGGCCTCGATGCCGCCTTCGTAATGCAGCTCGACCGATTTCGGCTCGACCGTGCGGTTGTCGGTGAGAATGAGGCGCACGCCGGAATTGAGGAAAGCCAATTCGCGCAGGCGATGCTCCAGCGTCGCGTAATCATATTCGGTCTTGGTGAAGGTTTCCTTGGAGGCGAGGAAGGTGACCTCGGTGCCGCGCTTGCCTTCCGCGTCGCCGACCACCGCCAGGGGTGCTTCCGGATCGCCATGGCGGAAGCGCAGGAAATGCTCCTTGCCGTCGCGCCAGATGCGCAGGTCCAGGCGTTCGGAGAGCGCGTTGACGACCGAGACGCCGACGCCATGGAGACCGCCCGAGACCTTGTAGCTGTTCTGGTCGAATTTGCCGCCGGCATGGAGCTGGGTCATGATGACCTCGGCCGCCGAGACGCCTTCTTCCTTGTGGATGTCGACGGGAATGCCGCGGCCGTTGTCGTTGACCGTGACCGAGCCGTCGCCGTTGAGCGTCACCAGGACACGGTCGCACCAGCCGGCGAGACTCTCGTCGATCGCGTTGTCGACGACTTCATAGACCATGTGATGCAGGCCCGACCCGTCATCGGTATCGCCGATATACATGCCGGGGCGCTTGCGGACGGCATCGAGGCCTTTCAGCACGCGGATGGAATCGGCGCCGTATTCGGCCTGGCCCTCTTGTCCGCCATTTTGTCCGGTGTTTTTGTTCTCGTCGCTCATGTTCTGGACTCGTATCTGATCGAATGAAGTTTCAACGTGGGTTGGCGTCGGGCAATTTGTCAGGCGCCCGAGATGAGTCGTCCGTCACCCACGCTCATGAAATGCGCCCAACCATCGAGGGGGGCGAAGATCTCGGGGTCGGTGCCGGTCAGCCAGCATTGCGCCGCGAGGGATTGAAGCTCGGCAAAGAGCGCTTCGCGCCTTTGCCGGTCGAGATGTGCCGCCACTTCGTCGAGCAGCAGGATCGGCGCTTCGCCGCGGCGCCTGGTGGCGAGGCGCGCTTCGGCGAGGATGATGGCGATGAGGAGCGCCTTCTGCTCGCCCGTCGAACAATCGCCGGCCCGCAACGCGTCGCCGCCGAGATGCCGGCCGGCCAAGGTCACGACGAGGTCGGAGCGATGGGTGCCCCATTGGGTGATGCCGCTTTCGCCATCGCTGCCGCGCGCTTCCATGAGGCGGCGCTTCAGCAGATCCTCGGCCTCCAGCGCCGGCATGGAACCCAGCGAGGCTTCGACCGAACCAGCCACTTCCAGCACGGCCTGCGGGAAAGGACCCACCGCTTCGACCATGGCGGCATTCAATTGCTGCGCGGCATCGAGCCTCGCTGCGGCGATGGCGACAGCCTGGCCCGCCATCTCGCTTTCCAATCCAGCCAGCCAGGCATTGAGATCGCCGCTGGCCGCCGCCGGTGCTTCGCCGCGGAGGATGCGGGCCCGTTCGCGCATCGCCTGTTCATAGGCGTTGACGCGGGCGGCATGGGTGGGATCGAGGCCATAGACCAGCCGGTCGAGGAAGCGGCGGCGCGAGGCGGCGGCTTCGGAGAACAGGCGGTCCATCTGGGGTGTCAGCCAGAGAACGCTGAGGATCTCGGCAAAACCCGCTTGCGAGCGCAGATTGGCACCATTGGCACGGCTGACGCGGCGCTCGCGCCCGGTTTGCGCCTGGGCCAACGGATCTCGGCCGGTGCCCAGAACATGTTCGCCGCCCAACCCCTGATAGCGCGCATGGACAGCCCAGGCCATGCTCCCGGGCTGCGGGTAGCCGCTTGGAGGATGCGCGCCGATATTGCTGCCGGGATGCCGGAACTCGATCTCGGCGATGGTCGCCTGCCGCAGACCGGAACCGGGCGAAAGATAGGAGAGTGCTTCGAGAAGATTGGTCTTGCCGGCGCCGTTGAGACCCGTAAGCACGACGGCGCCGAGGCCCCGATCGAGCCCGGTATCGAAGCTCACCTCGCGGTAATTCCGGAAGCTGGTCAAAGCGAGGTGCGAAAACCCGTTCACCACCTCAATCGATCGGCGTGGCGTGATGTGGGAGAAATCGGTTCCGCGCTCGGCGACCGCCATATCCTCACTCGCGCTTCATCAAACGCGCATCGGCATCAGCACATAAAGTGCCTGCGCATCGGCCATGTCGCGCAGCAATGTGGGTGCCACGGAATCGGCCAGTTTCAGTTCCAGGCCTTCGCCTTCGATCTCGTCGGCGACGTCCAGCAGATATTTCGAGTTGAAGCCGATCTCCAGGGCTTGGCCGTCATACTTCACTTCCAGTTCCTCGGTGGCGCTGCCATTCTCGGCGCTGGTCGCGGAGAGGGTGAGGGTGCCGGGCTTCAAACTGAGCTTCACCGCGCGCGACTTCTCGCTGGAAATGGTCGAGACGCGGTCGACGGCGTCGCGGAATTCCTTGCGGTCGACTTCCAGGATCTTGTCATTGGCGGTCGGGATGACGCGCTGGTAATCCGGGAAGGAACCGTCGATCAGCTTCGAGGTCAGCACGATATCGGCAAAGGCGAAGCGGATGCGGCTGTCGGAGAGCGAGACCTCGACAGCGCCGTCGAAATCCTCGACCAGCTTCCTGACCTCGTTCACCATCTTCCGCGGCACGATCACGCCGGGAATGCCCTCGGCACCTTCGGGCAGCGGCATCTCGACCCGCGCCAGGCGATGGCCGTCGGTCGCGACCGCGCGGAGGCTGGCCTGCTTACCCGCAGCATAGGCATGGACATAGATGCCGTTGAGGTAATAGCGGGTCTCTTCGGTCGAGATCGCGAATTTGGTGCGGTCGATGAGCCCCTTGAGATCGGCGGCAGAGAGCGGAAACTTGTGCGGCAGATCGCCGGCATGGATCGCCGGGAAATCTTCCTTGGGCAGGGTGGCAAGGGCAAAGCGCGAGCGCCCGGCCTTCACCGTGACCTGCTGGCCGTCGGCGGCGAGCTCGATCTGAACCTGCGCCCCTTCCTGCAGCTTGCGGACAATGTCGTAAAGCGTATGGGCGGGAACCGTGGCGGCGCCGGGTGTGGCGATGTCCGCCGCGATCTTCTCGACCACGGCGAGGTCCATATCGGTCGCGGTCAGGCTCAACTGACCATCCTTGGCCTCGGCCAGCACATTGGAAAGAATGGGAATGGTATTGCGGCGTTCCACAACACTCTGCACATGCCCCAATGCCTTCAGCAGGAGGGTCCGTTCGATGGTCAGTTTCATGGCCTAACTCAACCCTGTTTCTGGCCGCTGGCGGTACCCGCCATCCCGGGGCTGAATGCCCACAAAATCGCGTTCCGACGCAGTCGGTCCTGTCTTTCCAACCTTGCCTGAAGATCCCCCGCGGAAAGGCGGAAAATGGCCGAATCGGCCCCTGGTCCCAGCAAGTGGGGGATTATAGCAGGTTGACGCCCGTGCAACAGGGATTTGTGCCCGAGTCCGGCCTTGGCTGGGGGTTATTAACCGCCCGAAAAGTCAGTAGAAATCAGCCTTCCAGCATCCGCTTCAGAAGGTCGATGTCCTCGGCGAAGGAAATGTCGCCGGCGGCCAGTTCCTCGACCTTTTTCACCGCATGCATGACCGTCGTGTGGTCGCGCCCGCCAAAGCCGCGGCCGATATCCGGGAGCGATTTGGTGGTGAGCTGCTTGGCGAGATACATGGCGATCTGGCGCGGGCGCGAAACCTGCCGCGCGCGCCGGGGCGAGCTCATATCGGCGAGCTTGATGTTGTAATGCTCGGCGACGCGCCGCTGGATCTCCTCGATCGTGACCGAGCGATCATTGGCGCGCAGCAGATCCTTCAAGAGTTCCTGCGCGGATTCGACCGAGATCGGGCGACCCACCAAAGTCGCATGGGCGATGATGCGGGTGAGCGCCCCTTCCAGCTCGCGCACATTCGACGAGATGCGGTGGGCGAGGAATTCCAGCACCTTTGAAGGAATTTCGATCGGCGCCTGTTCGGCCTTGGCCTGGAGAATGCCGAGGCGGAGTTCATAGGTGGTGGGATGGATGTCGGCCACCAGCCCCCAGCCGAAGCGGGTGCGCATGCGTTCTTCCAGGCCCTGCAGATCCGAGGGCGATTTGTCGGCCGAGAGCACCACCTGCTTGTTCTGATCGAAGAGCGCATTGAAGGTGTGGAAGAATTCTTCCTGGGTCGATTCCTTGCCGATGATGAATTGCACGTCATCGACCATCAGCACGTCGACCGAGCGGAACAATTCCTTGAAGGCCATGGTGTTCTTGTTCCGCAAAGCGCGGATGAACTGGTACATGAATTTCTCGGCCGAGAGATAGATCACGCGCTTTTGCGGCTGCTTCTTCTTGATGTGATGAGCGATGGCATGCATCAGATGCGTCTTGCCGAGGCCGACGCCGCCATAAAGAAACAGCGGATTGAAGGGCACAACATCGGATTCGGCGACGCGCAAGGCGGCTGCGTGCGCGAGTTCGTTCGACTTGCCGACGACGAAATTGTCGAAGGTGAGGCGCGGATCGAGTGTCGCACTGACGCCGGCCAGACCATCGGCCTCGGTGACCATCACGTCATGATCGCCCCTGGTGCTGTCGCCACCCGCATGGCTGATGCCGGCATCCGTCATCGCCTCGTCCTGATCGGCCGTATCCGCATCGCGATCGGCGGTGCCATTGACGTCGACGATCACTTCCACCGACCGGATTTCCGGGCATTCGCTGGTCCACAGCGCCATGATGCGGTCGGCGTAATGGGTGGCCACCCAGTCGCGCATGAATCGCGACGGCACGGCCACGCGCAGATCCTGGCCACGACGGCCGGCCAAGGTGAGCGGCTTCAGCCATGAACGGAAAGTAGCCTCGCCGAACTCGGCGCGCAGACGGCCACGAACCCGGGCCCATTGCGCGTTCAACAGCGAATCGCTACCCGCCTCGATCATGGCTTTTCCCCCCATACCCGCAATATTCACGTCGTCACTCCGGCTCATAAAGCTGCTCATCAATCCTGAATCCAGGGCAGGCCGGCAAACTTCCAGCCACCGCTCTTGCCCCGGTGACCGGCCGAATCCTTGTCGCCTTCGAAACCGCCCGCGACGTTGAAGCTGGGGCCGAGCCCCGCTTCGGTGAGGGCGATGGCCGCGGCGCGCGACCGGGCGCCGGAGCGGCAGATGAAATAGAACGGGCCCTCCGCGCTGCCGATCTGGGCGCGCAGCCTGGCCACGAAATCGCTGTCGACCGTCATCCCCGGATAGACCTGCCAGGAATTCAGGATGACCTTCTTGCCGATCGGGGACAAATCCGGAACACCGACGAAGCTCCATTCCGGCTGGGTGCGGACATCGATGAGCCGCGCCCCGGGGGTCGCGACCAGGTCCTGCCAAGCGGCCTGCGGCGTCACGTCGCCGGCATAATTGCCACCCTTGCTCATGCCCTCGGTCTCCCTTCTTCGACGTTCGTTCACCCAACAAAATCCCGGCGCGCCGTGATCCTGGCGCGGTCTTCAATTCGGCGGCGGTCTTACCAGATTGGTTAAGCCCGGCCGCCGAACCCATTGGGATCGGGGTGACACAGTTGCAACCAATACGCGATCAACCCGCCTGTATAAGCGAAGCAATCGTGGCTTGGGTGCCACAGGTTGGGGAAGGGGAAATCAACAATCGCGAGGGCTTGTCGCCGATCGGTTCGGCGTTGGCTGAGCTGTTCTGTGGCAAGCCTTCCGGAACCAATTCCGGGACCCTGTCGACAGAACCGATGAGACCTGGTTTCACGCATCACAGATCTTTGTTTTTTATAGTGTTTTTCCCGTATTCCAACTCCTGGCGGAGCCCCGGTCAACGCCCTGTCTCGTGACCGGAGGGGGACTCTACGCGCGCCCTTCCGACCATGCAACAAGTCCGAATCGGGAACTGCCGGGAATCGAGTCTTGCCAACCTGACTGTGACGGATTCGACACAGATTCCACACCGGCAGGAAATGGGCGAGCCACAACGGATGGTGGCGTTACCCGCGAGGAGCCACAAAAGGAAACCGCGGCCCCCTCATGAGGGCCGCGGCTCCATTGTTCTCGAACAAGCCGTTGCCGGTCACCCTTCAGCCTGAGGCTGAAGGCTCAGGCGAGGCTGCGCAGACGCTTGGTCAGGCGCGACATCTTACGCGCCGCAGCATTCTTGTGAATGATGCCCTGATTGACGCCGCGCGCCAATTCCGGCTGCGCCTGCTTCAGAGCGGCTTCAGCTTCGGTCTTGTTGCCGCCGGCGATCGCCGTTTCCGCCTTCTTCACAGCCGATTTGAGGCGGCTGGTATTGGCGCGGTTGCGGGCGGTGCGCGTCTCGGTCTGGCGGATGCGCTTTTCCGCGGATTTATGATGGGCCATAGGTTGTACCTGCTTCAGAAGCCAAGGAATTGCTGGCGGCGGGTTATACAGAGGGGGACCGGGGCCGTCAACCAGTCAGCTAACGCCTTGATATGATGGTGCTCCCCAAGCCGGCCCTGCACGGGAAGCAGGGTGCCATCCACCTGAAAACATTGGACTCATCCCGGCCGGGACGGCATAACCAAGCCGAACCGATTGCGTAAAAGAACAATGCCATGACGCGCGCGAAGCTGCCATTCCTGAAAATGCACGGCCTCGGCAATGATTTTGTCGTGCTGGATGCGCGTGGGTCCGATCTGGGCTTGAGCCGCGACCAGCGCCGCTGGCTTGCCGACCGGCACCGGGGGATCGGCTGCGACCAGCTCATCACCCTGGAAAAGCCGGTCGATGCCAGGGCCGACGTCTTCATGCGGATCCATAATGCCGACGGGAGCGAGGCGCGGGCCTGCGGAAACGCCACGCGCTGCATCGCGGCGCGGGTGATGGGCGAAAAGGCCAACGGCCATGCCATCATCCAGACCGTGGCCGGGCTGCTGCCCACTGAAGCCCTGGGGAATGGCGAGATCGCGGCCGATATGGGACCGGCTTTGCTCGGCTGGCGCGATATCCCGGTCGCCGCCGAATGCGACACCCTGCACATGCCGGTGGCCTTCGGCCCGGTCGCCGATCCGGTCGGCGTCAATGTGGGGTCGAGCCATGCGGTCTTCTTTGTCGATGACGTGGCGAAGATCGATGTGGCCGGGATCGGTCCCAAGCTGGAGCAGCACGCCTTCTTTCCCGACCGCGCCAATATCGAATTCGCCCAGATCCTCTCGCCCGGTCATATCCGCATGCGGGTCTGGGAACGCGGTGCCGGCATCACTTTGGCCTGCGGCTCGGGCGCCTGTGCCACGCTGGTGGCGGCGGCGCGGCGGGGCCTCACCGGCCGCAAGGCGGTGGTCGAGGTCGATGGCGGCAAGCTCACCATCGAATGGCTGCCCAACGACAACGTCCAAATGACCGGTCCCTGGACCCTCTCTTATGCCGGCGAGGTCGATCTGTCGCAGATCGAAGCGATCCCGTGAGCGAGACCGCGCCGCAATTGGTGACCTTCGGTTGCCGCCTCAACGCCTATGAGAGCGAAGTCATCCGCGGCCATGCCGCCGCGGCGGGGCTGGGGGCGGCCATCATCATCAATACCTGCGCCGTCACCTCGGAAGCCGAGCGCCAGGCGCGCCAGGCGATCCGCAAGGCGCGGCGCGAGAATCCGGATGCCCGCATCATCGTGACCGGCTGCGCCGCCCAGATCGCACCGGAGAAATTCGCGGCGATGGACGAGGTCGACGCAGTGCTCGGCAATGAAGAGAAGCTGAAGGCCGAGAGCTATCACGCCCTGCGCCAGGCCAATGACCGGCATGTGGCGGTCGCCGACATCATGACGGTGACGGAAACGGCCCCCCATCTCATCGCCGGCTTTGCCGAGCGGGCGCGGGCCTTCGTCGAGATCCAGCAGGGCTGCGATCATCGCTGCACCTTCTGCATCATTCCGTTCGGCCGCGGCAACAGCCGCTCGGTCCCGGCCGGGGCGATCGTCGAGCAGATCCGGCAATTGGTCGCCAACGGCCTGCGCGAAGTGGTGCTGACCGGGGTCGACATCACCTCCTATGGCGGCGACCTGCCGGGGAAGAGCGGATTAGGTGGCTTGGTGCGGCGCATCCTGACACTTGTGCCGGAACTGCCGCGCCTGCGCCTCTCCTCGCTCGACGTGGTCGAGGTGGATGACGACCTCAAGCAGCTCATTGCGACGGAAGAGCGGCTGATGCCGCATCTCCATCTCTCGCTCCAGGCGGGCGACGACATGATCCTGAAGCGGATGAAGCGCCGCCATCTGCGCGATGACGCGATCCGCTTTTGTGCCGAGATGCGGGCCTTGCGCCCGGACATCGTCTTCGGCGCCGATCTCATCGCCGGATTTCCGACCGAGACGGAGGCGATGTTCGAAAATTCGCTGCGCCTCATCGAGGAATGCGGCCTCACCTTCCTTCACGTCTTTCCCTATTCGGCCCGCTCCGGCACGCCGGCGGCGAAGATGCCGCAAGTGCCGGGGCCCGTGCGCAAGGATCGCGCCCAGCGCCTGCGCGCGGCGGGGCTCGCGGCGCAGCGCGCCTATTTCGCGCGCCACGTGGGTGCGCCCGCGCGCATCCTGATCGAGCGTTCGGAAGAAACCGGCAGCTTCGGCCATAGCGAGCATTTCGCGCCCGTGGCCCTCAATTTCCAGGCCGATCCGGGCAGCATCGTTTCGGCACATATCCAGGCCGCGACCGACGAGCATCTCGTCGCCATCGCCGCATGACCATCCATCGATTGCAGCATTCATGACCGAAGCCACGAACACGGAAAAGCGGGGCTGGTTTCAGCGCCTGAAGGAAGGTCTTGGGCGTTCATCGAGCAAGCTCGGCCAGAGCCTCACCGGTATCTTCACCAAGCGCAAACTCGACCGCGCTTTGCTCGACGAGCTGGAGGAGGCGCTGATCGCCGCCGATCTCGGCCCGGCCACGGCCGCGAAGCTCACCGCCGCCTTGGCCAAGGATCGCTTCGACAAGGAAGTCACGATCGAGGAAGTGCGCGGCATCTTCGCCGACGAGATCGCGGCACTCCTCACACCGGTCGCCAAGCCGCTCGAGATCGTGCACAAGCCGCATGTGGTTCTGGTGGTCGGCGTCAACGGCTCGGGCAAGACGACCACGATCGGCAAGCTCGCCCGGCTCCATCAGGGCCAGGGCAAGAAGGTCATGCTGGCGGCCGGCGATACCTTCCGCGCCGCCGCCGTCGAGCAATTGAAGATCTGGGGCGAGCGTGCCAACGTGCCGGTGATCGCCCGGGGCGAGGGCGCCGATCCCGCGGGGCTCGCCTTCGATGCCATCCAGGAAGCCAAGGCGCAGGACATCGATTTGTTGCTGATCGATACCGCCGGGCGGCTGCAGAACAAGGCCGGGCTGATGGAAGAGCTGGCCAAGATCGTCCGTGTCATCAAGAAGGTGGATGAGACGGCACCGCATGACTGCCTGCTGGTGCTGGATGCGACGGTCGGGCAGAACGCGCATTCCCAGGTCGATATCTTCAAGCAGATCTGTCAGGTGACCGGCCTGGTCGTCACCAAGCTGGATGGTTCGGCGAAGGGCGGCGTGCTGGTGGCTTTGGCCGAGCGCTTCAATCTTCCCGTCGTGGCGATTGGCATCGGCGAAGGCCAGGACGATCTGAAGCCTTTTACGCCGCAGGAATTCGCGCGCTCACTGATGGGGCTCGACTAAACTCTAAACAGAATCTTAAGCGCGGCATCGATTGTGGCGACGGCGTGGCAATGTCACAGTCTCGCCATGAAACTGTTGCGGATATATCGCGCGCGCTGAAATTCCGCGCGCCGGATTTGCTGGTCACAGCAGCTCTCTCTTCTTCGATGATATAGAAATCATCCAACGGCCACGCGTCATTGCAGTGACGCATGATGTGCCGATTGAGGATGTGCGGGCGGTGCCGCGCGTCTCGCGTCAGGGGTCTGTCAATCGCTTTGGACAGGACGCACAGTTTATGACGAAGGAATATAGGTGGGGGAGACACCGCTGCGCCTTGCGCATCGGTCGGATTGCAATCTTCCTGTCGGCTAGCTTTTTGTCGGCGGATATTGCGTTCATGTCTACCGTGCGCGCCGATGAACCTGCGGGTGATTTCAAGCTCGGCCTCTTCGTCGACGTGCTCGGCAGCATGGGAAGCGCCACCGACAAGGGAAGTGCTACCGGCAAGCCGGAGCCCTTTCAGTTCGACATTATCGGCATGCCGCTTTCTATCGGCAGCCGTGAACCCGACAGCGCGGTGCCGGGCCTGACGATCGGTGTCGACGGTACCTACAAACTGCCCATCGACGGTGCCTTTTCCGTCGTGACCACCGGCTCGGTCGAGAAGACGCGCTATCTCGAGGACGAGTTCTGGGGCCGCGACCGCGCCAATGGCCAGGCCTCGATTCAGCACGATCATGACGGATTGAAAACCACGCTCGAGCCCGGCGTGGAGGTCGAATTGCGCGCCGGCGAGGTGACCGAGCGCCGCTACAGGATCGACGGGCGTGTCGCCAAGCAGATCTTCTCAGGGTTGGCGCTCAGCACCTCCACCGGATTCACGCGCCAGGATGCGCCACTGACATTGGAGGACAATGCCAGTTTCGGGCGAGCGCGGCTGGGCTTGAGCTATCAATTGGACAGGGACGCCAAGCTCAACCTGGGCTATGACATGAAGCAGAAATGGGCGGACCAGCCGCAAGCTTCCGAAACGCGCAGCGGCCCGTCGCTCGGCCTCTCGCTATCGGTGTTCGAGTTTCTGGAGATCGGTACGAGCTATCAATATTGCGAAAGCACCAGCTATGAGGAGAGCGGGGCCGATCTCAGGGCGCTGGTCGACGACGTGCACAGCGTCGGCATGAACGCGGCGTGGCGCGATCCGGCGGCCGATTATCTCAGCATCAAGGCGGATTACCGTTTCGACCAGACGGTCTCGGCCATCGCCAGCCGCGACGGGCAGGCCCATGACGGCATGATCACCCTGGGCCTGCAGTTCTAGGACATCAATGCGTTTGCGGCACGGGGACCGAGACCGCCTTGCGGCGGCCGAATTTGCGCATCACCACGTAAAAAACCGGTGTGAAGACGAGGCCGAAGACGGTGACGCCGATCATGCCGTAGAAGACGGCGGTGCCCAGCGATTGGCGCATTTCGGCCCCGGCGCCGGTCGCGATGACCAGCGGCACCACGCCCAGGATGAAGGCGAAGGAGGTCATCAGGATCGGCCGCAGGCGTGACTGCGCGGCCTCGACCGCCGCCTGGAAACGATCCTTGCCCTCATCCTCGGCCTGTTTGGCGAATTCGACGATGAGGATGGCGTTCTTGGCGGCCAGCCCCACCAGCACCACGAAGCCGATCTGCGCCAGAATGTCGACCGGCAGGGTGCGGATGAGGAGTCCGCTCACCGCCGCCAGCAGGCACATGGGCACGATGAGGACGACCGAGAGCGGCAGGGCCCAGCTTTCATATTGTGCCGCCAGGACCAGGAACACGAAGATCACGGCGGCGACGAAGACCAGCAATCCGGTATCGCCGGCCAATTTCTGTTGATAGGCAAGCTCGGTCCATTGGAAGCCGAAACCGTCGGGGAGGTGGATTGCCGCCAGTTCCTCCATCTTCTGGAGGCCATAACTCGCGGAATAGCCGGGCGTGGTGCCGCCCTGAATCTCGGCAGCGGGATAGAGGTTGTAGCGCGGCACGCGGTAGGGGCCGGTGATGTCGTCGAAGGCGGTCACCGAGCTCAGCGGCACCATCTCGTCATAGGCGTTGCGGGTCTTCAGATTGCCGATATCGGCGAGCTCCTGGCGGAAACTGCCGTCCGCCTGCGCCGTCACGCGGTAGGTGCGGCCGAGATAATTGAACTCGTTGACGAAGGCCGAGCCGACATAGACTTCGAGCGTCCTGAAGACGTCGGTCGCCGAGACGCCCAGCATTTCGGCCCGGACCCGGTCGATATCGGCGAAGATCTTGGGCGTCTTGGTGTTGAAGAGCGAAAACACGCCGGCAAGGCCCGGGGTCTGGTTGGCAGCGGCGATCATTTCCTGGATCGAGGCTTCCAGCGTGGGGAGGCCGCGGCCGCGCTGGTCCTGGATCATCATCTTGAAGCCGCCGGCATTGCCGATGCCGCGCACGGGTGGCGGCGAAATGACGATGATGAAGGCTTCCTGGAGGGCGGAGAGATTCTGCTGCAGGGCGGCGCGGACGGCATTCGCCGAGAGGCCCTTGGCAGCGCGCTCCTTGAAGGGCGCCATGGGCACGAAGATGGCACCGGCATTGGGGGCGTTGGTGAAGGTGGCGGCGTCGAGCCCCGCGAAGGGCACGGCATGGATGACGCCTTCGGTTTCCAGGATGATCTTGGCCGCCTTGCGGACGACCTCGTCGGTGCGGGCGAGCGAGGATCCCGGCGGCAATTGCAGCACGGTGATGAGATAGCCCTGATCCTGTTCCGGGATGAAGCCGGTGGGGGCGCGCTGGAACTGCCAGCCGGTGAGGGCGATGAGTCCGGCATAAAGGATGAGCATGAGGAAGGCGAGGCGCACCAGCCGCCGGGTGAGGGCGGCATAGCGGTCGGCCATCCAGTCGAAGCCGAAATTGAAGCCGTTGAAGAAACCATGGACGGCGCGCATGACGAAATTGGGTTTCTCGACATGGGCGCCATGCGGCTTGAAAAGCAGCGCGCAGAGCGCCGGGCTGAGGGTGAGCGAGACGAAGCAGGAAATCGCCGTGGCGGCGGCGATCGTCACGGCGAACTGGCGGAAGAACTGGCCGGAAATGCCGCTGATGAAGGCCGCCGGGATGAAGACGGCGATCAGCACCAGGGCGATGGCGATGAGGGCGCCGCCCACCTCGTCCATGGTGCGCTTGGTGGCGTCGCGGGGGCTGAGGCCCAGGCGCAGATTGCGTTCGACATTCTCGACGACGACGATGGCGTCGTCGACGACGATGCCGACGGCCAGGACCAGGCCGAAGAGCGACAGGTTGTTGAGCGAGAAGCCCATCGCCGACAGCACCATGAAGGTGCCGATGAGAGAGACGGGGATCGCCACAATGGGAATGAGCGAGGCGCGCCAGGTCTGCAGGAACAGGATGACGACGATGACCACCAGCACCACCGCCTCGAAGATGGTCTTGATGACCTCGCGGACGGATTCGGCGATGAATTCGGTGGGGTTGTAGACGACGTCGTATTGCAGGCCCGGCGGGAAGCTCTTGGCGAGTTCCTTCATGGTGGCAAGGATGCTGTCCGCGGTATCGAGCGCGTTCGAGCCGGGGCGCTGGAAGACCAGCAGCGGCACGGCGGCGCGTTCGTCGAGATAGCCGTTGGAGCCGTAATCCTGGGCGCCGATTTCGACCCGGCCGACATCGCGCACGCGGGTGACGCTGCCGTCTTCATTGGCCTTGATGACGATATTGGCGAATTGGCGGGGATCGCTGAGGCGGCCCAAAGTTTCCAGCGACAATTGGAAATCGCCGGGATTGGGGACGGGCGGCTGGTTGAGGACGCCCGAGGCCACCTGGACGTTCTGGCTCTGGAGAGCAGTCACGACTTCGCTGGCGGTGAGATTGCGCGCCGCGACCTTCTCGGGGTCCAGCCAGACGCGCATCGAATAATCGCGCGCGCCGAAGATGCGCACATCGCCCACGCCGTCGAGCCTGGCCAGTACGTCGCGGACCTGGAGGGTCGCGTAATTCGACATGTAAAGCTGGTCACGAGAACCGTCCGGCGAGTTGATGTGAATCACCATCAGCATGTCGGGCGAGTTTTTGCGCACGGTAACGCCGATGCGCCGCACTTCTTCGGGGAGGCGCGGCTCGGCCGCCGAGACGCGGTTCTGCACCAGCACCTGCGCGGTATCGAGATTGGTGCCGAGGGCGAAGGTCACCTGGAGGGTGAGATTGCCGTCGCCGGTCGCCTGCGAGGACATGTAGAGCATGTTCTCGACGCCGTTGATTTCCTGCTCCAGCGGGGTCGAGACGGTATTGCTGACCACTTCGGCCGAGGCGCCGGGATAGGAGGCGCGGATCTCGATGGTCGGCGGCGCGATGTCGGGATATTGCGCGACCGGCAGGGTGAAATAGGCGGCCCCGCCGATGAGCGTGATGAAGATCGAGAGCACCGTCGCGAAGATCGGGCGGTCGATGAAGAAGTGGGAAAACCGCATGGATGCCCCGGCGCCTTAATTGGAAACGACGGGTTGGATTTCCCCCGGTTTGGGATCGACCTTGGCGCCGGGCCTCGCGCGCAGCAGGCCGTCGATGATGATGACATCCTCGCCGCTCAGGCCCTCGCGGATGATGCGCAGGCCCTCATAGCCCGGCCCCGGCCGGACCACTTTCGGAACCACGGTACCGTCGGCGGCCACGGACATGACGATCTTCTGCGATTGATCGGAGAGGATGGCGCTGTCGGGAATGAGTGTCGCGGGATAGGGATCGGAACCGGGGATGCGGATGCGGCCGAACTGGCCCGGCGTGATGAGCAGCTTCGGATTGGCGAAAATGGCGCGGGCGCGGATCGTGCCGGCGGTGCGGTCGACCTCGTTGTTGACGAAATCCATCTCGCCCTGCAGCGTCCAATCCTCTTCATCCATCAGATGGGCAGCCACTTTCAGCCGTGACTCGCGGGTGGATTGCAGGCGGCCTTCCGCGGCGGCGCGCTGATAGGCGAGGAAATCGGATTCGCTGACGTCGAAGGTGAGGTGGATGGGGTCAAGCGAGACCAGAGTGGTGAGGCGCGTGGTGTTGCCGCTGTCGCCGCCGGTCACCAGATTGCCGATGCTGACCTCATGCACGCCGATACGGCCCGAGATCGGCGCCATGATGCGGGTATAGGTGAGGTTGAGCTTGGCGGCATTGATCGCCGCCCGCGCCACCTCCGCATCGGCCGAGGCGGATTGCAATTCCTCCAGCCGTTCGTCGAAGGTGCTCTGCGAGACGAAATCGCTCTTCTTGAGCTTCTCGGCGCGGTCCAATTGCTGCTGGGCCAGTTTGACCCGGGCGTCGGCCGAGGCGAGTGCGGCTTCGGCGGAAGCAAGCGAAATCTCGAACGGGCGCGGATCGATCACGAACAGCAGATCGCCGGCCTGGACCATCTGGCCGTCGGTGAAATGAATCGATTCCAGATAGCCGCTGACGCGCGAGCGGATCTCGACCGAATCCACCGCCGCAAACTGGCCGGTGAATTCGTCCCATTCCACGATTTCCTTGATCAAGGGCTTGGCGGTGGTGACCGGCGCCGGCGGTGGCGGTGCCATTGTGGCGGCCTGGCTGGGTGTGACACCGCGGATTTCGAAATACCAATAGCCGCCGGCAAGAACGATCGCGGCCAGCATGAAGGTGATCACCAGCCACCAGGGATTGCGCCGCCGGATGGGCGTGCTGAGACTGACGTCTTCTCCAAGATCGGTTTCGGATCTGGGTGGCAGCGAATCCGACATGACGTCCCCCTTGATGGAGTGTCCCATTATCCTCCTTGCGCCGGATGACAGAGTCAATCACGTGAGGTCAATCATGTGGGATCAATCGCGCGGCGCCGGAGTGGCGTACCAGATAGCAATGGTGAACGCCCCTTCAAGTGATGCGGGGATTTCGGTTAGCGATTTCGAGGAATGGGCAACCCGATGGGGTGATGACCCAACGACCGGTCACTCAACATGGGCGCGGCGGATGCCCAAACCCACAATTTTGTTGAGGAGAAGCGCGTAGTCGATGCCGTCATGGGCGGCGGCCGAGGCGAATTCCTCGACATGGGCGATTTCCGGATTCGGATTGGCTTCCAGGAAATAGGGAATGCCGTCGGCGGTGAGGCGGAAATCGATGCGGGCATAGCCGTCGAGTTCCAGCGTGCGGCAGATGCGCTTCACCGTCTGGCGGATGCGGTTGACGAGTTCCGGCGCGATGTCCTTGGCCGGACCCTGGGCAATGCCGCGTTTCTCCTGATAATCGAGGTCGTGCTTCACGCGCTCGGTGGCGATGCTGGCGCGCCCCTGTGCGCCTTCGCCGAAGCGCAATTCCCAGATGGGAAGCACATGCAGGCGGTCATTGCCGAAGACGCCCACATAAATTTCACGCCCATCGATGAACTGCTCGACGATGGCATCGGTGCCGACGCGGTCATGGATGAAGGCGACGCGTTCGGCGAGCTTCTCGTCATTGTCGACCAGAGATGCCTGGGCGATGCCGACCGAGGAATCCTCGGTGAGGCTTTTGACGATGAGCGGGAAGTTGAGGCGGGCCGGGCGCCGGATCTTGCGGCCGATCGGGAAGACCGCGAAGGCCGGCGTCGGAATGCGGTGATAGGAAAGCAGTTTCTTGGAAAGCGCCTTGCCGCGGGCCAGCATCAGGCCGCGGGGATTGCAGCCGGTATAGGGGATACGCAGCAATTCGAGATAGCTCGCCACGTTCTGGTCGTAGGCGGTCTCGCCGTGGAATTGCTCGAGGAGATTGAAGACCACATCCGGTTTCCATTCTTCAATGGAATCGCGGATCGGCTTCAGCTCGTGCTGCACGCCCAGCGCCTGGACCTCGTGGCCGCTGGCGCGCAGGGTCGAGACCACGTCGTATTCCGTCTTCCAGACATGGATCTCCTTGTCGCTGTAACCCTTGAGCGAATCCGGCGGCAGGAAGTCGGGATGCATCAGCACCAGGATGCGGAGCTTCTTCATAGGGCGAACCATTCCCGGCGCGAGGGCGAATAGAGCGAGTGCACGGTCTTCGCGGTGAGCAGGACGGTGAAATCCATCACCAATTGCCGTTCCGGCCCGGCGGCGCGCAATTTGAGTTCACGGCAGCGCGCGATCATGGCGTCGAGAATGGAATCGAGGGTGAGCTGGTATTCGCCGGTCCATTGCGCGACCGAGCGGCGGATATGCGATTGATGCTTGCGCAGAAAGGCGGCGGCGGTGGGGGCGCGGCGGTGCCGGGCGCTGCTCTCGCTGAAGATGCGTTTCAGATCGCGGTCATAGATGGTGGGTGAATCGGAGACGTAATAGGCCTGCTTCTTTTCGTAATGCTCGCTCAAGGTGCGATCGATCTGGCTGATCGGATCGACCCGCAGGCGCTGGGTGAGGATCGGCTTCTCGCCGGCGATCTCGGCCATCAATTCGTCGACATAGACCAGCTTCTTCAAGGCCGGCCAATCGGCATAGCGCTTGCGCCAATCCGAGCGCGGACGCAGCCAGACCGCGAAGGTCTCGGCGAAATCCTCGTCGGGATGGCTCTGGGCGTACCAGAGCCGGAGATGCTGGACGTAATTCTTGCTGGCCGGGTTGGGCCGGTAGAAATCGGGATAGCGGATCGAGGAGCGGCCAAACAATTCCTGCCAGCGGCGGCGGCGGTGAAGCTGAAAGGCATGCTGGACCACATGGCCCGCCTCGTGGCGCAGGATGCGCATGCATTCCGGCACCGTGCCGCCCTCGACATCGATGATCTTCTTGCGCTCCAGCCGCATGAGGCGGGGATGGGCGAGATAGAAGGGAATGGCGATGCCGGGGGTGGTGTCCGGGCTGAACCATTCGTCCGAGATCCAGGCATGGGGCCGCACCCGGAGGCCGCGCTGGGCGAGTTCCTCGTAGAGATGCTCAAGACAGCCTTCCAGCCAGGTCCCGGCGACGGTGACCTTGAGATCCTTGAGGCGAAGCTGGAGAAGCTGCTCGTCCGGCCAGGCGGCCCAAGCGAATTGACGCGGCATGTGGCTCCGAAACCTGCGACCCGATTGAGGCCGCAGTGTGTCATGCGGACGGCGGCGGTTGCAAGCCGCGGCCCGCCGGCATGAGGATCGTCGGTGCACCGACCTATGCGATTTTGCCGATGGCGCCATCGAAACAAGCGATTGGGTGCCCGGCCGGCGCTGTGGCAAGGTGCCGGCCATCATGACTTCATCGCTTTCCCTCACCATGACGCTGCTCGTTCTGCTGGCTGCCCTGATGCATGCCGGCTGGAACGTGATGGTCAAAATCGGCAATGACACGCTGCTAAACATGGGCCTCACCATGGGGCTCGCGGGTGTCATCGCGATGCCGCTTCTGTTCGTGACCGAGGTGCCGGATCCTGCGAGCTGGCCCTATCTCTTCGGCTCGCTGATGACGCATCTGGGGTATTACCTGTTCCTGGTCCTCGCCTACCGTCATGGTGAATTGTCGCTGGTCTATCCGATCGCGCGCGGTTCGGCGCCGCTCCTGGTCGCGGTTTCGGCCTGGCTGCTGCCGCCCCACGAGATCCTGGCGGGCTGGCAGATGGTGGGTGTGGGCGCCATTTCGCTGGGCATTCTCAGCCTCGCCGCGGAAAAGCCCCTGGTCGGCGCGCATAAATGGGAGCCGGTGGTGTTCGGCCTTCTGACCGGGATCTGCATCATGGGCTACACGCTGTTCGACGGTCTCGGCATCCGCCATGCGGGGCCTGCCCAAGCGCAGCAATTCGGCTATATCGCCTGGCTCTTCGCCCTCGATTCGCCGCTGCTGGTGCTCTATTGCCTGTGGAAACGCGGCTGGGGGCCAGCCACTCAATATTGGTCGCGGAGCTGGAAGCTGGGCCTGGCGGGTGGCGCGCTGTCCTCGGGCGCCTACGGCATCGCCATCTTCGCGATGAAATCGGGTGCCTTCGCGCATGTCAGCGCCCTGCGCGAGACCAGCGTCATATTCGCAGCGCTGATGAGCGCCTATTTGCTGAAGGAACGCTTCCGCGCCCGCCGCTACGCCTCCGTCAGCCTGGTGGCATTGGGGGCGGTGCTGCTGCATTAGTGCTTAGTGGGCGACGGCACCGCCGACCAACTGAAAGCGGCGCGCCGAAACCAAAGCGGAAACCGCGATCAGCTTGTGCGTGTAGGGATCGCTGACATTGCGCAGCGCCACGTGGGTCCGGTCGCCCGGGCCGTTGAAGCGCTTCTCGACGCGCCAATGCGCAAACATATGCTCCGGCAGCTTGTCGGAAATTTCGATCAGCACCGATCCCACATCGACCCGGTCAACTTCCTCTTCGGCCAGGATGTTGGAATCACGGTGCCACGGCAGCCAATTCAACAATGCGCGCCCCATAGTTTCTTCCCCGTAATTTTGAGCGGATCGCGGCCCTATGCCGGCTCGCTCATTAAGGGACACTTTAAGGGCGATTTCTTAACAAGTGGTTTCGAGTTCCTGGCTAACCTATTGAGCAAAAAGAGAAGAATTGCATTTTATCAATCTTCGCCTATTCGAACCGGATGTGGTTGATCTCGTCCCCAACCTCTAGGGATTGTAGGACGTCCAGCCCTTCGACGATTTGGCCGAAGACGGTATGGGCGCCGTCGAGATGCGGTTGTTTTTCCAAAACCAGGAAAAATTGTGAGCCGCCGGTATCGCGCCCGGCATGGGCCATGGAGAGGGCACCCTCGATATGCTTGTGGGGATTGCCCTTGGTCTCGCAGGCGATGCGCCAGCCCGGGCCACCCGTGCCGGTGCCTTCCGGGCAGCCGCCCTGGGCCACGAAACCGGGGATGACGCGGTGGAAATTCAGCCCGTCATAGAACTTGTCCTGGGCCAGCACATAGAAATTGGCGACCGAGTTCGGGGCGGCGTCCGGGAACATCTCCAGTTTCATGTCGCCCTTGCTGGTCGAGATGGTGCAATGGGTGAGCGATTTGATCTTCTCGGCCGGGAGGTCATGAACCTTGAGCGCGCCACGGGACATTCTTGGGATTCCTTTCAGTCAGCAATTTCCCCCGCCGGCCTGCGCTGGTGCGGGGGCCGGGCTGGGGGATAGATCAGGTCGATTACCGGGCCTGGGCGAGGTCGGCGACGAAGGCCGCCAGAATCTCGTTCAGGCCGTTATTGAGGGCCTGTACCGCATCATCGATGTTTGCGCCAGTGGCTTCCTTCGCCACCTCGTAGCGGCCGCTCGTGAGGATGCCGTCATTGGCCTTGTCGATCAGCGACAGCTCAAGCGCGATGACGCCGCCATTGCCGCCCCCCGTCGGAGATACCTGTTCCAGACGCAGGATGCGGCCCTGCAGCCGGTATTGCGAGGCGATGCGCAATTCGCTGGGGACGACGCGCTGGGCGATGCCGGCAGCGGTGAGATAGGTCACCAATTGATCGCGCAGCATCGCCGGGGGCGGGTCGGTCCAATAGGCATAATTGCGCTGTTCGAGTTTCTGCCCGCCATTGCTGGTGAAGAGCAGCGGCCGTTCGCCCAGCACACCTTCCGAGAGCAAGGGGGCCACTTCGACGATGCCGGGCAGCGGATTGCCGATGGCCTGCGGCGTCTCGATCGTGACCAGGCGGAAATATTGCTCCTTGGGCACCGGAGGTGCCGCGCCGAAACAGCCGGCCAGAGAGAGTGCCAGCGCACCGGCGCAGCAGAAGACGACCAGGCGGCGGATCGGATTTTTCATCTGCGCGCTCATTGGTCGTTCCCCGTCGGCGTCAGGCCGGGATCGGCTTCCGGCGATCCGCCGGACAGCAGCAAGCCGGGATTCTGGCGGATCAGGCGGCTGAACTCGTTCATGTTGCGGGTGGTTCCGTCAAGGTTACGGGTAATGGAATCGATATTCTGCGCCACGGCTCGGAGCACATATTCGAGGTCCGCCACCGATTTGTCGACGCCCTTCCGGTTATCCGCCACCAGACCCTGAATCTGGTTCGCCACATCCGTGATCTTGCCGCCCAAAGCGCGCAGATCCTGGCTGGCGATTTCGGCATTGGCGGTGGTGCGCTCGATATTGGCCAGCGAATTGTCGACTGCCGCCATGTTCTTCTCGGAAAGCAGCTGGTCGATCTTGGCCATCTCGCTATTGAGCTGGGTGGTGAAGGTTTCGACATTGCCGACGATGGCCGGCGTCTTGGTTTCGACCTCGGCGGCGATGCTGTTGAGCGAGCCGAACAAGGTCTTGAGATTGGTGTCGGTGGTATTGCCGATGCGGTCGATGATGTCGCCGATCTTGGCCACCATGGGTTTCAGGGAGGATTGCGACAGATCGCCGATCTCGCCGGCGACCTGGGCCATCAGCGAGAACATGTCGGCGGCCTGGCCGCCAGCGATCTCGCCTTCCGGCGGAATGGTGCTGCTGGTACCGCCGGCGCCACCGTTCACTTCCAGGGTCTTGGCGGCAAGGAAGCTGGAGGCAGCGACGCGCGCCACGGAATCCGAGGGGAAGGCCCAGCCCTGCTCGACGGCGATCCGCAGGCGGAAGCGATAGCGGCCGTCGACCAGTTCCGGCTGGATGGCCTCGACCTGGCCAATCGGAAAACCGGCGAAGCGGACGAGGGTGCCGTATTTGAGGTCGGTGACGTCGTCCAGCACCACGTAATATTTGTCGGTCGGCCCGGTACGCCCCGCGATCAAGGACAGGATGACGACCAGGGCAACGATCATCGCGGCGACAAAGACGCCGACCAGTGTGTAGTTGAGATAGTGGCTTCGCATGTGGCTGTTCTCTCCCCGCGCCAAATCGCCTAACAGTTAATCGCCGGCCAGGCGGCGCAGATATTCGGTTGGATCGACGTCGATCTGCTCGGAGCGGCGATGCAGAAGATTCTGCACCCGCTCGTTGGTGGAATTGCGGACCGCGTCGACACGGTCGCTGATCAGGATGTGGCCCTTGTCCAGGATCGTGATGCGGTCGGCGATCTTGAAGGCGCTTTCGACATCGTGGCTGACCACGACCACGGAAATGTCCATGGCGTCGCGCAGCTTCAGGATAAGATCATCGAGCGCCGAGGAGACCACCGGATCGAGGCCGGAGGAAGGCTCGTCGAGGAAGACCAGCTTGGGATCCATCACGATGGCGCGGGCGATGGAGGCGCGCTTCATCATGCCGCCCGAGAGATCCGCCGGCATGAGATGCCCGAAGCCCGAGAGGTTGCACACCTCGAGCTTCATATTGGCCATGATGTCCATGGTGCGCTCTTCGAGATCGGTGAGCTCGCGCAATGGCAGCTTCACGTTCTCGGCCACCGAGAGCGAGGAAAAGAGCGCACCGAACTGGAAGGCGACGCCGATGCGCCGCTTCAGGTCCAGCAACTGGCGCCGGGTGAGCGCACCCATATCCTTGCCCAGCAGCTTGACCTTGCCCGGCTGCGGCGGCATGAGGCCCACCAGATGCCGGAGCAGGGTGGTCTTGCCCGAGCCGGAACCACCCATGATCACCATGATCTCGCCTTCGCGCACATCGAGATTGATGTCGTAGAGGACCTGGCGCGCGCCGAAGGAAAAGTCGAGACGGTCGACCTCGATCACCCGGGCGCGGGCGGCGATGTCGTCGGCGCTGGGGCGGTGGGCGAGTGGCATGGAGCTGGCTGTCATTGCCTCACCTCGTCGCCAGATAGGCAAAGATCATGTCGGCGACCACGATCAAGGTCACCGAGAGGACGACCGAACGGGTGGTGACGCGGCCGACACCCTCGGCGCCGCCCTTGACCAGCGATCCGTTCACCACGCCCACCAGGGCGATGATGATCCCGAACAAGGCCGCCTTGCCGAGGCCATGCCAGACATCGTCGATCTTGAGGACATCCAGCGTGTCGTTGAGATAGGCGCCGAAGGATTGGCTGAGGGCGGCCGAAACATAAAGCCCGGCCGAGAGGATCGAGACCATGTTCGCCCACATGGCAAGGCAGGGCATCATCACGACCAGGGCCAGGAGAACCGGCGAGACCAGGAAGCGCGTCGGGTTGATGCCCATCACGACCAGGGCATCGACTTCCTGATTGATGTTCATGGTGGCAAGGCGCGCGGCGATCGCCGAGCCGGAGCGGCCGGCCACGAGAATGCCCATGATCATCGGGCTGAATTCGCGCACCACGGACAGGGCGATGCCGATGAAAGCGTATTGCTCGGCACCGAACAGGCCGAGACTGTAGAGGCTCTGGATCGCCAGCATCAGGCCGATCGTGGCGGCGAGCAGGGTGGCGATGGGCAAAGCGGCGACGCCGATCTCGGTCATCGCAGCAAAGACCGAATTGACGCGCACCGGCTGCCGCTGCCGCCAGCCCGTCAGCGTCCAGTAGATGGCTTCCAGGAAAAGAGCGGCGGCATAGCCCATCTCGTCGAGGCCCGCGATTGTGCGGCGCCCGATCTGTTCGAAGACTTTTGCTGGATTGGCCATGATCGGCGATCTCGCTCCGGATCTCGACCGCTAGGACCGCGCCGCCAAGGCGGCGGCGATGTCGGCGTGAATGGTGAAGACCTTGTCGAGCCGGGCCAGTTCCAGCACGCGCAAGGCGCGCGAGCTCACGGAAACCAGGTAGAGCTCGTTCTTCTGCTTCCTGGCAACCTGCAGGCCCTCGACCAGACTGGCGATGCCGGATGAATCGATGTAGGTGACCGCGGCGAGATCGACCAGCAGGTCCTTCTTCTGCTTCAGCGCGGCGAGCAGCGCCTTCCTGACCTCGCCGGCATTCTCGAGATCGATCTCACCGGAAAGGGCGATGACGATGCGCCCTTGCTCTTCTTTAATGCTGGCAACCGACATCCCCTAATTCCGATCCTTGTTGTCAGAATGTTTCCCCGCCTGCGGCCCAGCGGGCCCCGATGGCTCTCCGGCTTCCGGCGCGGTGCGCCGACGCTTGACCAGTTCCAGAAGATTTCCCTCGCCATCCGGCAAGGGAATGAAACTGGCATCGTCCATGATGGCCCGGATGAAATGCGTCCCCAATCCCCCGGGCCGCACCTCGTCCAGCGGCCTTGGTTCTATCTTAGCCGCATCGACGCGCGGTGCAAAATCCCGCAAACGCAGCATGATTCCATCCGGCAGGCGGTGCACCGCCAGGGTGATTTCACCCTTCTTCTCGCTGCCATAGGCATGAATCATGATGTTCTCGACCGCCTCGCTGGCGGCCAGTTGCAGATCCTGAATTTCGTCCTCGCCGAACTGGCAGGCACGCGCCGCGGCCCGGATCGCCGGGCGCATCAGCTTCAAGCGGCTGGCATCGGCCGGAAAGGTGAGGCCGAAGAGGAATTCGGCTTCGCTGGGTGCGGGCGGATGGGCGCTGTGCTCGCGCTGCCAGGCGCGTCCGGCGGCGCGGTCGTCGATGGCGAGCAAAGTGAGGTCGTCCTTGGCGTGCCAGCCACCCTGGTCAAGCTCGTTGAGCACCGCGCCGAGACGCTCCGAGATTGGTTTGTCCTGGGCGAAATCGAGCAGCAGGTTGAGGCCATCCGTGCCCAGCTCTTCGTTGCCGTAACGGTATTCGGTGAGGCCGTCGGAGAAGGCGACGAACAGGCCACCATTGAGATTGATTTCGTGATCGACGAATTGCGTTTCCCGGAGGATGCCCAAGGGTGGCGCATCGGGGGCCAGCGTTTCGTAGAGCCGGTCGGGAAATTTGATGAGCGGCGGCAGATGGCCGGCATTGGCAAAGCGCAGCATGCCGGTGCCGGGCTCGTAGAGACCGGCCACCATGGTGACGAACATGCCGCGGCTGGTGGTTTCGCAGATTTCCCGGTTGAGGATCGAGAGCAGGCGCGCGGGATCGCGGATCGTCTTGCCGAGGCAACGGAAGAGGCTGGCCGTCTTGGCCATCAGCAAGGCCGCGTTCATGCCCTTGCCGGAAACGTCGCCCAGAGCGAAGGCGATGGTCCCGTCGGGCAATTCGAAATAGTCATAGAAATCGCCGGAAACCTCGCGGATCGGGCGATTGATGCCGCAGATCGGCAGGTCGTCATCCTGCGCCGGCAGCAGGCTGCGCTGGATTTCGGAAGCGAGTTCCAGTTCGCGCTTGATGCGTTCCTGCTCCAGCAATTGATCGGCGAGGCGCGCATTGGAGATGGCAAGTGCTGCGGCATTGGCCATGACCTGCAACATGCTGCCGTCACGGCCGTCGAAGGGATGTCCGGAAACCTTGTTGAGGACCTGGACCGCGCCGATCAGCTTTTCGCCGACGCGCATCGGCGCGCAGAGGACCGAGCGCGTGATGAAACCAGTCTTCTGATCGGCGGCCTTGAAGAAATTCTTGTCTTCATAGGCGTTCTCGACCGCGATCAATTTGTCTTCGGCGACGGTCCGGCCGACAATGCCTTTTCCCATCGGCACGGCGAGACCGTCGATTTTCACCGGCCCGGCGCTGGCGCGGCAAATCAGCATCTCTCCGGCATCGTCGAGGAGGAAGAGCGAGCCCGCCTCGGTCTCCAGCAATTCGATGATGCTGGCCAGTGCCTGGCCCACGGTCGCATCGACATTCAGCGAGGCGGCAAAGGAACGGGCCAGCGACGCCGCGAAATCGAGCGCGCCCGCATCCGTCGCCGCGCTGAGATGCGCGGAAGCGGAATTGCCGTCTGGTTTTGCTGTCGCCATTAAATCGCCGCCCAGGAAAATCGTATTGGAATCTCGATAAGGGCAGCCCGGGGGATGGCTTTGCCGCGTCCCCCAACGCCGCGGCGGCACTCTAGCCCGCGCTTCCGCGATGCAGCAACCGCCGCAAGGCCGGCTGCCACCAAAAGGTGCCGGTCAAGCGATGGCGCTCACAGAAGGCATGAATGATGTTGCGTCGCAGCATAAGGCTGCGCGGACTCGTTTCCGATCTGGCGCCAAGCGTGTATGCTGGGCCATATCCGAACAATAGGCGTGAAAAGCGCCAGTATGGGGAAGGCCAGCATGGGCGGTCAGGGCCGGGAGGGCGGCGGAAGTTGGGGAATATGACGGCGATCGGGCCAATGGGCCCCGACTCAATTCTGAACGCCGCGCAGGCAAATTTGTCTTTTGTGGTGGCGGACGATCATCCGATGGTGCGCGACGCCTTGGCGGCGGCGCTGGCCGGCGCGTTTCCGGGAGCAAAGATCGCCTTTGCCGGAACCCTGGCCGAAACCCAGGCGGTGCTGGAGAATCTGCCCGAAATCGATCTGGTCATCCTGGATCTGGACATGCCGGGCATGCTGGGCCTCTCCGGCCTCTCCGCCTTGCGCAGCCAGCATCCCAGCATGCCGATCGCCATCGTCTCGGCGACGACCAATCCGGCGGCGATGCGCCAGGCGGTGGAAATGGGGGCGGCCGGGTTCATTCCCAAGCTGGCCGCCGCGGACCGGTTTGTCGAAGCGGTGCGCGCCATTCTCAAGGGATCGGTCTGGGTGCCGGGCGAAGCGCAGGACGAGGCGCTCGCCGCGCGCGATGTGGATCTGGCTTTGCGGGCGGCGCAATTGACGCCGCAGCAGCACCGCGTTCTGTCGCTGATGGCTGAAGGCATGGCGAACAAGCTGATCGCCTATGAAATGCAGATCAGCGAGCCGACCGTGAAAGCGCATGTCACCGAAATCCTGCGCAAGCTGGGGGTCAGCTCGCGCACCCAGGCAGTCATCCTGGCGCAGCGTCTGGCCCTCGGCCCCGCGTTGAAACCGGCGGAAAGCCCCGCCGAGGACTAGATCCTCAGGCGACTAGATCCTCAGGCAACGTTGGCCTCAAGCGTATCGCGCAAGGCACTGAGTTGTTGGCGCAGAGCCGAGATCTCGGGCAAAGACCGGCCGAGCGCGTCGGCGACCTGGAGCGGGATGTCCCTGGCGCGTTCGCGCAAGGCCGCGCCCTTGGCGGTCAGTTTGATGCGCACTTGGCGCTCGTCGCCGCTGTCGCGGATGCGCTCGATCAGCCTGGCGCCGGCCATACGCTTGAGAAGCGGGGTGAGGGTTCCGGAATCCAGCTGCAATTGGGCGCCGATTTCCTTCACCGTGAGGTCATCCTGCTGCCACAGGACCAGCATCACCAGATATTGCGGATAGGTCAGGTCCAAAGGCGCCAAAAGCGGCTTGTAGGCGCGGTTGAAGGCATGCGCGGTCGAATAGACGGCGAAGCATAATTGCTTGGAAAGCTGCAGGGCGTCCTGCGGATCGCCGGGTCGTTCCGTGCGGGGCTTTTGGTCCATATCTCAATCTCCGAGCGGTCGCGCCGTCCGATGGTGCTTAATTTTTAATATAGGCCGATCTCGGGCCTGACACATCAATTGTGTAAAATCTAATTGTGCAGATCAGCCATGCGGATCGTGCATGCAAAATTAAATTGTGCACAATCTATTTTGTGCCAATATCTCTCTCAGTTCGGCGGCGCCAAGATGGAAACCGGGTCACCCGCCCAACGTTCGAAGCAGACAAGACACCCCAAGCCCGAAAGGAAACGATCATGAGCGTCAACGTTCTTTACCGCACCAAGGCGACGGCCAATGGCGGCCGCGATGGCAAGGCCGCGACGGCAGACGGCGCGCTCAGCGTCACGCTGGCGACACCGAAGGAATTGGGCGGCGCCGGCGGTCCCGGCAATAACCCCGAGCAGCTTTTCGCCGCCGGCTATTCGGCCTGCTTCCTGGGTGCCATGAAATTCGTCGCCTCGCAGGGCGGCCCGAAGGTGCCGGCCGACACGACCGTCACCGCCGAAGTCGGCATCGGCCCGCGCTCGGAAGGCGGTTTCGGCCTCGAAGTCTCGCTCGACATTTCGCTCCCCGGCGTGCCGAAGGCGGAAGCCGAGGCGCTGGTCCAGAAGGCGCATCAGGTGTGCCCCTATTCCAACGCCACGCGTAACAATATCGATGTGAAACTGAGCGTGAAGTAACGGACGGGCGCGCGGCGGTCAGCGATCGCCGCGCGCCGTTTTCTTTTAGCCGTGCCGCTTCTGCGCTTCCCGCGCCGCCTTGAGATTGGCACGGATGAAGTCGCGGGCGTGGCCTGCAAGATCCCGGCTGTCTTCCCAGAGATTGCGCCAGATGGCGAGAATGCCGGAAAGCTGTGGGTTGACCACGGTCGAGGAAAAGCTCTCGAAGGTGATCGGCCCCTGATAATCGAGGCGCGCGAGGCCGCGGAAGATCTTGTCGAAATCGATATTGCCGGCACCCAGATAGCCGCGATTCGATTCGCCGATATGAAAATAGCCGAGATATTTCCCGGCCGTGATGATCGCTTCCTCGATGTCGTTCTCTTCGATGTTCATGTGATAGGTGTCGAGATGCACCTTCACATTCGGGGCACCGATGCGCTGGCAGAAATCCACCGCCTGCGCCGCCGTGTTGAGCACATTGCTCTCATAGCGGTTGACGACTTCGAGGCCGATGGTGATGCCGCTCTCCGCAGCGCGCTCGCAAATGCGCCGCAGGACATCCACTGAATTCTCAAGCCCGCGCGGCGTCGCCGGCACGGCATATTTCTGGAAGCCGGAATAAAGGATGCCGCACATATGCGTGCCGCCGACATCGCGCGTGACTTTGAGCGCGTCGTTCAGCAAGGCCTCGCCCTTCTTCACCTTCTCGGGATCTTCGCTGGAAATATCGGCGCCGCCATCGAGACCGAGCGAGACGGTGATGCCGAGCTTGTTGGCCTCGACCAGCTTGCGGGTGAAGGCGGTGTCGATGGTGGTGGGATCGAGGGCGGGAATTTCGATGAGGTCATAGCCCAGCGCCGCGGTCTGCTCGATGGCGCGGATGGCCTCCGCATGGCTCCAACCGCCGACCCAGACCAAAGCGTGTACGCCGAGCTTGTTCATCCCGCCGACTCCTCAAGAATGATGAAAGGAGCGGCAAGGTAAGGTGCCAAAAGGGCGCTGGCCAGTCTTCACGGCCAGTCTTTTAGGGGCAGGACGCAATTTTCGTCCGTCCGCGGTCGCCTTGGCGTTCAAATGATGCGCCGGAAGCGTCGGAAAGGAAATGCTGCGCTGCAAAATGTTCGTTGAAACTCAGCCGATTCCGGCCATATAATCCTTTCGCAGTGCAGCAACCACGGCTCAGAACCGATGGAGCATGGGAGGAAGATGTTCGTTCACAACGGAGGTCTTCCATGTGGTCATACACTGATGACGAGAACCTTTGGCTCTCACCTGCCGCGCCGGAGCGGCGCCTGGTACCGCAAGACCAGATTTCCCCGGAATTGATCGCCTATCACACACAGCGCGCCCGGCAATTGCGCAGCCAAGCCCTGGCTGAGGCGGCGGGCAGCCTGTTCGATGCCTTGCGACATCCCTTCAAGGCCAAGAGCGACGGTGAACCCGCGCGTTTTGCACATTGGACGCGGGTTCAGACGACCCGCTGAAGCCGATCGGTTGGATGATCACGCCGCCGCGCGCTGAGCGATCAGCGCGCGGAGCTTGGCGGGTTTCACCGGCTTGTGCAGCACGTCGAGCCCCAAAGCGCGGGCGCGGGCCAGCAAGGCCGGGTCGCGATCGGCGGTGATCAGCACGCTGGGGACATGCGGTCCCCAGGCGGTGCGCAGCTTGCCGATCTCGCTGAGGCCGTCAGGCCTTTCGTCGCCGAGATGGAGATCGATCAACAGCAGATCCGGTCCCTCGGGCCTGGCCAGTGTCAGGCTGAGCGCCTGATCGGCATTGGCCGCCGTCACCACCTCGCAGCCCCAGCTCTCCAACAAGACCTGCATCCCCTCGCGCACCTGTTCTTCATCATCGACGCAGACGACGTAAGGTGATTTTGCCAGAACACCCGCCCGCGCCACCTGGCGCTGGCCGTCCTCGATAGCCAGGGGATTGGGCTTGGTCACCGGCAGATCGATCGTGAAGGCTGCTCCTTTGCCGGGCGTCGAGATGAGATCGCGGCGATGCCCCAGCATGCGCGCGATGCGGTCGACGATGGCAAGGCCGAGACCCAGCCCGCGATCGCTGCCGGTCCGCGCCGATTTCAAGCGGATGAATTCCTGATAGATGGCACCATGCTGTTCGGCGGCGATGCCGGGTCCGTTGTCGCGTACTTCGATCCGCAGCATGCCGCCCCGGCGGCGGCAGCCGATGAGGACCCGGGGCCGCGCCGTCGCACCCTTGCCGTAGCGAATGGCGTTGGAGAGATAGTTCTGCAGCACACGCCGCAGGAGGGCGGGATCGGTTTCGACCCAGGCCTTGCTGTTCACCAGACGCAGCTCCATGCCGCCGCGCTCGGCCAACGGAGCGAAGGCGTCGGCCAGCGAGCGCAGCAGCGGCCCCAGCGGAATCGCATGCGGCTCGGCCTTGATGGCGCCGGAATCCAGCTTGGCTATGTCGAGCAGGGCATCCAGCAGCGCTTCCACCGAGGAGAGGCCGAGATCGACCTTTGCCACCAACTCCTCATCGATATGCCGTTCGGCGAGGGCGGCGACGAAGAGCCGTGCCGCATGCAGCGGCTGCAGCAGATCATGGCTGGCGGCGGCGATGAAGCGGGTCTTGTCGATATTGGCTTCCTCGGCCTTGGCGCGGGCGGCTTCCAGTTCGGCCGTGCGCTGGGCGACGCGCCGCTCAAGGCTTTCGTTGGCGTTGAGCAGAGCGAGCTCGGCCCGGCGCCGTTCGGTGATGTCCACGTAAAGCAGGAAGAAGCCCAGCACCTGGCCGCCTTCGTCGACATGCGGGATATAGGTGCCGCGGGCGATCTCGATCTTGGTGTCGTTGGTGGGAAACTCGATCTCGAAGACCTGCATGCGGCCCTCGAGCACGGCATCGACATAGGGCCGCAATTGCTGATAGCGCTCCTCGCCCAGCACTTCGGAAACCAGCCGGCCCTCGGTCTCGCCGGCGGCGTATTTGAGGGCAGCCTGATAGGGGCGGTTGGTGAAGCGATAACGCCGCTCGCGGTCGATATAGGCGATCAGCACCGGCACGTTGTCGGTGACGATGCGGATGCGCCGCTCGCTGTCGCGCAGCGCTTCGGCCGCGCGCACGCGTTCGGTGACGTCATTGGCGGTAACCACGATGCCGCCGCCGGACAGGGGATCGACCCGCAATTCCGTCACGGATCCGTCGGCCAGCTTGAATTCCCGCATGGTCGGCCGGTTCTGGCCCAGGGCCGCCGCCAGCGAGGGGATATGCGCCGGCAGAGTGGCGAGATTGACACCCACGGCAAGGCTCGATGGCGCAAGGCCGGTGAGGATGGCGAAGCGCTCGTTCCAGACCTCGAGCTTGCCGGTAGAGTCGAAGACGGCAAGGCCGAGGCCCATGTGATCGAGCGTGCGGCGCAGGAGATCGGCGTTGTAGCGGATGGCGGCGGTGGCTTCGTCCAGCATCTCGCGGATGCTGCCCGGCATCCACAGGCTGCCGGGCATCCAGAGCCCCTTGCGCCGCGCGGTGGTGACGACGACGCGGGCCGAGGCGGCGCCGATCGTGCCGGAGAGCAGACGCTCGGTATATTCGACCGCCGCGGCGCCGGTGAGCGCCAGCCCGCGGAAGGCTTCCTCCGCCCGCTCCGGACCGATGAAGCGTGCCGCCAGTTCCCGCAATTGATCGAGCTCGCTGGGCGGCGGGCCGGACGTGGGGCGGCGCGGTGGCGGTTCCTCGCCGCCGACGAAGGCGGTGGCCTGTTGCCGGTCGCGTACCATCGGCCGCGCGAGGAGCGAGCCAACCACCAGGAGCACGACATTGACAATCATGCCGAGAACAAAGCCGCGCACCAGCGGATCGAACCAGGCGAGCGGTCCCCAGGGCGGCACGGTGGGAGAATCGCCGGTCTGGATGGTGGGCAGCAGGATGGCCCAGAACCAGACCAGGAACCCGCCGATCAATCCGGCGATGACGCCGTAGCGATGCGCCTTGCGCCAATAGAGCCCGATGAGAAGGGGTGGTGCGAAATTCGCGACCGCGCAGAACGAGATGAGGCCGATCGTCACCAGCGGCAGAAGCCCGGCGATGGTGCGGTAATAGGCATAGGCCGCGAGCAGGATGGCGACGACGGCGAGACGCCGGACGAGCAGGCCCAATTGCCCGAGATTGGCGCCCTCGCGCTGGCCACGGCGCAGCAGCCAGGGCATCACCAATTCATTGCTGACCATGCCGGAGAGCGCCATGCAGGCAACCGCCACCATGCTGGTGGCGGCGGAGAGCCCGCCGATGAAGATGAGGGCGGTCAGCCAATCGGCCCCCATGGAGAGCGGCAAAGTGAGGACGAAGAAATCCGGCACGTGAGCGGGCGAGAGCTTGACCAGTCCCGCCATCGCCACGGGGACGACGAAGATGTTGATGAGGACCAGATAGAGCGGGAAGGTCCAGCGGGCGAGGCGGAGGCTGGCCGGATGATCGTGCTCGACCACCGCCACATGAAACTGCCGCGGCAGACAGAGGAAGGCGAAGCCGGAAAGGACGGTGAGTGCGAGCCAGTTGGCATTGACGCTGGGTTCCAGCATCGCCGCCGTCTGCGGCAGGTGCTGGGCTGCTTGCAGCAGATCCGCCGGGCCGTCGAACATCCACCAGACCACGAAGATGCCGCCGATCATCAGGGCGAAGAGCTTGACCAGGGATTCGATGGCGATCGCCAGCATCATGCCGCGATGCTGTTCGCTGGCTTCGACATGGCGCACGCCGAAGACGATGGTGAAGGCCACCATCAGCAAGGTGACGATCAGCGAGGTATCCTGCCAGATCGGCAGATAGCCGGGATCGGTCTGGTTGCCGATCATCTGGCCGGAAAGGGCCTCGAAACTGAACGAGACGGCCTGAAGCTGCAGCGCGATATAGGGCATCGCGCCCACCACGGCGATGAGCGTGGCGAGCACCGCCACGGCGCGGCTGCGGCCGAAGCGGGCGCCGAGGAAGTCGGCGATCGAGGTGACGTTCTGCTGCTTCGCAACCGCAACAATGCGCGCCATCAGGGGCCAGGCGAGAACGATGACCAGTGCCGGGCCGACATAGATCAGGATGAAATCGAGGCCATTGGTGACGGCGCGTCCGACCGAGCCGTAAAAGGTCCAGGAGGTGCAATAGATTGCCAGCGACAGCGCATAGATGACCGGCCCCAGCCGGCCCCGCGACCACCGCACCGCATGCCGCTCGCCGGCATGGGCGATGACGAAGAGCAGGCCCAGATAGACCAGCGATAGGGCCAGAATGATGCTGCTTTGCGACATAAAGAACATTACGGCACGGCCTCAATCGCCTGTCTATCGGGCCAAAGTAGCTACGACGAAAGTCGGGGGTCTCATCAAACGTTCCTCAGCATAAGAATTAGATGCTACCATAATGGTAGTAATACCGAGTCGCAGTACCAAGAGATCCGACTCTGTCCCCTCCAGTTTGAGGGTACAGAACAAAGAATCGGACGGCGCGAACCGGCGGGAGGGGAGAGAGCGGCTTTGCCGCTCATGTGTCGGTAATGGCCGGGATGCCATTGGCGGCATATCAAGGGGGAGTGTTGCGAGCCTGGTTGGTTGAATTTCAGTTCCCCCAAGGCCCATTCCATATTTCGGATCGCTGTCAGAAGCCGCCGGTTCAGATGCCGGCGAATTTGAGCGAGCAAACTTCCGGGAGGGAATGATCGTGACAACCAGTATGAATTCCGAAAATCGTCAAGCCCATTGGCGCAAGACCAGAAAGCTGATGTTCATCCATCTCGCCATCTGGTTCATCTTCGCTTACGTCGTTCAATGGTTTGCGAACGATCTCAACCAATTGCGGTTTCTCGACTTCCCGGTCGGCTATTACATGGCCGCCCAAGGGTCGCTTTACGCTTTCGTGATCCAGCTCTTCATCTTCGTGAAGCAGCAGGATGCGATCGATCGTGAATTCGGCGTCGCAGAAGAATAAGCAGGGGGAAGCGCCATGAGTCTCTTCAGATTGCAGGGCAAGTTCACCGATAACTTGCCAAAAATCTACGCCCTCTATACGGGCGGGTTCCTGCTGTTCGTCGTGTTGATGGCGATCTTCGAGCAGATGGGCATGACCGCCGATACGATCGGTCTGTGCTTCGTCGGCTTTACCATTGCCATCTACGCCTTGATCGGCTGGCTGTCGCGCACGATGCAGGTCGATGCCTATTATGTGGCCGGCCGCGAAGTGCCGCCGGTCTTCAATGGCATGGCGACGGCGGCGGACTGGATGTCCGGCGCCTCCTTCGTCGCGATGGCGGGCGGCATTTATATGGGCGGCCATCCCTACCTCGCCTTCGTTGTTGGCTGGACCGGCGGCTATGTGCTGGTGGCCATCCTGATGGCGCCGTATCTGCGCAAGTTTGGCTGCTACACGGTGCCGGATTTCATCGGCACGCGATATGGCGGCAATCTTGCCCGCTTCTGTGCCGTCGTCGTTCTGGTGGTTGCGTCGTTCACTTATGTGACGGCTCAGATCGACGCTACCGGGACCATTGCTGCTCGTGCCTTGCAGATTCCGTACGAGTTCGGCGTTTGGTTCGGCCTGGTCGGCATCCTGCTCTGCTCGATGCTGGGCGGCATGCGGGCGGTTACCTGGACCCAGGTGGCGCAGTATATCGTGCTCATCATCGCCTATCTGGTGCCGGTGTTCTGGATGTCGATCGCCCAGGATTTCGGCTGGTTCCCGCAGCTCTCCTATGGCGACGCTGTGGCGCGCATCCAGGAACTGGAGCCGATGCTGCAGGTGGGCACGCTGAAACCGACCGAGACGATCGCCGGTGTTGCAGCGCTCACCAATCTCCATGCAGCCCCTGGCGATTCAGTCTTGGCCGCCTGGAAGTTCGTGACTTTGGTCGCTTGTATGATGCTCGGCACCGCTTCGCTGCCGCACATCCTGATGCGTTACTTCACGACGCCCACGGTTCGTGCCGCCCGGGCCTCGGTGGCGTGGTCGCTGTTCTTCATCACGCTGCTCTATTTCACGGCGCCAGCACTCGCCACATTGTCCAAGCTGCAGATCCTGGATCCGAATCTCGCGACCAGCATCATCGGCAAGGCGATCGCGGATGTGAATGCCCTGGAATGGATCCAGAAATGGGGCGCGGTGGGCATGGTGGCCGTGTCCGATTCCAACGCGGATGGCATTCTGCAGATCAACGAGTTCTTCCTGCGGCCGGACATCATCGTGCTGGCAACGCCGGAAATCGCCGGTCTGCCGTATGTGATCTCGGGTCTTGTGGCAGCGGGCGGCATGGCGGCAGCCATGTCGACGGCGGACGGGCTTCTGCTCGCCATCGCCAACGCGCTGTCGCACGATCTCTATTACAAGATGATCGATCCGCATGCGGAAACGAAACGGCGTCTGATCGTGGCCCGCGTCCTGCTCGTGATTCTGGGTGTGGCGGCGGCCCTCGTGGCCAGCTTGAAGCTGACCGGTATTCTCGGCGCAGTGGCCTGGGCCTTCTGCTTCGCGATGTCCGGTCTGTTCTTCCCGCTGGTCCTGGGTGTCTGGTGGAAACGCGCCAACCGGGCCGGTGCCATCGCCGGCATGATCGTCGGCCTGGGCTGCGGCTCGCTTTACCTCTATCTGGTGAAGTGGGGCGGCATGGCGCCGTGGATCGGGCTTGACGATCTCAGGTTCGGGATCGTCGGCGTGGCTGCCAGCGGCGTTGCCATGGTGATCGTGACCCTGATGACCAAGGAACCGGATCGCGAGATCCAGGCCATGGTCGACGAGGTTCGCGTGCCCAGCGGTGCGTCGATCCTGGGTTCGCAGCACTAAATCAGCGAACGTCCATCGAGCCGGGGAGAGAGCTTCTCTCCCCGGCTTTTTTTTGTATGCTGCGCATATCTGAGATATCTGGGGAGCCAGTGGTGTGATGACCGAGTTACCGATTTGGGCCGTCGTTCTGGATTACATTCTCGGCGTCATCATGTGGACCCTGATCGGCCGGTTCGGCATGCGCCTGTTCCTGCCCGAAGAGAGCAAGTTCTTCTTTTCGCGCTTTTTCATCACCGCAACCGATCCGCTGTTGCGTCTGTTCAAGCCGATCACCCCGGGTTTCCTGGTAAAGCCGATGGTGCCGCTTTACATCGCCTGGTTCTTCTTCATGATCCGCTTCTACCTGATGCCCTGGTTGCTCGGCTATTCGGTCATGGGGATGCTCGCCTTCCCGCTGGAAGGCGAGATTGCACAAGGGATCTATGCCGTCTTCGGCCGCTGGCTCAATTGATTGTGGGGTTCAATTGATTGCGAGGTTCAGTTGCTTCCGGCAGGCGGCAAGGTGCCCAGGATGGAATCGATCCGCAGGGATTGCCGCAGGTCGCGGCGGATGCCCTGCCAGCGGAAACGCACGGAATTGATCACGATGGGCTCGTCGAGCGCCTTCAACTGGTCGACGACCGGCGCCCATTTGATCAAGGCGGCGGGGCTCAGCGAAAAGGCGCTTTCGTCATCGGTGACCGCCAGCCAGTCGCATGATGCGAGGCGCCGGCGCAAATCACCGACCGAGGGTGCGAAGTCCGGCCCGGACTCCCCGGGGATGCCTGTCTCTGCCAGAACTCGGTCGACGACATCCTCCATCAACTGGCCGATCAAGGCGGCCTTGCCGGGCGCCGAGAGCGCCATCAGGCCGCCTGCATAGACCGAGAGATCGGACAGGCAGGCGAGCCAGATCTGCCATTTTGCGATATTGACCGATTTGACGAAATCACGGCTCTCGAAGAGTTCCGGATAACGCTGTCCGGCGCGTGTGCGCAGATAGCCGTAGAGCGAGGTCTGGGCGACGAAGCTGGCGCGCGATTCCAGGAAACGCATCAGGCCGGCGGCATCGGTGATCGGCTGCTGGCGCAGGCGCTTGCCGAAACCCAGATAGGCGCGGAACAAGGGCCAGATCTCGGTCGGATTGCGCAGCAACTGCCAGACTTTTTCCAGTGGCTGCACCGCCGATGACGTCATGCCCGATTCCCGCTGCCGACTTTTTGCCGATGACATCGCTATAAGGCCTGCTTGTTTGATGCGGGTCAAGGCGCGGCGACAGGGTGATGTGAAGGGGCGCTGCGACAGGACGATGTGGCCGACAAAATGCGTGGTGCATCTTCCTGCGCGCGGTAGAATGGCTGACTTCCGACCAGGCCCTGGAAAAGGAAATCGGCGCATGCAGCCCGTGACAGGTGCAACACCGCTCTTTGCCCTGCCGATCGTGGCGCTGGATCTGGAGACGACCGGCCTCAATGTCGAGGATGCCCGGATCGTTCAGGTCGGCGCGCAGCGGATGAGCGCGCCGGCCCCGGATGCGGGCGAGACCTTCAATCACATGGTCAATCCCGGCTTGCCGATCCCGGCCAATTCGGTCGCCATCCATGGCATCACCGATGCGATGGTGGCCGCGGCGGAATCCCTGCCGGCATTATGGCCGGCTCTGCTGGCGTTCATGGAGGGCCATGTCCTTATCGGGCACACGCTTGCCTATGACCTCACGGTTCTGGAGCGCGAGGCGGCGCGCCATCAATTGCCCTGGCAGCGGCCGCGCTCGCTCTGCGTGCGACGCCTAGCGCCGATCGCGATCCCGTCGCTGCATGACCCTTCGCTCGACAAGCTGGCAGCCTGGCTGGGAATCGAGATCGACGGGCGGCATAGCGCGCTGGGTGATGCCGCGGCAGCCGGCCGGATTTTCCTGCGCATGATTCCGCTCCTGGCGGAGAAGGGCATCCGCAGTCTGGCGCAAGCCGAGCGCGCCGTTCTCGCCCGCACTCCCCAGGCCTTGCAAGAACGCGATGCCGGCTGGATCCCGCCGGTGACCAGCCCCGGTGCCGATGCCGTGCTGGCGGATACGAAGGCTTACGATACCTATGCCTACCGCCACATGGTCGGTGACGTCATGGCGCGTCCGGCGATCGTGGTCGGCGGCGGGATGCGTTTGCTGGAGGCGATGCGGGTGATGGCCGAGCGCGGCATCAGCTCGGTCCTGGTGGCCAATCCGCCGGAGGTGAACCTGCCGATCGAACAATATGCCATTCTGACCGAACGCGATGCGTTGCGGCAGATCGCGCGATCGGGTGGCGCCGCCCTGACGCTCGGTATCGCCGAGATGGCCTCGGCGCCCGTCCGCGGTATCCGCGAGAAGGCCTATGTCTATCGCGCCATTGCGCGGATGCGGCGCCTCAAGGTGCGCCACCTCGTCGTCACCAACGAAATGGGCGACGTGACCGGCATGATTTCGGCCCGCGATCTGCTGAAATTGCGCAGCGAACCCGCGATCACGCTCAGCGACGCCATCAAGGAGGCGCAATCGGCCAACGACATGGCTGTGGCCTGGTCGGGTCTGGCCACGGTGGCGAAGTCGCTCTCGCAGGAAGGGCTGGACGCACACACCATCACGCGCATCGTTTCGGAGGAACTGCGCGCGATGACCGAACGGGCGGCGGACCTCGCGGCTGGCGCCATGCAGCGCGACGGCAAGGGCGAAGCACCTTGCCCCTTCGCGGTCATGGTGCTGGGGTCGGGCGGCCGCGGCGAAAGCCTGCTGAAGCCGGACCAGGACAATGCCATCGTCTTTGCCGCAGGCGCGCCGAATGGGCCGGAGGATCGCTGGTTCGCCGATTTCGCCGAATACATGGCGGCCTATCTGGACGAAGCCGGCATTCCCTATTGCAATGGCGGCGTCATGGCGAAGAATCCGCTCTGGCGCGGCTCGGTCGAAACCTGGCAGGCGCGCATCGCGGCCTGGGTCGCCAATCCAGACCCGCAGAGCCTTCTCAATGTCGATATCTTCTTCGACCAGATCGCGGTACGCGGCGCGCGGCGCCTGGCCCATGATCTGTTCGGATATGCCTACGAGATCGGCAGCCGCAACCCGATTTTCGCCAAATTGCTGGGCGGCAAGCTGGAGCAGATCGGCAATCCGTTCGGGTTTCTCGGACGTCTCACCGGCGAGGGCGGCAAGATGGATTTGAAGCTCCACGGCCTTTTCCCGATCGTCAGCGCTGCGCGTACGCTGGCAATCCGTCACAATCTGCCCGCCCATACCACCAGAGAGCGGCTGCAGAAATTGTCCGGACTTAATCGTGGCGATACGGCGCTTCTGTCGGCGCTGGCGGGGGATCACGGATTCTGTCTGTCGCTGATGCTGCGGCGGCAGGCGCAGGCATTGCTTTGCGGCGAACCGCTCAGCAATGAGATCGACCTCCATGAGCTTTCGCGCCAGGAATTGGCGAAACTGCGCGATGCCTTGAAGCGCATCCAGATGGTTCCCAATCTGGTGCGCGACATGATGTTCTGACCGCCCTCGCGCACTTGCCTTGATTTTAGTCAATTTCCCGATCTCGATATGGGTATAGCCAAAAGTCGGTAAGACCAAGGTCTGGGCTACAAGTTGCTGTTTGCCGCCTTATGAGAGATGCCGTGACTGGGCGCAGTAGGACACAGCCGATTCCGGCGATGGCTGCCTTCCCGTCGCATTCGCATTTCTTGGGAGGAATCAGCATGTCAACCCTGGCCGAACCGGCAGGTCTGGCAAAGACCCGCGAGCCCGCAGACTCGAAAATGGTGGTCTTTGCCTCTTCTTTAGGCACCGTCTTCGAGTGGTACGATTTTTATCTTTATGGCGCGCTCGCCGTCATCATTTCCAAGCAGTTCTTTTCCGGCGTCAATCCGACCGCCGGTTTCATTTTCGCACTGATGGCCTTTGCCGCCGGCTTTATCGTACGGCCGTTCGGCGCCATCTTCTTCGGCCGTATCGGCGATCTGGTTGGCCGCAAGTATACCTTCCTGGTCACCATCTCGATCATGGGTATCTCGACTTTCGTCGTTGGATTGTTGCCGAGCTATGCCACTATCGGAATCGCAGCGCCGATCATTCTCGTAGCGCTCCGCATTCTGCAGGGTCTGGCCCTTGGCGGCGAGTATGGTGGCGCTGCGACTTATGTGGCCGAGCATGCACCTGCCGGCAAGCGTGGTCTGCACACCAGCTGGATTCAGACCACGGCGACGCTGGGTCTGTTCCTGTCGCTGCTGGTCATCCTGGTAACCCGCACCTCGGTCGGAGAGGAGGCATTTGCCGATTGGGGCTGGCGCATTCCGTTCCTGATCTCGTTGCTGTTGCTTTTGGTTTCCGTCTGGATTCGCATGAAGCTCAGCGAATCGCCAACGTTCCAGAAGATGAAGGACGAAGGCAAAGGATCAAAGGCTCCGCTGACCGAGAGCTTCGGGCAATGGCGCAACCTCAAGATCGTGCTCCTGGCTCTGTTCGGCCTCACGGCCGGTCAGGCCGTCGTCTGGTACACAGGCCAGTTCTATGCCCTGTTCTTCCTCACCCAATCGCTAAAGGTCGATGCCACAACGGCCAATCTGCTGATCGCCATCTCGCTGGCCATCGGTACGCCTGGCTTTATCCTGTTCGGCTGGTTGTCCGACAAGATTGGCCGCAAGCGCATCATCCTGGCCGGATGCCTTTTGGCCGTGTTCACCTATTTCCCGGTGTTCAAGGCAATCACGCATTTCGCCAATCCAGCGTTGGAGGCCGCGCAGGCCAGCGCCCCGGTGACGGTCGTCGCCGATCCTCAAGCCTGTTCGTTCCAATTCGATCCGGTGGGCAAGGCTAAGTTCCTCAGCTCCTGCGACATTGCGAAGAGCTTCTTGGCCAAGAACTCGGTGACCTACAAGAACGAAGAAGCGCCCGCGGGCACGGCGGCGCAAGTGCGCGTCGGTGATACGACGATCGCCAGCTTCGAAGGCCTGGGGTTGCCGGCAGAGGAACTGAAAGCCAAAACGGATGCATTCACGGCGGAAATGAGTGCCGCAGTGACGGCGGCCGGTTATCCAGCCAAATCTGATTTGGAATTTGGCTTCAGTCTGCGGACCATCGGCACAACATTGCTGCTGGTCTATCTGGTGGTCCTGGTAACCATGGTCTATGGCCCAATCGCGGCCATGTTGGTCGAGATGTTCCCGACCCGCATCCGCTATACCTCGATGTCGCTGCCGTATCACATCGGCAACGGCTGGTTTGGAGGCCTGCTGCCGACGATCAGCTTCGCCATGGTGGCGGCACAGGGCGATATCTATTACGGCCTGTGGTACCCGATCATCATCGCGGCGATGACCTTCCTGGTCGGGATGTTCTTTATTCACGAAACGAAGGATCACCGTGCCGAGGTCTGGTAAATCCAGATCAATACCGTTCCCCTCGCAGGGCTCCGCCGCAAGGCGGGGCCCTTTTTTTATCGGGCGAGAGCGCCTTCGTGCCGCAGCAGCCAGCTCTTGCGCTCGATGCCGCCGCCATAGCCGGTCAGGCTGCCATCGGCACCGATGACGCGATGACAGGGCACCACAATGCTGATCGGGTTGGAGCCGTTGGCAAGGCCCACGGCGCGCATCGCCTTGGGCTTGCCGATACGGCGCGCGAGTTCGGCATAGGAAATGGTCTTGCCGCAGGGAATGCGCCGCAATTCGCGCCAGACCGAACGCTGGAAATCCGTGCCGTCGGTCGCGACCTTGAGGCGGTCGATGACATCATGCTCGCCCTTGAAATAGGCCTGCAAGGCCTGGCGCAGGCCATGCGGGTCGCGGCTTGGCTTCAACACATAGCCGGATTTGCGGCAGTGGCGCGCCAGCAGACGCAGCATGCGTTCTTCGTGATCCTGCCAGTCGATCGCGCGCAGATGTCCAGCGGCATCGGCGATAACGACAAGCGTGCCGATCGGCGTCTCAAAGCGATCGACAAGAAGCTGTTCCGGTGCCGGCATGATCAATCTCTCCTAGATAGCGGGATCGGCGGCCCAGAGATGCTGGGCGGCATAGGCGCGCCAGGGGCGCCAGGCTTCGGCCATCGCCGCTAGTTCCTTGGGTGTCGGTCGGGTTCCGCCGGGTGGCGTCGCCCCGCGGAGGAGGCCAATATCGCTCGCCGGGAAGGCGTCGCTTTCCCGCACGACCCTGAGGGCAATGTAATGGGCGCTCCAGTCGCCGATGCCGCGGATGTCGCGGAGCCGCGCCACGGTTTCCTCGATGCTGCCGCGTGCCTGAAAAAGATCCGGATCAGCCGCCGCGGCTTCCGCCATGGCGATGAGCGCCTGGCGCCGGGCACCCGGCATGCCGAGTATGTCGAGATCGCTCGCCAGCAATTGTAGGGGCGTCGGGAAACAATGCGTCAGCCCGTGGGCGTTGGCCGGAACGGCGCCACCACAAAGCGCCACCAATTGCTGGCCCAGTTTGCGCGCGGCGGCGATGGTGATCTGTTGCCCGAGAATGGCGCGGATGGCGAGTTCAAAACCGTCCCAGCCACCGGGTACGCGCAAACCCGGCCGTGCGGCGATCATCGGGCCGAGCAGCGGATCATCTGCGAGCTGCGCGCCGATCATCGTCACATCGGCGCCGAGATCGAAGACGCGCCGGATGCGCCGCACGATGGCCGGCAAAGCGCGTAGGTTGGGAAAGCGGATCGTCACGGCGAGAGAGTGCCGCGCCGGCAGATGGCCGATCTCGATGGTGCCGGCCTTGCCATCGAGGGCGATGGCCCGGATATAGCGATCACCGGCGACGCCTTCCATGCCCGGAATGGCACGCGCCGCCAGAAAGCCCAGCATCGTCGGCCAGTCGTAAGGGGGGCGATAGGGCAGGCGGAGAGTCACGCCATCGGCTAGTTGATGCGTGGGCGCCCGGCGCCGCAATGCGCCGGGCGGGCGCCGGTAAAGCATCTGAAAGCATTCGTTGAAGCGGCGCAGACTGCCGAAGCCGGCGGCCGCGGCCACCTCGGTCATCGGCAGATCGGTATCGTGAATGAGCTGCTTGGCGAAATGCACGCGCCGGGCCTGGGCGACCGCGATCGGCGAGGCGCCGAGATGCTCCTTGAAGAGGCGCCGCAATTGCCGCTCGCCGATGCCGAGGCGGGAAGCGAGATCATCGACGCTGGCATCCTCGCCATCGAGCGCGCCCTCGGCAATGAGCGCGAGGCCGCGCGAGACGGTATTCGAGGTGCCGTGCCAGGCGCCAAGTTCCGGTGCCGTTTCCGGCCGGCAGCGGAGGCAGGGGCGGAATCCTGCCTCCTGCGCGGCGGCGGCGCTGGGATAAAAGCGGCAATGGACGAATTTCGCTGTCCGCGCCGGGCAGATCGGCCGGCAATAGATCCGGGTCGAGGTGACGCCGACGAAAAGCCGGCCGTCGAAGCGCGCATCGCGCGTCTCCAGCGCCCGGTAGCAGGCCAGGGGATCAAGAGAGACGGGATCGCCCGTGAGGTGAAGGCGGTGTTCCATGGCCAGAGAATGCCATGGAACACACCTCGGTACTCGCGGTTTTCGGACATGGTCGTCCGGCGCGAAACGGCGCCTTAATTGACGATCTCATAGGGGAGGACAATCTGTGGCCCGCGCGCAAACAGCACACAGGTCAACCGCTCGTCCCGGCACATCTGGCTGGCGAGATTCAAGCCACCCTCGCGGCAATAATCCGCCGAGGGTGGGCAATAGCTCCAGCGCGAGCCCACACCGACATCGTTATGCATGGCGACCAGAAAAAAGCCGTTCTTGCGCACGCCGCCCTGCAATTCGCGGTATTCTTGAAAAGCGCCCCAAACGTCGCTGGTAATTTTCAGGGTTTTGCCGGGCGGATAGCTGAGAGATTCCGGCGTGCCGCAAGCCGCAACAAATGATGTCATCGCCGTGACCAAAATAATGGCTAGGCTACGCTTGAAGAAATTCATGTCGAGTGCCCCAACTCTTATGATTGATACGATGGAAACATAATCAATCAATAGGGTGGAAGCAATCTCGGCGGGCTGAACGCCGCAGGCTTTCAGGAATGCTCGCCCGAAACGCTGGCGGGGAGTTTGCGGATTCGTTCGCGGTAGGAAATGTAGAGCGCGCAGGCGATCAGGATGCCGACCCCGACAAAGGTCCAGCGGTCCGGGAAATCGCCGAAGAAATACCAGCCGGCGACCACGGCCATGATCATCTCGGCATAGGCGAAGGGAGCCAGCAACGAGGCCTCGGCATGGTCATAGGCTTTGACGATCAGCGAATGGCCGATCGTGGCGATGAGGCCGAGGAGCGGAAACATCAGCCATTGTTCGAGCGTCAGGGGCTGCCAGAAGAACAGCACGGCGATGCCGGTAAGGACGGCGCCGACGATATTGGTATGGAAAGTCGTGACCATCGGATTGGCGCGGCCCGAGATCTTGCGGGTGAGCAGCATGTAGATGGCGAGCGAGGTACCGGCGGCCAATGCCATCAGCATGCCCGGGTTGAATTCCTGGAAACCCGGCCGGATGATGATGAGCGTGCCGATGAAACCCACCACGACTGCGACCCAGCGGCGGATGCCGACCTTTTCGCCCAGCATGACCGGCGAGAGCATGGTGACGATCAAGGGCTGCACGAAGAAGATCGCCAGCGTGTCGGCGATGGGCAGGAATTTGAGGCCCCAGAAAAAGAAGAAAGTCGCCCCGCACAAGAAAAGCCCGCGCAGGGTGTGCATCCAGAAGGGATCCGGCACCACGCCCTTGAGGCCGCCGATCTTGAGGGCGAAGGGCAAGGTCAGCAGCATGCCGAAGAAAAGCCGCGCCCAGACGATCTGGATGACCGGAACACCCGTCTGGCCGAGATGTTTCGCGACCACGTCCAGGAAAGGGAGGATCGCCATGGCGGCCAGCATCAGGACGATGCCGAAAAGGGGGCGCTGGGCGGCTTCTGGGGCGGGCATGATAAAACCGGGCTCTTGGCTGGAATGGCCAATCCGGCCAGGCGGTCGCGAAGATAGCCGGGATCGCGCTCGATTTGTAGCCCGCAAAGCGGATGCTTTCCGGCCACCCCTTCCACCTACCGCCCCAATCGTCTAAGTAAGGCGCCGAAACGGCGATCAGGCCGAAGGTTTTCGTGGGTCGGAGCAAAAAATGGCGGCGTATCAATACATTTACGTGATGAAGGGTCTTTCAAAGACCTATCCGGGCGGCAAGAAGGTGCTGGAGAATATCTGGCTCTCGTTCCTGCCCGGCGCCAAGATCGGCGTGCTCGGCCATAACGGCTCGGGTAAATCGACGCTCCTCAAGATGATGGCGGGGATCGACAAGGAGTTTAACGGCGAGGCCTGGGCCGCCGACGGCGTCTCGGTGGGCTATCTGGCGCAGGAGCCGGAACTCGACCCGAAGAAGGACGTGCTCGGCAACGTCATGGAAGGCGTCGGCGCCACCGCGAAGCTGCTCGAGGATTTCGAGGCGGTCTCCAACGCCATGGCCGATCCGGATGCCGATTTCGACACGCTGCTTGCCAAGCAGGCGGAGTTGCAGGAGAAGATCGACGCCGCCGATGCCTGGGACATCCAGCGCAAGGTCGAGATCGCGATGGATGCGCTTCGCTGCCCGCCCTCGGATGCGGACGTCACCAAGCTCTCGGGCGGCGAGCGGCGCCGCGTGGCGCTTTGCCGCCTGCTGCTCTCCAATCCCGACATGCTGCTGCTCGACGAGCCTACCAACCATCTCGACGCGGAATCGGTCGCCTGGCTGGAGCATTTCCTGGAAGAATACAAGGGCACGGTTGTTGCCGTGACCCATGACCGCTATTTCCTCGACAATGTGGCCGGCTGGATTCTGGAGCTCGATCGCGGCCAGGGCATTCCCTTCGAGGGGAATTACTCCGGCTGGCTGGAGCAGAAGGCCAAGCGCCAGGAGCAGGAACAGAAATCGGAATCCTCGCGTCAGCGCGCGCTGGATCGCGAGCTGGAATGGATCCGCCAGAGCCCCAAGGCGCGCCAGGCGAAATCGAAGGCCCGCGTCACCGCCTACGAGACCTTGCTCGCTCAGCAGAACGACAAGGCCCAGGACGCAGCGCAGATCTATATTCCGGCGGGTCCCCGCCTCGGCGATCTCGTCATTGAGGCCGAGCATCTCAACAAAGGCTTCGGCGACCGTCTGTTGATCGAGGATCTCTCGTTCCGCCTGCCGCCCGGCGGCATCGTTGGCGTGATCGGCCCCAACGGCGCCGGCAAGACGACGCTCTTCCGCATGATCACCGGCCAGGAAAAACCCGATGGCGGCAGCTTCAAGGTCGGCGAGACGGTGAAGCTGGGCTATATCGATCAGTCGCGCGACAGCCTCAACGGGAACAAGACCGTGTGGGAGGAAGTTTCGGACGGTCACGACGAAATCGAACTCGGCAAGCGCAAGGTGCCGAGCCGCGCCTATGTCGCCGGTTTCAATTTCAAGGGCACCGACCAGCAGAAGAAGGTGGGCCAGCTCTCGGGCGGCGAGCGCAACCGCGTGCACCTCGCCAAGATGCTGAAATCGGGTGCCAACGTCCTGCTGCTCGACGAGCCGACCAACGATCTCGATGTCGATACCTTGCGGGCCCTGGAAGAAGCGCTGCTGGATTTTGCCGGCTGCGTGGTCGTCACCAGCCACGATCGCTGGTTCCTCGACCGCATCGCCACCCATATCCTGGCCTTCGAAGGCGACAGCCATGTGGAATGGTTCGAGGGCAATTACCAGGATTACGAGGTGGACCGCCATCGCCGCCTGGGGTCGGATGCCGACCAGCCGCACCGCATCAAGTACAAGCCGCTGGTACGGGCTTAAGTTCGGTGGGCTTGATTTAAATCAAGGCGCTTGCCGCGACGCACTGGCATGACAGAATGGGGTCGGGTTTCCGGCCCCATTCTTGTTTGTGCGGAAGGTGGTTGCGATCATGCGGCTGTTCTACATCATTCTTGCCCTGCTTCTGATTGGGGCCGGCAGTGCCGGCTATGTGTTCTGGCAGCAGCGCCAGGCCGAAGCGGCCTTGACCGGCTTTGCTGTCGCCAATGGCCGGATCGAAGTGGAACGGGTGGCGGTGGCGACCAAATATGCCGGCCGGGTCGCCGAGATAAGGGTCGATGAAGGCGATTTCGTGACCGAAGGATCGGTGGTCGCGGAAATGGATGTCGCCGAATTGCTAGCGGAACTGGCTGAAGCGAAAGCCAATGAGCGCCAGGCGCAACAAGGCATCAACAAGGCCGAGGCGGATATCGGCATTCGTCAGGCCGATCTCAATCTTGCCGAGATAGAACTCGAGCGCGCGACCACCTTGCAAAAGAAGAATGCGAGCTCGGTCGCGGAAGTGGATCGACGGCGCGCGCAACGCGATGTGGCGGCGGCATCCCTCAAGGGAGCGCTGGTGACGGTCGAGGATACCAAAGCCGCGGCCAATGCAGCCGCCGCCCGCGTGCTGCGGCTGGAAGCCGTGATCGCCGACATGACCCTGAAGGCGCCGACCGACGGCCGCGTGGAATACCGGTTGGTCAAGGCGGGCGAAGTGCTGGCGGCTGGTGGTCAGGTGGCGACCCTGCTGGATCTGGCCGATGTGCACATGGTGGTTTTCTTCCCGACGGCCGTCGCTGGCCGGGTCGGTGTCGGCGCAGAGGCGCGCATCGTCCTGGACGCCGCCGCCGAATACGTCATACCGGCGAAGATCAGCTTCGTGGCGGCGGAGGCTCAGTTCACGCCGAAATTCGTCGAAACGAAGACCGAGCGCGACAAGCTGACCTACCGGATCAAGGTCGAGATCGATCAGGAAATCCTCATGACCTATCGCGATTATGTGAAAGCGGGCCTCACCGGCAATGCCTATCTGCAGGTCGACCCGCAGGCGGCCTGGCCGGACTATCTCGCCGTGAAACTGCCGCCGGCACCCGGGGATGACGCCGCGCAATGAATGCGCCAGGGATGATCCCCATGGCAGATGTCGCGGTTCGCCTGACCGGATTGCATTACCGCCACAACCGCCACTTTGCGCTCGAGGATATCGAGCTTGCGATCCCGGCCGGGACCTCGCTCGCGGTGATCGGGCCGGACGGCGTCGGCAAATCGACCCTGTTGTCGCTGATCGCCGGGACGCGGCGCATCCAAGGCGGCAGTGTCGAGGTACTGGGCGGCGACATGCGATCGCGCGGCCATCGCGATGACGTGGCGCCGCGGATCGCCTACATGCCGCAGGGCCTCGGCAAAAATCTCTATCCCACTTTGTCCGTTGCCGAGAATATCGATTTCTTCGCCGGTCTCTTCGGCGTCGAGGGGCGGGAACGGGCCGAGCGGCGCCGGCGCTTGCTGAAAGCAACTGGCCTTGCGCCCTTTCCGGATCGGCCGTCGGGCAAGCTCTCGGGCGGCATGAAGCAGAAGCTCGGCCTCTGCTGCGCGCTGGTGCACGATCCTGATCTCTTGATCCTCGACGAACCGACCACCGGCGTCGATCCGCTGTCGCGTCGCCAGTTCTGGCAATTGATCGAAGACATCCGAACGGATCGACCCCATCTGACCATGGTGGTGGCGACGGCCTATATGGAGGAAGCCGTCCAGTTCGATCAGATCGCCATCGTCGACGGGGGTCGCCTGCTGGCCGTGGGCAAGCTGGCCGAGATCCTGCGCCAGACCGGCACGGCGAAGCTTGAAGATGCCTTCGTCGCCTTGCGTCGGGGCGGCCACCCTGTCGGGGAAATGTCGGAGTGGCATATGCCGCCACGCGTGCCTCACGATGGGCCACCCGTCATCGAAGCAAAGGAATTGACGCGGCGTTTCGGTGATTTCGTGGCGGTCGACCGGGTCAGCTTCCGCATCGAAGCGGGCGAGATCTTCGGTTTTCTCGGCTCCAATGGCTGCGGCAAGACCACCACGATGAAGATGCTGACCGGTCTGCTGCCAGTCAGCAGCGGGGAAGGTCAATTGCTGGGGCGGCCGATCGCCGCGCAGGATCGCAATACCCGCCTCAATATCGGCTACATGTCGCAGGGTTTCTCGCTCTATGAGGAACTGACCGTGCGCGCCAATCTGGAGCTGCATGCGCGGCTCTATCAGGTGCTGGCGGGCGAGATGGCCGCGCGTTTGCGCCTCGCCATGGAGCGTTTCGAGCTCACGAATCTGGCCGAGCGGAATCCCGGTGATCTTTCCCTGGGGCAGCGGCAGCGCCTGCAATTGGCGGCGGCCTGCCTGCACAATCCCAAGGTTCTCATTCTCGACGAACCCACTTCCGGCGTCGATCCGGAGGCGCGCGATGCCTTCTGGCAGCAGATCGGGCACCTTGCGCGCGAAGAAGGCGTCACCGTTTTCGTCTCCACCCATTTCATGAGCGAGGCCGCGCGCTGCGACCGCATTTCCTTCATGCATCGCGGCCGGGTTCTGGCCGTGGGCACGCCGCAGGATTTGGCTGACGAACATGGCGGCGGCGATCTCGACGAGGCCTTTGTCCATCTGATCGAACAGGAAGAAGGCGTCCTTGCGGCGTCGGTCGACGCGGAAGATACCGATTCCCGGCAGGATTGGGCGCCAGCGGGCAGATCATGGATGCCGGCTTCGCTGCGCCGGATCGGTGTCTTCGCGCGGCGCGAAACCCTGGAGCTACGCCGCGATCCGGTGCGCCTCACCTTCGCTCTTCTGGCGCCGCTCTTTCTCCTCATCTGCTTCGGTTTCGGCATGTCCTTCGATGTCGAGAATCTGCGCTATGCCGTGCTGGACCGCGACCGCTCGATCGACAGCCGGGGTGCCGTCGAAGGTTTCGGCGGGTCGGTCTATTTCTCCGAACAGCCGCCGATCGTGGATTTCAACGATCTCGACCGCCGGCTGCAATCGGGCGACGTTCAGGTGGCAATCGAGATCCCGCCGGATTTCGGGCGCTACCGGATGCAGGACCTCAAGCCGCAGATCGGCGTCTTCATCGACGGCAGCTTTCCCTTCCGCGGCGAGACGGCGCGTGGCTATGTCGAAGGGATCGCGCTCAATTACGCGGCCGAACTCGCACGGCAGACTGTCGGCCGCTATGAGGAGCCGACCGCCTTCGATTTCGTGCCGCGCTTTCGCTACAACCAGGATTTCAAGAGCGTCGTCGCCATCGTACCCGGCATCATCATGCTGTTGCTGATGCTGATCCCTGCCATGCTGACGGCTTTGGGTGTGGTGCGCGAGAAGGAGCTGGGCACCATCGCCAATCTCTATGCCTCGCCGGCGGGGATCGGCGAGTTTCTCATCGGCAAGCAACTGCCCTATATCGGCATCGGCTGTTTCGCCTTCCTGCTGATGACGCTGATGGCGGTGCCGATCTTCGGTATTTTCCCCAAGGGCAGCCTGCTTGCCATGATGGCGGGGGTTGTCCTCTACCTTGCCGCCGCGACCGGATTCGGTCTGTTGATCTCGGCCTTTTGCTCCAGCCAGGTGGCGGCCATTTTCGCTGCGGCCATTCTCTCGGTGCTGCCGGCGGTGAATTTCTCCGGCCTGCTTTACCCGACGGCGACGCTGGAAGGTGGGGCCAAATGGATCGGCCTCGGTTTTCCCGCTTCCTGGTACCAGACCATCAGCCTCGGCGTCTTCACCAAGGGGCTGGGCTTCGCCTCCTTCGGCAAGGAGTATCTGGTGCTGGCCGCATTCGCGATCGGCTATCTGGTGCTGGCGCGTCTCTGCGTCTCCAAGCAGGAGGGGTGAGATGCGCGGATTCCGCTTGTGGCTCGGCAATGTCTATCGGTTGGGGTTGAAAGAGATTGCAGCGCTTGGCCGCGACCCGGTCCTGCTCGGCCTCATGGTCTTTGCCTTCACCATCTCGGTCTATACCGTCGCCCATGGTGTCAGGACCGAAGTGCGCAATGCGGCGATCGCGGTCGTGGATGGCGACGGCTCGCAATTGTCGCGGCGCATCATCGAGGCGCTGCAGCCGCCTTATTTCCTGCCGCCGCAGGAGATCGACCGCTCCGAAATCGACGCCGGTCTCGACCGCGCCCTTTTCACCTTCGTTCTCGATCTGCCGCCGGGCATGGAATCCGATCTTCTGGCCGGGCGCCGGCCGGTGATCGGACTTTCGGTCGACGCCACCGCGATGACCCAGGCCGGGATCGGCACGCGCTACGTCAACGAGATCATCACGCGCGAGAGCTACCGGTTCCTGGGGACGCAGAGTCCCTTTGAAACGGCACCGGTCGAGGTGGTGATCCGCGCCTATTTCAATCCGAATTTGGATTCCGCCTCGTTCATGGCGGTGATGCAGGTGGTGCAGAACGTCACCATTCTGTCCATCATCCTGGTGGGCGCCGCCGTCATTCGCGAACGCGAGCGGGGCACGATCGAGCATCTGCTGGTCATGCCGGTGACAGCAAGCGAGATCGCCGCCGCCAAGATCTGGGCGAATGGCCTCGTCATCCTGTTCGGCGTGGCGCTCTCTCTGCACTTCGTTGTCAATCTGTTGCTGGGTGTGCCCGTCGCTGGCTCGAAGCTGCTGTTTCTTGGCAGTGCCGCGATCTATCTTTTCGCGACGACGGCGCTGGGCATTCTGCTCGCGACCTTTGCCAATTCCATGCCGCAATTCGGCCTGATGGCGATCCCCTGCTTCGTGGTGATGAATTTGCTCTCGGGGTCCACGACGCCGGTCGAATCCATGCCGACCTTCTTTCAGGTGGCGATGAAGATCCTGCCTTCCACCCATTTCGTGTCGCTGTCGCAGGGTGTGCTCTATCGCGGTGCCGGGTTCGACATCATCTGGCCGCAGCTTGCGATCATCGCGGTGCAGGGCGCCGTGTTCCTGGCCGTGGCACTCAGCCGTTTCAAGGTCATGCTGGCGCGGCAGGCGTGAATTCTATCTCCGCCGGTTCTTCTTGTCCTTGAAGCGCGGCGCTTCGCCGGGGCGGCCGGCACTGGAGCGGGCGCGGGGCCGGTCGGGCAGGGGTTTGCCGGCGGCGTCCAGGCCGCCCTTCAACCCGCCCGAGGTCGTGGGGATCTCCAGATCGAGGGCTTCCAGCCGCTTGATCTCGTCGCGATAGCGGGCGGCCTCCTCAAATTCCAGATTGCCGGCGGCCTCGCGCATCTTCTTCTCGAGCTCGGCCAGGGTCGCCTTGAGATTGTGGCCAAGCAGATGCCGCTCGCCGAGGATGCCGGTATCGACCGTCACGTGATCGGATTCATAGACCGATTCCATGATGTCGGAGATGTTCTTCCGGACCGATTCCGGCGTGATGCCGTTGGCGGCGTTATAGGCCTGCTGCTTCTCGCGCCGGCGGCTGGTCTCGTCCAGCGCGTATTTCAAGCTGTCGGTCATCCTGTCGGCGTAGAGCAGCACGCGGCCGTCGAGATTGCGCGCCGCGCGGCCGATGGTCTGCACCAGGCTGGTGCGTGAGCGCAGGAAACCTTCCTTGTCGGCATCCAGAATGCAGACCAGCGCACATTCCGGAATGTCGAGGCCCTCACGCAGCAGATTGATGCCGACCAGCACGTCGAAGGCGCCGAGGCGCAGATCGCGGATGATCTCGATTCGCTCCAGGGTTTCCACGTCGGAATGGATGTAGCGCACCCGCACGCCGGATTCATGGAGATATTCGGTGAGGTCCTCGGCCATGCGCTTGGTGAGCGTCGTGATGAGCACGCGCTGGCCGAGCCTTGCCGCTTCCTTGCATTCGGCGACCACGTCGTCGACCTGGGTCTCGGTCGGCCGCACGATGCAGACCGGATCGATGAGGCCCGTGGGGCGGATCACCTGTTCGATGAAGGCGCCGCCGGTCTGGTTGAGTTCCCAGGGACCGGGGGTCGCCGAGACCGCCACGGTCTGGGGACGCATGCGTTCCCATTCCTCGAATTTAAGCGGCCGGTTGTCAGTGCAGGAAGGCAGACGGAAACCGTATTCGGCAAGTGTCGACTTCCTGTGCCAGTCGCCCTTGAACATGCCGCCGATCTGCGGGATCGAGACATGGCTTTCATCGGCGAAGAGCAGCGCGTCGCCCGGCAGATATTCGAACAGGGTCGGGGGCGGCTCGCCCGGATTGCGGCCGGTCAGATAGCGCGAGTAATTCTCGATGCCGGCACAAACGCCCGTGGCCTCGATCATCTCCATGTCGAAATTGACACGCTGTTCCAGGCGCTGGGCTTCCAGCAATTTGTTCTGCGCCTCGAGATCCTTCAGCCGGATCTTGAGTTCCTCGCGGATCTGCTTCACCGCCTGATGCAAGGTCGGCTTCGGCGTCACGTAATGGCTGTTGGCGTAGATCTTGATTTCGTCCAGATCGACGATCTTCTGCCCGGTGAGCGGGTCGAATTCGGCGATCGTCTCGATCTCGTCACCGAACATGGAGAGGCGCCAGGCGCGGTCTTCCATATGGGCCGGGAAAAGTTCCAGCACGTCGCCTTTCAAACGGAAGGTGCCGCGGTAGAAGGCCGTCTCGTTGCGCTTGTACTGGAGCTCGATGAGGCGGCGCAGCAGGAGATTGAGATCGATGCTGTCGCCGGGCTTCAGCGTGATGGTCATGGTCGAATAGGTCTCGGGCGCGCCGATACCATAGATGCAGGAAACCGAGGCGACGATGATCACGTCGCGGCGCTCGAACAGGGCGCGCGTCGCCGAATGGCGCATGCGGTCGATCTGTTCGTTGAGCGAGCTTTCCTTCTCGATATAGGTATCGGTCCGCGGCACATAGGCCTCGGGCTGGTAATAGTCGTAATAGCTGACGAAGTATTCGACCGCGTTTTCCGGGAAGAAGCTTTTCATCTCGCCATAAAGCTGGGCCGCCAGGGTCTTGTTGGGCGCCAGGACCAGAGCCGGGCGCTGCACCGCCTGGATCACATGGGCCATGGTGAAGGTCTTGCCCGAGCCGGTAACGCCAAGGAGAACCTGGTCGCGTTCCTGCGCTTCGACCCCCGCAATCAATTGCGCGATCGCCTGGGGCTGGTCGCCCGCTGGAACGTAATCGGAAACGAGCTTGAATGGCTTGCCGGGGAGGGGTTCACCGGCGCCGATGGCGCGTTCCTCGACAATTGGATCTGCCTGAAGTGGTTTCATGTCACCGGTTATAGAATAAAGGCCGAACGCAAAAAAGGGGCGGGCCCGTCTCCGGACCCGCCCACTTATATGGGAAGCAAGACCGGCGGATGCCAGCCGGCCAGCGTTCCTAGAGCAATTGCAGGAAGATAAGGACGATGCCGGCCATCGAGACCACCCAGGTTCCCGTCCTCACCCAGGGAATGCCGATGAGATAGACGAGGGCATAGGCAAGCCGGGCCCAGAAGAACAATTGCGCCCCCAGTGCCGTCATCTCGTTGGCGCGGCCGCTGACATGGGCGACCAGGATGAGGGCGGCGAAGAGGCCGAGATTCTCCAGCATGTTGTAATGCGCCCGCAGCGCCCGGCCGGCGAGGCCCGCCGCCGCCGGCATGTTGTCGCGGTTCCCGGCCAAAGTGGGCAGGCCGACCTGGGGCAGATTGGCGCAAACGGCGATCAGCATCTGCACGACGCAGAGCGCCACCGACCAGACCAGCAGCATGAGATCGGTCGAAAGAGGTGTCACCATCGCAAGTCTCCTTGCAGCAAGGGAAGGCCCGCTCCCACGAGCGGGCTTCTGCGACGCTACGCCCCGTCACCGAGTCGTCCGAAACAGGCCGGCGTTTCATGCGACGCAAGAGAGGCTCGGCCGCTTTACCTCCGGCCAGCCGGCGAGGTCGAAATCCGGGTAGTACTTTTCCAGCATGCGCAGCACATAGGGATAGAGATTGTCGAAGCTCATGGCCGTATCGCGCAATTCGCCGGGGAAGAAGGGCGTCATGATCGCCGCCAGCATGGCCAGAGCCGTGGCATCGGTGCCACAGGGCCGCTCGCCCAACAGATAGGGTTTGTCGCCCAGCAGGGTGGCGAGGCTGTAGAGCGAATGGGTGGCCAGAAAGAGGATATCCTCGTCGGCATGCCGGCCGATGCCGTAGCCCAGCATGCGCTGGCGGACCGCCTCGCGCGCCTCGTTGCGCAGCCGGTCGCGGATCTCGGCCGGTGCGCCGTCAAAAAAATGCGCCGGTCCCTTGGCGAAATTGTCGGGGTCGAGCCAGCGAAACTTCATGGCGATCCAATAGAGGTGGTCCTCCAGCAGGCGCTCGATCGACCAGGCGAGTGCCCGCTGCGCAAGGTCGTAGCCGGCATCGAAATCCACCCCGTAGGACCATTCCAGATGCTGCCGGATGAAAGTGGAATCGGCGACGATCGCCGCGCCGTCCCGGATATAGGGGAGCTTGCCCTTGGGCGCCTCCGCTCGGCCGGTGAGGTTCTTGTGGTAGGGGAGGCCTGCCATGCGTAGCTGGGTCTCGGTCTTCGCTACAAAGGGGCTCGCCTCCGGCAGATCGAATTTCGGACCGAATCCAAATAGAACAATGGGTTGATCAGGTTTTGCAATCGTCATGGCCAGGCCCCTTCATGCGCTCTCGGTGATGGCTTGTTCTTTACTGCCACCCTGCTGCCAGCCTAGTGTCAGCAGCGAACGAAAAGGGAAAGTGGATGCGGCGCGCCGACCGCCTGTTCCAGATCATCCAGATCCTGCGCCGCCACCGGCAGCCGGTAACGGCGGACGCCATCGCGCGCGAGCTGGAGACCTCCAAGCGCTCGGTCTACCGCGATATCGCGACGCTGATGGCCCAGCGCGTGCCGATCCGGGGCGAAGCGGGAGTGGGTTATGTCCTGGAGGGCGGCCATGACATGCCGCCCTTGATGCTGACGGCGGACGAGATCGAGGCCGCGGTCCTGGGGGCGCAATTGGTTGCGACGCGCGGCGATGCGGGCCTTGTCCGCGCGGCGCAGGATCTGGTGGCGAAGATCGCGGCCGCGGTGCCCGAGCGCCTGCGCCCGATCGTGCTGGAACCGGCGAGTCTGGCGCCGTCCCACCGCACCTTGCCGGTCGATCAGATCGATGTCGGCATCATCCGGCACGCCATTCACAACGCGCGGAAACTGGCGATGGGCTATCGCGACGAGCAGGGGCGCGCGACGCAGCGTGTCGTCTGGCCGATCGGCCTTGGCTATCTCGATTCCGTGCGCATGCTGATCGCCTGGTGCGAATTGCGCCAGGACTTCCGGCATTTCCGCACCGATCGCATCGCCGCGATCGATTTGCTGGAAGCGCGTTTTCCGGAACGGCCGGCAGCCTTGCGCGCGAAATGGCGCAAGACGCTGCCCGAGATGCCACACAAATCCTAGGGCACGATCTGCCGGTAAAGATGCCAGGTGGCGTGGCCCAGGATCGGGATCACCACGATCAGGCCGACAAAGAACGGCAGCGAGCCCAGCACCAATCCACCAGCGACGATGAGGCCCCACACCGCCATCGGGATCGGGTTGGCGGCGACCGCGCGGACCGAAGTGCGGATCGCGGTGCCAAGGCCGATATCGCGGTCGAGCAGCAGCGGGAACGAGATCACGCTGATCGACATCGCGAAGACGGCGAAGAGAAGGCCCGCGCCGATGCCGATCCCGATCATCGCCCAGCCGGCCGGTGTCGTGAACACGGCGTTGAGAAAGCCGGGAATGGAGCGTGGCGGCTCGGCTCCCAGCGTTGCCGTCTGGATGGCATAGGCGGTGGCGATCCAGGTGAGGAACACGGCGACCAGGATCAGGCCCAAGCCCAGGATGGCGCCAAAATTTGGGGCGCGGAAGACGGCCAGCGCATTGACCCAGGTGGTCTCGCGCCCCATCTCGCGCTGGCGGCTCATTTCATAAAGGCCGATGGCGGCGAAGGGACCGATGAGGGCAAAGCCGGAAGCCATGGGAAACAGCATCGGCAGGAGCTGATAGCCGAACAGGAAGCGGGCGAGCACCAGGCCGATCACCGGATAGATGACGCAGAGGAAAACGACGTCGGTGCGGTAGGCGCCGAAATCGGCCGCCGCGCGCCGGAAGATGTCGCGAAAAGCCGCCACATCGATCCTGCGGATCGGCAGGGTTCCAGGCTGGACCTGCTCCCGCGCCTCGGCATGGTCCCAGGAGCGGCCGATCGTATCCAGGGCGTCAGCCGCGTGCTTGAATTGGTCCCAACCCCATTCGATGGGGTTTCTGATGGTCGTCGCCATATGCATCCTCCCGAATCTCGGTTTCGAGGGGACGGCTCCCGATGCCAGTCAGTATTCTGTCAGCGATCCATTCGACCGCCGGCGACTGCAAAGAGCCGCGACCCGACAAAACCAGCATACGCCGGTTCGGGTCGTTTGTCTGCGGGGTGAGTACAATCCGCAAAATTGCCTTGGGATGGTTGACTTTTTGCGAGCGCCCACCATCTCCTCCGGACATTTTTTGCGATCTTGCATCTTAAGATCTTTCCGGGGGAGCGGACGTCACATCATGCTGGAATTAATGACCGACCCGCAGGTCGTGCTGAGTTTCCTGACCTTGGCGGCACTGGAAATCGTTCTTGGCATCGACAATCTGCTGTTCGTCCAGATCGTGGCCAGCCGCTGCGCCCCGGAAAAGCAGAAAATGGCGCGACGTGTCGGCCTGCTGCTGGCGCTGGGCACGCGTCTCATCCTGCTGGCCTCGATCGCCTGGGTCGCCGGATTGACGGCGCCGATCCTGACGATCGGCTGGTTCGGGCCGGAACTGGCTTTCGAGCTTTCCTGGCGCGACGTCATCCTGCTGGGCGGCGGCCTGTTCCTGCTGGCCAAGGCCACGACCGAAATCCATCATCACATCGAGGGTGCCGAGGGTGGTCCGAAGGGCGGCAAATATCTGACCTTCGGCGCTGCGATCGTGCAGATCGCGCTTCTCGATATCGTCTTCTCGCTGGATAGCGTGATCACCGCGGTCGGCATGGCCGAGCACCTCTCGGTCATGGTCGCGGCGGTGGTTGTCGCCATGATCGTCATGATCGCGGCGGCGCAGCCGGTCGGCAATTTCGTCGACAAGCATCCGACAGTGAAAGTGCTGTGCCTTTCCTTCCTGCTGTTGATCGGCATGGCGCTGGTGGGCGAAGGGCTGCACTTCCACATCCCGAAAGCCTATCTCTATTTCGCCATCGCCTTTTCGGCGCTGGTGGAAGGGCTCAACCTCTGGGCGCGTACCAAGCAATCCCGAAGCAAGGCCCAGTGAGAGTCATTCGCTGAGATAGGTGAGGATACGCGTTAGCGAGAAGTCGTAGCCGGAATCGGTGCGGGCAAAGCGGGGGAAGGGGATGCGCCGCCAGTCGCGGTTCCCCAGTTCCGCCATGAATTGCTGCACGTTATGGCGGTCGATGCCGGCCATCTCGAAGGAGACATTGCCGAGCGGCTTCTTTTGCTGGAGATAATCGTTGATCATGACCATGGCCCAGCCGCCGGCCAGGAAATGACCACCGTCGGTGCCGGCCATGACGCCGTCCCGGACCAGCGTCAGCGCATCGGGCGACCAGTTGAGGCCGACGATGCAGATATCGCTGCCGGGCTTGAGCCCACGTTCGCGGACCGCCTCGATGGCGCCCAAAGCCAACGCGTCATTGGCAGCCCAGATGCCGGATGGGCGCACGTCATGGGTCTTGGTCCAATCGAGGTAGTTGAGCGTCTGGCGCCTGGCGTCGGGCGCCTGCCAGTTGGTGCGGAAATGGCGGTCGATGACAACGCTTTTGGCATTGGCGAAGCCGGCATGCATGCCGGCGGTGCGTTCCAGCGAGGCCGGTGTGCGCGCATCGCCGGCCAAAGCGAGGACGTGGAATTTGTCCGCGGAATCCGCGAGCGCGTGATCGGCCATGCATTCCGTCAGCGTTTCCGCCATGCGTTGCCCGGCACCAAGATTGCTGGGCACCAGGCTGCCGATCCAATGGGGATGCTTCCGTCCCGGAACGTCCATCTCCCGCAATTGCTCGCCGATGAAGGCGTTGAGCAGCATGAGGACCTTGATGCCCCTGGCGTCAGCCGCCTCCAGGACCTCCGGTGCTGCCTGGAACTCGTTCACCAGAATGAGGATGTCGGGGGGTGTCGCCTGCGCGACCTGGGCGAGACCGAGGTTGATCATGCGCTGCGCATCGCGCTCGGCGTAGACGATCTCCAGCGAGAAGCCGAATTGATCGGCCGCGGCCTGCATCGTGCGGGAGACTTCCGGCCAGAAGAACTCATCCTTGAGGCCGGGATTGACGAAGGCAATCCGGGTTTCAGCGGCGGCAGTTGAAGCGGCGATGTTGAGAGCGAAGAGTGCTGCGCCGGCAGCGCAGAGGACGCGGGTGAGCATGATGAGCAATATGAACTTTCGTTTCAGCCGAACCGTTCAGCAAGGTTGATGGTGCTTTCCCAGCCGATACGCTCGAAATGCTGTGCGATCCACTTATCCGCCGTCTCATAGCCGAGTTGGTGGAGATGCTCAAGGAAGGCGCGTTCGGTGTTCATCTTGCTGAGCGCACCCATCTCGGCCAATTCGCATTCCGCGCTGATCTCGTGAAAGCGCACGGCGGTGTAGCGGTCGTTGTGCAATTCGCCGCTTTCGATCAACCGGGTGATGGTGGCAAAGCCTTCCATCTCGCGCACCAGGCTGGAATTGAAGGTCATTTCGTTGATGCGGTTGAGGATGTCCCGCGATGACAGGGGGACGTCCTGGCGATTCATCGGATTGACCTGGACGATGACCACATCACTGCTGTCGCATTCATGAATGAGCGGATGGATGGCCGGGTTGCCGAGATAGCCGCCATCCCAGTAATGCTCGCCCTCGATCTCGACGGCTTCGAACAGCAGGGGCAGGCAGGCCGAGGCGAGCAGCGCGTCGGCCGATATCTCCGGCGTGCGGAAGATGCGCGAGCGGCAGGTGCGCACATTGGATGCGGTGACGAAGAGCTTCACCTGCGGATGGCTGCGCAGATTCTCGAAATCGACCAGATCGCGCAGCAGATCGCCCAGGGGATTGACGCGCATCGGATTGAGCTGCAGCGGCGAGAACATGCGTGTCGCATAATCCAGCCACATGAAGCTGGGATCGCCGTCGACATTCCAGTCGGTCAGGCCTGGAACGCCGCGCGGCAAGGCGCGCGGGAGCGGGTTGAGCTGCGAGACGCCCATCCAGAAGGCCTGCAGGGCGTCGATCGCCCCCTGGCGCTTGCCCTTGAGGAAGCCATCGGCGAAGACGGCGGCGTTCATGCCCCCGGCACTGGTGCCCGAGAGGCCGTCGATATAGATCCTGGGTTCGCTGATGAGGCGGTGCATGACGCCCCAGGTGAACGCGCCATGGGAGCCACCCCCCTGCAAAGCGAGGCTGATATGCTTGACGCCCGGCCGCGGCGTCTGAGACGGTTGCGGCGTCCGCGGCATCGATTGATCGTTACCATCCATGCGAAGTCTTCCGGCGCCTGACGCCCGAAAATGTGGGCGGCGCAGCCGGATACTCGCGGAATATGGTTTAAATTCCGTGAAATAAGCGCGGCGAAGCGCAAAATTCCTACCAGGAGCGGATTTCGGCCAGGAAACGGTCGACTTCCACTGCCAGGACGCGGGCATTTTCCGCCAGTTCGTTCGCGGCACTCTGGACCTTGGCCGCATCCGCGCCGCTTGCATCCGAGGCCGCCGTCACCTCCTCGATATTGCGCGCGACCTCCTGGGTGGCGGCATTCTGTTCCTCCACCGCCGCCGAGATCGCCGTCGTTACCTCGTCGATGGTGCTGATGGTCGAGCCGATCTGGCGGATGGTGCCGATGACCGTGCCGCTGGCCCCCTGGATGCTGCTGACCTGGCTCGAGATTTCATCGGTTGCCCTGGAGGTCTGCACGGCCAAGCTCTTCACCTCCGAAGCCACCACGGCAAAGCCCTTGCCGGCTTCGCCCGCGCGCGCCGCCTCGATGGTGGCGTTGAGCGCCAGCAGATTGGTCTGGCTGGCAATGTCGGAGATCAGCTTGACCACATCCCCGATCTTGTCGGCGGAGGTGCTGAGCAGATTGACCGATGAATCGGCTGCCCGGGTTGAGCCGACCGCCGCTTGAGTCACATTCGAGGCATGGCCGGTCTGGCGGGAAATTTCCTGCACGGAATTCGACAGTTGCTCGGCCGCGGCCGCAACGGTCGCCGATTGCGACCGCACACGGCCGGTGGCCTCGGTCAGGCTGCTGGCGGTGGCTTGCAGGGAGATGGCGGCGTTCGCCACGGTCTCGACCACGGCTTTCACGCGACTTTCAAAATCATCCGCCATCCGGACCGAGCGCGTCGCCACCGACCAGGAAAGCATGGGGCCGAGATATTTGCCTTGAGTGTCCAGGATCGCCGAGACACGCAGGTCGAGGGTCTCAGGACCCACACGGATCTTGGCATTGTGGGGCAGGTTCTTCGGGTCGGCCAGCAGGCGCCGCTGATGCGCCGGGTTCTTGTGAAAGACGTCGATGCTTTGGCCGATCAGCTTGTCGACCGGCACCGGCAAATGGCTCTGCAGCGTCCGCAAGGTTTCGATGCTGGTACGGTTGATGTAGTTGATGTTGCAATCGAGGTCGCAGGTCATGATCGCAATCGGCATGTCGTCGATCATCTGCCGCAGGCGCGTCTGCTCGGCCTCCATCTCGACCTGCTGGGTCACCAGATCCCAGGTCAGCATCGGTGCCATGTAGCGGCCGCCATTCATGATTGGCGTCACGAGAAGGTCGAGGATTTCACCGCCGATGGTGATGCGTGCCTTCCACGGCAGGTTCCGGTGATCGGCCAGCAGCTTGCGTTGATGCGCGGGGTTCTTGTGGAAGACATCGATCGAGCTGCCGACCAGGGCGGCGGCTTTCACGGGCAGCACATGTTCGATTTTCTGCAGGGTCTTGATGGTCGATTTGTTGGCGTAATCGATGACGAAATCGGAGAGGCGGCAGGTCATCACGTTGACCGGCATGTCCTCGACCATTTCCCGGAAACTCGATGCCTTCTGAAGCCTCAACATCAGCGTACCTTTCTCTCGCGGCAACGCAGGTCTAGGTATTTGGCAGTGTTTCACGATCTGAAATAAACAACCTGGAGGCGCATCATAATGCGCTGTTGTTTTTGATATAAGAGCGAAAATGAATGTAATTTATGGGAATAAAAATCGATCCTTTCCAGTTCATCCGACTTTCAGCCTAGATGGGTCATTCATCCTATATTCATCGATAAGTCGTATGGCCTTGCACCGGACTCAGGCAAGCACCGTCTTGAGCACCGATATCAGACGCGGATCGAGGCTCTGGGCCACGTTGAAGCGAAGATGACTGCGCCAGCGCGCGTCATTGCCGGCACTGAAGACTTTGCCGGGGGCCAGAATGACGCCCATGTCGCGCGCTGCTTCGGCGAGTGCCTCCGCCTTCTTGCCGGATGGCAGGGCCATCCATAGGAACAGGCCTTCGCCCGGGTCGGCCGCGTGATCCAGCCAGGGCGTGAGGCCGAGATTGACCAGGCGTTTCGATACCTGAAACCGGCAGCGCGCCAGGCGGTCGCGCAGGTTGGCGACATGCTTGCGGTAGCTGCCGTCGCTGAGCAGGCGATGAATGATGCGCGCCGAAAGCTCGTTGTTCCCGAAGCTGATCGCGAGTTTGAGATCGGCAAGATCGGTGAGTGTAGCGGCATCGGCGGCCAGAAAGCCGATGCGTGTGGCGGCGGAGAGCGTCTTCGAAAAGCTGCCGAGATGGATGACACGGTTGAGGCCGTCGAGGGCGGCGAGGCGGAGCCCCGGCTGCGCTTCGAAATCGCGGAAGATGTCGTCTTCGAGGATGCGGAAATCATGATGCTGGGCGAGGCCGAGCAGGCGATGTGCGACGGCAAGACCCATGCGCGCGCCGGTGGGATTTTGAAGGCCGGCATTGGTGAGGTAGAGCTTGGGGCGATGCGTGGCGGCAAGGCGATCGAGGGCATCGAGATCGGGGCCTTGCGGGGTCATCGGCACCGAAATGCAGGTGCCGCGCTGCGCGCGTATGGCCGCATGAAAATTGAAATAGCCGGGATCGTCGACCAGCACAGCGTCGCCCGGTGCCACCAGATAGCGGCAGACCAGATCGATCGCCTGGCTGGCGCTGTCGGTCAGCAGCAGCCGGTCCGGCTCGGCAGGAATTTCCAGCTCGTTCAGGCGCCGCGCCAGCAGGTCACGCAAGGGGCGATAGCCCAGAGGTACGCCGTATTCGACCAGCTCGCGGCCGGTATTCTTCGGATCCTGGCGGGCGAGCGCGCGCAAAGCCGCGCGGATGGAATCGTCCGGCAACCAATCGGGCGGCAGCCAGCCGCAACCCGGTGTCAATTGGCCAGGTCCGGCAGTCAGCGATTGCCGCATCATCCAGATGGGGTTGATCCCGGTGCGCCGGCTGGGGAGCGGGTCCAGCGCCAGGGGCTGGCTGGTTGCCGTTCCGCGCGGCGCCACGAAGAAGCCGGATTTCGCCCGCGCCGTGACCAGGCCCTCGGCCACCAGCCGGTCATAGGCCGAAACCACCGTGAAGGGGCTGACGCCGAGCTGGTCGGCAAGGCGCCGCACGGAAGGGAGTTTCTGTCCGGCCCCGAGCGCCCCCGCCGCGATGCGTTTGGTGAGGGCCTGGGCGATGCGCGCGGTGAGTGGCCCGGTCTCGCGCTCCAACGATAAGTCCATCTGTATCGGTCTTTGTACTGGTATAGTTTGGAAGATTGTATCGGAAGTGTGCCTGTCGGCGCCAGCCTCCCACGCCCATTCTGCCGGTCTCAATAAAGAAGGAGACCGCCGGCATGACCGCCGCCACATTGGATGCCGCACCGAGAAACCCGATGGTGCTGCGCGGCTTCGTTTATGGCCTGATCGGGGTCATCATTTTCGGCGGCTCGCTGCCGGCGACCCGTGCCGCGGTGCTCGCCCTCGATCCCTGGTTCGTCAGCGCCGCGCGCGCGGTGGGTGCCGCCCTGCTGGGGATGGGCTGGCTGCTGTGGGAGCGCGCTGCCTGGCCGAGCCGCCAGGAATGGCGCGGTCTTGCCATCGTGGGCTTGAGCGTCGTCATCGCCTTTCCGGTCCTTACGGGCCTGGCGATGCAATGGGTCTCGGCCAGCCATGGCATTCTTTTCGTCGGCCTCATTCCGCTGTCGACCTGTCTCGTCGGTGCCATGATCGGCACGGTGCGGCCACGACGGGCCTTCTGGTTCTGGGCGGTCTTCGGGGCTGCCAGCGTCGCTTCCTACGCGGTCTATATGGGCGGCGGCAATTTCAGCCTGCCCGATCTCCTGATGATCGGGGCGATCATCGGCAGCGGGGTGGGTTATGCCGAAGGCGCACGCCTTGCGCAGAAGATGGCGCCGGCCGCAGTGATTTCCTGGGGCCTCGTCATCAGCCTGCCCCTCTCATTGCCGGCGATGTTGCTGGCCTGGCCCGCGGCGCCCGCTTTGGTCCCGGCATCGGCCTGGGTCGGGCTTGGCTACGTGACGGTCTTTTCGATGTTCGTTGGATTCCTCTTCTGGTACCGGGGCATGGTCCTGGGCGGCACGGCCAAGGTCAGCCAGATCCAGTTGTTCCAGCCCTTTATCGGATTGCTGCTGGCTGCCGCTTTTTTGGGCGAAAAGCTCGATCTCGGCATCGCCCTTGGAACTGTCATGGTGACAATTTCCGTCAGCCAGGCAAGGCGTTATGCCTAGGCATGTGAGGCGCGTCTGATCTGCATGAGCGGGGGTTGCGAGGCTGGAAGGCGGGGGCTATGTTCCGGCCCGCATTTGCCTTCCCAATCGCTCCTCCAAAGGTGATCCGACATGGCCTTCCTTGCCGACCGTCTCGACCGCATCAAGCCGTCCCCCACCATCGCCGTCACGATGAAAGCGCGCGAACTGAAAGCGCAGGGCCGCGACATCATCGGTCTGGGCGCCGGCGAGCCGGATTTCGACACGCCGGACAACATCAAGCAGGCGGCGATCAAGGCGATCAATGCGGGCGACACCAAATACACCAATGTCGACGGCACCGACGCGCTGAAGAAGGCGATCATCGCCAAGTTCAAGCGCGAGAACAATCTCGACTACAAGATCGACCAGATCACGGTAGGGACCGGCGGCAAGCAGGTGCTCTACAACGCGCTGATCGCCACGGTGAACCCGGGCGACGAAGTGATCATTCCGGCGCCCTATTGGGTTTCCTATCCGGATATCGTCCATCTGGCCGAAGGCACGCCGGTCTTCGTCGAATGTGGCCAGAACCATCAGTTCAAGCTGCAGCCGGAAATGCTGGAAGCCGCGATCACGCCGAAGACCAAATGGCTGATCCTGAATTCGCCCAGCAACCCGACCGGCGCCGCCTATACCGCGGCCGAATTGAGGGCGCTGGCCGACGTGCTCCTGAAGCATCCCCATGTCTGGGTGCTGACCGACGACATGTACGAGCATCTCGTCTATGACAATTTCAAGTTCGCGACCATCGCCGAGGTTGAACCGAAGCTCTATGAGCGCACGCTCACCATGAACGGCGTTTCGAAGAGCTATTGCATGACCGGCTGGCGCATTGGTTACGCGGGTGGGCCGGCGCCGCTCATCAAGGCCATCGCCAAGATCCAGTCGCAATCCACCTCGAACCCCTCGTCGATCAGCCAGGCGGCGGCGGTCGAGGCCCTCAACGGCCCGCAGGATTTCATCGCCAAGCACAACGTGTCGTTCAAGGAACGCCGCGACATGGTGGTCGAGATGCTGAACAAGGCGCCGGGTCTCCACTGCCACAAGCCGGAAGGGGCGTTCTATGTCTATCCGTCCTGCGCCGGGGCGATCGGCAAGACCACGCCGGAGGGCAAGAAGATCGCGACCGACGACGATTTCGTGACCTATCTGCTGGAATCGGAAGGTGTGGCGGCGGTGCAGGGCTCGGCCTTCGGCCTCAGCCCCCATTTCCGCATCTCCTACGCGACTTCGACCGAGGCGCTCAAAGATGCCTGCACCCGCATCATCCGGGCCTGCGAAAAGTTGAAGTAGGCGATCCGTCGCGGCTGGTGATCGAATTTGCCGATCATCGGCCGCGACAAAATCGCTCGTACGCTTTCCGGTTAAAGCCTTGCGAAGGTCCGGGATACGCGCCACATTTGAAGCTCTCCAAAGAGCATTTCATCATCCGAATCCCGCTCCCAACCTTGTTCGAGGGTCAGACCATGGAAATCGATATCGGCATCTCCAAGAAGGATCGCAAAGCCATCGCTGACGGCCTGTCGCGTCTCCTGGCGGACACCTACACGCTTTACCTCAAGACCCATAATTTCCACTGGAACGTCGAAGGGCCGATGTTCAACACGCTGCATCTCATGTTCGAGACGCAATACACGGAACTCGCTTTGGCGGTCGATCTCGTTGCCGAGCGCATCCGCGCCCTCGGCTATCCGGCACCCGGCACCTATGCGGCTTATGCCAAGCTCTCCTCGATCAAGGAAGAGCAGGGCGTGCCGACGGCCGAGAACATGATCAAGCAATTGGTCCAGGGCCAGGAAGCGGTTTCGAAGACGGCGCGCAGCGTTTTCCCCGCGGCGGACAAGGCCGGCGATGAACCGACGGCCGATCTCCTCACCCAGCGCATGCAGATCCATGAAAAGAACGCCTGGATGCTGCGGGCCCTGCTGACGAAGTAAAAGGCCTTCATTTCCAAAGGTTAAGGGCCGGTGGCGCCATGCGCGGTACCGGCCCTTTTCTTTGTGACATCGGGGGACGGGGTGTAATCTCGGGGCGGGTTCCTGCGTATTCCCTTGGAAGAGGCCCCATTCGGGTGTGGCCGTGCGGAAGAGGATCGCCAATATGTGGATCAAGAAGGTACGCGGCTGGGAATTGAAGGAAAGTGCGGCCACGCCGGAAGATGTGTTCCGGAACCGGCGCCGTTTCCTGGCGGGTGCCGCGGGGGCGATCATCGCGCCCACCTTGCTGGCCTGTGAGAAGGAAGCCGATGCGGATGCAGAGGTCGCGGCGGCGGATCCCTCGGCCGGGCTCTATCCTGTGCCCCGCAACGATCGCTACAAGCTCGACCGCGAATTGACGCCCGAAGCGGACGCCACCAGCTACAACAATTACTATGAATTCGGCACGTCCAAGAACATCGTCAAGGCGGCGCAGGCTTTGCCGATCCGGCCCTGGGCCGTGACCATCGACGGCATGGTGGAGAAACCGCTCACCCTCGATATCGACGATCTGCTGAAACAGATGCCCCTCGAGGAACGTCTCTATCGCCATCGCTGCGTCGAGGCCTGGTCGATGGCGGTGCCGTGGAGCGGCTTTCCGCTCGCCTCACTGGTGGCGCTCGCCAAACCGACGTCGGATGCCAAATTCCTGCGCTTCGAGAGCTTCATGATGCCGGAGGTGGCGGAGGGGCAATCGGAGCCATGGTATCCCTGGCCCTATATCGAAGGTGTCACACTGGCCGAAGCCACCAACGATCTCGCCTTCATGGTGACCGGCATTTACGGGAAGCCGGCACCCAAGCAGAACGGTGCGCCCTTGCGCCTTGCCTTGCCTTGGAAATACGGCTTCAAATCAGCCAAGGGCATTCAGCGCATCACCTTCACCGACAAGCAGCCGGTGGGATTGTGGGAAGCGATCCAGGGTGCGGAATACGGCTTCTATGCCAATGTGAATCCGGCCTTCGCGCATCCGCGCTGGAGCCAGGCCTCGGAGCGGCTGCTCGGTTCCGGCGAGCGGGTCGATACGCAGATCTATAATGGCTATGGCGAATTCGTGGCTGGGCTTTATCCCGACCAGAACGACCGGCGCTATTTCTACTAACCGCCCTAAATAGTCCCCCCGCGCAAGGTGACGAGGCCGAGTTTCGCGAGCCAGACGAGGCCGCGTTCCAGGCTCTCGCGCCTTGCTTCGGGGACGCTTTCCAGGATTTCACCCACGGACACGGCACCGCGCCGCTGCAAATCGGCGAGCACGCGAGCGCAATCGTCGATATTCGGCGCCATCGGTTTGAAGAAGGCAAGGAACGGCGCGTGCAGCAGCAATTGCAGCCGCGCCCCGTCGGCGCCAGGCGTCGCCGACACCAGATGATCCGGTGTCAGGATGTCGGTCGGGTAGGTTTCGAAGGCGAAGAAAGGATCGGCGCGGGCGGGATGCGACGGCCGGTTCTCTTGCAAAGGCGCGCTCTCCGATGCGCTTTGCCGCCTTTCAGCGAGATCGCCCCAGAGCGTCTGATATTGCCTGATGATGACCGACCAATCGAAGGTTTCCACAGCACGCTTGCGTGCGGCTTCGCCCATGCGCTGCCGCAAATCGCCATCCTCGATCAAGGTCATATAGGCGCGCGCGACCGCGCCTGGATCCACCGCCACGAATTGGCTGGTGAGGCCGCAATAGACGTCATAGCTGTCGAGTCCCGCGGCGTGGCGATCGGCCAGATCGCGCCCGAGGCCATTGCGCGGCATCAGGGTTGGCACCCGAAAGCCATCGATGCCGTCGCGCAAGGTGTCACGGTAGCCGTTCCAATCGGTGACCACGCCGGGCAATCCCGCAGCCATGGCTTCGATCGGCGTCAGGCCGAAGGTTTCCTGGAAATTGTCGGAGAGCGAGGTGAAGATATTCGCGGCGCACCAGGCCTGCCGGCGCAGATCGGGTTTGCGGCCATCGAGGAAGGTGCAGGCAACGCTGGGGCAGAATTCCGCCGCACCCTTGCGGAAGGCCTTCTCGATGAAATCATTGGCGAACCAGCCAGCCTGGATCAGGCGCAGCTTGCGGCCGTCCTTCCGGGCGAGTGCCTGGGCGACGCGTTCCAGGGCCAGATACATCGGCAGAGGATGCGCCTTGGCATGAAAAGAGAGACGGCCGACGAACAACACGACAATCTCGGTCTCGCCGATGCCAAGGGCCGCACGCGCTGCCTGCCGTTCGTCCGGTGTCGAGGCGAAGTTGTCCGTGTCGACCCCCAGCGGAATGATCGGGAGCTGCGGGCGCACGAAGGTATCGGCGCCGAAACGTGAGGCGAGAAATTCCTGCTGCTCGCCGAGCACGCGGTCGATCGTGTCGCGCACGACCTGCGACGTGCAGATGAGCGCGTCCCATTCCTGTACCGGCGAGGCGAGCAGGCTGACCAGCCAATCCATGGCGCCGGCCGAGGCGGTGGTGTGGGTAACACCGCAAAGCGAATAGAGCCGCTGGCCCACCGCGCGCCGGCGCCAGGCGGAGGCCGAGAGCGTGGGGTCGGACATGTAGAGGGTGCCGGCGGCGGCTGGGCTCGCGGCATCGGCTTCGTCGAGCCAACGAACCAGCGTCTTGTTGCCGAAGCTGCCGACGACGCGCTGGAACTGACCGGCCACTTCCTTGCTCGCAGCGTGGCAATAGAGGGTCTCGACGCCGCTATGGCGCAGAAAGCCCTTGAGGAAGCCCTCGCCGGCGGCGTGGCGGCCCATCAGTTTCTGGCGGCTGGTGTCGAATCCTTCGGCGGAATAGCGGATCGCGGCGTTGAATGCTGGCTTGGGCTGGGACATGGCCGGAGCATAGCGAAATCACCCCGCGCCGCAAAAGTGAATGTTTGCAGCCGTTCAGGCCGCCAGCAGCTTCTCCGCCAGCCAACGGTGGAAGCAATGCGTCGGTCCATCCATCGCGGGCGAGAAGACGCCGCCGTCATAGCCGGGTGAGGCGCGGCCATTCTGCATGCGCTGGACCACGTCGACATCCTCGGCGAAGACGGTACGCCAGGCAGCGAGGTTGGCCTTCTTCACGTCGTCGAAGGCCGGATCCGATGAGGCGTCGCCGACATAATAGATTTCCAGATGTTCGCGGGTTCGGTCGAGCCCGAGCGGTTCCAGGCGGATGGCGTAATAATGGTCGCGGTGGATGCCGAGCAGCACATTGGGGAAGAGCGAGGCATATTCCGCGGCCTTGTCCCATTTGGGCGGCAGGTTCGGGAATTGCGGCAGGTTCGGCCCGTCCTTCACCAGGAGCGGCGTATAGGCATGACTGCCCTGGCCGGAGAAGTGACCGGGCTCCTCGATATTGTAGTGATCGTCGAGCTTCGAATACGAATTGAGGCCGGGATGGATCGAGGGGAGATGATAGGCCTCGCAGTAATTCTCGACCGCGAGCTTCCAGTTGCACTGAACGTCGAGTTTCAGGCTGCCGATTTCGCCGGGATGGCGGATATGGCTCATGTCGAAATCGCGCCAGCGTGCCGCCAAGGGCGCGATATAGGTTTCAAAGGGTTCCGCATCGCCGCTCAGATTGACAAAGACCATGTCCCAGAACTGCGCATGGCGGACCGGCTTCAGGCCATGCTCGCTCTTGTCGAAGCCCGCGATCTCGTTGATGCGCGGCCCGCCGATATGCGGCGTGCCGATGAGCTGGCCGTCGAGGTCGTAGACCCAGGAATGATAGGGGCAGCGCAGGCGCCGCTTGACGCTGCAGGGTTCGGTCACCAATTGCGCGCCACGATGGGAGCAGACGTTATGGAAGACGCCGATGCCGCCGTCATAGCGGCGCAGCATCAAAACCGGGATGCCCTGGATCTGGCTGGGGAAGGCGTCGCCGGGATTGGGCACGTCGCGCCCGAAACCGATGCAGAACCAGGTTTTGGCCAGCACCCGGTCGCGTTCCCAATCGCGGAAGCCGGGGCTTGTATAGGCCTCGTTGGGGAGGCCGCGGGCCGTCTCGATGGGAAGCAGCACCCGTTCCAGGGCGGCCGGATCAAACGGCAGGCGCGGCGAATCGTGACGTGGCTGCAAGGCGGAAAACTCCCCATGTGGCGTAGCTATGCGCTTGTCGGTCGCTTTTTTAGTGTCGGTGAGCTGCTTCCCGATGTAAATCCGGACTTAGGTGATGGCGATATACGGGGGGCTCATGATGCCGCCGCTGTATGCTGTCGCAAGCGGATGTCATAAGAGATTGGAAATCCCATGGCCCGACCCGGTTTGCGCCGTTCCCTGCCACCGCTGAATTCCCTGGTCGCCTTCGAATCCGCGGGGCGGCTGGAGAGTTTCACGGCGGCCGGCCGCGAGCTTGGCCTCACCCAGGCGGCGATCAGCCGGCAGATCCAGCATCTGGAGGCGGATCTCGGCGTCCTGCTGTTCTCGCGTTCGCGCCGGGGCATGCGCCTCACCCCCGAGGGCGACATTCTCTATCGTTCGGTCACTTCGGGCCTCACGTCGATCGCCGATACCGCTTCAAGCCTGCGGCAGCAGCAGGGGCGGCGTAACGTCACAATCGGCGCCTCGCTGGGCTTTGCCACCTTCTGGCTGATGCCGCGCCTGCCGGTCTTTCGGTCGGCCAACGCCTCGATGGATTTGCGCCTGGTGGCTTCGGACGGGCTCGGTGATCTTGCCATCGAGCGGATCGACATGGCGGTGCGCTATGGTGACGGCCATTGGCCGGCGGTCAATGCCACGCGCATGTTCGGCGGCGAGCTGTTCCCGATCGTCAGCCCCAAATTATTGAAGGGCAGGAAGCTGCCTTTGAGCCTTGAGGAGTTTCGCGGCCTGCCGCTCCTCGAACTGGAATCAACCGACCCGCGCTGGCTCGGCTGGGAGGAATGGGCGCAGAACCAGCCGGAGCGGGTGAAGCTGCCGGCGGCCCGCATCCGTTTCAACAATTATCCCCTGCTGGTCCAGGCAGCGGTGGCGGGCGAGGGGGTGGGGATCGGCTGGCGTTATTTCGTCGACGATTATCTGCGCGACAAGAACCTGGTGCGGCCATTCGAGGACGTGCTCATCACCAATCTCGCCTTTTACCTCATCGAGCCGATCGGGGCGCGGCCGCGCCCTGCCACGACCTTGCTGCGCAACTGGATGCTGGAACAGGCCCGCGAAAGCGAAGCGGCGCCGCTGCCCTGACCTCCGGCGGCTTTGACGATTTTCCGTCTTCGCATGTCGATTATTGACAATGCACCGGAAACGGCTGAGATAGCCTTGCCGCCATCCTGAAGGCGATGCAGTTAGCGAGGCTTCGAACATGCTCCCGGCTTTCGTTCCCCTGAAGATCCTCCGCTACGGCTTTCGCAAGAAATACCCGGCCGAGAGATTCATTCCGAAGGCGCAGGATCTCAAGAAATCCTATGACGTGGTGATCATCGGTGGGGGCGGGCATGCCTTGGCCGCGGCCTATTACCTCGCCCATACCCACGGCATCACCGATGTCTGCATCCTGGAGCGCGGGTATCTCGCCGGCGGCAACACGGCGCGCAACACGGCGATCATCCGTTCCAATTACCTGACCCCGGAAGGTGTCCGGTTCTATGAGCAATCGCTGAAGCTCTACCGGGAGTTCAGCCAGGAGCTCGATTTCAACATCCTCTATTCCGAGCGCGGGCACTTTACCCTGGCGCATACCGACGCGGCGGTGCGCACCAGCCGCTGGCGCGCCGAGGTGAACAAGCAATTGGGGGTCGATTCCGAGCTGATCTATCCGGACGAGATCGCCAAGCTCTGCCCGCATCTCAACATGTCGGACAAGGTGCGCTATCCGATCATGGGGGCGCTCTATCACCCGCCGGGCTCGATCGCGCGCCATGACGCGGTGGCCTGGGCCTATGCGCGGGGTGCCGCCAAGCTCGGTGTCGAGATCCACCAGCAGACGCCGGTCACGAAGATCCTGATCGAGAATGGCACGGTGAAGGGTGTCGAGACGCCGCGCGGGACAGTTTACGCGAACAAGGTGATGCAGGCGGTGGCCGGCAACACCTCGGTCGTCGCCAAGATGGCTGGCTTCCGCCTGCCGATCCGCACCATCCCGCTGCAGGCTTGTGTCAGCGTGCCGCTGAAGCCCTTCCTCGACCAGATCATCGTGTCGGGTTCGCTCCATGTTTATGTCAGCCAGAGCTCACGCGGCGAATTGGTGATGGGGGGATCGACCGATCCTTATGGCCTTTATTCCACGCGCTCGACGCTCGATTTCAAGGAAGGCCTGCTCGGCCACATGCTGGAATTGCTGCCCATGCTGGGCGAGGTGAAGGTGATGCGGCAATGGGCCGGCATGACCGACATGACGCCGGATTTCAGCCCGGTCATGGGCCTCACCCCGGTCAAGAACTATTACATCGACAGCGGCTGGGGCACCTGGGGCTTCAAGGCCACGCCGGTCTGCGGCATGACCATGGCACATACCATCGCCAACGATAGCCCGCACGATCTCATCAAGCCGTTCTATCTCGACCGCTTCGTCGAATATGCCCAGGTCGGCGAAAAGGGTGCCGCCTCGGTCGGCCATTGAGGGGAGAGAAACCATGAAGATCATGAATTGTCCGCTCAACGGCCCGCGCAATATCAGCGAATTCGTCTGGGGTGGCGAGGTGAAGCCGATGCCGGATCCGGCGGCGACCGACGACAAGGCCTGGGCCGAATTCCTGTTCCTCGAGAACAACGAGGCGGGATTGGTGCGCGAATGGTGGTGCCATGTGCCGACCTCGTTCTGGTTCATTGCCGAGCGGAACACCGTGACCGACGAGATCGTCAAGACCTATGCGGCGGGCGATGTCTTCAATTCCCGCGTCGACTTCGCGGCGAAAGCGGAGACGCGGTCATGAGCCAGTTGAACCGCTTGGCGGCACCCTATGGCCGCCTGATCGACCGCAGCAAGCCGCTGGCCTTCGAGTTCGAGGGCCGCCGCATCGAGGGTTTTGCCGGCGACACGATCGCCTCGGCGCTCTGTGCCAATGATCAATGGATGATCTCGCGCTCGTTCAAATATCACCGCCCGCGCGGTGTGCTCACCATGGCGGGGCAGGATGCCAACACCCTGGTGCAATTGCCCGAGGAGCCGAATTGCCTCGCCGACAAATATCCGGCGCGGAATGGCTTGAAGGTGAAGGCGCAGAATTATTTCGGCTCCTTCGACAGCGACATGGCACGCATCGTCGAGTTGGCGCATCGCTTCCTGCCGGTCGGCTTCTATTACAAGACCTTCCATGAGAAGAAGTCGTCCTGGAAGTTCTGGGAGCCGATCGTGCGTGCGATGACGGGTTTGGGGGCGATCGATCCCAAGGCCGATTTCCATCACAGCTATTATGACAAGAAGTATCTCTTCGCCGATGTGGCGGTGATCGGTGGCGGGCCGGCGGGCTTGGCGGCCGCGAAAGCCGCTGCGGATACGGGCGCCGAGGTGATCCTCATTGAGGAGAACGAGGCCCTGGGCGGCAGTCTCGGCTATGCTCGTTTCGACGCGGAGGGGAAACGCGGCGTGAGCGTGCGCGATGATCTCATCCGGGGCGTCGAGGGTCGCGCCAATCTCTCGGTCATGACCGGGGCCATCTGTTCGGGCTATTTCGCCGATCACTGGCTGCCCGTGATCAAGGGCAACCGTTTTTATAAGCTGCGGGCGAAATCGGTGGTGGTCGCGACCGGCTCGCTGGAGCAGCCGGCGGTGTTCCGCAACAACGATCTGCCCGGCGTGATGATGGCAAGTGCGGCACAGCGCCTCCTGCATCTCTATGCCGTGCGGCCGGGCCGGAAGGCGGTGATCCTTGCCGCCAATGACGATGCCTATGGCGCAGCACTCGATCTTCTCGATGCGGGTGTTGAGGTGGCGGCGATCGCCGATCTCCGCCAGAGCCTGCCGCATTCGCCGCTCATCACCGCTGCGAAGGCGCGCGGTGTTGCAGTCCATGCGGGATATGGCATCAGCGAGGCGCTCTATGCCAGCAAGACGCATATCTCCGGCGCCGTGCTGGCGCCGGTCGCGGGTGAAGGCGCCTTCGCGCCGGGCGGCGAGACGGTGGCCTGCGATCTCATCCTGATGTCGGTTGGCTTCAGCCCGGCCGGGCAATTGCTGCACCATGCCGGTGCCAAATTCGGCTATTGCCCGGATTCCCACATGTTCTTTCCGACGGAATTGCCGGCGAATGTGCATGCGGCGGGGTCCGTCAACAATGCCTATGATCTCGATGCCGTGCTGGCCGACGGCCGCCGCGCCGGAGCGCTTGCGGCCAGGGATGCGGGGCTTGCCGTCGCCGATCTGCCGGCAGCACCCAGCGAGAAAGGCAATGTCGGGCGCACCCATCCCTGGCCGATCTTCCCCCATGAGCGCGGTTTCGATTTCGTCGATTTCGACGAGGATCTCAAATATCACGATCTCATCAACGGCATCGCCGACGGCTATGACAATGTTGAATTGCTGAAGCGCTATTCCACTGTCGGCATGGGGCCGAGCCAGGGCCGCCATTCGGCGGTAACTTCGGTCCGCATCGTCTCGCGCGAGACCGGCGCCGATATCGCCAAAATGAACGTGACCACGCAGCGCCCGCCTTACACGCCGGAAAAGTTCGGCCATCTCGCCGGCCGCGTCTTCGATCCCGAACGGCGGACGGCGATGCATCACCGGCATCTGGAGCTGGGTGCGCAGATGATGCCGGCCGGTATCTGGTGGCGGCCGGCTTATTACGGTGCCAAGGCGGATCGCGACAAGGCGATCACCGCCGAAGTGAAGGCGGTGCGCGAGAATGTCGGGCTGATCGATGTCTCGACCCTGGGCGGGCTCGACGTGCGCGGGCCGGATGCGGCCGAATTCCTTAACCGCATGTACACTTTCGCTTATGCCAAGCAGCCGATCGGCCGCTCGCGCTATGTGCTGATGACCGACAATTCCGGCGTCATCACCGATGACGGTGTCGCCTGCCGGTTCCATGACGAGCATTTCTATGTCACCGCGACGACCAGCGGTGTCGACGGGGTCTATCGCCAGATGCTGTTCTGGAACGCGCAATGGCGGCTCGACGTCGACGTGGCGAACGTGACCGCCGCCTATGCCGGAATCAACATCGCCGGGCCGAGCTCGCGTGCGGTTCTGCAGAAAGTCTGCAGCGATATCGATCTCTCGGCGGAAGCCTTCCCCTATATGGGCGTGAGGCTGGGAACTGTCGCCGGCATTCCGGCGCGACTGATGCGGGTCGGCTTCGTGGGCGAACTGGGCTACGAAATCCATGTGCCGGCAAGCTATGGCGAAGCGCTGTGGGATGCGTTGATGGAAGCGGGAAAGGCGGAAGGCATTCGTCCCTTCGGGGTCGAGGCGCAACGCGTCTTGCGTCTGGAAAAGGGCCATATCATCGTCAGCCAGGATACCGACGGCCTCACCAATATCTGGGAAGCCGACATGGCCTGGGCGGTTGCCAAATCGAAGCCCTTCTTTATCGGCGGCCGTTCGACCGAGATCATGGCCCGGAGCAAACTCGCCCGGAAACTGGTCGGCTTCACCCTTGCCAATGACAGCGATCCCTGTCCGGAGGAATGCCATCTGGTTCTGAAGGGCGAGGAGATCGTCGGCCGGGTGACCTCGGCCGTGCGCTCGCCGAGCCTCGGCAAGGTCGTGGGCCTCGCTTACGTCCATGGCGACGGCGCGGCGCCCGGCAACAAGTTCGAGATCAAGATCGATGGCGGCCGGCGCATCACCGGTATCGTCACCAAATATCCGTTCTACGATCCCGACAACAAGCGGCAGGAGATGTGAGATGAACGCCATCGCCCCCACCTCGCTCAAGCGTCGCAGCTTCATCTACCGCCTTCTCGCCGCCCAGGGCGCGCAATTCGGCGAAGTGAATGGCGGCGCTGTGCCGCTTCATTTCGGTGGTGACCGGGAGGCCGAACTGGCAACCGCGCGGCGCCTGGGCATCGCCGATCTTTCGGTCCTGCCACATGGCGGCTTCAAGGGGAAAGGCACGGTCGAGTGGCTGAATACTCAGGGTCTCGCCATCGGCCCCGACAGCAACAAGGCTTATGCGCAGGCAGGCGGTGAACTGGCGGCACGCCTCGCGCCGACCGAAATCTTCCTGCTGGATTCGCTGGCCGGCAGCGGTGCGCTGCTGCAGCGGCTGAACTCGGCCTGGCAATGGGCAGCCAATGCACCGCGGCCGCAGCAGGGCTATCCCATGCCGCGCCAGGACAGCCATGCCTGGTTCATGGTGACCGGCGCATGCGTGCCGGAGATGTTCGCCAGGATGTGCGGCGTCGATTTGCGGCGCGACCATTTTGCCGACGGCGCCATCGCGCAGACTTCGATGGCGAAAATGAGCGCCATCGTGATCCGCGCCGATCGCAAGGCAAAGGAGGGGCGGATGAACCCGGCCTATCATGTGCTGGCCGATATTGCGTCGGCCGAATATCTCTGGTCATGTCTGATGGATGCGGCGGCCGAATTCGACGGCAAGCCGGTCGGTCTCCAGGCTTTGCAAGATCTGGAGACATGAGCAACGGTGGGCCCGGAAGATGAGCGATAGCGAAATCGCGGATTTCGCGGCGGCCCGCACCATCGGCGCGGCGCCCTTCCGGCTCGCCATCATCCTGGTTCCTCGTTTCGCCCTGATGTCCTTTGCCTCGGTGGTGGAACCGGCGCGCGGTGCCAATCGATTGTCGGGCCGCAAGCTCTATGAATGGGATCTGTTCGGTCCCGCCCAGGGCAATGTGGAATCGAATGGCGGCATCGAAGTCGCCGCCAAATCGATCGCCGAACTCGATCCGGGCGTCTTCGACATGGTGATCGTCTGTGCCGCGACCCATGCCGAATCGAAACGCTATCCCAGCCTGGAAGCGGCCGTGCGGCGCCTGCACCGGGCGGGGCTGGCGGTGGCGGCCGTCAGCACCGGCAGCTTTCTGCTGGCCCGGGCCGGATTGCTGGGCGGCCGGCGCTGCACGGTGCATTGGGATTATGCAGATTCGTTCCGCGAGGCTTTCCCCGATGTCGATCTGCTGAACGACCTCTTCGTGGTCGATGGCCGCATCCTCACTTGCGCCGGCGCAACGGCGGCGCTCGACATGATGCTGGAACTGATCCAATGCCATCACGGGCGGGATCTTGCGCGCCAGATCGCCGATCAATTCCTGCATGGCGGTATCCGCGGGGCGACCGAGGGCCAGCGCCAAGTGCTGCTGGGGGGAGCCGTGCGCAACGCCGTCGTCCAGCGCGCCGTCCAGCGCATGGAAGCCACGGTCGAGGAGCCGGTCTCGCCGGCGCGGCTTGCCCGCGAGCTGGGCGTCTCGCAGCGTCAGCTCGAACGTCTTTCGAAGCGCTATCTCGGCTGCACGCCGGCAAAATTTCACGCCCAGCTGCGCTTGCAGCGCGCGCGCCGGATGCTGCGCCAGACCGAACTCAGCGTGGCCGAGATCGCCATCGCCTGCGGCTTTGTTTCGCTGTCGCATTTCGCCAAGGCCTATCGCCGGCAATTCAGTGTGAGCCCCCGGCAGGACCGCCAGGCTGCCTGACTCGGGCTGCCCGAATCGCGCGGCATGACGGGCGCCTCTTGACCGGTTATGCTCCCATATCGACAGAATGAGTCGGCAAAAGGGGTGGGGAATGCCGCGCGAGACTGCGAAAGCGGGCAAGAACAGAAAGCCGGAAAGCAAGGCGCTGCGGGCCAAATCCGTCGCCGGCGCGCCAGCCCGGAAATCGGTCCAATTGGAGCAGGATCCGCATCAGCTCAGCGGCAAGAAACGCTCGCTGGAATCGGCGATCGGCCGCGAGGTCCGGAATTTCCGCCATCAGCTCAACATGACGGTCGCGCAATTGTCCCAAGCCGCCGGGCTTTCCGCCGGGATGCTGTCGAAGATCGAGAATGGCCAGACCTCGCCTTCCCTCGCCACCCTGCAGGAGCTTTCCCAGGCGCTCCAGGTGCCGGTGACATCGTTCTTCCGCGGCTTCGAGGAGGAACGTTCGGCCACCTTTGTTTCGGCGGGGCAGGGGTTGCCGATCGAGCGGCGCGGCACCCGGGCGGGGCACCAATATTCCTTGCTGGGCCACGGTTTCAGCCGGGGCCTGGCGGTGGAGCCCTATCTGGTGACGCTGACCGAGGATTCGGATGTTTTTCCGATCTTCCAGCATGACGGGGTCGAGTTCATCTATATGCTGCAGGGCGAGGTCGGATACCGCCATGGCGACAAGCTCTATCACATGCGGCCCGGCGACAGCCTCTATTTCGATTCCGATGTGCCGCATGGCCCGGAGCAGTTGATCAAGCTGCCGGCCCGTTTTCTCAGCATCATTACCTATACCCGCGACAACGACTGACGGCCCCAACGGACGGGTTGGCGCGCGGCTGATTGGGTGTTTCCTGTAGGTAAACAAAGTTTCACCCGGCTTGACAGGGCGGCGCCAGCCGTTATCTTGATCGCCAATCGATTAGCCTCACGTTTCGGGAGCGACGCCATGTGCGGAATTGTCGGCCTCTTCCTCAAGAACCCGGCCTTGCAGCCGGAACTCGGCAAGCATGTCGAAACCATGCTGATCGGCATGACCGATCGCGGACCCGACAGCGCCGGGATCGCCGTCTATCACAGCCCCGTGGCCGGCGAGCGCTGCAAGCTCACGCTGTTCAATGCCGATACCAGCTATCCCTGGCGGGCGCTGGCGGGGGAGCTCGGGACCGATCTCAACATCGAGATCGATGCCGAACAGCGCGGCAATCATGCCCTGCTGACGGCGTCGGCGACCGAGGCCGATGTGATCCGCTGGCTCAAGGCCAAGCACCCGGACGTGCGCATCATGGGCTATGGCAAGCTCATGGAAGTCTACAAGGATATGGGCCTGCCGGTCGACGTCGCCAAGCGCTACGGCCTTGCCGGCATGCAGGGCAGCCACGCCATCGGCCATACCCGCATGGCGACGGAGAGCGCCGTCACCACCGAGCATTCGCATCCCTTCACCCCGGCGCCGGATATGTGCCTGGTCCATAACGGCTCGCTGTCGAATCACAACAATCTCCGGAAATGGCTGCGTCGCCATGGTCAGGAATTCGACACCGACAACGATTCCGAAGTGGCGGCGCGCTACTTCGCCCATCGCCTGGCGGAAGGCGCCACGTTGAACGAGGCGCTGGAAGCGGGTCTGGTCGATCTCGACGGCTTCTTCACCTTCACCATGGGGACCAAGGACGGTTTTGCGGTGCTGCGCGACGGCGTCGCCTGCAAGCCAGCGGTGCTGGCTGAAAACGACGATTGGGTGGCGATGGCCTCGGAATTCCGCAGCCTTGCCTATCTCCCCAATATCGAGAAGGCGAAGATCTGGGAGCCGGCGCCGGCAACCGTCTATAGCTGGAGCCTGCACTGATCATGAATGCGTTCGATTTGACCAAGACCTCGCTCCGCGAGGTCAACAGCAAGCTCCAGAGCCTCCCCACCGATACCAATGAGAAGGTCTGGCATCTCAACAACCTCCATGGCGAGCATGCCTGCGCGGTGGGCCTCACCCAGCCGATCGAGGTCCATATCAACGGCCATATCGGCTATTACTGCGCCGGCATGAATCAGAAGGCGACCGTGGTGATCCATGGTCAATGCGGGGTCGGTGTCGCCGAAAATATGATGTCCGGAGAAGTCCGCGTGAAAGGGACCGCGAGTTCCGCCGCCGGCGCTACCGGACAGGGCGGCATGCTGGTGATCGAAGGCGATGCCGGCACCCGCTGCGGCATATCGATGAAGGGCATCGACATCGTCGTCAAGGGATCGGTGGGTGCCATGAGCGCCTTCATGGCGCAATCGGGCGCCCTGGTGGTCTGTGGCGATGCCGGGGCAAGCCTTGGCGATTCGATCTACGAAGCGCGGCTCTATGTCCAGGGCAAGGTCGAGAGTCTGGGGTCGGATTGCATCGAGAAAAAGATGACGCCGCATCACCTGGCGAAGCTCGGCCGCTTGCTGAAACAGGCCGGGATCGATGCCGATCCAAAGAAATTCAAGCGTTATGGCTCCAAACGGAGTCTTTATAATTTCCACGTCGACAATGTCGATGCGTATTGAGGGGAATGAACAAGATGAGTGACCATAGCCCCTTCCATACGCCGCCGCGTTTCTCCGCGACCTTCGACGAGCATTCGATTGCCCAGATCCAGCGCGCGGCCGCGACAGGTATTTATGACATTCGCGGCGGCGGTGCCAAACGCCGCGTGCCGCATTTCGACGATTTGCTGTTCCTGGGGGCCTCAATCTCGCGCTATCCGCTGGAAGGCTATCGCGAAAAATGCGGCACTGATGTCGTGCTCGGCACGCGTTTTGCCAAGAAGCCGATCTCGCTCAAGATTCCGGTGACGATCGCCGGCATGAGCTTCGGCGCGTTGTCCGGCAATGCCAAGGAAGCGCTGGGCCGGGGCGCCTCGGCGATGGGAACCAGCACCACCACCGGCGATGGCGGCATGACCCAGGAAGAACGCGGGCATTCCAACATCCTGGTCTATCAATTGCTGCCCTCGCGCTATGGCATGAATCCGGATGATCTCCGCAAGGCCGATGCGATCGAGGTCGTGATCGGGCAGGGCGCCAAGCCGGGCGGCGGCGGCATGCTGCTGGGGCAGAAGATCACCGAGCGCGTCGCCAAGATGCGCAACCTGCCGATCGGCATCGACCAGCGTTCGGCCTGCCGGCATCCGGATTGGACCGGGCCGGACGATCTTGCCATCAAGCTCACGGAACTGCGCGAGATCACCAATTGGGAAAAGCCGATCTATGTGAAGGTCGGCGCCACACGGCCCTATTACGATACGGCGCTGGCCGTGAAATCGGGTGCCGACGTGGTCGTGCTCGACGGCATGCAGGGCGGCACCGCGGCGACGCAGGAAGTCTTCATCGAGCATGTGGGTCTGCCCATCCTGGCGGCCATCCGGCCGGCGGTGCAGGCGCTGCAGGATCTCGACATGCACAGAAAAGTGCAGCTGATCGTCTCCGGCGGCATCCGCAACGGCGCCGATGTCGCAAAATGCCTGGCGCTTGGTGCCGATGCGGTCGCCATCGGTACGTCGGCGCTCATCGCTCTGGGTGACAATGCACCGAGCCTCGAAGCCGAGTATCAGAAGCTCGGCACGACGGCCGGCGCCTATGACGATTGGCATGAAGGCCGTGATCCCGCCGGCATCACCACGCAGGATCCGGCACTCGCTGCCCGTCTCGACCCGGTGAAGGCCGGCCATCGGCTGGCGAATTATCTGGCGGTCCTCACCATGGAGACGCAGATCATCGCGCGCGCCTGCGGCAAGAGCCACGTCCACAATCTGGAGCCGGACGATCTCGTCGCGCTGACGGTTGAATCCGCCGCCATGGCCCGCGTTCCACTCGCGGGCACCAACTGGATTCCCGGTCAGGGGAGCGGGGGTTACTGATCGCATTTGCAAGAATGCGCAAGAAAACAAGAACATCATGAAACCTTGAGGCTTTACACATAGGGGGCTTTGCCATGGCTACCGACCTCGCCAAGGTCGCGAAGGAACGCAAGATCAAGTATTTCCTGATCTCCTACACCGATCTTTTCGGCGCCTTGCGCGCCAAGCTGGTGCCGGCGGCGGCGATCGGCGAAATGCAGCGCGACGGTGCCGGCTTTGCCGGCTTCGCCACCTGGCTCGACATGACGCCGGCCCATCCCGACCTCTTCGCCAAGCCGGATCCCGAGAGCCTCATCCAATTGCCCTGGAAGCCGGAGGTCGCCTGGCTTGCCTCGGATCTCTGGATGGACGGCAAGCCGGTCGCGGATTCGCCGCGCAACCTGCTGAAGCGCAAGATCGCGGAAGCAGAGAAGAAGGGGCTTCGCGCCAAGGCCGGTGTCGAATGCGAGTTCTTCCTGATCACGCCGGACGGCAAGGCCGTCGCCGATGCGGCGGATACCGCCGACAAGCCATGCTATGACCAGCTCGCTTTGATGCGCCGCTATGACGTCATCACCGAAATCTGCGATGCCATGCTGACCCTGGGCTGGAAGCCCTATCAGAACGATCACGAGGACGCCAATGGCCAGTTCGAAATGAACTGGCATTACGACGACGTCCTGTTGACCGCCGACCGCCATGTCTTCTTCAAATACATGGCGAAATCGATCGCCGAGAAGCATGGTTTGCGCGCGACCTTCATGCCCAAGCCGTTCAGCAATCTGACCGGCAATGGCGCGCACGCTCATATCTCGTTCTGGGATAAGAGCGGCAAGAAGAACCTGTTCAGCGATCCCAAGGGTGAACTGGGTCTTTCCAAACTCGCCTATCAGGTCCTTGGCGGCATCCAGCATAACGCCGCGGCCCTTTGCGCCTTCTTCAATCCGACGGTCAATTCCTACAAGCGCATCAACGCGCCGCGCACCACCTCGGGGGCGACCTGGTCGCCCAACACGATCACCTGGTCGGGCAATAACCGCACGCATATGATCCGCGTGCCCGATGCGGGGCGGTTCGAATTGCGTCTCGCTGATGGTGCCACCAATCCCTATCTGCTGCAGGCCGGCATCGTCTCGGCAGGCCTCGACGGTATTGCCAACAACCGCGATCCCGGGAAGCGCCTCGATATCAACATGTATACCGAAGGCCATACCGTGAAAGGTGCCCGGAAGCTGCCGCTCAATCTGCTGGATGCCTTGCGTCTTGCCGATGGCAGCCAGGTGGTGCGCCAGCAATTCGGCGATTCATTCGTCGATTCCTATGTGCGCATGAAGACAGAAGAGTGGAACAGCTTTACCAAACATCTCACGGAATGGGAGCGGCACAACACGCTCGATTGTTAAGGCTGCTGGGTGCGATCGACTATGGATTGTCCGGCATTCGATGCCGGACAATCTGGTCGAATCGAGAGAAACGTGATACCAGATTGTACAATTAGACTTTCGTCGCAAGACCATGGGTTGCGTTTCTTTGCGGTGAAGCTGGTCTGATTTTCCACCGCTCTTGCCGAGCGCAAGTCGGCAAGGCGAGAGAGTCTCCGCCGGAGACACAGGCGGCAAAAAATTACGGTCGGTAGCTGCAGAAAGCAGCGCGCGACCGATAAAATTCGACCCAATCAAAGAAAAAGAATTGACCGGCCAAGCCGGCAATGTCGCCAGGAGGAAGCGCTCGGTTCCCGTTCGCGGGACCCATTGTCATGTGTGTTGTTTGGGTCTGTTCGCGCCAAGTGACAGACATGCCCATCCCCCTGGCCAGTCGAGAACGAGCGATCTGCTTACGCTTGGAGATCGCTGCGTCCAACGCATTCTTGGGGAGGGGACTCGAAATGGACAATGAAGTTACGGCACTGACGATCATCTTCAGCGAATTCTATTACTGGGTGACGGTCGTCTTCATGTTCCTCATTCATGTGGGTTTCTGCATGTATGAGGTAGGCGCATCACGGCGCAAGAATCACATGCATACATTGATGAAGAATACGATGGTGATCCCGCTGGTCACCGTGACCTTCTTCTTCTTCGGATGGTGGATCTATTTCGCCTTTCCGAACGGACCCTGGATCATCGGCGATATCATTCCGGCACCCTGGGCCGAACCCTGGGGCGAGTTGATGGGGGCGCATATGGGCGGCGCACCCGCCGATTCAACGACGTTCACCGCCGACGACACGGCATATTGGGCGCGCATCAACGGCGTGTTCTGGGCGGCCTTCCTGCTCTTTTCCTGGACGGCGGCCTCGATCATCTCGGGTTCGCTGATCGAGCGTGTTCGATCAAGCGCCTTTTGGGTGATCGCCGTGGTGATCGGCTCGTTCGCCTGGATCATCGACGCGGCCTGGGGTTGGCATCCCGATGGCTGGATGGTGCAGGTGCTCGGCTATCACGATGCCTATGCTTCGGGCGTCATTCATGCGATCGCCGGCGGTGCCGCTCTTGCGGTGCTCATCCATCTCGGACCACGCATCGGCAAGTTCCGTCCGGACGGAACACCCCGCAACATCGTGCCGCACAATCCATGGCTTATCACGGTCGGCTTGTTCCTGATCTATACCGGGTTCTGGGGATTCTATGTCGCCTGCAACATTCCGATCATCGATGTACAGGAAGGTGACGGCGTCTTCTTCTCGGCCACGAACATATATCTGACACCGACGACGTTGTCGGCGATCACGTTGAACTTCCTGATGTCGCTGTCCGGCGGCCTCATGGGTGGATACCTGATTTCGCGCGGCGATGCCTTCTGGACCTATTCCGCGGGTCTGTGCGGCGTCATCGGGGCCTCGGCCGGGAACGATCTCTATCACCCATTCCAGGCCATGATCATCGGCGCGATCGTTCCCATGATCTGCTACAAGCTGCATTTTTGGGTCGAGCGTCGCTTCAAGATCGACGATGCGGTCGGCGCCGTCGCCGTTCATGGTTACGGCGGGTTCCTGGGCGTGGTCATTGCCGGCTTCATGCTGTGGGGCTATCCGGCTTCGCAGAAATATGAGGCGGTCATCACGCCCTGGGGCAATTTCGCCGGGGCCGTGATCATGTTCTTCGTGCTGGGCTTCGTGCCAGCCTATATCGTCGCCGGTATCCTGAAGGCCTGCAACAAGCTGCGGGTTCCGCACGAAATCGAACTTGTCGGTCTCGATTTGTCGGAATATGCGGCGCGTTATGAAGAAGAGGATCAACTCCTGCAGGCCGAGATTGCCGAAGCGCGTGCTTCGGGCGTCCTGCGTTAATCGGCTAGAGAGGAGATATCAACATGTCCACTGGAACTTTTGAAAACTGGCATGGCAATATGCTGGATATCGGGCCGCTCTATCCCTTTGTCGGCTCGGAATTCGTGATGTTCATCATCTGCGTGGCGTTCTGGATCGCCTGGCACTTCCTGCAATGGCGCATGGAAGAGAGCAATTACGTGGATGACATGGAAGTGCTGAAGAAGGGCGACAATCTGGAGCGCGCCCTCAAGGGCGAGAAAGTCCTGCGGAGCATGTAGCTGCGTCGAACCAGATTGTTCCAACTATAGCGGCGGCCTCCTGGCCGCCGCTTCTTTTTTCAGTCCAGCCGGTAGATCGAGGTGTAATGAAGATGCGAGATCAGCCGATAGCCCAAGGGCCGCAGGAAACGGAAGATCGTGCTCTCCGTCACCCTTTCCAGATTGAGGTCAAGATCCTCGACCGCCAACAGGGCCGGATGGAAGCGCGCCCAGTCATTGGAGCGCAGAACGTCGAGATCGGCCCCTTCGCAATCGACGTTCATGAAGCCGATGCTGCTGCCAGCCGGCACATGCTCCGCCAGAATCGCCGCTAAAGTCTTGCGCTCGACGACGATGTCGCCGAGATGCCGCTTGCGCGGATTGGCAAGCGTGCGCTCGAAAAGCGCCGTATCGACCGTGTTCATCGAGCGGTCGTTGAAGAGATGCAAAGTCACCTTGCCGGGATGGGTGCCGATCGCGACCTGCAGGGCCTTGTCTTCCGGTCGCTCGCGCCGGAAGGCGGCAATGGCATCCGGATCCGGATCGATCGCGATGCCGCGCCAGCCACGCTGGTAGAGCGCATAGGTGTTGGAATAATCGATGGGCGCATGGGCGCCGACATCGACATAGAAGCCCGCCGGCTGCTTGGCGAGGAATTTCAGGATCAGGCGGTCCTCGCCGAAGGACGAAAAGCTCTCGATCGGAAAGGTCATGACAGGCTCCATGTCTTCGGGTCGGTCGCGGGCTTTTCGCGGCATTTCAAGCCGGGACAAATCGGCCGGGCAGAGGCATGATCGTGCCGATACGCGATTCGCCCACAAGGTAGACGACATGACCGATCCCGCCAAGCCCAACAACCGCCTGCAGATGCAGGCGCCCAGCTATATCCTGCCGATGGAGGACACCGACTTCCTGGTCAATCGCGACGAGCTGCGCGGCCTGCGTTTCGCGGTCGAATATTACAAGGCCGACATGATCCTGCGTGATTGGGGCGTGCGGTCGACCGTGATTGTGTTCGGTTCTGCGCGCATCCCTGCGCCGGAGAAATCGGCGGCGGCCCTGGCGGCGGCGAACACGCCGGAAGCCCGTGCCAAGGCGGAACGCGCCGCTGGCTGGGTCCACTATTACGAGGAAGCCCGTGCCTTCGGCCGGCTGGTCTCGGAGGAAGGCGGCGCCCTCAATTTGGTCGACGGTCAGCGCGACAACGTCATTGCGACCGGCGGCGGACCAGGCATCATGGAGGCGGCCAATCGCGGTGCCCATGAAGCGGGGGCGCCTTCGATCGGCTTCAACATCACTTTGCCGGGCGAGCAGGAGCCCAATGCCTATTCGACGCCGGATCTCACCTTCCGCTTCCACTACTTCGCGATGCGCAAGATGCATCTGGCCATGCGCGCTGCGGCACTTGCCGTCTTCCCGGGCGGTTTCGGCACGATGGACGAGTTGTTCGAAATCCTGACCCTGCAGCAGACGCAGAAGGTGACGGCAACACCGGTCGTCCTGGTCGGCAAGGCCTATTGGAACAAGGTGATCAATTTCGAGGCGCTGACCGAAAGCGGCCTCATCGATTCCGCCGATCTCGGTATCTTCGATATCGTCGATAGCGGAGCCGAGGCCTGGGCCGCCCTGCAGGCGCGCGGCCTCAAGCCCGCGAGCCGCAAGCGCCGCAAGTAGCCGGCATCAGATATCGGCGAAGGCGTCCACCACGGCGCGGTCATAGCCCTTGCTCGCCAGCAATAGCTGGCGGGAATAGGGTTCCTTGAGGCGGCCGGAATTGAGATCGGTGTTGGCGGCCACCTCGACCAACTTACCCTGGCGCATCACCGCGAAACGGTCGCACATATGGGCGATGACACCGAGGTCGTGGCTCACCAGCAGATAGGTGACGCCGAATTCGCGGCGGATGTCGGCGAGCAGATTGAGGATCTCGGCCTGGATCGAGACATCGAGGGCCGAAGTGGGTTCGTCCAGCAGCATCAGGCGCGGGCTGAGGATAAGCGCGCGGGCGATGGCGATGCGCTGCCGCTGGCCGCCGGACAATTGATGCGGATAGCGGAAGCGGAAACTGGGGCCGAGCTGGACTTGCTCCAGCGCATGCCGAACGCGGTTCTCGGCATCGTCGAGACCATGGATGGCGAGTGGCTCGCTGAGGATGCGGTCGATCGTGTGTTTGGGATGCAGCGAGCCGAAGGGATCCTGAAACACCATCTGGACCAGGCGGTAGAAATCCCGGTCGCGCTTGCGGCCGACCGGACGACCATCGATCTCGATCAAGCCGCTCCAATGATCGACCAGGCCGGCGATGGCACGGAGGATGGTCGACTTGCCGGAGCCGGATTCACCGACCAGGCCATAACATTCGCCGGCCTTCACGGACAGGCTCACATCGTCCACGGCGACGATGCGCTGGCCGGCCTCGCCGAAATGGACGCGCAGATTTTCAACCTTGATCACGACGCGGCCTCCGCCCAGGAGGCTTCGCGTTGCAGGGTGGCCAAGCGCGCAACAGGATGGTCAATCTCCGGCGCACAGGCGAGCAGGCCCTGTGTGTATGGATGCGTTGCCGATTTGAGATCGTGCGCCGCGCGCTCCTCGACCACGCGGCCGCCATACATGATGAGGACGCGGTCGCAGAAGGTGCGCACCAAATTGAGATCGTGGCTGATGAAGATGAGGCCCATGTCGCGGGTCTTCACCAGATCGTCGAGAATGGCGAGAACCTGCAGCCGTACCGTCACATCCAACGCCGAGGTGGGCTCGTCGGCGATCAGGAGTTCGGGCTCGGCCATCAGCATCATGGCGATCATGGCGCGCTGTCCCATGCCGCCGGAAAGCTCATGCGGCCAGGCCTTGAAGACGCGCAAGGGATCGCGGATCTTGACCGCCTCCAGCATCTCGAGTGCCAGTTCGCGTGCCCGGGCAGGATTGGCATTGCGCCGCCCGGCCTCGATCAACTGATCGCCGATGGTCATTACGGGATTGAGCGAATATTTCGGGTCCTGCATCACCATGGAGATGCGTCGGCCGCGGATGTCACGCCAGCCGGCGGGCGAGAGGCCCAGCAGATTGGTGTCGTGGAAGGCGAGCCGCTTGGCCGTGATATGGCCTTGCGTCAGGCCCAGGATGGCGCGGCCGGTCTGAGTCTTGCCGGAGCCGGATTCGCCGACGATGGCGAGCTTCTCGCGGCCCATGCGGAAAGTGACGTCCTTCACCGCATGGAACTCGCCTTTGGGCGTGTCGAAGCGCACGTTGAGCTGCTGGACGTCGAGGATGGTGTTGTCAGAGGTCATCATCCCACCTCAATTGCCGCGCGGATCGAGAACGTCGCGCAAGGAATCACCGATCAGGTTGAAGCCGAGGCTCACAATACAAATGGCGATGCCCGGATAGGTGCAGACCCACCATTGATCCAGAATCTGTTCGCGCCCTTCCGAGACCATGGCGCCCCATTCCGGTTGCGGCGGGGCGACGCCGAGGCCGAGGAAGCCCAAGCCGGCGGCGATCAGGATGATGCCGGCCATGTCGAGGGAAACGCGGACGATGAGGGAGGGGATGCACATCGGCATGATATGGCCGATGAGGATGCGGATCGATCCGGCACCGGTCATCCGTGCCGCGGCGAGATAATCACTGGTCCGGACACTCAAGGTCTCTGCCCGGGCGATGCGGGCATAAGGCGGCCAGGCGGTGAGGGCGATGGCGAGGACGGCGTTCTCCAGCCCCGGCCCCAAAGCGGCGGCGAAGGCCAGGGCCAGGATGAGCTTCGGGAAGGCCAGGAAGGCATCGGTGAGGCGCATCAGGATCGTCTCGACCCAGCCGCCGAGATAGCCCGCGGTGGTGCCGATAAGGAGGCCAATGGGGGCGGCGGTGATGGCGACCAGGCCGATGATGAAGAGGGTCGTGCGGGCGCCATAGACGATGCGGCTGAAGATGTCGCGCCCCTGCTGGTCGGTGCCCAGCCAGAATTCACTGCTGGGCGGCAGCAATCGATCATCGAGTTCGCCCGAGATCGGGTTATGCGGGGCGATCCAAGGTGCAAACAACGCGCTGGCGATCAGGACCAGTAGGATGGCAAGGCCCAGGAGGCCGAGGGGGTTGCGCGCGAAGGTCAGCCAGCCGAGATAGAAGCGACCGAGCCGTGCCTGCCAGCGCGAGTTCGGCGTGTCGCTGAGGAGCCAGGTCCGCCAAGCGGAGGTCGTCATTCCGGTGCCTCGCTCATTTGGCGCGCGGATCGAGCACGCGATAGGCCAGATCCGTCAGCATGTTGATGATGATGAAGATGGCGCCCACGACGATGGTGCCGCCCATCACGGCCGGCATATCCTGGCCGAAGATCGAATCCGTGATGTAGAGACCAAGGCCGCGCCAGGCGAAGACGGTCTCGGTCAATACCGACCCTTCCAGCAGATTGCCATAGGAGAGGGCGATCACGGTGATGAGCGGCACCAGGATGTTGCCCATGGCATGCTTCCAGATGATGCGTGCCTCGCTCACACCCTTGACCCGCGCGGTCAGGATGTATTCCTGGCTGAGCTGGCCCAGCATCAGCGACCGAGTCATGCGGCTGATATAGGCAAGGCTGAAATAGCCGAGCAAGGTCGCCGGCAGAATGAGATGACCGAGCGCGTTCCAGAACAGATCGGTCTCGCCAGCCAGCAGCGTGTCGATGGTCATCAGGCCGGTCACGGGCTCGATCATGTCCTCATAGCCGAAATCGAGCCGGCCGGGGCCGGGCAGCCAATCCAGCTCGGCGTAGAAGACGAGGAGGCCCATCAGGCCCAGCCAGAAGATCGGTACCGAGTAGCCGACCAGGCCGAAGAAGCGGACGACATGGTCGATCCAGCTATCCTTGTTGATGGCGGCCCAGACGCCGAGCGGAATACCGAAAACCACGCCGACCAGCGTGCCGATCGTGGCAAGTTCCAGCGTCGCCGGGAAGACATTGGCCAATTCCTCAATGATCGGCTGGCCGGTGCGGATGGATTGGCCGAGATCGCCCTGGAGGACATTGGTGAAGTAGATCCAGAACTGCACCAGGATCGGCTTGTTGAGGCCGAGCTGCTCGCGCACACGCTCGACATATTCGTCGGTCGCGTGATCGCCGACGATGGCGAGGACCGGATCGGCCGGCAGCAGGCGACTGATGATGAAGGTCACCAGCAGCAACCCGAACAGGGTGAAAGCGACCGAGGCAAAAGTGCGCAGGATCGCTTTCAGAATGGACTTGGACTTCATGCGCGGGAATCGCGGACTCGCGGGCAAGCTGCCCGGCCGTGGCCGGGCAGCGAACCCAGAGTCTTATTCCTTGACCACGTTGCTGTAGAGATTGAGATCGAAGGTGGGGCCGAGGATGAAACCCTTCACGTTGTTGAGAATGGCCGCATTCTCGACCTGCTGGAACAGGATGACATAAGGGCTGTCGTCGAGGGCCTGCTTCTGCAAGTCGACATACATCTGCGCGCGCTTGGCGCCGTCCTTCTCGTCGCGGGCGGCGAGCACGGCGGTCTCGTTCTCCGGCAATTGCCATTGATTGCGCTTGGCGAGCGGTGCCATCAGGAAGCCCTCGGCATTGGAATGCGGATCCTGATAATCCGAGCCCCACTGGCCGATATAGATGTCGTGTTCGCTGGCGCGGTACTTGGTCAGCGTGGTCTTGTTGTCGGCGATCTTGATGATGATGTTGACACCGGCCTTGGCCATCGTGTTCTGGATCGAGGCTGCGAGCGCGCGCGTCTCGCTCTTGTTGGTCGTGTCCATGGTTACGTTGAAGCCGTCGGGGAGATCGGCTGCCGCCAGCAATTCCTTGGCCTTGGCAAGATCGAAGCTGAACGGCGTGTCTTCCAGGGCGCCGAGCTGGCCGCGCGGCAGGAAGGTCTGGTGCTTGATGCCCACGGATTTGAACGAGGATTCGGCAAGACCGTCATAATCCACCAGATACTTCATCGCCTGGCGGACTTCCTGCTTGCCGAGATTCGGGTTCTTGGTGTTGAGGCCCATATACCAGACGGTCGCCTTCGGCGTCGCCGCGATGGTGATGTTGGGATCCTTGGAGACGGCGGTGATCTGGTCGCCCAGCAGATTGCGGGCGATATCAACATCGCCCTTCTGCAGCAGCAATTGCTGGGTGGCACTTTCGGTCACGTTCTTGGCCAGCACGCGCTTGATCTTCGGCGCGCCGCCCCAATAATTCTCATTGGCATCGAGGATCAGCGATTCGTTGGGTTTCCAGGTCTTCAGGAAGAACGGACCCGAACCGGCGAAATTGGTGCGCATCCAGTTATAGCCGAGATCGCCGTTCTCTTCATGGCTCATGACTTCCTTCTTGTCGACCACGGCCGAGGTGAAGGAAAGGCAGTTCAGGAAGAAGCTCGGCGCATAGGCGGCATCGAGTTCGATCTCAAGGGTGCCGGCATCGACCACGCGGACTTTCTCGGCGACTGTTTCCTTGGTCAGGCCAAACTGGTTCATGATGAAGGCCGGGCTCTTGTCGAGAAGCACATAGCGCTCGACCGAAAATTCGGCGTCCTCGGCCGTCATTTCATTGCCGGAGGCGAATTTGATGCCGGGGCGGATCTTGAAGGTGAAGACCTTGCCGTCATCGGACACGGTATAGCTTTCGGCGGCCTGCATCTTGACGGCCCCGGCATTGTCCAGGTCCTGGACCACCAGGCGGTCATAGGTGTTGGCCATGTATTCTGAGCTGGAGAATTCGTAGATTTCGGCCGGGTCCAGCGAGATGATGTCGTCGAACACCCAGGCCATGACCAGGGTATCCTGTGGCGTCTTCGCCTCTGCGGCAAAACTGCCGGCGGCAACCAGAGCCAGACCGGCAACGCCAGCCTTCAAAAGCATATTCATCGATAGCCTCCTGTTGGGTGATCTGATTTTGTTTTCCCCGGCGGCGGGGTCAGTTCCCACGCCACCCCAATTGTGATGGCTAGGCTATACCGGCTTCACAAATCTGCAATGAAAATCTGACCGTTTGAGAAGGGCAGTAGGCTTTTGACCGTCAGAGGCCCGTCAGTTTTTCTGTACCTGCATTCATGTGATGGACGAACCGGGCTATTATCAAGCAGCTGACAATTTTGCGATCTTCCGGCAGGACTTCACAGCGAGAAAGGTCGGCCGGCGTCGTTTGCAGCCTTGCCATCGCCTCGTCGACCCTGCACTTCTCCGCGCCGGGGCCATCGGGACATTTTTGCCAGATCGCTTCAGCGAGCAACATTGCGGCTTTGCCGGAGGCTTCGCCGTACTTCGACGGAAGGTCACCCAGAAAGGCCTGGATTGGCGGATTTTCGGCGCGGCGCGCAAGATCAACGGCGAAGGATGACATGGTCAGGCAGTCGGATTCGGCAACGAAGTCGTCCTGCCGCTGGCAATATTCAGAGACCAGTTCGGTATCCGGCAGCGAGCGCCCGACCAAATCGAGAATGCATGCCTGATCAATGTCAGCCTCTTTCATGCCTTTCTTGACGCCGCATTTTTTGATGGCAAGTCCCCAATGCGCTCCGACGGCATCAAACACCGCCTCGTCTTTAAGCAGTTCATAGGCAGGCAGGTCGATCTGCGCAGCGCCTCCCTCTTTTTCTTTCGTCGAGTTTGAGGACGCGCAGGCCCCCAGCAAGCAGATGATGGCGATCGAAAAGACGTGACGGATCAAGGCTCGCTCCTGTGCATCAGTTGCAACTTCTAATTTTACCATGCTCGACAAAAGCAACTTGATGGCAGCAATCAAGTCAAGAAAATCTCGACCCGTTCCTTGCCCTTGCCGATATTGCGACGCCTGAGCGAAAGGCTGCCCACCTCCCCGGTCCGCCGGAGATGCGTGCCGCCGCAGGGGACCGGATCGAAGCCGGGTACCTGCCAGTATCGGCGGCCGGCCGTTTCGTCGCTGAAGGCACTGGTGATGGGGAGATCGGCGGCAATGATCGCGGCGGCGCGGGTCGTGAGCTCGGGGAGTTCCGGCGCGATGCTAATCTCGCGGGCAAAATCGATCCGTGCCTTGTCGGCGGCGATATGGGCGCCGATCTTTTCGATCGGCCCCAGATCGCGATAGACTAGCTCGAGCACGATCTCGGCGGCGAAATGCAATCGCATCAGCCGGTAGCGTCGTTCCCAATCGATCGCGACGGTGACGGGATCGCCGGCTTGCAAACCATGCGCGGGCGGAAGGGTGTAAAGGATGTCTGCGCCGGCCTTGCGCGCCGAGAGCACCTCATGACCACCGATCGTGCCGTGATCGCTCTCCTGCCCGCCGGAGAAGGCGTAGAGGATCGTCTCTTCCAGTGTCACATCATCGCCCGACACCGCGGCGATGCGGGTTTCCTGCGACGTCAGATACGGATCTTCCCAGAACACTTTGCGCAGCATCAATGGCCCCCGGCACATCCAATAGCCAGATTGCCGGGGCCAAGGCGGGGGATCAAGCCGCGTCGTGAAAGATTGTTACCCGACTAAGCGACCAGATCGCCCCAGAGATCGTAATCCTCGGCGCGTTCGATCTTGACCTTGACCATGTCGCCGGCCTTGAGGCGTTTGCGGCCTAGATTGCCGACGAAGACCTGACCGTCGATTTCGGGCGCATCGGCCGAGGAACGGCCGATGGCCTGGGTTTTGTCGGCCTCGTCGATCAGGACATCGAGGGTGCGGCCGATTTTGCGCGCCATGCGCTTTTCGCTGACCACGCGCTGCACTTCCATGAAGCGGTCCCAGCGATCGTGCTTCTCGTCCTCATCGACCTGTTCGAGGCCGAGATCGTTGGCCTTGGCGCCGTCGACGGGCTCATATTTGAAGCAGCCGACGCGGTCGAGCTCGGCTTCCTCCAGCCAATCCAGCATGTAATCGAAATCGGCTTCGGTCTCGCCGGGGAAGCCGACGATGAAGGTCGAGCGGATGGTGAGGTCCGGGCAGATCTCGCGCCACTTCTTGATCCGCTCCAGCACCTTCTCCTGATTACCCGGGCGCTTCATCGCCTTGAGGATGTTGGGGCTCGCATGCTGGAAGGGGATGTCGAGATAGGGCAGCACGAGGCCTTCGGCCATCAGCGGAATGACGTCGTCGACATGCGGATAGGGATAGACGTAGTGGAGGCGCGTCCAGGCGCCGAGCTGGCCCAGTTCGCGGGCAAGGTCGAGGAATTTCGCCTTTACCATGCGGCCCTGATACTTGCTCTCGGCGTATTTGATGTCGACACCGTAAGCGCTCGTATCCTGGCTGATCACCAGCAATTCCTTGACGCCGGATTTAACCAGATTTTCGGCCTCGATCAGCACTTCGCGCGCAGGCCTGGAGGCGAGGTCGCCGCGCAGGGAGGGAATGATGCAGAAGGTGCAGCGGTTGTTGCAGCCTTCCGAAATCTTCAGATAGGCATAATGCCGCGGCGTCAGCTTGAGGCCGGCCGGGGGCACCAGATCCATGAAGGGGTCGTGCTTGGGCGGCACCACGTCATGGACGGCATTGACCACCGTTTCGTATTGCTGCGGGCCGGTGATCGCGAGCACGTTCGGATGCTCGCCGCGGATCAGTTCCGGGGTGGCGCCCAGGCATCCGGTGACGATCACCTTGCCGTTTTCATTGAGCGCTTCGCCGATCGCCTCCAGGCTCTCGGTGCGGGCTGAATCGAGAAAGCCGCAGGTATTGACGATCACCACATCGGCACCGGCATAGGAATCCGAAATGGCGTAGCCCTCTGCCCGCAACTGGGTGAGGATTCGCTCGGAATCCACCAATGCCTTTGGACAGCCCAAGCTGACGATGCCGACGCGCGGCTGGCTCTTGCTCATGATGCTCTAGGTCCAGAAATTCGTGCTGGCAGTCGCGCTTGCGACCCGGCGCCTCCGGAAAATCGCTTTTGAAACAGGCGCGTGGGCATTTGCCCAGCCATTCTCGGGCTTCACCTAGCCGGATTTCCCGGAGATCGCAAGGTGGCTTCTAATTATTTGATATTCATATATTTTATTTCGGTCACAGCCTTATCACGCAGGTCACCGGCTTATCGGCGGCGGCAACGGTACGGACGCCTTAGTTTTCAGCGGTGACGCAGGCTGCCTCCGGTAGTGGGGCGGCAGCACAGCAAGGGGCATCATCATGACCGTCTGGACGATGATTACCGCCATGGCCATGGTGATGTGGGCGATCTCCGTTGCCATCGGCCTTTCCTGGGTGACCTCTTCGGCCCCTCGCCGTTCTTCCGCCGCTACCCGCCTTGGGAAAGGCCCCGTGGTTTCTCATCAGACTTGGATCGTTTGAAGCTGCCCACGCCTTGCCGGTCCGTATGACGGCCGGCTTCGGCCCGTTTTGATTGACGTTGCAAAACCTCACCGCACGATGCGGGGCCCGCCCCCAGGACCTACCCCCCGAAAGGGTCACCCGCCTCGTCGTCGGCGCCCAGCCATCCTTCCCGGTGGCTGGGCTTTTTCTTGGCGCCGCTGACGGAATTACTTGGCATTTTAGGGGATGACGATGGGCTGAAGGCCGCATTGCATTCAGGGTGGAAAGCCAATACATCCATTGGTTAATCTGCTCCGATCGTCTTATTTGAGAAATCCCGAGAATGACCGACCGCCAGGTGCGCCTATACGAATTGGCCAAGATGGATGCTGCCGCCCGAGCGCGCCTGATGGTGCGTTCGGAGGAGGATCTGCAGGGCTTTGTCGACGCAGTGAGGCCGATCGTGGCCGCCGTCGAGGCGGAGGGCGACGCGGCCCTGGTGACCTATGCCAAGAGGTTCGATGGCGCGCCGGCCAGTTTCCAGGCGATCGCGACCCCACCCGAGGATTTCGCCTGGGCGGAGAAAACGGTTTCGCGCGAGGTCGCGGAGGCACTGGCTTTCGCCGCCGACAATATCCGGCGATATCACGAAGCCCAGATGCCGGAAGAGATGTGGTTGAAGGAAATGCGCCCCGGCGTTTTTGCCGGCGAGCGCTGGACGCCGATCGATTCCGTCGCCTGCTATGTGCCGCGCGGCAAGGGCTCGTTTCCCTCGGTCGCCCTGATGACCGCCATTCCCGCGATCGTCGCGGGTGCACGGCGGGTGGTGATGCTGACCCCGCCCGGCCCCGATGGCCGCGCCGATGCCGCGACTTTGCTGGCGGCGAAACTCGCCGGGGTAAGCGAGGTCTATCGTGTCGGCGGGGCGCAGGCGGTGGCCGCCGCGGCTTACGGCACCAAATCCGTGCCGCGCTGTCTCAAGATCGTAGGGCCGGGCTCGCCTTATCTCATCGCCGCGAAGAAGTTGCTGGCCGACCGGATCGATCCCGGCATGCTGGCGGGGCCGTCGGAGGCTCTGGTCCTGGCGGACGATACCGCGGACGGTCGCCTGGCGGCCCTCGATCTGCTGGTCGAGGTCGAGCATGGCCCGGATTCTTCGGGTTTCCTGGTAACGCCGTCGCGCGCCGTGGCCGAGGCGGCGCTTGCCGCCATTCCCGGTTTCTTCGGAAAAATGAGCGAGACACGGATCGATTACACGATGACGGTGTTGTCATCCGAGCGGGGCGGCATCGTGCTCACCTCCGATCTGCAATCAGCCTATGATTTCGTTAACGATTACGCCCCCGAACATCTGATGATCCATGCCCGGGAACCCTATCAGCATCTCGGCCATATCCGGAATGCCGGCGAAATCCTGCTGGGGGAAAGCACGTCGAACACGCTCGCCAATTTCGTGATCGGCCCCAACAACGTGCTGCCGACCAATGGCTGGGCGAAGACCATGTCGCCGCTTTCGGTCTTCGACTACATGAAGCGCGCGACGGTGGCGCATGTGACACCCTCCGGTTACGCCCAATTGGCCGGCGCCGCCGAAACTCTCGCGCGTTACGAGGGTTTCGACGCTCATGCCAATGCGGTCTCGGCGACCCGCGCCGATCTTCTGGCAACACGGCGAAAGTGAGATTGACGGCATGAATGTGACGGCGTTGCGGACCGAACGCGTTTCCTGCGCAGCCTTCAGCGATCAGCGGCCCGGAACATCCGGTCTCCGCAAGAAAGTCACGCAATTCCAGAAGCCGCATTATCTCGCCACCTTCGTGCAGGCGATCTTTGACGGCGTCGGCGATCTCAAAGGATCCGCCATCGCCCTGGGTGGTGACGGGCGTTTCTTCAACCGCGAAGCCAGCCTGATCATCCTGCGCATGGCAGCAGCCCATGGCATCGCGCGGGTTGTTGTCGGGCGCGGCGGGTTGATGTCGACGCCGGCGGTCAGCAACCTCATCCGCCAGCGCGGTCTCAAAGGCGGCATCATCCTGTCGGCCAGCCATAATCCCGGGGGTCCGGAGGGCGATTTCGGCATCAAATACAATATTGCCAATGGCGGTCCGGCCCCGGAATCCATCACCGAGGCGATCTTCGCACGTTCACAAAGCATCACCGGCTACGACATCCTGCCGGAAGTGGCGGGCAGTATCGATCTCGATCGCCCGGGCCTGCAAAATCTGGGCGGCCTGGAGGTCGAGATCGTCGACCCGGTTGCCGATTACGCGACGCTGATGGAGAAGCTGTTCGATTTCGACCGTATGCGATCCTGGCTGAAGGCCAATGGCATGCTGTTCGATGCCATGCATGCCATCACCGGCCCCTATGCGACCGAGATCCTGCGGAACCGTTTGGGCGCATCACCAGCATCTCTCATCAATGCGATCCCGAAGCCGGATTTCGGCAATCACCATCCCGATCCCAATCCGGCCCATGCCGAGGAATTGATGGCGGCGATGTGGACAGCGAATGCGCCGGGCCTGGGTGCCGCCTCGGATGGCGATGGCGACCGCAATATGATCGTCGGCCCGAAACTCGCCGTGTCGCCCAGCGACAGCCTTGCCGTGATGACGGCGAATGCGACGCTCATTCCCGGCTATGCGCGCGGAATCGCCGGTGTCGCGCGCTCGATGCCGACCAGCCGCGCCGCCGATGTCGTCGCCGCGGAATTGGGGATTGCCAGTTACGAGACACCGACCGGCTGGAAGTTCTTCGGCAATCTGCTGGATGCCGGTCGCGTCACCCTGTGCGGCGAAGAGAGCTACGGCACCGGCTCGGATCACGTCCGGGAAAAGGACGGGCTCTGGGCGGTTCTGTTTTGGCTCAATCTGCTGGCGGTGACGGGGAAGTCGGTGCCGCAGATCCTGGCCGAGCATTGGCGCCGGTTCGGGCGTCACTATTATTCGCGCCACGATTACGAAGCCATCGACAGCGACAAGGCCAATGCCATCGTGGCAGCGCTGCGGCAGCGTCTGCCGGATCTGCAGGCGCGTGGGCACAAGGATTGGCGCATCGAAGAGGCGGATGATTTCCGCTACCAGGACCCCATCGACGGATCGGTGAGCGAAAAGCAGGGGCTGCGGCTGATTTTCTCGAATGGCGGCCGTTTGGTTCTGCGGCTCTCCGGCACCGGCACGGTGGGGGCCACCTTGCGCCTCTATCTCGAGCGCTTTGAGCCGCGCAACAGCGTGCTCGATCTTGATCCGCAGGCAGCGTTGGCGGATCTGGCTGCGTGTGCGGAAGACATCATCGGCATCAGGAAAGGTTCCGGCCGCAACGCGCCGGATGTCATAACATGAGCGATCCGACCAAACTGGCAGCCTGGAAAGCCCTCACCGAGCATCACGCGCGCCTCGGCGGCGTCACCCTGGCCGAGCTTTTCGCCAATGACCCGGCGCGCTTCCAGAATTTCTCGATCGATCTTGGCGAGATCACGCTGGATTACTCGAAGAACCGCATCAGCGATGTGACACTTTCGTTGTTGCTGGATCTTGCTCGTGAATCAGGACTGGAGGAGGCGCGCGCTCAGCTTTTTGCGGGTGCCCCCGTCAACAATACCGAGGGGCGGCCTGCGCTTCACATGGCCTTGCGCGCGCCCGCGGCGCATCAAGGCACGGGGTTGAGTTTTGTCGCCAATGGCAAGGATGTGGCGCCGGAGGTCGAGCATGAACTCGATCATCTCTTCGGTTTCGCGCAGGAGGTCCGTTCGGGTGCCTTTACCGGTGCCACCGGCAAGCGCATCGAGCATATCGTCAATATCGGTATCGGCGGTTCGGATCTGGGGCCGGCCTTGATTGCCGATGCGCTGCGGCCGGATATTGCCGGTCGCTTCGTGGTCGATTTCGTTTCCAATGTCGACGGCGCGCATCTCGATCAGGTGTTGGCGCGGACCGATCCGGGAACGACCTTGTTCATCATCGCGTCAAAGACCTTTACCACCGCAGAGACCATGGCCAATGGTCGTGCGGCACGGAAATGGCTGGCGGCGAAGCTCGGCGAAAGCGCGGTCGATCGTCATTTTGTCGCCGTATCGACCAATATCGAGGCGGTCAAAGCCTTCGGTATCGATCCCAAGCACATGTTCCGATTCTGGGATTGGGTCGGTGGCCGCTATTCGCTGTGGTCGGCGATTGGGCTTTCCATCGTGATCGCCGTGGGGCCAGCCAAGTTCCACGATCTCCTGGCCGGCGCCGCGGCGATGGACCGGCATTTCCTGGAAGCGCCCTTGGCCGAGAATCTGCCGGTGATCATGGGGCTGCTGCAAGTCTGGCACCGCAATTTCTGCGGCCATGCCAGCCAGGCGATCCTTCCCTATGCGCAGGATCTCTGGCGCCTGCCGGCCTATCTGCAGCAGCTGGAGATGGAGAGCAACGGCAAATCGGTGACCCGCGACGGCAAGCCTGTCACTTGGGCGACCTCCCCGGTGATCTGGGGCCAGGCCGGCACCAACGGACAGCATGCCTTTCATCAGATGCTCCATCAGGGGTCGGAGCCGGTGCCCTGTGATTTCATTCTGACCGCGCGGGATCGCTCGGCCTTTCCCGATCAGCATCACATGCTGGTGGCGAATGGGCTGGCCCAGGCGGCGGCGCTGGCTTTTGGCCGGTCGGCGGAAGCCATCGCCACGGCGATGCGTCACGCCGGGCAGGACGAGGCAACGATCGCGCGCCTCACCCCGCACCGCGTCTGCCCGGGCAACCGCCCATCGACCACGCTCCTGCTGCCGGTGCTTGATCCCTATCATCTGGGAGCCCTGATCGCGCTCTACGAGCACAAGGTGTTCGTCGCCTCGACTATCTGGGGCATCAATGCCTTTGACCAATGGGGCGTCGAGCTGGGCAAGGACATGGCGAACGCCCTTTTGGGCGGAAAAGGCGGCCCTTCCGATTCCTCGACAGCCGGGTTGATGGCCCTATATGATGCCCGCGCCCACCGCCTTTGAGGCGGTCGGGGGATGGCTGCGCCCAGGTAAGCCCGAGGTGACATCGGGAATTTGATCTTGGCGTGGCAATGGGATGGGGGTCCATAGGCTATGATCAAGATTGATGCCGAGGGTACGCGTGGCGCGGCCCTCGCCGGCGAATTCAAGGCGGCCCCTTCGGGCCCCTACAGCGCCGATCTGCAGAAAGTTTTGCAATTGCTGCGCTGGGGTCATGCGCGCGGCCGGACCATCATCGTTTGCACCAAGCCTTATGCCGAATGGCGCCTGGGCCGCATGGGCGCCAAGCGCGGCATGAAGGTCGAGGTGAACGACGATGAGGTCTTCACCGATCATGACGCGGCCGTCTGGGCCTGTTTCCGCGCCCGCTGGCTGGAGGTCACCGGCAAGTCATGTCCGGTGGCCTGAGCACGCGACCGCGCGCGCCGCTTTATCCGCCACCGGGCCGCGCTTCATATCAATCCGCAGATGATGAGATTTGAGCCGTCATGAACGAACGTATTCTTGGCTATACCGATCGCCTGAGCGCAGCACCAGGCGACAACGTCGCCTTCAAGATCAGCGCGCCGCTGCCCGGAAAGTTCGACGCCCGCCTGGTGCGCCTGATCTGCGGCGACGATTCGCCGGAAGGCCCCGGATTGAAATACGAAGAAATCGCCAGTGCGATTGACGGCTCCTACAAGGCGCGTCAGCAGCCAATCGTGACCGGATCCTATGTCTGGGTGACGGCGCGCCAGCCCTTCGTGCTGGGCAATTTCACGCTGCAGGCGATGATCTGGCCGACACTGCCTGGCAATGGCAAGGCACAATCCATTCTGGGCAATTTCGATGCGGCGGCGGGAACCGGCTATGCGCTCTATCTCGACGAAGAGGGATGCCTTGCCTTCCGTGCCGGCAAGAACGCGCCCGTTTCCACGGGAGTGAAACTCCTCGCGCGGCATTGGTACGAGGTCTATGCCAGTTTCGATTCCGGCACCGGCCGGGTGACACTCGGCCACAACGCCATGCTGGCCTATCATGGGCAGCCGGCGTCAGTCTCACATACCGGTTTGGTATCCGAGCCGGTTGGCGAAGGTGGGCGCTTCCTGATCGCCGCCTGGAATGACGACAAGCAGGCCGTAGCACATTTCAACGGCAAGATCGACGCGCCGCGCGTCTCGGCCCGCGCCTTGCAGCCGGCGCAAGTGTCGCGCCTGCGCGAACTGCCACTGGATGTGGATCTGGCGCAATATGTGGTTGCGGCTTGGGATTTCTCGCGCGGTATTGCGACCGTCAAGGTGACGGATGTGTCGGGCAACCGGCATCACGGCCGTACCATCAATCTGCCGACACGCGCGATGACCGGCTGGAACTGGGACAGCAGCGAGTTCCACTGGCAGAAGAAGCTGCCGCATTACGGCGCCATCCATTTCCACGACGACGATCTTTATGATTGCGGCTGGAAGACCGATTTCACGCTGACCATTCCGGAAGGCATGAAAAGCGGCATCTATTGCGCCCATGTCTCGCAGAAGGCAGCCGACGGCCAGATCGTCGAGGATTACATCCCGATTTTCGTGCGCCCCGCGCGCGGTACGGCGACGGCGCCTTTGGCTTTGCTGATCCCGACGGCGAGCTACCTCGCCTATGCCAATCAGCAGATGGTGTCGAGCTGGTGGTTCGACGAATTGTCGAGCTGCAAATTCGTCACGCTGAGCGAGGTCGATCGCTATCTCGAGGAGCATGAGAGCCTCGGCCTCTCGGTCTATGACGAACATACCGATGGCAGCGGCGTCTGCCATTCCTCGCATCTGCGGCCCATTCTCAACATGCGACCGAAGACGGATCTGTGGCAGTTCAATGCCGATACGCATCTCACCGATTGGCTGGAGAAAAAGGGCATTCCCTACGACGTCATCACCGATGACGATCTGCACCAGGAGGGACTCGATTGCCTGCGGCCCTATCGCTGCGTCATGACCGGTACGCATCCGGAGTATTACTCCAAAGAGATGCTGGATGCGGTGCAGGCCTTCACCAATGGCGGCGGCCGACTGATGTATATGGGCGCCAACGGCTTCTATTGGCGTATTGCCTATCATCCAGGATTGCCCGGCGTGATCGAGCATCGCCGCGCCGAGGACGGCATGCGTGCCTGGTTCTCGGAAGCGGGCGAATATCACATGAGCTTCACTGGTGAATTGTCCGGGCTTTGGGTGCGCAATGGTCGCCCGCCCAATATGCTGGTCGGTAATGCCTTCGCCGCGCAGGGGTTCGTCAACGCAGTCCCCTATCACCGCACCGAAGACAGCCGCGACCCGCGCGTCGCCTTTATGTTTGAGGGGCTGGAGCGGGACGAGATCATCGGTGATTTCGGCACGGTCGGCGGCGGTGCCGCCGGCTGGGAGATCGACCGCGCCGATACGCGTCTTGGCACACCGCCCCATGCGCTGATGGTGGCGACGGCGACCGATTTTCCTGATTCATATCATTGGGTGAACGAGGAAATGAACCACACCCATTCGGCCGTCAACGGCGACACTTGCCCGCGCGTCCGCTGCGACATGATGTTCTTCGAGACGCCCAATGGCGGCGCCGTCTTCTCGACCGGCTCGATCTCCTATGCCGGCTCCCTGGCGCATAATGGCTACGACAACAATGTCAGCCGCCTCACCGAGAATGTGATCAGACGGTTTACCGATCCGACCTCGTTCTGACGGATTTAGTCCGCTCGCCCGAGATGCCGGTTATAGCCGCGATCCTCAAGACCCTCGGCGCCGACGTGGTAATTGCTCAAGACATGTTCCTGGTGCCGCAAGCGCCATGAGAGCAGCTTTTGTGCCATTTCCAGCATGATGCCGGCATGGGCCGGATCGCCCGCGAGATTGTTCATCTCGGCAGGATCACTGGAGAGATCGAAGAGGAGCGGCGGCATGGCCGCGAAATGCACGTATTTCCAACGCTTGCCGCGCAGGATCGCGACCTGGCAATCGTTGGAATCGAGCCCGAAAAGTTCCTCGCCATTCAAGCCCCCATTGGGGCCACCGCGGAAATCCAATTCCATATGCGCTTCCTCGCGCCAATTTGAGGGCTGCCTGCCTTCGAGGAAGGGCAGCAGGGAGCGGCCGTCGCATTGCGCGGGGATCTCCATGCCCAGCCAATCGAGCATGGTCGGCATCAGATCGACCGATTCCGTGAAGGCATCGACATGGCGGCCACGCCCGGCATCGGCCTGCCGCCGCGGATCGCGGATGATGAGCGGGATATAGAAGCTGGGGTCGAAATAAAGCTCCTTACCCCAGCTATAATGATCGCCGCCCATTTCGCCGTGATCGCAGGTGAAGACGATCAGCGTGCTGTCATACTGCCTGGTCTCCTTGAGGCGGGCGATGATGCGGCCGACCGCGTCGTCGACCTCGTTCATCATGCCGTAATAGCAGGCGCGCATCTGCTTGAGTTCCAGATCCGGCATGGTGACGAGGTTATTGGGATTGTGCTCGTCGTAATTGCTGGGCGCCCGGAGCTTATCGATCCAGGCTTTCACATGCGGATGCTGGCGCGCCTCCTCCTCAGGCGATGATTTCCGCGCGGGCAGCGGAATTTTTGCTGGGTCGTAGAGCGCATTGTAGGGCTCCGGCGTGATCACCGGGGGATGCGGGCGAAGGAACACACAATGCATGAACCAGTCCTGCTCGCGATGATCGCCCAGCCAGTCGATGACCTTGTCGGCCATGAAAGTGGTGTCGCTGTCCTCGGCCGAGAAGAGGGTCGGAATATAGCGGTGGCCGCGATCGGCCGGTTTCTGGAAGCCGGGCTTGGGCTGGTAGACATCCTCGCGCCCGTTGAACTTGTAGCCCTTCGCCCGCAGATCGTTCATCCAGAGGCGCATATATTCGGGAAACAGCATGCCGATCGTGTAACCCGGCAGGGGCCCTTCATAGGTACGCAAAGCCGGGTCGTTGGCCGGCCGGCCGCGGGGATCGGCACTGGTGTCGGTATAGCCATAGAGCGTCGGGTCGAGGCCGATCTTGCGGACTTCCTGGGCGATATTGGTGTGGCGCGCATCAAGCGGCGTACCGTTGCGCCCGGAGCGGTGGTTCATCAGGTAAAGCCCGGTTTGCATGCTGGCCCGGGCCGGCCCGCAGGGCGCCACGACGGTAAAATGCTGCTTGAACAGGGCGCCGTTGGCGATCAAGGCATCGAGATGGGGTGTCTTGACCACGGGATGACCGAGGGCCGAAAGGCATTCGCCACGCCATTGGTCGGCTGAAATGAACAATACTTTGCGCCGCGATGTCATGTGGTCGGTCCTTGATGTCGGTCAATCGGCATGGCGCGCATCCTATCGTGCCGAATCGCGCCCTGGAAGATGGCTCGTCGACACGGAACATCCATCGACCGGTCATCGAACTGACATTCCCGCCGACTAGGTTGGCGCCCTTATTTCAAGGTCACACCCTCAGGGAGACATTTCATGACCAGGTCGTTTCTGACCGATGCGGCGTCCCGCCGCACAATCCTCAAATCCGCCGGCCTTCTGGGTGCTGCGGCCATCGGCGCGCCGATGATCGTCCGCAAGGCCTTTGCCACCTCGGGCGAGCTCAACCTCTTCAGCTGGGGCGATTACATCTACCCGGAAATGATCGAGGGTTTCGAGAAGAGCACGGGGATCAAGGTCAATCTGGCGACCTATGGCACCAATGACGAGGTGTTCAACACGATCCGCGCCTCGGGCGGCGCCGGCTATGACGTGATCAACCCCTCGGTCACACGCACCCCGCAATACGTCGAGTTCGACCTGCTGCAGCCGATCGACGAAGCGAAGGTCAATATCGACAAGATCATCCCGTCGATCTACGAATCGTCGAAATCCCTGGGCGGCGAGAGCGCCGGCAAGCGCTTCAACCTGCCGTTCAACTGGGGCACCGAATCGCTCTGCTTCGACAAGACGGCCGTGAAGATGGGCTATGGCGAGGCGAGCTACGGCACGTTGTGGCAGCCGGAATTCGCCGGCAAGGTCACCTGCCGCGCCAATTCGATCATGACCGGCATCGGCCTCTATCTCGATGCCTCGGGCAAAGTTCCGTCGGGCCGTATGGTCGACACCTACAAGGACGAAGCCTCTTTGCGCCGGGTCTATGACGAGATCGTCAAATTCGCCCTGGAAAACAAGGCATCGGTCGGCCAGTTCTGGACCAATGCGCAGGAAACCGAAGCGGCCTTCAAGCAGAATGGCTGCGTCATCGGCCAGATCTGGGACGGTCCCGGCATGCGCATGATGACCGAGGAACCCGACCGGTTCGCCTATCTCGCCGCCAAGGAAGGCGCCATCACCTGGCTCGACGGCATCGCTTTGCCGAAGAACGCCGAAAACCTCGAACAGGCCTATGCCTGGATCAACTGGTATTACACGCCCGAAAATGCCGCCATCCATGTGATGAAGTCGGGCTACAACAGCTGCACTGCGGATGCCGACAAGTTCGCCGGCGACGTCTACGCCAAGAACTTCGCCGCGGCCTATCCGGACGATGCCATTGCCAATCTGTGGTGGTGGCCGCCCGAGGAAACGGCGCTTGCCAATATCCGCAACGAATACCGCGACAAGCTGCTGGCCTCGTAAACGGCCGGTAGATGACGACGCGCCCCACCGTTCAGTGAACGGTGGGGCGGCTTTATTCCCAAGACTGTCAGGTAAATCATGCAGGCTTTGATCACGCGATATGGCGGTCCCATCACCGCCTTCATGATTTTCACATCCCTCGCCTGGGTGGTCGGCCTGCTACTGCTGCCGCAGCTTACCATGATCGACTACTCGTTCCGCCCGGCCCTACCGGTGGGTGAGATCGGCGGGCCGAAGGACGTCTACAGCCTCGACAATTATGCGTATCTTTTCGAGAATGCGGGCTTCCTCACCATCTTCATCAAGACCATCTGGTCCAGCATCCTGGTGACGGTGGCGGCTTTCCTGATCTGCTATCCGTTGGCCTATTACCTGGCGCGCGGTACCAGCCTCAGCCGGGCGCGGCTGCTGATCGTGGCGCTAATTGTGCCCTATTGGATCAACGAGATCCTGCGGACCTTCGCCTGGATGCTGATCCTGGCGCGCGGCGGTCTCATCAACACGATGTTGCTCAGCCTTGGCATCATCGACCAGCCGATCGTGTTCCTGGGCCAGACGCCCACCATCGTGCTGGGCATGGTTTATGCCTATGTCCTTTTCATGGTCTTCCCGATCTACAACATCCTCGACACGCTCGATCATGCGCAGATCGAGGCGGCGCGGGATCTTGGCGCCCCCTGGTGGCGCATTCACTGGCGCATCGCCTTGCCGCATGCCAAGCCCGGCATCGCCGTCGGCTGCATCTCGACCTTCATGCTGGCAGCGGGCAGCTATGCCGTGCCGACGATCCTGGGTGGGCCGCAATCGCGCTGGTTCACCGAGGTGATCTATTCGCAATTCTTTGAGGGCATGAACTGGAACAGGGGTGCGGCCTTTGCCTTCCTGCTCCTCATCATCTGCATCAGCTTCATCATCATGATGATGCGGATCTTCCGCGTCAGTCTGGGCGAGGTGGCGAAATGACCTCCTTTCTTTCTTCCCGGCAGATCCTGCGGATATTCATCGGGCTCTATCTCTGCCTTTTCTTCGCCTATCTGTTCCTGCCGCTGCTCTACATGTCAGCCGCCGCCTTCAACGACAGCCGCCTGCCGGCGGCGGTTCCCTGGCAGGGCTTCACGCTGCAATGGTTCGGCGATCTCTTCAAGGACTCGATGCTGTGGGACAGCCTCGTCAACAGCGTGCTGGTCGGGATCGGCGTTGTGGCACTCTCGATCCCGATCGGGCTCAATGCGGCCCTGCTGCTGCACAGCCTGGAGAAGCGTGCCCGCACCTTTACCTATGGCATCATGGTCTCACCGATCCTGATGCCGGGCGTGATTCTGGGCATCTCCACCCTGGTCTTCTGGCGGGGTTTCGATATCGGCGGCGGCCTCCATCTTTCGATCTTTGCGCAGACGACCTTCATTGCCTCCTATTGCCTGATGATGTTTCAGGCGCGGCTGCAGCGCCTTGATCCCAACTGGGAGGAAGCGGCGCTCGATCTAGGCGCCAGCCACCTTCAGGTGATGCGGCGAATCATCCTGCCGTTTTTGATGCCGACCGCGATCGGCGCTGCCGTGATCGCCTTCCTGCAGTCTTTCGAGAATTACAACACGACCTTGTTTGTCTATGGCAGCGATCGCACGCTGACTATCTATCTTGCCGGCAAGGTGCGCATCGGCCTCACGCCGGCGGTGAACGCGCTTTCGGTCATCTTTATCCTGCTGACCGTTCTTGCCGCAGTCCTCTATGAATGGCGGCGCCGCGCCGAGATGCGCCCGGCGCGGAAACGTCGTGCGGCTGCAGCCACCACAATCGACCAGGCCGCCCCCGTGCCGGCCGAATAGGAGACGAAATCATGAGCATTGGCGAAAAGGTCGAACTGGACCGTGTGGTGATGCGCTTTGGCGATTTCACCGCTGTGGACAATGTTTCGCTCGATATCGAGGCGGGCGAATTCTTCAGCTTCCTGGGGCCATCCGGCTGTGGCAAGACGACGATCCTGCGGCTGATTTCCGGCTTTACTGAGCCCAGCTCGGGTGTGGTGCGGATCGGCGGACAGGATATGCGCGGGATCGGGCCTAACCGGCGGCCCACAGCGCTCATCTTTCAGAACCTCGCTTTGTTTCCCCTGATGCCGGTCTGGGAGAACGTGGCCTTTGGTCTTGAGATGCGCGGTATAGCAAAATCCCGGCGGCGGGAGCGGGCGGAGGAATTGCTGGATCTGGTGGCGCTGCGGGATGCCGCCGACAAGAAGGTTGCCGATCTCTCCGGCGGCCAGCGCCAGCGTGTCGCCATCGCCCGGGCGCTCGCGGTCGAGCCCAAGGTCATGCTGCTCGACGAGCCGCTCTCGGCGCTCGATCTCAAATTGCGCCAGCACATGCGGGCAGAGTTGCGCGCCATCCAGCGCCGCACCGGCGTCACCTTCATCTACATCACTCACGACCAGGGCGAAGCGCTCACCATGTCGGACCGGATCGCGGTGATGAGCCATGGGCGGATCGAACAGGTAGCGCGGCCAGATGTGGTCTACAACCAACCGGCGACGGCCTTCGCAGCGAGCTTCGTGGGTGAGGCCAATGTCTTTCGCGGCCGGGTCCTGAATGTGGGCGGCGGCGATATTGAATTGGACACCGCCTGGGGCCGCATGCGCGCCCGTCATAACGGTGCGCTGAAGCAGGGCGATCGCGCCATGCTGTTCGTCAGGCCGGAACGATCCAGCATCGCGGACGCCAATGGCACCGGTGCCGATGGCGGCCGTCTCGATGCCAAGATCGTCGACATGGATTTCGAAGGCAATTTCATGAATCTGCGGCTGCTCACACAGGATGCGCAGCCCTTGCAGGTGCAATTGCCGAATGACGGTGCGCTGGCTGGCCTGGGAAGTCAGGAGCGGGTGGCGGTCACGTTCGCGGCGGCGGCGGCGATTGCGCTTCCTGAAGGCGAATTGGCACGGCAATAGCGACACCGGGGCGGATCGCGCCCCGGCGTCGATTGATCGCGATTACTTCAGCAGATTGGTCCAGATCTTGTCGTACATCAGCACGACATTTTCCGGGCAGGGCGGCACGAATTCCGCCTTCGGCGCGTCGGCTGGCGGGTTGAGCTCAGGTGCCTCCACCAGATCCTTGTCGAGGAATGGCTCGACACCTTTCACGCCAGCGGAGTACTTAGCAAAATTGGTGAGAGCGGCGGCATTCTCCGGCTCCAGCATGAAATTCATGAAGAGCTTGGCGTTCTCGATATTTGGGGCGCCTTTGATGACGACGATGTTGTCGGACCAGCCGGTATAGCCTTCCTTCGGATAGGCGTATTTCAACGAGGCGCGCTCATCGCGGGCGCGCTTGCCGAAGCCGTTATAGATCTGGCCGGCGGCGGCATCGCCGGTCACCAGCACTTCCTTGGCGCCGTCGGAGTTGAAGGACAGCCAATCGGCCTTGGATTTCAGCAGCAGGTCGTTGAGCGCCTTCAATTGCTCCGGATTGTCGTTGCAGCGGGGATAGCCGAGATAACGGAGGCCCGCATTCAGGACCTCGTTCACTTCCTTCAGCATGTTGATCTTGCCCTTGAGCTCCGCGGGCGGCTCGAAGATCACCTGCCAGGTATTGATGTCGCCGCCATAGACGGCGCTGTCGACCATGAAGGCGGTCGAGCCCCACTGATAGGGCACGGAATATTCGCGCTTCGGATCCCAATAGACACCCAGCATGTCCTCGCGGACATTCTTGAAGTTCGACAGTTCGAAGGCATTCACCTTCTCCAGCAAGCCTTCCTGAACGAGGATTGCCACCATGTAGTCGCCCGGCATCGCCACGTCATAGCCGGTGACGCCGGCCTTGAGGCGCGCCAGCAGATCTTCGTTCGAGGCATAGGTGTCCATGGTCACCTTGACGTCGTATTCCTTGGCAAACTTGTCGAGGAGGTCCTGCGGAATGTAATCGAACCAATTGTAGATCTTGAGCTCCCCGGCGGCCTGGGCCCCGGATGCGCAAACCAGCGTCGCGGCGCAGAGTGCCGAGGCCGCCATCAATCTCATCTTGCTAGACATGTCGCTCTCCCTGTTGTCTTGAGTTCAGTTGATCGTGTTCTTTTGTTTGTCACCGAGGCGCCCGATCAGATAGGACGCGGAAACGAACAATGCCGAAACCAGCAGCATCATCGTCGAGATGGCGTTAATCTCCGGCGTAAAGCCCGTGCGCACCATGCCGTAAATCGCCATCGGCAAGGTTGTGGCGCCGGGTCCGGCCACCATATTGGTGATGATGAAATCGTCGAGCGAGACGATGAAGGCCAGCATGTAGCCCGCGATGATGCCCGGCAGCGTCAGTGGAAGTGTCACATAGCGGAAGGTCTCCCAGCGCGTGGCGTAGAGATCGCGCGCCGCTTCCTCGTAATAGCCTTCCAGGCCCTGCAGCCTTGCCGCGATCGGCAGATAGGCAAAGGGAATGCAAAAAACCGTATGCGCAATGATAATCGTGCCGAGGCCGAGCTGGATGCCGATCGCCAGGAAAAAGACCAGGCTGCCGATGGCGGTGACGATCTCCGGCACCATGAGCGGCAAATTGATGAGCGCAAAGCCGGCATCCTGGTAGCGCATCCGCCGGCCGCGCGCCATGGCGAGCGCCGCGCAAAGTGCCAGGATCGTGCCCAAAGTCGCCGCCACCACCGCTACCACGACCGAGTTGAACGTCGCGGCATGCAATTGCGGATTGGTCAGTGCCTTCCAATACCAAGCCAGGCTGAATCCGCCCCAGGTGGTGATCGAGCGGAGCTCGTTGAAGGAATAGATCATGATCACCAGCATCGGCGCATAGAGCAGCACGATACAGAGCCAGGTGAGCGCGCCGAAGCCGGGATAGCGTTTAAGATCGATGCGGGCTGCAGCCATCTCTATCTCCCCGCCGCCACCGCCGCCTGCTGGGCGCGGCGGGCGAAAATGACCAGGACGATCAGCACGATGGTGAGGAGGATGATGGCGGCTGCCGATCCGAAGGGCCAATTGCGCGAGGATTGGAATTGCAGCGCAATGGTGTTGCCGATCATCAAATTCTTGCCGCCGCCCAGGAGATCGGGGGCGATGAAGGAGCCGAGGCTCGGGATGAAGACAAGCAGAGCACCGGCGATGATACCGGGCTTGGTCAGCGGGATTACGATCTGGCGCAGGATCACCCAGCGATCGCCATAGAGGTCGTGGCCAGCCTCGACCAGACGGAAATCGAAGCGTTCGATGGCGGCGTAAATGGGCAGCACCATGAAAGGGAGATAGCTGTAGACGAGGCCGAGGCCGATCGCGAAATCGGTATAGGCGAGGCGGATCGGCTGATCCACCAATCCCAGGCCAATCAGGAAGGAATTGAGCGGGCCTTCGTCGCGGATGATGAACAGCATCGAGACCGTGCGGATCAGCAGATTGACCCAATAGGGAACGGTGATCAGGAAGACCCACATGTTCCGCTGCGAAGGTGGTCGCGTCGCGATGTAATAGGCGGTGGGGAATCCTATGGCGAGACAGGCGAGCGTTGCCACCACGGCCTGCAGGACGGAGCGGCCATAGATCTGCAAATAGGAAGTGTGGAAGAGCAATTCGTCGGTGAAGAGGTCGCGTTCGAACAGGAATTGCTCATAGGCGGCGCCCGAGAATTCCCAGATGACGCCACCATAGGTGCCCTTGGTCAGAAAGGAATAGACCAGGATGAAACCAAGCGGGAGAACGAGAAAGACGAAGATGGCAAGCATGGCAGGTGCCAGCAGCAAGGCGCGGTCCCGGCCGGTGAGGCCGGCGGCCGTCTGCTGCTGTGTCGATAGCGGGGCGAGGGCGGCCACTGCCGTCAATCCTTCAACAATTGCGCAGTGCCCGGGGGCACCTGCACAAGAACGTTGTCGCCGGGCTGGAGATCCAGATTGCTGGCATTGGGAACCAGCACCGTGAGGCGCGCGCCGTCATTCAGGCGCACCAGCACCTGCCGGTTGGTACCGAGATAGACGATGCGGTCGATCACGCAGGGAACACCGGGATGTCCCATGCCGGCCGGGGCAAGCGCGATGCGTTCCGGCCGGATCGAGATATGCACGCTGGCGCCGGCATCTCCCTGGCCGCGCGCGATCACTTCCAGGCCATGAGCCGTCCGGCACAGGCGGCGATCGGTACCGTCCGGCGCGAGGATGGTCGCCGCGAGGATATTGGTATCGCCGATGAAATCGGCGACGAAGCGGTTGCTGGGGCGTTCGTAGATTTCCTCGGCCGTGCCCAATTGCTGCACTTCGCCCTGGCTCATGACCGCGATGCGGTCCGACATGGCGAGGGCTTCTTCCTGGTCATGGGTGACGAAGATGAAGGTGATGCCGGTATTCTCCTGGATCTGTTTCAACTCCAGGCGCATCTGCTGGCGCAGTTTGAGATCGAGCGCCGAGAGCGGTTCGTCGAGCAGCAGGATCTTGGGTTGCGGAGCAAGCGCGCGGGCCAGAGCCACGCGCTGCTGCTGGCCGCCCGACAATTGCCCGGGTCGGCGGCCGGCAAAGCCGCTCAATTGGGTGATCTCCATCATCTCACCAACGCGCTGGCGAAGCTCGGCGCCCGAGCGGCCGAGGCGCTTGAGGCCGAAGGCGATGTTCTCTTCGACCGTCATATGCGGGAAGAGGGCGTAATGCTGGAAGACGGTATTGACCGGCCGCTTGTTCGGCGGCAATTGCTCGATCTCGTCACCAAACAGGAACACCCGCCCGCCGCTCACCTGCTCGAAGCCGGCGATGATGCGCAGCAAGGTGGTCTTGCCGCAGCCTGAGGGGCCGAGCAGGGTGAAGAATTCGTTATCGGCAATGGCGAGCGAGACGCCTTTCAGCGCCGTGACCGCATTGCCACCCTCACCATAGATCTTGACCACCTGGTCGATGCCAACGGCATCCCGCCGCAGGGATTGCGAATTCATGACGCGATCGGTTTTCCCGTTTTATAGCCTCCAGCCGGCACTCTTTTGGCCCCGACCCCCGAGATTTAAATGTGTCGGTTCGGCGACACCTTGGCAAGCGGAACCCGCCGACATTGCACCTATGCCGCAGCGATATTGTGGCTATAGCGCCTCGGGATCGATCGCCAGAAGGCTGTCGCCGCCGGCGGTGACCTGGGTCAGGTAGGCGCTGCTGTCGCCGAGGATGTTGTCGGCATAAAAGCGCGCCAGGGCGATCTTGCGCCGGAGATAGGCAGGATCTCCTTGACCGTCCGCAAGGCGCCTGCTGGCGGCCAGGGCCGCTTGTGCCAGGAGCCAACCGGCGATAACGGTGCCGCAAAGGTTGAGATAGGGCTGCGCCACGGCCAGCGCCCGGCGCGGATCGCCCTTGCCGGCCAGCAGGACGTAATCGGTGCCCGAACCGAGGCGCTGCAGGGCCGGCTGCAGACGTTCGCGCAGGGCCGGCAGATCCTCGCCCGCCACGCCGAATTTTGCCAGGGAATCGGTCATCGCGGCAATGAGCGCCTGCATGGCCTTGCCCTCGTCGCGTTGCACCTTGCGGCCGATAAGATCAATCGCCTGGATGCCGTTGGTGCCCTCATAGATCGCAAAGATGCGGGCATCGCGGTAATGCTGGGCGGCGCCCGTCTGCTCGATATAGCCGGCCCCGCCATGGACCTGAATGCCGAGCGAGCTCACGCGGATGCCCTGATCTGTGCTCCAGGCCTTGGTGATCGGGATGAGGAGATCGACCAGGGCCTGTTGCCGCGCCCGTTCCGCCGCATCCGGATGGCGCTTGGCGCGGTCGAGGGCGCCCGCGGTGAAAATGGCGAGGGCACGCGCCCCCTGGGTGAGCGCCTGCATGGTGGCAAGATTCCGGCGCACATCGGGATGATGCAGGATCGGCAGCCTGGCATCCGCCGGGGCACCCACGACCGCACTCTGCACGCGCTGATGCGCGTAACCAGAGGCCAATTGGGTTGCCCGCTCGGCGATGCCGAGGCCCTGGACGCCGACGGTAAGACGGGCATTGTTCATCATGGTGAACATATGCGGCAGGCCTTGCAGCGGCTCGCCCACCAGCTCGGCATAGGCGCCGCCGTTCTCGCCATAGGCCATGACACAGGTCGGTGAGCCGTGAAGGCCAAGCTTGTGTTCGATCGAGACGCAGGCGACGTCATTCCGCGCACCCAGCGAGCCGTCGTCATTCACCAGGAATTTCGGGCACACGAAGAGCGAGAGCCCCTTATGGCCTTCCGGTCCGCCCGGATGCCGGGCCAGGACCAGATGGATGATGTTCTCGACGAAATCATGCTCGCCATGGGTGATGAAGATTTTCTGGCCCGTAAGGCGATAACCGCCCTTGCCATCCTCTTCGGCGCGGGTGCGGATAGCACCGAGATCGGTACCGGCCTGCGCCTCGGTGAGGTTCATGGTGCCGGTCCATTCGCCGCTGATCAGCTTGGGCAGGTATTTTGCCCTCTGCGCCTCGCTGCCGTGATGATAGATCGCCTCGACCGCCGCCTGGGTCAGCATCGGGCAAGCCGCGAAGGCGACGCTGCCGCCGTTCCAGATCTCCTGCAAGGCCGTCGTGACTGCCCAGGGCATGCCCTGGCCGCCATATTCCGGGTCGAACGCCACGGCGTTCCAGCCATCGGCGACGAAGCGCTGATAGGCGTCGCGATAGCCTTCCGGCGTCGTGACCTTGCCATCCTTGAAGACGCAGCCTTTGTCGCCATTCCGGTTGATGGGGCCGAGGACCTCGCCAGCGAAGGTGCCGGCGGCGGTAAGGATGTCTGCGATGGTCTCGGGGCTGGCCTCTTCATAGCCCGGCAAAGCGGCTATTTCGCCCAGACCAGCGATTTCCTCCAGCATGAAGAGGATGTCAGCCAAAGGTGCTTCATAGCCACTCATGACGTTCCCCCGATCGGCTTTTATGGCGCCAGTATAGCGTCTTTTACGTCAGATGACCTTGCCTGGATTGAAGAGGTTGTCGGGATCCAGGGTGTGCTTGATCTGCCGCATTGCAGCGAGCGCTACGGGTGATTTCAGCCGCGCCAGTTCCGCGCGGCGCAGCTGGCCGATCCCGTGTTCGGCGCTGATCGAGCCACGATGGGCAGCCACTTTGTCATGCACGATAAGATTGATTTCCGTCGTCCGCGATTGGAATGCGGCAGCCTCAATTCCAACCGGCTGCAGGATGTTGAAATGCAGATTGCCGTCGCCGACATGGCCGAAGATCAGGGGGCGCAAAGTGGGATCGAGCGCTGCCAGTGCGGCGCCAGCCGACCGAACAAAGTCCGGGATGGCGGCCACGGGGACGGCGATGTCGTGCTTGATGCCGGCGCCTTCGCGCGGTTGGGCCTCGACCATGGCTTCGCGCAGACGCCACAATTCGCGCCGTTGTGTCTCGCTTTCGGCCAGCAATCCGTCCGCAATCTCTCCGGCCTCCAGCGCTTCACCGAGCGAGCGCTCCAAAGCGAGGGTGATGTCGAAGTCGCTGGCAGGCGTCGCGGCTTCGATGAGGAGGCACCAATCGGCTGCCGTTTCCAGCGGATTGCGCGCGGAGAAATGCCTCTGTGCGAGTTCCAGGCCGAATCTGGGCAGCAATTCGAAGCTGATCAATTGATCGGCCGTGGCTGCGCGGCAACGCGTCAACAGCTTGGGTGCCGCGTCGATTCCGGCCAGGGCGACGAGTGCCGTCGCCCGCGCGCGCAAAGCCGGGAAGAGCTTCAGCGTCGCCGCGGTGATGAGACCGAGGGTGCCCTCAGCGCCGATGAAGAGCTGCTTCAGATCATAGCCGGTATTGTCCTTGCGCAGGGTATCAAGATCGTCGAGCACGCTGCCATCCGGCAGGACGACCTCGAGGCCCAGCGTCAGATCGCGGGCATTGCCGTATTTGAGGACGTTGATGCCGCCGGCATTGGTGGATAGATTGCCGCCGATCTGGCACGAGCCTTCGGCAGCAAGGCTCAGGGGAAAGAAGCGGTCCGCTTCGTTGGCGGCGTTCTGGATGTCCGCCAGGATGCAGCCGGCTTCGACCATGATCGTGTCGTTGGCGATATCCACCGACCGGATGCGGTTCATACGGCGCATGTTGACGATGACGCTGCGCCCGCTTTGATCCGGCGTCGCTGCCCCGGAAAGCCCGGTATTGCCGCCTTGGGGCACGATGGAAACCCGGTATTCCCGGCAGAGCTTCACCAGGGATGCCGCTTCCGCCGTGTTTGCGGGGAGGGCGAGCCCGCAGGCCCGTCCCAGAAAGATGCCGCGCCAGTCCTTGACGTGTGGGGCCAGCATATCGGGGGCGATGAGGAAGCCCTTCGCGCCGAGCAGGTCGGTCGCCGCCTTTTGAAAGTGGGCGATCTGCTCATCGCTGGGGGTATCGGACACGGCCATTGTCGGCTATTTGCGCTTCGTCGATTTCCGGGTTTTCCTGACAGCGCCTTTATCCTTCGACGCGCCATCAGCCATCGGCCCGGCGACGCCTTTATAGGGCGGGCGCGGAATCGCCTGATGGCTGGCCCGCAGGGCCTCTGACCAGCTCTGCCGCAATTGCTCGAAATAGGGATCGCCGGCATGGATCCGGTGCACCAGTTCCGGCGTGTAGGCGTCCTGCCGCAAGACCATGAGGTCGAGTGGGAGGCCAACGGCCAGATTCGAGCGCATGGTCGAATCCATCGATATGAGGCCGATCTTCAACGCTTCGGATAGATCGGTCTCGAAGGTGATGGCACGGTCCAGGATAGGCTTGCCGTATTTGTGCTCGCCTATTTGCAGATAGGGCGTGTCGCCCGTGGCCTCGATGAAATTGCCCGCGGAATAGACCATGAAGAGCCGCATGCGGCGGCCCCTGATCTGCCCACCTAAAAGTAGGGCGACGTCGAAGCCGGCCTGATGCTGTTCGAGACTGGGGCCGTCGGTGCGATAGACCTCGCGCACCGCGGCACCCACCAATTGCGCCGCCTTGAACATGGTGGGGATGTTCATCAACGTCTGCTTCTTGCCGGTTTCCGGATCGGTCATGCCTTCCATCAGCAGACTGATCACGGATTGGGTGATCGACAGATTGCCGGAACTGGCAATGGCAATGCAGCGCTCGCCCGGTTCAGCGAACAGGTGCAGCTTGCGGAAGCAGGAAATGTTGTCGATGCCGGCATTGGTGCGCGTATCGGAAATCATCACCAGGCCGTCGCGCAGCTTCAATCCAACGCAATACGTCATCTCGGCGGTCTTCTGTTGCTCGGGTCGGTTCAAGATGCCCCGTTTCGGGCGAGTCTTGCCCAGTTATAGCGCCGCCAACCATCCCCTGCCAATCATCGTCAGGGAAAATCCACAGGTTATGCCTGGAATTGCTGGCCGGCCTGTTCGATGGCGGAGGCCGGTTTCTGCCACTGGATCTGGTGGGTCGGCTCGCCCTGATAGGAATCGGCGACGGTGACTTCGACCGCCATGTTCTCGGTGGCGCCGCCCAGCCGCGCACCCCGGATCGGGGCGGCGCCGAGATAATCCAGGCCGATCCCGACCCGGATATGGGATTCGGTGGGGCAGACGCCATTGGCCGGGTCGAATCCGACCCAGCCAAGGCCCGGAATATAGGCCTCGGACCAGGCATGACCGGCTTCCTGGTGAATGGCGTCATCCGAGCGCATCAGATAGCCGCCGACATACCGCGCCGGAATACCCAGTACCCGCGCCGCGGCGATGAAGACATGGCTCAAATCCTGGCAGACACCGCGCTTCATGGCGAAAGCGACCGCCGCACTTGTGGTGGTGTCGGTCTGCTGCGTGTCAAAAACCATGTCGAGATGAAGCGCAGCCAGGAAGGCGTGCAGCGTCTTCAATGCATTGCCGCCACATTTTCCCGACGTTGTGTGGGCAAAGTCCCTGATCGCTTCGTCGGGCTGGGTGAGGGGCGTTTCACGCAGATAGAATTCCGGCGGAAAACGTTCGCAGGTGCCGCGCAGGATGCCATTGGTGTCCTGCATGTCGACCTCGCCCTCAACGGTGAGACAGAGATCGCTTAACGGCCCGTCCAGCGAAAGCATGTGGAGGACGTTGCCGAAGGCATCCTCACCCGGACGCAGGGTGCTGTCGTGGTCAAGATCGATCTGCCAGCGGCGCACATATTGGCCTTCGTGATTGCGGGGCATGAGGCGCAACGCCTGGATGATCGATTGGACCGGCTGATCGTAATGATACCGCGTGCGGTGGCGAACATGGATCAGCATCAAGTCATCCCTCAGCTCAGATATTGCGTGGCAATAGCACCACCGAGTCGATTGTTGTTCACGATGAAGGTGGAAATGAATTCGTGCAACCCACCTTGGAAGATCTGTTCGATACGGCTGTTCTCCAACTGCACATGGATCGAGCGCGCCAGGCGCTGCGACTCGCCGTGCCGGCCATAGGCGCCGCCCAGACGCTCGAGATTGCCGACGATCGCGTCATAACAGGCCGCAAGAGAACGCGGCATCTGCTCGTTGAGGATCAGCAGATCGGCGATGAGCCAGGGCTGCAATCCCTGCCGATAGACCCAGTGATAGGAGGTGAGTGCCGAGACCGCGCGTAGGATCGCCGACCATTGCGCATAATCGATGCCGCCGCCGACCGCGGCATGTTCCGGCAGCAGAACATGATATTTGACGTCGAGGATGCGGGCCGTGTTGTCGGCACGTTCGATGAAGATGCCGAGCCGCGCGAACCAATAGGCGTCATTCCGCAACATGGTGCGATAGCCGGAGCCGTCGAAGCGCAGCGAGACTTCCTTGACCCAATCGAGGAACGGCATCAGGCCGTCCGGGTCAGAAGCCTTGTTGGGCATCTGCTGCAATTCCAGCCAGGCGCCGTTGATGGCATTCCACATTTCGGCGGTCAGCGCCGTGCGAACGGCGCGGGCATTGGTGCGGGCGATTTCCAGGCAGCGGCGGATGGATGCGGGATTGTCTTCGGAGAAAGCGAGGAAATCGATCACCGTCGCGGCCGTGGGCTCATCGTGAAAGCGGTGAAATAGATCGCTGCAGCCGGCGGTCGCCAGCGCGCTCTGCCATTCATTGGTCCCGCTGCCATAGGCCTTTGGGAGCGCGGAGAGCCGGGTCGCGGCTTCGAGCACGCGGGCGAGGTAATCGGCGCGCTCGACATAGCGCGACAGCCAGAAGAGGGAATCGGCAGTGCGGCTCAGCATCTCACGCACCCGCCGTGTCGGGTTCGTCGATCACCCAGGTATCCTTGGTCCCGCCGCCCTGGCTGGAATTCACCACAAGAGAGCCTTCGCGCAAGGCGACGCGGGTGAGGCCGCCGGGCACGATGCGGATGCCGTCGGCGCCGGTGAGGACGAAGGGCCTGAGATCCACGTGCCGGGGCGCGATGCCTTGATCGACGAAAGCAGGGCAGGTGGAGAGCGAGAGGGTCGGCTGGGCGATGTAATTGTTGGGCGCGGCAATGAGCCGCGCGCGAAATTCCTCGATGTCTGCCCCGGTCGCATGCGGCCCCACCAGCATGCCGTAGCCGCCCGAGCCGTGGACTTCCTTCACCACGAGTTCGGAAAGGTGATCGAGCACGTAGGCAAGATCGTCCTTCTGGCGGCAGCGCCAGGTCGGCACGTTCTTCAGGATCGGTTCCTCGCCGAGATAGAAGCGCACCATGTCGGGGACATATGAATAGACGACCTTGTCGTCGGCGGCGCCGGTGCCCACGGCATTGGCCAGCGTCACATTGCCGGCGGCATAGGCGGCAAAAAGGCCGGGAACGCCCAGCATGGAATCGGGATCGAAGACCAGGGGGTCGATGAAGGCGTCGTCCAGGCGGCGATAGATGATGTCGACGCGTTTGGGCCCCTCGGTCGTCCGCATGAAGACGATGCCGTCGCGCACGAAGAGATCGCTGCCCTCGACCAGTTCGATCCCCATCTTGTCGGCGAGGAACGAGTGCTCGTAATAGGCCGAGTTGAACTGGCCTGGCGTCAGCAGGACAGCGGTCGGATCCTTGGTGGAATTCCGCGGCGCCGAGGATTGCAGGGTCGCCAGCAATTCATTGGGATAGTTTTCGACGGGTGCCACGCGATGCGCGGCGTAAAGCTCAGGCATCAGGCGGATCGAAATCTCACGCCCGCCCAGCATGTAGGAGACGCCGGAAGGGGTGCGCGCATTGTCCTCCAGCACATAAAAATCGTCGCCATCGACGCGGACGATGTCGATCCCGGCGATGTGAATGTAGATGCCATGCGGGACGGCGAGCCCGGCCATCTCTGGCCGGAAGGCGGGGTTCTGCCAGACGAGATCTTCCGGCACGATGCCGGCCTTCAAGATCTCGCGCGGGCCATAGATGTCGGCGAGATAGAGGTTGAGGGTGCGGATGCGCTGTTCCAGCCCGGCCTTCAGCCGCGCCCATTCGGCGCCGGACAGGATGCGCGGGATGATGTCGTAGGGGATGATGCGCTCTTCGCCCTGGGCATCGCCATAGACGGCGAAGGTAATGCCGCCGCGGCGATAGAACAGCTCCGCCTCGGCGCGGCGGCGCTCAAGCTGCGCCGACGTGACACCCTGCAACCAGCGTGCGACCTCCGCGTAGGGTGGACGGATTGTCCCATCCCCGAACCGCATTTCGTCGAAGGCCATGGATCGTTTCCCTTGCGTCCTTCTGAGGCTGGCTCGCGTTTGGACCGGAGTAGCCGATTTTCATCCTGGGGAGCAAAGGCCGTGCCAGCAAGCTTTCCGGTCGAGCTCGCGGAAAATATTGGGAAAATTGACGCTGTTCCGGCGTGCATGCGCAAATCTGCATAAATTTTGAGCACAAACCATGAGCAAAAGGCCTCCTGCCCAACACCCTTGGCGCCGGATGGCGTTATGTTATAACAAGCCTTGTCTGACCCTCTTCTTTATCCGGTGTCTGGAGATCGATCCGAACATGGCTTTTGGCCTCGGCATCACGCATCGCCTGCTGGCGGCAGCTCTTCTTGCCGGCCTGCTGCTCATGCTTCTCCGTTGGGCGCTGGCCTGACCCCGCCGGCGACGCTCATGGCGCATGCCCATCATCATCCCGCGGCAGTAACCGCCCTATTGCCCGGCGCCGTCATCACGCTCGACAACGTCACCATCGCCTATCAGCGGCATCCGGCGGTGCACCATCTTTCGGGAACGTTTCCGCGGGGCAGCCTGACTGCGCTTGTCGGCCCGAACGGTGCCGGCAAAAGTTCGCTCCTCAAGGCCATTGTCGGTCTGCTGCCACTTAACGGCGGCAAGATCACGGTCGCGGATCGCCAGGCGCTTGGCTATCTGCCCCAGGTGACGGAGGTCGATCGCAGCTTTCCCATGACGGTGATCGAAGTGGTCGATCTTGGTCATTGGCGGCGTGTCGGCGCCTTGAAGCGATTGACTCGCGCCATGCGGCAACGTTCGCGCGAAGCCCTGGCCGAAGTGGGCCTTGCCGGATTCGAGGATCGTCCGATCGCGAGCCTGTCGGTCGGTCAGTTCCAGCGCGTGTTGTTTGCGCGCCTCATCGCCGCGGATGCCGCGCTGATCCTGCTCGACGAGCCCTTCAACGCGGTCGACCAGCGCACGGTCCAGGAATTGATGGCCCTCATTTCGGCCTGGCACCGTGCCGGGAAGACAGTCATCGCGGCTTTGCACGATCTCGATTTCGTGCGGGCGCATTTCCCGGAAAGCCTACTTCTGGCCCGCGAGCCGATTGCCTGGGGACCGACGGAGGAGGTGCTGAATGCCGCCAATCTCGCCGCCGCGCGGCATTCGGCCGATCATTGGCAGGAAGCTGCCGCAGTCTGCGCGGCTTGAGCCCATCCAGCCATGCATGATTTCCTGATCGCGCCCTTTGTCGAGTTTGCCTTCATGCGCCGCGCCCTGGTGGCGGTGATCGCGGTCGCCATCGTCGCCGGGCCGTTGGGCGTGTTCCTCCAATTGCGCCGCATGAGTTTGATGGGCGACGCGCTGGCCCATGCCATCCTGCCGGGTGTTGCTGCCGGCTTCTTCCTGTTCGGTCTCGATCTCTGGGCGATGAGTCTCGGCGGTCTGGTCGCCTGTCTGGTGGTGGCCTTGCTGAGCGGCGCCGTTTCGCGCCTGACAGCGCTCAAGGAAGATACCAGTCTCGCGGCGCTCTATCTGGTGTCCCTGGCCTTGGGTGTCCTGATCGTCTCGCTCAAGGGGAGTCCGCGCGATCTTCTTCACATTCTCTTCGGCTCGCTGCTCTCGATCGGGGCCGATGGCCTAATCCTGGTGGTGGCGACGGCGATCGTGTCTCTGCTGGCCTTCGCGCTCATCTACCGGACCCTGGTGGTGGAATGCTTCGACCCCGCTTTCCTCAGGGCGGTGGGCGGGCATGGGGCCAGTGCGCATATGATCTTTCTGATCCTGGTCGTGATCAATCTGGTGGCCGCCATTCAGGCCCTGGGCACGTTGATGGCGGTGGGGCTCATGATCCTGCCGGCAGCGGCGGCCCGATTTTGGGCGCGGAGCGTCGGCATCATGGTGTTGCTAGGATCCGGCATCGCGCTTGGTGCCGGCCTCATCGGCTTGCTTGCCTCCTATCATCTCGATCTGCCGCCGGGCCCGGCCATCGTGCTTGCCGCCGGTCTCGCTTATTTGATGTCGGTCGTCTTCGGCCATGTCGGTGGTCTGGCACGGCGATTGTTCCCGGGGCGGCATCTGCAGCATTAATCGACCGGCACCCCTGACCAGGAGTCGCGGCTGCCTTGCGCCCGGCGCGCTTGTCAGCGGTCGCGCCTTTTCGCATCATGCGCCCGCTTTAAATCAGCGGGGGAGATTTCGGCGCAATGCAGATTCTGGTCATTCAGAACGATCCCACGTCGCCGGTGTCGCTGCTCGGCGAGCACCTCAAGGCCGGCGGCGCGCGGCTGACCAATGTGCTGCCCCATCATGGTGAAATCTTGCCGGAATCGCCCCAGGGCTTCGATGCCGCGATTGTTCTGGGTGGGGCCCAGCATGCGCATAACGACCAGGATTTCCCGAACCTGCCGCGGGTCTGCGACCTGATAAATGCCTTTCATGATGAGGGAAAGCCGCTGCTTGGGCTATGCCTCGGCGGGCAATTGATGGCGCGGGCCTTCGGTGCCCGTGTCCGTGTCAACGAGGTCTTCGAATACGGCTATCTGCCGATCGATATCACGGCAGAGGGGCAGGACGATCCGCTGCTGGGCAGGCTGGAGCCGCGCCAGCACATCATGCAATGGCATGAGGATACGTTCGCGCTGCCGGAAGGTGCGGTGCGTTTGATGACCGGTACCACCACCGCCAATCAGGCTTTCCGCTATGGCGATGCCGCCTATGGCTTTCAATGCCATTTCGAAATCTCGCTCGAACAGGCACAGCATTGGATCGAGAATTTCAATCACGTCATCCACGGCAAGCTGGGGCCGGAAGAGGGCGCCAGGGCGATCGACCGCGCCCGTGGTGAATTGCAGCGTCACGGCCAGGATGCGATGGCCTTCTGCCGGACGATCGGGTCGCGCTGGGCCGACCTTATCCACAGCAAGCGCCGGATAGCGCGCGCCGTCTGATCCCTCCATAGTCGCGCCGCATTATTGGCGGGAAGCAATCATATGAATTCGACCACCGCGCGGCGGATGGATTGGCAGGACTGGGCGTTGCTGGTCCTGTTGTCAGTTCTTTGGGGCGGTTCCTTCTTCTTTGCCAAGATTGCGGTTGGCGCGATTCCGCCCCTCACCGTCGCCCTGTGCCGCGTCGCTCTGGCCGCGCTGACGCTTTACGCCCTCGGCCGGTTGCTCAAGATCGCAATCCCATGCGACGGCTTGTTCTGGCGCGACGTCTTCATCATGGGATTACTCAACAATGCAATCCCGTTCAGTCTGATCTTCTGGGGTCAGCAAGCGATCGGTGCCGGTCTCGCCTCGATCCTCAATGCAACGACGCCGGTCTTCACGGTGCTGGTTGCCCATGTCTTCACGGCCGATGAACGTGTCGGACCGCTCAAGCTCATCGGCGTCTTGTTCGGGATTGCCGGCGTTGCTGTGATGGTCGGCAGCGATGCCTTGGCCGGTTTCGGCAATCATCTCTGGGCGGAACTCGCGGTCCTGGCGGCAGCTTTGTCCTATGGATTCGCCGGGGTGTTCGGGCGCCGCTTCAAGTCCCGGCCGCCTTTGATGGTGGCGGCCGGGCAATTGACCGGCAGTACCTGCTGGCTGTTGCTGCCCGTGCTGCTGCTGGATCGGCCCTGGTCACTTGATTTTCCGGGGTGGCGCGTTGCCGGTGCCGTTATCGCGCTGGCGCTGCTCTCGACCGCGCTCGCCTATCTGATCTTCTTCCGCATCCTGCGGCGCGCGGGGGCCACCAATCTGTCGCTGGTGACCCTGCTCATACCCGTAAGCGCCGTGCTGCTCGGTGTCGGTTTCCTGGGCGAGGTGATGGAAGTGCATCACCTCGCCGGGATGGGGTTGATTGCCCTAGGCCTCGCCGCCATCGACGGCAGGCTCTGGCGCCTCATCCGTGCCTGAGGCGGCTTTCTGCCGTTCCATCACCGCGACGAAGAAGCCATCGGTGCCGTTGCGCAGCGGCGTCAGCGACAAAGTGTTTTCCGTGGTCGGGCAGGAACCGCCAATCACCTGCTCCCAAACATCGGCGATGGGCACGAGCTGGAATTCCGGATGATTGCCGAGGAAGGTCTCGATCTGGGCATCGTTCTCGTCGCGCAGCAACGAGCAGGTGGCATAGACCAGTCGTCCGCCGGGTTTCACCAGGCGATGCGCACTTTCGAGAATGCTCTGCTGCAAGGCCGCAAGGCGGGTGAGGTCGTCCGGTGACAGGCGCCATTTCGCATCCGGATTGCGCCGCCAGGTACCGGCACCGGAGCAGGGGGCGTCGACGAGAACCCGATCGAAACCGCCGGCGTGGCGCTTCACCCAGGGATCGCGCTCGCTTTCCAGTCCGCGACGCTCGACATTGAAGGCGCCGGCGCGTTTCAGCCGCTCGCCCGCGCGCTCGACCCGACCTTTAAGCGTGTCGCAGGCGACGATCTTGCCCTTGTTCTTCATGGCCGCCGCCATCGCCAGGGTCTTGCCGCCGGCGCCGGCGCAGAAATCCACCACGCGCTGGCCTGGCTTTGCATCGACCAGCAAGGCGGCCAGTTGTGAGCCTTCGTCCTGCACTTCGATCAGGCCGTCCTGGAAGCATTTCAGGTTGGCGAGCGGCGGCCGGCTGTCGAGACGCAGACCAAGGGGCGAGAGCGATGTCGTCGTCGCTTCGATGCCTTCCTGCGACAGGGCCGCGATGGCCTCGTCGCGGGTTCCCTTGAGGGCATTTACGCGGAGATCGGTGGCGGCTTCTTCGATCTGTGCCGCCATTTCGCGTTCGTAATGCTCGCCGAATTGCTTGACGAGATGTGGTTCGATCCAGGCCGGGTATTCGAAACGCACCCATTTCGGCTGGTCCCCATGGCGGAGATCAGCGCCCTCGATGGCCTTGGCGAAGTTCCGTTCGCTGCGGTTGAGAGATTTCGGCCGGTATTGCCCGCCGTCGAAACTGCCGGCGACCTTGTCGGCGGTCCAGTGATCGATCAGCACAAGTTTGGCAATGACGCGCGCGCGTTCGATATCGGCGATTTCCTGGCCGCCTTCGGGGCGTTCCGGATAGGCGTAATCGACCCACCAATCGAGCTTGGCCATCTGCCGCAGAACGGCATAGGCGGAATCAAGCACGGCGCGACGATCCGAGCCGCCGATATAGCGCCGCGACCGGAAGAAGGCCGCGGCGGCACGATCAGCAGGTGCCGAGCCGCCATGGATCGCCGCCAAAAGTTCGATTGCCGCCTGAATGCGGGCGCCGGGTGTCATGTCAATAGATCCTGAAAACTCAAAAGGTCACGCCGCAGCACGAACGCGGCGGGAGGGCGCCTGATTACATGTTCTGCCGGTAGTTCGGCGCTTCCCGCGTGATCTGCACGTCATGGACATGGCTTTCCTGCAGGCCCGCATTGGTGATGCGCACGAAGCGGCATTTGGTCTGCATGTCAGCGATGGTACCGTTGCCGGTATAACCCATGGCCGCCTTAAGACCGCCGACGAGTTGATGGATAACCGTGCCGGCGGGGCCTTTATAGGCCACGCGACCCTCGATGCCTTCCGGCACCAGCTTCAGCGTGTCGGAAACTTCCTGCTGGAAATAGCGATCGGCTGAACCGCGCGCCATGGCGCCCAGCGAACCCATGCCGCGATAGGATTTGTAGGAGCGGCCGTTGAGGAGGAAGACCTCGCCGGGTGCTTCTTCGGTGCCGGCGAGCAACGAGCCCACCATGCAGCAATCGGCACCGGCGGCAATCGCCTTGGCGACGTCGCCGGAATATTTGATGCCGCCATCGGCAATGATCGGCACGCCGGATTTGTGCGCGCGCTCGGCGGCGTCGGTGATGGCGGTCAATTGGGGGATACCGACACCGGCGACGATGCGCGTGGTGCAGATCGAACCCGGGCCGATGCCGATCTTGATCGCATCGGCGCCGGCATCGATGAGTGCCTGGGCGCCTTCGGCCGTGGCGACGTTGCCGGCAATGACCTGGGCGGCGTTGGAGAGGCGCTTCACCGCGGCCACGGAGCTGAGCACGCCCTGGCTATGGCCATGCGCGGTATCGACCACGATCACATCGACGCCGGCATCGAGCAGGGCTTCGGCCCGGCGCAGGCCGTCTTCGCCGACGCCGGTCGCGGCAGCGACGCGCAGGCGCCCGTTCTCGTCCTTGCTGGCATGGGGATAGGCCTGGGCCTTCTCCATGTCCTTCACCGTGATGAGGCCGATGCAGCGATAGAATTCGTCGACCACCAGCAGCTTTTCGATGCGGTATTGATGGAGGAGCTTCCGTGCTTCGTCGCGCTGCACGCCGGGCTTCACCGTGACCAGCTTTTCCCGGGTCATCAGATTGGCGACTGGCTCGCTCATATTGTTGGCAAAGCGCACGTCGCGATTGGTGAGGATGCCGACCAGCTTGCCGCCGAGCTTGCCGCCTTCGGCGCGCTCGACCACGGGAATGCCGGAGATGGAATGCGTTTCCATCAGGTTGAGCGCATCGGCCAGCGTCTGGTCGGGGTGGATGGTGAGCGGGTTCACGACCATGCCGGATTCGAAGCGCTTCACCCGGCGGACTTCCTCGGCCTGGCGGGCGATATCGAGATTCTTGTGGATGACGCCCATGCCACCGTTCTGTGCCATGCAGATCGCCATGCGGGCTTCGGTCACGGTGTCCATGGCCGAGGAGAGCAGCGGGATATTGAGGCTGATGCGGCTGGTGAGGCGGGTGAGCGTCTGGGCCTGAGCCGGCAAGACGGTCGAATGCGCCGGTTCCAGGAGAACGTCGTCGAAAGTGAATGCGTCGCGAATTTGCATGATACCAACCTGCTCGGCCTGATCTTGGCCATTCTGGATACGAAAAACCGCCCCCTTCGGGAGGGCGGTCTAGGTTGGCGCCTCATCATACACATCGGCCGCTTTGTCACAAGCCAAATGGACCTGCGCGGCGCGCTTAGGGGAGTTGTTGCAAACGCGCAGCCAGCAGATCGAAAATGGCATCCGGATCAGGGGCTTGCAGCAAGGCATGCGGCGAGTCTGCCGAGGCCGGCTGCCAATCTAGCGCTCCCAGCCGTTCCGAGCCACCGATTGCGACCCGGAATCGGGCTGGAATGCGCGCAAAGAGATTGGGGCGAATCAGATAGGCCACGACCAGGGGGTCGAACAGGGCATCGGCCTTGGTCTCGTGCACATAGGCGCGCAGAAGGGCGGCGACATGACCGGCAACGCGGCTGCCGGCGGCCTCGATCCGGGCGATACGGGCGGGCGTGGCGCTGATCGGGCGCGCCGTCTCAATCGTCACCAAAGTCATCTTCACGCCGCTTTGGCAGACAATGTCGGCGGCCTCCGGGTCGAGCCAGAAGTTATATTCCGCATGCGGCGTGGCGTTGCCGCCTTGCGGCGTGGTGGCGCCGCCCATGACGATCATCTCGCGGATACCGCGTTTGGCATCCGGATGTTCGCTCAGGAGACGTGCGACATTGGTGAGTGGTCCGAGGGGTGCCAAAGTGACGCTGCCGGGTGCCGCCCGCTGCAATTGTTCAGCCAGATAGGCGACGGCATCATCGCCGTTTGGCCGGCGCGAGGGGGCGGGAAGGCCGATGCCGCCCAAGCCATCGCTGCCATGGACACCCCAGCCATGCCGTGCGTAGCTTCGGGTCAGGGGCTGACCGCTGCCGATATGAACAGGAAGGTCGCCGCGGCCGGCGGCATCGAGCACGCGGATCGCGTTCTCGGCGCACGGGCCAACCGCGCCATTGCCGAGCACGGCGGTGAGGCCCAGAAGGTCAAGCTCCGGCGAAGCAAGAGCCAGCCAGATGGCAATGGCATCGTCGATGCCGGGATCGGTGTCGATCAGGAGGGGAAGAGCCATCAATCGCTAGCCGCGGAAGCCTTGCGCGATGACATAGATTTCGGCCGATTCCTTGCGGCTCGCTTCGGGTTTTACATGCCGGACCGTGGCGAAGTCGCGCTTCAGTGGCGCCAGCAGATCGCCGGTGGCGCCACCCGCCAATACCTTGGCGATGAACGTGCCGCCGGGTGCCAGCACCTCGCGGGCGAAAAGGAGGGCGGTTTCCGCAAGATCGATGATCTTCAAGTGATCGGTCTGGGCATGGCCGGTTGAGGAGGCCGCCATGTCGGAGAGCACGACATCGGCCTGGCCGCCCAGCATCGCCTTCAACTTATCCGGGGCACTCGCATCCATGAAATCGAGCTGGATGATATCTGCGCCGGGAATGGGCTCGACCGCCAGGAGATCGATGCCGATCACCTTGCCGCGCTTGCCGCTGTTTTCGGAATCGGCGCTGTGAACGCGGTCGACGGCGACCTGGGTCCATCCGCCGGGGGCGGCACCCAGATCCACCACCCGGCCGCCGGGTTTCAGGAAATGGTACTTTTCATCGAGCTGCAGCAATTTGAAGGCGGCGCGCGAGCGATAGCCGCGCTTCTTCGCCTCGGCCACGTAAGGATCGTTCAATTGCCGGTCCAGCCACCAGGTCGAGGAGGCGCTACGCTTGTTGGCGGTCTTCACACGGGTCTTGAGACCGCGTCCGGTCAAGCCGCCGGCGCCGGCCTCGCTTCTGCCGCCCGTACCGCGTGTGCCGCGCGACCCGGGGCCGCGGTTGTTACGCATGATCGAAACTCCACAAGGTCAAAATTCGTCCGCCGCCATGAGGGGGAGGGGATCGGTGGCCGCTGCCGGGATCGGCGCCGGCGGCTCCATATAGACGGTATCGGGCGCCGTGCCCATCATCAGGCTCATCAGAATGCCCTCGCGCACACCGCGATCGGCGACACGCAGGCGCCCCACGGGCCACAGGCGGCAGATCGCCGACAGGATGGCGCAGCCGGAAAGCACCAGATCGGCCCGTTCGATGCCGATGCAGGGAATGGTCGCGCGGCCTTTGCAATCGCGCCGGGCGAGATCCAGGCTGATCCGCTCGACATCGCCGAAGCGCAAATAGGAACCATCGACCAGATTGCGCTCGTAGCGGGGGAGGCCCAGCTGGATCCCGGAGAGCGTGGTGACAGTGCCGGAGGTTCCCAGCATCTGCACGCTGCCTTCGCTGATATGCCTGCCGGCACCGATCGCGCGGCGGAAGGGATCCAGCTCCCACACGACCTTCTCGACCATGCTGCGGTAGAAATCGAGCGGTGCCTCGCCCTCGGCCGCCTCGGCACCGAATTCCTCGGTAAGGCTGACGACGCCATAGGGCATCGAATGCCAGGCGATGATCTCGGGCGGGCGCTGCGGCGACAGGCGCAGCCAGCCCAATTCGGTCGAGCCGCCGCCGATATCGAAGACGATGGCAAAGGGCGTGTTGCGATCAAAGAGAGGCGTGCAGCCCTTGAAAGCGAGGGCTGCCTCCTCGCCCGAGGTGATGATGTCGAGGGCGATGCCGGCTTCGCCCTGGGCGCGATCGACGAAGCCGCCGCAATTCTCCGCCCGGCGGCAGGCTTCGGTGGCGACCGCGCGGGCGAGGCTTACCCCGCGCCGCTCCATTTTGGCGGCGCAAATCTTGAGGGCGTCGATGGTGCGGTCCATGGCGTCATCCGACAGCCGGCCGCTCTGAGAGACGCCCTCGCCCAGACGGACGATGCGGGAAAAGGCATCAATGACCTGATAGCCGCCAACCCCTTGCCGGGCGATCAGCAGCCGGCAATTGTTGGTGCCCAGGTCCAAGGCCGCCATGACTTGCCCGGGCCTCGCCGCACGCATACGCCAGAGCGCAGCTGCGGGCGACCCCGATGATCCACCGCTCACGCGCCAATGCTCCTCTGCCCGAGGCGATCAACCCATTGATTTGGCGCGATAAATTCTTCCGCAGCCGGTAGGATCAATCCCTGACGGGTCACTTCGCCAGCGATCCTACATGGGAAGTGCCGTGAGATAAAGTTACCGCTGTCACAGGGGCGTCATGAGCGGCGTCATGAGCGCCCGCCGCTCCGCCGCGCGGGGTCATTGAAGGCTTGAACTTGGCAGATCACGGCATTATGGTGCGCCCGCTTTCGCCAGCCCCGGTACATCCCGGGCGCATCCAACGGCTTAACGCCTGTTGGGGGATCGTCTAACGGTAGGACAGCGGACTCTGACTCCGCCAGTCTAGGTTCGAATCCTAGTCCCCCAGCCAAAAACCCACCTAAGTCATTGATTCTTCGAGCGTAAATCAGCGCGTCTGACGCCAGTCGGCGCGGGCTGCGGCCACCCGGCTGGTCCACCTATTTGGCGGGTGTAGCCCGCCGGGACGGACCTGATGGCGCTCAAAACCAACCTTCGGCAGCGAGGCACTCGCTTCCATTTCCGCAGGAAGTTAACTTCCCAATTTGCCGCCCGGATCGGGCGGACGGAGATCGTCTTCTCACTGAAGACGGGGAACGCTCGCCTGGCTGCTATCCGGGCGCGGCAAGCCTGGCTGGCCATTGAGGGAGTGTTGAGAAGCGTGGCGGATAGACCAAACATCACCAAGGAGCAGATCGAGGACCTCGTCCGCCAGGCCGTTGAAGCGTTCGAGTGGGAGGATGAAATCCGGCTTGCCCGTGATGGGAGCCTCTTCACCATCGGGGGTTATCCGCCACCTGACGCGGAAGCCATGCTCCTTGAATATGAAGCGGAGCAATGCCGCGCGGAACTGGCCACCAATGATATCAGCGGGGTGAAAAAGACAATTCGGCGCCATGCCCAAGCAACGGGGCTGAAAATCGAGGAAGGCAGCATCGACGAACGTCTGGTTGGCCGCGCCTTGTTGCGGGCGCTGGCCGAGAAGTTTGATCGCGATGCCGAGACATTCCGGCGCGAAAGACTACCGTATCAGACGATCCAAGAGGCGGGGTTGGATGAGGCGTCATGGGAAGAGGCCCTTCATGACGAAATAGACCGCGCAAGTTCAGGCTATGACTTGGGCGAAAGCCAATCTCCTGCTTCCCGCGCTGATGAAGCGATGGAAGCGCAGGACCAAGCGGAAGGCAGTAGTTTTGCTGAAATCTATCCGGATGAGGCCGAGGGTGCCTATCATAGCTTTCGAGACCACACCGTTCCAGTCGAGCATGACGATCCGGCTCTGACCTCACATTCCCCACGGGATGGTTTGACGGCACAGGAACGGGAACTTCGTGAAACGCCTCTCAGCGAAGCCTGGAAGGTTTATGCCGTGGATGAAGTCGCCGTTTCCAAGATCAGGGAAAGCAACGTTCGGCACCGAACTTCCTCCCTCTATCTCTGGATCGACATCTGCGGTGACCAGCCTGCCTACGCCTATACGAACCTCGATTCGTCGAAGTTCCGGAGGACAATTGCGCAACTCCCGGCCAATTATCACAGGGACAAGAGGTGGCGTAACCTATCGGCTATGGAGATCGTTGCTGACGTTTCCACGATTGAGCAGAAGAATCGCGAACGGTTGCCTCGCAAGGACCAGCGGACGCCGCTCACTATCAAATTCGAAAAGATCTCGGTGAAGACCATCAACAAGCACCTCAGCGCTTTGCGAGGATTCTGGCGCTGGATGAGAGCCCATGGTTATCTGGCGCCACAACATCCCGACGTGTTCGCCGGGTTGCACATCAACATAAAGAAATCCCTGTACGAAGTGCAGGAAGAACGCGATCAATGGCCGCCAGAGATGATTGGCAAGCTCTTCAAGACGCCGATCTGGACCGGATGTCGGTCCCACGCGCGCCGCACAGAACCGGGTACATATGTCCACCGCGACTGGAAGTACTGGGTGCCGCTGATCGGCGCCTATACGGGCATGCGCGCGGAGGAGATCTGTTCGATGCTTGTCGAAGAAATTCAATATAGTGAGAAGGCCGACCTCTGGTATTTCAACCTTCGCCAATCGAAGCGCCGCTTCAAGACACTGGGCTCAGAGCGATATGTCCCCATTCATTCACATCTATTGAGCTTCGGCTTCCTGGAGGCGCTCGTCAAAGGCCGACCTGGTGGCGAATATCTTTTTCCAGACATGAAAATTGCGTCTCTGGAAGATGTTCGCAGTGACCAATTTACCAAGGCGTTCACCTATTATCGCCAGCAGGTGAAGCTGTACGATCCCAAGATCGGCTTTCATTCTTTCCGCCACTCCGTCGTAACGGCGATCATGGACCACGAGGATGCTAATCGCGGGTTCGCAGAAGAAATTACTGGCCATGACGGAACAGAGCGCCAGAGTGAGCTTTCTCGTTACAACAAGAGCGACATGTTGAAGAAACTGAAGAAGACGATCGAATACCTGGATTATGGCTTTGGTATCTCTCACTTGCAGAAGCATGCGGCGGATGCTGCCGCCAAGGCGAAACGGCGCCGCGAGGACGATCGGGTGATTGACTGACGAAGGATCGAAGCCGTACGCGTGGCTTCTCAAATGAGCGACTTCGTGGGGTTCAGAGGTATAGTCGCCTGCCTGATCGACTTGGTGGATTACAGATCCCAGGCAACGATGTGAGGCGCACCGAAATCAACGCTGATGTGGCGCACAGAAATCTTGTGATATGTGCAAGGTGGAAGCTTGGCGAAGAAGAGTCTGATGGGAAAGAAAGAGCACCATTTCCCAACGACCTACGTGCCGAGTACCTCTTCAGCTCACAAGCCCCCGCTGTTATAGCCTAGCGCAGCGCTCAGAAGCACGCAGACTGCGATATCGAAGGCATGCCGCATGATCCCACCATCGAGGTCTTGATATTTTAATGGGACGCCGAGAGCGTTCCGATAGCGGCGCAGATTGGGCAAATCAAGGCGTTGCCCGTTGATTTCGGAGGTGGTGCGTCGGATCCAGGAAGTGCATCTTCGAAATGATTTTCGCCAGAGGGTATTTTGCGCCTTAGAGGCGGATGCCAAACTGCGCCACGGGCGAGATTTAGCGGGCCGGGTAATTGTTGATTTCCATCGGCCAAATCTGACAGAAGTTTGAAATGTGAAAATGATGAAATGACTCGCATTCACTCATTTCCACATTCTAAATGAGCGAGCCGATCTGCCGAACATTTCTACGCATTGCCGCGCCTGCTGGAGGGTGAATTTCTGCCATGCCGGAGCGACAGGAGTGATTGGAGAAGGTCGGTGTTGCGCTGGTGCGCCAGCCCAACATTCTCAAGCAGTTCCCCGATCCGACTGTTGGCTTCGGCGAGGCGCGCTTCAGCGACGCTAGCGCGTTCCTGTGCCTTGGCAAGTTTATCCTTCAGCACAGATACGTTGGACATTGCGTCCCTGTGCGATTGATCGAGGGTGAAAATCCGGGATTCTTGGACGGCTGCGGCATTCTCCATGTCTCGGACAAGGTTCAGCATGTCGACTCTGTCCTCATCGAGTGCCGCTTGCTCGGCTTCTAGTCGCTTCTGGTCTTCGCGAAATTTGGCTGCAGCCAGATCCAAGGCCGCGCTCCAAAGCTCCTCTGCAAAGTTCTTGGCGGCTCCCAAGAGTTGATCTGGCGCGGCGACGGCCGGGTTTTCGTTGGCGGCACGCCTTTCCCGGCGCCATTCTTCTAAGAATCGCCCTACGGTACTGAAGCTACCGCCGACGCGTCGGATGACCGCGTTCTGGGTCGGATTAAGGCCCATGTCCACAAATTGATCGGCTGCTTCAAATACTTGTGCCTTGGTAACTGTTTGACGGCGCATGATATTTCCTTTCGTAGTAGTGCCTAGTAGTAGTTGGTAGTAGCAAGTAGTAGTGCGTAGTAGCGCGCTCCAGTTAGGCTGCGATGCGAGCTTGCAAGGAACAAGCTTTGTCGCCGCCGATCGTTGATTTCAGTGATCGGGCGAACTCCGCATGGAGACAGAAATCGCTGCGGTGACGGAGCGCTTGATACCTCGGATGGAGGCGCCAGCTCGATATGCCGTTAGGAGTTCCTGAATGGTCTCTGCTGGCAATTCCGGCATCTCGTCCAGTGGAATGCGATAATCGTCAGCCAGGTCAGCGATGATGCCTCGAATGATCATTGGAAGGTGCTCGGCGTCGGGTGCCATGACATCAAAGATCCTGACCCGATCCAGGAGTGGCGAGGATAGCCCGCTGATGTCATTCGCGGTCAAAATCCAGGAGACCTGCGCCATATCCACCATCGTGGACAAACATTCATCCGGCACGGTCGCACTCGTCTCGGAATCGATCATCGTCAATAGCGCATCCTGGAACCGTCTTTCACGGCCGACTGGGTTTGCCTTATCGACTTCGTCGACTAGGACAACTGGGTTCGCAATCCCTGTTTCCAGCATCGTTCGGGCAACCACAGAAGGCTGGGTTGAATCGTAAACACGGCTGAGGCCAGCAAGGTCAAGAGTCTGCCCGCCCGCGCCAGACACCAACCGCAGTGGAAGCCCAAGATGATGAGCAACGCGCTTTGCGAATCGAGTCTTGCCAATCCCGGGCTTCCCGAGCAGCAAAATGGGGCGGAACCGGGCGATCGGCAGGGCACCAGCGCTTTGCAGGCGTAGATCGTCACTGATGGCAGCGATGGCCGATGCGAAGCTCGGCGAATCCCGCAGCAGTAATAGTTCAACATGATCGGGAGACAAGATAGGTTGTTTAAGGATCAGCGGCCTGGTCAGTCCGACATAGCGCGACGCCACTTCTTTTCCCCAACGCCCACCACCTGGAATCGATTTGACTGGAGCCAGATTGAAATTATTTGCAGCGCGAAACCTGCCGACTGCTTGTCCCAATACCTCGGTCCCCTCGCGCAAATCGACGAATAAATTGTGGACTGAGGAAAGCTGAAACCAGCCATGCATACGCCGCCGCATGCGCACGATATCGGCAGCATCAGGTGGTGCTCGCCAAGGGTGTCCGTCGATCCGTTCCATAATCTTTCGCATTCCTTCTGCCACCAGAAGTGCCGCGACCTCCTTGCCGAGGGACACGGCCAACATGGCCCAAGACATCGCCAAATCCACCCGATCATCTGAAGATGGAGCCGTGAAGGGGAGGAGCGCGAGCGCGGCATGTAGGGCCATATCGCCGTCCTGGAGTGCCTGCTGAGCTAACTCAGGTGCCAGCTTTCCCAAACTCCCGGCCTCCAGAGCGCGCAGGAATCGCGGAAGGTCATCATCACCAATTTTTTCGAGTACGACGTGGCGCCACCAGGTAAGCGGGCGTTTTCCGCGGTAGGAAAATTGAAAGTCCACGTTCCGCTTTTTGGCAATCTGACGCGGTTTCACTAAAGCCCCCTCAATGCGTCTGCAGCGTGGGGCCGCTCGCCCCCGGCGGGGGTGCCAAGGACATAGTAGCGTGACAGGGTGCGGGCCCACCGCCGCTCCGGCCCAAAGGCCATCAACTCAGAAGTCCTGATCCAATCCCCGATCGGCAGTTCCGGATGGCCAGAGACCGTACCCTCGAGCGCCGTAAATGTGCGCCGGGTGACGCCCCACTCGTCCAGGTGAGCCGTCTCTACAAAATCCTCGGGAATGGGGCCAAATCCGCTTTCAATGAGGGACAGATCTTCAGCGAGATCGAGATGCCGATGCGCCTGGCTCCTGGTGTCATTAATGAGCCAGGGTTCGAAGAAATGGAGCGAATCCGCAGCCAGTTCATCAAAGGTCGGGGCGATGTCGGGGCGGCGTGTCAGCAGAACTGTTTGACGATAAAGGGTGTTGCAGGCACGGCCGACATGACGCGAGGGCGCCCCGACATTGGCCGGGTTGAGGCCGCTGATGTGATCCCAGGCGCTCCAATGGAGAAGGGGCATGCCCCAAAGTAAAATCGGCAGATCCTCCGCCCGGAGCGAGGCGTTGTAATCCCGTGCCAGGATGAGCGCCGCGGCAGCCCTCAGGCGCGCGGCGATGGCTGGTCCGCCCGTACACCCGGCACCGATAATCCAGGGGCGCAGTTTCAGCTTCTGCTCCGTCACGTGCCGCTGGATACCAGATAGCAATCGAATGGCGTCCAGCATGCTCTGCTGTGCCGGGATCGCTTGAATGAGGCAGAGGTCAATCAAGTGAAGGAGCTCAGCAGTGAGGTGTTGCGCATGGCCCGGCAGGCTGACGATGGTCGTCCCATCCGCCGTCCGGCTGTCGCGGATCGCCGCCGCGATCACCCCGCTGACCTTGGCAGGGTCCGAACCGTCGAGCGGCACATGGACCAGCGCCCCCAAATCAGTATCCGCCGGGAGGGAGAAGAGCGACGGTTCCCCATCGCGCAATGGTTCAAGATAGGCGGTCGACTTTTGATGGACGCCGTAGAAGGCCGCCAGGATATCGGCCAAGCGGGAAAGTTCAGTGCCACGGGTCGTGGCGACGGCAATGGTCGTCATAGATGGCTCCGGAAGAAGGGGAGTGGAAGTTAGGCCGGACAGGAAATCGGGCGATCCGTCAGTCGTCGGCGACGTTCGGCAGGGACGCAGGACGGTGTTACAGAGTGGCCGACATATTGTGCGAGGTTCGCCACGTTTCCCTGCGCCGATTGGCGCCGCGACCCTCCGAAAGGCGGGATCGGAGTTCGGCCTGGGCGCGAACGAGGGCGGATTTAACAGTGCCCAAAGGAAGCCCGACCATCTCGCTCACTTCCTCGTAGGAGTACCCTTCGATCGTGATCAATGTGATCAGCCGCCGGGCTCGCTCCGGCAGTGCCGCCAGCACGCGCAGCGCCTGTTTCAGCAACACGGCCTGATCCTGATCAGGCGCGCGGCCCGGATCGAGATCATGGTTTTCCAGGTCATCCAGGGACAGGCTTCCCCGCATCTCGCGGTGCGCGGAAGTCCGAAAGACATTGAGCGCTCGGTTGCGCAGCACCGCCGTGGTCCAGGCGCGCAGGTCACTGCCGTCAAGATGCGGCACGTTGCGGGTGGCGAGATAGAGAGCCTCCTGGGCAAGGTCCTCGCCTTCCTCGCGCGAGAGGCCCATCCGCATCGCCCTGCGGGTCAGGCGTCGCCAATGGTCTTCGTATTCTTCCTTTGACGCAGTAAACATGCTGGCCTCCAAACTTGTTGACGTGGAGGCAAGCGTGCTCAGATCTTGAATTGATGTAAAGGATCTAATTCCCAAATTTGTGGACGCGGTAAGAGAATCTGACGGAGTGCGATCGTTTCGCCACAGCACCGCCGACAGCGCATTGACCACTGAAAATCTGAATTCATTTGTTTCATCTCTCGAAACATGCATTGCACCTTTCGAATTTTTTGTTGCACCTCTCTGAACATGCGCTGCAACTCCCAACTCTTCTGCTTCAGATTGCTGATCACTCGTTGCATCTCGCAAGCAATCTGTTTCAGCGCGCAAAGAAAACGCCGCTACCTGCAACTCGTATGTGGAAGAACATGAGCGCTACATAGCCAGCGCTGCCTCACGCCTCGCAAACCTAGAGTCCGCCTCTACGCTGCAGCACCCAATCAAAACACATCAATTTTCAGGTAAGACGCGTTGTGGGCAAAGTGCTGTCAATTGCTGAAAAACTGTTTCAATGTGCCGAGGCATTTCTATGGCTGTCAAACAGGTTGCCTGAAACGTGCTTCCACTTACCGGCAATGTAGGGTGACTTGAAACAAATTGCCCTCATCTGTTTCACTTCTCGAATAAAGCGTTTCAGATTTCGAATTTTCTGATTCACCGCTCGAATTAAGCGTTGCACCTCGTTGAACAAGTGTTTCACCGGATGCAGTGCGGAGGAAGGCAGGCCCAGTATGTCAATGCTTCTCGGAGCTGCGATGTTTGAGGCCGTTTTCAGAACTAATGGCTGCCAGGAAGATTGTGGACGCGGCCGCTGTTTTTCACCAGTTGTCCAACCCCTCAACGCCAGTTCGGCATCCTTAATCACGTTATCTGGGGATGCCACCATCTGCGCAGAGGCCTGTTCTGCCTCGCTCATGTCGACTAGCTAAATGACACGGCGTCGGCAGCTCTAAACTACTTAACGTCACTCATGCGAATCCTCGTCCTCCCATTACTCCATCTTTTAAGAACGGAATATTTAAGAGTTGAAACGAAGAATTCGAGCCCATGAAATTTCTTCGAATAATTCGTTTCAGAATTCAATTTTCTCGTTTCGCTCAGAATCAAACGATCATGTCTTCACTTTCCGCCGCCAGAATAGGCGTGAAATTTCACGACTTTCGGACCTCGACGGCGTAGTGCCCCGTGGCTTCATCCAGGTACGTCAGATGCCACTTGGTGCCTTTGCGCTCGGAGGGAAGCCAAGGTGTGGCATCGGTCACGCCCTGGCCCGGCTCTCCCTCAACGATGATCGCATCGATCACCCCGTTGAATCGATCTCTGGCGGTCTTTAAATGTTCGATCCTTAGGGCATTGCCTGGCTTCCTGCCCCAAATTTCTATTGGCCCGGCGACGGTGCGGGTGTCCAGGTGGGGTAGACCACCAATCATCGTCAATTCCTTGCGCCAGATCGCAAGGCACACCCCTTTATCCGAGATTGCGCTCCAGTCCTGGCGTGGGACAAGAAGGCTATAGCCCATCTTCTTGAATGCCTCTTTGTATCCCATCGTTGCCATCCAACTCCCCTCCGTTTGTTGCTCGCGATGGTCCAGAAGATCTTGGTCGCAAATCTACCCCAATGAAATTGCTATGGCGACAAATGGCTCACAATCGACAGAGCGGATTCCGATGACGACGTTTATGACGCTGGTTCCCTTGATGGCGCCGAGAACCGCTGCAAGACCCGGTGCCTGCTCGTCTTTCTTCGCGGCCGCGAGATCGAGGCAGATGAGAGCGAGATACAGTTCCACCTAGCCTAGAAGGCCGCTTGAATTCGGTGATGACTTGCCACGGAAGTCCTTAGAGTTTCTGGTGACGATGGCCTTGTCATTCTCAATGGCTCTCCGCACCAGAACATGATCAGGCCTTCCAATCTGGCCGATACATACTACAATTCGTGAATGCGCCCCAGCGCGACTTCAACACGAGAATTTGCCGCACATCCATTGACGACAAGCTTCACTAAGTCGCGTCTTCCTATCCTGAAACCTTCGGAATCCGAGTTCGTTGGATAGGAGCATTCTTGCGCCAAACCGGGATGGATGGTCGTCCTCTTTTTGGGAAAATTTCAGCAAAGAGACAGGCATTCCGGATCATCGACGGCGATAAGGACGGATAGCTTTTGACCAACTCATTGACCGAGGCACCTTCGTGTTTCATGGCTGCGACCATGTAAACGGGCATTCGAGTTCCCTTGAGACAAGGTCCACCATCCAAAATTTCCACATCTTCGACCACCGCGGCTTGTACTTCATGCAGCACATTGGCCCGTTTCATGAGTTCAGCATTTATTTCTCGCAGGTCGACTGTAATGTTTGCCTCACGCCATACGAGCGTATCGGCTTTGACCATGCGCGCGAGGATGTCCTTACGGAAGGCTAGGGAGAACCGCCGTTTCTCCAACGCCGAAAATTTCATGTAGGCCAGACCCTTCGCCCGGATAAGGCGCTTATTCTTTTGCTTGGTAAATAGAGTGGATGGCAGGCTTCCCTCATCGATCACGCGATCTATCTGCTTCTTGGGAAGATCGAGCAACCAAGCTGCTACGCAAGCAGGCACAAGCGATTGCAAGATGTTCGGCAACGCCATCCATTTAATCTCCCCAGTTTTCTGGAAAGATAATTTGAGGCTGCTGCGGAGAAGTCAAGAGAGGTCGTTCCGGACAAGGGAAATGCGCATCTGGTTGGTAAGTAATTGCATACTATCATTGATATTGGACGTTTAGTGTAAGCCGTTTCGGTGTCTTAGTGCGTGGTATTCCCTAGCGGTGACCAGCCACCGCTGGAGATGCAACGTTGGTTGGCGTCAGATCGCAACCGGGGTGCATGAGCGGCTGGGGATATGAGTCTTCTCTTCTATTGCACCGAATCGAGTGGTTACTTCGTGATCGAATTGCAGTTGGGAGAGTTCGAACTGGAGTTCATGTTTACATGAAGTTCTATCTTGAGACGGTTGACGGTCTGCTCAAGTTCGACAGAAACGACCCCAGTATTGGGCCGATCTTCTACCGCGGGAAAGTCGTTCTGCAATTGATTTCGCCCTCAATGACGCGAAAAGTTGATGGCCGTGTCGGACTACTTCGTTTTACCGTCGGAGATTGCATATGCTCACCAAGTTCGGATGCGATTGAAGCCAGTTTGGAGCACCACTCTACGTCCACGGATCAGTTTGATGATGGTGATAGAAGCGGAGGCTTGATATCTGGTTGCCCAAGACAATCAGCCTTCAACATCTCAACTGCCATGGATCGTTGCTTCGGTGTCTTATGTGCAGGCTAAATTTCACCATATTGGCGTGCAAGTGGCTTCTGAGGGACGGCAATTTCATTCACTTGCTTTTGTTTCTTGCAAACATTCATGTCATCCTCGGTTGTGGCAACGGACGGATGCAGAGTGGAGGAGTTGCTATGAAGAATATGTGAGAGTAAGCAGAAGGAAGGGTTTCTTTCGTGCGCACGACAAAAGGAGTAGGTGCAGTAGGAGGCACGTCAAAATGAGAGGCGACACTTTTCTATTGGGTCGCACCATGGATTCGCGATTTCAAAATTGCGTAACTGGGACGTGTGGGCTGGTTCGAAGCATTGGAGTGCAGCCGATTTGAAGCTGAAACTCGGTGCGAAGGCACTGCTCGGAGCGGGCCACATTCCTGGCTTGTACGAGCAATCCATCGTGCATGTTTAGGCTGACGATACTGTGCTGCCTGAGTAGATGAAGCCTCGTGCCCAGCAAGATGCGGCTCTCCCAGTATTGGAAGTCGAACGTGGTCAAGTCACTCTTCGTCAGGTCGGCGAGGATCGGGAATTGTGCCAGCACCTAGTTGGCCACGTTTCCAATCGGCCATCGCCTTGTGTCGTCAGCAGTGCCAGCAGGTCATTGCTGCGCAAGGCGGCCTTTTTCGAGAGCCCGGACCATCCATGCCTTTGTAACGTGGCGCGGCAGCCCAGGCAGTAGATAGGGATCGCTATCCAAGTCTATCGGGTGGCCCATCAACTGGCTGTAGATCGTGAGTCCGCTGGCGACGATGTCGATTTCCGCGACTGGCTCGCCTTCAATTGTCGTAGCGAGGCGGTCGGGCAGCTTGAGATTCTGATAGCTGTCCCTGCCGACGCTGTAGAAGCGGCCGCCGGCATCCCACGCGAATGATCGCGGGTCCTGTCGGCAATAGAAGTCGCGCCGGTAGAAATGGTGACAGCCGCCCTCCAGGCGGTGCCGCCCGATGCTTTCGTCCAGCTCCTCCATCTGCCCGCTGAAGGAGGTGATCTCTGCGGCGGCGGATCGCGGTGGGATTAACTCGTGCCATCTGGTGCGCCATGGTTGCGTTGTTTTCTCTGGTATCATAAGTCGGACGGGGCTCTTCCCAGCCTCGCTGCTGTGGTCTTTGAATTTGGGTGCCAATCAGCACGCAAACGGGCCCCCTGATCGGCGCGTAAAAGGACCCCTCAGAGGGGGTGTATTGCGGGTGATCAAGGTAGTCCATAAGAGGGCCCCGCAGCCGACGCGGCGCGGGTAATTGCGCTGACGGTGGCGGCCGCGGGAGGTACCTGTGGACCCACCTTGGGCATCCGCCGGGTAGGGGGCCGGGGGAAGGTTTTTCTAGCGTGTTTTGAGACGCCAGCTTTCGTTTCCGGTCTCGACGATCTCGTAGTGATGGGGCAGGCGATCGAGCAGGGCCGTAGTCATCTTGGCGTCGCCGAAGACGCTCGCCATTCTCCGAAGTCGCGATTGGTGGTGACGGTGATCGAGGTGCGGGCGGGAAAGAGCTACCGGCAGGGCAGAATTGACGGAGAATATCTGGACAAGTTCTTGAAATGTTCTAGTATGGCTGAGTGGCGGCTCAGCTTACCCCGTACCCACGATCCAGATTGAATCGCGTCAGAGTCTGAGGCAGAGTGGCGCGATTGCCGCGGAATGCCGCGGATCGCTGCGGAGCCGGAAAGTGGGCAAGGATGGGCGCGATGCAGAGCGTGTCACCACAACCCTGACCAAGCGTCAAAAGGCGGAGCTTGATCGGCTCGCGAGGACGCAAGGGGTGAAGGTGGCGTGGCTCATCCGGCGAGCGATCGAACGTTATTTGGAACATGAGGCGGGCGGCCCAATGTTGCCCCTAGAACTGGAAGGAGGCGAGGATGTTAAGCGCTGAACTCTTCGCCGGATGTGGCGGGCTCGCGCTCGGAATGTCCCGCGCGGGTTTTAGGCATGCCTACATGGCCGAGTTCGACCATGACGCTGTTGAGACCGTTCTCCATAACAAATTGAAGGGCGTAGAGCACGTTTGCGACTGGCCGATGGGCCTCAAGGATGTGCGTGAGATTGATTGGAAGAAGATCGCCACGCTCGATCTAGTGTCCGGCGGCCCTCCCTGTCAGCCATTTGGGATTGGAGGCAAGAAGTTGGGGCAGGATGATCATCGGGACATGTGGCCCGAGGCCATCCGCGCTATCCGCGAGGCTAAGCCGCGCATGTTTCTGTTCGAGAACGTTCGCAATCTCGCCGGCCCGCGCTTTCAGGGATATCTCAAGTGGATCATCGCGAGCCTTGAACGCCCGTCCGTGCCCCGGCATTCGGATGAGAGCCATGAGGCACACCTCGTGCGGCTTAGCTCCTCGCGATCCAAGCGCGATTACCGGGTCGTTTGGCAATTGGTGAACGCCGCAGATTTCGGCGCGGCGCAGATCCGGCATAGGGTTCTGATTTTCGGCATTCATTCTGATCTCGATGTTGCTCCAGTGCCGATGCTGCCGACGCATTCGCGCGAACGATTGCTCTGGGACCAGTTTGTCACGGGCGAATACTGGACCCGTCACCGGTTGAAACCGCGTAAGGACGCTGTCCTCGCGCAGGATGAGCGCCGAGTAGCTGAGCTGAAGAGGCTCAATGTCGCGCCTGCCACGCAAGCCTGGGTGACGGTGCGAGATGCATTGCTTGGTCTTGGTGAGCCAAATGGAAAGCGCAACCACGTACTGCAACCTGGCGCGCGAGTTTATCCAGGACACACGGGCAGTCCCCTCGACTTGCCGGCAAAGGCATTGAAGGCTGGAGATCACGGGGTGCCTGGTGGTGAGAATATGATGGTCCGTGACGATGACACGGTCCGTTACTTCACGACACGAGAGGCCGCGCGGCTCGTGGGTCTTCCGGACGAGTATGAATTCCCCCGATCCTGGACTGAGAGCATGCGCCAATTGGGCAACGCCGTCCCCGCGCAACTTGGCGCGGCCGCTGGGAGCTGGCTGGCGAAGCTCGCGGGCGGAGGGATACAACCTTCGCTAGTATCAAAGCGCCGCCCGGAGTAAGGTTTCGCTCTCGCTGGAGCCGGGAGGACGAGTCGCGAACCAAAGACCTCGTATCGGCCAGCCGAAGGGGTTAATGGATGGCACTTGCACCGGATCGGGCTGCACTAAAAGCACTAGAAGATGCGCTGAACGCGGTGCTTGCTGCGGCCGGCGACAATCCGCCGCAGGCTGTGGTCAGGCGAATTCGAGAAGGCCTTGCATCACATGCCGCCGCACTTGAGGTCGCGAGATCGGTCACTGACCCGATCCGAATGCCGCGCGCCACGTTTGATCCGGCTGACCCGAAGGCTATTGGTCGGATGGTATCCATCGCGCTTCTCGCTCAACCCCTGATCCCGCTTGCCGACGTTGGTCCCGCCTATGGCTCCGGGGTATACGCGATTTATTATCGCGGCCCTCATCCTCTTTACGCGGGTATCGCCGGGAGCGAGACACCAATCTATGTCGGAAAGGCCGATCCGGCCAACGATGACGCAAGCACCACGCGTGAGCAAGGCGCGAAATTGACCGCGCGCTTGCTCGAGCATGCTAGCACCATTGGCACCGCTGAGAACTATGCTGACCACTTGCCAAGCCATCTCTCGCCCATCAGTTTGGCCGACTTCCAATGTCGCCGATTGGTATGCGCCACCAACGCGCAGCTCGTCGCCGAGAAACATCTCATTCGCACGTTTTGGCCGATTTGGAACGCAGAGACCAAGGCGTGCTGGGGCATGAGTAAGCATGGTGATGCTGCTACCACGCGCGCCAACAAGCGCTCTCCCTGGGATGTCGTGCATCCAGGCCGCGCATGGGCGCTGGACAGCCGCTTGGTGGACTCGTTGAGTGCATCGGAGATCGGGAACCGGATTCGGAGTACGTTGGGGCGTGTGCCCGCGCGCCGCGACCATGCCGCGCTTCTTGAGGAGATGTTGGCTGGATTTAGGCAGGATGACGCGGTTGGTGAGGAAAGAGCCGAACCTCCGGTTGGGGAGGATGCGGCGGGGCCGGCGCCTGATGAGGCTGGTGGTGACGACGACGCATGAAATCGACAGGGCCCGTAGCGCTCAGATGGCGCTAATCAAGGCTCGCGATAGCAAGCCGGAAATGAAAGTCCGGCTCGCCATGTATGCGGCTGGATTGCGTTATCGCCTTCATGCGAAGGGATTGCCGGGACGGCCTGATCTGGTCTTCCGGTCCCGACGATTGGCTGTTTTTGTGCATGGGTGCTTTTGGCATCAGCATCCAGACGGCTCGTGCAAGCTGGCCCGGATGCCAAAGTCGAAGTTAGACTTCTGGCGGCCAAAATTGGAAGGCAACCGTGAGCGGGATGCAAGAAACCGTCGCGAGCTTGAGGCCCGAGGGTGGTCAGTGGTCGAGGTCTGGGAATGTCAGACTGGCACCGCCGAATTGAATGCCCTCGCGGTGCGAATAAAGCAAACGCCTCGCGTCGAGACCAAGGGAAGGGTAAGCGACAGAAAATGAGCCAGGAATTTGACCTGACGCCAGATCCGCGCGTCCTGCAAATGCTGGGCGAGATCAATCTCCCGCAATGGCGCTGCCTCGCGGAACTGATCGACAACGCGATCGATGGCTTCGTGCATGCGGCTCGATCTAGTGCGCCAATTGAAGCGCCCGAGATTAGCGTCGCGCTGCCGACTGCCGACAATGAAAACGCTCGCGTAACGGTGAAAGACAATGGCCCTGGCATGTCCTTCGAATCGCTCGAGAACGCCGTCCGCGCCGGTTGGTCGGGCAATGATCCGCTGTCGAACCTCGGATTGTTCGGCATGGGTTTTAACATCGCTACGGCGCGCCTAGGATTAGTGACTGAGGTTTGGACGAGCCGCGCAGGCGACCCCGAAGAGGTCGGCGTGCGGATAGACCTAGACGAACTTCGCACTACACGAAGCTTCAAGGTTCCGCGACAAACGCGTGCGAAGCCGGATCACAACGCGCATGGAACCACCATTGTGATCAGCCGGCTGAAGCCGGATCAGCGGGCATATTTGGCGCGTGGCAACAATCAAAAGACGATGCGGAAGCATCTCGCGCGAGCCTATTCGACGCTGCTAGCCAAATCCGAGGCGGGCAAAATTCGACTCATGATTGGTGCCACCCGGCTAGCCCCGAGGCGGCATTGTGTATGGGGGGAGGACCGCGCGGTCGCCTTGCCCGATGGCACGATCGCGCGAGCGGTTGAGCATATCGACGTGAAGCTTGCGCCTCGTCGCTACTGCGTACATTGCATGCGCACACTAGCCGCTGCGGAGGAAAGCTGCCCCACCGGAAGTCCAAGTTGCCAGGTGGTCGAGGCGGAACGCAGGGTCTACGGATGGATTGGCCTCCAACGATACCTCCATAACACAGAGTTTGGCCTGGACTTCATCCGCAACGGGCGAAAGATCGAGATCGCCAACAAAGACTTGTTTGAATGGAGTGATGGCGATACCGCCGAGGTCGAGTACCCCACCGACGATCAACGCGGGCGGGGTCGCTTCGTCGGTGAAATCCACATCGATCATTGCCGGGTGAGCTACACCAAGGATCGCTTCGAGCGAGACGATCCAGCTTGGAGCGAAATGCTGCGCGTGGTCCGGGGTGAGGGGCCGCTCCGACCGATCGTTGCGAAGCAGCGAGGCTACGTTGGCAACGATAGTCCGCTGTACAGACTTTTTCAGACATTTCGCCGGTCTAGTCCTCAGGGCAAGAACGGCCTGTGGTCCCGCGTCCTAGTAGTTAAGGACAATGATCGGGCCCAACAGATGGCCAACCTCTTCGATGAGGATGATCCTGACTACCTCACGGACGAGCGCTGGTGGCAGCTCGTTCTCGAGCAGGACAAGGAAGTCCTCGGCGAAAAGCCCGCCGAGGGAGGCGACGCGCCTCTACCGCCAGGCTTTATTGATCAGCCGCCGGCGGGCAATCCCGGCGATCAGGCGGAAGCCACATCGCAGCAACCACAACCAGAGGCACCGCCACCTCCGCCGCCGGCTCGAAGGCAAATTCACGAGCTGTCACGTAAGTACGTCCATCCGACCTTCCGGGTTGAGTACGAGATCCAGGCATACGGAGTGGCGGCCACTGACCCCGACCTTCCGCCGGGACTTCCATGGTTGCTAAAGCTCGACGACGTCGCGACGAGAACGTATGGCTTTCTCGTCGACGTGAGCCATGACGTATTCCGATCCACCACAATGACGCCTCTTGACGGTCTGCTGACAGAGTTAACGCATCGCACTATGGAGTTTTTAAAAGGACAGGCACAAGACTCGTCGGTCGCTGGCGTACTTGCGGACTTCCGCAAGCAGTACTGCCATGATAGCCGGCTCGATCCGCAGGAAATCATCACCATCGCCACCTCGGTACTAGGGGATATGGCTCGAGCGGTCCCGAACCTCATCACCGAGGGCCAGGGTGAGGCAATGTTCAATGACCTAAGCAATGCTGAGCGTGAATCCGTGGCTCGTCGCATGGCAAACCGAAGCGTCCCTGATCATAAGGCTCTAATCTCAGACGGGCGCTTTTGGGAATACGCGGACCCAGAATCCCTGAGAGGACTTTTCGGCAGACACCCCGAACTCTTTTTGGATGGCAATTTCTGGAATGACGCGTATGCCAGTCTCGATTTCGGAAATGAGGTGATCTCCGACCAAGCGCGTCTAGCTGTGCGGTCGCGATACGACGCATATCTGAGCGACGCAGTGTGGCTCGCGAACCAATCTCCCTCCGATATCGACCGCGCAAGCCGAGATGCGGTGATCAGGGCGAGCTGCTCTGTGCGCCTGCTGAAATCTGACGTTTCCGACTAATGCAAGAGCCCTTTCTAGACGCAGAGCGATTGCTGAAAGGGCCCTGGCAGGCATTTGAGCGTGACGTTGCGCGGCTCCTCGTCTGCAATGGGTTTGAGGATGTGAGACTCGTCGCAGGATCTGGCGACCATGGCGCGGATGTGCTCGGAGTTAAGAACGGCGAACTGTGGGTCATTCAGTGCAAGTTTACGACGGGCGGCTACCCATCAGCGAGAGCAGTTGATGAAGTCGGCGAGGCGGCCCGGTTCTACGAGGCCGACCGAATCTATGTTGCCTCTAGCCGAAGAGCTGGGCCAGCAACCTACGAGGCCATTAAGCGCTGGAGCGCCCTTGGGGTCGAGATTGGCATACTGGAGCCCGCGATGCTCCTTGAGCTTGCCCGAAAAAGCCCAGAGTACTCGACGCATCGACGCGATTTGCGAGACTACCAGAATGAGGCGGTCGATAAATTCGTGGATTCGCTGCGAGAGACGGGTCGTGGGCAAGTTGTTCTGGCAACAGGATTGGGAAAGACAGTCGTTCTTGCGGAATCTGTCGCCCAACTCTTCCGGGATGAAGCGATTCCTGGAGGCAGGGCACTCGTGTTGGCCGGCACGCGTGAACTCGTTGATCAGCTACAGCGGTCATTCTGGGATCAACTTCCAAAATGGATCACGACGCACCGCCTCATAGGCGGAGAGAGCCCAAGTCATTGGGACGGCATCACATTCGCCACAATTCAATCCGTCGTCTCAAGACTCGATGAACTTCCAGAATTCGGTCTAGTGCTTATCGACGAAGCTCACCATGTAGGATCAGAGACGTTCCGACGTGTCACCGACCATCTTTCTGCAGCCATGATCGGGGGCGTGACAGCCACACCATGGCGAGGAGACGGCTACGACATTGATGAACTCCTCGGGCCACCCGTTGTGAAGATTGGTATCGCCGAGGGGTTGAAACGAGGATTTCTTTGTGAGGCGGATTATCGGCTTTTGGCCGACAATATTGATTGGAATCTGGTCAAATCGCAGTCACGCAACCGCTACTCCCTCAGTCAACTAAACCGCTTGTTATTGCTTCCCACACGCGATGAGGAAGCGGCTAAGGCAATTCGCGAGACTTTTGACAAGGAACGACGGCGCTCGGTGATCGTCTTCTGCTCCTCGGTGCATCATGCCAACAGCTTTGCTGCGACCCTGCGTTTGTTCGATTTTCGGGCTGAACCGATCACGGGAGAGATGACGGCCCGAGAACGCGACAAGGTGATGGCCGCCTTTCGCAAAGGCAGCCTCGACGTGGTAACAACTCGTGATTTATTCAATGAGGGCGTGGACGTTCCTGATGTCGACATGATTGCTTTCATGCGCGTGACGCATAGTCGCCGTATCTTCGTCCAGCAACTCGGGCGTGGTTTGCGGATCAGCCCTAAGAAGAAAAAAGTGGTTGTTCTCGATTTTGTTAGTGACCTCCGTCGCATAGCTGAAGTCGTGGAGTTGGAGAAGGCCGCGCGAGGCGACCTTGAGCGTCTGCGCCTGCCCGGCATGATCCACTTCCGTGACGAAGGCGCCGGAAGTTTCATGCTGGATTGGATGCGTGATCAAGCCGACCTCTTCATGCGTGAGGGGGACCCTACTCTAGAGTTACCCGCATTCGACTTCCCCAAGCCTCACAATCGGGGGACCGTTCAATGATGATGCCAGAGGAAATTCGAGACAATTTGCGCGACATGCTGTGGACCTCTGCGGATGATCTGGGGTGGGCGTCGTTGAACGATTCTGAGCGGTCGCGATATTACGAGAAATGGACAAAGGATCCCTCGATCGGTGGCCAGTTGGCGCATTTCATGGATCCCCGGAAGGTGCGCGTTTACATCAAGGATTCCTTGATAAAGCCATATGAGCGAGCGCGATTGCTCGCGAGCGAGCCTGAGATCTGGCGTGCGCTGGAAATGATAGCGCCCACAGAGGCCCCGGAAACATTCATCAAACCCCACGGGTGCCGACTTGACGATGGTCGAGTGATCTGTTGGGGGAAAAGCCGAGACTGGAAGCTTGTGATCATGGCGGTATTCGAGAGAGGGAAGTCTCGCCACGAAGGAAGGCCCTTCGGAGCGGTTTTACTGGAAACCGGGAAAACGCCAGATGAGGCGACCCGCAATCTGATCAGGGATGCGGCTGCGCGACTTGGCATCGAAAAACTTGCTTGGCTGGAGTAGAGCCGATGCGCGAGAAATTTCCGGGCTGGTATCCAAAAAAACCAAGTGAGGTGGCGAAGCTTTGGGATACGGCGATCTTTGTCCCCGATGCGAATGTGCTATTGCACTGCCTGCGACACACGACTGCGGTGCGTGACGAGTTGTTGCGGTTGTTTGAGATAATCGGTGACGCTCTATGGATACCTTACCAGGTCGGCTTGGAGTTTCAGCGCAATCGCCTTGATGTCGAGTTCGGCGCGCTCGATGCGTATGACGCATTGCTAAAGGATCAGGAAGCAAACGTCGACAAGGCGCGTGATCGTCTCCGTCAACTTCGCGCGCACCCTACTATCGATGTGCAGAAGGAACTTGCCGCGCTCGACATGTTTTTAGCGGATTTTAAGGGCCGTATAGAGATGGCGCGGGAGGCGCACCCCTCAGCTAAGATCGACAGCGTCTTGGAAAAACTCACCCAGATTCTAGCTCGTCGCATCGGAGATAAGTGGCCGACAGAACGTCTCGTCGCCCTAAAGAAAGAGGGCGAAGATCGTTACTCCAAGAAAGTGCCCCCCGGTTACAAAGATCAAAAGAAGGACGCGGGTGAGTATGATAAGTATGGTGACCTGCTGATCTGGAAAGATATGATCGCGAAGGCGAAGGCGGATAAGCGACCAGTGATCTTTATTTCCGATGATGCGAAAGAGGACTGGTGGTGGATTCACCGTGGACGAAAAGTAGGTCCCCGTCCGGAACTCATAGAGGAGTTCCTTGGAGAATCTGGACAAGATTTTCACATTTATGAATTGAGCCAATTTCTGCGATTTGCGGCGGAGCGCTATCCAGACATTAAGCCGAACGTCGCCAAGGTCGAGGAGAGTCTTCTGGCAGACGAAGAGGCGCGCCGGCGCCAACATGATGCGACGGCGGCGCTTGAGCGAGACGCAAGGATTCGAGCGCTGGAGGACGAGCGAGATCACATCGTTAGCGCGCTATCTGGCACGCCGGGTGGTATCACGGCAGTGCCGAGTGATCGCGCGACATTGCGCGCGCGCTTAGAGGAGCTTAACAGGCAGATTCGATCAATGTCAGAGGAAGCGGGCAGGGCTAGCCAAGCTATTGACGGTGAAGCAGAGTCCGGACAGCGCCTGCCACAAACATGAGCTATTGAAGCGGTCGACGATCAAGCGGTATCTCGCCGTCCTCGACACGCACCACAAATAGCATCTCATGTGTTGTCGCCTCAACGAACCAAGTGCGCTCGCAGCGGCATTGATAAGTCTCTGAATCTGGAACCACGACTTTTTCTCCGCAATCCCAGCACCAAAATGGGAAACAACCGCAGACATTGCACTTGCCGGTGAAGACAGTGGCCCAGAAGGGGTCGATGGATAGAGGAAACTGTCCGTCCCAAAACAGACCCAGACTCACGCTCGAGCGAAGAGAGTCGGTGGATTTAGAGTGAGGACAAGATAAAGGGAATTTCTCCAAGAGATATCCAAGTGATTGTCTGGACATCTGTTTTTAGCGAGACTCACCCTGATTCTGGTGCCTCTCATTCGAGCTAACTACTTGTAACACCTCAATCCCAAGTCTCCAGTCGCTTAGCCTGGCAAATCGAGGCTTCGCGCTACCCCTATCATCGCCCGCTGCAGATCGCTAACTTTCGAATCAGATATTGATGCCGATCTTGTTGGATATTCGGGTGCAGGGCTGCCATGTCGAGTTCAGAAAAGCACGGGTATTCCCTTACAGAGGGATTAGAGGGGTACTTCTCAACCAATGGACTCAGCTTTGGTGTTGGTGACGTCATGTGCCTTGGAAGGCACGATATGCAAGACCAAGTCACGTCCGTCTTGCGCATGCTGGGGTCCTTTTCACTAAAGGATGGCAGTTCACCCTTTAGCAAGATCATTGTAGTGGCGCCATCCAAGCCTGATGGAAGCGAGGATGTCGCGTTGAAGGGGCGCCTCGCCGCAATGCTCAGCGCGGCCCAACGCAACACAGACCCACCGTTGGAAGACGGTTGGATAGAGATGGCTACCCCGATCGGCCTAAATACTAATTTTCTGGTCGCACTTGTTGAACGAGTTCCCGCTCGTACTGCCGTGGTGATTACAGAGGCGGCTAGGTACCGCGCAAAAGATGTCAGCTCCTTTACTGCCGGAGAGGACACCCTAGGGCTTCGAGAGGATTTGTGGGTCCCTCACTTGCATGCGACTGCACAGAGCCTGTACCAAGCGGTAGAGGGCAGGGAGGTATACTTCATACTTCTCGCAGGAGAACTGGCCCCTCGTCGCGCAGCATTAGGCGAATTGCTTACGTCGTTAGACGGTGTTGGCGTGGTCGGCGCGACTGTCGATGTTCATCTCGATGGCATCCTGGCCGACAACAAAGAGCTACTGAGCGCGCGAGTTATTGATGGACGCCTCGGTGCTCTTCTCAACACGATCGACGGCTTTCCCGCCGCCCTTGATTCAGAAAAGCCATTCTTGAAAATTCAACTGCTTCACCGATCTGGTCTCATCGGTCAAGCAATGGACATGATAGAAGATGTTCTCAGGACCACAAAAGATCCCGATCCACCGGCGCTCGTGAAGCTCGCGCTCATTGCGCGACAGGGTGGCGCTTTCGCCTTGGCTTCGCGCCTCCTTCATGAGGTCGCTGATATACTGATAAATCGCGAGATGATGTCGCTCGCAATGGGTGTCGCCTACGATATAGGAGAACACGCGCTCGCGGTCTCAATAGCGCATCGAATCGACAAACTCTACCCAGGAGACCCCGCTGTCGTGAACTTTAGGGTGCGAGAGGCGATAGGGGCGGCGAACTACGGATTGGCAGCAGATGTATTGCTGGACGACCCCAGCGCTGAAGAGTCAGTGACGTTCTTCAGATTTTTGGAACGGGAGCTTTCTGCGCCAGGTTTGCCCGACTACTTGGAAATCTTGGACCGGGCGCGGAGAGCATTCGTTAATAGAGTGAGTTTCGCTCATCGCGCGTTAATCCGAGATGGCCTGCGTCGGGGTGCACTATTGCATGCGCTGACACTTGCGCTTCAGCCTCCAGAGATGCAGGAGGAACCCGATATTAAACTCCTTGTCGAAGTGCTGGAGCGCGTAACGTTGGAGCGAAATGGCCAGGGCGGCTTCATAATTGATGATGCCACTCTCCAGCGAGCAATTCAGAATGTAATTGGGTTTCTCTCGCAGCAGCCTTTAGCGCATTCTATTCGTGTCAATCTGACTCGCCTGCTATCGGTACCCGTTACGGGGCATTTGGGGATTGCGCTAATCGCGTTTACGACCCTGGGCCTGATGGCTCGAGAGCTATCGATGAATAAGCTTCCTCAGATCGAAGGCTTTAGTGCTCAGCAGTTCCAGCAGCGTAAAGATTTTATAGAGAAAGCTTTTGCATGGATGGAAGGCTCCGGCGCACTTGTTATGGGAAGAGCTGCTCTACCCGAAGAGATGATCACGGAACCTGCTGACCTTTACCTCCCGATGGTCGAAAACCTTCTCATGCTATACGCGAATGATTTGGGGAGTCCGGCGGGGGATAAGGTCTTTAATAGTTGGCTCCTTTTTAGCACTTGTCTCGCCAAACATAGCTCCAATCCAAACCGTGATCTTTGGGTAATCAGAATGGCGGCGGCGCGACTAGCGGCCGCAGGAAAAATGCAAACAGCGCGAGATCTTGCGCAAGTTGCAATGGAATCTGCGGGCGCTGATCGCATCCGACAACGAGTAGCTTGGTCGGTAGTTGCCGATATCTATCACAGGCTCGGGAACAACCTTGAAGCCCTTTTGGCGCTCGCATGTGCCGGCGCAGGGGACGTCAACGTCTCTGACCAGCAGGCCTGGCAAGAGGCCGACACCCTTGCCCGGCTGCTTCGGGACGTCGGATTGTATGACGAGGCGCGGCGAGTCGTGGAAAAGTCGCGACTAATACTTCTTGCTATGGATGCAGAAGAAGCTAACAGCCATCGTCTCGATCTTCTGCTTCTTCAGATAGACTATATGAAGCTACGTCAGCGCCCTGGAAGCGAGCGGTCTGACGTTATCGAACTGTTGTCCCGGGGCCTGGCGATTGCAGGGCACGCTATTGAAGTGAATGACGATGCGGTTCCGATCGCGGTCGTTATGGCTCAATTGCTGCAGTTTGCTCGAACAACTGGGGTCAAGATCTCCTCGGAGGTCGAAGAGTTATTCAAGAATCTTCAAAGTCGGCTCAATCCGATTATGTACTCACTAGTTAGCGCTCTTTCGGCGCATGCACCAACTGCCGAAGATACTTTTCTCTTGCATCAGGCAACAGAGCGGGCGCGTTACTCCGAAGATGCCGCATTTGACGTGCGACACGCAGTACTTGCGGCACAACGGCTACTGGAGGGTACTAAGAGCATAACACCAGACGAAGCTGCGTTTGCTATAGAGATTATGAGTGATCGAGCAATTGCGTTGCCGGGCTGGGAGTTAAGTGCCAAGCCAGCGGCTTCTATGGCAAACATTGGCGAAGCTAGTGAGATGGCCTGCGCGCTCTCTATGGAAGGTATAACGGTTGTCATGGCTGGAGCGACCGAAGCTGGCGGCCTAGTCTGGGTTTCCGCTCAAGAGGGTAAACTTGGGCCCTTGCATCGTGAATCGGAACAAGTGTTTTCGATAGATAAATTTCGAGCGTGGGAGAAAAACTACCCGTATGGCTATGGTACGGATGACGATGTTGGCAACAAGTTTATTTTGAGTTTGGACGGATTGGGGATTTCCGAGCTACCAAACGCTCGAACAGTTGTGATCGCTGAAGCTGAGCTGCAGAAAATTCCCGTCAACATCTTGCTGTCTGGCGATAGCCCAGCGGGGTCGTCGAGACCGATGGCGTCAGCCCCCTCTTTGGGTTGGCTGCATGCCGCTCGCATGTCCAATCGTGAGGTTGCCGGTCGAACGGCCTGGATATCTACGGCTGGTGAAGATGGTCAGACCCTGAAAATGATCGCTGATAGACTGTCAGAGGACTTGCTTCAGCATCGGGTGACGTTGAACAATGACTCTACCATACCTGAAGGCCTTATGGGGTCGGAGCTTGTCATTGTTGCCGCACACGGCGGCCTTCTCCCTGATCGGAGCTTCTTCCAGCGAGTAAGCGACGAAGGAAGTACCGTCTTGAGCGTCTCAGACTTCTCGGATGCGTTGCGCAATATAGGAGTGGTGCTCCTTTTCGTCTGTAGCGGTGGACGTGCAGATAAGCACCCGAGCGCGAGTACGGTGGTTGGTTTGACTAAGCACTTGCTAGACCGGGGATGTACGGCGGTCGTTGCCTCACCTTGGCCGTTGAGCTCAAACGTTCCTGCGCATTGGCTTCCTGCCTTTTTAGAAGCATGGAAAGGTGATGTGCCCTTGATCGATGCGGTGTTCATTGCCAATAAGGCGGTGGGTAAGGCGCTTGGAGATGCCCTGGCATTGACGCATGCGATGACAGTGTTTGGTGACCCGCTAAGACGGGCAAGCTCATCCGTGGCTCACCATTAATTGGATGATGGCGGCCCGCCAACCGCCACATTCCGGTGCCCTTTGCTCTGCTTCGCCCTTGAATGGTCCACCACACTGGTCGACCTTGTGAGAGTCAGTCCGTTTTTTTGCGCTCCCAATGACTTCTAAGTCATTGAAGTAACTGGGCCGGAATTTCGCTGGGAATCCTAGTTGGGCTCAACGAGCTGCTAAATCACATCCAGTGGCCCCCCCCCGCACGTTCTCAGACGTATCATCCAGCATCGACTGTGTCGCGAAAAAGCCCAAAATATCGGTGTTACGAAGGCTTTCAAAACTCGTGGCTCAAGGCCGATATTTAACTAGTTCGCGCTCTTCGTGATCGCGCCCCAATCAATATTGAATCTCGCCAGATACTTCCGAAGGCGATCAGCATCATTTGCGCTGGCTCTCTTGGTTCGAGAAACATTGAAGAGCGCGCGGCCTGCTTCAGAAAGTGATCGACTGACTTTGCAGACACGGATTGCTTCCGCAAGCTGAACCCGGTCGAACAGGTCGAGGCTGTCGATCGCCTGATCGTCGAGCACTTCGGCGAGAGTGTCGGCACCTTTATCGGCTCGGACTGCCCAAAGTCGGCGAAGGCGTTGGATTTCCATTTCGACGCAAACCAGGTCAATGCGGCCCTTGGGACTGAGCGTGGCCATGCGTGTGACGCTGGCAGCTAAATCTCGGAAGTTCCCCTGCCAGACGGCCTCAGATGAGGCGGCGAAAGCGAGGTAGCGCTGGCGCGCCTCCTTGTTAAAGCTGGCGCGCTGTCCCTCGCGCTCGGCAAAGCGGTCGAGTTCGTAGTCGAGGTTCGGCTCGATATCTTCCCGTCGATCGGCGAGGCCAGGTAGCCGGAACGTCCAGAGATTGAGACGGGCGTAAAGGTCCTCACGGAAAATCCCGGAAGCGACCGCGTCGCCCAAATCGCGATTGGTGCCGGCAATCAATTGAAAATCGGAGGAGGATTCCTTGTCTCCCCCGACAGGCAGGAATCGCTTGTCCTCGATAGCCCGCAGAATCATCGCTTGTTCGTCAAGGCCGAGCTCGCCGATCTCGTCCAGAAACAACATGCCCTTGTCGGCGGAGCGCAGCAGTCCAGGACGGTCAGCAACGGCCCCGGTAAAAGCTCCCTTGCGATGGCCGAACAGTGCTGACATCGCGCTATCGCCCTTGAGCGTGGCACAGTTCACCTCCACGAAGGGGCCAGCAACCTGATGCTTCAACTTCTTGAGGTCGTGGATGCGGCGCGCGAGCAGGCTTTTCCCGGCCCCCGTCGGCCCCATCAACAGGATCGGCGCGCGGCTGCGCGATGCCACATGCTCTATCTCGTCGATCATACGGTTGAAGTTTGCATTTCGGGTCTCAATGCCCGATTTCAGAAACGACGTGCTCTCTGCGCTCGCGACGGCAAAGCGTGTCGCTATGCTGTCATAGCGCGAAAGATCGAGATCGATGACGCTCCATTTTCCGGCGGGATCCGTCGAGCCGCGCTCCGGCTGGGTCTGGAGAAGTCGACCGGGAAGGTAGCGCGCTTCCGTCAGCAGGAAGAGACAGATCTGAGCGACGTGAGTGCCTGTGGTGATGTGGACGAGATAGTCTTCAGACTCGGGATCGAAGGTTTCGCCGCGGGCGAAGTCGAGGAGCTTGCCGTAGACTTCCTCGAAATCCCACGGATTGCGGAAATCCAGTAGGCGCATATCAACCTTGGTTTCGGGCGAAACCGAAGCGATGTCCTCCGCCACGTACTCCGCCAAGCGGCTATGCGGCGTGCCATAGAGCATAACAAAGCGATCCACGCGCAGATCGGGGTGCATGGTAAGCCCAACGGTCGGGCGCCACTTGTTCCAGCGCGACGGACCGAACTTGCTCGCATCCAAAGTCGAGCCGAGGAACCCTATGACGGTAAGAGATTTCATTCTTATACTATAAGATAAGTTACGATTATTTGCGCTATGAAAAATTGATTGGCATCTCCAGCCGTCAGAAGGGGGATGAATTTAAATTAATGTAATTCAATAAGTTAATTGAAAATGCGCAAACACGGCGCAATTGGCATGTCTCCTGCTCTTAGGTGGGCGTCGCCGCGAGGCATTGCCTTGCGCCGGCAAAAGGAGATTGGGGCGGCTGGAATGGGCCAGCTGCCCCTCCACGGAATTCACAGGGCGTAGCTCAGTCCGCGTGAGAGCGCCCGCCTTGGAAGCGGGAGGCCGCTGGTTCAAATCCAGCCGCCCTGACCAGACGAGAAGGAGTTGGACCATGGCCAACAAGGGATTGTTCGCACGCGCGCTCGCCAAATTCCTGCCGCGCGCCGATGCCAAGAACAGCGAAGGAGCGCCAGCCTATGCCTATGGGCCGGAAGCAAAGCTCGCGCAATTGGCCGTCACGGGGACGCTCGCCGATAATTTCTATGGCGCCGCCGAGATGCAGCTCGCCGATGTGCTGGCGGCCGCCCGCGCGGTCGATCCTGCCTTTGTCGCCCAGGCGGCGGTCTATGCCCGCAAGGCAGGTGCCATGAAGGACATGCCGGCGTTGCTGGCGGCCTATCTCACCGTGGCTGATCCCGACCTCGCGGTCCGGGTCTTCGGCCGGGTGGTCGATAACGGCCGCATGCTGCGCAGCTTCGTTCAGATCATGCGGTCGGGCCAGGTTGGCCGCACCTCGCTGGGTTCGCGCCCGAAGCGTCTGGTCCAGCGCTGGCTGGAGCAGGCATCGATGCGCGATCTGATGGCGGCGGCGACGGGTACTGCGCCGAGCCTCGCGGACATCGTGAAGATGGTCCACCCGCGCCCGGCGGATGCTGCGCGCAAAGCCTTCTATGGTTGGCTGATCGGCCGTCCCTATGACGTCGCCGCTTTGCCGCCCGAGATCGCGGCGTTCGAGGCCTGGAAGCAGGACCTGAGCGCGGACTTGCCGCCAGTTCCGTTCGAATGGCTGACCACGTTTCAGCTTCGGCCGGAACAGTGGGCGGTCCTTTCCGAACGGATGGGCTGGCAGGCGCTCCGCATGAACCTCAACACCCTGGCACGCAATGGGGTGTTCGATGTGGCAGGGGCCGCGGACCGGATCGTCGCGCGGCTCGCCGACCGTGACGCGCTGCGGAAGGTCCGCCCCATGCCCTATCAGTTGATGGTGGCGTTGGGGCAGGTCGGACCGGGCGTGCCGTTGAAGGTGCAGGCGGCATTGGAGGATGCGCTGGAGTTCTCGCTCCAGAACGTGCCGACGGTGCCGGGTCGCGTGGTTGTGTGTCCGGACGTCTCGGGGTCGATGACCTCGCCTGCCACGGGCTACCGCAAGGGCGCCTCGTCCAAGGTGCGGTGCATTGATGTCGCGGCCCTGGTCGCGGCGGCGATGCTGCGCGCCAACCGCAAGGCCCGGGTGCTGCCCTTCGAGCAATCGGTGGTGGCGCTCGAGCTGCGTGCCACGGACCGGCTGGCGGCCAATGCCGCGAAGCTGGCCAGCATCGGCGGTGGCGGGACGAACGTCTCGGCACCCCTGGCGCTGCTGAATGCCGAGAAGGCGGCGGTGGATCTGGTCGTGATCGTTTCCGATAACCAGTCCTGGGTGGATGCCACCCGGAACGGTGCCACGGCGACGATGGTCGAATGGAACCGCCTGCAGCGGCGGAACCCGCAGGCCAAGCTGGTCTGCATCGATATCCAGCCGCTCGCCACCACCCAGGCGTCGGGGCGGCCGGAGATCCTCAACGTCGGTGGTTTTTCCGACGCGGTGTTTGACGCGATCACGCGTTTCGTCTCCGGCGAGACGCGTGACTGGGTCAAGCTGGTAAAGGAAACGGAGGTTTGAAGAACTGGGTCGCGGCGAATGCTGGCAGGACTACATGTCTCCAGAAGAAGGCCCGACGAGTAAAGCGCCCGGCCCCGGAAAAGGGGTCGGGAGATGCGGGTTCGAATCCCGCCGCCGACACGTAGCTTAAGGGCGACTGTCTTGCCGATCTTGTCGCCGCGACCCTTGCCGAAATTCCTGGCGAATGCCTGACGGACTACATGTGTCGCGGGTTCGACTCCCGTCGGGCCGAGCAATCGGCCCGTAGCTCAGCGGTAGAGCTGTCTGTCAAATACCTGGTCGCCATGGGCCAGTTGGAAGGAACGTTTGGAAGCTGGCGAATGCCGGTGAGACTACAGGATAGAGCACCCGTCTTCAGGATGGGAGGTCGGCGGTTCAATCCCGCCTCCGGGCAACCGGATAGCTCAGCAAAAAATGTCTCACAGTCTGTTGTCGCCAGTGGATGCCAGAGCGTGAGCGAATGCCGGCGGGACTACATTGGTGGAAGGAAGGTTCAATTCCTTCGCCCGGCCTATAACCGGGAGCTTGTCTCGTCACTCCGTCGTCGCCACGCCGCGGCTGATCAGTTATGAAAGATGAAGGAGGTCGACATGACCGAGACGACTTATGATTACCAGCATGTCGAGTGCGGCGTGCCGATCAAGATGTGGACGCGCGGTGTGCCCGTAGACGCCAAGGCGCGTGACCAGCTGGCGCGCGCCGCACAGATGCCGTTTGTGTTCAAGCATCTTGCGGTCATGCCGGACGTGCATGTCGGCATCGGCGCCACGGTGGGATCGGTGATCCCGACTAAGGGTGCGGTGATTCCGGCGGCGGTTGGTGTCGATATCGGCTGCGGCATGATGGCGGCGCGGACCTCGTTGATGGCCCATGACCTTCCGGACAATCTGGAAGGCATCCGGGCTGCGATCGAGCGTGCCGTGCCGCATGGCCGGAGTGTTGGCCGGACCAAGCGCGACACCGGCAGCTGGGGCGATCCCCCGCCGGAGGTCGTCGCTGCCTGGGCGACGCTGGTCGAGCGGTTCAACAGCATCACGGCGAAGTACCCGCGGCTCAAGAACACGAACCAACTCGTGCATCTGGGGACGCTGGGGACCGGAAACCACTTCATCGAGCTTTGTCTCGATACCGAGCAGCGCGTCTGGATCATGCTCCATTCGGGATCGCGCGGTGTCGGCAATGCCATCGGCACATTCTTCATCGAGTTGGCGAAGCAGGACATGCGCAAGTGGTTCATCAACCTGCCCGATGAGGACCTGGCCTATTTCCCGGAAGGGACCGACCATTTCGACGATTATGTCGAGGCGGTCGGATGGGCCCAGGATTTTGCGGCGCTTAATCGTCGGATGATGATGGCGAATGTGATCCGGGCGCTGCGTGGCCAGATCGCAAAGCCGTTCGACGCTGAGCTGGAAGCGGTCAACTGCCACCACAACTATGTGACGCGGGAAAACCATTTTGGCGAAAACGTGCTAGTGACCCGCAAGGGCGCCGTGCGGGCGGCGAAGGGCGTCATGGGTATCATCCCCGGCTCGATGGGGGCGAAGTCCTTCATCGTGCGCGGCCTTGGCAACAAGGAAGCGTTCGAGAGCTGCAGCCACGGGGCGGGGCGGGTTATGTCGCGGACTGAGGCAAAGAAGAAGGTGAGCCTCGACGAGCATATCCGCGATACCGCTGGCGTCGAATGTCGCAAGGACGAAAGCGTCATCGACGAGACGCCCAAGGCCTACAAGCCGATCGAAGCCGTGATGGCCGCCCAGGCCGATCTGGTGGAGATCGTCCATACGTTGAAGCAGGTGGTGTGCGTGAAGGGTTGATCCCCTTCACGCCATCCATTCGGGGGAATCATGATTACGATTGACGGCGCCGAGGGGGAGGGCGGCGGGCAGGTCGTGCGCAACGCGCTCGCCTTGTCGCTGGCCACTGGACAACCTTTCAAGATCACCAGTATCCGCGGCAAGCGTGAGAAGCCGGGCCTGATGCGCCAGCATCTGACCGCGGTTGAGGCTGCCTGCGCGATCGGCAATGCCACCTGTGAGGGGGCGAGCGTTGGATCGTCGGAATTTACCTTTCATCCGGGTCCGGTACAGGCTGGCGAATATCATTTTGCCGTTGGAACCGCCGGCAGTACCTCCCTGGTGCTGCAGACGGTGTTGATGCCGCTACTGCTCGCCGGCGGGCCGTCGCGCCTGGTCTTGGAGGGCGGCACGCACAACATGATGGCGCCACCGTTCGAGTTCATCGCGCGTTGCTTCCTGCCGATCATCAACCGGATGGGGCCGCGTGTCGACGCGCGCCTGGTCCGTCACGGCTTTTATCCACGCGGTGGCGGACGAATCGAGATCGCGATCGACCCCGCACCACTGCAGCAGATTGAGTGCGTTGAGCGTGGCCCCCTCAAGAGCACGTCGGCCATAGCGCTCTTTGCCGGGCTGCCCTTTGACATTGCCGATCGCGAACTCGGCGTGGCGCGTCAACTGCTGGATTGGCCGGACTCGGCCTTCGCAGTGCGCGAGCTTCCGGCCGAGTGGGGGCCGGGGAATGTCCTGCTGCTGGAAGCCGCATTCGAGCAGGCGACGGAAATCGTGACCGGTTTTGGCCGGCTGGGAATTTCCGCAGAATCGCTGGCAAAGACGGCAGCGCAGCGCATGGCCGGGTTTGTTGCCACCGAGGCTTTCGCGGGACCGTATCTTGCCGATCAGCTTCTGCTCCCTTTCGCTCTGGCAGGTGGCGGTTGCTTCACCACGGTTAAGCCCAGCCAGCATGCTCGAACGGCAGCCGGCGTTATTGCAATGTTCACCAAGCAGCGCTGGGCGTTTTCAGCGCAAGCGGATGGGGCACACCTAGTTTCTGTGTCGTGAGGTGCGGATGGCCCCCATGAGCCCATTGATCTCAACCCGGTGCCCTATCGATTGCGTGAACTGAAACTGTGGATATCGGAACAATCCGGCCCATCAGCATCGCTCCACGATCTGTTTTCAGTCCTCCCATACTTTGGCCTGTCTCTGTCGCGCGCTAAGGAGTTTCTCGGCGAATTCCTTGCCGCCGTAACAAATTGGCGAAAGGTGGGAGCCAGCATTCAAATGTCTGCACATGAACTGGATGCCTTTAAAACTGCGTTCGAGCACCAAGAGAAGGAAAATGCTCGGAAGTTGGCCTCTGGCTGAGAGGTTACCCTCGGATTCACAATGTGAATCGCATTTGCTTCTCTTGCATTGACATAGGGGTTCCCTAGTTGCAATTTTATTGGTGAAGGCTGAATCAATAAAAAGTTGCAACGAACTCGTCGCAAAATGAATCTTTTTGGCAAGAAATCGCGCTACCTCAACATCACCCTTCCCATCGGAAAGGGATTGAAAGCGCGGATTGTCGAAAAGCCGGGACTGTGGCTCGACCCAGGCGATCTCACGCGCCTGACACAGGATATCCGAGCAATCGCTTTGACCACATTGGATGCCAAGGAACTCACCTATGGCGTGTTTGATCCCGCAAGCGGTCAATTGGGTCGGTCAATCATCACGTTGGTCTACCAGCGTGGCAATGGCAGCCCTGTTGCCTTCAACGCCCTGCCTGTGATCGAGATTCCGTGGCGGAACTCGATCCGGGAGATTCTGCATCTTGGCCTCGTCATGGTGACGCCGGAAATGCGGGGTCGGAACCTGACGGCCACCCTCTACGGCCTTGCCTGCATTCTGACTTTCGTTCGCAACCAGATGCGACCCATCTGGATCTCGAGTGTTACTCAGGTGCCTGCAGTCTACGGCATGGTCGCGGAAACCTATTCCGGCGTATTTCCAGGACAACTCTAGCGTCCCACCTACGAGCAGACATTGATCGTGCGACGGATCATGTCGGACCATCGACACGTCTTCGGGGTTGGCGCGGAGGTACGTTTCGATGAAGAAAAATTTGTTATCCAAGACGCCTATACAGGCGGATCCGACAATCTCACAAAGTCATTCGAGAGCGCGCCAAAGCACCGCAAGGCGATCTACAACGAAGTCTGTGCGCAAGACCTCGACTATGACCGTGGTGATGATTTTATCCAGATCGGGCGCATCGATCTGAATGCTGCGCGCAAATATCTTACGCGAATCGTGCCACGCAGGTCTGTCGCTGGCGTAGCTGCGGCACTCGTCCTTGTCACCCTGCAACGCATCATTCTGCCCGTGCTTCACTGGTTCGATTCCAGACGCCAATGGGGCGATCTTCGGCCTTGGGGATCTCGATGAACGCAGCTTTCAGCTATGAAGCGTTTTCCGGACGCAATATCGGCTTCGTAACAGCCGACGAGCAGGCGCGGCTCAGGAATGCACGGGTCTTCATTTGCGGCGTCGGGGGGATGGGCGGTGCCTGTATCGCAACGCTGTTGCGAGCAGGCATAGAGCAATATGTTATTGCCGACATTGATACGTTTGAGGTGTCCAATCTCAATCGACAGGTGTTCGCCAATCTAGATACGGTCGGCCAGCACAAGGCCGAGGCGACGGTCACGCTCGGTCAGCGCATCAACCCGCAGGCAAAATTCGAGGTTTTCGGACGCGAATGGATTGAGCAACTTGAAACGGTCCTGGCCAGGGTCGATCTCGTTATCAATGGCATGGATGACATCGCTGCTGGCGTCCAGCTCTATCGGGCGGCCGCGCGTGCCGGATTGGCGGTCATTGATGCCTATGCAGCACCCTTGCCAAGCGTCTATGTGACGACCGCCGCGGATCCACGGCTGGAAGACCGTCTGCACTACCCGACGCGCGGGCTGAAGCCATCAGAATGGACTGAAACGGATATACGACAATCCTTCCTGCAAGAACTGATTTTCGTCATGGCGTGCAGTTCCTCTCGCCATCACATTGACTTGAGTGTGGCAGCGGAGGTGGCCGCTGGCAAGAGATCGCGCATGTCCTTTGCCCCCATGGTGATCACTACAGGCAATCTCATGGCCTACGAGGCCATCGGACAGTTGTTGGGAAGGAAGAGCGCTGCCGGGCCGCTCGGCTATTTCTTCAATCCGCATACGACCGAGGTTGAACGACCACCCTCAGCGCCGTTGCGCTGGCTCAAGCAGAAACTGGCATCCAAGGCGATTGCACAGATGATCGGAGCCTGATCAGTGCTTGGCGCCGATGCCATCCTGGAGTTCTGTGCGGTCGTTGGCCTGATTGCCTATGGCGTGACCTTCCGCGCCGCCCATCCAGCCCAGTACCTGCATCGGTGCCTGGCGGCGCTGTTTATCTCGCTCGGCATCCTGTTGCTGGCCAGAGGCATCTTCAGCCTTACCCAGGAAAAGTTGTTCGCCCATCTGGCGATGGTGGCTGCTTTGTTTCTTCCGCTGATGACGCTGCTCTGCGCGGAAGCCATCCGCCGGGAACATGCGCCGTTGCTCGCAAAGCTCATCGCGGCTGTGGCGCCGTTTGTGCTCGCCCTGTGGCACGTGGCGGAGTGGCGTGGCGCTTCGCCCGATAGCCTGATCCCCCGCAGCTTGATCGTTGTAGAAGCATTTGTGCTCGGTGGCCTGTTGGGCAGCGCTCTCTGGGTTCGGCAGTCTCCGGCTGGCCGCTTGTCAGTGGAAAACCATCGATTTGCTCAGTTCTTCGTTGTTGCCATTCTCTTGGCAATCCCATTCGCGGCGACCGATTTCCAGAACTTCCTGGAACTGCCCGTCCGCATGGGTGCCATTGGTGCGTTGATTGGCGTGCACTTTGCCGTCTGGGTGCCCAACGCTGGGGTCAAGTTTCGACTGGTGCTCTTTCAGCTTCTGGCAATCTTTGTGTTCGCCCTGGTTCTGATTGGCCTCGGCATCCCATGGTTCGGTGATCGCAATTGGATCTTCTTGATTCGGGCCTGGGCGGCAATATCCGGGATTCTGCTGACCGCTGGCATCGCACTCAAATTGACGGCCGATTTTATCCGGCGGCGGAGTAATCGTTTCATTGAGCGATTTCTAGCGTGCGACACTGGGAGCGTTGATGGCTTTCTCGGCACGGCGGCCATGCTGGCACCGTTCACCGACCTGCGGATACTCGAAGCCGAAAGTCTCGCGGATTACGACCACCTTGCGCTGGTGTCCAAGTTATCCGGCGGAAAGGTTGTCAGCTTGCGGGTGTTGAAGCGCCAATCCGAAGCCGATATCTCTGCAGCGATACAAGAGCAAATCATCGACATCCTGGAACATGCCGGAGCGACGCATCTCTGTCTCGTGAGCAGTTCACCCATTCGCCTGGCGCTGTTCACGGCTGGCCCGCTGGCGGACGAAGGCGAGATTCAATCTCAGATCGGCCTCTTCGCACGCACCATCGACCTCATTGCAAGACGGAATCAGTATGCTGACATTGCGTAAGGGTGATTTCGAAGCCTTCTTCCAAGCGCCATTCCAGGCCTATGGCAGCGACAGCCTTTACGTGTCGCCCATGAAGAGCGATCTGAAGCGCTTTCTAGATCCGGCTGTTAACCCGGGCTTTGCCAGTCATGACGATGTTTCCTATTTCACCGTGCATCAATCCGACCGGGTTGTTGGTCGCATCACCGCCCATGTCCATCATGCGTCAAACATCAAGTATGGTATAAAGCGCGCCTATTTCGGCTATTTCGATTGCGCCGACAATCCGCAAGCGGCGGCGATGCTCCTTCATGCGGCCGAAGAATGGGCGGTGGAACGGGGCAAGGGTTAAATTTCAAAGGGGGAGTGAATGCAGCTCGCAACTGCCTTCTGCGTCATCACCCGATCGTCTCGGGGCAGACTTCTGCAAGACAATCAGCCCGAATGCCATGATCAACCCTCAAATAACTCTCTTCCGGAGAGCTACCCATCGCGCGACTCCAGTCCCTGACCTATTTCATCTGCGTACTCTTTAATCGCGAGCTGCAAGAATTCGGCGTTTTGCCCCCGTGTCGCCGTCAGAAAATCCAACACCGCGCGGTGAATACCGTCTCTGGTGAAGTCGGTGATTTCTGTGCCGAGTTCCAGGGAGGCCTGAAGTGCTTCTTTCGCCTTTTGCCAATCGGAGAAGAAGCGCTCAACTCTCGCCTTGTGCTCCGATCCAAATGCGTCGATGAGGGCTTGGGGATCAGTGGCTCCAAACTGTGCGGCCTCGTGCTCAATCCATTCAATGTTGTAAAGTAGCTGCTTACATGCATCGGCAAAGTTGGGCAGCGGCACCTCTGGCCCGAAGACTTTAGTGATCGTGTCAGACCATTTCTCGAAGTATGTGAAGCGCCAACGTGAAGCTAATATTAATGATGTCAGCAGCAAAGAAGATTGAGGTACTCCGACGAAACGCCTGTCGAGCGCTTCAATGAATAGAAGATAGAATCTGCGGTCACCGTTGACGAAGAGCTTGTGTCTCTCAAGTATCGGACGATACACCTTCCCATTCCGCCCTCGCATTGTCACATCATCGCTTGGAAGGCTCAAACTCGCCGCGGCTGTCCGTATGTCGGCTTCAACTTTGTGCATCCATGGGATCACTTTTTGCCCGCCGGGATTGAGAAGTTGTCTCAACGTTTCCCATGTCGTCATAGGCGCTTGAGTCCTGCTCACCGGAAGACTGAGGCCCAAGAGGTCGAAGAACAACGTGGTACCGATGACGACAGAATCTCCCGGTATCTTGTCAAGCCTTTGGTCTCCTATCTTCCTTATGGTGAGCTCAAACCCTATCTGCGCGGGTGTTTCAGATTTCTCGTCGGTTCCGCGAGCCAATGCGAAGGCGTTTGCGATAAGCTTTGCGCATAGCGCGATGTTGTTGCTGTACGCAGCGGGCTCAGATGATTCGTGAGCTGGCGTGTACAGACCTTTATAGAGGCAGAAGTCCTGTAAGAATCGTCCAACGGCCGATCGGAACCAAAAGTTTACTTCGTCAGTGGATACAGCGACCTTATCGGCTTCAACAACATTATCGACGGGCGGAACCTGAGTGTTTTGGCCATCGCGTAGTATTATCGGCAATTTCTCATCGTCTACGTCGTACAATGCCATCACACGTTTATCCGGCGATTGCACGTGTAGCTGCAGGAAGGTCCCAATTTCATAACCGCAATAGACGCTTTGGTCCCCCGTAAACACGGGAATGAGCCAATCCTTGTTCGCGAGATTCTCGTCTATGATTGGCTTCCAAGCCTGTCCTCTGGGGATGTCTCTCGCATCAAGAAAACATTTGAGGGCAGGTTTTCCTTCACCGCGACTCGCTAGGAAAGCTAACTGAGCAAGAACCGTTTCACCAATGATTCGATCGTCATGATGATAGCTAAGGAATGCTGTTGATTGCGACATGCTCCTTCTCCCCGCGTCATTCTCTTCAACATCAATGGTTGAATAGAACTAGAAACTCCAGGGAAATCAATCATAGGCCGTTGCCAGCACCTTCGTGTAAACTGTGGTGGGCGTTCACCTTTGTTAACAGACGCAAGATCATGTACTGCCGCTACACGCGAGGTCTCGCACCTCGGCGCTCGATCTTTCCTGCTCACCCCTAATCGGCGGCGTCAGGTCCTGATATCGCGGCGGTCCCTTGAGCACTATGCGATCCTCTGCTACTTTAGCGAGATGCAGCCGGGGGTATTGCGTCCTGGCGACGAGGCCAATTTCTGCTCTCTGTCTTCTGGTCGGGGGAAGCGCGATGAATAGCAACCCGTCTCCGCTGGCGCCGGCCAACGATCCCGCCGTCACAAGTCATATCAGCCTGCTGCAGGCGATCATCAATCGGCTCGCAAACAACTCGGCCTCCTGCAAGACTTGGTGCCTCACCCTAGTCAGCGCGCTGCTGAGCCTTTCCGGCGCCACCAAGAATCCCGCGATTGCGACCGCTGCGCTTATCCCGGTTGTGATCTTCTGCTTCGTCGATGTGATGTACCTGGCGCAAGAGAAGGCCTACCGGGCGCTCTATAACGACGTGGTCACCGCCATCCGGAACGGCTCATACGGTCCGGGACGTGTATTCGACGCCAAGGCAACGCGCACTTCAGGCCATATTTGGGCGGCACTTCAATCCTGGTCGATCTGGCCGATCTACGGCGGCTTGATTGCCGCCTATATCCTGGCGCAATCGCTGGGTTGGCTGGACCGGCTGGCGAAATGACGGACTTCGCCGTCGTCCTGATTGGCGGCAGCCATGACGCGCGGTCCGATCCGCTTGCGCAGGCGCTCTATCATCGCGCCGCCGATCTTGCCGGCTGCGGGGAGAATTTCAGCGTTCTGAGCGAGCTGGGTTTCTCTGCGCCGGGTACGAACACCCGCGCGGTGGCGGTCATTTTCTGTCACAAGGCAATGGCCGGTGACTCGCTTGCCGCGATCGATACCTGCCGTACAGCCGGGATACCCATGGTTCCCGTCGTCGCCGATCTCACCACCTTTACCGATGTCGCGCCGGAAGCGGTGAAGGACTTCAACGGTTTTGAGCTGAAGGACGACTCGGCTGACGCAGGGTTCGAAGGCGACATCTCGGAACTTGCCGGCTTCGTCCTGGAGATGCTCGGCCTGCAGCGTACCAAGCGCAAGATCTTCATCAGCTATGCGCGCCGCGACGCGACCAATGTCGCCTTGCAGCTGAGGCAAGCGTTCTCCGCGCGATTCTATTCGGTCTTCCTCGACACGGTCGCGATCCGCCCGGGCGCGATGTTCCAAGAAGAATTGCTGCAGGAACTCGCCGACAGCGACGTCGTTGTTCTCCTCAACAGCCCGAGCATCAAGAACCGCCCGTATGTGCAAAAGGAGATCGCGTTTGCCGATCAGGCCGGCCTCGGCGGCGTTCAAGTGGTGTGGCCGGATGTGGCTCCCCTGCGCGAGGGTGCGTTTTTTTCGCCAGTTCAGCTGGAGAGCCAGACAGCCGCCGTTGCCGGTGGGAACGTGGACAAGCTGACACCCAAAGGCCTGCTCGAAGTCGTGCGCCGCGTCGCCGACCTGCGCACCAAGCTGCAGCAGATGCGCGAAGAGCATGTCGTCAAGCACGTCCGGGAATATGCACAAGCCAACGGTTGGCAGATGCTGCGCTACCTCGGGCGTCACATCGAATTGCGCAAGGGCTCGGATCGAATGCATCTCAACCTGGCCCTGGGCGTGCCGACCAGCCAAGACATCGAGCAGACCGTGCGGTCGGCACACCCGCAGCCACCTGCGGGTCGCCTGGTCTATCACCCGCTCGGCATCACCAGCCGGCAGGCGGAGCATCTTGAATTCCTGCGCGCGAAGCTGGGGCTGGAATACCTCGACCCGACGACCGCGCTGCAATGGGACATCCTCCCGTGACCGCACCGATCTTTCTTTCCGCCAGCGAGCCCGATCCGCGGAGAAACCCGGAATATTGGGACAGCCGCAATCTGCTGAACGTGCGTGAGGCCGTGCGCGCCTTTTGCGGGCACGTTCTGCCACGCTTTCCGGTCGTCTTCGGCGGCCATCCGGCGGTCACACCGCTGGTGAAGAATATTGCAGCGCGCATCGCGCATGATGCGCAGATGGGTGCGCGCGAAGCGAAGGCGCCGGCCCCGCCGCGCGTTTTGACGTTTCAATCCGGCGCGTTTGTTGACCGCGAAAGTTCGGTGGAAGAGGTAATCACGCCCGCAGTGGATGGCAGCGGTCGCGAAACCATGCACGGGACGGGGATGCGCAACGAGAGCCTGCTGCTGATGCGCTACGAGATGCTTGGATCTCAGCGAGCCTCGGCGTTCCCTATCAACCCCGGCATAGAGCGATATATCTGGATTTTGGAGCGTAAAGCTGACGGGTTCGGCGCTCAGCGCAGCAGGCGGCTTGGCACCGAAGAGTTCACGGCTGCCGTCTTCATTGGCGGAATGGAGGGGGTGGTGCGGGAGTTTCGCATCTTTCGCAGCTTTCACCCAAATACGCCGGCCTTCCCGATCGCCACGACCGGGTCGGCCTGTGTCGGGTTGCTGAACGCCGTCCGGGAGAATCTTTTCCCTCCACTTTGGGAACAGCTTCGAGAGGAAACCGCCTACAGCCTGTTGATGCAGAAGATCCTGCCGCCCGATATTGCCACGGGCAAGCAACAACTCTGGCGCGGGGAAGAGTGGTCTTCTGTCACGATTGAAGATCACATCGATCCGCCGGAGATGAATCGCTCTATCGGGAAGTGACGGCAGAAAGGTTGCCGATCGGGGTTATCGGGAGGAGACATGGCACAACTTGGACCATTGAAGGGCGCGCGGATCTGGCTGTCCGCGTCCAATCCGCCTGGGCTCACGAACGAGCGCGCGCTGGCCTTGCAAAAATTCGTGACGGACCTCAGCACCGGCATCTTCCGCGCCGGCGGATCGATCATTCACGGCAGCCACCCATTCATCGTGCCGCCGCTCCTCGAAGCCGCGAAGCGTCACCAGGAAGCCCTTGGCACGCGCGACTGCCTTGAACTCGCCGCTTCCGAGGTCTTTTCCAAGGATTATGCAGACAGCCTCGAGACCTGGCGCGCCCACAGCATCGTAAACATTGTCCCGGCCGTCGGAAATGATCGGGGTCCGAGCCTGACACGCCTGCGCCAGTGGATGGTCGCCCGTTGCGATGCTATCGTCAGCATCGGCGGAAAGTGGTGGGAGGAGAACTCTGCAGCAGCAGGAATAGCGGAGGAGTTCGAGTTGGCGCGGGAGCGGGGACTGCCCGGGTTTCTGCTCGGCGGCTTGGGAGGCGCGGCGGCAGGATACCTCGATGCCCATCCGGAGGTGTTGCGCGCGCTGACCAACGGCCTCGCGCCCGAGGAAAACCGGCAACTGGCCTTGGAAGCGGACGTGACGATGCTGGCCGGTCGTGTGGTCGAGCAACTCTGTCGGCTGCCGTTGGTGCGTGGCGAACCGCCGGTTGGCGCGACGTTCCGGATCCTCGCTCTCGATGGCGGCGGCATAAAGGGCACCTTCACTGCGGCGGTGCTGAAGAAGTGGGAGGAACTGCTGCAATGCAAGATTGCCGACCACTTCGATCTGATCGCCGGCACTTCCACCGGCGGTATCCTGGCGCTGGGGCTCGGCATGGGGCTGAATGCAGCCGACCTGGTTGAATTCTATGAGCAGCGCGGGCCCACGGTCTTTCCACTGACGAGCGTGGGCCGTAAGGCAAGATACCTAATGCGGCAGCTCATTCGTCCAAAATTCTCTCAGGACGCCTTGCGGGCCGAACTGGAGCGCGCATTCAAGGATGCACCCGGCAAGCAGCTGAGTGACTCGGTATGCCGACTGGTGATCCCGTCGCTCAAGGCGCGAACCGGTGCGGTTCATGCCTTCCGCACAAACCATCACCCGGATCTGATCGCGGATCGGAACCGTTCGCCGATCGATTTGGCACTCGCCACCGCCGCGGCGCCGACCTACTTCCGCGCGGCCTCGGTCGACGACAGTGCGTACATCGATGGCGGAGTCTGGGCGAATAATCCAACACTCGCGGCCGTCGTGGAAGCCGTATCGTTCCTGCATGTGCCGCTCAACCGCGTCGATGTGCTGAGTATAGGGACGACTTCGCAACCTTATGCCGGGCAGGCCCTGAATGCCGGCATCACCGGGTGGCTCGGGGGCGTCCGCATCATTCAATTGCTGATGCATGCCCAGGCGCAAGGAACGCTGATGCTGGCATCCCGCCTGACTGGGATTCCGCGCATGCTGCGGGTGGATGAGATGCTGGTGCCCGGGCGGGTCAGCCTGGACGGCATCCATCGCATCGGCGAACTCAAGGGTTACGGATACAGCGTCGCCGAAGAGCCTGAAACCCTCGCTGCCGTCAAAGCGCGGTTCTTGAATGGCATCCATGTGGGACCTTGGCCGCGGTATTGAGCCGACGCGGCGGATGGGCACGAGGCCCGGCACGACCTTGACTTGCAATAAAGCGGCAATGTACAATCCTCGATACGCCAAATGAGCATCGGGGGACTCGGTGGAAGTCGGCCGCATCGTTCGTCGTAATGCTGGTGTCCACGCTCTCGCCGCCCGCCTGCGCGGCGGAGTCATTTTAGGCTAACGGGCGATGGCGAGAAGGCCGCGTCTGTTTATCAGCCACAGCACGCCAGACTTGGCGAAAGAAATCGCCGCAGAGCTCGAAGCGGATTACGAGATTCTACTCGACCGCACGGCGCTGGAGGCGGGTGGCGATTGGCGCTCGACGCTCAACGTTTGGATAGGTACTTGCGATGCGGCGGTGATTATGATCACCCCGGAATCGATAGCGTCACCCTTCTGCCAATACGAGTGGGCGCTGCTGTCCTATCGCCATAAGCAGTACAAGCTACCGCTCGTTCCTATCTACCATGGCAGTGTGCCCAAGGAGATCGCAGGCAGAGCCGATCAGATTTGCGCGATCAGCGGCATCGGTTCTCAGGATTTCGCCAGCAAAGCAAAAATTGCTCGGAAGGTGAAGGAACTCCTCTCCGTTGAGAACCTGAACGAACACACCGATGGGCAGATCGTGTTGCTCGCTACATACCTCCAGAGCGGGTTGCTCAACGATAGTACCATCGATGTCGTGGCTAATGACGCCAATCTCCATTTAGGCGCCTGGAACCTCACCGGTACCAAATGGTCAACGTTTGCGCTCAAGCTGATGGGGCTCGGTATTGCGGGCGGTTGGCAAGCATTGCGGAAGCTGCAACCCTACTTTGTTGCGCGCCAGGAAATCTTCAACGAAGTCTTCGATCTAATAGCCTTCTGCTCCTGGTTGGATGTCAGCGCGGTGGAGCAGGTAAAGTGTTGCGCCAAGGGCAATCCGAGGGGCCCGAATCCAATCGGGCTCAACGCAAAAGAACCACGAACCGCCAATTGCTACATCTTGCGCGCGAGCGGATTGGTCCCCAGCAAACACTGGAAAGTAGCAACCGCGCTGGACGCATTCGCCGATTATCCGCACCTTGAAGTGAGTATTCAGGAGGCGCTGAAAGAGGCGCTCGATGTTGATAGTCCAGGAACTGAGAGATTGAAGGCGCGCCTCGACGCCCGTCGCGCGCTCAATGAACCCATCTTTGTCATACTCGAAGCGGACGGCCTGGACCCTAGATGGATCCAGAAACTACTCGCGACGCCGCTGTTCAACGGAGTCAGCTTTTTGGTCTTGGCCGCAGATGCGGGAAAGTTTGTCGGGCTATTGGAGCCTGATGCCTGGCTCAAACCACCGCTTCCGCCGAAACTTGAGGACGAGGTCTGGAACAATTATGAAGAAGCCAAAGCAATCCTCGCGTAAGTTCGAGCCGAACAATGTTGAGCGGCACGGCGAAACGACGGGTTTCGGTGATCTCCGGAGCGGCGCGCTCTATGTCTACAGCGATCGGATTAAACTCGCGGTGCGCGTCGCGCTGGCGACCGGCCGTCCACTGCTGGTACGCGGGGATCCCGGCTGGGGCAAGTCGTCGCTCGCGCCGGCGGTCGCAAAGTACAAGGGGTGGCGCTATGTCGAGAAAGTGATCTCGTCGCGCACGCAGGCGCGTGAGCTGATGTCGGAACTCGATCTTGTTCGCCGCCTGAGCGATGCGCAGGCTCAGGGAAAAGTGGATGCCGATTGGCGCCGCTATATCAATCCTGGGGTTCTTTGGGACGCTTTCGACCCATTGGGTGCTGAGCGGCAGCGGCGCTATTTCGCGCAGAAGGAGACTGCGGCCGACAAGTCCGAGGCATCAATGGAGCAGCCGATTAGTCCGGCGGTCGTGCTGCTGGATGAGATGGACAAGGCCGATCCCGATGTGCCGAACAACCTTCTGGTGGCATTGGGGGCGCTGCAGTTCGATGTAGAGGAGATTCCCCAGACCGTGAAGGCACGAGCGGATGCCGTGCCCTTGATTATCATCACCAGCAACGACGAACGCGACCTGCCGCGCGCTTTCCTCCGGCGCTGCGTTGAGGTCACGCTTCCAGCCTTTGACGGAGAGGATCTAAATGGCAGCCAGCGGAAAGCGCTGCTGGTGAAGATTGGAGCGGAGCATCTGCAGGGTCAGCTCAAGCTGACCGACGTGCAGAGAATCGCAGATGTTGTCGCTCCGGCCGGCAACGATCCGGTGGGCGTGGCAACGGCGCTTCCCAGTCCCGCGGAGTTCATCGACATATTGCGCGCAGTCCATGAGCTCTATGGTGCGAACGCTCCGACCACGGACATCGCGGCTGTAGTCGCCATAGCGGGGCGCAAGCCCAGTTTCGGCGCCGTGGGATGACAACGGCCCGCGCTGAAATCTCGCTGGCGGATCTCCTGCGGGCCATCGCAGTCATCCGCCCGGAGAACGACGCGGAGACGCGGGCAATCGCCGCCCTGCTTGGCTTCGATCCGGCGATTCCGGGCGCGGAAATGGCAACGCGCTCGGCCGCGGTGCCGGACCTGCCCAAAGATTCGCCGTTTCCGCGCCATACCCAACCTGTTCCACTACCACCACCGGTGACACCACCCACGCCGCCGGATCCAGACAGCACCGGCGGTTCGATCAGGATCTCCGAGCGGCGGCGATCCTCCCGATCGGCGCCGGCTTGGCTGGCCAACACGGCCGCAATGAAATCCGGCGCGTTGCGGGAGGCGCATGCTCCGGCGCCGCTCTTTCAGCCGCGCTGGGTGCGCGCACTGCTCGGTGCCAGTCTCGCCGCGCGCCGGCCGATCGGACCTCCCGATCTGACGCGGGCGGTCGAGACCCTTGCGCGCGGCGAGGCGCTGCGGGTGCTGCCGCGCCAACCCATTCTCACCATGGCCGCCGGAGTCCAGGTGATGATCGATATCGGCGAGCGCATGCAGCCCTTCTGGCACGATCGCGCGAATCTGATCCGGGATCTCAGGCGCGTCGTCGGCAGCGACAGCATCGATTTCCTGCAGTGCAAGGGCACCCCGGAACGGACCCGGCGCAACGACGCGGAAGATTGGGAAGCCTATCTGACGCAGCAGCCGCCACGGTTCGGTGCCTGCATGTTGATCGTCTCTGATTTCGGGCTCGGCGCGATCAGTGATGCGCATGGCGCCAGCCCGCATACCTGGATTGCGTTCGCCCGGCAGCTGGCCAGGCGCGGCCATCGCGTGGTCGGCTTCGTGCCCTTCCCTCCGGCACGCTGGCCAGACTCCCTGGCGCGCGCCATAGACCTGGTGGCCTGGGACAGGGGCTCGACGGTCGGCCGCATCAGTGCGATGCGCCGGGCTGAGGAGGCGACATGACCGACGACGCCGCGCGTCGAATCTCGCGGTTGTCGGCGCAGAATGCACAGGCGGTGGACCTCGCACGCCTGCTGTCGTTCGCGACGCTGATCGATCCCGCACTGATGCGCGCGACCCGCCTGGAGATGCTGCCCAGCGCGGATGTCGGGGTGGAGGTCGACCTCTGGTTCAGCACGCTAGTACAGACGCGCAGTCGCGATGGCATAGTCTTGTTCCCGGAAGTTGCTGAGAACTTGCGGGCCGGCTTGGCGCGTCCCGATGCGGAACGTGCCTGGCGCATCGTGGAGCGGTTGCACGACTTCCTGCCGCCAGCGGTGCAGCTTGAGGAGCGCCTCAATTTCCTGTCGACCGACGTCGCGAAAAATCGAACGGAGATCGAGCAGCTACTGCACTCGGCGGTCTCCGCATTGATTGCGCCCCAGCGCGACGACGTGGCCAATTGGGCCGGTCGCGCGATCCGCAGGCTGGCACCGTCTATTCGGGCCACTGAAGGCGCGACAATGCTGGCCGCCGCGAGCGACCTGCGGCTGGGCCGCTCTGGCACGCTTAAGCAATACATCCACAGCGACGCGATTCCCGACTGGTTCTCATCCATCGTCCCGTCGGGATTGAAGCCGGTGACACTCGGCGTCTCGCTTGCGTCGGAGGGTCTGATCTTCGACCCGCTCGCCGGCGATGCGGGAACTCATATAACTGTCCCCGACACCCATCCGCGCTTGGTGGAGATCCGCGCCGGAGGCCGAACCCAGGTGGTCGCGGTCGAAGCGAAGACTCCGCTGCATGTGCCGCTCTGGACTGACCGAGGCTCCATTGAGCTCACGACGATCGACGGCGAGACCTTCGTTCTGGAGCGCACCGGCGCAGGGCCTTCTCAGAGCAGACTGTTCGGCAAGGTCTACGCCAACTGCAACCAGATGGTGATCGTTTGGCACATGGATCGACCGATCAAGGAGCTGCTCGGTTTCGCGATAGAGCGCGTGGACGAAAGCGGCGAGAGTGAGTTCATCTCAAATCCGGCGGTACAACGCACCGGCGAGACTCAGTCAGCATTCCCCCCGCCGTTTCAGCGATACATAGCGATTGATCGCCCGCCTCGGCGCCAAGCGCGCTATGCCTATCGCATCATACCGGTCGGCGGCACTCCCCGGAACTTTGCTCTGTTGCGGGCATTGGAGACGCAAACCGAAAAGGCCGACATGACGGAGCAGCGCGGCCCCATTTCCGTCTTCTTCACGATCAATAATGCTGGACAGCGCCCCTCCACACCGCGGGACGCGATCGACACTTCGCCCGGACCAGTGTCCGGCAGCGAATTGCGGCAGGCCGTGCTCTCATTGCTGGAGACCGCCTTTGTGAGAAGGACCGAGCTCTATGCGGCACTCCCAAATCTGACCGACCCAGAATTGATTGCGACCCTTCGCCGTTTCGGAAGTCGGGCGCAGATCATAATGATGCAACCCGAGAGCGAAACGCGATCAAATAAGTATGGAGAGGGTCAGGTTGTCGGGCGTAGAACGGATCTAGGCACCACAACGAGCTTTATTGTTACCTGCGATTCGAAGGGCGCCCCCAGGACGGTGTGGATCGGAAACCTTCAATGGGCTCCACATCCCGATCGTTTGGATTCGAGTGGGCTCATCATTGAAGACCAGGCGATTGCAGAACGGTATCTGCGCCAATGGCAATTGTTTCGAAGCGATCCGTCACGCTCAACCACTCAGACGAACAATGCCGGATTAAACCAATTTTTTCTCAGCGACCGCTCGAATGTGCAAGTTCAGTTCCTGCCACAGGGTCGCGGTAATGGCTCGGACATCGTTCGAAGCCTTATGATGCGTGCCCGAACAGGCGTCCTATTTGCGACAGTTATCGATGTAGCTCCGTCCATCGCTCGCGAAGTTGCTCCTTTGCGTCAGCGAGGTGTCTACGTCGCTGGAATTGAGCGATCCCCGGGACGGGGAGGAGGACTCCGAATATTTCAGCATCAGACTGAAACGTTCGTGCCGTCAACGCGCCTCTCTTCGATCTCGGATTCACTCGGCAAAGTGTCCGACCTGCCTCGGTCACGCAGTGTGCAACTGATTGTCATTGATCCATTCACTGATAGTCCGGTAGTGATCACCGGTTCGTTTACTCTCGGTGAGGCTGCGATACCCAAAGGCAATTCTGATTTGCTAATCATTGAGGGCAACCGGAATCTTGCTGAACAGTGTGCGGTCCATATCCGTGGCTTGGTCGAGTATTACACTCACCTGCCCAGGACGGTGCGCGCATCGAAACCCGCGCCCTCGCGGTCGGATGCTCGCTGGCAAGAAGAACAAAGGCGCGGTGCGCGCGGGTTGGAGATCTCGTTCTGGATGGGCACGCTTGGCGCCGCGACGGAAGCCGGGGCGCCACTCGATCCAGTCGCGCCAGCAGCCCAAAAGGAGCCAGCGTCCCGACAGAAGAAAGCCAGCCGACGGACGAAAGCAAAGGCCAAACCTAAAACCCAGACAAAAGCAAAAACAAAAACAAAAGCGAAAACCAAAACACCAGCGGCCAAAAAGCGGGTAGTCCAAACTCCGCCCTTTCAGTCAAAGGTGCGTACAAAGAAAACGAAGGCGGGCGGCGGCGCCTCATCCAGAAGCAGCGGCCGGCGCTGGTTGTCGAAGAAAAGCGCAAAGAAAAAAAGGAAATAGCCTGGAGCGGGCTTAGGAAATTTACTCAGCGTTCGAAGCAAAGGTTGGCTACTCAAGGGCAGTGATCGTGCCTGTGACACAGGCATGTGACACATTCCCGCCCTCAGCGATATGACTCCGTTGATTTTATTGGCCTTTCTGGGACGGCTGCGCGCCCTAGTCCCCAGCCAACATCGCATCAATAAACTGACATCAGTGGTGTTTTTCGCTTCGAGCCACCGGCTCTTCGGATCGGAAGCTCCCAATGCCCCCACAAGTCACCCACATCACGCGGAAACGGGGCGTCTACTACTACCGGAGCCGATTGCCCCAGCATCTCGGCGGTGAGGTCTCGCTGTCGCTGCGCCCGAAGAGCATCCAAGCCTCACTCTGCTTCGATCGAATTCCCCCTCGAGGATATCTATCGGTTTGCGCACGGCGCGGAGATTGCAGAAACGATCACGCTGAAGGCAATTGAAACGCGTCTGATGATTTGGCGGAAAAACGGGACCGCAAAGATCACATCTGTTTCGCCCGACGTATTTGAAGCGCTGGAGGCGTTGATACGCGGAGAGAAACTTGCCTCTGCATGCGATCATCTGCCGCCCTCAGAACTGCCCGATTTCTTCAGCCAACAAATTCTAGCTGGCGGGTTTGTCAGGCGCTGACCGAGCGAGGCATCTGGCCGCGGTTAGAGGTGTGATGGCTCGGCATCTGCAACTGTCTTATCGCACATTCAAATTTGTTGACGCGCCCTCGTCCCGCCTCGCCCTTGACTGGTCCACCGGGCTGATCCACCTTGCGGGAGTCAGCGTGCTTTTTAGCTGCTCGAAGTGACCGCTAAGTCACTGAAATCACTGGGCTGGAGTTTCGCTGGGAGTCCTAGTCCCCCAGCCATCTGAATTTATTGGAAAATTTCCGATTTCTGGCTAGTTTCGGTTAGGCCGGTTTGAAATATTGTTCCGGCCGCGTGCCTTCGAGCTTCGCCATCGCGCTTTCTGCCAGCGCGGGATCCCAGTTGAGATAATGCTCGTCCATGATGGCGCGCACCGATTTCAGACTGAGGCCGGGAATAGTGGCGATCTCGACCTCGGTAGCCCCCGGCAATCCCTGAGCGCGTAACGGCCGGGCCACGCAGATCGTGGAAGGTGAGGCCGTCGATCTCCAACCCGTCGGTGTCAGGGAAAGCATCGGTAGAACCAGCGACGCAGGGTAATGGGGCGCAGGGGGCAGTGCCGAGCGGCTGCAATCTCTCTGAAGGCGCGCCACGCGCGTGAGGTCAACTTGGCAGAACGCTCGATGAGGCGGCGATTTAAAAGTGGGCTATACCTCGGCCGGCTCTTCCGGGGCGATTTCCTTCGCGGGTCGTGTCGATGGCCGTACTTTTTCGCGTGCCCATTGGAACGTGACGTAAAGCGGCGGGATGACAAAGATGCCGATGAAGGATGCCAGGATCATACCGCCGAAAACCGGCGTGCCGACGTCTCGCCGGGCAAGCTCGGAGGCGCCGACGGCCACCACGAGTGGATAGAGACCGAGGATGAAGGCGAAGGAGGTCATCATGACGGGGCGGAAGCGGAGCCGTGCACCCTCGGTCGCGGCCACCAGCAAGGGATGGCCGTGGCTGCGTAGTTCCTTGGAAAATTCCACGATCAGGATGCCGTTCTTGGCGGCAAGGCCGATGAGAACGACAAGGCCGATTTGGGCGTAGAGATCGAAAGTCAGGCCCGCAAGCCAGACGGCACCGACCGCCCCCAGGATACCGACCATGACCGAGAGCAGGACGGGGATTGGAATCGTCCAGCTTTCATAAAGTGCTACCAGGAAGAGATAGGCGAACAGCACCGCCATGCCGAGGATGAAGGCAGTCTTGCCCTCGGCGCGCTTTTCCTGAAAGGCGGTGTCGGTCCATTCCCCGGCATAGCCCGGCGGCAAGGTGCGCGCGGCAACCGCCTCCATCGCTTGCAACGACTGGCCCGAGGAAATGCCCTCGGCCGGGCTTCCCTGGATCGTCACGGCGCGGACGTTGTTGTAGCGGATGAGGCCCGGCGGACCGGTCACCACCTGCACTTCGAGGAGGCTGCGCAGCGGGATCATCTTGCCGTCCTTGTTGCGCACATTGATGCGGTAGATGTCGTTGACGCTGGCCCGGTCAACCGCCTCTGCCTGGACCTGCACCTGCCAGGTGCGGCCGAAGAGGTTGAGGTCGTTGACATAATAGCCGCCGAGATAGGCCTGCAGTGCCTGGAACAAATCGCTCATCTCGACTCCCAGGACCTGGACCTTGTCGCGGTCGATATCGAGGAAGACCGAGGGGCTGGTGGCGGAGAAGGTCGTGAAGACGTTGCGCAGGAGCGGTTCCTGGTTTGCCGCGGCGACCAGACCGCGCAGCACCTGGGCCATGGTCTTCGGATCACCGCCCCGCAAATCCTTCAGCACATAGGTGAAGCCCCCGCCGGTGCCGAGACCGACAATGGGCGGTGGTGCCAGCGGCACCACGACACCCTCGCGGATGTTGCGGAACTTGCCGGCCAGGCGCGCCAAAACCGCCGGCGCTTTCAGAGAGGTATCAAGACGGTCCTCAAAATCCTTTAGCGTCACCACGATGAAGGCGGCATTGGCTTGCGAGTAATTGTCGATGAAGTTGAGGCCGACTACCGAGGTGAAATCCGCGACGGATTCCTCTTCGCGCAGAATTTTCTCGGCCTCGGCTATGACGCGGGTCGTGCGCTCCAGCGAGGCGCCTTCCGGCAATTGCACCACTACGAAGAGGGCGCCCTGGTCGTCTTCCGGCAGGAATCCTGTCGGCGTGACCTTGCCGACCCAGATTGTTCCCGCAGCCGCCACCAGGGTGATGACCAAGCCGATGATCGAGATGCGGACGAGGCGCGCCACGATGTCGCCATAGGCATCACGCACCCAATCGATCCCGCGCATGACATAGCCCATGATGCCGTGTCGCGGGCCGGCATGGCGCTTCAGCAGCACGCCGCAGAGTGCCGGTGACAAGGTAAGCGCGTTGATCGCCGAGAGCAGCATGGAGACGGCGACGGTGATGGCGAATTGCCGGAAGAGCTCGCCTGAAATGCCGGGAATGAAGGCCACCGGCACGAAGACCGAGAGCAGGACCAGGGTGATGGCGATGATCGGCGCGGTGATTTCCGCCATCGCCATTTTGGTGGCCTCGGCCGCCGAGAGGTCGGGATGTTCCTCCATCACCCGCTCGACATTCTCGACCACGACGATGGCGTCGTCGACCACGATGCCGATCGCCAGCACGACGGCCAGCAAGGAGACGGAATTGGCGGAATAGCCGATCGCATTGAGGACGATGAAGGCACCGATCAGGCTGACCGGAACGGCGAGAACCGGGATCAAGGTGGCGCGCCAGCTGCCGAGAAAGAGGAAGACGACGATCACAACCAGGATAAAGGCTTCAATGAGGGTTTTCTGCACCTCATGGACCGTCGCCTTCACGAAGGTGGTGGGGTCGTAGGTAACCTTCCAGGCGAGGTCCTCGGGAAAGGATTTCTGCAACTCCGCCAGCCGCGCGGTGACGCCTTCCAGTGTCGCGATGGCGTTGGCGCCGGGGGCCTGATAGATCGCCATTACCGAAGAAGCAGCACCGTTGAAACGCGTCTCGCGGTCCAGATTGGCCGCCCCCAGTTCCAGCCGAGCAACATCGCGCAGGCGCAGGACGGAGCCATCGGCATTGGTCCGGATGACGATCTGTTCGAATTCCTCGACCGAGGCGAGGCGGCCCGTGGTCTGGATGTTGAGCTGCAATTGCTGTTCGTTGGAAATTGGCCGGGCGCCGATCCGGCCCACCGCCGCCTGCACGTTCTGCGCCTGGACCGCCGCGATGACATCGCCCGGCGTGAGGCCGAGGCCGGTCAGCCGGTCGGTCCGCAACCACGCGCGCATGGCATAGTCCTGGGGACCCCACAAGGTCGCATCGCCGACACCCGGCGCACTCTTGACCTGATCGAGGAGATTGATCGTCACGTAATTCGAGATGAACAGTGGATCGTAGGTGTTCTTGGGCGAATAAACCGCGATCACGGCTAGGAGCGCCGACGATTTCTTCTTGACCGTGACGCCCTGGCGCTGCACCTCCTGGGGCAGTTTCGAGAGCGCGACCTGAACCCGGTTGTTGAGATTGACCGTGTTGATGTCGGGATCGGTGCCAAGCTCGAAGGAAGCGGTCAGCGAATAGCTGCCGTCATTGCCGCTGACGCTCTTCATATACATCATTTTGTCGACGCCGACCGCCTGTGCCTCGATCGGCTGGGCGACCGTGGCATCGACGATGGCGGCAGCCGCGCCGGGATAGCTGGTCGTGACCGAAACCTGGGGCGGGACGATATCGGGATATTGCGCGACGGGGATGACGAACAGCGACAGCAGGCCACCGATCACCGTGACGACGGCAATGACGATGGCGAGACGCGGTCGGTCGACAAAGACGGCTGACAGCATCGGCTCAACTCGGATCCGCAGCGCTGATCGGCGCTGCGTTCACGGGCATGTCGGGGCGGACGAATTGCAATCCCTCGACAATCACCAATTCTCCACCGGACAAGCCTTCGCTAATGACGACATTGGCGCCATGTTCGCCGCCCAGCTTGACGCGCTTGACGACAGCCTTGCTGTCCTCCACCACAAAAAGATAGGGTCCGGATTGATCGGCCAGCAAGGCGGATTGCGGCACCATGACGGCCTCTTCCGGTTTGTCGCTGGCGAGCTCGACATTGACCAATTGTCCGTCCACCAGCACGCTTTTGGGATTCGGGAAGATTGCGCGCACAGTGATGGTGTCGGTGTCCCGGTCCGTCGTCACGTCCACGAAATCGACCTTGCCGGTCTGGTCGTAATAGGCACCGTCGGAGAATTGGAGACGCACAACCAGTTTATCGGGATTGGCGCCCTGTCCGGCTTCCCGCGTGCGCAGGAACTCGCGTTGGCTCACCGGGAAGACCACATACATGGGATCCTGACTGACGATCACGGTCAGCGTGCCGCTGCTGGGTCCGACCACATTGCCCTTGGTGACGGAAGTGCGGCCGATCCTCCCGCCGATCGGCGCCTTGATGTCGGTGTAGCCGAGATTGATTTCGGCAGTCTTCACATTGGCAGCGCTGGTGGCGGCATCGCCCTTGGCGCTTTGCACCGCCGCCAGACGCTGATCCATGGTCATCTGGCTGGCCACTTCCTTGGAGAGGAGTTCGGAGGTGCGACTCCTCTGCTGTTCGGCGAGAACGACCGAGGCTTTGGCGCTTTCGACACTGCCCTGCGCCTGCTGCAAGGCGGCTTCGTAGAGCCCTTTCTCGATGGTATAGAGCGGATCGCCGGCCTGTACTGTGCCGCCTTCCTGGAAAAGAATTTCTTCGAGATAGCCGGAAATGCGCGCCACGATCTCGACGCGTTCGATCGCCTCGACCCGGCCCACGAAACTCAGCGATTTCGAGATTTCCTGGCGAGCCGCCGGAACCGTTCCGACGGTCAGAACCTGCTGCGCTGGGGCATTATCGGCGCTTTCCTGAGCCGACAAACCCGGAACGAACGCAAACAAGAAGCCTGCTGCCAACAGAAGATGTTTCAACATCCCAACTCCTCGCTGCTATCTCGGCCCGGCGGTCTCAAATTCAGCGATCCCAACTGAGGAAGACGCCCACGGTACCCGGCATGCCTTCCGGATAATCGAGAATCTGCGCGGTGAGCTTGAAGCCCAGCGGCTGCAGTTCCGAGAGATAGAATTGATAGGCGCGCTTCGCGAAACCTTCGAGCGATTCCGGCCAATCGTGTTCCAGATTGTTGATGCGCCGCCCCCGGTCGTTGCAGTAGGAGGCCGGGAAGGTGAGAACCTGGATCTGGTTGAGGCCCTGTTCGGCGGCACGTTTTACCGCGTTATTGACGCGCAGCTTTACATCCGGATGAAGGTCGCGGTGCATGAAGGAATCTTCAAGATCCCTCGCCTCCCGCTCCTTGGCCTGGATCTTTTCGAAAGCCTTCTTGGCGCGTTCCATGTCGATATCTTCGGAGATCTTCTTGAGATCTTCGGGGCGCAACAGATCAGCCATCCCATTTCTCCTCGCTCAACGGACGGTGTAGCCGCGACCTTGCATGCAGGCGGCGAAGGCCTGATTGTAGCGGCCCATATCGGCTTGATATTGTGCTTGTGCCTGGTCGTTGGCCTGCGCTTGCTGGCGGCGCTCGCGATTTTTCCTGAGCAGCCCGGCCGTGGCACCGACACCGGCCCCGATCGCTGCACCCTGGCCGGCATCGCCGGCGATGGCGCCGCCGACGGCGCCCAAGGCTGCACCACGCGCCGCACCGCTCAAAACCGGTGCGCCAGGGCTGCTGCCATAGGAAGCCGGCGCGGACTGATAGGGATAGATCCCGGTCTGCTGGGTCGCCCAATTGCGACAGGTATTTTCATCCTGCGCCTGTTGTTCCATGCTTTGACCAGCGCCGGGATAGACGATCGGCGCTGCCTGCGCAAAGGCGTCGGCCATTGGCAGGACCAGCAGCATCGCCACCAGAGAGATTGTCCCGCTTTGGCGACGCAGCCTGGCGTTACCATGAATTCGATCGGTCATCGTCATGGTGCTCCGCTATTGCGCGCCCGCGGCCGGCTCGGGCAATTTGTAGGTCAGCTTCGGCCAGACGATGATTCCACCCGCCGATTCCTGCACGACATTGCCCGCACCCGCCGGGATCTCGTGCAGCGAGGAGCGAATGGTAACGGGGCCGCCGCCGGTGATCCCCGCAAAGCGTTCGGTCCCGCCGGTAAAGGTAAAATCCCCGTCACACCCCACCAGATGAACCCCCTTGCAGGCGATATCCGCGTAGGCCCGGGAGCTGTCCTTGGCCACGATCGTGCAGCGCCCCTTCGCATCCTGGCTACCGTCCCGCATATCGATCGTCACGATGGCTGGACAGATCATGAAACCGGCATCCAAGGGTCCCTTTTCGGTTTCGACATAGATGATGCCGCTGAAGGAACCGACGAAAGTGGCGCCGAACTCGCTGGTCTCGAAAACCTGGCCGCGTCCCTGCCAGGCGGAGAAAGCCTTGATCGTCTCCTCGGAATCAGCGCCGGCGGGGGCGGCTGCCATGACCGAAGCGATGCTGAAACCAAGTACGACCAACCGACGTGCCAATGCGCGCATCTTCTCTCTCCTTGGATCAATCGAGATCAATGAAGACGGCGTCGCCGCCCAGCGAGAGGGCAAGGCCAGTGCGCTCGGCCTTCAGCGCCAGACCCACCCCATTCGTGTTCTGCAACCACAGCTCCCCGGTGCTGAGCGAACCTACGGCAAGTCCATATCGCGCCTGCACGTAAGCACCGGCAAAGTCCTCAAGCCGCGAAAGATTGTAAACGGTTCCCGTCGCTTCGATTTTCGAGATGCCGATGCCGCCCACACCGAGGCCGCCAATGGTGAAATCATATTTGCCGCCACCATAGCTCAACGTGCCGCCACCAAGATTGCCGCTGCCGATAAAGGCGATCTGAACCTGCTCGATGCTGACGGTGCCGGACGGAACCAGATCGGCCCTGGCGGGCTTCACCAGACCAGCGACGGCGACCAAGGCCATGCCGAGGCACAAATTGCGACGCGAGAGCCCGAAATCGGCCGGCTGATGGATGGTCGTCATCTTCACTCTCCCAGTACGCATCCGTCGTTAATGCTTGCTCGCTTCTTCCGACGCCTGCAATTCTCGCAGCAGGTCCAGCTTCAATTCCTCGATCAAGGCCCGGTATTCGGCCATATGCAGAAGATCGGCCGCGGCGTGCGCCCCGCGCGCTTCCAATTGCTGCAATGCACTGACAGCGAGATCATATTCCTCGCACAATGCGAAGAAGCCCTCGCTGCGGTGCGCCAATTGCGTCACCAGGAAAGCGCGGTCCGGAAAGAGCTGGTAGACCTTTTCAAGGGGTGGCGACAATTTCGGTACATCCCATGCTCAGGCAAAGCAGGTGCGGGTATCGAATCCTGTCAAACATTGCCCCTCGGAGCATTGTTGCCGAGGTAGCAAACGACTTCTTTCCAGTCTCGCGCTTCGCGGCGTAAATCCAAGCTTAGTGAGCAAACTGTTGCATGCGCTCTCGCCTTTGGCGAAGCACGTTACGGTAACGCCGGGTTCCGTAACCTATCCCCCGTCAACGACGTTGTTATGGTGATAGTAATGCTCGTCACATCAGGGGGACAGCATGCGACAGATATTAATCGGCAGCTCGGCCTTGGCAGGTTTTAACCTGCTGATCGCACCCGCTATGGCCAGCGATGGAGTGAAACTGAGCCTGGGCGGATTCATGTCGAATGCGTTTGGCGTTGCCTTCGACGACGATCAAGCGGGCGAGGCCGGCGACGACATTAACTTTTCTGGTGTCGGCACGGATGCCGAAATCCATTTCAGTGGCAGCGTAACCCTCGACAACGGCATCACTGTCGGTGCCAAGATCGAGTTGGAAGGCGGCGACGAGGATGGTGACCAGATCGACCAGTCATATGCCTTCTATAGCGGTGGCTTTGGTGAATTTCGTATCGGTGTGGTCGATGGCGCGGCCGGCAACATGTACATGCTGCCACCGGGTTCGACTGCCAATTTCGGGCCATATTCCCCGGAGAACACGGGGGCCGCGCTCACGCCCGGCTTCTTCGACCCGGAGAACTTGCTGACGATCAAGGACAAGCCACAGAAGCTCGTCTATTTCTCGCCGACATGGGGTGGGTTCAGTTTTGGCGCGTCCTACACGCCGAATGATGACGAGAAGACCTATAACGACGGCGATAATATCGACGGCTCTTGGCGTCCTAACAAGCCGGGCGGTTCGGCCAGCAATAATTTCGCCCTTGCCCTGCATTATGGTCACGAAGGGGAGGATTGGGGCATCGAAGCCGGTGCCGCCGCCTACTTGGAGGGGGACGTCAACAGGGAGGCGCCCGACGATACCGAACAGGCGGGATACAATGCCGGCATAAACCTCGCATTGGGGTCCTGGACCATGGGTGCCGCCGGTGCTTTCCTGGAAGATGGGAATGGCGCAAGCCAGGACATCTGGGTCATCGGCGCCGGACTGACCTATGACATCGACGCTTGGACCTTTGGCGGCGGCTGGGCGCATGCGGTCTCTGAACAGCCCGACGCCAAGGATAACGACACGATCGACCGCGCGGGCATCACGGTGAACTATGCTCTTGGCCCCGGCATCGATATTGATGCCGGCCTGTTCTATACTTGGGGCGAAGCGGCCGACGATGCCGATGATCCGACCGACGAATACGATGCCATCGAAATTTCCGTCGGCTCCTCGATCTCCTTTTAATCAGTATTCCTAGAAGGACTTTGATCCCAGCGAACGCATGGGACAGCGAGGAAACCTCGCTGCTGCGATACACACCGCAGCGCTCATAATCGACAATTGATCCAGGTCAAAATGGCACGGCCATGAATAATGTTGAATAGTTCAACAGTAAGTTCTCTATCGTTGATGTTCGATACAAGCGGGACCTGCTTGCGGTCTGCATTCAATCGCCGAGCCTTTAGGAGTCGATCCTATGCCGGGACGGATTGCGAAAGTCGATTTCACAGATCCCGCTGATCCATCATTTGGCGCCGGGGGACCTACGCCCGAGGCGATCCGCAAGCAGATAGAGACCATGCTGGCACATGCCGAGTTCAACGCATCGGCGCGCAATCGGCGTTTCCTCTCCTATGTCGTCGAAGAAACATTGCTGGGTCGTGGCGCGCGCATCAAGGCTTACACCATCGCGCTTGCCGTCTTCGAGCGGGGTGACGATTTCGATCCCTTGACGGATCCGATCGTGCGCATCGAAGCCAGCCGGTTACGCCGCGCGATCGAACATTATTATCTGACCGTCGGGAGGCAGGATCGAATTCGGATCGACATGCCTAAAGGCTCTTATGTGCCGAGCTTCGAGTTTGCAAAGTGTGATCCCAGTGAATTGCTCCGAACCGATAGCGATCTGCCACCTGATATGGCGACGTTTCTGCCGACGGCAGTGCCAGAGAACACTTCACCGCTTAGGTTCCCACGCAATTGGGCGATCGCAGTGACGGGATTGGCTGTTCTGGTCGCGCTCCTCATCGCACTTGTGTCTACTTTTCTTTTGCAAACATCCTCGCCGAGATCTGCTTCGACCGGACCGCGCAATCCCTCGATCATGGTTCTGCCTTTCGAAACGGCCAGTGCCGGCGATGATCTCGACTACATCGCACTTGGCATGACCTATGAGATCATCGCCAAATTGACGCGCTTCGAAGAGTTGTTTGTTTACGGGCCGCGTACCTCGCTCGCCTTGGCGGCGGGAAGCTCTATTAGTCCTGCGATTGCTCCTCCCGATTACGTGCTGAGCGGATCTGTTCAGACATCCGAGCGTGCCATGCGCGTCAATGTCGTGTTGACGGAACAGAAGACCGGTCACAGTTTGTGGGCCTGGAGCACGGAAGAGGCATTGTCGACCGTCGGCATCGTCGATCTCACCCAAGCCATCAGCCAGCGCGTCGTCAATATGGTGGCACAGCCGGATGGCGTCATCATAGAGCACTATCAGGAATCGATCGAACGCGAGAGCGCCGCACAATTGACGTCCTATGCGTGTCTGGTCCGGTTCCGCAGCTATTGGCGGGGATATGATCGTGAAAGTTTCGGCGACATTGAAGCCTGCCTTCATCGCACCGTTGCCGCCGAGCCGGATTATGCCCCGGCCTATACGAGCCTCGCCTTGATCAATATCGATCGGTATCGTTTTGGCTTCGGCGGTGGCGACAAGGATGGATCCGCCCTGGCCAAGGCCAGCGAACTCGCTACGCTGGCACAGCGTCTGGAGCCGCGTGCGAGCCAGCCCTATCTCGCCCTCTCCCTCGCTTATTGGTTCCAGAACAAGACCGATATCAGCATCGCCACCGCCGAACGCGGCCTTGCGCTCAATCCAAATAACGCTGAATTGCTCGCCGATCTCGGCCTCCGCTACGCCTTGCTTGGCCAGTGGGACAAGGCGCTGCCTCTGGTCGACGACGCCTACGAACGCGATCCGGCGGCACCCACCGGCTACCGCGTCGCACATTTCCTGCATGCCTACATGCAAGGTGAATATCGGGAAGCGCTGATCGAGGCAGAACGCATCGGCGCGCCCCTGGTGATTTATGGCCATGTCGCGCGCGCCGCCGCCTATGGCCAGCTTGGCGATACGGCAAGAGGGAGCGCCGCTGTCGCCGACATTCTGCGCATTGATCCCGCATACGGTGCGAAGGCGCGCCGTGATCTTGCCGCCCGCAACATGGCCCCGGCCATCATAGATGCCGTGCTCGACGGCCTGAAAAAAGCGGGACTGGCGATCTGACGATCATGGCGGTTCGGCCACATTGCGCACCACGCGCCAGCCGAGCAGAGTGAATAGAATCGTCAGAATGGGATTGAGCAGGTTAAAGAAGCAATACCCGGCGAAGGCGGTGGAGGATATGCCGAGGGCGGCCGCCATATAGGCGCCGCAACTGTTCCATGGAATGAGCGGCGATGTCACCGTGGCGGAATCCCCGACCACGCGCGACAGCATGACGGGTGCCAGGCCGCGTTCCCGGAACGGCGCCCGGAACAAGCGGCCGGGCAAAGCGATGGCGATATACTGATCGGACGTCACGGCATTCGCCACGACGCAGGTTGCGACCAGCGAGATAACCAGCCCCGCGCCCGATTTGACCCGCCGGACGATTGGATCGATCAGGCGGTTGATCAGGCCGGCATGTTCGACCGTCGCGCCAAAAGAGAGTGCCGTCAGAATCAACCAAACGGTACCCATCATGCTCGCCATGCCGCCGCGGCTGAGCATCGCGTCAATGGCCGGTTCGCCACTATCGACCGTATATCCCCAGGCCAGTGCCGTCCAAACACCTTTGAGCAGAGCCAAGCCATGGGGCAGTGAGTCGGCATCGGCGAAGGCCGCGACGGCGGCCGGCGTCTCGATCACCGCCAGGACGCCCCCGGCCAGCGCCCCGGCGAAGATCGTCACGAAAGGGGGGAAGCGGATGATCGCAAGGCCCAGAACCAGGAGCAAGGGCAGGAATCCCCACAAGGAGACTGGCATGACGCGTTCGATCCCGCTGAGAATTGTTGCCGGATCGAAATCGCCCGGCGACCCCAGCATACTGAAGATCATCACGGCGAGGAGTAGAGCCGGGACGGATGTCCAGAGCGATTCACGAATATGATCATAAATGCTGGAGCCTGCGGCGGCTGTTGCCAGATTGGCTGTGTCTGACAGAGGCGATGCCTTGTCGCCGAAATAAGCGCCGGAAATGATGGCACCGGCCGTGATCTCGAGCGACAAATTCATGCTGGCCGCCACCCCCATCAACCCGACGCCGATGGTGCCGGCAACCGTCCAGGAACTGCCGATGCTGAAACCGACGATGGCACAGATGATCGCGGTCGAGGCGTAGAAATAGTTCGGGCTGAGAATGTGGAGGCCGAAATAGACCATCGACATGATCGTGCCGCACATGGCCCAGGTACCGATCAGAGCGCCCACAGCCAGCAAAATCATGATCGCGGCAAGACCGGTCGCCATCCCATCAAGCACGGCCTGTCGGATTCCCTCCCATTGCATACCATTTTTGTAGGCGATGCCGGCAGCGATGATGCCGCAGAACAGAAGAGCGATCTGATTGGGGCCTGCCGAGGCACGGTCACCGAAAAGAATGTAGGAAGCCGTGAGCAGAACAACCAGAGCCAGCAAAGGGATGCATGCATCCAGCAGACTCGGCGGCCGCTGGTTGCGTACCCTGCCCGTGGCCGGCATAGCTGGATCCGTTGGCTCGGGCATGCTGGTCCCCCTGCGGCGCGATCGATCTTTCAGGAATGCCAGGTCAGGCCCTGATAGGCGCTGCCGATCAGCGTGCCCTTCTCGCCGCGAACGATCGCTGGAATATCGGCGAGGGCGCCGATCGCCGCGACCCGGCCGGTCCGTTCGGCGAACTGGCAGGCCGCACTCACTTTAGGCCCCATCGAACCTGCGGGGAAGGAATCGGGTGATATCGCATTTGGATGCGCCCGGTGCAGAGCCTTCGCCTGCGGTGTGCCCCAATCGGCATAGACGGCATCGACATCGGTGGCCATGATCAGAAGGTCGGCATCGAGATCGCGGGCCAGCAGTTCCGAACACAGATCCTTGTCGATCACCGCCTCGACACCGATCAACTCGCGCGTCGTGCCCGGTTTGTACATGGTGGGAATGCCGCCGCCGCCGGCGCAGATCACGATCGTGTTCTTTTCCAGCAGCCACTTGATCGGCCGCAACTCAAAAATCCTCTTCGGCAAAGGCGACGGCACCACGCGGCGCCATTTGGCGCCGTCCTGCTTGAACACCCAGCCCTTCTCCGCCTTGATTCGTTCGGCTGCCGCGGCTTCATAGACGGGACCCACGAACTTCGTTGGATTCTGGAAGCCCGGATCATTGCCATCTACCTCGACCATGGTCAGCAAGGTCGCAAACGGTACCTCGATGGGCATCAGATTGCCCATTTCCTGCTCGATCATGTAGCCGATCATGCCTTCGGTCTCGGCCCCCAGAACGTCGAGCGGGTAGGCCTCCTCGGGTTTATAGGCGGCCCCCTGCAGCGCGAGATGGCCGACTTGGGGTCCGTTGCCGTGGCTGATGACCAATTGATGCTCGGTCGCCACGGGGGCGAGCGCCTGGGCGGCGACGCGGATATTGGCGCGCTGCACGTCGGCCGTCATCGGCTCGCCGCGTTTCAGCAGGGCATTGCCGCCCAGGGCCACGACAATGCGCATCTTTTCAATCTCCCAGGGTGGCGACCAACAGCGCCTTGATCGTATGCATGCGGTTTTCAGCCTGTTCGAAGGCAACATTGGCTTCGGACTCGAATACGTCATTGGTAACTTCGAGGCCGTTCGACATGCCGTAATCCTGGGCAATCTGCTTGCCCATCGTCGTCTCGGTATCGTGGAAGGCTGGCAGGCAGTGCATGAACTTCACCTGCGGATTGCCGCTGGCCTTCATCAGAGCTTCGTTAACCTGATAGGGGGTGAGCAGTTTGATCCGCTCCTTCCACACCTCTTTCGGCTCGCCCATGGACACCCAGACGTCGGTGTGAATGAAATCAACTCCCTTGACGGCAATCGCGGTGTCTTCGGTAATGGTGAGGCGCGCGCCGGATTTCGCTGCCAGATCCTCGGCAATCTTTCGATACTCCTCCGACGGCCAGAGCGATTTCGGTCCGCAGATGCGAACATCCATGCCCATCAGGCAGCCGACGATCATCAGGGAATGGCCCATATTGGAACGCGTATCGCCGACATAGGCGTATTTGATATCCGAGATCGGCTTGTCACTGTTCTCGCGCATGGTCAGCACATCAGCCAGCATCTGGGTCGGGTGATACTCATTGGTGAGGCCATTATAGACCGGTACGCCGGCATATTTGGCGAGCTGCTCGACCCCTTCCTGTGCTGAGCCGCGATATTCGATCGCGTCATACATCCTGCCCAACACGCGGGCGGTATCCTTGAAGGATTCCTTGTGGCCGATCTGCGACCCGGCGGGATCGAGATAGGTGACGTTGGCCCCCTGATCGTAACAGGCCACCTCAAAGGCGCAGCGCGTACGGGTGGACGTCTTTTCGAAGATGAGGCAAATCTCCTTGCCGGCGAGATGCTTCTGCTCGGTGCGCGCATATTTAGCGCGCTTCAGATCGCGGGCGAGATCGAGGAGATAACGGAATTCGCGCGGCGTATAATCCTGCACCGTCAAAAGCGAGCGATTGCGGAGATTGAAGCTCATGGTTCTACTCCAAATGCCGAGGTTACAGGCAATTCAATAGGCCGGTTCGCGCCAGATTGGGCAGGTCATGCAATGGCCACCGCCACGACCGCGGCCCAGTTCCGCGCCGCGGATGGTGATGACTTCGACACCCGCCTTGCGCAGCAGCGTGTTGGTATAGACATTGCGGTCATAGGCCACCACCACGCCAGGCTCGAGCGCCACCACGTTATTGCCGTCATCCCATTGCTCGCGCTCGGCCTCGAAACTGTCTCCGCCGGTAGCGACGACTCGCAATTCCTTAAGACCCAAGGCGTCGCGGACCACCTCCAGCAAAGGCTGCTTTTCTGCAACGACCTTGAAGGTTCCGTCATCGGCTTCGGGGTGCACGCTGTAGCAACGGATCTGATCAACCACCTCGCGAAACACGGTGACGAGGTCTCGGTCACAGAAGCTGAAGACCGTATCAAGATGCATGGCGGCGCGGCTTTTCGGCATCAGGCAGGCGATCACACGGCTTGCCGCCTTGTGCTTGAACAATTGCTGGGCCACCTGGCCGACGGCCTGATGGGTGGTTCGCTCACCCATGCCGATCAGCACCACACCTTTGCCGACCGGCATGACGTCCCCACCTTCCATCGAGGCGCCGGTGAAGATCTCATCCGAATCGCCCCACCAGATCTTGAAGCCGCCAGTCTTGAATTCGGGATGGAACTTGTAGACGGCGCGCTGCAACAGGGTCTCGGGCTGGCGCGCCGGCCAGTACATCGGATTGCAGGTAACACCGCCATAGATCCAGCAGGAGGGGTCGCGCTGGAACAAGGTATTCGGGATCGGCGGCAGCAGGAATTCCGTGCCGCCGAAGGCTTCGCCCAGCATGCGGCGCGCCGTGCTGTCCGGCAAATCGGCGATCGCGATGCCACCGATCAGATGCGTGGCAAGTTGCGGCGCCGGCATCTCGTTGAGCCAGGGCCGCACCACCTTGGCAACCGCGATCCCGACTGAATGTATTGTAACACGGCGGTCGAGCACAAATTTTCGCGCTTCCTTGTCGAGCAAGGTTGCCGCCAGGAGGTCATGCAGCTCCAGTACTTCGATGCCGCGCTCCTGCATTTTGAGAGCGAAGTCATAGTGATCTTTCTGGGCTTCATGCACCCAGATGACGTCGTCATAGAGCAGATCATGGCAATTGGCCGGCGTCAGGCGCTGATGAGCCAAGGATGGGCGGCACACCATGACGGTCCGCAATTTGCCGACTTCCGAATGTACACCGAAGGTCCGCATGTAAGTTTTCTCCCGAATGGACTCAGAACGGGCTGATACGGCCGACCCACATCAGCCAGGCGGCCAGGACGGCAAGCACCCCGATGATGACGGCCAGCAGCATTTCCGCGCCGGAGAACACATTTTCGCCGCGTTCGCGCCGGGCTTTGAGAAAGACGAAGATACCGGGCGCAAAGAGCACCGTGCACATCAGCAGATAATCGAGCCCGGCGGCATAGACCAGCCAGAGGCCGTAGACGGTTGCGAGAAACCCGATGATCAGATCGCGGGTGCGGCCTTGGCGGCCTTCACCGTAAGTTTCACCCGTCACGGCGAGTTTTAAGGCATAGGCGCCAGACAATACATAAGGAGGCAGGATCGCCACCGAGGCGATGAAATAGAAGAACTGATAGGCGCTTTGCGAGAACAGACTCAACACCAGGAAGGCTTGAATCAGGACATTCGTTGCCCAGAGTGAGTTGGCCGGCGCACCGTTGCCGTTTTCGCGCGCAAACCACTTCGGAAAGGTCCCGTCCTGGCCGCAGCTATAGGGAATCTCGGCACATAGCAGCGTCCAGGACAGGAAGGCCCCACCGACGGACAGGATGAGGCCAAGATTGATCAATGCGGCACCCCATGGGCCGACCAGGGTTTCAAAAACACCGGCCATCGACGGCACCTTGAGTGCGCCCAGCTCCGGTTGGGTCATGACACCCGCTGCCAGAAGCGACACAAGCACATAAATGCCGAGCGAGCCGACAAAGCCGATCACGGTGGCGCGGCCGACATCCGATCTTTTGGCCGCGCGCGCCGAGTAGACGCTGGCGCCCTCAATGCCGATAAACACCCAGAGCGTCACCAGCATGGTTCCCTTGACCTGCTCCATGATCGCGCCCAGATCGGTAGCGCCTTCAATGCCACCCCGACCCCAGAAATCGAAGCTGATCTTGTCGAGATTGAAGCCGACGATGGCGAGAAGAATGAACAGGAACAGCGGCGCGAGCTTGGCGATCGTGGTGACGACGTTAATGAATGTCGCCTGTTTGATGCCCTTGAGCACCAACCCGTGCACCAGCCAGAGACACAAGGAGGCGCCGATGATCGAAGCGACATTGTTGCCGCCGCCGAAGAAAGGAAAGAAATAGGAAAGCGCGGAGAAAATAGCGACCGCATAGGCGACATTGCCAAGAAAGGCGCTGAGCCAGTAGCCCCAAGCACTATTGAAGCCCACATATGAGCCGAATCCGGCGCGGGCATAGGCATAGGGGCCGGCATTCAGATTAGGTTTTCGCACAGCAAGGCTTTGATAAACGAAAGCCAGCATCAGCATGCCGAAACCGGTGATCACCCAGCCGATGATGATGGCACCGGGTGATGCCCGCCCGGACATGTCGGAAGGAAGATTAAAAACGCCGCCCCCGATCATGGAGCCAATGACCAAGGCGATAAGCGGGAGGAGCGTCAGTTTGTCTGATCGGCCGGGTCGTGCGACATCGACATCCGAAAGAGTCGTGGCGGTCATGAAATTGTCTCCCTGTGACGACGCAATCGGGCAGACGATGCCAATCAAGATAACGATAGGCGCGCTACCACTCAGTGAGAGGGATCGTTACGGTAACGTACCGCGCTGGTGGCGGCGCTCGGCACGGCAAAGGCAGCCGATTTAGAATTTTTCGGGGACGCGTTTGAAGGCGTATTGTGGCTCGCGGTAGCCCTTGTCCCGCTGCCGCTTCGGCAGCTTCACCTTGGCGCGCGACACCTCATGATAGGGGATCAATCCTAGCATATGGGTGATAATATTCAGACGGGCGCGCTTCTTGTCATCCGATTGAGCCACATACCAGGGCGCCCAGGCGGTATCGGTCGCCTGAATCATCTCGTCGCGAGCACGGGAATAGTCGTACCAACGGCTATATGATTTGAGATCCATCGGCGACAATTTCCAGATCTTGCGGCCGTCGCCTATCCGGGCCTGGAGACGCCGGGTCTGCTCGGCTTCGGATACTTCCAGCCAATATTTGATCAGGATGATGCCGGAATCGACAATAGCGCGCTCCACCGCCGGTGCCATGCGCAGGAATTTCTTGACCTGCTCTTCGCTGCAGAAGCCCATCACTCGCTCAACACCGGCTCGATTGTACCAGGAGCGGTCGAAGATCACGATTTCGCCGGCCGCCGGCATGTGCGGCAGGTAGCGCTGGATATACATCTGAGATTTTTCCCGCTCGGTCGGTGCGGGCAGGGCGATGACCCGGAAGACACGCGGACTCACTCGTTCCGTGATGGCCTTGATGGTGCCGCCCTTACCGGCGCCGTCCCGCCCTTCGAATGCGATGCAGATCTTGGCGCCCGTCGCCTTGACCCATTCTTGCAATGTCACCAATTCGACATGCAGCTTTCGCAGTGCAGCATTGTATTCCTTGTTGCCGAGCCTTTCGGCCGCCCGGTTCGGCTTGTGGCCAGCCGTTTTTGCTTTCTTGATGGTCTTTTTCATCGCCTACCTCCGTTGTCCGGTTGGTCGCAGAAAGCCAGGCCGCGCTAACTTCTCCAGAACCATCTTTGCGAGGCGAAGGAATGCCAGCCTGCGTCAAAACTATTCAAGCTGCCGACAGTATGCCGGATATCGGCGCGGATCGTGTGCGCCCTCGTCTCTCAAAAACTTCATCTTAATTTCTGTCTCGATCGACGCGGTAACTCGGCTTGTGCTCTTCACTTGCACAACGGGTGAAGTGAATGGGTGAGATGAATTGACCGATCAAAAAACTAACAGAGCTTCCCCATCGGCGAACGGGGAATTTGGAACGCTACTGTAACATACTCCTCTTTCACTGCCGGATCGCTTCTCCTTGGCTTTGCTCCCTCGCGAAGGCGCACTCATAGCAATGCTTGTTGCACAGTGCCGCACAATCTCGATTGCGCAGCACTGGGTCGATCTTCCTGTAACTCTGATGCATCTCCGATGAAACCGATCACCAGCGCGATTCAGCTACCGCTTCTCTCGCAAGCCCGAGATTACCGGCCTGCTTGGCTGAAGTATGACCTGTCGGCGGGACTATCGGTCGCCGCGGTATCGCTTCCCTCGGCCATCGCCTATCCGGCCATTGCCGGTCTGCCGCTCGAGACCGGTTTGTTCGCCGCGATCTTTTCCATGCTGGGCTATGCCCTGGTCGGGCCGTCACGTCAATTGATGGTAGGCCCGGACACGGCTACCTGCATCATGTTGGCTGGCATCCTCGGCGCGTTCGCCCTTCCCGATGCCGATGCGAGAGCGACCCTGGCGCAGATGCTGGCGGTGATGGTGGGGTTTCTTTGTCTGGCGGCGGGGTGGCTGCGTCTGGGCGTTCTGGCGAATTTCCTGTCGCGGCCAATGCTGGTCGGTTTTCTCATAGGTATTTCGATCAGCCTGATCATCGGTCAGATCACACGCTTGACCGCCGTTCCGATTGAAGCCGGCGGTATCCTGCGCCCCCTCGCGGAATTCGCGCGGCATGTCGACTTGGTACATTGGGGGACCTTGACGGTCGGGATCGGATCGCTGGTTGCAGTACGCCTGCTGCAACGATGCTTGCCCGGCATGCCGGCTTTGCTGATGGTCATCGCAGGTGCGATTGGCGTTTCCGCCATCGCGGATCTGCCGCGGTACGATGTCGACGTTATTGGAACGCTGCCGCCGATCGCCTTTCACCTGACCTGGCCCGGTATCGACTTGGCACAGGCCGCCGACCTGCTGGGCGGGGCGATTGCGATCATGGTGGTGAGCTTCGGCTCCGGGATTGTGACGGCGCGAAGCTTCGCGATGAAGGCGAGAAGCGATGTCAGCGCCGACCGGGAGTTGATCGGATTCGGCGGCGCCAATATCGCGAGCGGGTTGTTCGGCGGCTTCCCCGTGACGGCCTCGGATTCTCGCACGGCCGTAAATTTTGCGATCGGCGGGCGATCGCAACTGACGGCGCTGATTGCCGCAGCCGGAGTGGCAGTCGCCGTTCTATTCATTGCTGATCTCCTCGCTTACCTGCCCACTGCCACGCTCGGTGCCGTGCTCATTTCGGCAGCCATCGACCTCATCGACCTCAAGGAGCTACGTGCCATCCGGCGGATTGATCCGACCGAGTTCGGCTTTTCGCTCATCACCATGTTGGGGGTTGCCGTTGTAGGCGTTCTGCAGGGAGTCTTCATCGCGATCGCCGTCACCCTGTTGCAGCTGCTGTGGACGGCATCGCACCCACGCACCGCATTACTTGGCTTCCTGCCGGGGCGCCCCGGCCTTGTCAAACTGCATCGTTATCCGGAGGCCGAGCCGGTTCCGGGCATGGTGATCGTTATGATTCAATCCGCAGTCGTTTTCTTCAATGCGGATTATCTCAAGCATCGCCTGTTGAAAATCGCCCTGGCACGGCGCGCAACCACCAAATGGGTGGTTCTTGATGCCTCGGCCGTGAATCTTCTGGACAGCACGGCCGTCGCCAAGCTGGAGGATCTGCGTGCTGAGCTGGCCGCCGCGGGCATGTTGATGTGCCTCTGCGAACTCAACAGCAATGCCCGAAAATGCGTGCAGCGCTCCGGCCTGGCAGAGAGGCTTGGGGTCGGCATGGTCTTTACCAGCACGGAAGCGGCCGTGATCGAACTGACCGGGAGAACCGATTCCTGCAACGCATCCGGCACGCCGAAGATCAAGTAAACTAGTGGAGAGATCAAGGATGGTAAGTCCGGCTGCTGCAGGGTGCTTCTTGAGGAGATCGTTCGTTCTGCTTTGCGGAGGCAAGACGCTTCGCTGCAGATGGGTGGCCATGCTTTTCATGGGAGCCCTTCTTGCCGGCGTTTTGACAGCGGCCGACGCCAGGGCCCAGGATGGCGAAGGCAGGAACTCACTGGAACCCGCAACACTAACCTATCTCAATCGACCGATCATGGTGTTCCGGGATTCGGTCGGTCCACTGACGCCGCAGCAGCGGGCCGAGTTTGCGCTTCGCCGCCTGTCAGATCTGGACGATGTCCTGCTTGGCAACGAGATAGAGATCCAGGCAGTTGTCTTGGCCGGCAGAGAAGGCCTCGTCCTGACCCTGGATGGGCGCCTGCTGTTTGGCGTCGCACCAGGTGACATCGACCCAGAACAGCCGAATTCAATCCGGAACTTGGCCGAAGACGCCAAGGCGAAATTGAAGGAGGCTTTCGCCGCACGGCTGGAGCAGCAACGGCCGATGATTCTCTTGCGCGCCATTCTCTATTCTGTCGGCGGCGGCATTCTGCTCTTGGGTCTCATCTGGCTGGCATGGCAACTTCGCATTCGGATTCATGATTGGGCCAGCGCCCTGATCACGCGCAGCATCGAGCGCGCCACGCATGCCGGACTGGATTGGCGGCGTTATGGCTATGCCTTTACCGCCCGCGTCGTACAATTGCTGACGACCTTTGCCATTCTGGCGCTGATCTATCTCTGGGTAACCTTCGTACTCAGCCAGTTCCCGGTCACGCAACCTCTCGGCACACAATTGGGCAGCGTCGTTCTCGTGCTACTGGAAAACCTCGCCTCGAGTGCCATCAGCGCAGTTCCAGGGATTCTGACTGTCGCCGTAATTATCCTTCTTGCGCAGGCGATCAGCCTTTCAGTCGGCAACGTCATTCGGGCCGCTGAACAGGAGCATGTTAAAGTCCCGCTGATCGATCCGGAGACAGCTGGCGCGACCCGCAAGATCCTGCGTATCCTCATCTGGGGCATTGCGCTTGCAGTTGCCTATCCCTACATACCCGGGTCGGATAGCCTCGCCTTCCAGGGCCTCAGCGTCCTTTTCGGCCTGATGGTCTCGCTGGGATCGACAGGCGTCGTCTCGCAGATGATGAGCGGAACGGTGCTCGCCTATTCCCGCTCGTTGCGGCCGGGCGACTATGTCCAGATTGATATCCATGAGGGAACGGTCTCGGAAGTCGGCGCCATTTCAACCAAACTGGTTACGCCGAGTAATGCCGAGGTTACTATCCCGAACTCCGTCCTGGTCGAGAACACGGTCATTAATTACTCGCAGCGCCTCAAGACGGGTGCATGCCAGATATCGACCAAGATCACGATCGGCTACGATACGCCTTGGCGTCAAGTTCATGCCATGCTGCTTATGGCCGCCGACCGCGTGAATCAACTGGCGAAAGACCCACCCCCCTATATCTATCAGCGCGCCCTCACGGATTTCTATGTCGAATATGAACTGTTTGCGGTCCTTCCCATTCCCGCCGATCGGGTCTCCGCGCTATCGGCCCTGCATGGCTCGATTCAGGATGTGTTCAATGAATTCGCTGTCCAGATCATGTCGCCGCAATTTTACGAACAACCGCCACAGCCGTTGATCGTGCCCAAAGAGAAGTGGTTTACCCCGCCAGCGAGGGAGACTTGATTCAGCTTATCCGTCAGCAAAGTAAGTGAGACCCGAGAGGCGGTGATTTAACGGCTTCGGCGGCTGAATTTAAGTGACGCTGGGCACTCTCAAATGGCGGTGGGGCTGCCCGCTTGAATGGTGCGATGATCGATCGATCCGTGCTTGAGCGTGCACGACGGACCGTTTCCCTTTCGCAGAGTTCTTCCGTGCGGCGTAGCAGCCGGAGCCACCTACGGAGATTGCAGCCCTCAGAAGGCTCCTGCAATAAGCCCGGTCCAGTGTGGCGGCGGTGACGCTGGTTCGCAGCCGTAAGCTATTGATTTAATGTAACGATGTGATGAGATTGTCATAATAGTTTAACGCCTATACTCAGTCGTTTCTACTATTGTTGAATAATGGAATCGATTGAAGCAGCAGAGCTTTTCACCGCCCTCGGCCAGACCACCCGCCTGGACCTGATCCGCGCGCTTCTGGCCGCAGGCCCGACCGGCATGCCGGCTGGCGACATTGCGGCGCAACTGGACGTCGCGTCCTCGACCCTGTCGTTCCATCTTCGTGCACTCGAGCAGGCGGAACTTGTCATCGTCAGGCGTTATGGCCGCAGCCTGGTTTACGCCGCGCATATGGCGCGCCTCCGTGACTTGCTCGCTTACCTTGCCGAAACCTGCTGCGGCCTGAACACAGGCCGTAACGCGGAACTGAGCAGTTTCCTCGACTCACTTTTCTCGGAGACCAAAGCCATGCCAGCGGATCCCTTCAATGTCCTCTTCCTATGCACCCGGAATTCGGCCCGCTCGATCATGGCCGAAGCAATCCTCGCCAAGGTCGGCGGCAATCGCTTCCGCGCCTATTCCGCGGGATCGGCTCCGGCCGCAGAAGGCCCGCTGCCGGAGGTACTGGCGCAGTTGAAGGCACTTGGCCATGACGTCTCCAGCCTTCGCTCGAAATCATGGGACGAGTTCATCCAGCCCAATGCTCCACAGATCGATTTTGTGATCGCGCTTTGCGACACCGTCGCGGGTCAGGTCTGTCCGGATTTCGGAACCAGCGTCGTTACCGCTGCCTGGCCGCTGCCGGATCCGGCGAAATTCACGGGCAGTGCCATCGAGCGGGCAACCCTTATCAATGAGATCTATGCAGGTTTGCGACGACGTCTGGAGATATTCATCAATCTGCCGATCAATTCGCTGAACCGCATGTCTCTGAAAGCCCGGCTTGACGAACTCGCCGATCCGCATGTGATGGCGCGATAACGCCGGGCAACAAGGGAATTCCATCATGCGCGTGGGTATCAGCGGCATGGGCCGCATCGGGCGTCTGGCTTTGCGGGCGGCATTGGGCGCCGCCGAGCGGCCCGATGACGATCCCAGGAAGGATAATCGCCTGGAAATCGTTCATGTGAACGAGTTGAAGGGCGGCGCGGCCGCGACGGCACACCTTCTCGAATTCGACAGCGTCCAGGGCCGCTGGCGCGGTGCCGATATCGGCGTGGAAGGTGAGGATGCGATCAGCGTCAATGGCCGCCGCATCACATTCTCCGATCACGCCGAACCTGCCAATATCCCCTGGGGTGACTTCGGTGTCGACCTTGTGCTGGAATGCACGGGGAAATTCCTGACGCCGAGCGCCCTGCAAGGTCATCTCGATCGTGGTGCCAGGCGCGTTGTTGTCGCTGCTCCCGTCAAGTTCGACACTGTGCTCAACGTCGTGGTCGGGGTGAACGACCATCTCTATGACCCCGCGAAATACCCGATCGTCACAGCGGCCTCCTGCACGACCAATTGCCTTGCGCCGGTGGTGAAGGTCGTGCACGAGGCCATCGGTATCCGCCATGGCCAGATCACCACGATCCACGACCCTACCAACACGAATGTCGTGACCGATGCCCCCCACAAGGATCTCCGGCGTGCGCGAAGTGCCATGCTCTCGCTTCAGCCGACCACGACGGGTAGCGCCACGGCGATTGCGCTCATCTATCCGGAACTCAAGGGAAAGCTGAATGGCCATGCGGTTCGCGCACCTGTGCTCAACGCCAGCCTGACAGATTGTGTCTTCGAATTGCGACGCGCAACCGATGCCGATGAGGTGAACAACCTCTTCCGACAGGCCGCTACCGGGTCGCTCGCGGGTATTCTCGGCTACGAAACCCGGCCACTGGTTTCGGCTGATTACGCGCGCGATACGCGCAGCAGCATCGTCGATGCACCGTCTACCATGGTGACAGATGATACCCTGCTCAAGGTCTATGCCTGGTACGACAACGAGATGGGCTACGCCTGCCGCATGGTGGATCTCGCCTGCATCCTAAGCCAAGCGGGACTCTGATCGATCGTGAGCGCCACTCGCAACTATGTGATTGTTACGGCCGCCTATTGGGGCTTCACACTGACCGACGGCGCCTTGCGCATGCTGGTGCTGCTGCATTTCTTTCGCCTCGGCTATTCGCCGCTCACGCTTGCCTTCTTGTTCCTACTTTATGAAGCAGCCGGCGTCCTTGCCAATCTGATCGGCGGTTGGCTAGCGACACATTTCGGCATTGCCCGCATGTTGGCCGTTGGCCTCATTACCCAGATCAGCGGATTCCTGATGATGTCGGCCCTGATGCCCGAATGGAGCGCCATGGCCTCGGTCGCTTGGGTCGTGGCGGCACAGGGCATTTGCGGCGTTGCCAAGGATCTTACCAAGACCGCCAGCAAATCGGCGATCAAGCTGACTGCCGATCAAGCCCTGGGTGATGAAACACCTGGAAAGCTCTTTCGTTGGGTTGCCTGGTTCACAGGCAGCAAGAATGCGATGAAAGGTTTTGGCTTCTTCCTGGGCGGCGTACTCCTCGAAGGTCTGGGCTTCAAAGCCGCGCTCTGGACGATGGCGACGCTCCTCGGATTGGTGTTGCTGGGCGTCGTTCTGTCGCTGCCCGCTCAGATGGGTAAGGCTCAGGCCTCGAAGTCAGCCCGCGAATTCTTTGCAAAGGGGCGCGGAATCAACCTTCTTGCCGCGGCCCGGGTCTTCCTTTTTGGCGCGCGGGATGTGTGGTTCGTGGTCGGCTTGCCGATCTTTCTCTATGCCGCAGGCTGGACCTTCACCATGGTCGGCACCTTCCTGGCAATCTGGACCATCGGGTATGGGCTGGTACAGGCGGTGGCGCCAGCATTGGTACGAGGCGGCGGCCGCAACCATCAGGATGGCATCGCGGCGGCGAGGCTCTGGTCGTTTCTGCTCGCCTTGATTCCGGCTGCAATGGTCGGCTGGTTGAACTTCGGTCAGAGCTACGAACTCATCGCCGTGGTGACGGGGTTAATTCTTTTCGGCGTCGCCTTTGCCATCAATTCCTCGGTCCATTCCTATCTCGTCCTTGCCTATGCCGGCTCGGAAAAGGCCGCCGAGGATGTCGGCTTCTATTATGCCGCCAATGCGGCTGGACGCTTCATGGGCACGCTGTTATCGGGCTTGCTCTATGGCGTGGGCGGTCTCGCGGCATGCCTTATTGGCTCCGCCACGATGCTGGCGGCATGCTGGTTGTTCACGCTGGCCTTGCCGCCCCTGGCCCGCCGCCTCAATCGTGAAGGACAGCAGCGTCTCTGAAAGGAATTCAAATCCATGGATTCCGGCGATTACGTGATCCGATTTCGTTCAGGGAAAGATAGCGGCAGCGTAGTTTGATGCCCTACGCTGCCGATCTCATGTCAGCTTTGTCACGCCTTCAGGACGCCGGAGGCTTTGGCAAGATGCGTTGCGATGGCGTCCATCAAGGGTGGCGAGAGGCAGTCATAGGGTTCGAGCTTGAGTTCCCGCAACCGCGCCCGGATCCCGGCCATCTGATCCGGCTTCGTACCAGCTTCGATCACCGAGGAAACGAAAGCGGCGAATTCGGGCGCCGACCAGCCATCTTCCTTGGACAACTCGGTATGCACGAAGTCGAGGCCGTAGAATGGATGGTTCTTGTTCTCGATGCGGCCGTACATATGAACACCGCAGCCAGAACAGGCATGGCGCTGGATGGTGGCGTTTGGGTCGACGACCTTGAGTTTCTGCGCGTTCTTCGTAACGTTGACGGCGTCACGCGAAACGACGGCAATCTGTGCGAAGGTTGCTCCCGCCGGTTTCCAGCACTTGGTGCAGCCGCAGACGTGATTGTGCGCGGTTTGGGCGCTGATGGTGACGGTCACGGGATCCGTCGCGCATTTGCATGTCAAAGTTCCGCCGGAAAAAGTCTTTGATCCTGGCTTGACGCCGTTATCCACGGACGGATGTATCGATACAGCCATGTTCGTATCCTCCAGATTTCTTCTGATCCAGCGCCCCTCTTAACGATGTGCGCGGCGGTAGCGCCCGCGATCACATCGGCACGACCCTTCGGTTATATCCTTGAATATTTTCATCCGTCGAGAGCCGGGAGGCGCTGTTGTTCCAAAGGATGAGAGTGGCATCGGACGCTGCTATTGGCCGGCGGAAATATCTTCCTGGATCGCCCGCGACAGGGTGAAGAGGCGCTGTTCGATAATGACCGGCTGCTGGCATATCTCCGGCAGGAGCTTCTGCCGGTCATCGAACACACGGGAATCCCAATCAATCGCCTGTTGCAGGGAAAAGCGCTGCTCGGCGATAACGGGATCGGTCGAGCTTGGATCCAGGTTGTCCAGTATCCGCCAGCCTTCCTCGATGCGTTGAGACAGGCTGTCCTGGCGTTCGGTGAAGCGGCGGATGCCGCGGATGATGTCGCGCCTCTCCCGGTTCATGGTATCGAAGAGGCCAGCCAGAACCTGGATCATGACGTGCTGCCGGTCCTTTGTATATCCGGCGGCAAAGCGGTGCAGGGCTGCCACGGCATCATCCTGTGGCGTGCGGCGGGGTGCCACCTGTGCCACCAATGTCGCGACGGCCGGTACGTTGCGCCATGTTTCGGTCGCGTCAGCCAAACCCGGGCCAGACCATATGGCGCCGAGTGAGATTTCCGGTCGCAGGACCTGTTCGCAAGGCCAGTTGCTCGGTGCCGCTGTCGGCGAAGAATCCTGCGCTTGCGTCGGCGCCGAGAAGCCAAGAAGTGAGGAGAGAGCGATCGCTCGCAAGTAAGCTTTGGCCGGCATGCCGTTCTCCTTTCAAGCACCTGGGCGCATGCGCGCGATCAGGCCTTTCGATGGGTCATAGGCAAAGATGGCGGCGCTCAGAAAGAAGGCACTGAATCCAAGCACCGCCAATGTAGCAAAGATGTCGATCTTGCCGTAGAGCGTAAAGCGTATCAGTTCAACCGCATAGGTGAATGGATTGAAGCCGCAGATGTCGCGCAGGAGGGGGCTCGATTCTTCTATCTTCCACAAGGGATATAGTGCGGAAGAAGCGAAGAACATGGGGAAGATCACGAAATTCATCACGCCGGCGAAGTTTTCCAACTGGCGGATGAGGGACGAGAGCAGGAGGCCGAGCGCGCCCAGCATCAGGCCTGAGAGCAGCAATGCGGGCAGGACAACAAGATGGCCCGAAGCAGGTATATCAATGCCGTAAAGCCGGGCAATCAAGAGGAAAACGTAGACCTGTGGCAACGAGAGCAAGGTGCCGGCGGTCAGTTTCGATACCAGAAGAAACCAGCGGGGGAGCGGACTGGTGAGGAGCACGCGCATGCTGCCGACCTCACGGTCATAGACGATGGACAGCGAGCTCTGCATGCCGTTGAAAAGCTGGATCATGGCGATGAGACCGGGAACGATATACTCATCGTAGAGTATGTATGTTTCGTAAGGCGGCACGATCGAGACGCCGAGAACGGCGCGAAAACCGGCGGCGAAAACGAACAACCATATCAGGGGCCGTACCAGAGCCGAAACAAATCGGCTGCGCTGATGGACAAAGCGCAGCCCCTCCCGCCAGACGATCCCGTAGAAGCAGCGCAGCCAGGCGCCGGCGGATAGCTTGTAACTCATATGTCGCGGCTTTCCGTCAATCGGCGAAAGGCGTCATTGAGATCGACCGCATTCAATTCCTGCACAATATCCGCGGCAAGACCGGTCCGCAGGATATGGCCGCGATGGAGGATGATGGTGAAATCATCTGGCTGGACTTCGTCGATCAGATGGGTCGACCAGAGCACGCTCATGCCGCGCGCGGTGACGAGGCCGCGGACATCGGCAATGATGTCGGCGCGACTTTTGATGTCGAGGCCGACGGTGGCTTCGTCGCAAAGCAGAAGTCTTGGGTCGTGGAGCAAGGCGCGGGCGAGTTCGACCCGCCGTGCCTCGCCACCGGAAAAGGCTCGAATCTTTTGCTCGGCCTTGTCCGAGAGACCGACGCGCGCCAATTCTTCGGCTATGCGGGTGCTGGACCGGCGCCAGGTCATGCCGTGCAGGGATGCGTGATACCAGAGATTTTGTCGGGCGGTGAGATCCGCATCGAGAGCACGTTGCTGGAAAACGACACCCAGCATGGCGAGCGCCGCCGAGCTGTCCCGCCGCAAATCCACATCGAAAATACTGATGGACCCTTGCTGTGCAGCATAGAGACGGGTGATCAGCGAGAACAATGTCGTCTTGCCGGCGCCGTTTAACCCCAGGAGCACGGTAAATTGCCCCGCCGGCACTTGCAGGTTGATGTGCTCCAGGATCGCCCGCCCGCCGATGTGGTGATTGAGGTCGGCGATCGAGAGGGCGGGGGATTGCCCGGACGGCGATGTCGCTATCCCTTCGTGGCTGGCCACCATGGGCTCCACCGGATGGACCCACTCACCGGATAACGACGCCCCAAGGGAGTTCGCCAACCGCTATGGATTTTATGACTTTCAGGGATTCGACATCGATAACGGAGATGTCATTGGATTCACCATTGGTGCTGAGCAGGAACTTGCTGTCGGGCGTGAGGGCCAGCTGCCACACGCGCTGGCCCACCAGCAGATATTCCTTGACCGCAAAGCTGGCGACATCGATCGCGGCAACCCGATTTGCCGGCCCGAGCGCCACGAAGGCTGTCTTGCCGTCGGGCGTGATGGCGATGCCGACCGGCTGGATTGATTCCTTCCGCAATCCTTGCACCTCGAAGGTGATCTTCTGGACGATCTGGCGGGTGGCAACGTCTATCACACTCACGGTACCGCCGATTTCCGACGAGACCCAGACATGCTTACCATCGGGCGTGAAGGCTGCGTAACGCGGTCTTGCATCCACCAGGACGCTATCCGTCACCTCGAAGCTCGCCGTATCGATGAAATGGGCCATGCTGGTCGTTTCCGACGTACTGACCAGCCATTTGCCATCCGGACTGACACCCATGCCTTCGGGCTCGGTGCCGACCGGGATCTCGGCAGCGACCGCACCCGGGCCGACATCGACGACCGTCACCATGTTGTTGTCCTCGTTGGCGACATAGAGCAGATCGCCTGCCGGTGCCAAGGCAAAGAGTTCCGGATCGGGTCCACTTGGCAGGGTCCTGATCAAGCTCAAGCTGTCTGCGTCGAACACCTCGATATGGTCGGCATCGCTGGTGCAGATATAGATTTGCTTCTGATCGGCGCTGAGCGTGATGCCTCGCGGGCGCTCACCCACCGGCACGGTCGCCGTCACTTCCATCGTCGTCAAATCGATGACGCTGATCGTGTTGCCTTTCTCATTGGAGACATAGGCGGTATACGCCAGGGCCGGGGTCGTCGTCACAAGACCCATCAGAGCGAGAACGCAAGCTGGCAAGCGATTCATCTCAACCTCCCATAACGGTCATATTCTGCCGACGGCGGCGATATCGATCACGGATTGAGCCGGCATTCTGAGTCCGGTTCGTCATAACCCAGAGTGTCCAGGGGCGTGCGTTGGTGCAGGAATCCTTCCTGCGGCGAGACTGAAACCAGCATCGTCGGCGATGCCAGCAGGATCGGCTCGCGCAATTGCTGGTTCCATCGGCGGAAGGTCAGGCCCTGGCCCTTGAATGCCCCCAACTGGAACGCATCCGACAGCATGAATTGCCTTAGTGTTTCAGGGTCAGCCTGGGTGCTGCGGGTAACACTCTCGCCGATCGACCGGACGGCCATCCAGGCAGTGTAATCCTCCTCCAACATCCAGCGGCCAGCCGCTTTGGTGAAACGGCGCTGAAGCTGCGTGCCGCCCCATTGCTCCTGACTACGGTGCCATGCTGTGGGGATCAATCCCTGCGTACCCATAACGGGTCGCGGTGACCAAGTGCGGTAGGGGAGATATTCGCCGAAAACCTCACTCTCGTCAGCGACGATCATCACGTCATAATCCGGCAGACGCTGGGTGAGGTCGGTCATTTGCTTGCGGACCTGCTGCTGACCGGTGTCGCTTCGGCGCGCACCCGCCTCGAACTCATAGACCCGTTCTTCCACGATTTCTCCGCCGAAGCGCTTTGCCGCCCGTCTTATGGCGTCAGCGAAGGCCTTGTCCGCCGGCAACGCCCCGGAAATGAGAACCCAGCGCGGCCATTGCTTGCTGATCAGATATTGCGCCAGCGCATCGGCTTTCATGGCGCGGCTGGGAACCATGTGGAAGACATTGGCCCGGCAGCCGGAGATGCGCAGGCCGTCATCTTGCGCTTGAACATTGAAGATAAGTGCGTCCTGCATTTCCGGAAAGGCCGCAAGTTCCAGGAGACGATCGGCCGTCAAGGCGGCAACCACCAATTTGATGCCGGCTGCGCTCATGTCCTTGGCAGCCTGATGAAGGTCGCCTTTCTCGGGGATGATGGTTTCCAGCAAGGTGTAGGATTGTTTGAGGAATTTCCCGGTCGTGTTGTTGTCTTCGATGCCCAGCCTTGCGCCGGCCATTCCCTTGTCCGTCGCAACCACTTCGACCAGGGATAACGGCTCGCGCTCCGGGATCGCCTCGCCGAGATAACCGATCTTGACGATTAGTTCGGTCGTCTGGGCCTTGGCCTCGGCAGCGACAAAAAAACTTGCCGTGCCGATGGTAGAAGAGATTGCCAGACCGATGAAGGCATGTCGGAGAGCGGCGTGGGTTCTCATTGCGCGGCGCCGGCTGCTTCCTGAAGATAGGAGATAAGGTCTGCGCGATCGGTCGGCTTGGGCAATCCGGGGAAAATCATCTTGTTGCCAGGGATGAGCTCCTTCGGCTTGGTCAGATATTTGTCGAGCGTATCGGGGTCCCAGGTGAGGCCGCTGCTCTTCATCGCATCGGAATACTTGAAATCGGCAATCGTGCCGGCGGGACGGCCAATAATGCCGTGAAGAGAAGGACCGATCTTGTTGACGTCGGCCTCCACGGAATGGCACGCCGCACAGCGCGCAAAAATCTTCTTTCCCTTTGTGGGGTCGCCGTTATCGACGGCATAGGAGGCAGCCGTGGCGCAGAGGGTTGTTGTCAAAATGATGGTCGCCGCCGTGAAAGACGATCGCAGCATGCACAAACTCCCAGAAACTTGTTGTACGTCATTAGTATGATGGTCGCTCTTACCGATCTGCCGTACATTTGTCAGATGGCGACTTGTCCCAATTGATTGAATATTAGGAATCGAACCCGGGCACCACAAGCGTTCAACGCTGCTCTCAGCCTAAAGTACAAGGGAGAATGGCATCGATCATGTCGCACCCGTTTTCGCATTTGCGTCGTGCCGGTCATTTGTTCGTGATCGCAATTGCCGTGGCCGCAATCCCGCCAGCGTGCCCCGCCTTTGCGCAAGCGGCCCTTTCCGTGACGGAGGTAGCGCCTGGCGTCTACGTCTATCGCGGCGAACATGCGGAAGCGAATCCGGAAAATGACGGTGGCATCGCGAATATCGGCTTCGTTGTCGGCACTCGGTCGGTGGCGATCATTGACACTGGCGGCAGCCCCGTCATCGGTACGGCGCTACTCAGCGCCATACGGGAGGTGACCGATCGGCCTATTGGTTATGTCGTCAACACCCATTTCCATCCAGATCACATTCTGGGCAATTCGGCTTTTTCCGCTGAAGCGCCGGTCTTCATCGGTCATGCCAATCTGCCGGCGGCATTGCGGGCGCGGCAGGAAAGTTATCTCGCGCGGGCGGCAGAAACGCTAGGGCAGGACGTTTCCGAAGCGTGGTTCGTCCTGCCTAAACACCTCGTCAGCACGCGGGAAACGATCGACCTGGGAGATAGGGTTCTGATCTTGGAGGCCCATCCTCCCGCCCATACTGATAGTGACCTCACCGTTCTCGACGAGGCGACCGGGACGTTGTTCGCGGGCGATCTTGTTTTTCTCGAGCGTATCCCCGCAGTGGACGGATCGGTCCTGGGCTGGCTCGCCGTGCTTGACAGATTGGCCGAGATCCCGGCCCGGAAAGTGGTTCCTGGTCACGGTCCCGTTGCGGCCGCGTGGCCCGATGCATTGGCGGACGAGCGGCGCTATCTGAAGGTAATCGTTACGGAAACCCGCCGGATTCTGGCGGCCGGCGGCACTTTGCAGGCCGCCACGGCAACGGTCGGATTGTCCGAGAAGGGCCGCTGGCTGCTCTTTGACGACTACAATGCGCGCAACGTCACGGCGGCGTATACTGAATTAGAGTGGGAATAGCGTCTGGTCCAGCGCCGGCCCGAGGGAGGTTAAGATGAAGCCCTGGCTCTTGCAAATTCTCGTCCCGGTAATTTGTCTTCTCTGCGGCACCGAAGCACGCGCCGAAGACGATCTGTGGTCTGACCTCAAGATGGCCTTGTTTCCGGACAAAGTGATCGAGAATGGTGCCGCCTTCATGCGCATGACCGCGCCGGAGCGCGCCCATGATGCCGCAATCGTACCGGTACAGATCGATTTCGACCGGGCGCACATGCAAGGCATCACCCTCAGCACCCTTACACTCATCGTCGACAAGAACCCAGCACCGGTGGCAGCAGTGTTCCGCTATGCATCGGATCGGACGGATCCTTCCGTGGGCGTTCGCATTCGGGTCAACGAATATACCGACGTGCATGCGGTAGCAGAGACGTCGGATGGCCGGCTGTTTGAAATTGCGGTGTTCGTCAAGGCGGCTGGCGGTTGCTCGGCGCCCGCGAACAAAAACCCCGCTGATGCCGAAGCGAATCGAGGTGAGATGAAACTGAAGCGGCTTGCGGCGGCGGAGAGGGAGGGGTCGCTGGAACTCCTCATCCGGCATCCGAACTATTCTGGTATGCAGATGGACCAGGTCACCCGTCATTACATACCGGCAGATTATGTCGAAAAGATCGACATACGCCATGATGGGGAATTGCTCCTCTCGGTCGAGGGAAATATCTCCCTGAGCGAAAACCCCGCCATTCAATTTTATCTGCCGGGTCAGGGCTTGGATGGCCGCGTGGAGGCAGATGTCATGGATTCCGCCGGGCGTTCGTTCAGGGCCGAGTGGCCAGTGCCACCGGCGGGCTGATAGCTAGCAAGCGAGGGGGCTGGTGGGCCGGAGACTAGAAGCAGCGGAAGTCCGCCTCGATTTGCGCCAGGCGCAATTGCTTGACGATATCGGTCAGCATTTTCATGTCGCGGAACATGCCCGTGAGCTCTCCACTCACCTGTTGCATGCGCATGATGGTGTCCGCTTTTTCGTAGGTATCATAAGGCATGATCGATGCGACGGTATCGATACTGCAGGCGCAGCGGCGCAGCATGTCCTGGGTCTGGCCGTTGCTGGCCATGCAGCCAATCACATAATCGGCAACGACCGGCGTGGGATAATCGTTCGCCGCCGCAGCGCCCAATGCGCTTTCACTCATCAGAATAAGGCAAGCCATCGCACTCATGAGAAACCGCTTACGCATGCGGCAGCCTCCAATTGGGTGGCAGGTGCATCGCCGACAGAGAAACACAGGCATCAGGGAGCGTCAATTGGCGTTACGGCTGAAGGGGGACTGGTGTCGTGATAACCGCCAAGCTGATAGCCTCGCTCCTGACGGCAATCTCCGGCTATACTGGGTATGCAATTCCTGTCGTGGCCCCCGAGATCATTGCGATCCCTCAAAGCGAACTGGCAGAGCAGGTTTGCAGCCGGCCCTGCGGTGTCCTCGCATTCACGACGCCGGAGGGTCGCATTCTGGTCGATGACAGTCTGCATATTGGCACCGACCCGGTGGCCACCAGCATCCTGGTGCATGAACTTACCCATTTTATGCAGCTTCATGCCCATGCAAAACACGATCCGCATACGGCTTCCCGGGGCGCGACGTTGCATCTGCCGCTGGATTGCCAGGATTGGAGTGCACGCGAAAGCGAAGCCTATCATGTGCAGTTACAATGGCTGCGTGATACCGCGCCAACAATACGGGAATTTTCGCTGGAACTGTCTCGGCTGGGGGCCAGGCCGGTCTTCAAGGCGTGTTGAACGCACCGATAATAGGCGCTGATGAACCCAGCATCGGGTTTGTCCCAGAAATTCCACCCTAAGGATGAGCGTTGAGAGGCAGCCCGTTATTGTGGCGCTGCCGGACTCGCGATACCATTCAATAAGTCGGTGATGCCGACTGTTAGTGCCGGTTCGACAATCGCTCTAAATTGGGAGGACTGATCGTGAAGAAATGGACAGCTCCGCGTATCCGCGAAATCTGCGTCGGCATGGAAATCAACAGCTACGCCAGCGCGCGCCTGTAGACAGCTTCCGTCGCTGCGCGGTGGAAACAGACAATGTTACCGCCACGGCAGTCGTTGAAGATACGGCTGTCATGGAAGTAATCGTGCTTGGCTCTGCCGCCGGCGGTGGATTCCCTCAGTGGAACTGCAACGCGCCGACCAGCAAGGCGGCGCGCGAGGGAGCCGGCGGTGCACAGCAGCGCACGCAGGCGTCGATTGCTGTCAGCGCGGATGGCGAGAATTGGCTTCTGGTGAATGCATCGCCGGATTTGCGTCAGCAATTGCTACAGAACCGTGCGTTCTGGCCGCGGCAGGGTTTGCGGGATTCGCCTATCAAGGCGGTCTTGCTGACCAGTGCCGAGATTGATCATGTCGCGGGGTTGCTGTCGATGCGAGAAAGCCAGCCCTTCCGGCTTTGGGCCACAAGCAGCGTTCTCGGGATATTGGCAGAAAACCCGATATTCGGCGCATTGGCGCCTGACTATGTCGAACGCAGCGCGTTTCCCTTGGGCGATCCGATAAAGATTGCGGGCGCGTCTGGTGATCTTGGCCTCGTTATCGAGGCGTTCCCCGTGCCAGGCAAGGTCCCCTTGTTCCTCGAATCGCGCCATGTCGGCGATCTTGCCGGGGGAGTCGAGGATACGATCGGTTTGGAGATCAGGAGTGGGGCGGCGCGCTTTCACTTCATCCCCGGCTGCGCGCGATTGACCCCGGCATTGCGGGAGCGGCTGCGAGGGTCGCCGTTGATCTTCTTTGACGGAACGCTGTGGTCGGATACGGAACTTGTCGACCTCGGCATCAGCGCAAAGACGGGAGCGCGAATGGGGCATATGAGCATCAGCGGCGCCGACGGCACCATGGCCGCCTTCGAGGGTCTGGCCATAGGGCGCAAGGTGTTCATTCACGTGAATACGACCAATCCGGTCCTGGACGAGGCTTCGCTGGAGCATGCGGCGACTGTCGCGGCCGGTTGGGAAGTGGCGCAAGATGGCATGAGGATCTCATTGTGAGTCATATGCTCGATCCTGAGGGGTTGGAGACCGCACTACGTGCGATCGGCGCTGAGCGTTATCACAACCGTCACCCGTTCCACGCATTGCTGCATGGCGGCAAGCTCAACCGCGGTCAGGTACAGGCTTGGGCGCTCAACCGCTATTACTACCAGTCAATCATTCCGATGAAGGATGCGACCATTCTCGGCAGATCCGCGGATCTGGGGTTCCGGCGCATCTGGCGACAACGAATTGAGGATCACGACGGCAACGACGATGGCCCGGGCGGCATCGAACGCTGGCTCGGTCTGACCGGCGCACTGGGCCTCGAGCGTGATTATGTCGTTTCTGGTGCGGGTCTGTTGCCAGGCACGCGCTTTGCCGTCGAGGCGTACCTGCATTTCGTGCGCGACCGCAGCCTGCTGGAGGCCGTTGCATCCTCTCTTACCGAAATGTTTGCCCCTGCCATCATCACAGATCGGGTCAGCGGCATGCTGGCCAATTACGATTTTGTTGATCGCGCCGCATTGTCCTATTTCGACAAGAGGCTCTATCAGGCGCCGCGGGATGCCGATTTTGCCCTCGATTATGTGAAACGGGAGGCGCGGTTGCCACAGCAGCAACAGCTCGTCTTGAATGCGTTGACCTTCAAATGCGACGTGCTGTGGGCCCAGCTCGACGCGCTCTATTACGCCTATGTCGAGCCGGGTCACATTCCGCCGGGCGCCTTCGTTCCGGGGCAAAGGGCGTGAACGAGGCGATGCTAGCCACGGCATCCAGACCGCGCTTGGCGCCCGGCGTGCGCCTGAGATTTGATGCGACGCGGCAGAGCTGGACGCTTTTGGCACCGGAGCGTGTGCTGATGCTCGATGACACCGCCTGCGAGATCCTCAAGCGCTGCGACGGCGTTACGGATGTGGCGGCCATGGTCGAGGATTTGGCGCAGGCCTATAGTGCCGATCGCGCCGAGATCGAGGGTGATGTGCAGGCGTTACTGGCCGATCTCCTTGAGAAGCGGATATTGATGGTATGAGCGCACGGCAAGCTCCCCAACCGCCGCTGGCGATTCTGCTCGAGTTGACACATCGCTGTCCGCTGCAATGTCCCTATTGTTCAAACCCGCTTGAGCTGGAGCAGGTGCGCGATGAACTCACGACCGAGGAATGGCGCCGCGTCATCGAAGAGGCGGCCGATCTCGGGGTGCTGCAGGTGCACTTCTCAGGCGGTGAACCGACCATTCGGCGCGATCTGGCCGTGCTGGTTGATCATGCCCGGCAATGCGGTCTCTACAGCAACCTGATTACGTCCGGCGTGGCGATTGATCGCGCACGGTTTGCGGATCTGGTGGCTGCCGGACTCGATCACGCGCAACTAAGTTTCCAGGACTCGCTTGCCGAATCGGCTGAGCGGATCGGCAATTGCGCCGGCGCTCAGGCGAAGAAACTGGCTTTTGCCACATGGGTTCGCGAATCTGGCCTACCCTTGACGGTCAACATCATCGTCAACCGACATAATGTCAGCCGGATCGACGGTATGATCGACCTTGCCGTCTCACTGGATGCAGCGCGGGTCGAGATTGCGCATGTGCAATATTACGGCTGGGCGCTCAGAAATCGAGCGGCATTGATGCCGACACTGGACGATCTGCAGCGCGCAACGGAGCAGGTCGAACTGGCGCGGGTGCGGCTGCGCGGTCGTATCGTGATCGATTATGTTGTTCCGGATTATTACGCCCGAACACCCAAGGCCTGTATGGGCGGCTGGGGGCGGCAATTTCTCAATGTGGCGCCTTCTGGGCGGGTCCTGCCATGTCACGCCGCGGAAACGATTCCCGAATTGTCTTTTGATTCCGTTCGCGACAAGGCGCTGGCGGAAATCTGGGCGGCGTCGCCGGCATTTGAAAAGTTCCGTGGTACGGATTGGATGCCGGAACCTTGCCAGAGCTGTGCGCAGCGAGAGGTTGATTGGGGCGGCTGCCGGTGCCAGGCGCTCGCAATCGCAGGCTCTGCTGGGGCCACCGATCCGGCCTGTGCCTTGTCGCCACTGCATGCCGATTTGCGGGCGCTGGCGGAATCGGCGAGCAAAGCGCCGGCGCCGGATTTTCAGTATCGCCGCCGCAAAACCGCCGCCGCTGCGGCCAGCTGAATCACAGCGAACAATCCGGCCGGATGATGCACGCTCGTCGTGCTTAAGTACGAGAGAGATCTTCATCAACGGTGTGCGATCCGCGTGCTCCAACTGTCTCGCGCGCTAAGTTGTACCAAAGGACGATGACTACGAAGCGTTTGTCGATTGACGACAAATGGTCGGTCGCCTCACTCTATGAAGTGTTAGCGTGGACTGCAGGGCTTCCGACAAATCGTTCGCTGCGTTCTTCACGGCCAGCGAGACTCTCTGCGATACGAAGATGATCGGGAGAACCCGGCAACATCGCTTAATGATCGGCCAGTTGATGGCGGCTCGGTAGGTCAGGGAAAAAAGACGCCGAGGCGGTGCGCCATTCATAATCCGGGAGGGAACCATGGCAAGAGTGAATCCTGCTTCAGGAGTTGTGCTGGGGTTGGCCGCAATGGCGACATTGTGGTCGGCGAGCGCTATCGCCAATGATGAATTGCTGACGCTGCAGAAAGATCCCAAGCAATGGGTCATGCCGCTTGGTGACTATTCGAGCACGCGCTATAGCGGCCTTGATCAGATCAATGCAGGGAATGTGAAGGATCTGCAGGTCGCCTGGACATTCTCGACCGGTGTTCTGCGCGGCCATGAAGGTGGCCCGCTGGTCATTGGGAATATGATGTATGTGCACGCACCATTCCCCAATACCGTTTTCGCGCTTGATCTTAGCCAGGACGGAAAAATTGTCTGGAAACACGAACCCAAGCAGGATCCCAACGTCATTCCGGTGATGTGCTGTGACACGGTCAATCGCGGTGTCGCCTATGGTGATGGATTGATCTTCCTGCACCAGGCCGACACCTCTCTGGTGGCACTCGATGCCATGACCGGTAAGGTCGCCTGGACGGCGGTCGACGGCGATCCGACCAAGGGTGAAACCGGCACCTCGGCGCCAATGGTGATCAAGAACATGGTGCTGATCGGCAATAGCGGTGCCGAGTTCGGCGTGGTGGGTCATGTTACGGCCTATGACACCAAGACCGGAAAGCAGCTTTGGCGGGCAAACTCCGTTGGGCCGGATTCGGATACGCTTATGGATCCGGAGAAGACGACACAGCTCGGCAAGCCGGTCGGCAAGGATTCCGGCATCGCGACCTGGGAAGGTGACCAGTGGAAGACCGGTGGCGGCACGGCCTGGGGCTGGATGTCCTATGACCCGGAACTCAACCTTGTCTATTACGGCACTGGCAATCCCAGCACCTGGAACCCGGTGCAGCGTCCCGGTGACAATAAATGGTCGATGACCATTTTCGCGCGCGACGCGGATACCGGCATGGCCAAGTGGGTCTATCAGATGACACCGCACGACGAGTGGGATTATGACGGCGTCAACGAAATGATCCTGGTCGACAAGGAGTTCAATGGCGAACAACGGAAACTGCTGGTTCACTTTGATCGCAACGGCTTCGGCTACACGTTGGATCGCGAGACTGGCGCGCTGTTGGTCGCGGAGAAATTCGATCCGGCGGTGAACTGGGCAACCAAGATCGATCTCGAGACCGGCCTGCCGGAGCGGGTGAAGGAATTCTCGACTGAAGCCGGTGGCGAGGATACCAACACGCAGAATATCTGCCCGGCCGCTCTTGGCTCCAAGGATCAGCAGCCGTCCGCCTATTCGCCGAAATCGGGTCTGTTCTACGTGCCGACCAATCACGTCTGCATGGATTACGAGCCGTATAGGGTCGCTTACACCGCTGGCCAGCCTTATGTCGGGGCGACGCTGAGCATGTATCCACCCAAGGGCGAAGAGAATCTCGGCAACTTCATCGCCTGGGACGCGACCACGGGGAAGATCAAATGGTCCCTGCCGGAGCCTTTCTCGGTCTGGAGCGGCGCCCTGGCGACGGCTGGCGACGTGGTCTTCTACGGCACGCTGGAAGGCTATCTCAAGGCCGTCGATGCCGAGAGCGGCAAGGAATTGTATCGCTTCAAAACGCCATCCGGCATCATCGGCAACGTCAATACCTATGAATATGATGGCAAGCAGTATGTAGCCGTCCTGTCCGGACTCGGTGGCTGGGCCGGTATCGGCATGGCGGCCGGTTTGACGGGTGAGCAGGAAGGCTTGGGTGCCGTCGGTGCATACAAGTCGCTCTCCCAGTACACCGCGCTCGGTGGCACTTTGACCGTCTTCGCTCTCCCTGAGTGATGTCGCTACTGAACGGGGATACGGTCGGCCCGTATCCCCGTTCTTTTTCCCGCTACCGATGCACGATCATCAAAATATTGACCGAGGACAATGAATGCTGCGGAACGAAAGGCGGTATCTTCAACACCCCGCTATGGCTATAGCGGCGATCCTTCTTAGCCTGATCTTTTTCGGCGCCAATGCCCCAGGCAACGCCCAGGAAGGCGATGATGCGGAAGCCGAGGAAAAGCCCTATCGTATTCAGCCGGACGGGACGACCGATTGGGCGACGTTCAATGGCTTCCGACGGTATAGTGGCAATTGCCTTGCCTGCCATGGCCCAGACGGCGCCGGCAGTTCCTTCGGTCCGGCCCTCATGGAATCTTTGAAGGTCCTCACTTACGAACAATTCTACGAAGTCGTCGTGAACGGGAAGACCGACGTCAATACGGCGACGACACTGAAGATGCCGGCATTGGGCACGGATCGCAATGTCATGTGCTATATCGACGATATCTATGCCTATCTGAAGGCGCGATCGGATCGAGCGATCGGGCCGGGGCGGCCGGCGAAGCATGATCCGAAGCCACCAGAGGCTGCCGAGGCGGAGGCGGCCTGTATGGCCGATTAGAAGGATGTCGCTGGTGAGGAAAGCGCAGAGCTTTTCGATTGTCATGGCATGTCTGGCAGCGACCTGGCTGGCATTCTCCTTCCATATCCCAGCGATGGCCAATGAGCTCCCTGAGGCGGTGGACCGTTCGGCGCTGCGGGTTTGTGCAGATCCCAGCAATCTGCCATTTTCGAACGACAAGGGCGAAGGCTTCGAAAACAAGATCGCCGAATTGCTGGCGGAGAAGCTGAATGTTCCTCTAAAGTATATCTGGTACCCGAATACGGTGGGCTTCCTGCGCAACACCTTGCGCGCACGCCGATGCGATCTGGTCCTGGGCATCGTCACCGGTGCTGAAATGGTGCAGAGCACGAATCCATACTATCGCTCGGCCTATGTCATGGTGACGCGCAGCGCCGACAACATCACTGCCGAGACGATCGCGGCGTTGCAATCGAAGAATTTCAGAATCGGCCTCACTGCCGGGGCGCCGCCCGCGGACATCATCGCCAGAACGGGACTCGCATCGCGGGTTCGCCCCTATGACCTGATGGTTGACACGCGGCATCAGTCCCCAGGCAAGGACATGATCGAGGATCTGCTTGATCACGAGATCGATGTGGCGATCATGTGGGGGCCGATCGCGGGATATTACGCTATCCAACACGACGCGGCCTTGAGGATCATGCCGCTGACCAAAGAGGCGAATACCACGCGGATGGATTTCTACATCACCATGGCGGTTCGCCCCGGCGAAAATAGATGGAAGAATGACATCAACGAACTGTTGCGCGAGAACGCGGAACCGATCCAGGAAATCCTGCGCAGTTACCACATTCCCAGGCTCGACGGTCGGCGCAAGCTGATTCCATGAAGGATGCAATCCGGAATCTGGGAGTATGTGTGTTGATGCTGATCGGCGGCAGTCTGTCGGCATATGCCCAGACAGCCGAGCCGGTGGGTTACAGACTTGACGATTATCGCAGTGAAACGCCGGCAACTCTGCGAGGCGCCCGCGTGATTGACGCCCTTGATCTGCATCAACTGATGTTGCGCGAGGCCGTGATCGTCATCGACGTGTTGCCGCAGCCGCCCCGACCACAGGAGCTTCCTGCCACGACCTATTGGCGCGCCCCCGCGCGATACGATATTCCAGGCAGCATCTGGCTTGCCAATGTCGGATATGGACGTCTGTCGGATGAGATGGATGTCTATTTTCGAGATGCGCTTGGCAAGATCTCCTTGGGCAACAAGGCCAGGAAAATGGTGTTCTATTGCGATGCGCAATGCTGGATGTCATGGAATGCTGCGAAGCGTGCCATGGCATATGGCTATAGCGGCGTCCACTGGTTTCCTGGCGGCGTCCAAGAATGGATTGAGGCAGGCTATCCGACCATGCTGAATGCCGTGATCCCGGCGAAGTGAGATAGGCGCGATGCAAATTCCTCGCAGCTTTCCGGCCGTGGTGCTTTTCGCCCTGCTGATTGGGTCAAGCCTCGCAGCCGCTCAGAGCATGATGGATCAGGTTGATCTGTCCACACCGACCTTTACGTCAGCGGAGATGACGAGAGATGATGTTGCAGCACTGTTGACGAGGGTGGCATCCGGTGTGCCGATCGATCTTGCCGGCAAGAGGCTCAACGGTCTTGATCTTTCCGGATTGAATTTTTACCGCGCCAATCTGCGTGGCGCCTATCTCAACAATGCCGATCTGCGTGGCGCCAATCTGGAGGGCGCGATTCTGGACCAGGCCTGGGCGCTGCGCGCTAATTTTAGTCAGGCACGCCTCATCGGCGCCAGCCTTGTTAGCGCGCAGATGCGGGACGCGAACTTTGTCGGGGCCAACCTTTCCGGTGCGCGCGTCACCGCGGATATGACGGGTGCGCGCCTGAACGGTGCAAATCTCACCGGTGCCGACCTATCGGCGGATATGAAAAATCAGTCCATGGGGTTGATGCGCGCCGTGCTCTCTTCGGCCGATCTGACGGGTGCGGATTTGTCGGATGCCAGGTTGTCGCGCGTCAAGATGGAGTTTGCCAAGTTGCGGGGCGCCAATTTGTCTGGCGCTGATTTGATGATGGCTGAACTCGCCGGTGCCGATCTCACCGGCGCAAACGTCGCCGGTGCCATTTTTGACCGCGCCGACGTGGCGTCCACCAAGCTCATCGATCTGATTGGCGTTGATCAGGCGGTCGATCTCGAGAAAGCCCGCAACCTCGATCGCGCGTTACTGCGATAGGTTGGGGCGGGTGGCTCCGCTGTAGGTGGCCAATCCCGGGTCGCGGGGCGGAGTTGGCTCAGAATTTCAACGATGGCGGGGTCCGTCTCCCGGCGTGGATAGGAGAGAGGGATCGAGATGTCGGCCGTGATACGTCCTTGTTCCGGCGACAATGTCACGATACGCGTGGCAAGTTCGATCGCCTCGGGTAAATCATGCGTTACCAGAAGTATGGTGATGCCGCGCTTCTGCCAATAGGTCGTCAGCAATCGCCGCATCTGGGCGGCAGACGCGCCATCGAGCGAAATGAATGGCTCATCCAGCAGCAACAGATCCGGATCGGCCAGAAGGGCGCGGGCCAGCGCGGCACGCCGCTGCATGCCCCCGGACAACTGCGCGGGAAAGGCAGTTTCATGGCCGGCGAGCCCAACCTCTGCAAGGAGCGCCATCGCTTCGGCGCGTCTTGCCTGATCGGTGACGAGGAGAAGATTGTCGAGAAGGCTGAGCCAGGGGACGAGACGCGGTTCCTGGAACACCATGGCGGTCTTCGGACGCTCTCCGCTTGTCCAGGTCAATGTGCCGCCAAAGCCTTGGTCTAGGCCGGCTATGATGCGTAGCAATGTCGTTTTGCCACACCCGGACGGGCCAACGAGACCGAGGAGTTCTCCTGGTGTGACGGTAAGATCGAGGGCACGTAAGACGGCATGAGGCGCCGGGCGTTGAAAATTCCTGGTAATATTGTGAAGCTGCACGCCCGTCATGTGCGCCGCCAGCGTTGTGCGCGATGCTCAAGGGGCTGCAGAACCAAGCCTTCGATGGCCATGACGACGGCCACGAATGCCAATGAATAGGCTAGGATGCTGGCGATATCGAAGTAATTGAAGAATGTGCGGATCTCGAACCCGATTCCGCTTGGCCGCCCCAGCAATTCCACCACCAGCACGATCTTCCAGGTGAGAGCCAGGCCGGCCCGCGCCGCCGCCATGAAACTGGGGGCGATCTGCGGCAGGACGACCCGCTGCAGCACACGTAGCGGCGATACGCCAAAGACCCGGGTCATCTCCAGAAGAGAGGAATCGATGGCGCGCGCGCCCTCGCGGGTGATGGCGGCGACCAGAGGCGCCTTGTTGATCGTAACCGCAAGGATGGCGGCACTTTCGTTCAATCCGAACCAGACATAGCACAGGACCATCGTCACCAGCGCTGGCATATTGAGAGCAATCACCAGCCAGCCACCGAACAGATTGTCGACCAGCAGCGATCGACCCATGAGAATGCCGAGGGCGCTCCCCAGCACCATGGCCAGGGCGAACGCAACCGCCACCCGGGCGAGCGTTGCCGCCAGGTTGGGGAGCAGGTTTCCTTCGAAGAGGTGATGATGAAATGAAATTAATGTGGTCCAAGGGGATGGCACCAAGGCCGGATCATTCAGCGTCAGCGAGGTGAGATGCCAGATTGCCGCCAGCACCAGTAATGACGACCATTTGATCCAGCGTGCGCCGGAGGCAGTTTCTCGGGGGAAGGTAGTGATCGCCGGGCTCATGGGCGGAAATCTGGCCAGAAGGTGCCGTCAGGCAAGGCCTCCAGATCGGCGACCGCATTGGGGTCAATGGCGCGCATTTCCTTGAAAGCAATCTGTGCCGCCGCGACGTCCGTCGGGCCGTATCCCTCGGGTATGCCGTCACGATAACCAGCTTTCAAAGCATTGAAGACTGCGTCAGTCTCGGCATCCATGAGCGGGCGCAGGCGGGACCAGGCGGCATCGTCGGTTTTCATGATGCCTTTGGCCTCATAGGAGGCATCGATCAGACCCGCGGCTGCGGTTGGATTGGCCTTTGCCCAGTTTTCGCTGAACACCCAGCCGAGGAGAGGGGGCGGCGTCTCGATCCCGAGCGCCGGCAGAATGTCGGCGATCGAAATGACTGGTACCATGCCTTTTTCTTTCAGCCGGGCATTGAATTGCCAGTAGTTGAGAACGGCATCCAATTTTCCGCGTAGCAGCAGTTCGTTCAGCATGGGCGGGGCACTGAACTGGGCATCGACTTCCTTCGCAAGGTCCAGGCCCAGCGTTTTCTGGGCATAGGCCCGCAGCAAAACCCAGCTCTTGTCGGAGGCGCCGCCTGCGACGCCGATGCTGTGGCCCTTGAGATCCGCGATCGATTTGATACCGGTGGCGGGGTCTGCCATCACGGCGCCGACCGAGCGCGAAAATGGGACGAAGGTAAAGTCGCGACCGAGGGCACGCTGCTTTGCGACCCAGATCCAGTCGGTGACGATGACGTCGACGTCGCCACCCATCAGGGCGATGCTGTTGGCTTCCCGGTCAGCGAGCATTGACGGACTGAGGATAAAGCCGTGCTTGCGGTCGAGCCCCTCGCGGAGCAATTGCATCTCCCAATTGACCGTACCGAATTTCAGGAGCCCGACGCGAATTGTCGGCAAATCTGTTGCTGGTGCCTCATTCACCAGGAAAAGGCCCATCAATAATCCAGCGAGTATCCGACGTAGCGATCTGACCATCCTCGTCTCCCCGGCCGGAATGCTAGTGGTCCCGGCAAATCCGCTGCGCATGATGCCGGATATGATCGGCCATGAAGCTCTGAATGAAATAGTAGCCATGGTCGTAACCCTGGTGCAGTCGCAGTTCGACGGCCTGGCCAGATTGCAGGGCCGCTTTCTCGAAGAGATGCGGGTGCAATTGCTCTGCGAGGAATTGGTCATCCAACCCTTGATCGATGAGAATTTCATCTGGGTGGAGATGGTTCTTGACCAATTCGCTGGCGTCGTAGGCATGCCAATCGGCTGCCTCTGGCCCGAGATAGTTGCTGAAGGCTTTTTGACCCCAAGGGCTCTGACTGGGAGCTGCAACCGGCGCGAAGGCAGAAACGGATTGGTAACGGCCGGGATTGCGCAGGGCGGCGACGAGAGCACCATGACCACCCATGGAATGACCAAAAATCCCCTGACGCGTGGAATCCGTCGGGAAATGGGCGGCGATCACCTCCGGCAATTCACGGGTCACATAGCTGAACATCCGCCAGTGCCGCGCCCAGGGTTGTTGCGTGGCATCGACATAAAATCCCGCTCCAACACCAAAATCCCAATGGTCTGCCTGCCCTGGAAAGTCCGTTCCGCGGGGGCTGGTATCAGGAGCCACCAGGACGAGGCCATATTCGGCGGCCAGACGCTGTGCTGCCGCCTTGATCATGAAGGTTTCTTCGGTGCAGGTGAGGCCCGCCAGAAAGGTGAGAACCGGACAGGACCCCCGTTCGGCTTGCGGCGGCACGAATACCGAGAAACGCATCGGCAGGCCGATCTCATGTGATTGGTGGCGATAAAATCCCTGCCATCCGCCAAAGCAACGGTGGCGAGACAAGGTTTCAACCGGCACGGTCGTGATCTGGCTCATGGCTATCAGGCCGGGGCCGGCTTGCGGTTGGACATCGGTCAATAGAGGACCACGCTGCGGATAGAGGTACCTGCCTTCATCAGCTCGAACCCCTTGTTGATGTCCTGGAGTGGCATCGTGTGGGTGATGAGGTCATCGATGTTGATCTTGCCGTCCATGTACCAATCGACGATTTTCGGCACGTCGGTGCGACCGCGCGCACCGCCGAAGGCGGTGCCTTTCCAGACGCGCCCTGTCACGAGCTGGAACGGCCGGGTGGATATTTCCTGACCAGCACCGGCCACGCCAATGATGACTGAAACGCCCCAGCCCTTATGGCAGCATTCCAATGCTTGCCGCATCGTCTTGATATTGCCGATGCACTCGAAGCTGTAATCCGCGCCGCCCTTGGTGAGGTTGACCAGATAGGGGACGAGATCGCCCTCGACCTCCTTCGGGTTGACGAAATGGGTCATGCCGAACTTCTCGGCCAAGGCCTTGCGGCCGGGATTGAGATCGACGCCGACAATCATGTTGGCACCGGCCAGCCGGGCGCCCTGAATGACGTTGAGGCCGATGCCGCCCAGGCCGAAGACGACGACATTGGCGCCGATTTCCACTCGTGCGGTATTGATAACCGCACCGATGCCGGTGGTGACGCCACAGCCGATATAGCAAACTTTGTCGAAAGGTGCGTCTTCGCGAATCTTCGCGAGTGCGATTTCGGGTACCACGGTGAAATTCGAAAAGGTCGAGGTGCCCATATAGTGATAAACCTTTTGTCCGCCCATGGAGAAGCGGCTGGTGCCGTCGGGCATCAAGCCCTGGCCTTGGGTCACGCGGATCGCCTGGCAAAGATTGGTCTTGCGGCTGAGGCAGTATTCGCATTGCCGGCATTCGGGCGTGTAGAGCGGGATGACATGGTCACCCTTTTTCAGCGAGGTCACACCGGCACCGACATCGACCACGATGCCGGCGCCCTCATGCCCCAGGATGGCAGGGAAAATGCCCTCCGGGTCGTCGCCGGACAGGGTGAACCAATCGGTATGGCAAAGGCCCGTTGCTTTTACTTCCACAAGAACTTCGCCGTCTTTCGGGCCTGCGAGCTCGACCTCGACAATTTCCAACGGCTTGCCGGCCTGTGTCGCCAGAGCTGCCCGAGTTTTCATAATCGCATCCAATCCGTTTGAGGGCCACGCCCCAGCAGCATCGCTCGCCGGCATGCTGCAGGCGCGAGCCGATTAATGGAGAGGAAATGCTATCGAGAACTTGGCCAAGTCGGAAATTGGACTTTGGATCAAGGCCGCAATCACGGATAATGCCAGCGCGACGACCGGCGGTGCGACATGCTGAGGCGGGCCGCCCAACCAATCAATCAAGAAGACTCTTTTCGCCGGGAGGATTGAGATGGCTGTTCTGGAGGCGGATGCACCAGGTCGGGACGCAGGGCACAGCGGTATTCTTTGGGCTGTGGAATCGAGCCCCGAGACGGGGACGGTCCGGGATGTCGTCTTATCCGTGCTGGAGGCTATTGCGAGCGATGAAAGCGCGCTCGTCCTGCTGTTTTGCTCGCCGCAATTCCATATCGCCGAGATCGCGGCTGCTGTTGCCGAATACGGTTGCGCCGCACCGGTCGTCGGTTGCACCACGGCAGGGGAGATCACGCCGCTTGGCTACCGGCACGGCACCATCACCGGATTGAGTCTGCCCAAGACACATTTCAGTTTGTCACTTCAATTGTTCGAGCAGCTGGCGCAGTTTGACCTGGCCGATGGATTCTCTGCGGCACGTACACTGCTGACCCAGCATGAGGCGGCGGAATTTCACGCCGCGATGCCAAACTCATTTGCGATACTGTTGAATGACGGCTTGTCGATGCGCGAGGAGGCAATTGCCAGTGCCTTTGGCAATGCCCTGGGCCATGTACCGCTGGTGGGTGGTTCGGCCGGTATCAGCGCTGTCAAAAACGAACCTAACATGCTGTTGGGCGGCCAGGTTCTTACCAATTCCGCGATCCTGATGCTGATTTCGACCGATCTCGATTTCCGCGTTTTTCAAACGCAGCATTTCGAGGCCTTGTCGCAGAAGCTGGTCATCACCCGCGCCGATCCATCGCGGCGGATTGTCATGCAGATCAACGCCGAACCGGCTGCCCAGGAATATGCAAGACTCCTGGGGCTCACGCGTGCCGACCTCACGGCTCAGGTCTTTGCCTTGCATCCGCTCGTGGTGCGCGCCGGAGGGAGATTCTATGCGCGATCGATCCAGAAGGTGAATGACGACGACAGTCTGCAGTTCTTCTGCGCCATCGACGAAGGGATCGTGCTGAGCATTGCCCGTAGCGGCGATCTGGTGGCCGATCTGGAGGCTGTATTCGAAAAATTGCGCAAGGATCTCGGGTCTGTACAGGCAACAATCGGGTTTGATTGCATCCTGCGTTATATCGAGATGGAGCAGGGAGACATGCTGGCCGACGTATCGCATCTGCACGACCTCAACAACGTGATTGGGTTCAATACCTATGGAGAACAATTCGGCACGATGCATATGAGCCAGACCTTCACCGGTATCGCCTTCGGTCGGCCGCGGTAAGACGGCAATAACATGCAGGATCAGCTCATATCTCCGGTAACTGATGACGAGGTCGCTGCATTGCGGCGGGAAGTGTCAAAGCTGCGGGAGATCAACCGAGCACTGACGCAGCATGTCGAACACAGCCTCGATTTGCAGGGTAATGCCTATCATCTGTTCCAAACGGCCATTTTGCTGGACCGGATGGTAAAGGAGCGCACCCGTGAACTTGAAGATGCCCTGGAAGCTGTCGCCGGAACAAACCGAGAGCTGAAGGAAGCGGTGGCAATGGGTGTTACCGCCCAGAACCGGCAACGAGACGCGATCAACAGCATTTCCGAAGGATTCGCAATTTTCGATCCTGACGACAAACTGATCCTATGCAATCAACGCTTCCTGGACTTCTGGCCAAATCTCAAGGGAGATACTCATGCCGATATGACCTTCGAGGCCCTGATCAAACTGGCCTTGAAAAACGGGTCGATCGTCACACCGGCCGATTACCCCGCCGAGCAATGGGTTGCCGACCGATTGGCCAAACGGAAGGAGATCAAGCAGGGCGGCATCATTCGCTGGGTATACGCATTGTCGAATGGTCGATGGATCCAGGTGAATGACCGGCCGTCTCTGGAAGGTGGCATCGCCTCGGTTTATACGGACATCACCGATGTCAAGGATGCCGAACGTCAGGAACGGGAATTGGCGCTGGCGGAGAGGTCGCGTCATCTCCAGGCGACACTCGAAAGCATGTCGATCGGTGTTGCTGTGTTCGATGAGGAGCAGCGGCTGATGACGGTAAATCAGCGTTACGGCGAATTGCTCGAACTGCCGTCCGACTTGCTGCGGGTGGGAGCGACGCTGCATAACTTTCAGAGATTCAACGATCTTCGCAATGTTCCCGAGTTGGGCGTCGCATCGCCGATTGTCACGGCCAATGGGACAGCGCCGGCGGAAGTGAGCGTGAACGGTCGGTGGTTTGCCATCAAGCGCGACCCCATGCCGGATGGTGGTTTCGTACTTTCTTGCGCTGAGATCACGGAACGTCGCCTCGCAGAAGAGGCGGTGCATGACCGGGAAGAGCGCATTCGCCTTTTTGCGAACGCCATGCCGACCATGATGTGTTTTATCGACGAGAACGAACAGTATCAGTTCGTGAATCGCGCCTATCGCACGTCATTCGGATCCAACGGCAAAAAGATTTTGGGGCGCCGGATGCGCACCGTTCTGGGCGACGAGGCCTACAATCTGCGCCGCCCTTATATTGAGCGCGTGCTGAGCGGGTCGACCGTGGTCTTCGAATTGACATTGCCGTCGGCAGATGAAGAGCCGCGTTTCGGTCTTGCGACCTATGTGCCGCATCGCGACAGCAGCGGTCGCGTCATCGGTTTTTTTACGCTTGTTCAAGACATCACCGAGCGGCGCCGGGCTCAACGCATTCTTGAGGCCGCCAATGAAGAGCTCGAGCGTCGCGTCCACGAGCGCACGGCGTCTCTTCAGCAGCTGAACGAAACCCTGCTGGGTGAAGTCGTCGAGCGGCGCCGAATCGCAGCAGAGCTACAACTGGCCAAGACCCAGGCTGATCAAGCGAATTTGAGCAAGACGCAATTTCTGGCCGACGCCAGCCACGATCTGCTGCAGCCGCTCAATGCGGCGCGATTGTTCGTCGCTGCGATCCAGGATCAACCCGTTCCCGACGATCTGTCGCGTCAGATCAGCCGGGTGGATCGTGCTCTCTCGAATGTCGAAGACATTCTCAATATCCTCCTCGATATCTCCAAGCTTGATGCCGGCAAGGTGGCGGTGAACATCCGGCGTGCGCCACTGGTGGCGCTAATGGCGGCACTTTATGAAGAGATAGCGCCTCTCGCCGAACGCAATGGCTTGACGGTCACCCTCATGCCCTGTTCGCTCAGCGTAAAGACGGATGTGCCGCTCTTGCGGCGGCTGTTGCAGAATTTCCTGACCAATGCCTGCCGCTATGCCCCGAAGGGCCGCATTCTCTTTGGTGCTCGCAGGCGAGGCACATTTGTGGAGCTTCAGGTGCTGGATACAGGAATCGGCATTCCCAAAGACAAGCTCAACGAAATCTTTGAGGAATTCCGTCGCCTGACCGAAATTGGTGGCGAAGGATATGGGCTTGGACTTTCGATCGTGCGTCGCATCAGCCGCCTCATCAATTGCCCGGTCCAAGTGCGCTCGAAATTGGGCAAAGGATCGATGTTTTCGGTTCTGGTTCCGGTAGCGACTGACGCCAGCGAGCCAGTGGAACTAGGACTAACCACAGTCGCGGAGCGTGCCAGCGTGGAGGGCATGCTTGTCGTCGTTGTCGAGAATGAGCCGGACGTGCTGGACGGCATGGCTGGCCTCCTTACTGCCTGGCATTGCGATGTCATTGCAGCGCCCGACCAGGCAGGCGTTCTTGCCGAACTGAAGAAGCGGGACTGCCGTCCCGATATCATCCTGGCCGATTATCACCTGGATCGTGGCCGCTTCGGTACGGACGTCATCGCTGCCATTCGGAAGCATTGCGATACGATTGTTCCAGCCGCGGTTATCACCGCGGACCGCAACCCGGAGATCCAGAACTTGGCTCAGCAGATAGGGGCTACTTTTTTGGTCAAACCAATCAAGCCGGCGCGTTTACGAGCGTTGATCTCGTCTGTTCGAGGCTGACAGATGGCGGGCATATTTTTCATAGCGGATGACCGCCTGCGTCCGGCTTGAAACGCCCAGCTTCTGCAGCAGGCTCGATACGTGTGATTTGACCGTGGTCATCTGCACATCGATCTCATAGGCGATACATTTGTTGGGCATGCCTTGAGCCATGAGTTCAAGGACCTTGCGCTGCTGATTGGTCAGCAATTCAAAGCGACAAAGAAGGGAATCATCGATTCCTTCCGACTCTTCTTCGTCGAGTGACGGCGAGGCTTTCTCTTCCTTGGGCATGTAGATGCCACCGTCAAGGACAGTCTGGATCGCCGTGGCGAAATGAGCGCGAGGAAGGGATTTCGGGATGTAGGCGGCGGCGCCAGCGTCAAAGCACTCGCGAATAACGACGCTGTCGGTTAATGCCGAGATGACGGCAATCGGTACATCAGGCCGTCGGGTTCTCAACGCGCGCACTCCCTTTACGCCGCTGACGCCTGGCATGCGCAGATCGAGCAGTATCAAATCGATATCTGTGTTGCTCGCAATCCGATCGTATGCCTCGGACAGAGAACCGGATTCAATGACATCGATATCATCTTGCATGCTGCGGAGCGCATCGACGATCGCCTCCCGGAACAAGGGATGATCGTCCGCAACCAGTACGGTCATCATTTGAAATCCCTCCCAGCGGGACCGCTTTTCAAAGATAGAAATCCTATTCCCCAGCCATGTCAACCCACCCGTGTTAATAGTCACAGAACGATCTCCCTGAGCTGGGGGTAGAAGACCCCTAACCAAAGCAGAGGATGGGATGAGGAGGATCACCCAACAAAGCCTGCGATTTTGCCTGTCTCGTCAGGCGGCTATTTCTTTGGCGATGATCTGATACTTGAAGCTGTCGGGATCGAGGGGATCGAGGCGTCCGGAAACGGTTTCGGCCTGAGGGTACATCAGGAATCCGAGCTCAGGCCCAGCCGAGCCCGGCAAGGTCACATCATGGGCCACATTATAGGCAAGCCAGTTGCCCTCCCAGGCGCCGAACAGCGTCCGGCGCGCGGCGGCTACTTTCGGATCCTCAAGCGGGAGGTTTCCGGGCGGCTCCTCCAGCGCTACCTTGCGCACATCCGCCGGATCGACCGGCACCCAGCCGAAATTGGCGAGGTAGACCTCCGCCCGGCAATGTTGCGCCTTGGTGATGACCTCGGATTTGGCGCCGAGGCTCTGATAGCCGAATTTTGAGGGTGCTATCCGGATGCCATAAATATCGCGTGCCGGCAGTCCGGCGGCACGGGCCAGGCCGACATAGAGTGCATTGAGGTCCGCACATTTGCCGCTGAGGTCCTTGAGCACCAGCATTGAGGCGATGTCCCCAACACCACAGCCGCGCACCGCGGGATCGCGGAAGGTGTTCTCGACCACCCATTCATAGATGGCACGCGCCTTCTCGATATCGGTGGTGAGTCCGGCGACGATTTCATCCGATGTCTGCTTGACCAAGCCGTCGATGGGGATGAGTGCCGTGCCTTCGGTAAAGAGCTGCCTCTCGGCAGTCGAAAGCGCCACCGTAGCAGCAGGCTTGCTGAAATCGATGCGCCGATCCTGGGTGGCGATCCGGCTGGAAATTTCGATGCTGGGTGCGGTTTCTCCGGCCGACCAGATGACATGGAGCATCTCGGCGCCGTATTTTGAATCGCTGACGAGGTCGGCGGCTTGGGCGTTGGTCGACCAGGTACTGCGCTCGGCGCGGAACCAATCGGCATTGAGCGAGGGCACCGGAATCCAGGCTTGGCTCGCAGTCGCACCCGGTGCGATGTCGATCCGTGTAACGATTTCGAAATGGCGCCAGGTGCCGGGTTGCGGCGCGAAGGCATTCTCGCTGCGTGCATGTGTGGGCAGCAGGGCGGCCAGACCGGTCACGGCACCCATCTGAAGAAGATCACGTCTGCCAAGAATCATGGTCGGCCCTTTCCATGCTTTTTTTCAAAACACAGATTCATCAGGCGGAACGCATCGCCCGATCGTGAGACAGCTTTGATACGGAAATAGAGATGTGCTGGAGCTGGGAGGCCGCAACCAATCACGACGGAGCCGCTCTGGCGCAGCCCGACCCGGGACGAGGGAAATATGAACGCCCCGGCACGCGGGAGCCCATCCGTCAGCCACGCTCGAAGATTGCGCTTGTGCCGAACATGCGTCAAATCAAAATCTGTCGCGCTCTCCAGGACCAATTTTTCGATTGGTCAGCAGCTCGCTGCACCGCAGCGAAGCTCGCCATCACGAACACGACGAGGCGCATCGCCCATATTAAGGTGTGTCAGAGCGGCAATTAACGTTGCAATGCCGTGGCAATGGATTGAGAATACGAGTCTGCGAAAAGCGGAACCTCAGTACCAAAGACCGACGTCAAGCCAGGCCTTAAGCGTCCCAGCGACGACACCAAATTTGGGAGGAACCGAAGCGATGAATATCGAACTCTCGCGACGTACCCTGTTAAAGGGTGCCGGCGTGGGGCTGGCGGGAACGGCGCTGGGCGCGTTCGGATTTGGCGGCATCGAGGCCGCACATGCCGATGCCATCCGCGCCTTCAAGCTGACCGGCACCACCGAGACCCGCAATACCTGCCCATATTGTTCAGTCGCTTGCGGCGTCATCATGTATTCCAAGGGCGATCTGACCAAGGGCGAGACCGCCGAGGTCACCCATATCGAGGGCGATGCGGATCACCCGACCAATCGCGGCACATTGTGCCCGAAAGGCGCCGCGTTGCTGGATTTCGTTCGCGCCGAGACGCGCCTGACCAAGCCGCGCGTGCGCAAACCAGGCTCGGACAAGTTCGAGGAAATTTCCTGGAATGATGCGCTCGACCGGATCGCGCGTCATCTAAAGGATGACCGGGACAAGAATTTCGTGGCGCGGAATCAAGACGGCGTGACCGTCAACCGATGGACCACCACCGGTTTCCTGGCTGCCTCGGCAACCACCAACGAAACGGCGTTCCTGACCTATAAAGTGGTCCGTAGCGCCGGCATGCTGGTATTCGACAACCAAGCACGAGTTTGACACGGCCCAACGGTGGCGAGTCTCGCCCCAACATTCGGCCGTGGCGCGATGACGAATTCCTGGACCGACATCCGGAACACGGATCTCGTGGTCATCATGGGCGGCAATGCCGCCGAGGCGCATCCTTGCGGATTTAAATGGGTCGCGGAGGCCAAGGCCAGCCGCGGCGCAAAGCTCATCGTGGTCGATCCGCGCTTTACCCGCTCGGCCTCGGTCGCCGACGTTTATGCCCCGATCCGCCAGGGCAGTGACATCGCCTTCTTGATGGGTGTCATCAATTACTGCATCCAAAACGACAAAGTGCAGTGGGAATATGTCAAAGCATTCACCAACGCGCCCTATCTGATCAAGGATGGCTTTGCCTATAAGGACGGCCTGTTTACCGGCTATGACGAAGCCAAGCGCGATTACGACAAATCGAGCTGGGATTACCAGATCGGCGAGGATGGTTTCGTCGTCGCCGACGACACGCTGAGCCACCCGCGTTGCGTCTGGAACATGCTGAAACAGCATGTGGCGCAATATACGCCGGAGCTGGTGGAGCGTATCTGCGGTACGCCGAAGGACAAGTTCCTGAAAATCGCGGAAATGATCGCCGAATGCTCCTCGCCGACCAAGACCATGACCTCGATGTATGCGCTGGGCTGGACCCAGCATTCCAAGGGCTCGCAGAACATCCGCGGCATGGCGATGCTGCAGTTGATCCTGGGCAATATCGGCGTCCGCGGTGGCGGCATGAACGCCTTGCGCGGCCATTCCAACATCCAGGGGCTGACCGATATTGGGCTGATGTCGAATCTGGTTCCCGGCTACATGACCTTGCCCAACCAGAAAGAGGTGGATTTCGCCACGTACATGTCAACCCGCGGCTTCAAGCCGCTGCGGCCCGACCAGATGAGCTATTGGCAGAACTACAAGAAGTTCTTCGTCAGTTTCCTGAAATCGATGTGGGGTGAAGCAGCCACGCCGGCCAATGATTTTGCCTTTGACTGGCTGCCCAAGCTCGATGTCCCGGCCTATGACGTGCTGCGTGCCTTCGAGCTCATGAACCAGGGCAAGATGACAGGTTATATCTGTCAGGGCTTCAATCCGCTGCTTTCCTTCCCCAACCGGAAGAAATGCACCGAGGCACTTTCGAAGCTGAAATTCCTGGTTACGATGGATCCGCTGGAGACGGAAACATCGCGTTTCTGGGAAAATCACGGCGAGCACAACGACGTCGATTCGGGGCAGATCCAGACCGAAGTGTTCCAGCTGCCCAGCACCTGCTTCGCCGAGGATGAGGGATCGCTGACCAATTCCGGCCGCTGGCTGCAATGGCATTGGCCAGGCGGCACGCCGCCGGGCGAAGCCAAGACCGATACCTGGATCATGGCGCAAATCTGGAAGCGCATGAAAGCGCTCTATGAGCAGGAGGGCGGCCCGCTTCCGGATCCGATCCTCAAATTGCGCTGGCCTTATGCGGATCCGGACGATCCCAAGGCGGACGAGATCGCCCGCGAGATCAACGGCTATGCGATTGAAACTCTTTATGATGCGGCCGATCCCACCAAGGTTCTAGTTGAAAAGGGCAAGCAGGTTGTGAGTTTCGCGCAGTTGCGCGATGACGGCACGACCTCCTGCGGCTGCTGGATCTATTCCGGCTGCTTCAACGAGAACGGCAACAACATGGCGCGACGGGATACCAGCGATCCCGACGATGCCGGCTTCTACCTAAAATGGGCGTTCGCCTGGCCGGTCAATCGACGCATTCTCTACAACCGCGCTTCGGCAGATCGCAACGGCCAGCCCTGGGATCCCACGCGCAAGACCATCGCGTGGAATGGCGAGAAGTGGGAAGGCTACGACGTTCCGGATATCGCACCAACAGCGAAGCCCGACGTGGTGGGACCGTTCATCATGAATCCGGAAGGAACCGCCAGACTGTTCACCCGCGGCATGATGCGGGATGGTCCCTTCCCGGTGCATTACGAACCATTTGAATCGCCGATCGCCAATCCAATCGCCCCGGAAATTCGGGGCAATCCGGTGGCGCGCGTTTTCGAAGGAGACATGGCGCAATTCGGAACTTCCGAGAAATTTCCTTACGCGGCAACTTCCTATCGCTTGACCGAACATTTCCACTTCTGGACCAAGCATGTCCAACCCAATGCCGTGACGCAGCCTGAATTCTTCGTCGAGATTTCGGAACAACTGGCAGCGGAGAAGGGGATCAAGTCTGGTGGCTGGGTGCGGGTCATGTCCAATCGTGGCCAGGTCAAGGCGAAGGCGCTGGTGACCAAGCGCATCAAGCCGCTGCAATGCGACGGGAAGACGGTGCATATCGTCGGCATACCGCTGCATTGGGGATTCACGGGTGCAACGAAAAAAGGCTTCGGGCCCAACTCGCTGACGCCGTTCGTGGGCGACGCCAATATCGAGACGCCGGAATACAAGGCGTTCCTGGTCGATATTGAGCCGCTTGCCGATCCGGTCTCGTAGGGGAGGCAAGCAATGTATCCACCACTTCCCAATCCCTCTGTCCAGCCTTCCGCGCTGCAGTTCGGTGCAGAAGATCTGGTTCGTCGCTCGGCCTCCGACGTGCCGGTTCCGGCACGTCAGCTGACCGAGGTGGCGAAGCTCATCGATGTCTCCAAATGTATCGGTTGCAAAGCCTGCCAGGTCGCGTGCCTCGAATGGAACGATCTGCGCGAGGAGGTTGGTGTCAATCGCGGTCTCTACGAGAATCCGCATGACCTGACGCCAGCCACCTTCACGCTGATGCGGTTTACCGAATGGGAAAATCCGGAGACCGAGAATCTGGAATGGCTGATCCGCAAGGATGGCTGCATGCATTGCGCCGATCCGGGCTGTCTCAAGGCTTGTCCGGCGCCCGGCGCCATCGTGCAATATTCCAACGGCATTGTTGATTTCGTGCACGAGAATTGCATCGGCTGCGGGTACTGCGTGAAGGGCTGCCCGTTCAACATACCGCGCATCTCGAAGACTGATCATAAGGCGTATAAATGCACTTTATGCTCGGATCGTGTGGCGGTGGGCCAGGGGCCTGCCTGCGCAAAGGCTTGCCCGACACAGGCGATCGTGTTCGGCACCAAGGAAGAGATGAAGCAGCACGCCGCCGGCCGGATCGAGGATCTGAAATCCCGCGGCTTCGCCAATGCAGGCCTCTATGACCCGCCGGGCGTTGGCGGGACCCATGTAATGTACGTTCTGCACCACGCCGACAAGCCACAGATCTATGCCGATCTCCCGAAGGACCCGAAGATCAGCCCCGTGGTCGAGGTCTGGAAGGGCATCACCAAATATGCCGGATTGACCGCGATCGCCTCCTTCGTTGGCATCGGTTTCCTGCATCACATCATCTCGGGCGCAAACAAGGTTTCCGACGAGGATGAGAAGAATGCGAAGCGCCTTGCCGAAGGCGAGACGGGAGATCGCAGGCCATGACGGGCAAAAATTCCGAGAGAAGCGAACAGGTGCATGCGGGCGATCCAGTCACGGTGGATCGCTACACCACGGCGGCGCGCATCAATCACTGGATCACGGCGGCGAGCCTGGTTCTGCTCGCCATCTCCGGCCTTGCGCTTTTCCACCCCAAACTGTTCTTCCTGACCGCTTTGTTCGGCGGCGGCGAGACCACGCGCGCCTTGCATCCCTGGATCGGCGTCGTCCTGTTCTTCAGTTTCCTTGGTCTGTTTTTGCGCTTTTGGCGGGCCAATCTATGGAAACGCGAGGACGGAACATGGATGGCGCGCCTGCATGACGTGCTGGCCGGGCATGAGGAGAAGCTGCCGGAGATTGGCAAATACAATGCCGGCCAGAAGATGGTGTTCTGGCTGATGTCGATCCTCATCATCGCCCTGATCTGCAGCGGGTTGGTGATCTGGGACCAGTATTTCTCGGCTTATAGCAGCGTCGAACAGAAGCGGATCGCGATGCTGCTGCATTCGCTGGCGGCGATCGTCATCATTTGCGTCTGGATTGTCCACGTCTATGCAGCGATCTGGGTAAGGGGTACAATTCGCGCCATGGTCAAGGGATCGGTGACCGGTGGCTGGGCTTGGCGGCATCACCGCAAATGGCTGCGGGAACTGGTGACCGGCAAGACCGAGAAATCCGGTGCCGACAAGAAACCGGCCGAATAGGGGTTCTTTGATACCCAAAGCGTGACCCGTGCGGTTCGTGAGGTAGGTAATGGCAAAGAGCGGCGCCCCCCAGGGCGACATGACAGTCATTGGCGAGATTGCGAACCCGCCTTTCGCTCGACTCCCCGACCCAGGTCAGCTATTCCGTGATCGGGCAGAGCGGTTTCGTTTCCTCGCGGAACGCAATGAGCTGCGACCCTATTTGTTGTTCCTCGCCGACATAGCGGATGCTCAGAGCCACGTCCAAAGCGATCTGCCGGCCCCACTCCTTCCCGATACGGCGACGCTGAAGCGCGCACGCGATTTCGCCATGCCGCCGCTCGATCGCGAACGCTTTGCTGCCGACGCGGTTTTCGAGACGACGTTCGACCGTCTCCTGTCGTTCCTGGGAGAAATCGACATGCCGGAGGAGGCGTCGACCGCTCTGGCGCGGCTCCGTGCCGACGTCCCTCTGACGTCGGGTGAGATGGTGCGCGCGATCCTTTCTCATGCCATCCCGATGGAGATGCTGGCCGAGCATGTCTTCGTTGCCGCCGCCCTGCAGGTGCATTTTGCCCGCCTGGCATCGCATCTCGTCGCCAAATCCCTGGTTGCGGTGGGCGACGGTGTTTGCCCCGTCTGCGGTGGGCCGCCGGTGAGTTCGATGGTGGTGGGCTGGCAGGGCGCCCATGGCACGCGTTATTGCGCCTGCGCTCTTTGCGGCACGTTGTGGAACTATGTGCGGATCAAATGCACATTGTGTGGCTCGACCGAAGGCATTTCCTATCAGGAAATCGAAGGTGGCCCGGGTACGGTCAAGGCCGAGACCTGCAAGATCTGCCGCGGTTACGTGAAAATCCTGCACCAGCATATCGATCCAGCGGTCGACCCGGTCGCCGACGATGTCGCTAGCCTCGGCCTGGATCTGCTGTTGCGCGGGAGCGATTTCAGGCGGGGTGGCGTCAATCCGTTCCTGCTGGGCTATTGAGGAGCGGATCGGATGTCACATCCTGGTCATCCATCCGCACGTTTGCCGTCGGTCGATGAAGTGCTACGGACCGAGATTGCTGGCCGGGCTATTGAGATATTCGGGCGCCCGGCAGTCGTTGATTCCATCCGCGATACCATCGCCGATGCGCGGAGCAGTGGCAGCGGCGCTGTGGCCGAACTGGTTGCGGTGAGCGCGCATGCACGGCTAGAGGCGCAATCCGTGCCGAGCCTGCGCCCCGTCTTCAATCTGACCGGTACGGTGCTGCATACCAATCTCGGTCGCGCCTTGCTGGCGGAAGCCGCCATTGCCGCGGCCACTGCCGTGATGCGCGCGGCGACCGCGCTGGAATTCGATCTCGAAACCGGACGACGCGGTGAACGCGACGATCACTTGCGCGGCTTGCTGTGCGAGCTTACGGGGGCGGAGGATGCGACGATCGTCAACAACAACGCCGCGGCGATCCTGCTGGTCCTCAATACGCTCGCCAAGGGGCGCGAGGCGATCGTCTCGCGCGGTGAACTGATCGAAATCGGCGGCGCCTTTCGCCTGCCCGAGATCATGAGCCGTGCCGGTGCGAGGTTGGTGGAAGTGGGCACGACCAACCGCACACATCCAAAAGACTATGTCGAGGCGATCGGCGCCAGAACCGGACTCGTTCTCAAGGTGCATACGTCGAATTACCGGGTGCAGGGCTTCACCAAGGAAGTCGGTGCGGGCGATCTGGCCCACCTGGCACAGGCGCGCGGCGTACCGTTGGTCAACGATCTTGGCTCCGGCACGCTGGTGGATCTGACACGCTTCGGCCTGTCGCACGAGCCGACGGTCGCGGAGGCGATCGCTGAAGGTGCCGATCTCGTTACATTTTCCGGCGACAAGCTGCTGGGTGGTCCGCAGACCGGTTTCATCGTCGGACGAAAGGAATTGCTGGCTCGCATCAACCGCAATCCGATGAAGCGCGCGCTGCGCGTCGACAAGATTCGCCTGGCGGCTCTCGAAGCAACGCTGAAGTTGTATCGAGACCCGGAACGGCTCGTCGAGCGCCTGCCGACGATCCGCTTGCTGGCGCGCCCACAGTCCGAGATAGAATCTCTGGCGCATCGCGTGGTGGCGATACTCGCCGGCAAGCTGGGGGCGGCTTTCCGGGTGGAAGTGATCGCCTGCGCGAGCCAGATCGGTTCAGGCGCATTGCCGCTGGAAACCCTGCCCAGTGCCGGGATCGCAATCCATCCGGTCAAATCGCGTGGACGGGGCCGTGCGCTGATGATGCTTGCCGCTGTGTTCCGCCGCCTTCCGGTGCCGGTCATCGGCAGGATCGCCGATGACGCGCTGATCCTCGATCTGCGCTGCCTGGAAGACGAAGCGGGATTCGCTGCGAATTTTACGGCTCTTGAGCTTGCGGAAAGTGCCCATGCCGGCGCCTGACACCATGGCGCCCAGGCCGCTCGATTCAGCGGAGGTCACCGCGCGTCTTTCGGAATCCTATGATGTGGCGGCCCAAGGCGATTATGCGACGGCCCTCGCCATTTGGGGGCCGCTGGCGCAGGCCGGCATCGCGCGCGCCCAGAGCAATGTCGGTGCCTGCTTCGCGAATGGGCTGGGGGTCGCGCCGGATGGAGCCTTGGCTTTGCAATGGCTGACGCTTGCCGCGGAAGCGGGAGACGCCATCGGCCAGCGCAATCTCGCAACCCTCTACTTCAAGGGTGAATTGGTCGAGATGGATCCGATCCAGGCGGCGCATTGGTATCGCGCGGCGGCAGAACAGGGCGACGCGGAAGCGCAGGATATGCTCTCCTGGTTGCTGCTCGAAGGCGATCTGTTGCCGCCGGATTACGACGCGGCGCGCCACTGGGCGGAAGCTGCCGCCCGGCAAGGGATCGCGAGCGCCATGACCCGCATTGGCATGCTCTATCACAATGCACTGGGGGTTCCACGCGATCCGGCGTCGGCGGCGGCATGGTGGGGGAGGGCGGCGGCCGCAGGAGATGCCGACGGCCAAGCCATGCTGGGTGCCGCCCATCACATCGGTGCCGGGGTGGCAAAGGACGCTGTTCTGGCCCTGACCTGGCTGCTGCGCAGTCAGCGTGGCGGCAGCGTGCTGGCCCAGCCGTTCCTGCCGGCGGCGCTGGCGGCCTGCGATGCGGAAGAGCGGATTCTGGCGGAAGCGCGCGCCGCGGAACCGCTGCCCGGGGTGGTGCCATGATCGTCGGCACCGCCGGGCATATCGATCATGGCAAAACCGCGTTGGTGCGGGCCATCACCGGTATCGATGCCGATCGCCTGCCGGAAGAGAAGGCGCGTGGCATCACACTCGATCTCGGTTTCGCCTATTGGCCGCGGCCGGATGGTACGGTCATAGGTTTCATCGATGTTCCAGGCCACGAAAAGCTGGTGCACAACATGCTGGCTGGTGCCACCGGTATCGATTGTGTTCTGCTGGTCGTTGCGGCCGATGACGGCATCATGCCGCAGACCCGCGAGCATCTGGCGATTATTGATCTGCTTGGGCTTTCGCGCGGCGTCGTTGCCCTCACGAAGATCGATTTGGTTGACGAGGCGCGCCGCCATGCGGTCCGTGCAGAGATCGATGCGACACTCGCCGCGACCAGCCTCGGCGGCACCGAAATAATCCCTGTCTCTTCGCTGACCGGCGATGGTATCGACCTGCTGGCGGGACGGCTGGACAGCCTATGCCAAGAGACGGCATTGCGTGCGGCCGATGGTCGTTTCCGGCTGGCGGTAGACCGCTCCTTCACGCTGACGGGCACCGGGACGATCGCCACCGGCACGGTGCTGTCGGGCAGGATATCTGTCGGTGACAACGTCGTCCTGAGCCCCAGCGGCCTCAAGGCGCGCGTGCGCTCGCTGCATGTGCAGAATAGCGCCGCCCGGGAAGGGCGAGCCGGCGAGCGTTGTGCACTGGCTTTGGTCGGTCCCGATATCAGCAAGGAATCCGTGCGGCGTGGCGATGTGGTTGTCGATCCAAGCCTGCATGCGCCCGCCGACCGTATTGATGCTCGGCTGAGGGTTCTGCGGTCGGCGCCAAAGGCGATCGGTCAATGGATGCCGGTGCGATTGCATTGCGGTGCCGCGGATGTTGCCGCGCGTATCGTCGTGCTGCGAGATACGCCGATCGCGCCGGGAGAGACCGAATTCGTGCAGTTTGTGCTGGAGCACCCGATTGCGGTCGCGGCGGGCGACCGCTTTGTCATCCGCGATACATCCGCCAGCCATACACTCGGCGGCGGCGTCCTGCTGGATCTCCGGGCGCCGGAACGCAAGCGGCGGTCATCGGAACGGCGTGCCGAATTGCAGTCTCTGGATGTTGCGGATCCGCTTGCAGCTCTTGCCGGTGCTCTGGACGGCCCGCGCGGCTTCGTCGATCTTGCGGCATTCTTCCGTGATTGGGCGGCGGCATCGGTGGCGGTGGTGCAGGCCGTGGAAAAACTCGATCTCGTCATCCTTCCCGGCACAGCCAACGCGCTGCGCCGTGCCATCTGGCGCCGCTATGCAGAGACGGCAATCGCAGCGCTCGATCAACTTCATGCCGACCGGCCAGACATGCAGGGAATGGCGCAGGAAAAATTGCGCCTTATGCTGCAGCCTCGCCTGCCGGCGCCAGTCTTCGCCGAGGCTATCCGACTTTTGGTCGAGGAGGGCGCTGTCATCGTGGATCGCGCTTGGCTGCGGCGGCCCTCTCACGAAGTCCGCATGAGCGCCGAGGAGGAGACGATCTGGGCGCGAGCGCTGCCACTTCTGGGTGGGGACAACCGCTTTCGGCCGCCGCGCGTGCGCGATGTCGCCCAGGAATTCGCCATCGACGAAAAGATTGTGCGCCGGGTTTTCCGCCTGGCGGCACGGCGCGGCGACGTCGACGAGGTGGCGCCGGATCACTTTTTCCTCAGCGACACGATTGCCGAGATGGCTGAAATCGCGGCGGATGTGGCGGCAAGATCCGCTGATACCCGCTTCAATGCCGCGGCGTTCCGGGACCGGCTGGACAATGGCCGCAAGGTCGCCATTCAAATACTGGAATTCTTCGACCGTCAGGGCTTTACTTTGCGTCGCGGCGATTGGCGGCGAGTCAATGCCAATCGGGTTGATCTTTTCGCGCGGCGTGTATCCGTGGAGGCGCCGCAGATGACGATTGGAGGAGATACGTCCCCGGTGGGGCGTCCGGACTTCAAATCCGGGAAGGGTCGCGAGACGGTCCTTGGTGGGTTCGACTCCCACTCTCTTCCGCCACAATCGCGGGAGGTGCGGCGATGATCGGTTCAAGTTCGTTCCTGCAGGTGCTGGATACCGCGGCACATGAGGCCGCGATGGCCGAAAAGGCTTACCGGCGCGAGGCGGCTGATAGGATCAAGCTGCTTGAACGCGCGCGCAGCTTCGCCTTTCGCCGCCTGGGCCTGCTGCAGGTGATGAGCGATGCCGTCGGTCGGGCCGAAAGTGAAGAAATGGCGGTAGCCAATTGCCTTGCCATCCTGCGCGCGAAGCTGGGCTGGCTGAGCGAGGATGACGAGGCGCGATCGGCTGTGCTGACGCGTTTCGCCCTGGTCGCCAAGGCCATGTTCGCACATCTTCAGCCGGCAGAGGAGGTGCCGGCTCCCAATGTCGTGGAGGAGATGATCGTTTTTGAAGCATGGTACGAGAGTTCGCAATCAACCTCGTTCTGGAACCTGTTCGATCAGCCCATGGTGGAGACGCCGCTTGTCGATTTCTGATCCGCAAGTGCCCGGTGTCGAGTTCGAGGACTGGATTGTTCAGGAATTCGCGGACCAGGGTTCCTTTACGGCCCTGATCATCCTGGTCGAGATTGGTGACGTGGCGGTGCTGCCTGTAGCCTCCACCTATCTCAACGTGATCGGCGACGAAATTGTCTGGCTGGAAGTCCTAGCCCTGTTCGCCGGCGCGCCGGCCACGTGGAATGGTGCCTGCTTCTTCCCTGTGGCTGCACCGGAAGGAGGACCGCTCGATAACGCGGCCGCGCGTGACAGGTTGCGTGAGATCGAGCTGCGCATATCGGACAATTTGCTGTTTCTCAACGAAGGTCATTTTTTTAATCGCGAGGGGCGGCGATTGATGATCGAAGAGGCCAGCGCTGGATGAAACCGTGGCGTCGGCGGCAGGCATGAATAACGATCCGGCCGTTCGCAACGACATTGTGCTGATCGGTGGCGGCCATGCCCATGTGCATGTGCTGAAAGCATTTGCCATGCAATCCGAGCTGGGGGTGCGCCTTACGCTGATCACGCGTGATCTCGCGACACCGTATTCCGGAATGATGCCGGGCGTCGTTGCCGGCATCTATGGCGAGGCGGAGGCGCATATCGATCTCGTTCGCCTTGCAGCGGTCACACATACCCGGCTGATCCATGCCGAGGCGATCGGGCTGGACCGAATGGCGAAGCGTGTCCATCTTCGCGACCGACCACCGATCGCCTATGATCTTCTGTCGATTGACGTCGGTATCACGCCGGCACTGAATCACATCGCAAGTGCCGTGGAATATGGTATCGCGGTAAAGCCGATCGGCTCGTTTCTGACCAAGTTAAAGGCATTGCTTGTGCATTGCCGGGCCGCGGACGGACCGCGCCGAATCGCGGTCATCGGCGGCGGTGCCGGCGGTGTCGAATTGCTGCTGTCGGTACGCGAGCGGTTGCTGGCAGAGGCGCGTGCAGATGGGCGCGATGCAGCCGCGTTTTCGTTCAGCCTGGTAACGGCCGATACCATCCTGCCGACTCATCATGAGCACGTGCGCAACGCTTTCCGTCGGATACTGGCATTGCGCGGCACTGCACTCTATGAGCACAGCGCGGCAAAGGCAGTAGATGCTGCGGGGATCACGCTGGAATCCGGCGAGTATATCTGGGCGGAGGCCGTGCTGGTGACGACGGGTGCTAGTGCGCCCTCCTGGTTCGGCGGAACGGGGCTCGCGACCGATGATGACGGCTTCCTGTTGGCGCGGCAGACGTTGCAGATCGACAACGATCCCGATGTGTTCGGTGCCGGCGATTGCATTACCCTTGCCGGAACACCGCGCGAGAAAGCGGGCGTCTTTGCGGTTCGCGCCGGGCCGCCGCTCGCACGCAATCTGCGTCGTCGTGTACGGGGCGAAAAACTCAAGGATTGGCGGCCGCAACGCCGCCATCTGGCGCTGATCTCAACCGGAGAGCGCTACGCAATCGCCTCGCGTGGCTGGCTGAAAATGGAGGGCAACTGGGTCTGGTCCTGGAAGGATTGGATCGATCGGCGGTGGATGCGGATGTACCAGGACGTCGCTGCGATGCAGGCGCGGATGTCGGCACGATCTTCGTCGAGGAATACGATAGACGACATGCGTTGTGGAGGATGTGCCGCAAAAGTCGGACCGGAACCGCTTGCTCGGGCGCTCGCACGATTGGCGCCACCGCTAACCGAGGATGTCGTCGTCGGGATCGGCATGCCGGATGATGCAGCCGTGACCCTCCCGCCGCGAACGGGCTTCCTTCTGCAGACGGTCGATTTTTTCCGCGCCTTTATCGACGATCCCTATGTCTTCGGCGAGATCGCCGCCAATCACGCTCTCAACGATGTGTTTGCCATGGGTGGCGAGCCGCGCCACGCTCTGGCCATCGCCGTCGTGCCGGCGGGATCGTCAGCCAAGGTCGAGGAGAGTCTATTTCAGCTTTTGGCAGGCGCGCGAGCCTGCCTCGATCGCGACAATGTGGCGCTGGTCGGCGGCCATTCCAGCGAAGGAGCGGAACTGGCACTTGGCTTTTCCATCACCGGCGAGGTGTCGGCGGAGCATATGACGCGCAAGGGTGGGCTGTCGCCGGGGGACGCTTTGGTCCTCACTCGCCCCCTGGGCACCGGTGTTCTCTTCGCCGCCGCCATGCGCGGTCTGGCAGGTGCGGAATCCACCGCTGTGGCTCTCGCAGAAATGCGCCGATCCAATCGAATTGCCTCGGAGATCCTGCGCCGATACCAGGCAAAGGCGACGACCGATGTGACTGGTTTCGGCCTGGTGGGACATCTTGGCGAAATGCTCGCCGCCAGCGGCGCCGATGCCGAGCTTGATCTCGCCAAAGTGCCACTTTATCCGGGTGCTCTCGTGTTGGCGCAGGCCGGTGTGGCATCGACACTCCTGCCGGCAAATCTCGCGCAACTCGGGATACTGCGGGATGATATCGACGAGCCGGCGAAAGCGCTTCTTTTCGATCCGCAGACCTCCGGTGGCCTTCTCGCCGGAATTGCCTCGGACCGGGCCGCAGATTGTGTCGCTGAATTGCGCGCTGCGGGCTATCTCACGGCTGCCGTCATCGGCCGCGTCACAACGAGAGTGGCTGGGCGCGAGGGCATGGTCAATGTGACCGGCTCATTCCGGGATTGCCAGACGATCACATCCTCATAGAGACGCTGTTCAGGCCTTTTTCAGCATCCATTCATGCTGGGGGTCGTTCTTGAAGACCCATTTGCGCTTCGGGCCGGCCATGACGTTGAGATAATAGAGGTCATAGCCGTGCGGCGCGCCCACCGGGTGATAGCCACGCGGCACCATCACGCAATCGCCATCCTCGACCGCCATGGTCTCGTCGATCGAGCGGTCGTCGGTATAGACGCGCTGGAAGGCGAAGCCCTGGGCGAGTTTCAGGCGATGGTAATAGGTCTCCTCCAGGAAAGATTCCTCGGGCAGGGCGTCGCGGTCATGCTTGTGCGGCGGATAGGATGACCAATGCCCGCCCGGCGTGATCACTTCGACCACCAGCAGGCTGTCGGCTTCGGCCGTGTCGGGCAGGATGTTGCGCACATGGCGCTGGTTCGTTGCCTCGCCGCGCGTCTCTTCGCCGACATCTTCGGGGGCGATCAGGCGCACCTTGCCGTCCTTGCCGCCGGGTGCGGTGCAGAGAGCGAATTCGAGCTCGCTTTCCGCGGTGATCTCCAGCGGCGTGTCGGCGGGGAGATAGACCGAGGTGGCCTTTCCTTCGAAGACGTTCCGGCGCTTGCCGATACGCGCGAAGAGCTGGTCGCCGGCCTTCACGCTCGCCGTGCCGGAGAGGATGACCATGCAGGTTTCCTTGTCGGGCGTCCGGAAGGCGAGGGTCTCACCCGGCTTGCGGCGATAGGTGCTGAAGCCGACATAGCGCCAGCCGGCACTTTCCGGCGTGATCTTCAAGGTACAGCCGCTGGCATCTGGAGCCTGAGCCTTGACCAGTAATGGCGACATCTCGATTCCTCCTTGCCTCAGGCGAGGCCCGCTGCGGCGGCGAAGCGTTTCAGATTGGCAGCACCCATCGTGGCGTATTTGAGCGGATTGGCCTTCTCGGGATCCTGCTCCGCTTCTACCACCAGCCAACCGGCATAGCCGGGAAGTTCGCTGAGCACGGCGGTAAAATCGACGCAGCCGTCGCCGGGTACGGTAAAGGTACCGGCAACCACGGCGTCGAGGAAGCTTTTGTCGGCGAGGCGGATGCGGGAGAGCACGTCGCGGCGGATATCCTTGCAATGCACATGTGCGATGCGGTCGCGGTAGCGGTGGGCGAGCGCCACCGGATCCGCGCCGGCGAAGGTAGCATGGCCGGTATCGAGCAGGAGATAAACGTCGGGGCCGGTCGCCGCCATGAAGGCATCGATATCCTCGGTACTTTCGACAATCGTGCCCATGTGATGGTGATAGACCAGCTTGAGGCCGGCCTTGCCGACATGGCGCCCGACCTCGTCCATGCGCCGGCCGAAGGCAGCCCAGCCGCCGGCGGGGAGATGCGGCCGCGTGGAGACCGGGCGCTCCTGCGCGCCGTGGATCGCGTTCGATGTCTCGGCGATGATGAGGACCTTGCAGCCCATGGCCTTGAGGAGATCGAGATGGGGCTGCATCGCCTGGATCTCGGCGGCTGCGTCGCGTTCCAGCAGGGCGCAGGAATACCAGCCGGAGACAAGATCGAGGCCGCTCGGCGCCAGGGCCGCTTTCAGGGCCGGCGCCTCGCGGGGGAATTTGTGGCCGAGCTCGATCCCTTCGAAACCCGCCTGTTTCGCCTCGCGGAGGCAGGTCTCCAGCGGTGTCGCGCCACCCAGGGAACGCAGATCGTCATTCGACCAGGCGATGGGGTTGGTGCCGAAACGAACGCCCATATTCTCTATTCTCCGATGATCTGCTGTCTGGTGGCCTTGGCATACTTGCGGTGTGCCTCGCGCACGTCGTTACGAGTCGAAACCTCCGGTACCGGCACGTCCCACCAATGGCCGCCGGCCTTGGTGGTGGCAAGCGGATCGGTTTCGATGACGATGACGCTGCTGCGCTTGGCGCCCCGCGCCTTGGTGAGGGCCGCTTCCAGTTCCCTGGTGGTCGAAACCTGCACCGCCTCGGCGCCGAGGCTCCTGGCGTGTGCCGCGAAATCGATCTCCGGCAAGGTTGCGTGTTTGGCGTCGCGCAGGAGGTTGTTAAAACTCTCACCGCCGCAAGCTTGTTGCAGGCGGTTGATGCAGCCATAGCCGCGATTGTCGAGCACGACGACGATGAGCTTCTGGCCGAGCATGACCGAGGTGGAAAGCTCGGAGTTCATCATGAGATAGGAGCCGTCGCCCACCATGACGATGACTTCGCAATCCGGCCGCGCCATCTTGACGCCGAGGCCACCGGCGATCTCGTAGCCCATGCAGGAATAACCGTATTCGAGATGGTAGCCGCCGGGCGCGCCGGATTGCCACAATTTGTGAAGCTCGCCGGGCAGCCCGCCCGAGGCGCCGACGACGATGTCGCTGGGCTTGCCCGCGCGCTGCACGGCGCCGATCACCTGGCCGTCGCTGGGCATTGCGCTGCCGCGCGGGGCGGCGACGGCGCGGGCATGGGTGGTGAGCCAGTCGGCTTGCAGTTTCGCAGCGCGCTTCTGCCAGCTTTGCGGCGCCGACCAATCGCCAAGACCGCGGCCGAGCGCGGTGAGGCCAGCCTTCGCATCGGCGACCAGGCAATCGCCGTGGTGCTTGGCTGCATCGAAGGCTTGTGTGTTGAGGCCGATGAGGCGGCGGTTCCTGCCCTGGAACAGGCTGCGCGAGCCGGTGGTGAAATCCTGCAGGCGCGTGCCGATGGCGAGGATGACATCGGCTTCGGCGGCGAGCGCATTGGCTGCCGCGGTGCCAGTGACACCGATCGCTCCCATGGCACAGCGATGATCGATCGCGAGGCTCGATTTCCCGGCCTGAGTCTCGGCAACCGGAATGCCGTGGCGGTCGGCGAAGCGGGCGAGGGTTGCCTCCGCTTCGGCATAGAGCACGCCGCCGCCGGCAACGATGAGCGGCTTCCTGGCGCGCTGCAAGGCTGCGAGAGCGGAAGCGAGTTCGTCGCGGTCGGGTTCGGGGCGGCGCGTCCGCCAGAGACGGGTTGCAAAGAAGCTTTCGGGATAGTCATAGGCCTCGGCCTGGACGTCCTGACACAAGGCGAGCGTCACGGGACCGCATTCCGCCGGATCCGTGAGGATGCCGAGCGCGCGCGGAAGGGCGCCGAGGATCTGTTCGGGGCGCGTGATGCGGTCGAAATAGCGCGAGACCGGGCGGAAGCAATCATTCGCCGAGACGGTGCCGTCGCCCCAATCCTCGACTTGCTGCAGCACGGGGTCCGGGCGGCGGTTGGCAAAGACGTCGCCGGGGAGGAAGAGCACCGGCAGGCGGTTGACATGGGCGAGAGCCGCCGCCGTCACCATGTTGGTGGCACCCGGCCCGATCGAGGTGGTGCAGGCCATCACCTGGCGCCGCCGCGCCGCCTTGGCAAAGGCGATGGCGGCATGGGCCATGCCCTGTTCGTTATGGGCGCGGTAGGTCGGCAGATCGCGGCGATGCTGGTAGAGCGCTTCGCCGAAGCCGGAGACATTGCCATGGCCGAAGATCGCCCAAATGCCGGCGAAGAGCGGTACCTGGCGGCCGTTGCGCTGGGTGCGCTGCGCCGCGAGATAGCGCGCGACGGCCTGGGCCATGGTCAATCGAACGGTTTTGTGACGGGTGGTCTTGCTGCTCATGGTTTCCTGCCCATTCGCCGGCCCGAGCCGGTCTTGTTCTGTCTTTTTAAGCGGCGCGCCGATGCCTTGCCAGAGCCTGCCGCCAGGCCTCGGTCAATTGGGCGAAGCGCTCGGCCATGTCGGCGATCGCCGCATCGTCGCCGATGCGCCCGGCAAGCCAGGCCTCGGCGGCGTCGGCGAAGATGGTGCGCCCGACGGCGAAACCTTTGACGATGGGATCGCTGGCGGCAAGCTCGAAACTCTCGCGTAAGTCATCCTCGCTGGCTTCGAGGCCGAGGAGGACGACACCGCGGCAGAGCGGGTCGCGCGATCGGATGACATCGCCGATGCGCTGCCAGGCCGAGGCCATCTTGTGCGGTTCCAGTTTCCACCAATCCGGCCGGATGCCGAGATCATAGAGGCGGGAAAGGATGCCGGCCACGGTCTCTTCGCCCAAGGCACCGTTCTTGCCGGCGATGATCTCGATCAGTAACTCACGCCCAGCCTTCCGTGCCGCGTCATGGAGCGTCAGCAGGCGTTCCTCCTGCTCGGCGCGCAGGGCTTCTGGATCGTCCGGGTGATAGAAGCAGAGGCATTTGATCGTGTGGGTGACCGGCCAATCGGCGAGATGGCTGCCGAGGTCATGAGTTTCGAAGCGCAAAGGCCGCGAGCCAGGCCGTTCCACCGGCCGCGCCAGCCAGAAATCGTGATCGGCGGCACGGAACAAGGCCTCGCGGCCATAGGAGCCGTCGATCAGCATGCCGAAGCCCGGGCGGCCATTGGCGACCTTGGCCGCCGCCGCGACGGCGAGGACCTTGAAGGCGGCGATGCGATCGCGAGGGGCGCCGAGGCGGTCGGCGATCGCCTCGAATTGCGCGCGGTGATCGATCGCGAAGGCCATGAGGTTCGGCCAGTCGCCGCGCCGGGTCGTCGCCCAATGGCGGTGGTTGATCTCGGCATCGAGGCGCAGCGCGCGCTGGGGGCTGCCGTGATCGAGGAAATATTGCAGCTCCGGCCAGGTCGGAATTTCCGGTGCGCAGAGGAGGCGCGACACCACCATGGCACCGCAGGCATTGGCCCAGGTGGCGCAGGTCGCCAGCTTTTCCCCGCGCAGCCAGCCGCGCAGGAAGCCGGACATGAAGGCGTCGCCCGCCCCCAGCACGTTGAAGACCTCGATCGGGAAGCCGGCGCCGACAATGCCGTCATCGAGATTGGCGGGGATCGCGTCCGGATAGACGACGCAGCCCATGGGACCGCGCTTCAGCACGATGACGGCCTGGGTGAGGGCACGCAGGCGCCGGAGCGCCTCAAGGGGCTCCTCGCAGCCGGCGGCGATGCGGATCTCCTCCAATGTGCCGATGACGAGATCGCAATCGGGGAGGATGCGCTGCAGGCGTTCGGTGACGGCGGTGGAGGGCGCATAGCGGGAATCCCCCGCATTGTGCCCGGCGAGGCCCCAGAGATTGGGCCGGTAATCGATGTCGAAGACGATCTTGCCGCCATGCCGGCGGGCAAGCTGCATCGCGCGCAGCTGGGCGGCTTCGGTATTCTCGCGCGAGAAATGCGTGCCGGTCACGACGATGGCGCGGGCGCGGGAAATGAGGGCCTCGTCGACATCTTCCGGGGCAAGCGCCATGTCGGCGCAATTCTCGCGGTAGAAGATGAGCGGGAAATTGTCCTCGTCGCGGATTCCGAGCAGGACGAGCGCCGTCAAGCGCGCGGGATCGGTGCGAATGCCGGCGGTCTCGACGCCTTCGCGCGCTAATTGTTCGCGGATGAAGCGGCCCATATGCTCGTCGCCCACCCTTGTGAGGAGCGCCGATTTGAGGCCGAGGCGGGCGGTGCCGACGGCGATATTGGTGGGGCAGCCGCCGACGGATTTCGCAAAACTCGCCATGTCCTCGAGCCGGCCGCCGATCTGCTGGCCATAGAGATCCACGGAGGCGCGGCCGATGGTGATGACGTCGAGATCCTTGCCGTCGCGCTCCTGCGCCATGCATGTTCTCCGTGGGTCCGGAAGCTATAGAAGGTGTCCGGAAAATTGTCGCGCGACGACGCGGCCGATCGGCGCGCCGAACTTGCCATAATGAAACATTCGTTCTATCTTGTGTCAACAACGGAATACTTATTCTCTTTTTAGATCCGGGAGAACATCGAATGGTCAGGGTTGCTGTGCTCGGTGCGGGGCGAATCGGGCAGATCCACGCGCGCAATGTCGCGGCCCATCCCAAGGCCAGGCTGGTCGCGGTGACGGATGTGAGCGCCGAGGCGGCGCAAAGCCTTGCCAAGGCGACCGGGGCCGTGGTGCAAGCGAGCAGCAACGAGATCATGGCCGATGCGGCAATCGATGCGGTGCTGATCTGCAGCCCGACCGATACCCATGCCGATCTCATCGAGCTGGCGGCGAAGGCGGGCAAGGCGGTGTTCTGCGAGAAGCCGGTCGATCTTTCCGCCGCGCGCGTCAAGCAATGCCTGGACGTGGTCGCGAAGACCGGCGCCAAGCTGATGATCGGCTTCAACCGCCGCTTCGATCCCAACTTCCGGGCCTTGAAACAGAGGCTGGATGCGGGCGAGATCGGCGCCCCGGAAATCGTCAGCATCTTCTCGAAGGATCCGGCGCCGCCGCCTATCTCCTATATCGCCCGCTCGGGTGGTCTTTTCCGCGACATGATGATTCACGACCTCGATCTCGCACGCTTCCTGCTGGGCGAGGAGCCGGTCGAGGTTTCGGCCATGGCGGCGGCCCTGGTCGACCCGGCGATCGGCGCTGCGGGCGATGTCGACAGTGCCGTGGTGACGCTGAAGACTGCGCGTGGGCGCCTCTGCCAGATCTCGTGCTCACGCCGGGCGACCTATGGCTATGACCAGCGCATCGAGGTGCATGGCAGCCTCGGCATGTTGCGGGCGCACAATATTCCTCTCACCAGCGTCGAGAAGGCAGATGCGTCGGGTTTCACCGGCGAACCGGCCCTGCCGTTCTTCCTGGAGCGCTATGCCGCGGCTTACCGTGCGGAGATCGACAGCTTCGTCGAGGCGATCCTCACAGGGGCGGCGATGGACCCCACTGGGCATGACGGCTTGCGCGCGTTGGAGATCGCCGATGCAGCGACAGAATCAGCAAAAACAGGCAAAACCGTGAGCCTCAAGGGCTGAAGATCTGGGCAGCGTCAGAGGTTTGCGCGGCGCTCGCCGACAGCGACGGCGAGCGTCATCGCGAGGCAGAGGCTGGCCGAGAGAGCGCGGAAGCCCGCGAAATCGGTTTCCACCACTTCGAAGAGAACCGAAGCGGCCGGCGCCAACGGGCTGAAAGGCGAATCCGTCATGGCGATGAGCGGCACCTGGCGTTCCTTGAGGCTGGCTGCGAGGCCCAGCGTCACGGGCGTATAGGGTGTAAAGCTGATTGCGAGCGCCGCGTCGCGGGGTCCGGCAAAAGCCGCCTCTTCACTGCCGAGGCTGGCGAGATTGCTGATCAGCACCGTGCGGATATGGAGCTTGGCAAAGGCATAAGCGAGATAGGTCGCGATCGGGAAGGCGCGGCGCTGTCCCAGGAGATAGATCGTCTCAGCCCGAGCCAGGATCTCGGCAGCCTGATCGATCGCCTGTGGGTCGGTGGTCTTGTGAAGGCGTTGCAGGGATGCGGCCGCCGCGCCGACGAAGCCGTCGAGCAAGGCACCGGAACCACTCCGGGGATCATGGGCCTGGCGCAAGGCGGCGAGACGCTCCTGGTAATTCGGCCAGCGATCCTTGAGGCGCGAGCGGAACACCTCCTGAAGGTCGGAGAAACCGGCATAACCCAAGGTCTTGGCGAAGCGTACCAAGGTTGAGGGCTGCACCTCGGCCTTGGCGGCGATCTCGGTGGTGGTACCAAAGGCGATCTCGTCGGGATGGGTGAGGGCGTATTCGGCAACCTGCGCCAGACGCTTCGGCAACTCACTCTGGCGCGCCAGGGTGAGAGCGCGCAAGGCGTCGAAATCCTGCGGCAAAGCCGGCTTTGACTTGCCCTTCGAATCCGCCATGCCCATCCCCGCCTGCCGCCGCGCCATGCTCCGTTACCCCGTCAACTTAGCGATAGAAATGAGTATTGACACACCTCGCAATAAATGGAAAATATTTTCCATTAGATAAAAAAATTAAAAAGAACATTCCTGTTTGTCACCTTGGCAACCGGGATGGCGTTGGGAGGGTCAACCGTCAATCGCAGGGCGATACGCTCACGCGATGGACTTTCCTCCCATCGGCACGGAGATCGGTGGCATCGACCAACGATGCCGCCGCGGAACAACAAACAATGTTTCGAGCGGGAGGAAACGCATTATGAAGACCCTGTTGAAATCAACCCTGGTTGCCGCGGCCGCCTTGTTCGCGGTTGCCATGGCCGGGCCGGCCTCGGCGGATGGCGAGCGCTTTGTCTTCGTTAGCCACGCGCCGGATTCCGATTCGTGGTGGAACACGATCAAGACTGCCCTCAAGAACGCCGAAGGCGATATGAAGGTGACGGTCGAGTACCGCAATCCGCCCTCGGGCGATCTCGCCGATATGGCGCGCATCATCCAGCAGGCTGCGGCCTCGAATCCCAACGGCATCATCACCACAATCGCCGATTTCGACGTGCTGCAGGGCCCGATCAAGGACGCGATCGCCAAGGGCATTCCGGTTATCACGGTGAATTCGGGGACGCAGGAGCAGAGCGAGAAACTGGGTGCGCTCCTCCATGTGGGCCAGCCGGAATACGATGCGGGCTTCGGCGCCGGCAAGCGTGCGAAGGCGGCGGGCGTTACCAAGTTCCTCTGCATCAACCACTACATCACCAACCCCGCCTCGGTGGAACGCTGCCAGGGCTACGCCGATGCGCTTGGCGTCGACTTGGGTAATCAGATGCTCGATTCCGGCATTGATCCCACCGACGTCTACAACAAGACCAAGGCCTATCTGCAGAACAACCCCGATACCAACGGCATCCTGGCGCTCGGCCCTAATTCGGCCGAGCCGACCATCAAGCTGCTGAAGGATTCAGGTTCGGCCAGCAAGTACAACTTCATCAGCTTCGATCTCTCGCCCGACATCGCCCAGGCGATCAAGGACGGCGTCATCGAATCGGCCATCGACCAGCAGCCCTATCTGCAAGGCTACCTGCCGGTCGTGTTCCTGACGTTGTTCAACCGCTATGGCATCATGCCGAGCAATCACGTCAATTCCGGCCCGGGCTTTGTCACCAAGAACAATGTCGCGACTGTGGAAAAGCTGGCTGGCGAATATCGCTGATCCGGCGCCTCCTGAACTTGCGGCCCGGTGCGCAATCGCCGGGCCGCACTTTCTTCGGTATTCTTGAAGACTTGAGCGGCAGGCGAGGTTGGGTATGAGTGCGGATGTGAGGACCGACGAGAGACTGGGGCGGGAATCGGCCATGCGGCGCATGCTGTCGAAGCCGGAATTCGGGGCGGTCGCCGGGGCTGTACTGGTTTTCCTGTTCTTCGGTTTCGCCGCGCAAGGGTCGGGCATGTTCAATGCCGATGGTGTGCTTAACTGGGTGACTGTCTCGTCGCAATTGATGATCCTGGCGGTGGGGGCCGCCTTGCTGATGATTGCCGGCGAATTCGACCTTTCGATCGGCTCGATGATCGGTTTTGCCGGCATGATGATCGCCATTCCGACCATCTATTTCGGCCTACCGGTCTGGGCCTCGGTCGTCATTACATTCATAGGGGCGCTCGCAATCGGTTTTCTTAACGGATTGATCGTCATCCGGACGGGGCTGCCGTCCTTCATCGTGACCTTGGCCTTCCTCTTCATCCTGCGTGGCCTCACCATCGCGCTCTCGATCATGTTCGCCAACCGCACCATCGTCGGCGGCATGGTCGAAGCTGCCGAGGGGACTTTCGTTGGCTGGCTGTTTGGCGGCAAGATCGGCGCGCCGGTCTTTGAGTTCCTGGCCGCGCAGGAGATCATCGGCCGGTTCCCGAACGGCCAGCCGACTGTATCGGGGATTCCCATGGTGGTGGTCTGGGCGGCGATCATTGCCATCCTCGCCAGCATCGTGCTGAGCCGTACCCATTGGGGCAATTGGATCTTTGCCAGCGGCGGCGATGCCAAGGCCGCGCGCAATGTCGGCGTGCCGGTGAATGCGGTGAAGATCGCCATGTTCATGCTGACCGCCTTCTGCGCCACGGTCTATGCCGCTTGCCAGGTCTTCGAGTTCGGCTCGGCCGCGGCGGATCGCGGCCTCCTCAAGGAATTCGAAGCGATCATCGCCGCCGTGATCGGGGGATGCCTGCTGACCGGCGGCTATGGCTCTGTACTGGGTGCCTGCCTTGGCGCGCTTATCTTCGGTGTTGTGCAGATCGGTATCCTTTTTACCGGCATCAACAACGATTGGTTCCGCGTCTTCCTGGGTGTCATGCTGTTGATCGCGGTGCTGTTCAACAATTTCGTCCGCCGCCGCGTGACGGGGGAGCGCTGAAATGAACGCCCCACTGATCGAAGTTCGCAATATCGGCAAATCCTTCGGCCCTGTGATCGCGCTCAACGGCATCTCGCTCGCGGTCAATGCCGGCGAAGTCCTGTGTCTGTTGGGTGACAACGGCGCCGGTAAATCGACGCTCATCAAGACCCTCTCCGGTGTTCATAAGCCAACTTCCGGCGATTTCCTGGTCGAGGGAAACAAGGTTGTCTTCGAAAGCCCGCGCGATGCGCTCAATGCCGGTATCGCCACGGTCTATCAGGATCTCGCCATGATCCCGCTGATGTCGATCACGCGCAATTTCTTCATGGGACGCGAACCCTTGAAACGCGTCGGCCCCTTCCGCTTCATGGACATGGAGTTTGCCGATCGCGTGGCGCGGGAGGAAATGGTGCGCATCGGCATCGATATTCGCGATCCGCAGCAGGCGGTGGGGACATTGTCGGGTGGCGAGCGGCAATGCGTTGCCATTGCCCGTGCGGTCTATTTCGGCGCCAAGGTCCTGATCCTCGACGAGCCAACCTCGGCCCTTGGCGTGCGGCAGACCTCGATGGTGCTGAAATACATCTTCCAGGTGCGGCAGAAGGGGCTCGGCGTCATCTTCATCACCCACAATGTGCGTCATGCCCATGCGGTCGGTGACAGGTTCACCGTCCTTAATCGGGGCAAGACGCTTGGGACCTATGCCAAGAGCGAGATCGAACTCGACGAGTTGCAGAACCTGATGGCCGGCGGCCGGGAATTGCAGGATCTCTCGGCCGAACTCGCCGGAACGGTTTAGGGGCACGGAAAGCGACATGTCGGAAATCGGAATCGGCCTTATCGGCACGGGTTTCATGGGGAAGTGCCATGCCATGGCCTGGAATGCTGTCCTGCCCACTTTCGGGGATGTGCCGAAGCCGGTCCTCAACATCCTCTGTGATCTCGATGCGGAGAACGCCAAGGCCAAGGCCGCGCAATTCGGCTTTCAACGCTGGACCACGCATTGGCGCGAAGTGATCGACGATCCCAAGGTACAGGTCGTTTCCATCACCTCGCCCAATGCCGAGCATCGCGAGATGGCTCTGGCGGCTCTGGCCGCCGGCAAGCATGTCTGGTGCGAGAAGCCGATGGCACTGACCCTCGACGATGCGGAGGCGATGGCGAATGCGGCGATGCTGGCGCCCGGTAAAACCTTGCTAGGATATAATTATGCCCAGAACCCGGCGATCGGTCATGCTCGTCAGCTGATCGAGGCGGGCGAGATTGGGCGCATTCTGCATATGCGCGGCGTGGTCGATGAAGATTACATGGCCGATGGAGACATCCCCTGGTCGTGGCGCTGCCGCGCCGCGAGCGCTGGTTTGGGTGTGCTGGGCGACATCATGTGCCATCTGGTCTCGATCGCCGTCACGCTCGCCGGGCCGATTGCCGAGGTCTGCGCTGATATAGATATCGCCTATCGTCAGCGCCCCGTGTCTGGCGGCAAGCCGGGCGAGATGGGCGCGGTCGAGAACGAGGATATCGCCCAGGCACTTGTCCGCTTCGAGGCGGGCTTTACCGGCGTGCTCAGCTCCAGCCGCGTCGCCTGGGGCCGCAAGAACCATCTGATGTGGGAAGTCCATGGCAGCGGCGGGCACCTCGCCTGCGACCAGGAACGCATGAACGAATTGCAGTTCTTCAAGGCGGAAGGCCTGGAAGAAACACGCGGCTTCCGCACCATCCTGACCGGGCCGTTGCATGCGCCCTATGACCGCTTCTGCCCGGCACCCGGGCATGGCCTTGGCTTCAACGATCTCAAAGTGATTGAAGCCGCCCATTTCCTGCGCGTGATCCAGGGCGCGGAGGCTCCTTTGGTCGATTTCGCCCGCGGACTCCATATCGAGCGGGTCATTCACGGCATCGCCCGCTCGGCCCGGAAACGGACCTGGTGCCGTATCGCCTGATGCGGCGACGACACGTAATATTCTAAGAAACAACGGAATAATTCAATTCACGACGGGCGCGCGGCGGCATTGAGCAGCCTGCCGCCGGCCGTCTTGACACCGCAACGATTCCTCTCCAGTCTCCAACTGGTCTGGTTGATGGACCAGCAGTACAGTTTCGGATGTCCGTTAGATGATCGCGATCGAGACCAATCAATTGCTACTGGCCGAGGCCAAGGATCTGCGCCGCAGTCTTACCAAGCGCACGGCCAAGGACATCATCAGCGACAAGATCGCGGCTCTCATCGCTTCCGGCGTGCTCCATATCGATGACGAATTGCCGAGCGAGCGCGAGCTTGCGACGGCCTTGGACGTCAGCCGCGAGACCGTGCGTGGTGCCATTCAGATCCTGGCGGCGCGCGGTGTCGTCGAAGTGAGCCAGGGTGCCCGCACCCGTGTCGTCAGCACGGATCTCAGCGGTTTTCATGTCGGCGTCGCGCAGCATGCGGTGATCAACAGCTACGACCTGGAAACGGTGCATGAAACTCGTCTCCTGATCGAGCGTCAGGTCGTCGAGGACGCGGCAACGCGGATCACCGACGCGGCGCTGGAGCGGCTGCACAACTCGCTGCGGGCGCAGGCGGAATGCACCGACGATCCGGTGCAGTTTCTGATCTGCGACCGCGAATTTCATGTCACCATCTATCGCGCCTGCGGCAATCCTTTGCTCGCCGATCTGGTGACCGACCTCTACACCTACATGATGGATTACCGTCGGCGTGTCATGGCGCAGCCTGGGGCCATCGCCAAGAGCTACCAGGAACACGTCGCCATCGTCGCGGCGCTGGAAAAACATGATCCGCAAGCAGTTCTTGCGGCTTTCGGCCATCATCTCGACCGAATCTATGTGACCACGCGGTCGATTCTGGACGTATCCGGAAAATCAGCCAACAGCAAATCCGGTCGTTAGCCGGAATGAATGCCGTCGCGGGAGGGACGGTGCGCGCCCAACGTCAAAAATCAAACAATTGCCGCCGCGATCCCAGCGGCGGTCTTTTCGGGAGGAGAAACCCATCGTGAAACGTCGTACTTTTGTAAGCCTTGCTGCCATGGCGGCAGTCGCAGCTACGCTGAACTTCGGTGCCGCTGCACCGGCTGCAGCGCAATCCAAGGAAATCGTCTATCTGACGCCCGGTCTCGATCTGCCTTTCTGGCGCTATCTGTCGAAAGGCGTCGAGAAGGTTGCCGTGGAAAAGGGCTATGGCTTCCAGGCGCTCGATTCGCATAACAGCGCCCAGGATCAGCTGAAGAACGCACAGGATGCGATCGCCCGCGGTGTCGCCGGCATCGTCATTTCGCCGACCGACAGCTCGACGGCACCTAGCGTCCTGCAGCTTGCCAAGGACGCCAACATTCCGGTCGTGATCGCCGATATCGGCACCAATAGCGGTGATTTCGTCTCGTTCATCAGCTCGGACAATTACGAAGGCGCCAATGGCGTCGGCAAGGCCATGGCTGAAATGCTGACCGAGAAGGGCTGGCAGGACGGTTCCGTCGGCATCGTCTCGATCTCGCAGGCGCGCAAGAACGGCCAGGCCCGCACCAAGGGCTTCAAGGACGCATTGGCCGCCGGTGGCATCACCGGCGATGCGGGCTTGCAGCAGATGCAATCCTATACCGCCGACGAGACCTTCAAGTTTAGCCAGGACATGCTGACCGCGAATCCGAACATGCGCGGGATGTTCGTGCAGACCGACCAGCCGGCGATCGGTGCCTTGCGCGCGATCAAGGCGGCCCGTCGTACCGGCGAGGTTCTGGTCGCGGCCTTCGACGGCATTCCGGAATTCGTCCCGCTGCTGAAATCCGGCGAGCTGGTCGTCTCGGGCATGCAGCAGCCCTATCTGATGGGCGTGCGTTCGGCCGAAGCCATGTTTACCCATCTCGAAGGTGGCACGCCGGAGAAGGAAGTGACTGTGCCGATCCTGGTCGTCACCAGCAAAAACATCGATGAATTGCTGCCGACGGTGAAGGAAACCGTGTTCGCGAACGAAGTTCAGTAAGGGTCGTTGCGGAGTCAGGCCCGACCGGTTTACCTCCGGTCGGGCTTGGACCGCGCATCGAATGCCCCTTATTCTTGTTCTTGCAATCTTCGTTCTGGGACCGAGACACCGTGATTGATCAGCCGTCCAACAAGCCATCGGATGTGGTGCTCGTGGCACGCAATGTCGCCAAGAGCTTCGGCAAGACGCGCGCACTGGTCGATGCCGGGCTCGAATTGAAGGCCGGCGAGGTCCACGGCCTGCTGGGTGCCAATGGTGCCGGCAAATCGACCTTGTCGCGGGTCATCACCTGCCATGTGCGCCGCGATGCTGGCGAGGTGACCTTTCGCGGGGCACCGCTCGAAGCAGCCACTACACGCGATGCCTTGCGCCTCGGCATTGCGCTGGTCGCCCAGGAAACCAGCCTCGCCCCCGATATGTCAGTGCTGGAGAACATCTTTCTGCCTGAGCTCGGGCGACCTGCAAGGTTGTCGTATGGTGTCTTCCGGCGCCGCGCCACGGAAATACTGGAGCGCCTCGGCCATGAACATGCGCTCCCGCTCGATCTCGAGGTGCGCCGCCTCTCGGCGGCACAGCGGCAATTGGTCGAGATCGCGAAAGCTTTGGCACTCGATGCCAATCTGGTGATTTTTGACGAGCCAACGGCCTCTCTCAGCCCCAGCGAGGTCGAACGCCTATTCGACATCATGGCGCGCCTGCGCGATGACGGCCGCGCGCTGATCTTCGTCTCGCATCGGCTGGAAGAAGTCTTTGCCATCACCGACCGCGTCACCATCATGCGCGAGGGGCGTACGGTTGCAAATGCCCTGCCCACCGCGAGCCTGACGCAATCGGATATCGTTCGGCACATGGTCGGCCAGGATTTGGGTAGCGTCTACACCCAGGCGCCGGTCCATGCAGCGGGCGAAGTCCTGCCGGTTGTACTCGAAGTGAGCCATCTCTCCGCACCGCCAGCCGTGCGTGACATTTCCTTCAGCGTGCGGCGCGGTGAGATCCTGGGACTCGGTGGTCTGGTCGGTGCCGGCCGTTCGGAAGCGGCGGAGGCGATCTTCGGTCTGCGCCCGCGGCGCGGTGGTGTCATCAAAGTGGATGGGCGCGAGATCAACCCGACGAAACCCGCAGACGCAATCAAGGCGGGAATCGGTCTGGTGGCTGAAGACCGCCGCGTGCAGAGCATCGTGCCTGATCTGACCGTGCGCGAGAATCTGCTCCTCGCCCATATCGGCGCTCATCGCGGCTTCGGCCTGGGTTATGCGGCGCGTGAGAAGAAACTCGCTGCCCTTATCAAGAGTCTCGATCTTCCCGCAGATCGGCTCGATGCCAATTTGCTCACCTTTTCCGGCGGCATGCAGCAGAAGGTGGTGATGGCCCGCTGGCTGCTGCTGGAGCCCAAGGTGTTGATCCTCGACGAGCCCACCAAGGGTGTCGATATCGGCACCCGTGCGTCGATCTATGCCATCCTGCGCGAGATCGCGGCGGACGGTGTCGCCGTCATCCTGATTTCGTCCGATTTTGAAGAATTGCTGGGCCTTGCGGAGCGCATCGTCGTGATCAGCGATGGGGTCAGCATCGCCGATCTGCCAACCGCCTCGCTCGACGAAGAGAAGCTCACCTTGCTGGCAGCACCCCGCACCTCGACCGCGCGCAACACGGAATTCCTGCGGCGACTGACCTCCGATTTTGGGGGTACCGCCTTCTGGGCGTTGCTGGAGCAGGATGAGGTGATCTGTCTCAGCCAGGCCGACGCCACCAATCCGGTTGCGACGGGTTTGCGTCCGGGCGAGGCGCGCGCGATCGACGTTACCCATATTCCCCAGGCTCTGCGTCGCCGTGAAGCCCAATTCGTACGGGAGGACGCTGGCGACAATGCTACGCTGATCCTGCCCATGCGCAGCCGCCGCGGCAGCGATCTCGGCTGGATTGGCCTCGCCTTGCCGGCCGCCGCCGATCTGCCGCCGCCACAAGCCATCGAGGCGCGGATCGCCGCCCTCAATGCCATCGATTGATACTTTGAGAGAAGGCCGTCAGTTCATGTCGACCAACACGACCTCCGCCCAGCGATTCTTCCGCAGCCTCACAAGGCGGCTGGAAGTGCGCATGCTGGGCCTTGCCATCGTTATCGCCATCTGTCTCAGCCTGATGTCTCCTTATTTCCTGACGGCGAACAATATCTTCAACCTGCTCGACCAATCGGTGGTTATCGGCATCGTCGCCGTCGGCATGACCCTGGTGATTTTGACCGGCGGTATCGATCTTTCGGTGGGCTCGGTTGCCGGCATGACCGGCATCGTGCTGGGCCTCGCCCTGCAGCAATTTCCGATTCCGGTCGCGATCCTGTTCGCCGTGCTGACCGGGGCGGGGATCGGCCTTATCTCCGGCATCCTCACTGCCTATTTCGGTCTCGCGGCCTTCGTGGTGACCCTCGGCGTCATGGCGATCGCCCGGAGCCTTGCCTATATCTTCTCCGGCCAGACCGCGATCTCGAACATCCCCGAGGCCCTTTCCGATATCGTCTATACTGAGATCTTCGGCATTCCCAGCAACGTGATCTTTCTGCTGGTGCTCTATCTCATTGCCTGGGCCTATCTCACCTATACCAAGGGCGGCCGGACGATCTATGCAGTGGGCTCCAACAAGGAGGCGGCGCGGGCGGCTGGTCTCAACGTCCTCTTCTATTCGATCCTGCCCTATATCCTCTCGGGCGCCCTGGCGGCCGTGGCGGTGACCTTTTCCGTTGCGCAATTGCTCTCGGCTGACCCCTTGATGGGCAACCAGATGGAGCTGGACGCGATCGCCGCCGTGGTCATCGGCGGAGCCAGCCTGTTTGGTGGACGCGGCTCGATCATCGGGACCTTGATTGGCGTCTTCATCATGGTGATGATCCGCAACGGCCTCAATCTGCTGGGCGTCTCGCCCTTCTGGCAGGGCTCGGCCATCGGCTCGATCATCATCATCGCCTTGCTGGTGGAACGGCTGGTCAACTGGCGCTCCAATCGCTAGAGCCAGCGAAATCTGAGAGAGAAGAAGCATGAGCCAAGATCCGACACTTGCCGTCAAACTGTTCGGCACGGAAGAGGCGGTCACACCACCGCGTTTGCTCGCGGCGGGGAAGTTGACGGCTGAACTCGAGGCCGGAAATCTCCGCTATATCCGCTATGGCGGCGTGGAGATCATGCGCGCTGTCTCGTTCATCGTGCGCGACAAGGATTGGGGCACCTATAACCCGGCGATCAGCAATCTTGTGGTGAGCGAGGGTGCAGAGGGCTTCCGGGTGAGTTATGACGCCGTCACCTCGGATGCCACGCAGACCTTTCGCTACCGCGCGGTGATAGAGGGCAGTCCCGACGGAAAGCTCGTATTCAAGGGAGAAGGAGAGGCGGTCACCGATTTTCTCACCAATCGCACCGGCTTTGTCGTGTTGCATCCCGTCGAAGGTGTTGCCGGCGCACCGGTCGAGATTCGCCACGTCGATGGCAGCGTGGTGCAGAGCACCTTCCCCGATATCATCGACCCGGTACAGCCAATGATGGATTTGCGTGCGCTCACTCATGAAGCGGCTCCGGGACTACGCGTCACCTGTCTCATGGAAGGCGACACCTACGAGATGGAAGATCAGCGCAACTGGACGGATGCCTCCTACAAGACCTATGTGCGCCCGCTTGCCTTGCCATGGCCCTATACTCTGCGTGCCGGCGACAAGATCGATCAGGCGGTGACGCTCACCATTTCGGGAGGACTCAAAGGTGCTGCGGCGCCGGGCGAGATCGCCGTCACTCTCGGCGCGCCGGCGGGACAAATGCCGGCTATCGGTGCCGGCCTCGACCCCGACGATATCGACAGCAGCATGCAGCGGGCGGCATCGCTGCGGCACCTCGGCCTCGATCACATGATCTGCCATTACGATCCGCGACGCGGCCATGACGCGACCACGTTGCAGCGACAGATCGACGTCGTCAAAGCGATCGGCGCGACGCCCTGGCTGGAAGCCATCATCACGTCGATCGACGACGCTGCCGCCGAGATCGCGCAATTGGGAATGGTCGTTGCCAAGCTGGGATCGCCCTTCGCCACGGTCTTGGTCTCGCCGGCCCCCGATCTCAAATGCACGTTGCCGGGGAGTGTCTGGCCACCTTGCCCCAGTTTCGAGACGATCTATCAGGCGGCCCGCGCGGCTTTTCCTGGCACCCGCCTGGGCGGCGGCATGTTCAGCTATTTCACCGAGCTCAACCGCAAGCGGCCGCCGGTGGCCTTGCTCGATGTCGTGAGCTTCACGACTTCGGCCATGGTTCATGCGGGCGATGACCGGTCGGTCATGGAATCGCTGCAGGCACTGCCCTCCATCGCGGCCAGTGCCGCCGCCATCGCGGCACCCAAGCCTTTCGTGGTCGGGCCCTCCGCCATCGGTATGCGCGCCAATCCCTATGGCGACAAGCCAAAGCAGAATCCTGGAAATATCCGCCAGGCCATGAACTGGAACGATCCGCGCCAGCGTGGCCTGCTGGGGGCGGCCTGGGATCTCGGCTATATCGCGCGCTTCACCTATGGCGGCGCGGAGGCCATTGCGCTGGGCGCTCTTACCGGCCCGTTCGGCGCAGTCTACACACCTGCTTCCTATCCACAGCCCTGGTTCGACGAGGCGGGCGGTATGTTTCCCCTCTTCCATGTGTTGCATGGCCTTGCCGCCCAGAAGGGCCGGCACGTGCGGCGCCTCGACATCTCGCAACCAGGCGACGTCCAGGGCATCGCCCTGGAAAGTGCCGCCGGGCTCGAGCTTTGGCTTGCCAATCTCACCAGTGCTGCGCTCAACTTGCGGCTCAATGTCGGAATCGAGGCGCAAGCGACTCTCGATACCGGGAATTTCGTCGCTGCCAGCCGGGAAGATGCGCTGCTCGATCGCCTGTCGCCTGCCAGCGGCCAGACACTTAAACTGCCTCCCTATGCCGTCACGCGCCTGCGCGCGAAGGCCTAACTTCAGAAGGTTCTGACTATATGCATATTCTGATCATCGGTGCCGCCGGCATGGTCGGTCGCAAGCTGACCGACCGCCTCGTCGCTCAAGGTGGCCTCGCCGACCGTACCGTAGAGAAGCTGACGCTGGTCGACGTCGTGCCGCCCAGCACGCCTGCGAGCTTCAGCGGCAAGGTCTCCTGCGTCACCGCGGATCTGTCGATACCAGGCGAGGCCGAGAAGCTGATTGCGACGCGGCCCGATCTCATCTTCCATCTTGCCGCTATCGTCTCGGGCGAGGCCGAAGCCGATTTCGACAAGGGCTACCGCATCAATCTCGACGGCACGCGCTATCTGTTCGATGCCGTACGGCTTGAGGGTGTGAAGGCGCCCTACAAGCCGCGCCTCGTCTTCACCTCATCGATCGCGGTTTTCGGCGCGCCCTTTCCGGAGAAGATCGACGACACGTTCTTAACCGCCCCGCTCACCAGCTACGGAACCCAGAAGGCGATCGGCGAATTGCTGCTCTCCGACTATTCGCGGCGCGGTTTTTTCGACGGGATCGGCATCCGCCTTCCCACCATCTGTATCCGTCCGGGGAAACCCAACAAGGCAGCCTCGGGTTTCTTCTCCGGCATCCTGCGCGAACCGCTCGCTGGGCAGGAAGCGATCCTGCCGGTCTCGGAAGACGTGCGGCACTGGCATGCGAGTCCGCGCGCAGCCGTGGGTTTCCTGCTGCATGCCGCAACGCTCGATACAGAACGCATGGGCACACGCCGCAATATCAGCCTGCCAGGCCTTTCGGCTACAGTGGGAGAGCAGATCGAGGCCCTGCGGCGCGCCGCAGGCGACAAGGCGGTGAAGCTTATCCGCCGGGTGCCGGATCCGGTGATCGACAAGATCGTCGCCGGCTGGCCGCGCGATTTCAAGCCGGAGCGTGCTTTGGCCCTGGGTTTCAAGGCGGAAAGCTCGTTCGACGAGATCATCCGCGTCCATATCGAAGACGAACTCGGCGGCAAGCTCGCCTGACCTGATCGCATCAAGGGGAAACGACATGAGTATCAAGACAGCCATCGTCACCGGTGCTGGCACGGGTGTCGGCAAGGCCATCGCCAAGGCCCTGCTGACCAGCGGCTACAAGGTTGCCATCGTCGGCCGCCGCAAGGAGATGATCGAGGCAGCGGCGAACGAGATCGATCCCAGCGGTACCAATGTATTTCCGGTCTCGGCCGATATCGGCGATTTTCAGGCGGTTGCCGGCTTGTTCGAGAAGGTGAAGGCAAAATGGGGCCGCCTCGATCTGTTGGTCAACAATGCCGGCGTGGGCGCTCCCGCGATTCCGATGGAGGAACTCAGTGCCGAGCAATGGAACGCGGTCGTTGCTTCCAACCTGACCGGCGCTTTCTTCTGTACACAGCAGGCCATCAAGATCATGAAAGCGCAATCGCCGCGCGGTGGTCGCATCATCAATAACGGTTCGATCTCGGCGACGACGCCGCGGCCGCATTCGGCGCCCTATACGGCGACCAAACATGCGATCTCGGGATTGACCAAATCGACAGCGCTCGACGGCCGGCCATTCGATATCGCCTGCGGGCAGATCGATATCGGCAATGCGACGACCGAGATGACTGCGAAGATGGCGACCGGCGTGCTGCAGGCGGACGGTTCGACGGCGGTCGAACCTACCATCGACGCCAAGCATATCGGCGATGCCGTGGCCTATATGGCAAGCCTGCCACTCAATGCCAACGTCCTCACCATGACGGTGATGGCGACCCAGATGCCCTTCGTCGGCCGCGGCTGAGGAAAAGGATCAGCCGGCCTTGAAGGTGTCAAACCAGTCAAGGCCGGCGAGCGTCCCCTGGGCCGGCCGGTATTCCAGGCCGACATAGCCCTGATAGCCGAGCGCATCCAGTGTGCGGAGAATTCGGAAATCGTCCAACTCGCCGCTGCCTGGCTCGTTGCGGGCCGGGACCGAGGCGATCTGGACATGGCCGATCATCGGCAGCAGGCTTTTCAAGCTGGTCAGCACATCGCCATGGATGATCTGGCGATGGTAGATGTCGAATTGCAGCTGGAGATTCGGCAGCCCGAGATTGGTGATGATATCGGCGGCCCGGCCGAAGTGATTGAGGAAATAGCCGGGCATGTCGCGGCCGTTGATCGGCTCGATGAGGATGGTGATGTTCTTCCGTGCGGCCCTTTCGCAAGCCAGCTTCAGTGCATCGCGATAGGCGGCAAGCGCCTTGGGATCCGTGGCATCGGCGAGGCCGGCCATGACATGGAGGCGCGTCACCGAGAGTGTCTCGGCATAGAGCAAGGCCTGGTCGATGCCGACGGTGAATTCCTTGCGCCGGTCGGGAAGAGCGGCGAGGCCGCGATCGCCGGCCTGCCAATCGCCGGGCGGGAAGTTGAAGAGCGCCTGGCGCAATTTGTGCCGCTGCAGGTGGGTGGCGATTACCTCCGGTGCATGGTCGTAGGGGAAGAGATATTCGACCGCCGTGAAGCCGGCATCGGCCGCCGCCCCGAAGCGATCGAGGAAATCCCATTCGTTGAACATGAAGCTGAGATTGGCGGCGAAATTGGGCATCGGAAAAGTCTCGTCCGGTCTAGCGGGAAGGTGATTTCTGCGGCAATTCAAGGCCGGCTATCCTGGCATAAAGCCGCGCCACGGAGGCGTCGTCGTCGCGCCCCATGCCCGCGGCGGCGGTCATCAGGAACATTTGCAGGGCTTGGGCGGCGATCGGGGTCGGAAATTTCTGCGCGCGCGACATGTCGTTGATGATGCCGAGATCCTTGGTGAAGATGTCGACGGCACTTCTGGGTGTGTAATCGCCGTCGAGCACATGGGGCACGCGGTTCTCGAACATCCAGGAATTGCCGGCGGAACCCGTGATCACCTCATAGACCTTGGCGATGTCCAGATCGAGCTGCTTGGCAAAAGTGATGGCCTCGCAGGCGGCGGCGATATGCACGCCGGCCAGGAGCTGGTTGATCATTTTGAAGGAGGCACCGGTGCCGGGCTCGTCGCCCAGTTGATAAAGCTTGGCCGCCATCGCATCGAGCGCCGGGCGCGCCTTCGCGAAGGCCGCCTCACTGCCGGAGGCGAGAATGGTGAGGGCGCCTTCTGCCGCGCGCTGGGCGCCGCCGCTGATCGGGGCATCGAGATAGAGGAGGCCTTGCGCAGCCGACTGATCGGCAAGGCTCATGGCGTCGGCCGGACCCATTGTCGCCGAGGAGATAATGACTGCCTCCTTCCTGGCCGTCGTGGCGGCACCCTCGGGACCGAACAGAACCTCCCGGGTTTGCGCCGCATTGACCACGACCGTCACGATGATCTCCGCATCCCGGGCCGCGGCGGCGGGTGACTCGGCTGCTTTGCCATGATCGCTGGCAAAGCGATCGCGGAGGGCCGCCTGCCGATCGGCCCCGGTCACGTCGAATCCGGCGCGTGCCAAAGAGATCGCCATGCCGAATCCCATCGAGCCGAGACCGATCACGGCGATTTTCGTGGTCTTTACGGGTGAAGCGGCCATGTCTCTGTCCTCCGGGGGCATCTACCCGGCTTGATGTCGGGGAATGGTAGCGGTAACATCCGAAAATCTTAGTCCCGATCGTTCGATAGGGTCAAGCATTGGGGAACCGACATGGCGCAGCGTAAGGCGCGCAAGGGCCAGACCGGGCCGGCGGTCACGTTGACCGATGTGGCGCGGGAGGCGCGGGTCAGCCGGATCACCGTTTCGCGCGTCATCCGCAGGCAAGGGCCGATCGCGGCGGAGACGCTGAAGCGGGTGGAAGCGGCCATCCGCAAGATCGGCTATGTGCCCAACCGCGTTGCCGGATCCCTGGCGTCGGCCGGGTCCGACCTCGTCGGCGTGATCCTGCCCTCGCTCGGCAACATCGTCTTCCCCGACGTGCTCAACGGCATTCATGATTCCGTGGCGCCCCATGGCTACCGGGCCATGGTGAGTGTCACCGAATACAGCCTGGAGGCGGAATACCAGGCCGTCTCGGCGCTGCTCTCCTGGCGGCCCGCCGCGGTGATGGTGACGGGGTTGGAGCACAAGAAAGAGACGATCAAGCTGCTGCGCAATTGCGGCGTGCCGGTGGTCGAGCTGATGGATATTGCTGGCGAGCCGATCGACATCGCGGTCGGCATGTCGCATCAGCGCGTGGGCGAGGAGACGGCACAGCGTCTGCTCGGCGCCGGCTATCGCCGTATCGGCCTCGTGGGTCACGATCTGGTGCGGGATCTACGCGCCAGCAAACGCCGTGAATCCTTTCTGAATGCGCTCGACGAGGCGGGCCACGCCTTGGCGGGCGAGGTGATCGTGCCGGGGGCCTCGTCGGTCGCGGCCGGCCGTACCGGGCTGTCGCAGCTCCTCAAACTGCATCCGAAGATCGAGGCTGTTTATTTCCTCAATGACGACATGGCGATCGGTGGCGTGTTCCATTGCATGAACCAAGGCGTCAGATTGCCAGATCAGCTCGCCATCATCGGATTCAACGGCCTCGATATCGGCCAGGCGCTGCCGCAGCCACTCACCACCGTCCTAACGCGGCGGCGCGAGATTGGCGCCCTCGCCGGACAATGCGTGCTTGACCGTCTGTCAGGCCGCGAGGTGCCGTCGATTACCGATGTCGGTTTCGATTTCATCAAGGGCGCCACGGCCTAACAGCGGGCGCTTCCTATCAAGACAGGATACCAAGATGCTTCTGGGTGCCATTGCTGACGATCTCACCGGGGCGACCGATCTCGCTCTCACACTTTCCCGTGGTGGCATGCGCACCGTGCAGGTCGTGGGCACGCCGAAGAGCCCGATGGATCTGGCTTCGGTCGATGCGGTGGTCGTGGCGCTCAAATCCCGCACCATCCCCGCTGCCGAAGCGATTGCCTTGTCCAGCGAGGCGGCTGCCTGGCTCAAAGCGAACGGGACGCGGCAATTCCTTTTCAAATACTGCTCGACCTTCGATTCGACCGCTTCAGGCAATATCGGGCCGGTCGGCGATGCGCTGCTCGAGCAACTGGAGGCGAAGCTCACCATCGCCTGTCCGGCCTTTCCCACCAACAAGCGCACGATCTATCAGGGCCATCTCTTCGTCGGCGACCAGTTGCTCTCCGACAGCCCGATGAAGGATCATCCGCTGACGCCGATGCGGGATGCCAATCTGATGCGGGTATTGGGGGCGCAGACACGGCATAAGGTCGGACTGCTACCCTTTGCCATCGTGAATGCCGGCGTCGCTGCCATCAGAGCGAGCTATGAGCAGGCAATCGCTGAGGGGCTGCGCTACCTCGTCGTCGATGCCATCACCGATCAGCATCTGCGCGATATCGGCGAGGCATCGGCTGATTTCACGCTCATCACCGGTGGGTCAGGTATCGCCCTCGGCCTGCCCGAGAATTTCCGCCGCGCCGGGCTGCTGCCGCATGACGTGGCGACCGCCACCTTGCAGGCGCCTGCGGGCCTACCCGTAATCCTGGCCGGCTCCTGTTCGGCGATGACGCGTGAGCAGGTGGCGCAGGCGCAGGAAGCCGGCATCGCTAGCTTCCGCATCGACCCGTTGGCGGTCGCCGAGAAAAAGATCACTGCTGCCACTATCGTCGACTGGGTGACGGCACATGCGAGTACCGCGAAACCGGCTTTGGTCTATTCCAGCGCCGATCCTGCCGAGGTGCTGGCGATCCAGGAGAAGTTGGGGCGGCAAGCGGCGGGCGATATGGTCGAGCATCTGCTGGGCGAGACGGCAAAGGAACTGGCCGCGCGCGGCTTCAGCCGCTTCGTGGTGGCCGGCGGCGAGACCTCGGGCGCGGTGGTAGCGGCTCTCGGTGTCGAAGCGCTCCGCATCGGCCCCGAGATCGATCCCGGCGTGCCCTGGACGACCAGCCTGCAAGGGCGGCCCTTGGCGCTCGCCCTGAAATCGGGCAATTTCGGTGCGCCGGACTTCTTCCTCAAAGCCTGGAAGGTACTCGCATGAGCGCCACGACCCTATCCGAAACGACGAAGTTGCGTGACACCATCGCCAGGATCGGCAAGTCGCTGTTCGATCGAGGTCTCACCTTCGGCTCGAGCGGCAATATCAGCGTGCGCCTCGGTGACGGCACCTTGCTGGCGACACCAACCAACATGTCTTTGGGCGAACTCGATCCGGCGCGTCTGTCGCATATCACCGTCGACGGCCAGCATCTGGACGGCGACAAACCGACCAAGGAAGCCTTCCTGCATCGCTGCGTCTATTGTGCCCGGGGTGACGCCGGGGCGATTGTACATCTTCATTCGACGCATTCCGTCGCTGTCAGCATCCTTGCCGACGTGCCGCCCGAGGATGTGTTGCCGCCGCTCACGGCTTATTACATCATGCGCGTGGGCAAGCTGCCGTTGGTGCCTTATTTCCCGCCGGGCGATGAAAAGCTCGCCGATGCGGTGACGGCGAAGATCGGCACGGCACATGCGGTGCTGCTCGCCAATCACGGTCCCGTGGTGGCGGGAAAGACGCTCCTTGATGCGCAATATGCGACCGAGGAACTGGAAGAGACCGCGAAGCTCTATCTGCTATTGAAGGATCGTGCGATCCGCCCGCTGACGCCGGAACAGGTGGAGGATTTGCGAACAAGGCAGAAATAACCCTGGTTGTTCTGGACGCCGTCTAAAAATCCCAACTGCGATTTAGCCAGAAATCCGCCTTGCGGCCCCGGAAGCCGAATCTTTTGTTGAGGCGCCGCGCCAGCTTGCCCAGCCAATCAGATCGCTGGAGTAGCGCCGGACGTGGCGCCAACTCTCGTGTGAGGGCAATCAGCCGGTTGCGCTGGGCCGCCGTGATCGCTCCCTTTTCCAAAGCTTGTTCGGCCATCCACAATACTTCATCATAACAGCGGTACATCAGCAGGATGATCAGATACTTGCCGAGCTCAACGCCACCCGCCTCCAGCACCGCTTGCGCGGATTTCAGATAGAAGGCATCGCCGGCGATCATGCGTCGCGAAATATCCGTGCGGTTACGCGCGATTCCAAGATGTTCCTTGAGGTAATGCAATTCACGGCCGTTCTTCGCCCGGTAAATCTTGACCGGCAGAAGGTCGAATAATTCATAGCCGCGCGCGCGGATGGCGGCGTCGACGTCCCAGAATAGAGCTTGGCCCAAATACTCCTCGACGAATTCGACTTCGACCTGGAGGCCCAGTACGTTGCCCCAGTGCTCATCGTTCAGACCCTTGAGCACATCAAGCTCGGCACCCTGGACGTCGAGCTTGATAAAGTCCGGCGCGGGGCGATTCTCTTGGGTGAGGACCGTCGACAGGCGCGACAGGCTGACCGGCACTTCCTTCATCAAATCGCCGTAGCCCTTGGGAGTGTAGGAATCCATGATCGCCTTGTTGGGCGGATAGAGCGAGGAAGAGGAAGGTTTGCGCACGACATAGAGGGTTCCCGGGCCGTTCCGGTCGCCGAGCGCGAAAGGATGCCAGTGCTCTGATGGTGGAGCGATCTTGCGCTGTGCTTCACAGGCCGCTGCATCCGGCTCGAAGGCGTCGAGCTCAAGCAATGAGGCAAATGGCATCCAGTGCTTCTGCATGCCACCGCGGGCGCCGACGTCGACACATTGCATTTTTTGTCCTTGCAGCAATTCGGACAGCACGGAAATATCGATCATTGACGGGCTTTCTTCTGAAAAACGCTTGGTTTCATTCTCAGCGTTCGACTATTACCGGCTGACTTAAACAGCGTCAATCAGTGCCCCACGCGGGTGCCAAAGGGATTGGGCCGGAGGTTTGCGGGAAGGCCGGATTACCGCTAATAAGAGGCAAGATCGAGTTCGTTTGGTCAGATTTGGAAGTAGCTTTCATGGTCGATACGCAATACCCCGCCGGTTACCCGGATCGCGGCCTGGACAAGGTCATCACGCCCCGGTTTGGCGATTGGATCTACCGTTTGCGGGCATGGGCGAACAGCCGGGGCGAGGGCGTCGAGGATCGCGCGCGCCGGGTGGTGCGAAAGATGGAATGGCATGGTGTCGACCCGCAGCGCCCGACCATTCTCTGCCTGGACAGGGCATTGTTCCGCAAAGATGTAGTCGAGCTGCGCAAGCGGCTTCCCTACAATTTTCCGGTCGCCCGCGCGACAACCATCAAAAAGTATCAGGAGCGCTGGATTCCGCCGCAATGGCGCCGGCAGACTTTTTTCGGCGACTACCTGAATGGTCCTCTTGAGGCTTCCCGACCGTTGCTCTCCAGGTTTGGCCGGAGCTTCCTGGAACAGGCTTCGCAGATAAACAGGATCGATGCCGTCATGGCCGCCAATACCGATTATTGGCAGGACGACGCGATACGATTGGGGTGCAAGGAACTGGGCATCCCCTTCCTGGTGCTGAGCCGCGAGAACTATCTTTGGCCAGCCTCGGCGCAGATGGTCAAGTTGCAGTATAAAGCGGCAAAGTTTGTCTATGGCGGCGCAGGCGTTGCAGTAGCGTCAGCACCGACCCGGGATACGCTCTACGAGACGGGCGGATTCGACGCTGGCGCCGTATGGCTGACCGGCTGGCCGAGGTTTGATGCCTGGCGCGACATTGCGATGATCGATGTTGCCGCGCGCCGCACGGTAACCCTGGTCTCCTACGGCGACCCGCTCTATCTCGCGCCGGAGAATTTCCGGGAGGTTCTGGATGGCTTCATCGATCTTGCTGAACGGCATCGCGGCCAGTTGCGTTGCGTCCTGAAGGTGAAGAAGCAGAACGAAGTGGCCCTGCATTTCCAGCGGCATCCCAGGTTACGGAACGCGCCGATCGACGTCGTCTCCGAGGAGCCGTTGCCGTCTCTCTTTGCCGAATCGAAAATCGTGGTTGGTTTCAATTCGACGGCAGTGGTGGAGGCCCTACTCTCCGGCGCGGGCGTCGCGGTGCCGACCTGGGGCGATTCGCGCCGCTCGGCCGAGGCCTCCGGTTTGCATTACTCGCGCACAGGGGATCGCGAGGTCGCCTTCTTTCCGGAATCGGGTGCTGAGCTGGCGCAATTGCTCGAAGATCTGTTGGAGAACCGCGTCAGTCCACTGGGCGACAGCGCCGCGCGGCTGCGGCGCTTTGCGGAGTATTCCTATGTTGAAGATGGAAAAATGTCGTCGCAACTGGTCGGAGAATTCATCGACCATTATATCTCGCGGCACAGCAAGCCGTGGCGAGAGCATCTCGCCCGTCGGGCGTAGCCCTAGACGCGGCCGCCTGCAGACACCGACTTCGTGATTACCGAGCCGGCGCGTATCATGCTCTCCACGCCGATCTTCATGCCCTGAATGACGATGGCGCCGGTACCGAGATGACTGCCCGCCCCGATCTCGACATTGCCGGAGAGAACGACGCCCGGCGCCAGATGCACATGGTCGCCGATGATGCCGTCGTGATCGACCGAGGCGCGCGTGTTGACGATGACATTGCTGCCGACCCGGCTGCCGACCTGCACGATGGCGCCGGCCAGAATCTGCGCGCCTTCCCCCAGGATGACGTCGCCGGCCACAAAGGCGGCCGGATGGACGAAAGCGGGGAGATGAAAACCGCGTGCCTTTGCCTCGGCAAAGAGGCGCGGGCGCGGGTTTTGGGCACCCACATCGACCGAGCCGATGCCGAGCACCAGATCGCAATCCGCCGGCGATACCGCGTCGAGATCGCCGCCCAGATGCCGCAGACCTTGGGGCGGCATGAAATCCGGCTTGGCGTCGATGATGCCAAGGAATTCGAAGCCGGCGAGGCGTAGGGCGTCGAGCACGACGCGGCCATGCCCGCCGCCACCCAGGATCGCGATAGGTTTCTTCATGGTTCGATCACCTCATCCGGGGCATAGGCGCGTTTTGCCCGGGCGCCGAGCAGGTCCCAGAGCGTCACCGGCGCCAGTCCTCCGCCAGCGCGCTTGGTCGTCAGATTCTCCAGGCTGAAGGCTTCGCCGACGGCAATGGCCTGTGCCGCGACAATGGCCTTGCGTGCGACCTGGCGCGTCGACATTTCCGCCGCACTCGGTTTTTTCTCGGTAGAGCCCAGGGATTTGCTGACGGCGCGGATCGCCGCCACCATCGCCGCGAACTCGCTGGGCTCCAGCGAGGCTTTGTGATCGGGACCCGGCAGGCTCTTGTCCAAGGTCATGTGCTTCTCGATCACCTTGGCACCCCGCGCCGACGCTGCGACCGAGATTTCGATGCCGATCGTGTGATCGGAATAGCCGGTGGGAAGGCCGAAAGCAGTGGCCAGCGTATCCATCGCCCGCAGATTGACGTCCGTGACCTGCGCCGGGTAGTCGCTGGTGCAATGGAGCAACGTCACATGCTGCCGCAAAGCAAGCTGCCCGGCATCGCTGCCAAAAGCGGCGGCGAAGGCCAATCGGTCGGGTTGCCCGTTGCCGATATATCCAAAAGCGAGGACTGAGAGCGCCTCGCCGATCTCGGCGAGATCGGCCATGCCGGTCGACAGGATGAGGTCGGCACCCGAGCGCGCCATCTCCAGCAGCAAGGGCGCGTTGGTGAGATCGCCGGAGGAGACCTTGAGCCGGGTCAGGCCCAATTCGGTAAGGAGGCGCAAGGAAGGAAGGTCGAAGGGTGTCGAAAGGAACCCGATGCCACGCTCTCGGGCGCGGGCGATCAGGGCCTTGTGTGCCGCGGCATCCAGTTCCAGCGCTTTCAGCATCTCGAATTGCGAGGCCGTTTCCGGCGCGTTGCGATTCTGATAGGCGGCCTTGGGTGCTGCCTGGGTGACGATCGACTCAGTGCGATAGGTCTGGAACTTTACGACGTCGGCGCCGGCCGCCGCCGCGGCATCGACCAGCGCCAAGGCACGCGGCAGGTCGCCGTTGTGATTGACCCCCGCCTCGCAGATGATCTCGACGCGATCTGTCTCGGTTTCCGCCATCTCGGTCTCGTTCCCCCGCGCAGGGAGTCTGTACCACCCCCCGCGCAAACGTTATACTCCGCCGCAATTCATGCCACTAGCCATTGAATTTCAAGCGCAAATTGATGGTTTGGGGCGGTAGGCCCGACTTCACCGGATTATCATGACTCAAACCGTTCTCAGCACCGCGCCAGCCCCCATGACGGCCCCCCTGTCGCAGACCTTCCTGGCGGCCCTGAAGGCGGCCCTGCCGGGGATCGCCACGCCGGTCGGCCTGCACGAGCCGGTCTTCACCGGCAATGAGCGGGCCTATGTGCAGCAATGCCTCGATTCCGGCTGGGTTTCCTATAACGGGGCCTTCGGTTTGAAATTCGAGGAAATGCTGACCGACCTCACGGGGGCCGGGGCCTGTGCGGCCGTCGTCAGCGGCACGGTCGCCATTGAAATGGCCTTGCGCGTGATCGGCGTGCAGGCGGGTGACGAGGTCCTCTCGCCCAGCCTTACCTTCGTCGCCACCAACAACGCCATCGCCCATGTCGGCGCCATGCCGCATTTCATCGACAGCGAGATTCGCTCGCTGGGCGTCGACGTGGCGAAGCTGGCCGATTACCTCGACGACATTGCCGAGCTTACTCCTGACGGCCCGCGCAACCGCCTCACCGGCAGGCGCCTGGCGGCGATCCTCCCCATGCATTGCTTCGGCCATCCGGTCGACATGGATGCGCTCCTCGCCGTCGCCGAACGCTGGCGCTTGCCCGTGATCGAGGATGCGGCGGAATCGCTGGGGAGCACCTATCGCGGCAGGCCCTGCGGGTCGCTGGCGCCGATCGCCTGCCTCAGCTTCAACGGCAACAAGGTGGTGACTACGGGCGGCGGCGGCGCCATCCTGACGCGCGATCCGGTGCTGGGCCAGCGCTTGCGTTTCCTCACCTCCACGGCGAAGACACCGCACCCCTTCGAATTCATCCATGAGGAGATCGGCTGGAATTACCGCCTGCCGAACCTCAACGCAGCCCTGGGCTGTGCCATGCTGGAGACCCTGCCGGAGCGCCTGTCGGCCAAGCGTGCGCTGCAGGCCCGCTACGAAGCGGCCTTTGCCGGGACCAATCGTTTTGCCATGCTGCGCGAGCCGGACTATGCGAAGAGCAATTACTGGCTGATGGCGGCGGTGCTGGCGCCCGAGGATGCCGGCGAGCGCGACACGATTCTCAAGGCGACGCATGGGGCTGGTTATATGTGCCGTGCCCTTTGGCGCCTCAACCACACGCTGCCGATGTTCAGCGCATCGCCGCGCATGCCACTAAACGTCGCAGAGGCGATCCAGCCGCGCATTATCAACATCCCGAGTGCACCGCAATTGTTCAATCCGAAATCGGCCTGATGTCGGCGCAGCGGCATATCCTGGCGGTCTCCGGCAGTCGGGCGGATTATGCGCTGCTCTATTGGCCGATGCGCCAGATCGCGGCTGACCCCGCCTTTCGTCTGTCCGTGGCGGCGACCGGGATGCATCTGTCGCAGGAGTTCGGGCATACCGTGGATCAGTTCGCGCGGGATGGCTTCCCGCTGGCGGCACAGGTGCCGGTCCTGGGGAAAGCTGACGATCCCGCCGAGATAGCACGAGCCATCGGCAGAGGCATCCTTGGCTTCGTCGACGTTATCGAGACGTTGAGGCCGGACATGCTGTTGGTGCTGGGCGACCGCTTCGAGATCCTGGCGGCCGCAGAGGCGGCTTTCGTGCAGCGGGTGCCGATCGCACATCTCTGCGGTGGCGACGTCACCAACGGTGCGCTCGATGACGGCTTCCGCCATGCCATCACCAAAATGGCAAGCTTGCATTTCGTCACCAATGACGCCGCCGCGCGGCGTGTGCGGCAATTGGGCGAGATACCTGAGCGCGTCTTCAATGTCGGCTCGACTGGCATCGATTTCATTAAACAGGCGAGCTACCTCGACCGGGCGGCATTGTCCGCCGCCCTTGGCTATGAGATTCCGCATAGATTCCTGTTGGTCACTTTTCATCCAGTGACACTCGATCCGGTGCCGAGTGTGGCACAGATGGGCGAGCTGCTGGCGGCTCTTGGCGCATTGCCGCCGGAGATCGGCCTCATTTTCACTTATGCGAATGCCGATGCGGAGGGGAACGCTCTCAATGACCTCATCCGCGGCTTCGTCACCACGCATGCCGGCGCGCGTGCCCATGCCTCGCTGGCGCCACTCACGTTCCAGAGCCTGATGAAGCATGCCGCGGCGATCGTCGGCAATTCGTCGAGCGGTCTTTACGAGGCGCCGAGTTTCGATGTGCCGAGTGTCAATATCGGACGGCGCCAGGAAGGGCGGCCGCGCGCTGCCTCGGTGATCGATTGCGCGCCGGCCCGCACCGCGATCGGCGCTGCGATCAACAAAGCCCTGACCCTGCAGCTACGGGGCACGGTCAATCCCTATGGTGACGGTCAGGCGTCAGAACGCATCCTCGCCACCTTGCGTGGTATTGCCGACTGGCCATGCCTGGTCTTCAAAGAATTCCGCGATCTGCCGGCCTAGCCGTCGCGCCGCGCGAGCAGCAATTCCGCCAAGGCGAAATCGATCTCGTCGTCGATATCGACGCCATGTTCCGGCGCGATCTCGACTGTGCGCAAGCGTCCCGCCCAAATGCCATCGTGGCTTCGGATAAAATCGGGCCGGGCCACATAACAGCCGGCGACGATCTGGTAGACCTTTGGTGCCTGCTGCCGGCCGCTGATGCCGGCGGGCGGCTGCTTCACCAGATGCGGCGCGCCGTCCGCTGCGAGTTCGATCAGGGTGTAATAGGGATTGGCCTTGGCGGGAATGGTGGTCAGCACCAGATCGGCATCACCCTTATCGAAGCGCGCGATACATTTTTCGATATCGATGCCGGTCCGCAAGGGGCAGACAGTGGGGACCGAGACGAAGAGGTCGATCGGCCCGGATTGATCTTCGACAAATTGAACCGCATGGCGCCAGGCCAGCCATTCCGACGCGCTGTCGGTCGCCAGTTCCGCCGGACGCATGAAGGGCACCTCGGCACCATGGGCACGGGCGGCTTCCGCGATCTCGGCATCGTCGGTCGACACCACAATTCGCGAAATCGCCGGCACGGCCTTTGCTGCCGCGATGGCATGGGCGATGAGCGGTTTCCCGGAAATGGGCCGCACGTTCTTGCGCGGGACCCCCTTCGATCCACCGCGGGCGAAAATGAAGGCGACGATATTGCGGGGCAAAGGCTTGCTGACCTGTACAAGGGTTCGGACGTTTGGGTTTCTCGCTCCCGGAACTCGCGCTAATATGCCGCCCGGGGCCGGCATACGCCGATCATACGTATTTTGAGTTCGCCCGTCATAGGCATTTACAGGTAACGGACAGATATCGTGGCGACATTTCCCACACAGATTGCCGCCCTGGGTCGCGAGGTGAAACGCTCGCTTTTCGGCGGTGCCAAGGCCAGGAAGAAAGCGGCGAAGAAACACCATTCCAGCGAAACGCTGATCTCGCAAAGCCTCCAATCGGTGCTGGCGCGGATCGCTGAGGACGGCATCCGGCATCTGCTGGTGGTAGGTGACGCGGCCTTCCTCAGCCTAGTCAAGGCAGGGGCGCCAGATCTTACCGTGACCTGGGCGTCCTGCAACATTGCGGACGTGCTGGCCGGTGCCGCGAATCCGGATGGAATCGATCTTGCAACCTTCGATGCCGCCCTGGCGGGTGGGCCGGATGTCATTGCCGGATACCGTCTGGTCCTAGCCCGCATGGCGGAGGGCCATCCCACCAAACCGGTCTATTGGGTGGCCGAGAACTGGGAATTCTGCGCCGGAACCTTGCCGGTGCCCTCGGTGGCCGACGATGCCGAGGCTTTGCTCTTCAACCACTTCCAGCATTTCTTCGGGATCAAGGATGCGCTGCAATTTCGCATCGAGATTCTGTGCGGCGCCGAGAAGAAGCGCCTCTATCGTATCCTGCGTGCCGATGAGAGCCTGGCCCTCCGCCTTTCCGATTTCTTCCCGCAGGGCCGGCAGGCGTCCAGCATTGCTGCTTATGTCACCCATCCCGTTCTGACACGCGGTCGGCATTATCGCCTCAGGGTCTGCGCTGATGTTTTCTGGCGGCAATCTCTTACCACCCTCCATGGCGTCCACGAGTTCAACCGCGCACCGGATCATAAATTCGAATTCCGCCTCTCCGCCGAAGCCTGCCGCGATGGTGACGTGGTGCTGACGGTGCCGAATTACGACCGGGATCTCGGTAAGGACGATCGCCTGGTCACCTATCTCGACGACGAGATCCGCGAGATCCATCGCCGGCGCGATCTGCCGATCGAGGAGGACTGCGTCACGGCTGCCGATCTGGCGGGGCGCCGTTACGTCGGCTGGGAATATGCCGGCTATGGCGGTTCGAACTGGTACTCGCTGAAGCCGGGGAAGGGGCCGGGTGGGGACGGAGCGATCGCCGCCAATCATCACGCCAGCGTTCCAGTGCGGGACCAGCGCGACATGGCGATGGAAGCGGCGGAGCGGGAGAAGATCGCGGCCCTGCGGGTGGCGGGCTACCTCACCGATCCGCATTGCATTCCAGTGCTGGGGCCACAGAATCCGCTCTGCTTCGGCTTCGATTGCGACAGTGCCAACCCGAATTACCGCGACTTCATCATCCACAGTTTCGACCGACAGGGTCGTTTGCTGCGCGAGGATCGCTATCAAAAGGCACGCAAGGGGGCGATCTTCACCGACGACCTCCCCTGGATTGCCGGCAATGGCGAGATCGGCCTCGTCGTGGTGACGCCGGATTTCGAGCGCATCGGCTATCGCCGAAAGGGCTTCAAGACACAATTCGACCTTGTCGTGAAGCACAGGCAAAGCGAGGATTGGGATGTGACCGAGGCCCAGAATTCCTGGCGCAATATCGGCCTCTTTGTACCCGGTGTCGCGCATTTCGCCGGGCCGATGGGCTCAGTCATCGGTCGCACCAATCTTTTCGCGCGCGCGCGCGTTGGGACGGGTTATCGCACGGCGGTGCTGGCATGTCATGGGAGCGGCCGCCTCGATTACAAGGCGAATGGTGCGCTCACCCTCAGCGTGCTCAACCGGAAGGGCGAGCGCCGCGCCGGCACGGTTGTGGTCCCGAGCTTCGCCGGGAGCCTCATCTGGCTCGACGATCTCATCCCGGATCTTGCCGGATTCCTGGGCGCGGAGAATGTGGGGCCGTTGCTGGCGACCGCCCCCAATGCCGACATCAATTGCCAGATCGTCACCGTCTCGGATGCCGGCGCCGTATCACTGCAGCATATGTGGGGTTATTGAGCGCAAGCCGGCGGGCGGCATGTCTGCCGCCCGCCTTGCGATGGATCAGGCGTTCTTGCGGCCGTCCTTGATCGCCATGGCCGAGAACATGCTGACCAGGGCGGCGAAGACGACATAGGCGCAGAGATACCACGGGCTCCCATCTCCAGCGGTGATGAGATAGGTCGCGATGATCGGCGTGATGCCGCTCGCGAAAATGCCAGAGAATTGATAGACGAACGAGATGCCGGTGTAGCGCACCCGCGCGTCAAAGAGGTCGGAGAACAAGGCCGCTTCCGGCCCGTAGCACATCGCATAGATGATGCCGAAGGGGATGATCAAAGCAAGGCCGATCATGATCGGATCCCCGCTGCTCATCACCCAGAAGGCGGGATAGGTCACCAGCGCCAGCAGGAGCGAGCCGATGGCATAGGTCTTTGGCCGTCCCCATCTGTCGGACAATTTGCCGAAAAAGGGGATGCTGAAGATCATGACCAGGGCCGATATGGCGACCACCCAAAGTGCCGTGGTGCGCGGCACGAATTCCTCGGTCCCCGGCACGTGGACATATTTCGACAGATAGACGATCGAGAACACGGCGAAGACGTTGAAGAACACGCCGTCGATGTAGCGCGCACCCATGCCGAGCAGGATGTTCTTCGGATAGTCGCGGATGGCATCGACGATCGGAATCTTGGCTTCCGATTGCGTTGCCTTCACCTTCTCGAATTCCGGCGTTTCCAGGATGCGCAGGCGGATGTAAAGACCGACCGCGACCAGGACGAAGCTGGCGATGAAGCCGATACGCCAGCCCCAGGCCATGAATTGATCGTCCGGCAATTGCGAGGTCAATGCAGTAACGCCAGACGCAAGGCAGAGGCCGATCGCTAAGCCGATTTGCGGCAGACTGGCATAGTAGCCACGCTTGGTCTTTGGCGCATATTCATAGGCCATCAACACGGCGCCACCCCATTCGCCACCAATGCCGAGGCCCTGAGCGATACGCAGGAGCAGCAGCAGGATGGGGGCGGCGATGCCGATCTGTTCGTAAGTCGGCAGCAGACCGATCAGCACGGTGGCGACACCCATGATCATCAGGGTCAAGACCAGCATGCTCTTGCGGCCGATCTTGTCGCCGAAATGGCCGAAGATCACGCCGCCCAGCGGGCGCGCGACGAAGCCGATGGCAAAGGTGGTATAGGCAAGAAGGATAGAGACGACCGGATCATCGGCCGGGAAATAAAGCTTGTTGAAAACGATGCCGGCGACGATGCCGTATAGAAAGAAATCGTACCACTCGATGGTGGCGCCGATGACGCTGGCGACAACGACGCGCCTTAAACCGCGGTCGCCGCCGGTATGCCCTCCGCTGTACTCAGACATGGTTTCCTCCCGTTTGCTTCATTGTTATCGACATCTTCCCGGATCATCTCGGCGGCCTTCTCGCCGATCATGATGGCGGGGATGTTCGTGTTGCCGGACACCAAAGCCGGCATGATCGAGCAATCGACCACCCAAAGGCCGTCGATTCCTTTCACCCGCAGGCGTGGATCGACCACGGCCTGTGCGTCTTCTTCCGGTCCCATGCGGCAGGTGCCGACAGGATGAAAGATCGTGGCGCCCTGTTCCCGGGCGAAATTCATGAGATCATCGTCGCTGACGGCACCGTCGCCGGGCTTCACCTCGCTGGCGACATATCCGGCGAGCGGGTCGGTCTGTGCCAGCTTGCGGGCAAAGCGCATGGCGGCGACGGCGCAGCGCCGATCGGTTTCCGCGGCGAAGTAATTGGCCTGGATTTTCGGCGCGGCCAGCGGATCGCCGGAGCGGAGCGAGATGCTGCCTGTGCTTTCCGGGCGCAACTGGCAGACCGAGAGGGTGAATCCTGGAAAGTCATGGACCTTGCCGCCGGCCATGTCGGCTGAGAGGGTCGCGATGTGGAACTGGATGTCCGGCGTCTGTGATTCCGGAAGGACGCGGGTGAAAAGCCCGCCTTGATTGATGCCGATGGCAAGCGGCCCGCTGCGGAACAGCAGCCATTCAAGCCCTATGCGCATGCGGCCGGCGAGCGAGCGCAGGGTATCGTTGGTGGTAATGGGCTTGTTGCAGCGATAAATGAGGCGGATCTGCAGATGATCCTGCAGATTCTGTCCGACTCCCGGATGATCCTGGAGGACCGGAATGCCGTGATCCTGGAGGTGAGCCGCCGGGCCGATGCCGGAGAGCATCAGGAGTTGCGGCGATTGCACGGCACCAGCCGAAAGGATCACCCCGCGCCGCGCCTGGATCGATTCCTGGCGGCCGCCGCGCTGGAAGCGGACGCCGGTCGCCCGCTTGCCCTGGAACAGGATTTGCGTCACCTGCGCATCGGTGATGATGCTGAGATTGGCGCGGTCTTCCGCGGGCCGCAGATAGGCCTTGGCAGCGCTTGCCCGCCAGCCGTTATGCGTGGTGAGTTGGTAATAGCCGACGCCTTCCTGTGCGGCGCCGTTGAAATCATCGGTACGTGGCACGCCGCAATTCTCCGCGGCTGCAATCACGGCTTCGATCAATTCGTTCTTGGCGCGGATGCTGCTGACGCGCAACGGGCCGGTGGCGCCATGAAACTGGCTCTCGGCGAAGCGGTCATTGCTTTCCAGGCGGCGGAAATAGGGCAGGACTTCCTGCCAGCTCCAACCCGCATTGCCGAGCTCTCGCCAACGATCGTAATCCTCGGCCTGGCCGCGGATCACGATGAGGCCGTTGATCGAGGACGATCCGCCCAGCACGCGGCCACGGGGCCAGTAGATCTCGCGACCGGCCATATTGGGTTCGGGCTCAGTATGGAAACGCCAGTTGACCCGGCTGTCCCACATCGTCTTGCCGTAGCCGATCGGGAGATGAATCCAGAAATTACGGTCGCGCGGTCCCGCTTCGAGGACGGCGATTTTATAGCGCCCGCCTTCCGACAACCGGTTTGCCAGCACGCAGCCGGACGACCCGGCGCCGACAATGACGAAGTCAAATTCGGTTCCGACGCTCATGTTTGTCTCCCCAGACATAGGAAAACTGACCAAGCCGTTGATTGATGTCAACAAGAAATGAGACAAATCGTCTCACCAGATGAGCTATAATCCTGGAGCCAAGGTGCATGACAGCAACAAGTGCTGCATAGCATGCTGGTGACAAACGATCGTGCTGGGAGCCGCCACCCGTTGGGTGCGGTGCAAAATCGGGGAGCAAAAAGGTGACAGCCGAGAAGGCAAATGCGCGTGACGGCGCATCTGGGATCGACCGCGTATTGGAACTCATCGAGGCGATCTCGCGCACGGGGCGCGCGCTCACCGCGCCGGAGCTTTGCGGCATCCTGGGTCTGCCGAAGCCGACCGTGCATCGCCTGTGCCAACGCCTTGAGGCCGCCGGCTATCTCGCCCGCGAACCGGGCGGCCGCCATTACGGTATCGGGCCGCGCCTGCTGCGGATCGGCCTCGACGTCATGCGCGGCGGGGCCAGTGCCGAGCGCCGTGCGATTCTGAAAAGTGTCGTCGACGAGATCGGCGAGACCTGCAACTTCACGGCGCTTGCTGGGGACGAAGTGATCTATCTCGACCGCGTCGAGGCAAGGTGGCCTTTGCGCCTCCATCTCGAACCCGGCTCACGCGTGCCCTTGCATTGCACGGCCAGCGGCAAGCTGTTTCTGGCCCATCTGCCGCCAGTGCGGCGGCGTAGCGTGCTCGCCGCTTTGGAACTCTCGGCCTTCACGCCGCACACGATCGTCGACCGCGCCAGCTTGGAGCGCGAGCTGGCGGAGATATCCAAAGCCGGGCACAGCCTCGATCGCGAGGAATTCCTGTTGGGCTTGATCGCTGTCGCCGTACCCGTCAAGGACAGCAGCGGCGCCACTCTGGCAGCACTCGCCTGCCACGCGCCATCGGCGCGCCTCAGCCTGGAGCGCGCAGTCGGTTTCCTGCCGGTGCTGGAACGCGCCGCACGGCGTCTTGCCGAAACGCTGCCGGAATAGACGCGCCTGATTCAGGCCATCTCAGCCGGTACCGCGCTCGCTTGCCGTTCTAGCTGATTGAGGAGTTCCGGCGGCAGGCGCAATTTGGCGGCGAGGGCGGACATATAGGCTTTTTCGCGCACGTCATCGGGATCGATGGCAAGGCGCGAGGCGAGCCAGATCTCGGCTGCCTGTTCCTGGCTGCGCGGCAAGGCGGCGATGGCGTCGAGATTGGTGGGGCGGCCCAGTTCATCGAACACGAAGGCCTTGGCATCGGCGTCCAATTGCAATTCCTCGATGCGGGCAAAGAGCTGGCTCTGCTCATTGGCATCCATATGGCCATCGGCCTTGGCCGCGGCGATCATGGCGCGGACCAGAGCGAGAGCGAAGGGCTTGCCATCGGCCGATGTGCCGATGCCGGGATCGAACGGGCTGTCGGCCGGCAGCGGCAGGGCCGCGGGTGCGCCGGAGGCCGGGACGCTCGTCGGATAAGGAATACTTGCCGGCGCGCCACCGGTTTGCGATTTCGCCTGGTAGTTCTGCCAGGCCTTATAGGCAAGACCACCCAGTACCGCGGCGCCACCATAACCCAGTAGATTGCCGCCGATCTTCTTGGCCTTCTTCGAGCCCAAGAGCAAACCGACCAAACCGCCGGTCGCAGCACCCGCCGCGAAGGTACCGGCCTTGCCGAAGCCCTGACCTGAACCCTGACCTGCTCCTTGGCCGACATTGCCGCCCAGGAAGTCTTCCAGCAAACGTTTCGGGTCGAGCATTTTGGGCAATCTCCGGATCTTGAAATGGGGAGCCTAGAGATAAGAGCCGGGCGGCGCGGTTCAAGGCGTGTCAGCTCGCGGTAAGTCTAGGTCTTTGCCAATCTTCCTATTTTCCCGCATCTTGGCTGCTCTTTCGCGGCTAATTCCCGAGTCCCCCGCTATGACTTCCACCTCGAGTTCCGATTTGCGCGGCGATCTTTCCCTGCCTGCCTTCGCCGCCGGCTGGCTTGCCGCCTTCGTCGGCTTTGCCAGTTCCTTTGCCGTCATCGTGCAGGGGCTGATAGCGGTGGGTGCGAGTCAGGCCGAGGCGGCTTCCGGCCTGATGGCGCTCTCGATTTCGATGGGACTCTGCGCCGTTTACTTGAGTCTGCGCACGCGCCTGCCGATCAGCATTGCCTGGTCGACGCCGGGTGCTGCCTTGCTGGCATCGACGGCGTTGCCGGAAGGCGGCTTTCCCGTGGCCGTCGGCGCCTTCCTGGTGACGGGCCTCCTCATCGTCATCGCCGGATTCTGGAAACCCTTGGGCCGTGCCGTCGCCGCCATCCCGGCGCCGCTTGCCAATGCGATGCTGGCCGGCGTGCTGCTGGGGTTGTGCCTCGCGCCGGTAAAGGCGGTCGCCGAATCCCCCATCCACGGCCTGCTCATCGTCGTCACCTGGGCGCTGGTCGCGCGCTTCCGCCGTCTGCTCGCTGTGCCGGCCGCCGTCATCGTCACGGTCGTTATCATCGCCGCGACGGTCGATGTCAGCGGATTGCAGGTCGACGATCTGTGGCCGCGGCCGATCCTGATCCTGCCGGAATTCAGCATTGCCGGCCTCATCGGCATCGCCTTGCCGCTCTTCATCGTCACCATGGCCTCGCAGAATATTCCCGGCATCGCCGTGCTCAACGTCAATGGCTATCGTCCAGAGCCGGGGCCGCTTTTCAGCATCACCGGTATCTTCAGCCTGCTCTCGGCGCCCTTCGGCGGTCATGCAGTCAATTTGGCCGCGATCACGGCGGCGATCTGTGCGGGCGAGGACGCGCATCCCGACCCCAAGAAGCGTTATTGGGCTGCCGTCATCGCCGGCCTCTTCTATCTACTCTTCGGCCTCGGCGCCGCCGCGGCGACCGCTTTCATCAGCGCGGCGCCGCCGATCCTGATCCAGGCAGTGGCGGGCCTTGCCCTGTTCGGTGCCTTCGGTGGCGCCTTGATGGGCGCGATGGCGGAAGCCAAGGACCGTGAGGCGGCTGTGGTAACCTTTGTCGTGACGGCATCCGGCCTCAGCTTCTTTGGCGTGAGCAGCGCGTTCTGGGGGCTCGTCACGGGTGGCGCCATCTATGCCCTGGCGCGCTGGCGCAAGGCGGGCTGACCAAGTTTTTCTGCTGCACTGCACGATATCTGCCCAGTTCCAACGCTCCCGAATTCATGCTTTCCTGACGCACCGGTCGATCGTGATCGTTGCAGTTTCGGAGACGCATCCATGCAGGCCTCGGCCATCGCCGGTCGCCTTCCAGCCGCGGCAGGCTGGTGCGTTTTCTATCTCGCTATCGCTGCTGCCTGGGCGGGGCTCGTCGCAATGGCTGAGACGAGCACGCCGATATTCTGGCCAGATCACGGTGCATTCGCCGGATTCCTGGCACGCTGCCTCGATTCCGTTTCGTCTCTGGCCCTGCCGCATCTCATCGCCATGTGGGCGCTGATGTCGCTCGGCATGATGTTGCCGACGGCTTTCCCGGCCCTGCAGCGCCTCGTCGATCTGCTGCAGTCGCGCCCCGGCGGTGCCGCGCAATTCCTTGCTTTCTGCTTCGCTTATGTCGCAATCTGGCTCGGTTTTTCGCTGATCGCAGCGTTGGCGCAGATGCTGCTCGCCGCGGCGGATCTCATTGATGCGGCGGGCCGGGCGCAAAGCGGTTTTCTCGCTGCCGGCTTGCTGGGCTTTGCCGGGATCTACCAATTCACCAAGCTAAAGCATGCCTGCCTCGCGCGCTGCCGGCATCCGATGACCTTCTTCCTGGCGCAATGGCGCGACGGTGTTCTGGGTGCCGTCATCATGGGGTTGAAGCATGGGCGCGATTGCCTGGGCTGCTGCTGGCCGCTGATGCTGCTGGCCTTTGTCGGCGGCACCATGAATCTCGGCTGGATGGCGTTGGCCATGCTTCTGATGTTGATTGAAAAACTTGCAGGTCCCGGGCGCTTTGTGACGCTGCCCTTGGGGATCGCCCTGGTTCTCTCGGCCGGATATGCCTTTGGCATCGGATGGCAGTCGCTTTAGCAGGCAGGTGGAATAAATGGAGAAATGGGCCCTCAAGGGCGAGCTGATCCTCAATTGCAGTTGTACGGTGTTCTGCCCCTGCGTCATCTCGCTCGGCAAGCATCCGCCGACCGAAGGCCAGTGCCAGGGCTGGGCCGGCGTGCGCATCGACCAGGGGCATAGCGGCGAGACCGACCTTTCCGGCCTCAACGTCGCCTTGCTGCTCGACATTCCCGGCAACATGGCACGCGGCAATTGGAGCGCTGCGGCCTTCATCGACGAGCGGGCGAGCGATATGGCGTTTGAAAAGCTCGTCAACATCTTCAGCGGCAAGGCACGCGGCACCACCGGCCTGTTCTCGGCCCTGGTCAGCACGTTCCTCGGTGCGGAGCGTGCGCCGGTTAGCTTTGAGCGAGAGGGCGAGAAGCGGCGCCTCGTGGTCCCGAAAAAGATCCTGGGCGAGGTGGAGCCGATTGGCGGCAAGGAACCTGGGCAAGGCGTCGTCGTCAAGAACAGCGAATACTGGATCGCTCCCGACATCATCGTCGCCAAGGCCAATCAGGGGCGTGTGCGCGCCTTCGGCCGGGTATGGGATTTCGACGGCCGCAGCGCCGAGATCTGCGACATCGATTGGCGTGGGCCCTGACCGGGAGCGACCGATGACCGAGGCGCTGGATTTCCCGCGGAACGCGGCGAATTATGTGGCCCTCTCGCCGCTTTCCTTCCTTGCGCGTGCGGCGGAAGTCTTTCCGGGTCGCGTTGCCGTGATTTACGGCAAGAGGCGCCTGAGCTGGCTCGCTATCCGCAACCGTGCCGCGCGTCTTGCCTCGGCGCTGCAGCGCAAGGGTATCGGCACCGGGGATGTGGTCGCGGTGATGGCGGCCAACACGCCGGAGCTCTTTGAGGCGCATTTCGGGGTGCCGCTTGCTGGCGCTATCCTCAACACCATCAACACGCGGCTCGATCCCGACACCATCGCCTATATCCTGGATCATGGCCGCGCCAAGGTACTGATTATCGATAGCGAGTTTTCTCCCGCCATGCGCCAGGCACTGGCACGCATGAGCGGCAAACGTCCGATCGTGATCGACATCGTCGACCCGGCCGCAAAAACGGGTGGATTGCCGGAGGATCGGCTGGGTGAGATCACCTATGACCAATTGCTGGAAGAAGGTGATGATGGTTTCGAGTGGCGCCTGCCGCCGGATGAATGGCAATCGCTGTCGCTCAATTACACCTCAGGCACCAGCGGCCGGCCCAAGGGCGTCATCTATCATCATCGCGGTGCCTATCTGATGAGCCTGGGCACGGTGGTGGGCTGGGGCCTGCCGCCGCATCCCCGCTATCTCTACACCGTGCCGATGTTTCATTGTAACGGCTGGGGCCATGCCTGGACCCTGGCGCTGGTGGCCGGCACCGCGATCCTGCTGCGCTATGTTGCCGCCAAGGCGATCTTCGAGGCGATCGCCGAACACCGCATCACGCATTTGGGCGGTGCGCCGGTGGTGCTTGGGCTGCTGGTCAACGCGCCGGCGGAAGAGCGCCGCGCCTTCGATCATCCGGTCAAGGTGATGACGGCAGGTGCGCCGCCACCCAGCGCCGTGCTGGCCAGGATGGCCGAGCTCGGCTTTGAGGTGATGCAGGTCTATGGCCTCACCGAGACCTTCGGTCATGTCGTGCATTGCGCCTGGCATGAGGAATGGAACGAACTGCCCTTTGCCGACCAGGCCGAGATCAAGGCCAGGCAGGGTGTTCGTTTTCCGATCACCGAGGAGATCAAACTGCTGGACCCGGAATCCGGCGCCGACATTCCTTCGGACGGGAAGTCGATGGGCGAGATCGTCATTCGGGGTAATACCGTGATGAAAGGCTATCACCGCGACAGGGAAGCGACCGAGAAGGCCTTTGCCGGCGGCTATTTCCATTCCGGCGATCTCGCCGTGCGCCATAGCGACGGCTATGTCGAGGTGAAGGACCGGCTGAAAGACGTGATCATCTCGGGCGGCGAGAATGTCTCTTCGATCGAGATCGAAAGCCGGCTCTATAAGCATCCCGCCGTTGCGCTGGCCGCCGTCGTGGCGAAGCCGGATCCAAAATGGGGTGAAGTGCCCTGCGCCTTTGTTGAACTGAAAACGGGCGCGAGGGTGGAAGAAGCGGAATTGATCGCCTTCTGTCGCGAGAGCCTGGCTGGGTTCAAGACACCGAAGAAGGTGATATTCGGCGAATTGCCGAAGACCTCGACCGGCAAGATCCAGAAATTCATCCTGCGGGAGCAGGCCAGGGCGCTCTAAGGGGCTTTGGGGGAATTACGCGTATGTCCCAAAATTTGTCATGGTCCGCGCAGGCGGACCATCCACGAGTTTGCCCGCGACTGAGGAAAGAAACTTGTGGATCCCCCGCCTGCGCGGGGGATGACATTGTTGTATTACCGACTCACTCTGCGTAGTCGGGCTGCTTCTGGTCGAGGATGGCGCGGATTTCCTTGAAATGCGCATCCATCATGTCGGAGGGATATTCCTCCCATTGCTTTGCCGTCTTCTCGGCCACGTCGTCGCTGGCGATGCTGAGCTCGCGGCCGGTCATGTAGGCGGTGATCAGGGTCTCGGCGGCGCGCTCGAAGTAATAGAGCGTGTCGAAGGCCTCGGCGACGCTGTTGCCGGTGGTCAGCACACCGTGATTGCCCATCACCATCACCTTCTTGCTCTCGGTGAGGCTATGCGACAGGCGTTCACCTTCATCACCCAATCCCATGCCGTCGAAGCCGAGATCGAAGGCGATGCGGTTGTAGAAGCGCATCGTGTTCTGGTCGATCGGCGGCATGCTGGGATCCTTCAGCGTGGCGAGGACCAGCGCATATTTGGAATGCACGTGCAGCACGCAGCGCGCCGAGGGGACGTTGCGGTGAATGGCACCGTGGATGTACCAGGCGGTGGGGTCCGGTGCATTCGGCTGATCCATGGTGGTGGGATCATTGGCATCGAGCAGCAGAAGATCGCTCGCCTTGATGCGCGAGAAATGCTTGCCGCAGGGATTGACCAGGAACTGGCTGCCGTCATCCGAGACCGCCAGGCTGAAATGGTTCGCGACACCCTCATGCATGTTGAGTTCGGCCGTCCAGCGGAAGGCGGCGGCGAGGTCACAGCGGGCTTCGTAATGCGAATTATCGAGGCGGCCTTTGGCGGGGATGCGGGCAATCGACGACGTCATCATCTTCTCCTGATCGGGCGAGGCATGGCTCAGTATGCGATAGGGCAACCATACTGGTCAATTCGCCGGTCGGTTGATCGTTCGGGACGCCATACCGTCTGGAAATTGCGCCATTCCAATTACGTATCGCCGGAACGCACCCAGCCGGGCTAGATTTCACCCCGAAACAGTCTTGGCGGGGGTTCGGGACATGTCGATGGATGGGTTGGCGGTATCTGAAAATCAGGTTTTCAAGGATGCGCGCAAGCGCGCCTATCTCAATCCGGAAGGCGCCGACCGGCCGTTGAAGAGCCCGCTCCCGAAATCGGTTCTGGTCAAGGCGCGCGGCTACCGCAAGCAGCGCCTGGTCGATCAGGTGACAGCCCATGATTGCGCGGCGATCCTGCTCTACGACCCGATCAATATCCGCTACGCCCTCGACATCTCCAATATGCAACTCTGGGCGACGCACAACCCGTTCCACTACGCGATGTTGTTCGCCGACGGGCATGCCATCGAATTCGCCTATCGCGGCGCCGAGCATCTTGCCGATGGGCTGGAAACGATCAACGAGATCCGCCCTGGCAATGCCTGGTTCTACATGTACACCGCCGACCGATTGCAGGAGCGGGTCGAGGCCTGGGCCGACGAGATCGTCTCGATTCTCAAGGAACGCAATGGCGGCAACATGCGGCTTGCCATCGACAAGCTCGACCCGCCCGGTGCGGAAGCCTTGCGCCGGCGCGGCGTCACCATCGTCGAAGGCCAGGCCCTGACCGAGATCGCGCGTTCGGTCAAAAGCGCCGAGGAACTCGAACTAATGCGCTGGACCATCCGGGTCTGCGAGGCCGGCATGGCGCGGATGTACGAATATTCACTGCCCGGGCGCACCGAGCAGGAAATCTGGGCCGAGCTTCATTACGAGAACATCCGCTCGGGCGGCGAATGGCTTGAAACGCGGCTGCTCACCGTCGGGCGGCGCACCAATCCCTGGTTCCAGGAATGCTCGGATCACGTCGCTGCAGATGGCGACATGCTGGGTTTCGACACGGACATGATCGGCCCCTATGGCTATTGCGCCGATCTCTCGCGCTCCTGGATCGTCGGGCACCGGCGCATGAGCGGGGCACAGCGCGATCTCTATGCTGCCGCTCTCGACCAAATTGACCACAATCTTGCGATCCTGAAAGCCGGCATGAGTTTCGACGAGTTCAACGCAAAATCCTGGCAGATCCCCGATAAATACGTCGCCTGCCGCTATTCGGTGGCACTCCACGGCGTCGGCATGGCGGACGAATATCCATCGATCCCGCTGCACCCGGATTGGCGCGCTGCCTATAGGGGCGTCTTTGCCGAGAACATGACGGTTTGCGTCGAAAGCCTGATCGGGGAGGAAGGCAAGGGTGAATGCGTCAAGCTGGAGACGCAAGTCGTGATCACGCCCAAAGGCGCCGAACGGCTAGACAGCTTCCCGTGGGAAGAGATCGCGTGATCCCGCCTCAGGCGGTGCCGGAGAGGCCGTTCTCGGTTTCCTGGGCTTCGATCCGCTCTACCAGGATTTTGTCGATGCGCCGCCCGTCTAGATCGACGACTTCGAAGCGGAAGCCGTTATAGGTGACACTTTCGCCCACGCGCGGCAATCGGCCGAGGCGGTGGAGAACGAGGCCGGCCAGCGTGCTGTAATCGTTGTGCACCAGGCCTATGGCGCCGATCTTGCGTTCCACATCAATGAGGCGGGTACGGCCATCGATCAGCCAGGATCCTGGACCGCGCGGGATGATCGAATCGTCCATCTGGTCCGGTTCGGCCATTTCGCCGGCGATCACGGTGAAGATGTCGGACAGCGTAACAAGGCCTTCCACGCTGCCATACTCGTCGAGCACGACGGCCATGCGGGTGGGTGCTTGGCGGAACAGCTCCAGGAGCCGAAGGATCGTGGTGGTTTCGTGGAGCGTCAGCGCGGGTTTGACGCAGGCGCGCGGGTCGAAGGGCTGGCCGGTTGCGATCTGATGCAGCAGATCTTTGGCATGCACGACGCCCAGCACTTCGTCGACACTGCCCTGACAGAGCAGCAGGCGCGAATGATGGCTGGCGATGATATGCTGGATGGTAACCTCGTTCACGTCCTCGACATCGATCCAGTCGATATCCGGCCTTGGCGTCATGATGCTGCGGATCGAATAATCGGCCAGATGCAGCACGCCTTCGATCATATGCCGCTCGGCCTGGGCGAAGACGCCTGTCTCGGTACCCTCGGCCACCATGGATTTTACTTCTTCCTCGGTCACCTGATCGTCGCGCTCGCCGCCCAGGCCGATCAAGGTAAGTACACCTTTGGTCGAAACACGCAGCAGGTAGACCAGCGGTGCGCCCACTTTGGCGATCAGCGACATCGGCAGGCTCACGCGCATGGCGATGGCCTCGGCGTGATTCATGGCGATGCGTTTAGGAACCAATTCGCCGATGATAAGGGAAAGATAAGTGATGGTGGCTACCACCAGCGTAACTGCAATCGGATAGGCATAGGGGGCGATCAGCGGCCAATCGTTGAGCGCATAAGCGAGCGGTGCCGATAGGGTGGCGCCGGAATAGGCGCCGGCGACGATGCCGACCAGGGTAATGCCAATCTGCACGGTGGAGAGGAAGAGGGTGGGGTCTTCCGCCAGTTCGATCGCTTTCTTGGCACCTTTGTGCCCGGCTTCGGCAATCGGCTTGAGGCGTGCGCGGCGGGCCGAGACGATGGCCAGTTCCGACATCGCGAAAAAGCCATTGAGGAGAACGAGGAGCAGAACGATGAGTATCTCGAACCAGACCGAGGTGTCTTCTAGCGGGCCTTCAGGCATGATTGGTTAGGTGCTTTCTTCTTTGACTTTGCTGCGCGCTGACAAGGCAGCACTGTCGCGCACGATGATTTGTCCGGCTTTGGTGGTCACCAGCCCCTCCACAGTGAATTGCTTCAACTGCTTGTTGATGGCCTCGCGCGTGACGCCGAGCAGTTGTGCGAGCGCCGATTGATTGAGCTTCGCCGTGATGACGATGCCGTCATCGCTTTCCTCGCCATGCCCCATGGCGAGGGCCTCCAGCGTCTTGGCGAGGCGGGTGCCGAGGTCCAGGAAGGCCGCGTCACGGATGCGATCGGTATTGTGGCGCAACCGTTCGCACAGCAATTCGATGATGTGGAGCGCCAGTTTCGGCTCCTGTGCCATCAATTCGAGAAAGGCAGCGCGCGGCACGCTGATGAGCTCGGTATCAGCCAGAGCCGTTGCACTGGCCGTCCGCGGCAATCCATCCAGAAGGGCGATCTCGCCGAAGAAATCGCCGGTTTCCATCAAATTGAGGGTGAGTTCCCGGCCGTCGGGCCCGTGGACCCAAATTCGTATCAACCCCTTTGCCGTACCGTAGAGCGCTTCCGCCGGCTCATCTTCCCAGAACAATGTTTCGCCGACATTAAGGCGGCGCGGTTGGCAGAGGCGCGCGACGCGCTCGAGAAGTGCTGGCTCCAGGCCCCGAAACAGGAAGCTCCGCGCTAGCAACTGAGTTCGCGCCGGCAGCGCGAGCATGCCGGTTGCGGATGCGGTTTTGTCCGCGCTGACCACGGCTCCCTCCTGTGAATGGGTTCACAACCTAAACGAAACGGCACCCCAGGTTAAGTCCATTGCTGGTCACCGACAAAAATGGCCAGCCAGCCCAGAGTTTTCCCAGGAGAATACCCGTGAACCAATCGATCAAGTGTATGAAAACCTTGTTATTTTTGACCCTTTTGGGGATTGGTGTGAGTGCCTGCACGGCCCCGGCAGCCAATCTCGGTGCTTTCGGCAAGGTCCAAAAGCTGCAGCAAATCGCCTGCGTCCATGGCGAGCGGCCGGGCCGGGGCTGAAATTAAGCCGCGACCTGTTGGGCAGCGGCCAGCGCCTGGATGGCCTGATCGAGGGCCAGGAGGCGCTCGGCATCCTCGACATGCAGGTTCTCGATGAGTTTGCCGTTGAGCACGCAGATGCCCTTTCCGGCGGCCCGGGCCTCGGCCCAGGCGGCGACAATGGCCTTGGATTGTTCAACCTCCGCCAGATTGGGGGCAAAGGCCGCATTGGCGCCGGCGATCTGCTTTGGGTGGATCAGGGTCTTGCCGTCGAAACCGAGGTCACGGCCCTGCGCACAATCGGCCAGAAACCCGGCCTCGTCATTCAGGTCAAGATGCACCCCATCAAGGGCGTCCAGGCCATGTGCGCGGGCGGCCATGACGATAATCGAGAGCGCTGAAATCAAGCCGATCCGGCCTGGTGCCGGTCGTGCGCGAAGATCCCGGCTGAGATCCGACGTGCCGGCCACCAGGCAGGCCAGGCGCGGGCTGGCTCCGGCGATGGCATCCATTCCCATGATGCAGCGTGGTGTTTCCGCCATGATCCAGATCGGGAGCGTGGCAGGTGCGCCAACAGCATCGAGGGCCGCCACGGCGGCATGGACATCTTCGGGCGATTGAATTTTGGGAAAGAGGATGGCATTCGCGCCGAGAGACGCCAGCGCAGCCACGTCATCATGGCCCCAAGACGTGTCTAATCCATTGACACGTATAACTATTTCCCGCTCCCCAAAGCCGCCGCTCTTGATTGCCTCGGCCAATTGCGTCCGCGCTGCTTCCTTGGCTTCCGGCGCCACGGCGTCTTCCAGATCCAGGATCAGGGCGTCGACCGGCAGGGTCCGTGCTTTTTCCAGGGCGCGCGCGTTGCTGGCGGGAAGGTAAAGGACCGATCTGCGGGGCCGAATCTGCATCGATTGACTCTAAATTGTGCTGGAAACGACCTTTGATATGGGTGAATTGTCGCCTGAAGGCAACCTATACCTAGGTCAAAATCGGCGGTGTGACGGCATATTTGGGGTCGGAATTCGCAATCAAATGTTAACGTGTTTCCGGTATGTTGGCGGAAGACAGGAATCAAGCCGACGCTCTGCCGGGAGGCAAGAATGGAAATTACATCGTCCAGCACGATCAGCAATGCCGTCGAGGGCCTTAAAAAGGCGCAGGCTCAGCTTGAGCAGACGGCGCAGAATGTGGCGGAAGGCGCCGTTGACGCTGAGGACGTTGTCTCGCTGAGCTTGGCGGCGACCAGCTTCAAGGCCAATGCCGCGGTGATCCGCACCGAGAACGAAACCGTGCAATCCCTGCTCGACGTTACCGTCTGAGCGCCTAAGCAACACCAACTAGGAATTCCCGCATGGATGTCGCCGCCGCCGGCTTTGCCGCCGCCCAGATCGCCAGTGTTCAGCGCGGTCAGCAAGCTGCCTTGTCGGGGATTCGCGCCCAGCAGCAGCAATCCCAATCGGTGGCCAACCTGTTGAGCCAGGCCGTTTCGGCTGCTCAGCAGATTTCCGGTGCGTCGGCTCCGGCGCCGCAAGCGGCTCCGGCTTCTGGCGGTGAGCAGGCTGCTATCGCTAGCGGCGCATCGAGCGGTGGCAGCCCGACCGCCCCGCGTGGCTCGCTGGTCAACATCCTCGCCTAACCCGCCCGGCGCCCCGGCTGGCGCCCCTATGCCCACTCGCGATAGACTATGCCGCGTGACAAGTCGGTCGATTCGCCGACTCACGATCCGTTCCGGCCAGCACCGGATTTGGGGGCAAAGTGGCGGCAGACGAACCGACGCAATCCGACTTATCTCTGGACCAGGACGCACGCGATCTGAAGATTGCGGCCGCCGCGCTGGAAGAGGGGAACCTGGAGGAAGCCAGCCGGATTTGCGCCGACCTTATCGCAGCCGATCCCGACAACGCAGCGGCAGTGCATCTTCTCGGTGTCATTGCCTATCAAAGCGGTGCCGGCGTCGCCGAGGCGCTTGAACTCGTCGAACGCGCCATCGCCCTCGATCCTCATCAGGGCAAATACTATAACAGCCGTGGCGCCCTGCATTACGCCGAAGACCGCGACCATATCGCCATCGCCGATTTCCGCCAGGCAACGTTGCTGACGCCTGATGACAGCATGGCCTGGAACAATTTGGGCAACGCCTTGCTGCGGCAGGGCGAGGTCAATGAGGCCGAGGCAGCCTTTCGCCGCGCGCTAACCCGGCAGCCGGCGCCGGTCGCTGCCATCAACAATCTCGGCGTTGCCCTGAAGCGGCAGGGACAGATCGACAAGGCGATGATCTGTTTTCGCGAGGCGATCCTGCATGACCCCACTTATGTCGACGCTCATTTCAATATGGGCGAATTGCTCTACCAGATGGATGAGATCGAGGGGGCCGAAGAGTACTTTCGACGGGCCCTCGAACTCGACCCGGAATGTGCGCCTGCCTATGCCTCGCTGGCGCAGGTGCTGCACGATCAGCACAAGCCGGACGAAGCGCTGGCGGTTCTGCGTGAGGGGTTGGTGCGCGTTCCCGGTGATCCCGACATCAATTTTGCGCTGCGTCTACAACTCTCCAGTGTCATCCCGGCCTGGCATCTGCCGATGATCAACGACGACGAACGCAACGACGCTTACCGCGCGGCGCTCGATCGCAATGTGAAGGCGGGCGATCTGGTGCTGGAGATCGGCACCGGCTCCGGCATCGTTGCCATGATGGCGGCGCGCGCTGGCGCCGCCAAGGTCGTGACCTGCGAGGTGCTTCCGGCCATCGCTGAACTTGCCAAGGATGTGATCTCCTGCAACGGCTACGATGACCGCATCGACGTGATCATAAAAAAATCGACCCAGCTACGGGTTGGCAAGGATCTGCCGGACAAGGCCGATGTCTTCGTTTCGGAACTTATCAATGTGGGGCTGCTGGCGCCCAACATGATCTCGGTGATCCGGCACGCGCGCGAGAATCTGGTCAAGCCGGAAGGCCGGATCATTCCCCAGGGGGCGCATGTCTATGGCGCCTTGCTGCAATGCGATCAACTCGCGCGCATCAACCCGGTGCGCGAAATTGACGGCTTTGACATGTCGCCGATGGATCGCATGCGTTCGCCCGGTTATGCCCAGATCGATCTCGCCGCCGATCCGCATACCCGTCTGTCCGCGGATTTTGACGCCTTCACCTTCGACTTCCGGAGCAATCTCAATGAAGTGGGCCGCCATATTCTGGAGGTGACGGCGACGGCCGCCGGGCTCTGCCATGGGGTGGCGTTCTGGTTCGATCTCGATATGGATGACAAGATCGTCTACCGCTCGGCCAGTCCCGCCCGCACCAATCACTGGAAGCAGGCGATGGAGTTTTTCCCCGAGCCGGTCGCTGTGGAACCAGGCCAGACACTTCGCGTCATCGCGGGCTACAACGCGACCCGGATCTATTTCGAATTGGCCTGACTCCCCTTTTTGCCGAGGCGCGCGCATGACCGCCATGCGGCGGTAAGAGATTGCGCGGCGCGAGGCGCCGTTCTAGCCTCGCGCTCGCCTATGCCGATCATCCCGCGAGCCCATCTATGAATGCCAGTGCCTATCAGATTCGCCCCGCCATCGAGCATCTTGAGGATTCGCAGATCGTCGATGTGTGGAAGATGGGGTTTTCCATCCCCGACGTGGTCGGGTTGTGGGTCGGCGAGGGGGATCTCCCCACCACGAAATTCGTCTGCGATGCTGCTGCCGAGGCGCTGGCCGGCGGCCAGACTTACTATACTTACAAGCGCGGCCTCCCCGAACTGCGTCACGCCCTCATTGACTATCACCGCGATCTCTACGGTATTGAACTGACCGAAGACCGTATCGCCGTCACCTCGGGCGGCATGAACGCCATGATGCTGATCGTCCAGATGCTGATCGGCGCCGGCGACAACATGGTCTGCGTCTCCCCGGTCTGGCCGAACATCTATCGTACGGTCGAAATCATGGGGGGTGAGGCGCGCCAGGTGCCGATGCAGGGCCGGGGCGATGGCTGGCATCTCGACATGGACCGGCTGTTCGGGGCCTGCGACGCAAAGACCCGTGCCATCTATGTGGCCAGCCCCGGGAATCCCACCGGCTGGGTGATGCCCGAAGAACAGCGCCGTGCACTCCTCGATTTCTGCCGTGCCCGCGGCATAGCCCTGCTGGCTGACGAAGTTTACAACCGCCTCGTCTACAATCAGCGGGTCGCCCCGTCCTTCCTCGAGATCGCGACGCCGGACGATCCTGTCTTCGTCGTCAACAGTTTCTCCAAGACCTGGGCGATGACGGGCTGGCGCGTGGGCTGGATGGTGATGCCGCGCAGTGTCGTGCCGGCCATCGAGCGGCTGATCGAGTTCAATACCTCGGGCGGTCAGCCCTTTCTGCAGGCAGCCTGTGTCAAGGCGGTGCGGGAAGGTGAAGACTGGGTGAAGTGGATGGTGGCCCGCTGCAAGAGCGGGCGCGATCTGGTGCTGGAACGCCTTGCCGGCATGAACAGGGTTAACGTCATCCCCGCCGACGCCTCGTTCTATCTCATGCTTCAGGTGGCCGACATGGGCAGCGCGCTCGATTTTTGCAAGCGCCTGGTGGTCGAGGGACGGGTCGGCCTGGCTCCAGGGACGGCATTTGGCGCCGGTGGCGAGGGTTATCTGCGACTCTGCTATGCCCAGTCGAACGAGCGCCTGTCCGAGGCCATGGATCGTTTCGAGGGATTCCTGCGTCGGACCTGAAATGTTGCGCCGGGAACCGGCGAATCGCTGGCTCAGGCGCTCATTTGTGGGCCTTTCTCACGCGGAATTGTCTGTTTGACGCCTGTATCGCGGCTACCCAAGCCGGATTTCCTTATGCTAGTCTTTTGCCGTAGCCGATCCACCCCCGCGTAACGGTCGACATCAGAGCGGCCAAGCGGGATGGCAGACCAAGCCGGTGTCGGTGCCAACAACTTTGACCAGGGAATGATCATGAAAAAGAGCTTGTTTGGGAGCCTCATCGCCGGTGCGGTCTTGGCGGTTATGGCCGTCAGCGCCCAGGCGCAGGACAAGGTTTACAAGGTCGGTATGGACCAGACCGACTATCCGCCTTTCGCGACCAAGGATACCAGCGGCCAGTGGACCGGCTGGGAGGTCGATATGGCGTTGGCAGTGTGCGAAGCTGCGAAGATCAAATGCGAACTGACCCCGACCGCTTGGGACGGCATCATTCCGGCCCTGCAGGAAGGCAAGATCGATTTCATCTTTGCCTCGATGACGATCAATGACGACCGCAAGCAGCAGGTCAATTTCACGCATTTCTACTATGACTCGACCACCATCATCATCGGCCCGAAATCCGACACGACCAAGATCGATTTCGACAATCCGGAATCGATGAAGGGCAAGATCCTGGGGGCGCAGAACGCCACCATCCACTCGAAGTTCCTGCAGGCGCGCTTCGGTTCCGCGACCGAGATCAAGACCTATGACGGCCTCGACACGGCCATCGCCGATCTCGCCGCCGGCCGCCTCGACTACGTGCAGGAGGGCCGTTCGACCCTGGCTCCGTTCCTGGCCTCGGATGCCGGCAAGGATTATGAAGAGAAGGCCGTGGTCCCGCAGGATCCGATCATGGGTGAAGGTGTCGGTGCTGCCGTCCGCAAGGATGACCAGGCGACGCTCGATCTCCTCAATGCCGCGATCAAGGATGTCGTCACCAGCGGCAAGTATGACGAGATCACCGCCAAGTATCCTGAACTGGACGGCATGCTGGTGAAGCCGACCTTCTGATTTGCGACGCGTTCTGTTGCGATAGAACCGCCCGGCTGCAAAGCCGGGCGGTTTCTGTTTGCCAGCAACCGAATGGGCTGTTGCTGGTCCCGGAGGCGGGGGGTACGATCCTGCGGGAAAGAGCCGGGTAAACCCGGCCAGCGGGGAAAGTTTTGAGGCTTTGCGAGGGGACCAGCTTTGGCGGCTGAATCACAATCCTTGTGGATGACCCTGGCCTGGGGGGATTCGGGCTATGGCGACGAGTTCTTTAGGGGCGTCTACAACACGCTGTTTATCTCGGCCTGCGCCTATACCATCGCCTTTGCGATCGGCATGCTCGGTGCGTGGGCAAAGCTCTGTCACGTCAAGACGCTCAACCGGGCAGGCGAGGTTTATACGACCGTCGTCAGATCTGTCCCGGAACTCCTCCTTATATTCCTGATCTTCTACGCGGGCACTTCGTCCCTTTCCAGCTTGCTGGTGGCTTTGCGCCTTGCCGAAAGCGGCGTCGAAATCAACCCGTTCGGCGCCATCATTTCCGCCCTCGGTCTCATCTATGGCGCCTATCTCACCGATGTGCTTCGTGGCGGTATCCAGGCTGTGCCCAAGGGCCAGATCGAAGCGGCGAAGGCATTCGGCATGCATGGGCCGCAGCGTTTCATTCGCATTATTCTGCCGCAGATGATCCGCTACGCCATTTCCGGCCTCGGCAATCAGTGGCTCAACATCACCAAGGATAGCGCTCTGGTCAGTGTCGTGGCGGATGTCGGCGACATCATGGCGGTTGGACGCGGAGCTGCCAATCAGACCAAGCATTTCATCTTCTATCTCGGCGCCACGGCGATCGTCTTCATGATCGTGTCGGGGCTTTCGATGTATATCACCGGCCGTCTGGAAAAACGCGCCAATCGCGGCGTGCGGCGCGTCTGAGACCGGGGAGCGAGCGACATGAAGTTTGATCCGATTTATATGTTCACCGTGGTCATGCCGCAGCTCATCCTGGCATTGCCGCTAACGCTCCTTCTGACCTTTGCTTCCAGCTTTATTGGCAACATCCTCGCCGTGCCGGTCGCCCTTGCGCGCCTGTCACCCAATCCGCTTTTGTGGATTCCCGCGCGGATATTCATCTTCATGATGCGCGGCACCCCGTTCCTCATTCAGCTCTACTTCATCTATTACGGTCTGGGCCAGTTGATCCCCGGCTGGATGATGCGCGGCCTCCCGTTCCTGCGCGATGGACTCTGGTATGCGATCTTCGCCTTGAGCCTGAATACGGCGGGCTATACCGGGGAAATTCTACGCGGTGCCATCCAGGCGGTGCCCTATGGCGAGATAGAGGCGGCGCGTGCCTTCGGCATGAGCCGGGCGCAGGTATTCTGGCGCGTGACTTTGCCACGTGCGGTACGCATTTGCCTGCCGACCATGAGTTCGGAGACGATCCTGCTCTTGAAGGCGACGTCGCTTGCTTCGCTGGTAACGGTTTACGAGGTGATGGGGACTGCGACGACGATCCGCGTCGACACTTTCCGTGTCTATGACACCCTGATCGGTGCCGGGATCGTCTATTTCTTCACCGTCTTCTGTCTTACCCGCGGGCTCAATTGGCTGGAGCGGCGGCTCAACAAGGACCGGATGCCGGTTTCCAGCAGCACCAAACCCCTCGCCAAGGCGTGAAGCGGCGGTTTCTTGCCGGCAGCCTTGCCGCGGTGCTGATTTTTGGCGGCGCCTATACCGCCTATTGGCACCATGTCGCCGGTCGCCTTGAGGCGGGCATCGCGGATTGGGTCAGCCAGCAACTGGCCCTTGGGAACGTGGTCGAGGTCCAGCCCGGAGATGTCACCGGCTTTCCCTTCGCCTTTCGCCGCGATGTCACCGAAGTCACGCTCACTCAGCCGGTTGCCGATGGGCTTCTAACCCTGCGCGCGGCGGCGGGCACCTTGTCGATGCGCCCCTGGAACCTTCTGGCGGTCGCGTTCGAGGCCGCCCAGCCAATCGAGATCTCGATCACCAGCCCGGTCTCGGCTGACGTAAACTTGGCTGCGTCTCGGATCGGCGGTGCCGTTCGCCTGACGAGCGATGGTCGGCTGGAGCGGATAGATGCGCAGATGCAGAATCTGACTCTCACCGATGGAAGACAGAGTTATGCCGCGGCGACGGCCGACCTGACGATTGACTTGCCGCCGCTTACCCCCCGCGATCACCGCGAGAAACTGCTCGGCTTCGACCTCACTTTGGGTCATCTGCAACTGCCCGACGGGCAGCGCGCTTTGACGGCGGACCCGATTGCCAAGGCCGCGGCGGCGGGAACGATCATGGGACCGATCCCCTCAGGTCTGCCGCCGCGTGTTGCGCTGGCGCAATGGGCACAGGCCGGCGGGACGATCGAGCTCAGCCGTTTCGCCTTTGTCCAGGTCCCCCTTGATCTCGAAGGCGAGGGCACGTTGGCGCTCGATCGTAACCAGCAAATGCTGGGGGCACTGACTATCCGCGCACAGGGCCTCACCGAGACCGTCGATCTTTTGGCTAATGAGGGAATGCTTGAGCCGGGCGCCGCCAAGACCGGGCGCATGATGGCCGAGGGGATGGCAAAAACGGACGAGAGCGGCCGCAAGGTTGTGAGCATCGCGCTCAGTCTGCAGCAGGGCTATGTCTGGCTGGGGCCGATCAAGCTCGCCCGGTTGCCGGTTCTCACCTGGCAATGAAAAAGCCCGCGCCGGATGGCGCGGGCTTCGTCAGCTTAATTTCTAAGCTCAGCGGCGGACGCGGAAGTTCTCGAACTGCCAGGGATCCTTCAGGTCGAGACCCGGTTCCGGGAACAGGACATTGCGGTCCTTCAGCGGATTCCAGTCCGAATAGCAGCCCACCACCGGCCCGAGATAGGGCCGGCAGACGTCGAGAATGTAATCGTGGTCAATCTCTTCCGGCTCGACCACACCGCGATTGGGATTCTCGATCAGCCACATGGCGCCGGCGAGCACCGGCGAGGCGATCTGCGGCGAGGTGGCATTGTATTCCGGGCCCATGATGCGGCGGGCCTCGTGGATCGAAAGCTGCGAGCCATACCAATAGGCGCCGAAATCACCCATCAGCAAGGCGCCCAGTTCGTCGATGCCCTCAACGATCTCCTCGCCGAGCAAGCGGACATTCTCCTGCATCTTGAAGCCCTTCTCCTGGAACTCGCGCACCGAGAGGACGGCGTCATCGCAGGGGTGATAGGCGTAATGCACGGTCGGGCGGTAGACCACTTTTCCCTTCTCGGCGACCGAGAAGTAATCGGCAGTGGTGATCGATTCACCATGAGTGATCAGATAGGCGATCATCGGACCGCCATGGGGTGTCCACGAACGCACCTCGGTGGTGCAGCCCGGCTGGCGCAGGAAGATGGCAGCCTTGCTGCCGACCTTGTGCTCGACCGCGTTCTCCGGCAGGCGCTTTTCATGCGTGCCCCAGCCAAGTTCGGCCGGCTGGCAGCCTTCGCCGACGAAGCCGGGGATCGACCAGGTGTTGCAGAACTCGCCGGGCAGCTTCGGCACGTCGGTGACCTGCAGGTCATGCTCGGCCACGTGGATCACCTTGACGCCGCAATCGCGCATCAATTTGGCCCAGCCTTCGCGGTTCTTCGGCTTGGTCGCGTTCAGGCCGCGCATGCGCGCGATGTCGAGAACGCCCTGCTTGATGAAGTGAGTAATGAGGCCCGGATTGGCGCCATGCGTCAGCAGGGCGGAGGGGCCGTTCTTGGGAAACTTCTTGGCGGCTTCAAGAGCCCGGTGGCGCAGGAAGTAATTGGTGCGCTGCTCTTCCGGAATCTCGGAATTGTCGTAATAGCCGGCCCAGGGCTCGATGCAGGTATCGATATAGAGCACGCCATGCTTCTGGCACCAGGTGATCAGCGCCAGGGAATCGACCTCGACCGACAGGTTGATCAGGAGATCGCCCTTCGAGAGATGCTTGGACAGCAGCTTGTTGTAATTGCCCTGGTGCATGGGGTCGACGATGTAGGTGACGCCCTTGGCGATGAAGCGCGCCGCATCGTCCGTGTGGTCATGGCCGTCGATGACCGTGACGCGGTCAAGGGGCATGTCGAAGTGACGCTCGATCAGCGGCATCGTGCACCGGCCGACCGAGCCATAACCAATCATTACAATGCGGCCCTTATAGGGAAACTTTGCCATCATCTACCTCATGTCCAGAAAAAGCGGTCGGTATGCTGCTAAGACCTGCGCAGCCAGCTTCGCGCAAAAACGAGCGCCCAAACGCGGGATTGTCGACCAGAGAGCCCCGAGACATCGGCGCTTAAGGGAAAAACCACAGACTCGCAAGTGAATTTTGCAGGGCGGCGACGGTTCCCCGCCGGCTAGGATTTGTGCAGGCGGTCGAAGACATTGAATTCGTGGCCGATCGAGCGCTCGACGAGGTCGCGGTAGAGCGGCTCGACGAAGTCCGGATCGATGCCGGCGGAAGTGGCTGCCTGTCGCACCTTGGCGACGACATCCTCCACTCGCGCCTCGTCGCGGACAGCGTCGCGGCTGGCTTTGAGCCGCCCCGCCTCGTTGATGAAGTGCAGGCGGTCGGCCAGCAGCGCCACGATCTGGCGGTCGAGGGCGTCGATGGCCTCGCGGACCTCATTCATGTCCTTGCAGGCCTTGCGCCTGCCCGAAATGGTTTTGTCGGCCATGATCTCAAGCCTGTTTGGCGTCGATGATGCCGCGCCGTACTTCGCGGGTCCGGGTAAAGACGTCGAACAGCTTGTCGCCTTCGCCCCAGCGGATGGCGCGCTGCAGGGCAGTGAGGTCCTCGGTGAAGCGGCCGAGAATTTCCAGCACCGCCTCGCGGTTGTTGAGGAAGATGTCGCGCCACATGGTGGGGTCGGAGGCGGCGATGCGCGTGAAGTCGCGGAAGCCGGAGGCGGAGAACTTGATTACCTCCGATTGCGTGGATTCCTCCAGATTGGTCGCCGTGTCGACGATGGTATAGGCGATGAGATGCGGCAGATGCGAAGTGATTGCCAACACCTGGTCGTGATGGCGGGGTTCCATCACCTCGACCATGCTGCCAATGCGCTGCCAGAACGTCTGTAACCGCTCCACGGCTGCCGTGTCGGAGCCGGGCACGGGGGTGAGGATGCACCAGCGACCCTTGAACAGCTCGGCAAAGCCGGCGCGCGGTCCGGAATGCTCGGTGCCGGCGATTGGGTGGCCGGGAATGAAATGAACGCCCTCGGGCACATGCGGTCCAAGATCGCGCACGACCGCCTGCTTGACCGAGCCGACATCGCTCAGGATGGCGCCCGGCTTCAGGTGCCGGGCCAATTCCGGGCCGAGATCGGCATAGGCGCCGATCGGAGTCGCAATGATGACCAGATCGGCGCCGGTGACGGCCGCGGCAAGGCTGTCCTCGACCTTGCCGAGGCCGAGTTCGCGGGCAGCGGCACGGGCGTCGGGCGAGGCATCGAAGATCGCGATCTCGCTGGAGAGGCCCTCGGCCTTGACGCCGCGCGCGAGAGACGAGCCGATGAGGCCGATGCCGACCAGTGCCACGCGCGCAAAGAGCGGGCCGCTCATTGCGTTGCCGCTCCCTGCACGAATTCGGCGAGAGCCGCGGCGCAGGCTTTTACCGCCGCTTCCTCGGCGATGGTGATGCGCAGGCAATCGGGCAGGCCATAGGCACCCATCTTGCGCACCAGCACGCGGCGGGATTTCAGGAATTTCTCGGCAGCATCCGCATTGAGTTTCGGATCAGATGGGAAGCGCACTAGGATGAAGTTGGTGACGCTGGGATAGGGATGAAGCCCGATTGCCTTCATCTGGTTCTCGAACCAGGGCAGCCAGTGATCGTTATGGGCCTTCGAGCGCTGGACATGGTCGCGATCGGCCAGCGCCGCCACGCCGGCGATCTGCGCCGGGGCTGCCACGTTGAAGACGCCACGAATGCGATGAAGGACGTCGACGATGCTCTTCTGGCCATAGGCCCAGCCGAGACGCAGGGCCGCGAGGCCATAGATCTTGGAGAAGGTGCGCGAGACGATGACGTTGTCGAATTCCTTCACCAGTTCCGAGCCGTCGGTATAGTCGGCCTTGTCGACATATTCCGCATAGGCCGCATCGACCACCAGCAGCACGTTCTGCGGCAGTTTCTCGCGGAGGCGGCGCATTTCGCTGGCGGGGATGTAGCTCCCCGTCGGGTTGTTCGGGTTCGCAACGAAACAGATTTTTGTCTGCGGCGTCACCTTGGCCAGGAGCGCATCGACATCGGTGGTGAGGTTCTTTTCCGGCGCCGTAACCGGTGTCGCCCCCACCGATTGCGCGGCGATGGGATAGATCAGGAAACCGTGCCGCGAATAGAGCACCTCGTCGCCGGGCCCGGCATAGGCGCGGGTGATCAGGACGAGGATGTCGTCGGAGCCGGTACCGCAGATGATCTCGTCTTCCTTGCCGCCGACCTCGCGCGCCAAAGCGGTGCGCAAGGCATGGCTGGCGCCGTCCGGATAGCGGTGCAGTTCGCTTGCGGCCTTGCCATAGGCCGCCATCGCAGCGGCACTGGCACCCAGCGCACTCTCGTTCGACGACATCTTGTAGATCGGCCCCGAGCCCGGCAGGTCATGTTCGCCCGGCACATAGGCGGCGATATCCATGATTCCGGGGCGAACGGCGAGACTCATGATCGGATACTCCTCATCGGCCTCAATGGCCGTTGGATTCGGGGCCGTTGGATTCGTCGGCCAACTCGGCCTTGCTCAGGGGTTCGGCATAGGCGCCGATGGTATGGAGGCGTGCCTCCTTGCCCAAGGCTGCCGTCACCAGCGTGAGACGCGGATCCGCCGCAGCGACGAAGCCCGCGACCTCGACCAGATTGAGATCGGGGCCGCGGCGGTCGCGGCCGCCATGGATGAAACTGGTTTCCAGGCCGACGCCGGCCAAAGCCTGGCGCAGGGCGGAGCGGCTGACCGGCTCCGGCGCCTCCATGACCAGCAGGGAGTGATCCCGATCCGTGGGCTCGGTCGGCGTCCGGCCAACCACCAGGGCCTGGAGATCGGTGTTGCGCTGGTTACCTGGGTCGCCAAAGGGCAGGCGGGCGATGACGTGCGGAAGCTGGGAAGAGCCGGTGAGGCGCCGCCACCAGGAATCCGTCTCGTCCTCGCGCGGGAAGGGCAGGACCGCGACCGTGGCCGAGCCGTCCATGACGGCCGACAGCGCCCGGTCGACGCGGCTGAAGGTCAACAGTTTGACCCGGCTGCCGTAATGATCGCGGGCGAGGTCCCAATAGCCGGGCTGGCCCTGGGGCGCGTATACGGCAACGGCGAAAGGCCCTTCGATCTGGAGGAGGGCCGAGATCATCTCGCGCCACATCCGCACCAGCACCGCCTTGGGCAGTTTGCCTTTGTGGCGGGCGATCAGGCGCCGCAGAATTTTGGCTTCTCGGGCGGGGCGCATGAATTTGGCGCCTTCCGCCGGGGAATCCCCGCTCACGGGCTGGCGCGCCGCCTTGGCGGCCCCCACTGCCACGGCAAGCTCGGTCCGCTGCATCAGCAGATCGTGCAATTGGTCGTCAATTGCGTCGATCTTCTGTCGCAGTTGGACAAGCTCGTCCATCGTGCCATCAGAACCTTGCATGTTCCCCCGAACCACTTCCCGCCAACGATGCCCAAAGCAGCCTTGTTCCGGCCCCGGATGGGGGCCCGGCCGCGGCCCAGTGATAGCGGCCAAGCGGCGGAAAAGCAAAGAAAACCTTGAAAGAAGCCATTGACAGCCGGGCGCTCGGGAGGCATTCCTGCGACCGCATTTCAGCAGTGAGCCGGCAAAGCCCCATGACCTCCCAAAGCCCAGAGATTCCGGGCCCGGAAATCCCGGGCAGCCAGTTTTCCGGCCGGCGGGTCGACTTCCCGGGGCAGCGGTTGGGCTTTGGCGCCGATCAACCCCTGCGGCTGGATTCCGGCGCGGAACTTGCCCCCTTTACCATTGCCTACCAGACCTACGGCACGCTCAACGCTGCGAAATCCAATGCCATTTTGATCTGCCATGCCCTGACCGGCGACCAGTTCGTGGCCGAACGGCACCCGATTACCGGCAAGCCCGGCTGGTGGGAAATTATGGTGGGAGCGGGGAAGCCCATCGATACCGATCGCTTTTTCGTGATTTGTTCCAATGTGATCGGCTCCTGCCTCGGCTCGACCGGCCCCTCGGATATCAACCCGGGCACCGGCAAACCCTATGGCCTCGGCTTTCCGGTCATCACCATTGGCGACATGGTGCGCGCCCAGGCGCGTCTGATCGACCACCTGGGCATCGCCCAGCTCTTCGCCGTCATTGGCGGCTCCATGGGCGGCATGCAGGTGCTGCAATGGGCGGCGGCCTATCCGGAGCGGGTCTTCGCGGCCATGCCGATTGCCTGTGCCGCGCGCCATTCCGCCCAGAACATCGCCTTCCACGAGGTCGGTCGTCAGGCGATCACCGCCGATCCCGAATGGCGCGGCGGCGAATACCTCGCTCAGGGGACCAGCCCGGCCCGCGGCCTCGCCGTGGCCCGCATGGCCGCCCATATCACTTATTTGAGCGAGGCGGCGCTGCACCGCAAATTCGGCCGCAACCTGCAGGACCGCGCGCGGGTCGCCTATGGTTTTGATGCCGACTTCCAGGTGGAAAGTTATCTGCGCCACCAGGGTTCGATCTTCGTCGACCGGTTCGACGCCAATTCCTATCTCTACATCACCCGGGCGATGGATTACTTCGATCTCGCCGCGGAGCATGACGGGCAACTGGCTCGCGCCTTCAGCAACACCAGGACGCGGTTCTGCCTGGTTTCCTTCACCAGCGACTGGCTGTTCCCGACTTCGGAAAGCCGCAACGTGGTTCATGCTCTCAACGCCTGTGCCGCCAATGTCAGCTTTGTCGAGATCGACAGCGACAAGGGGCATGATGCTTTCCTGCTCGAAGAGCCGGAATTCAGCGCCGTTATGAGGGGCTTCCTCGACGGCTGCGCCTGGCATCGCGGCATTCGCTGAAAGGGACGAGATGGCACTCGACGAACCGGAAACAGCCGCCGCCAAACGCATCCGCGTCGATCTGCAATTGATCGCGGATATGGTGGCCCCCAAATCGCGCGTGCTGGATGTCGGCTGCGGCGATGGTGTGCTGCTGGATTATCTCGTTCATATGAAGCAGGTCGATGGCCGCGGCATGGAACTCAGCCAAGCCGGCGTCAATGCCGGTGTGGCACAGGGCCTGTCGATCATCCAGGGCGACGCAGATACCGATCTCGACGCCTATCCCAGCGATGCCTTCGATTACGTGATCCTGTCGCAGACTCTGCAGGCGACGCGAGATCCGAAGAACGTGGTTGAGCAATTGGTCCGTATCGGCCGCAAGGCGATCGTCTCCTTTCCAAATTTCGGCCATTGGAAAGTGCGCTGGAAGCTGGGCTGGACCGGCCGCATGCCGGAAACCAAGACGATTCCGCTGAAATGGTACAACACGCCCAATATCCACTTTTGTACCATTCAGGATTTCCTGGATCTCTGCACGGAGCTCGATGTCGAGATCGAACGCGCGATGGTGATCGACGCCAATGGCCGGCCGGGGGCTTTCGGCAGCAAGTGGCGCGCCAATCTACTGGGCGAGCAGGGCATGTTTCTGCTCAAGAAGCGGAGTGATTCCTAAAACCGGAAGGAGCGATCCATGGAAGCGGCCTATGCTATCGCGGCAATCATGTTCGCAATTGCTGTTGGGGCGATCAGTCCCGGCCCCAGTTTTCTCCTGGTGGCGCGTATCTCGGTTTCGCGCTCGCGCCGCCAGGGTTTGGCCGCGGCGCTCGGCATGGGTTTGGGCGGCGCCTTGCTGGCAACCCTCGCCGTCATCGGCCTGCAAGCAGTTTTTGCCCGTTTCGAATGGCTCTATCTGGCGCTCAAGATCGGCGGCGGTCTCTATCTGCTCTATCTTGCCTATCTCTTGTGGCGCGGCGCCAAGGAACCATTGTCCTCGGCCGAAGGAGATATGGGCGATGAAGGCTGGATGCGGTCGTTCTGGTTCGCCTTCATCACCCAGATCAGCAATCCGAAAACCGTGATCGTCTACAGCAGCATCTTTGCGGCCCTGCTGCCGGCCTCGCCGCCTAGCTGGGCGATGATAATCCTGCCCCCACTGCTCTTTGCGGTCGAAGGCTCTTGGTATGCGATCGTGGCACTGGCCTTCTCGGCGGCGCGGCCACGGGCTGCCTATCTCCGCGGCAAAGGCTGGGTTGATCGAACAGCAGGCGTGCTGATGGCGGCGCTGGGCCTGCGCCTGCTGTTCGGTTCCGCCAAGCTGGCCTAACTCAGCAAGCTCCGCAGCGCCCGGTTGGCCACCGCCAGCATGGCCAGTTCCAGCTTGGTCGCCTGACGCAATTCCGTAAACAGCGCCTCGGAACGAGCCAGGGCGGCGCTGCGCCCTGCTTTCCAGCCGTCGATCGCCTCGATGCCGGTGAGACCCAGGTCGTTGCCGAGCACTGCCAGCGTCAGATCGCGCTGATGCGTGTTGAGATCGTCGATGATGGCGAAGACCGCCAGGCGTTGCCAATGGCTGTCGCCGATCAGGCCCTTCGCACCCTGGCGCAACCAATCCAGATTGAACTGGTCGCCGATGGTGAAGAAAGTCCGGGCCACATCCTCGACCTTGATCTTGGTCTGGGCGGAAATGCGCACGACATCGAGTGTCGCCCCAAGGCTTGCCAATTGTGAAATGCGCTTGGCCAGCGGTTCCGGCACGCCGGCCGACATCAGATTGCCGGCGCGCTTGGTATTGGCCGCTTGATCGCCTGGCGCGAGCAAATTCGGCAGTGCCGCCTCGATCGCTGCGATGCCGGGCTCGGTTGCTGCAATATTCGCTGCGACATCGAGCGGATGCTCCCCGTTCCGCAGGAACCAAAGGGTGGCCTGCTCGGCAAGGCGATTGATCTCGATCAGCATCGAGGTCTGGATGCTGGCCGATACCCGGTTGTCGAGCGACTGGATCGATACCCACATCTCTCGGAGCTTGAAGGCGGCGCGGGTGACGGCATAGGCCCTGGCGATCGCCGAGGCGCTTTGTCCGGTTTTCTCCCGCGTCACATGCACGAAGGTGGCGCCCATGCGGTTGACCAGGCTGTTGGTCACCACCGTTGCAATGATTTCGCGGCGCAGCCGATGCTTCTTGATCAGCTTCTTGTATGTGCCGCGCAGCTTGCTCGGGAAGTAGTTGAGAAGATCGTCGGCAAGCTGCGGATCGTCCGGCAGATCCGAGGGCAGGAGCTCGTCATAGAGCACATTCTTGGCATAGGCCAGGAGGACCGCACCCTCCGGCCGAGAGAGCCCGATCCGTTGTGTCACGCGCTGGCGCAGAGTCTCGTCATCCGGCAGGAACTCGATGCCGCGATCGAGTCGGCCGATCCGCTCAAGGCCCCGCATGAAGCGGCCCTGCTGGTCGACCAGGGTATAGCTCTGTGCCTCTGCGATCGAAAGCGCCTGCGATTGCAGGTAGTTGTCGCGGAGAACAAGCTCGCCAACTTCCTCGGTCATCTCGGCCAGCAGGATGTCGCGTTGCTTGACCGTCAGGTCGCCATTGGCGACCGCTTCATTCAGCAGGATCTTGATGTTGACTTCATGGTCCGACGTGTCGACACCGGCCGAATTGTCGACCGCGTCGGTGTTGATGCGCTTGCCGCCCAAGGCCGCCTCGACTCGGCCGCGCTGGGTACAGCCCAGATTGGCCCCTTCGCCGATCACGCGGCAGCGCAGCTCCTCGGCATTGACCCTCAGGGCATCGTTGGCGCGATCGCCCACATCGGCATGCGTTTCGTCCGTCGCTTTGACATAGGTGCCGATGCCGCCGAAGAAGAGCAGGTCGACTTCGGATTTCAGAAGAATCTGCACCAGTTCGTTGGGTGTCACCTGATCCTTGGTGATACTGAAGCGCTGTTTCACTTCGGCGCTGAGACGGATCGATTTTGCCTTGCGCTCGAAGATGCCGCCGCCCTTCGAAATCAGCTTGGCGTCATAATCACTCCAGGCCGAGCGTGGTAGATTGAAGAGCCGTTGCCGTTCGGCAAAGCTCGCTTTGGGATCCGGATCCGGATCCAGGAAGATGTGCATGTGATTGAAGGCGGCCACCAGCTTGGTGTGCTCTGAAAGCAGCATGCCGTTGCCGAACACATCGCCCGACATGTCGCCGACGCCAACACAGGTGAAATCGACATTCTGAATGTCGTGGTCGAGCTCCCGGAAATGGCGCTTGACGCATTCCCAGGCACCGCGCGCGGTGATGCCCATTTTCTTGTGGTCGTAGCCGGCCGAGCCGCCCGACGCAAAAGCGTCGTCCAGCCAGAAGCCGTAATCGCGCGAGACGGAATTTGCGATGTCGGAGAAGGTCGCTGTCCCCTTGTCGGCGGCGACGACGAGATAGGGGTCATCCTCGTCATGGCGCACGACCTGGGCGGGCGGCTTCACGGCGCCGCCGACCAGATTGTCGGTGATGTCCAGGAGGCCCCGCATCAGCGTCTTATAGCAATGGACGACCTCTGCCATCATGGCGTCGCGATCACCGCCTTGCGGCGGCCGCTTAACCACGAATCCACCCTTGGACCCCACCGGCACAATGACGGCGTTCTTCACCATCTGCGCCTTCATAAGGCCCAGAACCTCGGTGCGGAAATCCTCGCGTCGGTCAGACCAGCGGATGCCGCCGCGGGCGACTTTGCCGCCGCGCAGATGGATCGCTTCCGCGCGTGGCGAATAGACGAAGACTTCGACCAGCGGACGCGGCAATGGCAATTCCTCGATGCGCGCTGAATCGAGCTTGAAGGAGATGTATTCCTTGCGGCCGCCGTCGACCGCCTTCTGATAGAAATTGGTGCGCAGGGTACACTGCACGACATTCAGATAGCGCCGCAGGATCCTGTCTTCGTCGAGATTGACCACGGCATCGAGGCAGGTCGCGATCTCGCTCTCGATCTTGGCCGCGGCGGCCAGGCGGTCATCCTGAAAAGCGGGATCGTTGCGCACGTGGAAGAGCTTGGTGATCTTGCGCGTGATCGCCGGATTGGCGTTGAGCGTCGCCTCCATATAGCTCTGACTGAAGGGAATGGCGGCCTGACGCAGATATTTGCACAACGCCCGCATCAGCGTGACGTCGCGCCAGCCAAGTCGCGCGGTCATGACCAGGCGGTTGAACCCGTCATCCTCCATCTGGCCTTCCCAGATCCTGGCATAGGCCTGATGGAATTTGTCGCGGATGGTGGCGATGTCGATCTCGGCGCCGTCCGCCGTCACCATGGTAAAGGCGTGAATCCAGACCGGTTGATCGGCGCCGGCCGGAAGCACCTCGAAGGGCATTTCGCTGATCACCTTGAGGCCGAAATTTTCCAGCGACGGCAGAACGGTCGATAGCGCGATCTTGTCGCCGGCCTTGTAAAGCTTCAGATGGAGCTCGTTCTCGGCCGCTTCGATGGGGCGATAGAGGTTGATGGCCGTCTTGTTCTGGGAAATCGCTTCCTGAATGCGATCGATATCGCTCACGGCGGCATGGGCGTTGAAATATTCCTCGAAGCCGACCGGAAAGGCGCCGGCATAGGCGCGCAGCAAAGCAAGGCCGTCCGCTTCGCCCTTGGAATCGATCAGGGCTTCTCTGAGTTGATCCTTCCAGGTGCGGCAGGCATCGGTGACAAGCTGCTCAAGTTCCTTGACGTCATAGGTGGGAATTTCGCCCGGTGTCGTGGCGATGATGAGATGCACCCGTGCCAGCGGGCTTTCGGTCAGGTGGACATAGAAATTGGAGAGGCGGCCGTTGAAGGCGCGGCACAACAATGCCTGGATTCGCAGGCGCAGCTCCGTCGACATCCAGTCGCGCGGCAGATAGACGAAGCAAGATAGGAAGCGCTCATAGGGGTCGCGGCGAACGAAGAGGGCGACGCGCTGGCGTTCCTGCAGGTTGAGAATGCCAAGGGCTGTTTCCAGCAATTCATCGGCGTCGATCTGAAACAACTCGTCGCGCGGATAGGTCTCGAGGATGTTGGCCAGGGCCTTGCCGTCATGGCTTTGCGGGTCAAAACCGGCGCGGTCGAACACGCGCTGCACCTTGTGTCGCAGCAGCGGGATTTCCCAGGGCGAGCGGTTATAGGCGACAGAAGTAAAGAGGCCGGCAAACAGACGCTCGCCGACAACGTTGCCCTTCTTGTCGAAAATCTTGATGCCGAATGTATCGAGATGCACGTTGCGGTGCACGGTCGAACGCAGATTCGCCTTGGTAACCAGGATGAGCTTTGGCTGGGTAAGGAACGTGCGCACATCGGGTGGCAGCGCATCGAGATTCCGCATTCCCTCGAACACGCGCACGCCGGGGTCGCGCAACACGCCGAGCCCCGCCTCCTCGCGGATATGATAGCTGATGCTCTCGTCCTCGCCGGCGAAGCTGTATTCACGATAACCGAGGAAGGTGAAATGATCGTCATTGATCCAATAGAGGAAGTCGGTGACCTCGGCCACTTCTTCCGCCGGCATCGGCAGTTTGCCGGCGGCGACTTCCTCAATCACTGAGGCCAGACGCGCGCGCATCGGCTGCCAGTCGTTGACGGCCAGGCGGACGTCCTTGAGGACGGATTCGAGTCGCTGGCGAATGGTGTCGAGCTGTTCCTGCGTCGCCACCTGATTGACGCGGAACTGCATGATCGATTCCGGTTTGGCGTCCTTGCCGCCGATATCGGTCATTTCGCCTTTGGGACCGCGGGTGACCGGAATAATCGGATGGATCACCAGATGGACGCCGAGTTCCTGGCGGTTCATTTCCGCCGTAACGGAATCGACCAGGAACGGCATGTCGTCATTGACGATCTCGATCACGGTATGGGGCGAGCGCCAGCCATGCTCGTCGACCCGCGGGTTGAACACCCGCACCTTGGTTTGCCCGGCCATGCGTTGCGCCGAGAAATTGGCCAGCGACAGGGCGGCGCAGAACAGATCCTCGGGCGAGTCACCGGCGAAATCCGCGAAGGGGACATTGGCGTAAAAATGCCGGATGAACGCTTCGATCAGCGTGGCGCGTTTGCGTTCGATCCGGTCGCCGACGAAACGCACGATTTCGTCGATCAGCTGCTGTTTGAGCTTGTCCGCTCGCATGATGTAAGGACCCCAATGACAGGTGTTGTTGAACACTTAATTATCTGATTTTGGCCGGATTCTAGCCGAAGCGCGCGAAAAGCGCCAATGACGTGGCGGTGCTTTCGCCCGGCGATTGGCCGGTCACCCGGACGAAGCGGCGGTATTTTCGTGCGTTTCATCGATCGATACCGCTTTTGGTAAAGAAAATTTAAACTTTACCGGCCAAGTTGTACCGGACCGGGTCGCAGCAATGGATTTGGGGGTGTGCCCGGATTCTTTTTAGGAGGATAGGACCATGCTGATGGACGAAGTCCGCGGCGAAGCCTTCTTGCGCAAACTGCCGGCGGATATCCGCGACAGCCTTTCGCCGGCGCAGGCTGAAGCCATCAGCCGTGTGGCACAAGGGACCATCCAGCGCCGCCATCCGATCGATTTGCGCCTGTCGCTGCCGATACCCTTCGGCGAGCGCGCTTACGCCGTCTTCCTGGTGGGGAAGGAAAAACGCTCTCCGGCCCGCAGGGCGATCGATCAGGAATTGCGGCCGAATGACCGGGTAAGTCAGTTTGTGGTGCTGGGACTTGCGGTGGCGACCTTCTCGCTGGCGGCTTTTATCGGCCTGCTCTTCCATAACGCGATCCTGGCGCCCTGACGCATTTACCCTGCGCGATGTACCGATATTTGCAACTCCTGCCGGTTGCCTGGCTGACGCTGGCGGGCGCGCCAAATGTGGTGGCGGATACATTGCCGCCCTTGCCGAAGATCGGTGTCACCGGCACGGATGACCGCGTCCGCGTCGATTCCAAAACCTGGCCCTGGATCGCCATCGGCCGCATCAATCTGGAAGGACGAGGCCATTGCACGGGCACGCTCATCGCGCCCGATATGGTGCTGACCGCAGCGCATTGCCTTTACAACGCGCCGGATGGCCGCTGGGGCATACCGCTGGAGACTCATTTCGTGGCGGGCTACGACCGCGGAACCTATGCAGCCCATTCGCGGGCCAAGCGCTTCATCTTCGATCCCGAATACGATCCCAAGGAGCGTCTGGAGGTGCGTGGGATGGCACGTGACTGGGTGCTGGTGGAGTTAGAGAAACCACTGGATATCAAGCCGGTGCCCTTGGCCAAGATCGACTGGGAGGGTCTGCTCGCTGCCGGCAGGGCCGGGACGATGAGCAATGCCGGCTACAGTGCCGATTGGCCCGAGATTGTCATGCGCCATGCCGGCTGCCGGGCCGAGAAGATTTTCGCGGAGGTTTCTCTGGTGCTGCACAATTGCGATGCCACCTTCGGGGCATCCGGCGGCCCCCTTCTGCAGATCGAAGGCAGAAAAGTCACCGTCGTCGGCCTGCAAAGCGGTGCCGTCACCGTCAGCGGCAACGAGTATGGAACCGGCGTGCCGGTCTGGAACTTCGCCAAGGCCGCACAGCGCTAAAGATTTTTTAGCGGCCGCGCCAGGAAGCGCAAGATCAGATAGCCGACGAGGGCCGAGCCCAGCGAGCCAGTGAGTACGCCCAGGCGGACTTCGGCGCCGTTATGGGTATCGGGGAAGGCGAGCGTGCCGATGAAGAGCGACATGGTAAAGCCGATCCCGGTCAGGATGCAGACACCATAGATTTGCGACCAACTGGCCCCGGACGGGCGCCTAAAGATGCCGAGTGCCGAGCCGCCGGCCACCGCCAGCATGACCCCGATCTGTTTACCGAAGAAGAGCCCGAAGGCGATGCCGAGCGTCAGGGTATGGGTAAAGGATTCCAGCGACAATTCCCTGAGATCGATCCCGGCATTGGCAAAGGCGAAAAGCGGCATGATGCCGTAGCTGACCCAGGGGTGGAGCGCGTTCTCAACCCGGCGCAGCGCCGATTGTTCGCGGTCGCCGTCGACCCGGTAGGGCAGGAACATCGCCGTGACCACACCGGCCAGGGTCGCATGCACCCCAGATTTCAGGACGCAGGCCCAGACGAAGATGCCGATGAGGATGTAAGGCAGGACACTGCGAACCCCGGACCGGTTGAGGATGAAGAGGCCGAGAATACCCAGAGCGGCCAGGCCCAAAGCCAGCAGCGACAGATCGCTTGTATAGAAAATGGCGATGATCACGATGGCACCGAGATCATCGAGGATGGCGAGTGCCAGGAGGAATATCTTCAAGCTGTGCGGCATGCGTGGCCCGAGCAGGGTCAGCACGGCCACCGCGAAGGCGATGTCGGTGGCGGAGGGAATGGCCCAGCCGACCAGCAGTTCCGGCGCGCTCCAATTGATGGCGACATAAATCATCGCCGGCACTGCCATGCCGCCCAAAGCCGCGATTCCGGGCAGGGCTGCCTGTGCCGGTGACGACAATTCGCCGGCCACCAATTCGCGCTTGATCTCCGACCCCACCACCAGGAAAAAGACCGCCATCAGGCCGTCATTGATCCAGAGCAGAATCGGCTTTTCGAGGCCAGCCTCGCCCAACGAGACACCGAAGGGCAGGGATAGGAAACCCTGATAGAGGCCCGAAAGGGCGGAATTTTCACAGACGAAGGCCAGAACCGCGGCCATAAGCAGGATGATCCCGCCTGCGGATTCGAGCTGCAGGAAGCGGCGGATAGGCGACATTTCCCCGGATACCCCGTTGTCAGCATGGCAAAACGCACGAGAGACCGAGGCCGGCCCCGTCCGATGCGGGCAAACTAGCGGGTTCGTTCCGAGATCGAAAGCCTAAGATCGCCTTCCGGCGGACCGTATCCCTCTCAGGCGAGGGTCGGGAGCGCCAGAATCAGCATCATCAACGCCGAGAAGGCCACGGCTTCGAGTGCATTTTTGGTAATCGACAGCATTTTCGCCTCCGCTGTATTCTATGTATTCACTTTATGTTCTAATTTAGTTCTTGTGTCAAGCCGATTGGAAACATTGGCTTTTTTACCGTCAGATTTGCGGAGGCTCAGTTCGCGCGACCGGCTTTCAGGCGGTAACTTCCGCTTTCCGGCCCATCGAACATGTCGCGGATCAACGGGTGCCGGCATGGCCGCCCGCTCGCATCGGGCAACAGGTTCTGCTCCGAAACATAGGCCACATAGGTGGTCTCGGTGTTTTCGGCGAGGAGATGATAGAAAGGCTGGTCGCGATTGGGGCGGATCTCCGCCGGGATCGATTGCAGCCATTCCTCGGTATTGCTGAACATTGGGTCGACATCGAACACCACGCCGCGGAATGGATAAACGCGGTGCTGTACGACGTCGCCAATCTTGAAACGCGCTGAACGCTGGGTCATGGCAACAAGATTGGCTGCCAATGCCAGCGCGTCAAGGGCGGCTCCCACCCTTGTGAGCCGGCCGGAATTCGTCGAGGATCGCCCCCAGCACTCAAATGGAAAGAATCCATGACCGCCAACAAGACCTTTGCTGGTACCGGCAGCTATATCACCACCCGTGACTTGGAAATCGCCGTCAACGCCGCCATGACCCTCGAGCGGCCCTTGCTGGTCAAGGGCGAACCTGGCACCGGCAAGACCGTGCTGGCACGCGAGGTGGCGCAGGCTTTGGGGATGCCGCTCATCGAATGGCACGTGAAATCGACCACCAAGGCGGCGCAGGGCCTCTACGAATATGACGCCGTGGCACGCCTTCGCGATGGCCAGCTCGGCGATCAGCGTGTGCACGACATCGGCAACTACATCATCCGCGGCAAATTGTGGGAAGCCTTCGCTTCGGAACAACGCGCCGTCCTGTTGATCGACGAAATCGACAAGGCCGATATCGAGTTTCCCAACGATCTGTTGCAGGAACTCGACCGCATGGAATTCTTCGTTTACGAGACGAAGGCGACGGTGACGGCGAAGTTCCGGCCACTGGTCATCATCACCTCCAACAACGAAAAGGAACTGCCGGACGCTTTCCTGCGCCGCTGCTTCTTCCATTTCATCCGCTTCCCGGACCGCGCGACGATGGAGAAGATCGTTGCCGCGCATTACCCCGACATCAAACACGACCTCGTGCGGGAAGCGCTCAACCTCTTCTTCGACATCCGCGAGGTGCCGGGGCTGAAGAAAAAGCCGGCGACATCGGAACTCCTCGATTGGCTGAAGCTGCTCATGGTCGACGATATTCCGCCGGAAATCCTGAAGTCGAACGATCCCAAGCTGGTGGTGCCGCCGCTCTATGGAGCGCTCCTCAAGAACGAGCAGGACGTGCATCTCTTTGAGCGCGTCGCTTTCCTGGCGCGGCGCGGACAATAGGTCATCATGTTCGCGGGCTTCATCACCTCCTTGCGCAACGAAGGTGTCGCGGTCTCCCTGACCGAATATCTCACCCTGCTCAAAGCCATGAAGCATCAGGTGGCACTGCTCGATATCGAAGACTTCTACTACCTCGCCCGCGCGACTTTGGTGAAGGATGAAAGGCTGGTAGATCGATTCGACCGGGTCTTCAGCCTTTATTTCCGGGGTATTGCCGGTATCTCGGAAGACCTGCTCGCCGACATTCCCGATGAATGGCTGAAGAAGCTCGCCGAGAAGTATCTCTCGCCCGAGGAAATGGCCGCCATTCAATCTCTGGGCGGATTCGACAAGCTGATGGAAACCCTGCGCCAGCGTTTAGCGGAACAGAAGGAACGCCACCAGGGCGGTTCGAAATGGATCGGCACCGGCGGCACCTCACCTTTTGGTGCCTATGGCTACAATCCGGAAGGCATTCGAATCGGCCAGGCGGAATCGCGCCATCGCCGCGCGGTCAAGGTCTGGGACAAGCGCGAATTCAAGGATCTCGATGGCGAGGTCGAATTGGGAACGCGCGGCATCAAGCTCGCTCTGCGCCGCTTGCGCCGCTGGGGCCGCGAAGGTGAAGCCAATGAGCTTGATCTCAGTGGTACCATTCGGGCGACCGCGGCCAATGGCGGTGTGCTCGATCTTCATCTGCGGCCCGAACGGCGCAACAAGGTGAAGGTCTTGCTGCTGCTGGATATCGGTGGTTCGATGGACGACCATATCGAGGAATCGGCGCAGCTCTTTTCAGCCGCCAAATCCGAATTCAAGCATCTCGAAACGTTCTATTTCCATAACTGCCCCTATGAGCGGCTCTGGCGCTCGAATCGCCGCCGCTTCGACGATTTCACCTCGACCTCACAGGTGATGAATACCTACGGTCCTGACTGGTCCCTGGTCATCGTCGGCGACGCGACCATGGGACCTTACGAGATCACCCATGCCGGTGGCTCGGTCGAGCATTGGAACGAGGAATCGGGTGCTGTTTGGATGGAGCGCCTGCTGAAACACTATCCCAAGTCGGTTTGGATCAATCCTCGCGACACCCATTACTGGGGTTTCACCGCCTCGCTCAAGCTCATGCGGCAGATCATGGGCGAGCGCATGTATCCGCTCACTCTCGATGGCCTGGATGACGCGCTCAAAGCCCTGCGCCGCCCCCACTGAGCAAGCTCAATCGTTCTGACCGCGTGCCTTCTTGATTTTGGCATAGGCTTCGTTGGCCTGGGCTGCCATGCGGTTGGCCAAGGCCAGGAAGTCTGGTGGCAGGTTGAGGGCCTGAATGTTGTCCGGGTGCACCGGCATGATCGCTTTGTGATAGGCGGCCTTTACCTCGGCATCGCTGGCCGATTCCGAAATGCCGAGAATATCGTAAGGGTCCCGGCTCGGCCGCGTCTTGCTCTCCATCGGCACGATCCGACGGATCCGATGCTTGTTGATGATCTCGGTATCGCCCTCGGCGGTCTCGAAAGGCAGGAATTCGCGCGTGTCGTTGATGGTGTCGCTGACGCGCGTATTCGGCGCCACGAACATGAACAACAATCGCTCGTTCCCGTCATCCATCTCAACCCGCATCATGATCTTGATCCGGGTTTTCTTGGTCTGCGACGAATCAAACATGCACACCCCCAGCGAAATCAGAGGTGGATTGTAATTAAACTATTAATATTTGGTAGCCCGATTCAGACGGCTGGCCGCCGTGCGAAGGCAAGCGCGATACCGAGGCTGACCAGCAGCCCGCCAGAGGCCTTCTGCAAGCGCGAAAACCAATGCGGATGCGTGCTGGCGCGTCGGCGCAGGCTGGTCGCAAATACGACGACGATGAGATCGGCGCTGGTATTGAGGAACACCGAAATGCTGCCGAGGATCACGAATTGCAGCGCGAAGTGACCCTGGGCGGGGTCGATGAATTGTGTCGTGAAAGCCAGAAAGAAGGCCGCCGTCTTCGGATTGAAGACCTCGACCACGATGCCGTCGAGGAAGGCGCGGCGATTGCCGGCCGTGGACAGGCTGAGATCGTCCAGCGAAATTCCTGCTGAGCGCCAGGCGCGAATGCCGAGCCAGACGAGATAGCAGGCGCCTACCAGCTTAACGATGGTGAAAATTTCGGCGCTTGCCATGATCAGTGCGGAAAGCCCGATCGCCCCGGCAATCACATGCACAAGGCCGCCGATAGCCGTCCCGAAGCTGGAGGCGATGCCTTCGCCACGACCGCCTGCAACACTGCGCGCTGCGACATAGAGCAGGCCGGGGCCGGGTGACAGGGCGATGGCAATCGCGGCCAGCAGAAAGAGCACGAAACCCACTGGATCGAACGTCGTGCTTCTCCTGTCAGTAGGCGAACTCGCTGAACACCGGATCCACGGAACCGCTCCATTTGCCGCGATAGAGTTCAAGCTTCAGCTCGGCCGGGGTCTTTCCGCTATCGGCGATGATCTGCAACGGATTGAGGAAACCCGATTCATCCATGCCGCCGAGATCGGTGGCGCCGCGCCGCTGCAATCCGGCACGGGCGATGGCGAGCGATTCTTGCGCCAGTTCCTGCACGGTACGGCCATGGAATGGCGTCTTGAGCGCGTGTTTCGGCACGTCGCGGCGCAATTGTTCGTGGTCGGTGATCGACCAATCCTTGACCAGATCCCAGGCGGCATCCAGCGCGGTGCTGTCATAGAGCAGGCCAACCCAGAAAGCGGGCAGGGCGCAAAGCCGCTCCCAGGGACCGCCATCGGCGCCGCGCATTTCCAGGAAGCGCTTCAGGCGAACCTCCGGAAAGGCGGTGGTGAGATGGTCGGACCAATCCCCCGTGGTGGGGATTTCGCCGGGGAGAGCCGGCAGCTTGCCTTCGAGGAAGGCACGGAAGGATTGCCCCGAGGCATCGATATACTGACCGTCGCGATAGACGAAATACATCGGCACATCGAGCAGGTAATCGACATAGCGTTCAAAGCCCATGCCCGCTTCGAACACGAAGGGCAGAATGCCGCAGCGATCCGGGTCGGTGTCGGTCCAGATATGGCTGCGATAGGAGAGATAGCCGTTCGGTTTGCCTTCCGTGAAAGGCGAATCGGCAAAGAGCGCGGTGGCGATCGGCTGCAAGGCGAGGCTGACGCGGAATTTCTTCACCATGTCCGCTTCGCTGGAATAATCCAGATTGGTCTGCACGGTGCAGGTCCGGATCATCATATCGATGCCGAGCTTGCCGCGCTTGGGCATGTAATCGCCCATGATCTTGTAGCGGCCCTTGGGCATCCAGGGTGTGTCGGCCCGCGACCATTTCGGATTGAAGCCCATGCCGAGGACACCGATGCCAAGCTCGTCGGAGACTTCTTTCACCTGTTTGAGGTGCTGGCCGACTTCGCGGCAGGTCTCGTGGATATTCTTCAGGGGTGCCCCGGAAAGCTCGAACTGGCCGCCGGGCTCCAGCGTGATGCTTTCGCCGTTCTGCGCCAAGGCGATGATATTGCCGTTTTCCTCGATCCGTTCCCAGCCGAAGCGGGTGAGGCCTTCCAGCAGGGCGCGGATGCCGTTGGGCGCCTCATAGCTGACCGAACGCAGGGTCTTGCGGTCGAACACAAATTTCTCGTGCTCGGTCCCGATGCGCCAATCCGCCTTGGGCTTGTTGCCTTCTTCCAGATATTCGACCAGTTGGCGCTTTGCCGTCACCGGCTCGCCGCGCGATTTCGGCGGTGCTGACACGATACGTCTCCCTATCAATCCGGCATTTGACCGATCGGCAGCAAGGGTGCCGGGGGCCGTTGGGCGCCGTCGCCCAGGATGCTTTGAAAGACGGCAAGTGCAGTCAGCGCTGCCGTGTCGGCGCGCAGGATTCGAGGTCCCAAGCCGACCGGCGTAACAAAGGGTAGATTTGAAAGGAGGTCAAGCTCGGAACGCGCAAACCCGCCTTCCGGCCCGCAAAGTATCGCCCATGCGTTAGAATTACTGACAGATCCCTTGAGCGCCGATAACGCCTCCGCAATGGGGGCGGCCGGCCCCGCTTCGGCACAGAGAATGAGACGCCGTTGCACCGGCCAATCGCGCATTAAATCCCCAAGGCCTTTGGGTGCTCTTATCTCGGGCAGGGTCAGCCGTTCGGTCTGTTCCGCCGCCTCGACGGCATTTGCTTGAAGACGTTCGAGGTTGAGCCGGGTCGTCGCCGTGTGCTGCGTGAATACCGGCTGGAATGCCGCGACGCCGAGTTCGGTTGCCTTTTCCACCAGGAAATCGACCGCATCCTTCTTCAGCGGCGCAAAGCAGAGCCAGACATCGGGTACGCTTATTTGCGGCCGCCGCAAGGCGGTCACACGCAGACTGGCGCCACGCTTGCCCATCTCGGCGATCTCGCCGGAGAATTCACCCTCTCTCCCATTGAACAGATAGACCGGATCACCCACCGCGCGGCGCATGACATTGCGCAGATAATGCGCGGCGCGCTCGTCGGCGGTGACAACGGCCCCTTCTTTCAAATCGACGGGCAGATACAGGCGTGGGATCATGATCTTGAGCGTTTCCGTGGCTGTGACTATGGTCGCGGGACTTCAGACTACCTATAGATCAGTGGAATGATAATGCCATGACGGGCGCCAGCGATATCGCGATGGGTGATTGGATTGACCGGTTCGTACCGGCCGGAATCCGCCCCTATTTGCGCCTGGCACGGCTCGACCGGCCGATCGGGACCTGGTTGTTGCTTTTCCCCTGCTGGTGGTCGGTCTGCCTCGCCGCCGCGCCAGGACAGGGGCCTGATCTGCGGTTGCTGACCCTTTTCGCCGTCGGTGCAATCGTCATGCGTGGCGCCGGCTGCACCATCAACGACATCGCAGACCGCGATTTTGACGCCAAGGTCGCGCGCACCGCCAACCGGCCGCTCGCCTCCGGGGCTCTGTCGCTCAAGCAGGCCTTTGCCTTTCTCGGCCTGCAACTAGGCCTCGGCCTTCTGGTCCTTTTGCAATTTCCCCTCAATGCCATCTGGCTGGGTGTTGCGTCTCTGGTGCTGGTTGCCGCCTATCCCTTCATGAAGCGGATCACCTGGTGGCCGCAAGCCTTTCTCGGCCTCACGTTCAATTGGGGCGCCTTGCTGGGTTGGGCTGCCGTTACTGGCGGCCTCTCGGCGGCACCCGTCTGGCTCTATGCCGGTGGCATTTTCTGGACGCTCTTCTACGACACGATCTATGCCCATCAGGACAAGGCCGACGATGCGCTGATCGGGATCAAATCGACGGCCTTGCGGCTGGGAACGCAGACCAAGCCCTGGTTGTTTGGCTTTGGTGCCTTGACCATTGTCTGCTTCTCCCTGGCAATGATTACGAGCGGCAGCGGCTGGATCGCCTATATCGGTCTTGCCGGCGTTCTGATCCATCTTTTCTGGCAATTGCACGACGTCGATCTCGATGACGCCAAGGACTGCCTCAACAAGTTCCGAAGCAATCGTTATGTCGGCTGGATTCTGCTATTCGGCATTGTACTCGATCGATTGATCACGTGACGGCGCCCAAGGATTTCATCCGCCGGCAAACCCGTATCACCCGGCCAAGCCTGGTGCCGGAGGTAAGACTCCATCTCGCCGATGAAATGACACCGATCTGGCGCGCGACACAGGACGAACTGGACAATCTCGGCGTGCCGCCGCCCTTCTGGGCTTTCTGCTGGCCCGGCGGGCAGGCGCTTACCCGTTTCATCCTGGATCGGCCGGAATGGGTCGTGGGCAAGCGCGTGCTCGATTTTGCTGCGGGCAGCGGTCTTTCCGGCATCGCCGCGGCGAAAGCGGGAGCCGGCAGGGTGATCGCGGCCGAGATCGATGCCCATGCCGCAGCGGCTATCGCCCTCAATGCCAGGCTCAATGGCGTGACGATCGAGATTGCGACGGATGATATCGTCGGCCGAACAGATCTCGACGTCGATGTCGTTCTCGCCGGCGATATTTGTTACGAGCAACCCATGGCCGAACGGGTCTTTGCCTGGCTGCAGGTTCTGGCGGCGCGGGGCGTCGTCGTGCTCATGGGCGATCCGGGGCGGGCCTATCTGCCGCGCCGCGGTATCACCGAACTGGCACGCTATCAGGTGCCGACCTCGACCGATCTCGAGGACAAGGATATGCGCCTTACCACCGTCTGGCGCATCGACAAGGGAGAATGATCTTGGATATTGCGGCAAAAGTGGCTGGCCTCTACCGCTATCCGGTGCAAAGCGTCCGGGGCGAGACATTGTCCTCGGTGGCGTTCGGGCCTGCCGGGATTCCCGGCGACCGCGCCTACGGCATCGCCGATCTCGAACTCGGCTGCATCGCCCATGCCAGCCGTGCCAAGAAGCAATATCGCGGCCTCATCACATGGTCGGCGCATTATCTCGAAGAACCGCGCGAGAACGGCGCTCCGGCGCTGGTCGAGCTTGATTTCGGCGATGGATCGATCCGCGGCGACGATACCCGCATCGATGCCATCATCAGTGAACGCCTCGGCATGAAGGCGGCCTTCGTCGTCAACGACGGCAGCCGGGTCCCCAGGCTTTACGAGCAAAGCCATTGCCATCTTCTGACGACGGCGACCCTGAAGCGCCTCAAGCGGCATCACGAGGCGGGTGATTTTGTCCCGGCACGATTCCGGCCCAATATCCTGCTGGATTGCGGTGACGAAGTGGGCTTCCTGGAGCAGGATTGGATGGGTCGGGCGATCGCCATCGGCGCTGCGGCTTTCGACATCAACGACGTTTGTAAGCGCTGTGCCCTGACGACGCGGGCGCAAGGAGATCTGCCGGACGACCCCGGTATCCTGCAAAGCACGGCATTGCTCAACAAGACGGTTGCCGGTGTCTATGGCGCCGTTCTGCGGCCTGGCGCGGTGCTACTCGGCGACCGCGTCGATTTGGGCGGATAGTGGATGCCCGTGCTCTAAGCGGGCATCCACCAGCCACGATCCGAGATTACTTGTTCGGCTGTGGCGTCACGCGCAGATAGGGTTTGATCTTCTTGTAGCCCTTGGGAAACAGCTTGTCGGCCTCGGCATCGGGGATGCTGGGCGGGATGATGCAATCCTGACCGTCGCGCCAGTTGACCGGTGTGGCGACCTTGAACCCGGCGGTCAGCTGCAAGGAATCGAGCACCCGCAGAATTTCATCAAAATTGCGCCCGGTGCTCATCGGATAGGTGATTTGCAGCTTCACCTTCTTGTCCGGGCCGATAATGAAGACCGACCGAACGGTGGCCGTCTGGTCCATGTTCGGATGAATCATGTCATAGAGTTCCGACACCTTGCGGTCGGCATCGGCGAGCAGCGGGAAATTTAGGGCATGGCCCTGGGTTTCCTTGATGTCCGCCGCCCAGGCATGATGGTCCTTCACCGGATCGACACTGAGGCCGATGACCTTGGTGTTGCGCTTGTCGAATTCGGGCTTGAGACGCGCCACTTCGCCGAGCTCGGTGGTGCAGACCGGTGTGTAATCCTTGGGATGCGAGAACAGGATTGCCCAGGAATTGCCGATCCAGTCATGGAACTTGATGCGGCCGTCGGTCGAATCCTGTTCGAAATCGGGCGCAGTGTCGCCAAGTCGAAGCGTCATGATCAATCCTCCTTGCTGTCGCAGTCCCTTTATTATTCGCCGGCCGCGCTTAATGGGGCTGCCGGCCGGGTGAATGTACGGTCGTGGCTGAGCGCCGGCACCGCATAGCGCGCTTTCGTGACAAGCGCGGTATCGATCTCGGCCGTCACCACGCCGACCTCCGTGCCGGCATCGGCCAGCACCTTGCCCCAGGGGTCGATGATCAGTGAATGGCCATAGGTGCCGCGGCCTTCGGCATGGATGCCGGTCTGCGCAGCGGCGAACATGAAGCAACCGGTCTCGATCGCACGAGCGCGCAGCAGCACATGCCAATGCGCCTCGCCGGTCGGTACGGTGAAGGCGGCGGGGCCGGTCAACATGATGGCGCCGGCCTGGGCAAGCGCCCGGTGCAGATAGGCGAAGCGCACGTCGTAGCAGATGGTAAGGCCGAGCCCGCCCCAGGGTGTCGGCGCGATCACGGCTTCATGGCCGGGGCGCACTTGCGCTGATTCCCGATGGCTTTCACCGGTCGCAAGATCGACGTCGAACATATGGATCTTGTCGTACCGCGCGACCACCTGGCCCTTCGGGTCGAACACGAATTGGCGGTTGGCGATTCGTGTTTCTTCGGCACGGACCGGCATCGAGCCGATCACCAGCCAGATGCCGAGTTCCTTGGCGAGATCGCCGAAGGCGACGAGGCCGGGATGCTCGGCTTCATAGGGCGCCTTGGCGAGGGCCGCTTTTTTGTCCGGTTCGAGGATGGTGGTGTTTTCCGGCGTCACCACCAATCTGGCGCCCTTGGCATGAGCGGCACGGATGAGATCGCTGGCCGCGGCGATGTTGGGGGCCACGTCGCGCGCCGAGGTCATCTGCACGCAGGCTGCGGTAAAGACCGAGGCTGGGTTCTCGCTCATCTTGAAACTCCCGTTATGCCGTCCATGTTATCCGCCGGTCTGCAGCAAGGGCGCCAGCTTGCCGGCGCGCTCAAGCGCATAGAGCTCGTCGCAGCCGCCGATATGCCGGTCATCGATGAAGATTTGCGGCACGCTGGAGCGACCGCCGGCACGGGCGCGCATTTCTTCGCGCAGCTTGCCGTCCGTCATCACGTCGATCTCGCGATAAGTGACGCCGCGCTCATCCAGCAACTTCTTTGCCCGGTAGCAATAGCCGCAGAGCATGGTGGTATAGATTTCGACTTTCGCCATTCACACACCAACCCGAGAGAATTCCCGACAGCATCGTTTGTCCAGTGGGGAATAACCCTAATGTCAGGCTTTGAGGGCGTCTTGACAAGGGGGCGCTGCCACTTCGGAGACATTGCCGCGCGCTTTTTAATCGGCGGCAATAACCCGGGCCAGGGCAAGGACATCGATGCCCCCGGCACCATTCTGGCGCAGGGCGCGGGCGCAGCCGGCAATGGTGGCGCCGGTCGTAACGACGTCGTCGATAAGAAGGATGCGCCGGCCGGCGATAAGGTCATGGCGGCGAGGGTTGAGGGCAAAGGCACCCGCCACATTGCGCTGCCGGGCCAGGCGCCCGAGGCGGCCTTGTTTCGGGGTCGCGCGGCGCCGGATGAGAAGGTCCGGCACGACCTTCTTGCCGCTCAGCCGACCAAGGGCAAGGCTCAACAAGGCGGCTTGATTGTAGCGGCGGGTGAAGAGGCGGGACCAATGCAAGGGCACCGGCGCGATGAAATCGGCCTCTGCCAGCAATTCAGCGCCCGCACGCGCCAGCCAGTTGGCGAAGGCCGGCGCCGACGAAGTGCGGTCAGCATGTTTGAAGGCCAGGATGAGGTCGCGGCTGTTCTCGTCATAACGGAAAACAGCCCTGGCCCGGTCGAAGACCGGCGGGGTTGCCGCACAGGAGGCGCAGAGGGCGCCCGGGCCTTGGTCGAACTCGAAGGGCAGGCCGCAGCAGGCACAGGCGGGAGCCGAGATGAAACGCAATCCCTGCCAGCAAGAGGGGCAAACACCACCCTGGATCTCGACGAGATCACCGCATTTCAGGCATCTGGGCGGCAGGATAGCATCGAGCATCCGTCGCCCCGCGATACGGAGCGGCTTCAAGGCTTCGGCGGATCTTGTCTGCATATCCATGGGCAATCGCAGCCTCCTCAAGCAAATCCTTGCTTGCCCGCGCCCGGATGTCCAGGGTACTGACGCGCCATGAGCAAATTGGAAAGACCGGATCAGGCACAGGTTTTTGACCGGGCGCAGCTGCGCCGTCAGCGGCGCCGCGCGCAAGCGGATTTCGGCCGCCACGACTTCCTGTTCCAGGAATTGGCCGAGCGGCTGCTGGACCGTCTGTCCGACGTCACCCGCACATTCCCGCTGGCGGTGGATCTGTCGCCCTATCCCGGTCGCCTCCGCTCGATTGCTGGCGCCGCGCTGGGCGGCAGAATTGGAACCTGGCTATCGGCCCCGAGCGATCCCGGCTTTGCGGTGCCGAGCTCCCCGGCTGGTCTTATTTGTGATGAAGAAGCCCTGCCGTTCCGACCGGGCAGCCTAGATCTGGTTCTTTCCTGCCTTGGCCTTCATTGGGTGAACGACCTGCCGGGCGCCATGATTCAGGTGCGCCATGCCCTGCGCCCGGACGGCCTGTTCCTGGGCGTGATGCTGGGTGGCGAGACACTGGCCGAATTGCGGCAATGCCTGATGGAGGCGGAGCTTGCGGAAACGGGTGGGGCGAGCCCACGGGTCTCGCCCATGGTGGGGCTGCGCGATGCGGCAGGCCTGTTGCAGCGGGCTGGCTTCGCGCTGCCGGTCGCAGATTGCGAAACGATCACGCTGACCTATCGCGATCCCCTGGCGCTGATGCGCGATTTGCGTGGCATGGGCGAAGGGAATGCTCTTCTGGGGCGGCATCGCGGCCCCACCCGTCGCCGCGTCTTTGCCCGTACCGCGGCTCTCTATGCGGAACGTCATGCAATGGGGGATGGTCGTATCACCGCTACCATCCAGGCCATTTTCGTGACGGGGTGGGCGCCGGACGCCAGCCAGCAACAACCTGCCGCTCGCGGCAGCGGCACGGTCAGCCTGTTGCAGGCGGTCGGAAAACCAGCCGGCGATCAGCGCTAATTGCCGCTGCCGCCGCTTTCATTGTCGGAATCGCGCTCACGGCCCCGGCCGGTGCGGAAATTCTCGGCCCTGGACCAGCCATCGTCGACCACGGCATCTGCGACCGACAGAATTTCATCCAGAACCTCGATACCCTGCGGGGTGATCAGTGCACTTTGCCCGGCCGCGAGATCGGCACTCGCATTGCTGTCGCGCGAGGTGACGGTGACAAGGCCGCTGATAAGGGCAAGAATCGTATCGCCATTGGCCCGCAGGCCGAGCTTCAGGGTGGTGCCGCGAATGGCGATGCTCGCCGTCGGCGTTTCGATACGGATACCGCTGGGCGGCAGAACGCCGGTCACCCAGCGGATGGCGCCACGGCTGAGAGTGAAGGCGGCTTGGCCGGTTTCGTTGTCAGAATCGAACACAAATTCGTCGATCTTGACCGTCGCATCGGCCCCGAGCGTGAGGCTTGAACCATCCACAAACCCGATCTGTATGGCGCTTTTGCGGACCGTTTCGATGAGTTCGTCGAACTCGACCCCGTCGGTCGGTTGCTTGGGAGTTCTGGCCGCCGCGGGCGGCGTGCCATAGGCGGTGTTCTGCAGCTTCTGCACCAGACCGACCGGCTCGGCATAAGCAGGCGAGGCTGCGCCGAGCAGGGCGAAGCCCAGCAATAATGGAACAAATCTGCGCATTTGACCCCCAACGGCGATGATCGCCGACCGCGATTTCACAATAAATCGCACAACATGGCAATCAGCGGTTTATCGGCGGGCGGCATCGGGTAGTCGGAAAGCCTTGTCGGCCGCACCCAGGCGAATTGCTGGCCTTCTCGCGCGGTTACGGCACCTTCCCAGCGCCGGCAGACATAAAGCGGCATCAGCAGGTGGAACGTCTCATACCCATGCGACGCGAAGGTCAGGGGGGCGAGGCAGCTTTCCTTCACGTCGATGCCGAGTTCCTCATGCAGTTCCCGAATGAGGGCGGCCTCGGGCGTCTCGCCTTCATGAACCTTGCCGCCGGGAAACTCCCACAATCCCGCCATGCTCTTGCCGGCGGGCCGTTGTGCCAGAAGGACACGGCCGTCGGCATCGACCAGTGCCACCGCGACGACCAGGAGCACGCGGGTTCCGCTCACTGCGCTGCGTACCCTTGTGCGGCGCGAAGCTGAGCCTGCTGCCAATCGGCAAAATTCAGCCGCCGATGCACCACGGGAAGATGGCAATTCTGCGCGCGGGAATGAATGTCGCCGGCGCCGCTGATGACAAAGCCGACCTTCTCGAGAACGCGGTGCGAGGCATCGTTGATGGTAACCGCCGAGGCGATCAGTTCCGGCAATTGGTAAGTTTCGAAGGCGAGCCGCACCATGCGTGCCGCTGCCTCGGTCGCGTAGCCAAAGCCCCAGAATTCCTTGCCGATCCAATAACCGAGCTCCGGCCCGTCAGGGGTCTTCTGCAGTCCGATGCAGCCGATCAACTGCGCCGATTGCTTCAACTCGATGGCCAGCACCACAGCCCCTTCCGGATCGTCCAGAAACCGGCCGGCAGCGGCGGCCGAGGTTTCCGGCGCCTCGACGAATTCCACCGCCATCTGCATATCGTAGGGATAAGGGATCGTCGCCGTATAGCGTGCCACCTCAAAGTCGTTCACCAGGCGCACGATCTCGGTGGCGTCGGTCGGCTCCAGGGGACGCAAAATCAATCGCTGGGTCGCGAGATCAGGAGCGGTAATCGGCATTGATTTCGATATAGCGATGGGTGAGGTCGCAGGTCCAGACGCGCGCTTTGCCGCTGCCCACGCCGACATCGACGGCGATGCGGACATCGCGTGTCTTGATATGGGCGGCAACCGGCGCTTCGTCGTAATCCGGGCGGCGTTGGCCGTTGCGCGTGATCTCGACGCCACCGATGCTGATCGAAACTTTGTCGCGATCGGCCTTCTCGCCGGACTTGCCGATGGCCATGACGATACGACCCCAATTGGCGTCTTCACCGGCGATTGCGGTCTTGACCAGGGGCGAGTTGGCGATGGCAAGACCGATGCGGCGCGCAGCGCCGACACTGGCGGCACCGGAGACGTCGATGGTGATGAGCTTCTCGGCACCTTCGCCGTCCTGCACCACCTGCACGGCAAGATCCGTCAGCAGCGAATCCAGCGCGCCGCGGAATTCCTTCAGCAGCGGGTCGGTAGCGGAAGCAGGCTTCTTGTGCTTGGCGCCCTGGCCGGTCGCGGCGAGGAGCAAGGTGTCGCTGGTCGAGGTGTCGCTGTCGACCGTGATGCAGTTGAAAGAGCGGTCGGCGCCCTTCTTCAACAGGGCCTGCAGGATCGCCGCTGGAATCTTGGCATCCGTCATCACGAAGGCCAGCATGGTCGCCATGTCGGGCGCGATCATGCCGGAACCCTTGGCAAAACCGTTAATGGTCACCTCGACGCCACCGATCTTGGCGGTGCGATAGGCGACTTTGGGGAAGGTGTCGGTGGTCATGATGGCGCGTGCCGCATCGTTCCACGCGTCGTCCTTGAGGTCACGGGCGAGGGCCGGCAGGTTCTCGGTGATGCGCGCATCGTTGAGTGGTTCGCCGATGACGCCGGTCGAGGCCAGGTAAACCTCGCTCGGCTTGCATTTGAACTGCGCCGCTGTCGCCTTTAGGCAGCGTTCAGCGGCTTGCAGCCCGACCTTGCCGGTAAAGGCGTTGGCATTGCCGGCATTGACCAGGATCGCCCGCGCCTTGCCGCCCCTCAAATGCTTGCGGCAGATATCGACGGGAGCCGAACGGGTCAGCGAGCGGGTAAGTACGCCGGCGATGGTGCTGCCGGGTGCCAGTTCCATCAGCATGACGTCGGTGCGCCCCTGATAACGGACGCCGCAGGCGCGGGCCGCGAGGCGCACGCCTGGAAGGGCCGGCAGATGGTGGAACACGGTCGGTGCGAGCGGCGAAACCTTGGTGCCCATCGATCGTCGGCCTTTCCGATTGCTGTGAGAATGCGGCTTATTGTTTCGGCTTCGCGCCGCCGGTGGGGTCGATGATATCGAGCTGCGCGCCTTCCTTCAGATCCTTGGCGAGCTGCAGGCGCATTTCGTCGATCATCGTGGCGCGGATTTCGTCCTTGGCCACATTGAAGGCCGGCTTCGGCTTCTCGCGTTCGTCATTGAGACGGATGACGTGATAGCCGAACTGGGTCTTCACAGGGGTTTCGCTGATCTCGCCCTTCTTCATGGCAAGGGCCGCGTCGGCGAATTCCTTCACGAAGCCGCTATCCGCGCCGAACCAGCCGAGCTCACCAGCATTCTTGGCAGCGCTGGGATCGATCGACTTTTCCTTGGCGAGGGCTGCGAAATCGCCACCGCCCTTCAATTGCTCAATGAGGGCCTTGGCCTCTTCCTCGGTCTTGACCAGGATGTGGGCGGCGCTCACTTCGCGTTCCGCCGGCAGGTCCTTGGTGGTCGCTTCGAACTTGGCCTTTTCTTCGTTGTAGCGGGCATCGACCGTGGCGTCGGTCACCTTTTCCACGATCTCGCGGTTGAGATAGGCTTCACGGACCGCGTTGTCTTCCAGGGTCTTGATGTTCTTGGCGATGGTTTCCTTGACTGTCGGGTCGTCCATCAGGCCCTCGGCGCGGCCCTTCGCCGCGGCCAGGCTCAGGAAGACGTAGTAATCGAGCAATTGCGGAAAGACCTGGTCGATATTGGCGCGGATTTCCGGCCGCATGCCCTCGGCGATATCGAGAATATCCTGTCGCGTGATGTCCTGGCCGTTCAGCTTGGCCACCACCAGCTTGGGGTCAGGCGTTGTGGCGTCCTGTGAAAGGGCGTTGCCGGTCATGCCGAGAGCAATGAAGCCGGCAAGTGCTACGGTACGAAAAGTCTGTTTGGCCATGGGATTGGGGAGGTCCTTGGACTGCCTAAAAAAAGTCGCGGGCAACCGGTTTTGCAACCCCGAACCCCGCAAATTGCCGGCGACTATGCCCAAGGCTGCTTCCCCTTACAAGGGGAAAGGTCAAGGATTCCCGATACTTCACCCCAAGTTGACAGGGAAGCGCCCGCGACCTATCTGTTGCGCAAGCACAATCCGGATTTTTAAAGGTTTCTGAGCATGTTCGCGGCGTTGGCGAGGCGGGTCTTTGGATCCGCGAATGACCGATTCATCAAGAGCTTGGACAAGACGGTCGCCGCGGTTAACGCGCTCGAAGCGGAAGTGAAGCCGCTGAGCGACGACGAGTTGCGCGGCCGTACGATCTGGCTGCGCGAACGGCTGGAAAAGGGCGAGACTCTCGACGACATTCTGCCGGACGCCTTTGCGACCGTCCGTGAGGCTGCCTTGCGCACGCTCGGCCAGCGGCATTTCGACGTCCAGATCAAAGGCGGCGTGGTTCTTCATCAGGGCAAGATCGCCGAAATGAAGACCGGTGAAGGCAAGACCCTGGTGGCGACGCTCGCTACCTATCTGAACGCCATTGAAGGCAAGGGCGTCCATGTCGTCACGGTCAACGATTATCTGGCCAAGCGTGACTCGACCTGGATGGGGCAGGTCTATCAGTTCCTCGGCCTCACGGTCGGCGCTGTGGTCCACGGTCTCAACGATGTCGAACGACGGGCTGCCTATGCCTGCGACGTGACCTATGGCACCAATAACGAATTCGGCTTCGACTATCTGCGCGATAACATGAAGCACCGCGTCGAGGACATGACGCAGCGGCCGTTCAATTTCGCCATCGTCGACGAAGTCGACAGCATTCTGATCGACGAAGCGCGTACACCGCTCATCATTTCCGGCCCGACCGAGGACAATTCCGACCTCTATGCCCGTGTCGACAAGCTGATTCCGCATCTCATCGAGGGTGATTTCGAGAAGGACGAGAAATCTCGCCACGTAACATTGACCGATGCCGGCAACGAGCATATCGAGCAATTGCTGCGCGGCGCCGGTTTGATGAAGACCGGCACGCTCTATGACGCCGCCAATATCAGCCTGGTCCATCACGTCAATCAGGCGCTCCGTGCCCACAAGCTCTTTACCCGCGATGTTGATTACATCGTCAAGGACGACAAGGTCATAATCATCGACGAATTCACCGGCCGCATGATGGAGGGCCGGCGCTATTCCGAGGGTCTCCATCAGGCGCTGGAAGCCAAGGAAGGCGTCAAGATCCAGAACGAGAACCAGACGCTGGCCTCGATCACCTTCCAGAACTATTTCCGCATGTATCCCAAGCTTGCCGGCATGACCGGCACGGCGATGACGGAAGCCCCCGAATTCTCCGACATCTATGGTCTCGATGTCGTCGAGATTCCGACCAATGTGCCGGTTTCGCGTATCGACCATCATGACGAGGTCTATCGTTCGGCCAACGAGAAGTACAAGGCGATCGTCGAACTGGTCGAGGAATGCCGCAATCGGCAGCAGCCGGTCCTGGTCGGCACTGTGTCGATTGAGAAATCCGAGCTGCTGTCCGATGTGCTGAAGCAGAAGAAAATTCCGCACCAGGTGTTGAACGCCCGCTTCCACGAACAGGAAGCCTTCATCATCGCCGATGCCGGCGTGCCCGGTGCTGTGACGATCGCTACCAACATGGCTGGTCGCGGCACCGACATCCAGCTTGGCGGCAATATCAAGATGCGCATCGAGCGCGAGCTCGGTGAGGTGCCCGAGGGTCCGGAGCGCGAGAAGCGCATCGCGGCGATCATGGCCGAAGTCGAAGCCAAGAAAAAAGTGGCGCTGGAAGCCGGCGGTCTTTTCGTCGTCGCCACTGAGCGCCATGAGAGCCGGCGCATCGACAATCAGTTGCGCGGCCGTTCCGGCCGCCAGGGCGATCCGGGCGCCTCGCGCTTCTTCCTCAGCCTCGAAGATGATCTCATGCGCATCTTCGGTTCCGAGCGCATGGATACGATGCTGAAGCGCTTGGGTCTCAAGGAAGGCGAGGCGATCGTCCACCCCTGGATCAACAAGGCGCTCGAGAAGGCGCAGCAGAAGGTCGAAGCGCGCAACTTCGAGATCCGCAAGAACCTGCTGAAGTTCGACAACGTCATGAACGATCAGCGCAAGGTGATCTACGAGCAGCGCAAGGAATTGATGGCGGCAACGGACCTCAAGGAAGAGGTCGCCGGCATGCGCCACGAGGTGATCAGCGACCTGATCGCTCGTTATATTCCCGAGAAGGCCTTTGCCGAACAATGGGATGTGAAGGGTCTCCATGAAGAGACGCTGCGCATCTTCGGCCTTGACCTGCCCTTCGGTGATTGGGCCAAGGAAGAGGGTATCGCCAATGAGGCGATGCAGGAGCGCTTGGTGGAAGCGGTGGACCGCAAGATGGCCGAGAAGGCCGCCAATACTGGCCCCGAACTGATGCGCGCGATCGAGAAATCGCTGGTGCTCCAGATCCTCGACCAGAATTGGAAAGAGCATCTCCTCAACATGGATCATTTGCGCCACGCCGTCTCCTTGCGTGCCTATGGCCAGCGCGACCCGCTCAATGAATACAAGCGCGAAGCCTTCGAGATGTTCGAGGGGATGCTCGATCGGCTGCGCGAACAGGCCACCGCGATGCTGTCGCATATCGAGGTCCGGGCCCAGGCCGAGCAGAACGCGGCGCCTCAGGCGCCGGCCCCCGCGCCGGTGGCTGGCGGGGTCAATCCGAACGATCCCAATAGCTGGACCAATCTCAACCGAAATGCCGATTGCCCCTGCGGCTCCGGAAAAAAATACAAGCACTGCCACGGCCGCCTGACGGCGTAACCCTTGCACAAGAACAAAAATCCCCGGGTCTTGCCCCGGGGATTTTTTTATGGCCTGGCTATCATGCGAACCGATCGGTCGCTTCGATCAGCTGGTTCATGATGCCCGGTTCGTCGAAGGCGTGTCCGGCATCGTCAACGATGACGAATTGCGCCTCCGGCCAGGCCCTGTGCAATTCCCACGCGGTAACGGCCGGGGTGCAGACATCGTAGCGGCCCTGGATGATGATGCCGGGAATGCTCTTCAGCTTGTGAGCATCCCGGATCAGTTGGCCCTCATCCATCCAGCCGCCATGGACGAAATAGTGGTTCTCGATGCGGGCGAAAGCGAGGGCGAACTGGTCCTGGCCATAATGGGTACTGTTCTGCTTGCTGGGCAGCAATTTGATGGTGCTGCCTTCCCATACACTCCAGGCGCGCGCTGCTTCGATCTGCGCCTTCGGGTCGGGACCGGTCAGGCGCTTCCGATAGGCGCTTACCAGATCGCCGCGCTCGGCTTCCGGAATGGGAGCGAGGAAGCTCTCCCAGAGATCGGGGAAGAGATTCGAGGCGCCGTTCTGATAGTACCAGTCGATCTCGCGCTTCTTCAGGGTGAAGATGCCGCGGACGACCAATTCGCTGACATGGGCTGGATGCGTCTCGGCATAGGCCAGCGCCAGGGTCGAGCCCCAGGACCCGCCGAAGACCAGCCACTTGTCGACGCCCATGATGCCCCGCAGGGATTCGATATCCTTGACCAGATCCCAGGTCGTGTTGTTCTCCAGACTGGCATGGGGCTTTGAGCGGCCGCAGCCGCGCTGGTCGAACAACAGCACACGGTATTTCTTCGGATCGAACAGCCGGCGATGCGCGGGCGAACAGCCGGCGCCGGGGCCACCATGCAGGAAGACGGCCGGCTTGCCGTCGGGATTGCCGGAAATCTCCCAATAGACCTGATGCCCATCCCCGGTATCGAGATAGCCGGTACGAAAAGGTTCGATCGCCGGATAGAGCGTGCGCATGGTGGGTTCGTCCTGAGGGCTGGAGTAGCTTGGGTGTGGCCATCAGGATTAGGCGATCTTACTTGATTGGGCAAGACAGGGCGGCTAGTCGGCTTTCACGCCATCTAGCGGCAAATCGCCCCTTTCGATCGCCTGGCGCAAGGCCGTGAGACCCAGTTCGACCTCCTCCGCCATTTCCCGCGCGCGCCTCAGATCATTGATGTCCATTTCGCCGATCGAGGCCCGCTTGAGGCTGCCCAGATCGACGACCTGGGCGAGATAACGCCCCTTCAGTTTCGCCAGAAGTCGGGCCACCCGCTGCACTTCGACGGGCGTGCATTTGACGACGGCGCTTTCCGTCTCCGCGCGGGTGAAGGCTCGGATATCGCTGTTGAGGTGATAGATGTATTGCCCGGCGCTCGGCACGTTGTCGAAAATTTTCAGGCGCTGCGCCGCAGATTGCCGTGCTGGCGCGGCAATGCCGGCGGCCGAAGCTGCCGGGGCTTCGACCTTCAGCGGCATCTTGAGCGGTGTCACGTTATCGGCCGGCGCACGTGTCGTGACTGGCTCTATCCGCTTGTCGGATATGGTTTTTTCCGGCGCGGCGCGCTTTGAGAACATGGACAGCATGGGCAGATTCTTCCCCTTCATGGAGCTTTCGCCAGGGAAAGATGCAAAGCCCATGCCGGGCCAAGCTGTCGACCGTTCAGCCGCCCGTCAGGCAAAGGCGAAGCGGTTGCGGCCGCGTTCGCGCGCCTGCATGACGGCATCGGTCGCCCGCCCCAGCATGCCCTCGGCACTCTCGGCGCTGGTGGGGAACAGGGCAACGCCGATGGCCGCATCGAGGGCGATCGGACCGGCGCCGGATTCCAGCGGCCGTTCCACTTCCTCGATGATCTTCTCGGCCACGATCTGGACATCTTCGATGCGCGGCATCGATTCCGCCAGGATCACCAATTGCTGGGTCTCCAGGCGCGCAATGGTGTCGCTACTGCGCAGGATCGGTTGTATGCGCGCCACCAGATCACGCAAGGCGAGGTCGCGATACGGCCCTTCCGCGCATTCTCCATCGGGCAGATTATCGAGATCCACCAGCAGCAAGGCGAAGAAATCCTTGTTGCGCTGGGCCCGCCGCACGGCCAGCAACAGAATTTCCCAGAACAGGATCTGACTGGGAATTCCGATCACCGGTTCATGCAGGCGCGTTTTCGTCAGCCGTTGATCGATCGCCCGTTGCATCAAGGCATAACGCAACACATGCACCAGCAAGGCTGGGCTAAGATCCGTCTCGACGATCACATCGATGGCGCCGGCATTCAGAGCGGCGGCGGCGATCGGGGCGGAATCATCGTCGACCAGGACAATGACAGCGCCCTGGCGCTTCAGCACCGGGACCACCGAAAGCAGATTGCGGCCAGGCGCAGTATGGCCGCGCAAATCGTAGAGCACGACACCATTGCGCAATTGGAAAGTGAGCGCGGCGAGGGCCGCTTCGGGATTGAGCGCCGGCACGATTTCGACAGAGTTGCGCGGTCGCAGTGCCGTCAGGCCGCGCAGGCGGTCGGCCAATGCCGGATCGCCGCTGAGGACCACCAGCGACATTGCCGCTGCTGGCGTGACCGGGTCGCTTTGCTTTGCCGCCATATTGCCGGAACTCGCTACCAGATTGAAAATCGTTGCCACGGTGACAGAGCGGTGCGGCCCTGACAAGGGTCGTTCTGCCCACAGCCTTTGCCAAAGCCGGCCTTGCCAAAGCTTGCGCTGATCGGCTAAGCGGCCAGCATGCGCCTTGATCCCGAGATAGAAGACCTCTTCCCGACCGTGCCGTTGCTGGCCGTGATTCCGCGCGAGCAATGGCACGTATCGTCGCTGGGCGGCCTCACCAATCGCAGCTACCGCTTGCAAGGCGGCGGCTGCGATCTCGTCCTTCGTTGGCCGGGCGAGAGTGCCTCGCGTTATCTCGACCGCGCGGCGGAAAGCGGTAATGCCGACGCCGTGGCGAAGCTTGGGCTGGCTCCTGCTGTCCTCGCTGCCGATACACGGCGTGGCTGGTATATTGCCGAATTTGAGACCGGCGCCCGGGCGCTCTCCGGTGATGATTTTCGTAACCTCGCTACTTTTGCCGAGGTGGTCGCGCTCCTCGGCACCCTGCATTGTTCCGACATCCGCTTTCCCTTCCAGCAGGGCCTGTTCCAGGCGATCGACCTTTATCTTGATCTGGCGCCGACGCCTCTGATGATCGATCTTCGCCGCCAGCTTGATCCAGCGCAGACAGCGCTGCGGCGGAATCCGGGGCCCCGCGTGCCTTGCCATATCGACCCAAATCCGGCCAATTTCCTGCGTCGCTGCGATGGCTCGCTTTGTCTCATCGACTGGGAATTCGCAGCAATGGAGGAGCCGCTCTGGGACCTCGCTGCGATCGCGCTTGAGGCGGCACTCGACGAAGCAGCGGAACGGGCCGTCATCGAACCCCGGATCGGGGCCCGGCAATGGCCGCGCTTCGAGCTCTACAAAACGGCCCTGCTCCTGGTGGCGGCCAGTTGGTGCGAAATGGAACGCGCCGCCGGCAATGCCGCCGCCGATCTAGTTCATCTCCGCGATGACCGGATAAGGCGCTTGCAGGCCCGCCTGGTTGATCCACGCTATGGGATCTGGCTCGCCGAAGCTTGACATTCGGGCGCCGCTTCACGAAAGTGGCCGCACTCAACGGGGTGCCCCAGAGATCACAGGGGCTGAGAGAGGCGGAATTGCGCTTCAACCCGCGGAACCTGATCCGGGTCATGCCGGCGGAGGGATATGAGTGCGCGATTGAAACCATCCCGGTCCAGATCCGACGCTCCTCCCTCCGCCGGTACCCCAAGCGGAGGAAACGATTTCATGCGTATCACGCACTTCATGACACCGTTCTGCGGCGTCCTCATCGGCCTCGCCGTGCCCGCCGCGCTGGCGCAGGACAAGCCTGTCCTGACCGTCTACACCTATAATTCCTTTACCAGCGAATGGGGTCCCGGCCCGACGCTGGAGACGGCGTTCGAGGCGCAATGCGCCTGCGATTTGCAATGGGTGGCCCTGGAAGACGGTGCCTCGCTCCTCGCGCGGCTGAAGCTTGAGGGCAAGAATACCAAGGCGGATGTTGTTCTCGGCCTCGACACCAATCTCACTGCGGAAACCAAGGCGACCGGGCTTATAGCGCCGCACGGCGTCGATCTTGCCGGCCTTGCCTTGCCAATCGATTGGCGGGACGAAAATTTCGTGCCCTATGATTGGGGTTATTTTTCCTTCGTCTATGACAGCGAGAAGCTGCCCAATCCCCCAGCCTCCTTCGAAGCACTCGCCGACGGCAAGGACGAGCCGAAGATCCTCATCCAGGATCCGCGCACCAGTACGCCGGGCCTCGGCCTCGTCATGTGGCTGCGCGAGATCTATGGCGACAAGGCGCCGGAGATCTGGGCCGGCATCAAGCCGAAGATCCTCACCGTTACCAAGGGCTGGAGCGAATCCTACGGGCTCTTCACCGAAGGCGAGGCGCCGATCGTGCTCTCCTACACCACCTCGCCCGCCTATCACCAGATCGTCGAGAGCTCCGACCGCTACAAGGCCATGATCTTCCCGGAAGGTCATTACATGCAGATCGAAGTGGCGGCGCGGATCAGCGAATCCAGGCAACCAGATTTGGCACGATCCTTCCTCGCCTTCCTGGTCTCGCCGGAAGCGCAAAAGGTCCTGCCGACCACCAATTACATGTATCCGGTGAGGGACATCGGCGCCGATCTGCCGCAAGCCTTCATCGACCTGCCGAAGCCGGAAAAATCGCTGCTGCTCTCAGCCGAGGATGCCGCCCAGAACCGCGATGCCTGGATCAGGGAATGGCTCGGTATCGTCAGCCAGTAAATCTGCCCCCGATCGTCGCTATCGGTCTGGGGCTGGCGGCGGCGCTGATTGGCGCCGCCGCGCTTATTTTCGTCCTGCTGCTTGCAACCGGCGGCGAGGGTGGCGCGCCACCCTGGGACTATATCGGCCGGGTGCTTGGCTTCACTTTCTACCAGGCACTGCTCTCGACCTTGCTGGCATTGCTGGCCGCCGTGCCGATGACGCGCGCCTTGGCAAGACAGAGCGATTTTCCGGGACGCCTGCTGCTGGTGCGGCTGTGCGCCTTGCCCATGGTGATACCAACCATCGTCGGTATTTTCGGTGTGGTCGCGGTCTATGGCGGCAATGGCTATCTCGCCGCCGCAGCGCATGCGGTCGGTCTGGATTGGCGGCCACAGCTCTATGGCCTGGCCGGTATCCTCATCGCCCATGTCTTCTTCAACCTGCCGCTTGCCATCCGTCTGCTGCTGCCTTCCTACGGCGCGATTCCCGCCGAGACGTGGCGCCTCTCAGCCCAACTCGGCATGACGAACCGCGACATCTTTCGCATCATTGAAATGCCGCTGCTGCGCCAGCAATTGCCGGCCATCGGGTTGGTCATTTTTATGCTCTGCTTTGCGACCTTTGCGATCGCCCTCACTCTCGGTGGTGGCCCCCGGGCGACGACGCTGGAAGTTGCGATCTATCAGGCGCTGCGCTTCGATTTCGATCTGCGTCTCGGCGCTGTGCTGGCCCTGCTGCAGGCGATATGCTGCGCCGGCGGTGCCTGGGCGGTCTGGCGGTTGGGCCGCGACATGGCGCTGGGGCACAGCGCGCAGATCGCCATCCGGCGCTATGACGGCCATGGTTCGCGCGCCCGTGCGCTCGATTTCACCATTCTATGCGTGGGTGCGCTGTTCGTGGCCTTGCCGCTCGTCGCTCTTGTGCAAAGGGGCGTCGCGGGATTGCCCGCTGCCGCCGCGCCATCGAGCCTGCTGCGCGCCGCCGCGATCAGTCTGGGTCTTGGCCTGGGTGGCGGACTGGCTGCGACTTTTCTCGGATATGCCATGGCCCAGGCACGGCAGCATGCGCTCACGCATGCCTATCGCCGCCGGGCGATGCTCTTGGGTCTGATCGGCCGGCTTGGCCTCTTCGTCTCGCCAATGGTGATCGGTACCGGCATGTTCCTTGCCGCGAGTGGGCGGGTCGACCTCTATGATTTTGCGGCTCCGGGCGTCATCACCCTCAGCGCCATCATGGCCTTGCCCTTTGTGCTGAGTGTGCTGGAACCGGCTTTGGCGCAGGCGGTGGAGCGGCACGACAAGCTTTGCACGGCACTCGGCATCAAAGGCTGGCACCGCTTCCTGGAAATCGACTGGCCAACCTTGCGGCGGCCGATTGCCACGGCATTGGCGCTCTCCAGTGTCATCGCCATGGGCGATCTCGGCGCGATCGCACTCTTTGGGCATCAGGACATGGTCAACCTTACTTTGCTGCTCTACGGTCAGCTCGGCGCCTATCGCCTCGATGGCGCTGCCAGCACGGCGCTGGTCCTCCTCGTCCTGGCGCTCGGCTTCTATTGGGTCATCGAACGCGTGGTGGGTGGTCGTGAGCTACATTGAAATATCCGGCCTCGCCTTCACCTATGAAGATCTGGTCATGCGTTTCGACCTTGAGGTCGAGCAAGGCGCCGTGATGGCGATCATCGGGCCCAGCGGCGCGGGCAAGAGCACCTTGCTGGCGCTGATCGGTGGCTTCGAGGAACCACTCGCCGGCCGGATCGTGATCGATGGGCAGGATATCACCGCCCTGCCGCCGGCGGAACGCCCCGTCACGACCCTCTTTCAGGATCACAACCTCTTCGCGCATCTCAGCGTGGCGCAGAATGTCGGGCTGGGATTGCATCCGGGATTGCGCCTTACGCCGGATGATCGCGCCGCTGTCGCCTGGGCGCTCGGCGAGGTAGGGCTTACCGGTTTCGAAGATCGCTTGCCAGGTCAGCTCTCCGGCGGCGAGCGTCAGCGCGTCGCCATTGCCCGCTGCATTCTGAGAAAGCGACCGGTCCTGATGCTGGATGAGGCTTTCGCCGCTCTGGGCCCTGCCTTGCGGCGCGAGATGCTGAGCCTCGTTCTTGATCTCAAATCGCGCGAGAATCTGACGGTGCTGATGGTGACGCACGATCCTGCCGATGCCGCCTTTGCCGCTGACCGAACGGCGTTTATCGCGGCCGGCAAGGTGGTGCGTAGCGGTCCCACCGCGGAGATCCTCGCCGCGACCGATCCGGATATCCGCGCCTATCTCGGCACCTGAGATCAGCCGAGCAAGGCGCGGCGCGAGAGGATGAATTCCTCGGTCTGGCTCAGAAACCGGTCTATATGCGCCTCGGTGAGCGCGAGACTAAGTGCCATATAGCCACGCCGTGCGAAAAAGAGGCCGGCGGCGATGAAATCGAGATGCATCAGCTTGTGAAGCTTGCCATGCAAAGCCTCTTCCTCCTGGGTGTGATGCACCGGCCTATCCGGCACATCGCGGCTGAAATGAAGGCCGATGAACGAACCGATACCTGTCGCCGCCAGCGCCACGTTGTGCTTGCGCGCAAGGGTATTGATGCCATCACGCAGGCGGTCGCCCTTGGCATTGAGGAGGACGGCGGCTTCCGGCGTGTAGACGTCGCGCAAACCAGTAAGGCCCGCCGCCATGCTCAGAACGTTGTTGTTGAAGGTACCGGCATGGGGCCAATAGCCCGGCTTCTCGGGATCGTAATGGGCCATGATGTCGCTGCGCCCGCCGAAGGCGCCGAAGGAAGCGCCGCCGCCAAGATATTTGCCGAGCGTCGTCATGTCGGGCGTCACCCCCGTCGCCGCCTGCAAGCCGCCCGATGAGAGGCGCGACGACATGACCTCGTCGAAGATCAGGATGATGCCGAGCTCGCTCGCTGCCTGACGCAAGGCGCCGAGGAAATCCCGCCGCGCCGGCAGGCAGCCGCCGCTCCCCAGCATCGGTTCGATGAGGATCGCGGCAAGGTCTTGCCCATGCATCTTGATAAGCTTGAGCGTGCCGTCAATGTCGTTATAGGGCGCCGTCACCCAATCGAGCGGCAGGTTGATGGGGATGCCGCCATGGCCGAAATAGAGCACGCCGCCGTGATAGCCGCCATCGAACACCATGATCTTGGTGCGCCCGGTGACGGCACGTGCGGTCATCAGCGCAAAGACATTGGCCTCGGTGCCGGAATTGCAGAAGCGCAATTGCTGCAGCGACGGAAAGCGGCTGGTCAGCAGGCTCGCCAGTTCCGCCTCGTATTTGTTGGGGCCGCCCAGAACGGTGCCGTCATCGATCGCCTTCTTCAGTGCCGCCTGGATCTTCGGATTGGAATGGCCGTAGAGCCCCGCCGAATATTCGCCGAGATAATCGACATATTCATGCCCGTCGAGATCGGTGAGGACGGCGCCTTCACCCTTGGTCCAGGTGAGGGGGAAGGGCGAGTAATGGAGTACGGTCCGCGTATTGCCGCCCGGCATCGCCTGGCGGGCGCCGGCATGGCGTTCGGCGCTGGCCACATTGGCGGCAGAATAGCGCGCTTCGGCTTCGGTAAGGGCGGAATCCAGCGAAACGTTCATCGAAATCCCCAGGGCATGCAGGCTGATTGGCGGGCATCGGTGGCCTTATTAACCCATTTTTCTGGCTCCGGCGAGGGGCGGGTTGATGCTCCGCGCCTGAAATATGCTAGAACGCCGGGGCCAAACGATCGCCTGGGAATGCAGCCTTGCCCGATATCGCGCCACTCGCTTCCGAACTCGCCGCCTTCGATCCGTTTCTCGATCGGTTGCTGAGCCTGCCCACACTCTATTCTGCCAGCCTCTCGCCGGATGGAACGCAACTCGCCCTTATCTGGGGCAAGCTCGGTCCCACCGCGCAGCTCTGGTTGCAGCCAGCCGATGGCAGCCAGCCGCCGCGTTGTCTCATCGATGATGGTCGCGATTGCGATTACGTCATCTGGGCACGCGACAGCCAATCCATGATCGTGGGCCAGTCCCGGGACGGTGACGAGCGTATCTCGCTGCTTCAGGTCTTCCTCGATGACCGCACCCCTCGCCGCCTGACGCCCGAGGCCCCGGAATATTACATCCACGGCGGCCAGTTGCTGGCCGACAACCGCCATCTTGTCTATGCCGCCAATCTTGATCCCGAGAGCGGCGAGGAAATCGAACCCTCCGTCATCTATCTCCACGATATCGAGACGGATACGCGTCAGGTCCTGGCAAGGCCCGAAAAGCCGGCCTTCTGCTGGCCGCTGGTCTCGCCTGATGACAAGCTGGTGCTCTACGAGCGCAAGGACCGCCACCCCGCGGGCTATCAGCTCTGGCTTGCCGCGATCGACGGTTCGTTCGACCGTGAGATCGTCAATCTCGGCGACGACATCAAGGTGGATGGTGCCTGGTCACCGGATGGCGCGCATATCGTGCTGGCGGCGGACGCAAAGGAAGGCCGCCGCATCGGCCTCTGGCATCGGGCGGATGAGACGGTTGATTGGCTAATACATGATCCCAGCCGCAATCCGGAAGATGCGCATTGGCTGCGGCGTTCGCCATACATCGTGGTGGAGGAAGTGCGTGATGCGCGCACGATCAATCGTCTTCTTGATCCCACATCGCGTCGCGAGATTCCCTTTATCCCCGGCCCGGGCTCCTATGCCCCTCTGGGTGTCGATGCGAGCGGCGCCTGGCTCGCCTGGCATGACAGCGCGCAGGTGCCCTCGCGTATCCTGCGGCTTGGCGCTGAGCCGCCTTTCACGATACTGGGTCAGGTCGCACGTCACCCTCGGGATCCGGGGGTGCAACCGGCGGAACTGGTGCCTGCCGAGGATTACCGCTGGAAATCCGTCGACGGGCTCGAGATTCAAGGGTGGCTTTATCGCGCCAAAGGCTCCGCACGCGGTACCATCCTGCTGGTGCATGGCGGCCCCACGCATCACGACGAAGACGCCTTCGACCCCGAAATCCAGTATTACGTCGCCTGCGGCTTCAATGTGATGACGCCGAATTACCGTGGCTCGACCGGCTTCAGCCTCGCCTTCGAGGAATCGATCAAGGTTCAGGGCTGGGGTGGACTGGAGCAGGAGGACATCCGGACGGGCGCCGAGGCCTTGATCCGCGACGGCGTCGCGCGATCCGGCAAGGTCGGTATCACCGGCACTTCCTATGGCGGCTATTCCTCCTGGTGGGCGATCACGCATTTCCCTGTGGCGACCATTGCCGCCGCGGCGCCAATCTGCGGCATGACCGATCTGGTGGTCGATTACGAGACAACAAGACCGGATTTGCGTCCCTATTCCGAGGAGATGATGGGCGGTTCGCCGGTGCAGGCACCCGAACGCTACCACGAACGGTCGCCGATCCATTTCGTCGGCAATATCAAAGGCAGATTGCTGATCGTCCAGGGCGATAACGACCCCAACGTGACGCCGCAGAATGTGACCGATGTGATGGCGAGGCTGACGGCGGCAAAGGTCGATTTCGAGTTGCTGACTTTTGCTGATGAAGGTCATGGTATTGGCCGGCCGGAGAACCAGCGTGTGCTCTACCGCCGCCTCGCCGCGTTCTTCGCCGCCGCCTTTGCCTGACCGATCAAGCGGACCGGCGCGGCACGACCAGCTTCGAGGTCATGATCTGAACCGGCTCGCCACGCTGGTTGCGCGTCTCGCTGCGCAAGGTCACCATGCCGCGATCGTTACGCGAGCGCGAGGGCGTAATGGTCAGGACCTCGCTTACGACGTGCAGAACGTCGCCGGGGCGCGTTGGGCGTGGCCAGGAGATCTCTGCGCCGGCGCCGATCAAGCCACCGGCAATCTTGAGACCACTTTGTGTCAGCAAGCGCATGGTGATGGCCGCCGTGTGCCAGCCGCTTGCCGCGAGACCGCCGAACAAGGACTCGGCAGCGGCGGTTTCATCCAGGTGAAAAGGCTGCGGGTCGAATTGCCGGGCAAAGTCCTTGATCTGCTGTGTATCCAGCGCATGCTGCTCGCTGACGAAGGTCTGGCCCATCTGCAGATCGTCGAGATAGATCAATTCGGCACCTTGAAGGGCTGGGATTGCAAATATCGGCATCTGGATTATATATGATATGCGTCATTTATAATCCAGCCGGCTGCGTAAAATTATAGGACATATAAAATTATAGGACATAGGAGATACCAATGCCCATGCGTTCCGTCGTTATCGTGGCTCCTCGGCGCACGGCGATCGGTACTTTCGGCGGTACGCTGAAAGATGTCCCGGCACCGGAACTGGCCGCGGCCGCCATTCGTGCCTCGCTTCAGGCGGCAGGGCTGCCACCGGAAAAGGTCGAGAACGTGGTTTTCGGCAATGTGATCCAGGCCGGCGTCAAGATGAACCCCGCACGTCAGGCGGCGATCAAGGGTGGGTTGCCGGTCGAGGTTCCTGCCATGACCGTCAACCGCGTCTGCGGTTCTGGCGCCCAGGCGATCGTGACGGCAGCACAGGACATCCTGTTGGGCCATAGCCAGATCGCGGTGGCCGGCGGCATGGAGAACATGGACGCGGCTCCCTATCTGTTGCCGCGCGGGCGCTGGGGCAACCGTCTGGGTGACGGGCAGATATTTGATGCGATCGGTCGTGACGGGCTGAATGATGCTTTTTCGGACAAGCCTTCCGGCTGGCATGCCGAGGATCTCGCCACCAAATTCCAGATCGGCCGTGCCGAGCAGGATGATTGGGCGGCACGCTCGCAGCAGCGATTTTCAGCGGCGCAGGCGGCCGGTAAGTTCAAGGCCGAGATCGTTCCCATCGAGGTGCCGGGCCGCAAGGGACCGACATCGTTCGACACGGACGAGCATAACCGCCCGGATACCACGGCCGAATCCCTGGCACGGTTGAAGCCCGCATTTCGTCCCGATGGCACTATCACGGCGGGCAATGCGCCGGGCATCAATGCCGGCGCTTCCGCGATGATCCTGGCGGAAGAAAGTGTTGCGGCTTCGCTCGGCCTGAAGCCGCTGGCGCGTCTCGTTTCCTATGGCATTGGCGCGGTCGAGCCGGATTGGTTCGGTCTCGGTCCGGTGCCGGCAATGCATCAGGCGCTTCAGCGCGCGGGCTGGAAGGCAGGCGATGTCGAGCGGGTCGAGATCAATGAGGCCTTTGCCGTTGTTGCCCTCGTCGTCGCCCGCGAGCTCGGCTTATCCCATGACGTGGTGAATGTCGAAGGCGGCGCCATCGCCCACGGCCATCCGATCGGCGCCAGCGGCGCAGTCCTGACGACGCGCCTGCTTCACGGCATGCAGCGGGACGGCGTAAGGCGCGGCATGGTGACACTTTGCATCGGCGGCGGGCAGGGTATTGCTCTGGCGCTCGAAAGCCTGGCTTAGGTCTCGCTCCACATCCGGGTGAGATTGGTATGGATGTGGAACGCGAGATTGGTTTCCTCGCCATTGGGGTCGAGGGCGTGCAGCTTGTTCCGCACCCGCACCATGTCCGCGAGCATCTGCCGCTGCCGCTCGTCGCGCACATACGACTGCACCCAGGTGACGGCGACCAGGCGCTCACCCTTGGTGACCTCGGCCACTTCATGCAAGGTGCTGGAAGGATAAACCACGGCATAGCGTGCCGGGAGTTTCACTTCCTGCGGGCCGTAGGGCGAGTGAATGACCAACTCGCCGCCCTCGTAATCGGTGACGTCGTTGATGAAGACGGTAACCGAGACATCTGATCTCTCGCGCTGGAAAGTCTGACCCATCAAGGCGTCATCGACATGCAGGCCATAGGCCATGCCCGGCCGGTAGCGGCTGATCAGCGGCGGCCGGATCTTGTGCGGCAAAGCGCCGGTGCGGAATTCCTTGGAGCGGGCGAGGGCGCCCAAGACCATTTTCTGCATGACCTGGCGGCCCTGCGCTTCCTTGGAAACCTGCTCGTTGTTCTTGACCAGTTTGGCACGGAAGCCGGCGGTTTCCTTGCCGTCGACAAACGGCAATTCACCGGCCAGGCGCTTCAGTTCCTGCTGTTCTTCCAGCGTCAGGACATCCGGAATAATCACAATCATGATTCTGCTTTCATCCTAAATGAGCATCGACCATGCGGTTCAACGCAGCATCTGACGTACTCGCGCCAGACTGTCAACCAGACGGTCGATATCGCCGATGGTGTTGTGGACGGCAAAGGACAGGCGCGCCGTGCCGGCGAGACCGAAATGCTCCATCAGGGGCTGTGCGCAATGATGGCCCGCGCGGAGACAGATTTTTTCTTCACCCAGGAGCGAACCGATATCGTGGGGATGCAGTCCCTCCACGGTGAAGGAAAGAATGCCGGCGCGATGTTTGGGGGCTCCCAGGATCCGCAGCCCGGCGATTTCCGGCAGCCGCGCCTCGGCATGGGCCAGCAGGGCCGCATCATGCGCCGCGATCCGCTCCATGCCGATCTCTTCGATGAAATCCAGCGCCGTGGCGAGGCCGACGGCACCGCCGATCGACGGTGTCCCCGCTTCGAAACGGCGCGGACCGTCGGCGAATTCCGTGCGCTCGATGGTGACGGTCCGGATCATGCCGCCGCCGCCGAGGAATGGCGGCAGGTCAGCAAGGATGCTTTTGCGTACGTAGAGCGCGCCGATACCGTCCGGGCCGTAGAGCTTGTGGCCCGTTATGGCCAGGAAATCGCAATCGAGATCATGAACATCGAGCGCCATATGGGGTGCTGCCTGGGCGGCATCCACCATGACGACGGCACCCGCGCGGTGGGCGAGGGCGATCATGAATTTGAGCGGCGTCACCGTGCCGATCGTGTTGGCCGTTGCCGTGATGCAGACCAGTTTCGGCCCCCGCCGCAACAATGTCTCGTAGGCGGCAAGGTCGATATCGCCATGAGGATCGACGGGGATCGCGGCGAGGCGCAGGTGTTTGCGGTCGCGCAGAATCTGCCACGGCACGATATTGGCGTGGTGTTCCAGCAGCGAGACGAGAATGAGTTCGCCCGGCTTCAGGAAAGCATCGCCATAAGCATGGGCGACCAGATTGATGGCTTCCGTCGCATTATGGGTAAAGATGATCTCGTCCGACGCTGCACCTAGGAACCGGGCGACGCGGTCCCGCGCGGCCTCGTAGGCGTCGCTCGCCGTTTCGCTGAGCCCATAGAGCCCGCGGTGAATATTGGCGTATTCGCTGCCATAAAAACGGTTGAGGCGCGCAAGGACCGGTGCCGGTTTTTGAGCACTGGCGGCGGAATCGAGATAGATGAGATCCGGCTGGTCGCGCAGCAAGGGAAACACCGCCCGCGCTACCAGGGGCTGGGCGGCATCGATCGGCTCGGCGCGGATGGCGTTGGTGGTCATAATTCTGCTTCTTACCAAGATGAGGTGACTGGCGTCACGCCCTTGTGATGCATCTCGCGAGCCCGGCATTGCCAAGTCAAGGCATAGAACCTGAGTAAAGGGCTGGTGCTTGCTGCCCCTTGACGCAGGAGGGCTCTGGTGGAAAGATCATTTGTATACAAATGAACTGGCTTGAATGCCTAAAAGAACCGTGTTTTGCTCGGCGTGACGGCACCGAAACGTGTGCCTTTGGAGGAGGACGGAATGACTGGGAAGACGATTAAGGGCGGCTTCGCGAAGGTGTCGCGGCGCCGTTTCGTGGCCGGCGCTTCGACGCTGGGTCTCGCGGCCGGATTGGGGGCTGGTCCCTTCATCCGCCGCGCATCTGCCAATACCGAAGTGAAGGTCTTGAACTGGCAGGGTTATGGCACGGATGAGCCCTGGGCATTGGAGGCTTTCAAGGCCGCCACCGGCCTGGATGTCGTGCACGAATACTACAATTCCGAAGCGGAGATGATCACCAAGCTGCAGACCAATCCCGGCGCCTATGACGTTATCGTCACCAATTCCGCCTGGAACGGCCGCGCCTCGGAACTCGGCGTGATCCAGCCGATCGACAGCGCGCAGATCAAGAATTTCGGCGATCTCAACCCGTCCTTCCGCGATTCTCCGGTGCTTTCGTCCGACGGCAAGCTCTACGGCGTCTCCTGGGTTTGGGGCATGACCGCGATCGCCTATTCGACCGACGTCTTCAAGGAAGCGCCGACCTCGGTCGAAATCCTCTGGGATCCGAGCCTCGCCAAGCGCGTCTGCGTGCGTGACGACGCGATCGAGGCGGTAAGCTTTGCCGCCATCGCGACCGGTCAGGACATGAACCACCCGACCGATCTCGCCAAAGTGAAGGAAAAGCTTCTCGCCCTGAAGCCGAACCTTGCCACCATGTGGTCGTCGGAAGACGACTGGAACAAGCAGTTCCAGGCCAAGGCGTTCGATGTTTCGATCTATTGGAGCGGTTCGGCCTTCCGTAGCCGCAACACCTTCAAGTTGCCTGTCGGCTATTTCGTCCCGACCGAGGGCGCCATCGGGTGGTTCGACGGCCTTGCCATCGGTACCGACGCGCCGAACGTCGAGGGTGCCCACAAGTTCATCGACTACATGGTCAGCCAGGAATTCTACTCGAAATGGGCGGAAGTCGGCCCGCCTGCCTCGGCCAATAACAAGGCGATGCAGGCTTTGCCGGATAGCGATCCGTCGAAGGCGTTCTATCTCGACCAGCAGAACGTCGATCGCCTGCAATTCATGGCGCCGCTGTCGGATGAGGAGCGCCAGTCCTTCTCCGACCTCTGGACCGAAGTGAAGACCGAGTTCGCGAAATAACAACTCGGGGATGAATGCGAGAACGCCGCCCCGACCGAGAGCGGGGCGGCGTCAGCGTTCAGGGGATTTCGAATGACACCGACGACGCGCACGCGCTGGGCCATTCTGAGCCTCACCGGGCCAGCCTATTTGTGGCTGGCCTGTACGATCTTCCTGCCGCTCCTTGCCATGCTGGCGTTGAGCTTTCTCGACAAATCACCCCTGGTGCCGAAATCGGCGAATTTCACGCTGCAGAATTACGGTACGTTTTTCTCCAAGGATTTTTATTGGTCGCTCACCCGCTGGTCGATCGAACTCGGCCTCTGGGTGACCTTGTTCTGTTTCCTGATCGGCTATCCGGCGGCCTATGCGCTGGCCAAGCGCGTCAAGGGGCGCTGGCGTGAAGCGATTTTTCTTCTGATCGTGCTGCCCTTCTGGTCGAATGCCTTGGTGCGCATCTTCTCCTGGACCATGGTGCTGCGCTCGAACGGCATCGTTGATTTGAGCGTCCAGGCGATGTTTCCGGGTGCGCCGGCGGTGGATCTGCTCTTCACCTATCCTGCCGTCATCATCGGGCTGGTGCATTCCTATCTCCCCTACATGATCCTGACCTGCTACATCGCCTTGCAGGCGATCGACGACAGTCTGATCGAGGCCGGGCGCTCGCTGGGTGCCACGCAATTCACCACCTTCCGCCGCGTGGTCCTGCCACTGAGCCTCCCGGGGATCATCTCCGGCTCGGCTCTTATCTTCGTGCCCGTAATCGGCTCCTTCATGGAGCCTCGCATCCTTGGTGGCACGAAGGGGGCGACGCTCGGCATGAATATCGAGGAACAATTCACGGTGACGGCCAATTGGCCGCTGGGCGCGGCTCTCTCCTTCGTGCTGCTCGCCATCGTGCTGCTGATCTTCGGCATCCTCTATCCCTTCCTCCGCCGCCAGGGAGGCAATGCATGAGAGGCCTGATCAACAGCGGCATCCGCTTCTATCTCATCCTGGTGCTGGTCTTCCTCTATCTGCCGATCCTGGTGATGGCGCTCTTCGCCTTCAATAAATCGCCGCTTTATGGCCTGCCTTTCGAATTCGATCTGGTCTGGTTCGAGGCATTGGCCGGCAACAAGCGCCTGCTGCAGGCGGGCTGGAACTCGGTCTGGATCGCGCTCACCAATACCGTGATCGCGACCTCGCTCGGCACCATGGCGGCGGTCGCCTTCGGCCGCTACACCTTCCGCGGCAAGACGCTGCTGCAATCCCTGCTGTTTCCGCCCATTGCCATTCCATGGCTCGTAATCGGCACGGCGATGCTGGTTTTCTTCTTCTGGATCGGCCGTTCGGTCGGTGCGCCAGGCTTGGCGCGCGGCCTCCATGCGATTCTGCTCGGCCATGTCGCCTTGTCGCTCCCCTATGTGATCTTCGTCGTGGGCGCGCGGCTTAACGATTACCCGAAGGCCTTGGAAGAGGCGGCGGCAACCCTGGGGGCGACGCCTTGGCAGGTCTTCCGCCGTGTCTCCGTGCCGATCCTGGCGCCGGGCGTCGTGGCGGCGGCTCTCTTTGCCTTCGCGGTTTCGTTCGATCAATTCGTGATTTCGTATTTCCTGGCACCGCCCGGCATCACAACCTTGCCGGTCGAGATCTATACCTCGATCCGCAAGGGTTTCACGCCGGAGATCAACGCCATCTCGTCAATCATCATCTTCGTTTCGATGGGGCTGATGTTGATCGTGGCCAGGTTCTATCGCTTTGGTGGGGAAAGGTCGGGGAATGAGTGAGGTTGCGGTCTTGGGTGCCATCAAGCGCTACGGTTCGGTCGCTGCGCTGGACGGCGTCGATCTGACCTTTGCCGATGGCGAGTTCTTCGGTCTGCTGGGGCCCTCCGGCTCTGGCAAGACCACCTTGCTGCGCGCCATCGCCGGCTTCATCTCGCTCGATACGGGCGAGATCCGCGTTGATGGCACCGACATCGCGCGCATTCCGGTGCACAAGCGCAATATCGGCATGGTGTTCCAGAACTATGCCCTGTTCCCGCATCTGAGCGTTGCCGAGAACATCGCCTTCGGCCTCGACGTGCGCGGCGTGCCGGCGCAGGAGATCAAGCAGCGCGTTACGGAAAGCCTCGATCTTGTGCGCCTGTCGGGTTTGGAAGAGCGCCGGCCGCGGCAATTGTCGGGTGGCCAGCAGCAGCGCGTCGCTTTGGCGCGCGCATTGGTCACGCGACCCCAGGTTCTCCTGCTCGACGAACCCTTGAGCGCCCTCGACAAGCATCTTCGTCAGGAAATGCAGGTCGAACTCCGCCGCATTCAGCGCCAGATCGGCATCACCACGATTTTCGTGACGCATGACCAGGAGGAGGCGCTGACTCTCTCCGATCGCGTCGCCATCTTCAACAAGGGCCAGGTGGTCCAGGCCGGAAATCCGCGCGCCGTTTATGAGCGTCCGGTCAATCGCTTCGCCGCCGGTTTCCTGGGGGAGGCCAATTTCCTGGACGGTCAGGTCAGCGCCATCGCGGGCGGTGAAGCACGCGTTGCGCTCGCGACGGGCGGCGAGATTTTGGTGCCGGCAGCGAATCTCGCGGTCAATGGCACGGTGCTCGTCGCCCTGCGGCCGGAAAAGATCAGCATCGAACCGGCAACGTCGGATCTTTCTGCCGCACCCAACCGAATCCGTGGCCGGGTCGCCGCCGCGATCTTCTCCGGCTCCAGCCTCACCTATCGGATCAGTGTGGGTGATCGCATCATGCTCGTCTTTGAGCAGAACAAGAGCCGGGCGCCTCTGCCGGAAGGCAGCGACGTCACTCTGGAATGGCCCGTGGCCGACAATGTTGTGGTAATGCCGTGACCGACAAACCCAGAGTCAAACTGCCGCTCACCGCGTGCAGCCAGCATATCGTCGTCGACATGCAGGAAATCTTCGCCAGCAACCCGCAATGGGGGTTCGCCGGCATTCACGCTATCGTCCCGGCAATCAGCAAATTGGCTGCGGCCAAGCCGAAACAGACCCTGTGGACACGGTTCATCTCGGCTCATTCGGCAGAGGTGGCGGAAGGCTCCTGGGCGGCTCTCTACCGTCTGTGGCCGGGGGCCACCCTATCCGCCGGGGCGCAGATGGACATCCTGCCCAGCCTCCTGCCGTTGGTGACTGATAAATCCTGCGTCTTCGACAAACCCACCTATTCCTCCTTCCATAACCCGGCCTTGCCGGCGGAATTGAAACGCCGCCAGGCCGACACGCTCGTGCTGTCGGGCATTGAGACCGATGTCTGCGTGCTGGCCACCCTGATGGAGGCGGTTGATCGGGGCTATTTCGTCGTGCTGCCGATCGACGCCATCACCAGCAGTGATCTTGACGGCCATCGCCATATCCTGGATGTCATCCCGCGCCGTCTGAAATCGCAGGTCTTCTGCGCCACGGTGGACGAGATCCTGGAGCAATGGCCATGAGCGCGCGTTATCCCGATCTTCCCGAGGCACGCCATTGGAATTCCTGGCGCAGCGAATTTCCCGCGCAGATGATGCATCTGCCCTTAGGGCTTACCGTGACCGTCGCCGCCTATTCAGGCGCCCGGAACAGCTTCACCGATTTTCCCGCCATGCAGGGCCGCATCACCTATGGGCCGCGCGATGTCGGCGCCGCCCGGATCAGCTTTTCCGCCGAGCATGGCGGCACGGCCTTTGACTGGCAATGGGATCGCCCAACCCGGCGGGGCTTGCGGGGTGCCTGGCAGGCCACGGCCAATGGCGAATGGGGCCTCCGTTTCTGGATCATGCCGGTCTTCGAAGTGGGCGGCCGCGACGACATCCTCTGGCGCTTCGACGAGAAGACCGGTGTGCTGGCGACCGAGATTGACGGCACGCATGTCGCCGTGATCGGCCACGCCGTCCCGCTCATGGCGACCTTCCACGCCGATCGCCCATCTCTCGCGGAAGAATTCGAAACCCGCGGCTATTTCTATCTCGCCTCGCGCGGGACTGAGGGGCGGGTACCTGCGTTGCGCTACAATCTTGATGAAACACCGCAGATGAGCTTCGCCATCGGCCTTGGCGACAATGCGGCGGCGGCTTTGGCGGAGGCCAAGGCAGCGCTCGCGGCGCCCACACCGCCTACTTTGCCCGTGCGTCAATCCGGCCTTGGCGAGGGCAGTCTGGATGCCATCCGTGACATTGTCGGCTGGAACTCGGTGCACGATTTCATCAACGACTGGCCTTATATGACGCTGAGCCGCACCTGGGTTGCCCAGAAATTCGGCGGTTTCGGTCTGTGGCTCGACGATATCTTCTATCATGCACTGGGCACGGCCCTGTTCGATGCCGGCATGGCGCGCGAGAATATCCGCGCCGTGCTCTCGACCGAAACGCCGGAGGGCAATCTCGCCTGCCTCATCACCGGCAACGACGCCTGGATCGACCGCTCGCAATTGCCAATCTGCTCATTGGTGCTGTGGAAGATCTGGCGCCATACCGGTGACGACAGCCTCATTGAAATCGGCTATCGGCGCCTCCTCAAGAATCACGACTGGTGGTGCAGCCATCGCTCCGGCGCTCCGAAGGATTCTCCGGTAACCGGCCTGATGGGCTGGGGCACCTCGGCCGGCATTGGCAGCGGTCTCTATAAGGGCACCAAGCTCGGCGCCAAGAATGAATCTACCATGGATAATTCGCCGCTCCATGACGACACAATCTTCGATCCCGCGACCGGCTGCCTGGACGCCGTCGACGTGGCGCTCAATTCGGCGCTCGTGGTGGATGCCGAGGTGCTGTCCGCCTGGGCGACGGCTTTGGGCGAGCAGGAAACGGCCGATCGCCTGAAAGCGCGGGCCGGGAAGCTGCGCGCCCGCATCGGTAAGGACCTATGGGACGATCAGCGGTGTATTTTCGCCAATCGCCGCTGGTCCGGCGAATTTGTGCGCGCTCTGGCACCGACCAGTTTCTATCCGCTGCTGGCCGATGCTGCCGATCCCGATCAGCGGAAATCGCTCTGCGCGGCGCTCAATCATCCCTTGAAATTCGGCGGCCGCTGGCGCCTGCCTTCGGTGACGCGCGACGATCCGGCATTTCACGACAACGTCTATTGGCGCGGCCGCGCCTGGCCGCCGCTCAATTATCTCACCTATCAGGGATTGAAACGGGCCGGGCTTGATAACGAAGCGGGCGCTCTGGCGCAAGACAGCGGGGCACTCTTCGCCACGGCCTGGGCACGCCGCCAATGCCCGGAGAATTTCAACGCCGATACCGGCCTCGGCGACGACCAGCCCGATACCGATCTCTTTTATGGCTGGGGGCTCCTGATGCCGCTCCTCGCCGTCAACGAAATCATCGATGTCACCCCGTGGCATGGCTGGGAGATCACGCATCAACCCGGCGATTGGAAACTGGGACCTCTCAACGCCTTCGGCCGCTCGGCCGAGATCGTGGCGCAGGAGGGCCGCCTCACATTGACTCTCGACGGCGCTAGCGTCTTTGCGACCGACATCCCCGGCCGTTTCCGCCAGATCGAGGTCGCGGCGGGCGGCATTGCCTTCGAACCCCCTATCGCCGGTGGCAACGTCTATCTCGCTGGCAAGGTCCTGCGCGTCACGTATGGCGACGCCGACATTGTGCCAATCACCTCCGGGCAGGAAACCGTCGTCAAGCTGCCCGCCGTCACAACGCGGCAGCTCTGCGTGATCGAGGTTCAGTCATGATCGTCGTTTTCGGCTCGCTCAATGTGGACGTGATGATCGCGGTCCATCATCTGCCGCTGCCGGGCGAAACCGTGCTGGGCCCCGGCTACGAACTCACCGCCGGCGGCAAGGGTGCCAACCAGGCGTTGGCCGCGGCGCGTGCCGGTGCCAGGGTGACGATGATAGGATCGATCGGCACCGATCCCTTGGCCGAGACCGCCATCGCCGATCTCCGCGCGGCGGGTGTCGATCTCTCCCACCTTGCCAAGGTCGGCGATCCAACCGGACTTGCCGCGATCTGCGTCGACAAGGCGGGCGAGAACCACGTCGTGGTCGCTTCCGGCGCTAACCGCCATACCAGGGCCAGCCAGATGCCGGCTGCACTGCTGGGGCCGGACACGCTGGTCGTGATGCAAATGGAAGTGCCGCTCGAGGAGAACTGGGCACTGATCCGCGCTGCCAAGGCGAAAGGTACCCGCATCCTCCTCAATGCAGCACCTGCCGCCGCAATTCCGGCCGAATCACTTGGGTTGGTCGATTGGCTGATCGTCAATGAGAACGAGGCGAAGCAGGTGGCGCTGGATTTGCAGGTTTCCGCCAAGGATGCCCGCCAGGCCGCGGCCAATATCGCCCGTGCCACCGATACCACCGTCATTGTCACACTGGGCGGCGCCGGCGCTGCCGCCTATCTGGGAAAGGGTGGCGGTTTCGACGTGCCGGCACTCTCGATCAAGCCGATTGATACGGTCGGTGCCGGTGATTCGTTTGTGGGCGGTTTCGCGGCGGCGATTGATCGCGGCCTCGATCTTCCTCTGGCACTTCGCCACGCCGCCATCGGCGGCGCGCTTGCCTGCCTGAAGACGGGCGCTCAGCCCAGCCTGCCAACACTTGCCGAGATCGAAAAGCGCCTGCCGGAATTGCCGGCAGCCAGGGTCTTCTAGCGCCCCAGCAATTCCTTCGGCGCGTAGCGGAAATCGTAGTGATCCAGCGAGACGCCGGCCGGCCCCGGCGCGTCGCATTCGATGATGCAGCGGGTAAGCTCGGTAAAGCCGGCGCGGAAATGATTCTTCGCCTTCACGCAGAGCAGGCCGAGCTTGGCAAGGTCGATTCCGTGCAACGAAAAATAGGCCGGGTCGTTCGGCGTCTGGCATCCGCTGGTGACGATGACCTTGATCCCATCAACATCCAGCATGGCGGTCGCGCCAACATCGACTTCAAGATGGTGATCATAAGGTCCCATATTGCGGAAGCGGCCGTCGGTAAGGGCGAGAACCTTTGCGCTGGCTTCGATCGGTGCGCCGAATTTGTCGCTGACCCGGCCGCCCAGGCGCACATCGATTGTGGCGCCAATGCTGGCTTGCCGCGCGCGCTCGACTAGAGCGGGATCCCAGAAGAAACCGAAGACCGCCGGCACGCCTGGTCTGGCTGCCAGCAATGCCCGGAACAGCCCCGGTGTATCGCCGATACCGCCAGAGAGCGGATTGTCGGCGGGGTCGGTGACCGCGGCAGGTTTGTCGCCGGGCGTCGCGAGGGCTTGCGCGATCGCCTCGGCAGGCGAAGGCGGCTTTATCTCGAAGCGGGGTCGCCGCTCAGCCATTTCGGCGGCAAGTGCATCTGCGGCGCGGCGCGCGAGTGCTGGGTCGTTATCGGTCACGACCAGGGCGGTTGGTCCGGCGAAGGGCGAATCGCCATAGGCAAAGCCGCCGAACACGGTTGCTTCCAGCACGCCCGGTTGCGCGCGCCATTCTTCCGCCAGGGCGGCGATCTCCGCCATCGGTCCATCGGTGGTGCGCATGTTGAAGCTGGTATAGATCGCCTTCACCTTGGCGACAGCCGAGACCGGCGCCACCCGGCCGTTGACCATTGCCACCAGGCAGGTAAGCGCCTGGGTCGCCGCCACATCCTTGTCGATATGCGGATAGGTCTTGTAGCCGGTGGCGATGTCGAGCTGGCCGATCATCTCCGGCCCAAGATTGGCGTGAAGATCGAAGCTGGCGGCCAAAGGCGTGCGGCCGATCACCTCGCGGACGCCGCGCAGCAGGTCGAAATCCGGTGTGGGGTTGCTCTCGGTGATCATGGCGCCGTGCAGCGACAGATAGACCGCATCCCAATTCTGCCGCATCAGGCCAGAGAGAATATCGGCCTCGATGATCTTGAAAGCGTCGTCGGCGACAGGCCCGCCGGGCGGGGCCCCGGCGCAGCGCAGATAGGTAATGTCCCAATCTGGGTGGTTTTCGGCAAAGGCGATCACTGCGCCGATTTCGGTTGCCGTGCCGCGATAGAAGGTGACGGCACTGTCACCCTCACTCCATTCGCTGGCCTGGAAGGTATCGAGGCCGGTGACGCTGGGCGAGAAGGAATTGCCTTCGTACCACATGCGTGCAACCGCCAGTTTCTTTTTTGACATTCGTCACCTCCCCCATCGCATGTGCCTGGCAGGCTAGCGGAACGGGTGGCTTGCGTCCATGTTGTACGCCCGTTTAAAGTCCCGCCCGATCATCAGGCAGGGGGAAGAAATATGTCCCGCGACCCACGTTACGACATTCTGTTCGAACCGGTGAAAATCGGTCCGGTCACAGCCAGGAACCGTTTCTTCCAGGTGCCGCATTGCAACGGCATGGGGCATCAGCATCCCCAGGGCCATGCCGCCATGCGCGGGATGAAAGCCGAGGGCGGCTGGGCGGTGGTGTCGACCGAGGAATGCGAGATCCATCCTTCCGGCGACGTGACCCCTTACGTTGAGGCCCGCATCTGGGACGATCACGACATTCCCTACCTCTCCATGATGACCGAGGCGGTGCATCGGCATGGCTCGCTGGCGGCAATCGAACTGGTGCATAACGGCCCCTCGGCGTCCAATCTCTACAGCCGCGAAGTGCCGATCGGTCCCATCCACCAGCCGACCAGCTATTACCCCTTCCAGGCCCGCGCCATGGACCGCGAGGACATCCGCAATTATCGCCGCTGGCATCGCGATGCCGCCTTGCGCGCGAAGAAGGCTGGGTTCGACATCATCTATGTCTATGCCGGCCACGATCTGTCCTTGCCGATGCATTTCCTGCAGAAGCGCCGCAACCAGCGCATCGACGAATATGGCGGCTCGCTCGAAAACCGCGTCCGGCTGTTCCGCGAAACGATCGAGGAGGCGAAGGCAGCCGTAGGTGACACCTGCGGCATCGCCGTCCGTTTCGCGGTCGACGAGATGATGGGCGATGATGGTATCTCATCGGAAGGTGAGGCCAAGGACATCGTTGCCATGCTGGCGGAATTGCCCGATCTCTGGGACGTCAATGTCTCCAACTGGAAGTACGATTCCCAAACTTCGCGCTTTGCCGAGGAAGGCTATCAGGAGCCCTTCACCGCCTTCGTGAAGAAGCTCACCACCAAGCCGGTGGTCGGTGTCGGCCGCTACACCTCGCCCGACCGCATGGTCTCGCTGATCCGGAAAGGCATGCTCGACATGATCGGCGCGGCGCGTCCCTCGATCGCCGATCCCTATCTGCCGAAGAAGATCGAGGAAGGCCGTGTCGAAGACATCCGCGAATGCATCGGCTGCAACATCTGCATCACCGGCGATTATACGATCACGCCGATCCGCTGCACCCAGAACCCGACCATGGGCGAGGAATGGCGCAAGGGTTGGCACCCGGAGATCATGCCGGCGAAGGCCTCGCAGGATCGCGTCTTGATCGTCGGTGGTGGCCCTGCCGGCCTTGAAGCCGCGCGCGCATTGGGTCTGCGCGGCTATGAGGTGGCTTTGGCCGAAGCCGGCACGGAGCTGGGTGGTCGCGTCAATCAGGAATCGCGTCTTCCCGGCCTTTCCGCCTGGGGCCGCGTGCGCGATTACCGCCTCGGACAGATCGCCAAGATGAACCAGGTCGAAACCTATCTCGACAGCCGCATGGGTGTCGCCGAGATATTGGAACAGGGCTTCGAGCGCGTGGTGCTCGCGACCGGCTCGACCTGGCGCAAAGATGGCGTTGGACGCTCGCATCCCTTTCCGATCCCTGGCCTCGGTGAAGTGGCCGTGTTCTCGCCCAGCGATATCATGGCGGGGCGTCTGCCCGAGAAGGGGCCGGTCCTGGTTTATGACGACGATCTCTTCTATCTCGCCGGCGTGCTGGCCGAACGCTTGGTGAAGGCGGGGCTGGAGGTCATCTATGTGACGCCGGGCGACACCGCCTCAAGCTGGACCGCCAACACGCTGGAAGTGATCTTCATCAACAAGCGCCTGCGCGAGCTCGGCGTCCGGGTGATCACTGCCCATGATCTCGCGGGCATCAAGGCCGGCGAAGCGCAACTCGTCTCCGCCTATGGCGATCCGGCACAATATGTCGCGGTGGGCGCCGTCGTTCCTGTGACGGCGCGCCTCCCGGAAGAAGCGCTCTATCACGAACTGATGGCACAGCCGGAAGCGTTGAAGGATGCCGGCATCAAATCGGTGACCCGGATCGGCGATTGCCTCGCCCCCGGCCTCATCGCCTACGCCGTCTATGCCGGCCACCGCTACGCCCGTGAACTCGATGCTGCCGATCTCGGCGAAGTCAAGTTCCGCCGCGCGCTCCCGCTTGTGACGACACCCTAATCGACGCTCGGCTGCGTGGTGGCATGCGGCGGGTGCTCGCCGCGGGGGTCGAGTTCGGGTGCGGCATAGGCGCCTTGCGCCGGCGGCACGGGCACGAAATTGCTCTGCTCCTGGGGCGTCTTCGCCTTCCGACGGGCAACGCGGTAGAAGGCGTAGACGCCGATCAGGCCATAACCGGCCCCCACGAACAGGAACAGGGATTGGTGGCCGATGAGCTTCATGATGAAGCCGGCGATGGCCGGGCCGATCGAGGCGCCGAGGCCCCAGGCGAAGAGGAGGCCGCTGGAGGCCGCCACGAATTGCTCGCGCGGCACGTAGTCGCTGGTCTGGCCGATGCCCAGCGCATAGAGCGGCGATTGGAAAGCCGAGAGCACGAAGAACAGGCCAATCAGGAAGGTAAAGGACAAGACCGGCGTCGCGTAGATCACCAGGCTGATGAAGGCGGTCGCCGTGACGGTGAGAATGATCACCGGTCGCCGCCCGTAGCGATCGGCGGCAAAGCCGATGGGGATCTGCGCGGCGAGCACGGCGATGGTGCCGATCGAAATCAGCACCGACAGTTCCGCCTCACCCATGCCCTTGCCAGCGATGAAGGCCGGCATCAGGCCGTACATGGCGCTGGTCAGGAAGCCGGCGCCGAAGCAGCAGACGACGCCCAAGGGCGAGATGCGGAAGAGGCTGGGGATGCCGAGATGGGTATGCTCCTCCATCACGGGATTGCCGATCTTGGTAAGACCCAGGGGGATCATGGCGCTGGCGAGGCAGACGGCGCAGAGCGCAAAGAGCAGGCTGCCGGAAGGGTCGTCGATATTGAGCATCAAGGGCGAGACGCCCGAGGCGCCCCAGCTCACCGCCGTATAGATCGCGAAGATGCGGCTCCTGGTAGCATCGCTCGATTTGTCGTTGAGCCAGCTTTCGATCACGACGAAGCCGCCGGCCAGCGCAAAGCCGGCGATGGCGCGCAAGCCGATCCAGACATAAGCGTTCTGGAAGACGAGATGCAGGATGGTGGCATCCGCCGCCAGCACCACGAAGACACCGAAGGCCCGGATATGGCCGACCCGGCGGATGATGCGCTGGCAGGTGAGGGTGCCGGCCAGGAAGCCCACGAAATAGGCCGAAGCGGTCGCGCCGATGACGATGCTGGAGGCGCCCCCGCGGGCCAACTGGATGCCGATGAGCGGCATCAGGATGCCGAGCGCCACCTCGATCAGCGTAATGCCGATAATGACCGGCAGGATCGGCTGCAACACCCGCCACATGGCATGCGACATGACTTCCCCCGAAACGCCCGCCTGAAGTGGCGGCGCCCGGGGGAATCTAGTGCTTTCGGGGTGGTCCTGGCTAGCTTGGCCTCACACCCGGCTATTCCACCAGCGACCTCACGCCGCGCTTCAGCAGGCCGTTGGCGATGATGACGCGCTGGATTTCGCTGGCACCTTCCCAGATCCGGTCGACCCGGAGTTCGCGGAAAAAGCGCTCGGCCACGTTCTCGCGCATGTAGCCGCGACCGCCGAAGATCTGCACGGCGCGGTCGGCAACCCGGCCGGCCATCTCGCTGGCATAGAGCTTCACCATGGCGCATTGGCCGTGGGCCGTCTTGAGGTCGGCGCCCTCATCGATTGCGCGGGCCGTCTCATAGGTCATGAGCCGCGCGGCGAAAAGCTCGGTGACGCTGTCGGCCAGCATGAACTGGATGGCCTGCTGCTCGGCCAAAGGCTGGCCGAAGACGATGCGGCTCTTGGCAAAGGCGGTTGCTTCCTCGATCAGGCGCTCCGCCGCCCCGCAGCAGCGCGCCGCGATCATCAGCCGCTCGTGGCGGAACCAGGCATAGGTGAAGCCCATGCCATCGCCTTCCGCGCCGATCCGGTTGGCTACGGGGACGCGCACGTCGTGAAAGCGGTAGATCGGGTGGTGCGCCCGGTAGGTATGCGTGTAAGCGGGGCTGCGCACCAATTCGATCCCAGGCGTCGCGTGATCGACGAAGAAGAGGGCGTGGGCCCCCTTGTTGGGGCCATCGGCGATCTTGGCCTGGAAGAACATGAAATCGGCGAGATTGGCGCTGGTCACATGCCATTTCTCGCCGTTGAGCACGTAATGGTCCCCGTCGCGCCGCGCAGTCGACTGTATGGCATCGACATCCGACCCCGCCTCAGCCTCGGTGATCGCATAACATTCGTGCCGCGCATCGGTCATCAGCGGCTTGATCCAGGTTTCGATCTGGTAGGGCGAGCAGGCCTCCAGCATCCAGCTTTGCGGATTGTTGGCGCACCAGCCCAGCGCATTGGTGACGCGCCCGGTCTGTTCCTGCGCCACTGCCTGCTCAAGCTTGCTGTAGCCGCGTCCGCCCATGCTTTCGGGCAGATCCATGTTGTCGAGCCCGGCTTCCCGGGCCTTCGTCTTCATGCGCTGCCAGACATCCTCGGGCACCAGGCCTTCATGCATCTCGGCATGCACTTCCCAGGGAATGAGTTCGGCATCGACGAAGGCACGCACGCGCGCCTGGATCGCGCGGGCACGGGGAGGAAGCGGGATGGTCATGGCGACTCCGGTGGATTGGCGGAAGGGTCAGGCGGCGCTGGGTTCGGATTGACCCGGGTGCTGCTGTCGCTGCTGCCCGAATTCCTTGGGGAAAAGGGCGGCGAGATAGGTCCGGACGCTGGCCTTGGCCGTGTCGCGGTCGGTCTGTTTGGGATTGATCAGCATGTCGAGCCACAATCCGTCGATCATGGCGTTGAAGCCGCGCGCCACCAGCCCGGCATCGATCCCCTGATAGCCGCCTTCCTCGATCAGACGCTCAATGCTGCGCGTCATGCTCTGCTGGAACGAGGTGGAAAGATCGGCGCAGAGCTTCGAGAATTCCGGCCGCCAGCGCGTCTCGCCCCAGAAGGCGTACCAGACGGTGACATATTTGCGGTTGGCATGGTTGCGGGCGAAGTCCGCCTCGATCATGGCGTCGATCTGGGTCGCGGCGGATTTGCCGGCCCGCGCCAGGGTTTGCGCCACATGCTGCTCGTAATCCTCGACCAGATGCTTCAAGGTCGCGATGAGGAGCGCATCCTTGCTCTTGAAATAGAAATTCACGATGCCCACCGAAAGACCGGCTTCGGCGGCGACGTCGGCAATCTTGAGATCGGTAAAGCCCTTGCGGGCGATGCCGTCGATGGTCGCTTCGATCAGCTGCCGGCGTCGCGCTTCCTTGGCCAGTTCGCGGCTCATGCCTCTTGCCTTTTCAGGCGGCAGAAACCGCGTAACGCCTCTGCTGGTGATGCTGACGGCCATCTGGCGGCCCAAAACTCAGGCCGCCGACCGTTCCGTCCCCAGCAAGGCATCGTTGCGCCGCCGCACGGTTCCGGATGCCGGCGCCTGCGTCTCGGCAACGATCGGGCAGGCGGCACGAATCCGATTGTGGAAATCTACCACCGCATGCTCGTAATTGGAAAGCGGCCCCGGCTCATAGCCGTGGGAGGTCATGCCGGTCTGGACCCGTTCGCACAATTCCCGGTCCTCATGGCCGACCTGCCGGTTGATCCGCTGATTGAGGTATTGCAGCACCTTGCGCTCCCGCCCGTTCCCCCCAGCGACCGCTCCCGACCCCGGCCGCACGAAGACCGGATAGCGCATGACGCAGGTGGTGCCGTCCTTGGGCAGGATCTGGAAGATGTCGAAGCTGTCGGGATAGATGTCGATGCCGATATTGGGCGCCATGGAATAGAACAGCCAGGTCTTGCGCGTCTCGGGATCCAGTTCGGTCAGCACCTGCGGGGCCAGCTTCTGGTACATGCGCTCGGCCCAATTGGCGGAAGGCTTTTCCTTCAGCACGCTGACGCTGTGGGCAACGCCATGCTCGTTGATGACGCCGGAGAGATCGCTGTCCAGCATGCGGTGATAACCGGGATGCCCGATCGGCACGTGATAGTTTTCCAGATTGTTGTCGACCGCGATCTTCCAATTGCAGTTCCAGGTGTCGATCCAGGGTTCGCCCGACGGCACCATTTCCTCGAGGCGATAGGGCGCAAGGAGATCGGCCGCCGCGCCGAAGCTCTCGCGCAAGCTCGGCCCGCCCGAAACGACACGGATGAAGACCATGCCGTGCAGGATCTCCATCTCGACCGGCATCAGGCCCAGTTTGTCCTTCTCGATTCCGGGGAAGGTGTGCTGCGAGGGGACGGCCTTCAACTCGCCGCCAAGGTCATAGCTCCAGCCGTGATAGGGGCAGGTGATGCGGCCCTTGCACGAGCCGGTCCCGTCCAGCAGCTTGGCCGCGCGGTGCCGGCAGACATTCATGAAGGCACGCAACACGCCGTCCCTGGCGCGGATCACCAGGATCGAATCCTTCTTCATGTCGAGGGTCGCGTAATCGCCCGGCTGGCTTACCTGGCTGATATGGCAGACGAACTGCCAGGAGGGCAGGATGACGCGCTCATATTCGATCTCGGCCAGTTCGTCATTGCTGTAGGCCCAGGCCGGCAGGCTCACCGCCAGGCCGCCATGGGTTTCGTTCTGTTGGCCTTTGAGATTCTGCATCATCGTCATGACCCGCTCCCGATTTGTCCGGCGTTTATATGCGGTAGATCATGCAATACAGAGTGAATAAAGTCAATTATTTCATATCAATAGAGTGTTTATATTGAATGATGGTTCAATCAAAAGTGAAGAGTTTCAAGGGTTTGCGGGCAAGGTCCTAAGACGCGATGTTGGGGTTATTTCCCGGCCAAAGCCCGGGCGATCTCGGCCCCCAGCCGCGCATTGTTCCGCACCAGCGCGATATTGGCGGTGAGCGAGCGGCCCTCGGTCAGGGCGGCCACATGCTTCAGCAGGAAGGGGGTGACGGCCTTTCCCTTGACGCCCATCGTGTCGGCCTCGACCAGGGCAGCATGGATCTGTCGGTCCATCTCGGCGCCGGGGATCTCGTCGGCTGTTGGGATCGGGTTGGCGATGACCAGGCCGCCGGCCAGCCCCATATCCCATTTCGCGTGGCAGATGGCAGCGATCTCCTGGGCACTATCGGCGCGGAACGGGGATTTGTGCCCGCTCTCTCGGGAATAGAAGGCCGGGAAATCGTCACTTCCATGGGTGATGACGGGGACGCCCAGCGTTTCCAGATATTCCAGCGTCAGGCCGATATCGAGGATCGATTTCGCCCCGGCACAGACGACCGCGACATCGCTCTTGGCCATCTCCTGGAGATCGGCAGAGATGTCGAGGCTCTTCGCGGCACCGCGATGCACGCCGCCGATACCACCGGTCGCGAAAACGCGAATGCCGGCCATGGCGGCGATGCGCATGGTGCTGGCGACGGTCGTCGCACCATGGCCGCCACTGGCGACCAGCACCGGCATGTCGCGCACGCTGGCTTTCACCATATCGCCGGATTTTGCGACCTCCTCGATCTCTGCATCGGTCAGGCCTGCTTTCAGGCGCCCGTTCAGGATGGCGATGGTGGCCGGCACGGCGCCGTTCTGGCGGATGATCGCCTCGACGCCCCGCGCGGTAGAGAGATTCTGCGGATAAGGCATGCCATGGGCGATGATGGTGGATTCGAGCGCCACCACGGCGCGCCCGGCCTTTACTGCCTCGGCGACTTCCGGGGCGACGTCCAGATAATTCTTCATGGCTGTTTCCTCGCGGTGTTGCTCGTTTTCGCGGCGACACTCTGCATCGAACGCACGGCGCTTGCCGCCAGTTCCTGGCCCTTCCGGGCAGCCTGCCGGGCATCCATGCCGCTGGCAAGGCCATAGGCAAAGCCCGCCACCATCGCATCGCCGCCGCCGGTCACGTCGCGGATGGCGCCGGCCTTGCGCGTGGCGATCATGTGCTGCCCCTCTTCGGCCGAGGACAGGAAACAGCCAGCGGCGCCGAGGCCGACCAGCACATGCGCGACACCTCGTTCATGCAGCCGCAAGGCGGCACGGCCGAGATCGCGCTCATTCTTGACCGGCATGCCGGTGAGTTCGCCCAACTCGTCACGGTTGGGTGTCAGCGCCATGATCGGCAGGCCCTCATCGAGCAGCGGGCGCAGGCGTTTCGCCTTGGGCACCGAAACCGGTTCCAGCACCAGCGGCACCTCCGCCCGGGCGGCGAGGCGCAGCAACGCGTTGAGGCAGACCGCTGGCAGATTGGCGTCGCCCACCAGCAGATCGGATTGCGCCAACACATCTTTGTGCCGCGTGATGTCGCCGGGTTTCATCCCGTCGATGAGCCGCATGTCGCTGACCGCGATCAGCATCTCGCCCTCGGCATCCAGCGTGGCGCTATAGGTACCGGTCGATCCCCGCCGGCGCATCATCAGCGTTGTGTCGATGCCGGCGGCGCGGGCGCTGCGCCGCAGCCGGTCGCCATTCGTATCCTCGCCGATAAGGGTGAGCAGGCTCACGCGCGCCCCCAGCCGCGCCAGGTTCTCGGCGATGTTGCGCCCGACGCCGCCGGGGCTCATCTCGGTCCAGCCGGGATTGGAGGTGCCGGCAATGGCCTTGCCGGCGATGCGGCTCTTGATGTCGAGATTGGCGCCGCCGATGACGGTGATCGCCGGCTGTTTGGGGCGGGTGGCCATCACGCCGCTGCTTGCGGTTGGTCGAATTGCAGCTCGGCCAGACGCGCATAGAGTCCGCCCTGGCGGATTAGCTCGGCATGGGTGCCGATGGCATCGATCCGGCCCTTGTCCATCACCACGATGCGGTCGGCCTTCAGCACGGTCGCCAGCCGGTGCGCGATGACGATGGTGGTGCGGTTCTCCATGGCGCGGTCGAGGGCGGCCTGCACCATCTGCTCCGATTCCGCATCCAGCGCCGAGGTCGCTTCGTCGAGCAGCAGCAAGGCAGGATCGCGCAGGACAGCGCGTGCAATCGCGATACGCTGGCGCTGCCCGCCGGAGAGGCGCACGCCGCGCTCGCCCAGATGCGCGTCGAAACCCTGCGGCAGGCGGTCGATGAACTCGCTGGCATGGGCGGCATCGGCGGCCAGGCGCACGGCCGCGTCATCCGCATCCGGCCGACCATAGCGGATGTTCTCGGCGGCACTGGTGGAGAAGATCACCGGATCCTGCGGCACCAGCCCCATCGTGCCGCGCAGTTCTTCCGGCGCGAAATCCTTGACGTCGATTCCGTCGAGCGTGATGCGCCCCTGATCCGGATCGTAGAAGCGCATCAGCAATTGCATGACCGTGGTCTTGCCGGCACCGGACGGACCGACGATCGCCACCGTCTCGCCGGGCGCGATCTCCAGCGAGAAATCGTCGAGCGCCTTGGTTTCGGGGCGCGAGGGATAGAAGAAGGTGACGTGATCGAACTTGATGCGTCCCGTCACCGGATGCGGCAAAGCGCGCGGGCTTGCCGGCGCCTCGATGATCGGGCGCGTGTTCAACAGCTCGATGATGCGTTCCATCGCACCCGCCGCGCGTTGCAGATCGCCCACCACCTCGGTGATGGCGCCCAGCGACCCGGCGGCCACGATCGCATAGAAGACGAAGGCGGAAAGCTGGCCGGCCGAAATGTCGCCCGAGAGCACGTCGCCGCCGCCGATCTTGAGCACGATCGAGATGGCGCCGAAGATGAGCAAGATGACGAGGCCGGTGAGGAGGGCGCGGGCGCGGATGCGGTCGCGCGCGGCGTCGAAGGCTTCCTCGACGCGCGCGGCAAAACGCGCGCGGTCCTCGTTCTCATGGGCGAAGGCCTGGACCGTGCGGATGCCGTAAAGGGATTCGCTGGCATCGGCCGAGACTTCCGCGATCTTGTCCTGCGACAGGCGCGAGAGCTTCCGCACCTTGCGGCCATAGATGATGATCGGCGCCACCACGAAGGGAATCACCAGGAACACAAGGCCGGTCAATTTCGGGCTGGTGATGAACAGCATCACCGTCGCCCCCACCATCATGATCGAGTTCCGCAGCGCGATCGAGGCCGAGGACCCGACCACCGTCTGCAGCAAGGTGGTGTCGGTGGTGAGGCGCGAGATCACCTCGCCGGTCCGCGTCACCTCGAAGAAGCCGGGCGACAGGCGCACGATATGATCGAAGACCGCCTTCCTGACATCCGCCACGACGCGCTCGCCCACCCAGGTCACCAGGAAAAAGCGCGCATAGGTCGAACAGGCCATGATCACGGTGACGGCGAAGAGGGCCAGCACCGTCTGGTCGAGAATCCCGGGATCGCCCAGGCCGAAGCCGCGATCGACCAAATAGCGCATGCCGCTGCCCAGGGCCAGAACTGTGCTGGCCGAAATTAGCAGTGCGAAGGTGCCGCCGACCACCTGCCAGCGATAGGGCCCGACGAAGCGCAACAGATCGATGAGGCGCCGGTATTCGCGCGAGACCGGCCGGTCGGGAAGATTGGGCCCACGCGCCATGATGCGGCCTCAGCCTTCCTGGCCGGCGGGCGTCAGGGTCAGCGGCGTTCCCGCCACCTCGCTTAGCTCCGCGCCGAGGCGTGCGTGAAGATCCGCCCCGCCGCGGGTCGAGTGCCATTGCCCGCTCGCAGGATCGAAGGCGAAATGCGCCGCCCCGCTCCTGGGGCTGGACAGCCAGATCTCCTTGTTGGCGACATGCTTGTTGACGACATAGGTGCCGCCGGCGGCCAGTTCGATGGTCAGAACCGATCCCTGCAGGTCGATATCCTCGATCTCGTCGGCCAAAGCGTCCTCGATCGTCGCCATCAGCCCCTTGAGGGTCGCATCGGCCAGCTTTTCGAAGGTGGAATCGTCCATGTCCCGGGGGAATCCTTCGCCGATTTGATCATTGCTAAAACCGGCTTTGGAATAGCCGCCCCGGCGGGGACCCGCAATGGGTAAAGTACCGCACCCGTTAACCATTTTGTCGCGGTAGGGTGGCGGGCGCCTGAGAAATGGTCCTTGAGCCGAGTTGTGTTCAGTGCCTCACGCGGCGATCGGCTTGATTCCCCCAACCTTCAGATCCCGCCCAGTCCAATAGAGGTCGTAATTCGTCTGCAAGTTCATCCAAAACTGCCCACTGGTGCGAAAGGCGCGGGCGAGGCGAATGGCGGTATCTGGTGTCATCGCGGTTTCGCCCCGTACCAGACGTTCGATGCGCGTCCGGGGCACGCCCAGGCGCTTGGCAAGCTGCCCAGTGCTCAAGCCGGCAGGCTCCAGGTAAAGCTCCTTCAACACGTCGCCGGGATGCACCGGATTTTTCACAACAAGCATGGCTCGTCCTCGTCAGTGATAGTCGACAATCTCAACTTGTTCTGGACCGGCCGGCGTCCAGCGAAAACAGATGCGCCATTGATCGTTGATCCGTACCGAATGCTGGCCAGCCCGATCACCTTTCAGGGCTTCCAGGTGATTGCCGCTCGGTGTCTTCAGGTCGTCAAGAATGGTCGCGGCCTGAAGCACGGTCAGCAGAATGCGGGTTCGCTTCACGAGATCGCTGGGGAACCCCTTGCCGAATTTTCCGGCTATGGCATCGGCCGTCCGCTTGTCTCTGGCGCTAACGATCATCGCAAACATGTATCATGATGTGATACATAATTCAAGTGTGACCAACATCTTGATTGTCCGAATATTGCTGGATGATGGTCGTGCCATCATTCTGGCATTCTGATTGTAAAACTTTAAGATTCCTTCGAGCGGTTTCAAGGGATGATTATGATCCGAGCTATTTTCGCGGATTAAGTAAAGGAGCGACCTTGTCCATGATCCTCGTCGGCCAATTCGATTCCCCCTATGTCCGCCGCGTCGCGATTTCGCTCTCGCAGCTCGGCTTCGACTACACGCATGACAAGCGTTCCGTGTTCGGCGACTTTGACGACATGCGCACGACCAATCCGCTGGGGCGGATCCCCTCGCTCATTCTCGATGATGGCGAGGTGCTGATCGATTCCGTGGCGATCCTCGATTGGCTGGATGAATGCGTGGGTCCGGAACGGGCATTGGTGCCGCGGGAGGGTGTGGCGCGGCGGCGGGCGCTGCAATTGATTGCGCTCGGCTGCGGGGCGATCGACAAGGCGGGGGCCTCGGGCTATGAGCGCCTCATCCGGCCCACCCAATATCGCTGGCCGGAATGGATCGCCCGGTGCCGTACCCAGGCGGCGGGTGCCATCGCGGCCCTGGACGCCACTCCCTGGCCGGCGGCGGCGCCCATCGACCAGGCCCGGATCACCACCGTCTCCATGCTGCGCTATGTCCGCATGACCGATCCCGATCTGGCGCCCACCGGCCGGTATCCCAACCTCGACGCCTTGGTGGCGCGCTGCGAGGCGTTGCCGGCCTTTGTCGCGACCTATCCACCGGATATCGCCTATCCGCAGAATGGGTGACGCAGTCTTCGGGTTTTGTTAACCATATTGGAAGGGAGTCGGCTTGAAAACGGGACTTTGTCCGCTCAAACCCGCCACTACTTGCCATAGCCGGGGGTCTTGGTTATAACCCGGCCCCAATTGGCCCAGGGTTCGCGCCCGGAGGGGTCTTATCTTATTGGATCTGTTCCAGGAGCTATCGCCATGAAGGCCAACATTCATCCCGAATACCATGAGATCAATGTCGTCATGACCGACGGCACCAAGTTCAAGACCCGGTCGACCTGGGGCAAGGAGGGGGACACCCTCAACCTCGACATCGATCCGAAGTCGCATCCGGCCTGGACCGGTGTCCATCGCTTGCTCGATTCCGGCGGCCAGCTCGCCAAGTTCAACAAGCGCTTCTCGGGCCTGGGCTTGAAGAAGAACAACGACTAAGCCTTGCTGCCGGACCCGGTCCGGCGTCAAAGCGCGGAATTGGCAACGGCCGCCCGGTGGGGCGGCCGTTCTGCTTTCTGCCGGGCTTTGGGCGCTTGGCGCCCGGGCTTAGCCGCGATTCGCCCAGGGGCCGGCATAGGGGTGGAGATCGTTGTTGCAATAAGTTGGATTGCTGATCATGCCATTGCCGCTGCAATTGGTGTCGAAGATGCGGCTCTCGGCGCAGGCGCTCAGCAACAGCAGGCCGGCGACCAGCGCTAGCTGAAATCCCTTCATGACGTCCTCCGTTGGCAGCCCGGAAATCGGGCACCCGTAACAACGTCACAGCCCGGTGATTTGTTCCCCGACCTTTGGCGCGGCTCAGCCCCGGCCGCTGCCGCGTTCCGGGGGCCAGGAACCGGCACCCTCCGGGTTATGGGCCCGGTCGCTGATCTGGGCGTCGAGATGGGCGATGCGCTCGTAGAGCTCCAGGCTGCGCGCCAGCAGATGCTGGAAATCGGTCGGCATGTGGCGCATCTCTTCGGTGGTATCGCGGCTACAGAGATCATGCCCACCCAGGCGCCGCTCGGGCGCCAAAGCCTCGTCGACGGAGAGCTCGCCCATCAGCACGGCGCGATGGGTGAGGAGCCAGGCCAGAGCCTCGGTGAGGCGCGAAACCAGGCGCATCGTTTCGACCGACGTCATCAAGCCCTGATCGATGGTGAGGCGCCGGTTGTCGGTCTCGGCGCGGTCGCTCAGATAGCGCCGTGCTTCGACCAGCAGCCCCATCGTCTCGGACATGGTGCGGTCATAGAACTCGATGCTGGCCATCGATCGCTCGCTCCTTCTGGCTTTGACCGCCTTCACCCCCGTGAATTCCGGCGTGAATGCGGGGCTGAGATCATGGCCAAACGTTTGGTCGCGCCGACGGTTCATATGACCACGGCACGGGCACCCGCGTTAACAGACAATCAACAGGTTAAGAAAAAGTGATGATGAAGGCTTGAAGCGCCAAAACGACCACCTAAATGTTGCTTTGCCGATACGCCCAGGATGCGGGTATCGGTTCACTTGTCGGGTCGATCATGTGATGGCCCGGAACTAATTCCATGTTGCTCACAGGAGGATATGGCTATGCGTACTCTCGATCTCTCCCCGCTCTTTCGTTCCTCGATCGGCTATGACCGCGTCTCGCGCCTGATGGATTCGGCGCTGCGGACCGACGAGGCACAGCTTTCCTACCCGCCTTACAACATCGAGCAGGACGGCGAAGATTCCTATCGCATTACCATGGCGGTCGCCGGCTTCACCGATGAAGAAATCACCATCACCGCGCAGGAAAACCAACTCGTCGTCGCCGGCAAACCGGCCAAGGACGAGAAGCCGCGCAATTACCTGCATCGCGGCATTGCCGGCCGCGCCTTCGAACGGCGCTTTGAACTCGCCGACCACATTCGTGTCGTCGGTGCGTCGCTGGTCAATGGTCTGCTGCATGTCGATCTGAAGCGCGAGGTGCCCGAGGCGATGAAGCCGCGCACCATCAAGATCGAAGCTGCTCCGAAAGCGCAGCCGCAGGTGATCGAGAACAAGGCCGCTTAATTAGCTGGCCTGAAAAAGCGGAGGGCCGCTAACCGGATCACCCGGTTGCGGCCCTCTCTATTTTCGTAAAGCCTCAGACCTGTCTAACTTGTCGCAGCCGAAAGTTAGGATTGGCGGGGGACGAGGTCAAGCCAGATTCGACGCATCTATGGGCCACGCGCGCATTCGTGATGAGCCCGCAAATCCTGATTCAATCTGTCGTGATTAGATGCCGTGCCGACAGAACAAATCCGCCGGCCCAAAGGCCGGCGGCAAGTTAGACAGGGAGGCATGAAACTGGATCGGAGAGATCCAGGAGAGGAAGGACGAGGTCCTTCCTGTCTGCCAAATTAAGCGGCGCGCGTGAACAAACGGTTAACGCAACCCGCAATTTTATTGCTTTCTTGCATGATTTTCGGGCAAGTGCCGCGAAACTGAATAGCTGTTCACTTTTTGAACAGGCTTTCAGCCGCCGAGAGGTGCTTTTTCTTGCGCGCGATGTCTTCCTCGACCCGCGCGATCTCGGCCTCCAGCTCCCCGATATAGGCCTGCAGCTCCTCGACCGACATCGGTTCCAGGTTGCGCTTTTGCGCCTTCTTGGCGCGGGGCTCGAGATCGTCGGTATCCATGGTGGCGCTCATCATCCGGGTGCTTGCTCGTCAGTCTAATCGCCGGCCTTGCCAATTGCCATGCCGCCCGGCTAGGTCGAGGTGAGATTGGACCGAAAGGGCGCCCGATGATTCCCACCAATATGACCGCGATCGAGATCACCCGCTTCGGCGGCCCCGAGGTTCTGGTGCCGGGCAAGCGTCCGGTGCCGAAACCGGCTGCGGGCGAGGTGCTGATCAAGGTGGCGGCCGCCGGCATCAACCGGCCGGACGTGCTGCAGCGGACCGGGGGTTACGCGCCGCCGCCCGGTGCTTCGGATTTGCCGGGCCTCGAAGTCGCGGGCGAGATCGTGGCGCTGGCCGATGACGTCAGGGATTGGCGCGTGGGCGACCAGGTGATGGCGTTGGTTTCAGGCGGCGGCTATGCCGAATATTGCACGGCGCCGGCACCGCAGGTTCTGCCCATTCCGTCGGGCTTCGACATGATCCATGCGGCGGCGGTGCCGGAAACCTTCTTCACCGTCTGGACCAATGTCTTCGAGCGCGGCCGCTTGCAAGCCGGCGAGACCTTCCTGGTGCATGGCGGGTCCAGCGGCATCGGCACGACTGCCATTCAGCTCGCGCATCATTTCGGCGCGCGCGTCATCGCGACGGTGGGCAGCGACGACAAGGCGAAAGCCTGCCGCGATCTCGGCGCCGATCTTGCCATTAATTACCGCAAGCAGGATTTCGCGGAAGAGGTATTGCGGGCGACCGACAAGAAGGGTGCCGATCTCATCCTCGACATGGTCGGCGGCGAGTACATCAACCGCAATCTCTCCTGCCTCGCCATGGATGGTCGTCTGGTCATGATCGCCTTCCTGCAGGGCGCCAAGGCCGAGGTGAATTTCGCGCAAGTCATGATGAAGCGCCAGACCATCACCGGCTCCACCTTGCGGCCGCGTTCGGTGGCGCAAAAGGGTGCCATCGCGGCGGCGCTGAAGGCCCAGGTCTGGCCGCTTCTGACCGCCGGCAAGGTCAAGCCGGTGCTCTTCAAAACCTTTCCGCTGGCAGAGGCGGCGGCGGCCCATGAATTGATGGAATCCAGCGCCCATACCGGCAAGATCGTGTTGACGATTTCGGCCTGATTCCAGGCCGTTACGGGGAAAACCCCAAAATCCGGCAAAGATTGCCCTTGGCAGCCTGCGGGGCCAATGCTATTTGCCTCCATTGAGGATCGCTGGATTGCGCGCTGGGCGGGTTTTGGCCAGGCTCGCGCGGGCGGTCGAATTTCCCAACATGGTCAAGTCGTTGCTTGACCGCCCAACGGGGTTGCCGCCCCGGTGGCGAAGGAGGATTAGTCATGACCCAAGTTCTGATGCCCAAGGCGACCGCCGTCTGGCTCATCGACAATACCGGTTTGAGCTTCGAACAGATCGGCGCCTTTTGCGGCCTGCATCCCCTGGAAGTCCAGGGTATCGCTGACGGCGAAGTGGCGATCGGCATCGTCGGCCAGGACCCCATCGCCAATGGCCAGCTGACCGCGGAAGAGATCAAGCGTTGCGAGGAAGATGGTGCCGCCAATCTGAAGATGGCGAAGTCGGACATTCCGCAGCCGCTGACCCGTACCAAGGGCCCGCGCTACACGCCGGTTTCCAAGCGCCAGGACAAGCCGGACGCCGTCGCCTGGCTCATCCGCCATCATCCGGAACTTTCCGATGCGCAGATCTCGCGCCTGATCGGCACCACTAAGCAGACCATCGCCGCCATCCGCGACCGCAGCCATTGGAACACCGCCAATCTGCGCCCGCGCGATCCGGTGCTCCTGGGCCTCTGCACCCAGACCGATCTCAACGCCGCGATCCTCAAGGCGCGCAAGGCCGCCGGCAAGCCCGCGACCCTCGATCCGCTGCCCAATCCGGACGCGCCGGAGGAAATGCAGCAGCCGCTCGACGATCAGGGCCAGCAATCGCGCTGGGGCGATCTCTCGGCCTTGTTCCCGACCAAGAACTGAGCCGCGCACATACAAAGAAAAACACCGCCGCCCAGCCGGGCAGCGGTGTTTTTTTGACGCATGTATTTTCGTGTTGACTTAATTAAGTGAATTAATAAATATACCGACATGGACAGTTTCACAGCCCTTGCCGATCCCACCCGCCGCCGCATCGTCGAGTTTCTCGGCCCCGGCGAGCAGGCGGCCGGAACCATCGCCGGTCAGTTCGATCTTTCGGCCCCGGCGATTTCGCAGCATTTGAAAGCCCTGCGCGAGGCCGGGCTGGTGCAGGTGCGGATCGATGGACAGCGGCGGATCTACAGCCTCGATCCCGACGGTCTCTCCGAGATGGATGATTGGCTGCAGCGCATGCGGCGCTTCTGGCAGGGCAGCCTCGATGCCCTGGAAAAAGTTCTGCGCGAGGAAGACGCGCAACTGACGAAGCCCAAGCTGGCAAAGTCCCGGCCAGCGAAGCAAGGGAAAGGGAAACCAAAATGAGCGCGCTGAAAATCGCCATGGCCCTGCCGCTCATTGCCGGCGGGTGGATGATTTGGGCCACACAATCAAGCGGATCGGCCGACACAATCATCGAGCCGATGCCGGCTGAGCTTGAAACCCGCTTCGCCTTGAGTGCATTGCCACCCGCATTGCGCGACGCGGCATCGGTCTATCTGCTCGATCCCGCATCGGGTTACCGGCTGGCGCGGCAAGGGAGCAGCGGCATTGCCTGCCTGGTCCAGCGCACCGTCTGGGAGATGGCGGATTTTCGCAACGATATCTACTATCCCCTTTGCTATGACGCGGCCGGTACGGCCACCTATCTCAAGGTCATCATAGAGGCGGCGCAACTGCGCGCGGAAGGCATGGCGCCGGCGGAACTGAAGGCCGAAGTGCAGCGCCGCTATGACGACAAGACCTATCAGGCGCCGGAGAAGGCGGGCCTTTCCTATATGGTCGGCCCGCTCATGCGCACGATCGGGCCGCCCGATCTGCAAGTGCATACCATGGCGATGCCGCATTTGATGTTCTACGCACCGAACATCACCAACGCGGATATCGGTGCCAAGCCGGATCTGGCGGATCCTTCGAGCCTATTGCATCCCTTTATCGACCGGCAGGGGAATGATGAGCAGAGCTACATCATCCAGCTGATTGGCGCGGCGGAGAAGGCGAAGATCCTCTCTGACGAGAAGCTGCTCCTCGATGATCTTTGCGCCTATCGCGACGTTCTTTGCCTTCACCATACGTAACTTCCCATCTAGGGCAGGAGAGTGGCCATGACCACGGATATCGCCGAACGGCACGGGACCATCACCGAAGCCGGCACCATCGTCTTTGAACGCCTGTTGCCGGGACCTATCGAGCGGGTGTGGGAATACCTCACCGATCCCGAAAAACGCGGGCTGTGGCTGGCGAGCGGACCGATGGAGCAGCGTGTCGGCGGTGCGGTCGAGCTCAACTTCCGCAACAGCGATCTGTCGCCGGTGCACGAAGCACCGCCGGCGAAATACAAGGATGCCGCCTGTGCCTCGGTGAAATGCCAGGTGACGGCCTGCGAAAAACCGCGCCTGCTTGCCTATCTTTGGGGCGGCGAAGGTTCGGAGGTCACGTTCGAACTGTCGCAAGCCGGCGACAAGGTGCGCCTGACGCTGACCCACCGGCGCCTGCCCAACCGCGATTTCATGCTCAGCGTTGCCGGTGGCTGGCATACCCATCTCGGTATTCTCGCCGATCGGCTGGCCGGCAACACGCCGGGTCCCTTCTGGTCGACCCACGCCGCTCTCGAACGCGAATACGACCAGCGCATTTCGTGATGGAGTGAACCATGCCCAGCATCGAGCATATCCAATATGTGAAGGCGCCGATCGAACAGGTCTTCGCGGCCCTCACCACACAAGCGGGTCTCGCTGCGGTGTGGACCGACAACCTCTCCGTGACGCCGGAGGTGGGGGCCATCAACAGCTTCGCTTTCGGCAGCGGCAAGCCGGACCGGATGAAGGTCGTGGAGCTTGTTCCCGGCAGGCGCCAGCTCTGGCATTGCCTCGATTCCGATCCGGAATGGATCGGCACCGAGATCAGTTTCGATCTGGAGCCGCGCAAGGGGAAGGTCGCGGTCACGCTGAAACAGGAAAAATGGCGCGCCGTCACCGAGTTCTATCGCTTCTGCAATTACAATTGGGGCGTCTTCCTGCTGAGCCTCAAGGGCTATTGCGAGGACGGCAAGGGCATACCCTACCAGGACCGCAAGTTCTGAGCTCATCGTGAACGGGCAAGCAAAGACCGCACCGGAATGTGCGTCCGGGCTGCAGAATTCAACAGTCAACAGTTTGCAATTAAGGCGTCCTTAAGAATTGGCGGACAGAATGCCTAGGAACCCAGACATTCCTGAGATGGCGTTTTTTCAGCTTAAAGGATGCTTCCATGCCTCATTCGGCCCGCGATTCGGTCGGCGCTTCCGGCCTGACGATCAAGGTCATTCTGACCGGCGTTTTCAGCGCCATTGCCCTGCTCCTCCTGTCGAGTGCCGGCTGGTCGCTCTGGTCGGGCTGGCAGAGCTATCGCACCGCCGCCCATATCCAGGACGTCAGTGCCGTCGACAAGCTGGTCTTCCAGGCCATGCAGGCCCTGCGCAACGATCGCAGCGTCCTCAATCGTGCGCTGCTCGCCGCCGAACCCGGCGATACCGAGGTGCGCGCCGAGATCGACGAATTGCACGGCATCGCGGCTGCGGCGCTGACCGAAGCGCTGGCAGCCATCACGGCGGGCGATTTGCCCGATCGCGACCAATGGCAGGGCAAATTGCAGGCGAGTGCTGCCAAATACGACGCTCTCTACCAGCAGGGCTTGGCCGATTTTGCCAAGCCGGTCAATCAGCGGGATGAGAAGCTGCGCAAGGAATATTATGGCTACGCGGCCGATTTCGTCGAAGAGCTGGGCCTCGCCTCGAATGCCTTTGCCGGCTCCATCCGGCTAGCCGATCCGGTAATCGATCAATTGCTGACCGCGCGCAAGCTGAGCTGGATCGTCCGCGATACCGATTCAACCTTCCGCCGCCAGATCGAAGACGCCTTGCTGGCGGGCGAACTGTCCCAGGAAATGCGCGAGAAGGCGATCGACGCCGCGGCCCGCGTGGAAACGGGTTGGGAAGGCTTGGTGAGCGTGCTCGATACCGGCGCCACACGTCCGGAACTGGTGGCGGCACGCGTCGAAATCGAACGCGTCTATCATGGCGACTTCGCGCCTAAGCGCGATGCCATTTTCGAGCAGCTCGTTGCGGGCGATAAGGTGGAGATGACGGCCAAGGAGTGGCGCAGCTTCTCCAAGCCGCCGGCGGATCTGCTCAAGGGTTTTGTGACCTTGGTGGTGAAGGCGGCGCAATCCCATGCGGCCGACCGGACCGCCCAGTTGCGCCTCGGCCTGATCGCCCATGGACTGGTCGTGATTGCCGCCATCGGTCTGTGTGCGTTTGGTCTTTCCGTTGTCGGCCGCCGCGTCATTCGCCCGATCTCCGCTCTGACGCAGGCGATGTCGAACCTGGCCACGGGCGATACCTCGGCCGAGATTCCGGGCCTTGGCCAGCGGGATGAAATCGGTGCCATGGCCTCGGCGGTCGAGGTCTTCAAGGCCAACGCGGTCGAGCGGCAGCGTCTGGAATTGGCGCAGCAGGCGGAACTGGCTGCGCGGCAGAGCCGTGCCAAGGTGGTCGAGGAGCTGATCAGTAATTTCGACACGAAGATCAAGGATGTTCTCAATACCGTCACAGGTGCGGCGAGCCAACTCAACGGCACGGCGCAGGAAATGACCGGGGCGGCTGCCGAGAGTGCCGAGAAGGCGACGGCCGTCGCCGCCGCTTCGGAACAGGCCAGCGCCAATGTGAAGACGGTGGCCGTTGCCACCGACGAACTGACCAAATCCACCAACGAGATCGGTCAGCAGGTCACCATGTCGCAAAACATTGCCCGCCAGGCGGTGACCGAGGCCGAACGCACCAACGGCACGGTGGCTGGTCTGGTCGAGACCGCCGCCAAGGTGGGTGAGGTGGTCGAACTTATCAATTCGATCGCGTCGCAGACCAACCTCCTGGCGCTCAATGCGACGATCGAGGCCGCCCGCGCCGGCGATGCCGGCAAGGGCTTTGCGGTCGTGGCTTCGGAAGTCAAGAATCTCGCGACCCAGACGGCGAAGGCAACCGACGAGATCGCCCAGCAGATCCAGGCGATGCAATCGGTGAGCGGCGACGCGGCCAATGCCATCAAGGGCATCGGCGGCACGATTGTCCGTATCGACGAAATCGCGGCGGCCATTTCGGCGGCGGTCGAGGAGCAGAATGTGGCGACATCGGAAATCGCCGGCAACGTTCAGCAGGCGGCCAGGGGCACCGAGGAAGTTTCCGGCAATATCGTGCAGGTCAACGAGGCGGCCACACGCACCGGCGCTTCCGCCCAACAGGTGCTCACGGCGTCACGGGAACTCACCCAGCAGGCAGAGACTATGCGCAACATGGTGCTGCAGTTCCTGGCCGAGATGCGGGCGGCTTAATCAAGTGGTTTACTGGGCGGCGATGGGCGCCATGGCGCCCGTCGCTCCTCTGTCCTTCAGCAGGAACACCATCAGGCCGGCAAGGATGGCGAGGAAGATCGAGGACAGCCAGATCCACTCATACTGGCCGAGATTGTCGAAGAGATAACCGCCGAAGAGCGCGCCTACCGCCCCGCCGATCGAATGGCCGGCGGAGATCAGGCCCATTGCTAGGCCCATGACACGGAGGCCCAGATGCGAGGCGACGAGGCTCGCGGTCGGCGGCACGGTGGAATAGTCCACAACACCGAACAACACGGCAAAGACCATCAGCCATTCGATCTCGACGCCGATATTCAAGAGCACGATGAAAGTGAGGCCGCGCAGCACATAGATGCTGCCGAGGAGCGTCACGCGGTTCATGCGGTCGGTGAGCCAGCCGGAGAGGATCATGCCCAGCATGTTGACGGCCGAGAGCAGGCCATAGGCGGCGGCGCTGGTGACCGGACCGAAGCCGCAATATTGCGCATAGGGCATCAGATGCGTCTCGATCACGCCGGTGGTGGTGAAGCCGCAGAGCAGGAAGCTCCAGAACAGGATGTGAAAGGCGGGGCGCCGCAGGATCGCCAGGGCATCGCTGCTGAAGCTCGCCTGCTTCTCATGTGCTCCTTGGGCGTGCCCGGTCGCGGCGCCAGCATGCGCCAAAGCAGAGGGGCGAGGGCGATTGCCGCGATCCCCATGGCAAGGAAACTCCAGCGCCAGCTGAATTGTGCGAGGACGACAGCGATAAGCGGCAGGATCAGGAACTGCCCACCGGTCGAACCCGAGGTGGCGATGCCGAGCGCCAGGCCGCGATGCTTGTCGAAAAGCCGCGCCACGGCGGTCGAAACCACATGGGTGGCGACGATGCTGAAGCCCAATCCGCTGAGGCCGGCGAAAGCGATCGAAAAGAGATAGCGATTGCTGGTGCTGGCGACGGCGAGGCAGCCCAGGCCGATCAGAACGAGGCCGCCCGCCAGCATCACGCGCACGCCATGCCGGTCGACCATCCGTCCGGCGACCGGTGCGAGGAAAGCCATCAACAGCAGCATCGCCGCGACTGTGCCGGAGGCATGGCTGCGGGACTAGCCGAGTTCCTGCTCCCAGACCGGCATCACCAAACCCGCCGTGGCGCGGGCCGAGAAGGCGAGGGCGAGCGCCAGGAAGGCAAAGCCCACAACGAGCCAGGGCAGCCAGGAGCGGGTTTGGGTCTCGGGGATCATGGGCGTGTGTTCCAGGTTTCCGATGATGGTCATGTCTCCATGCCATGATCGCCCGACGGTATCCAGTACACAAACGGGACCGGCCCGGGGGCGGGACCGGTCGAAGGGACGCGTTGGACACTTGGCCTGATGTGCGCGCCGTCATAGCGCGGGGCCATGCAGCATTCTAAGGTGCTGCCTGCATCCTGTGCCGGAGCCGACCCATGCGCCTTGCCAGATCGCTTCTCTCGCTTGCCGTGGCCCTCGGCCTTGCCGCCTGTTTCGTGCAGCACGCGGAACCGATCGGCACGGCCGAACCGGCGGCGCCCGGCCAGTGGAGCGGTTTCTGGGTGGCCGAACCTCTGGAGGCGGGCGGTGAACCTGGCTTTTTCGCCATCGCCGATGTTGATCCCTGGAAGGGCGTTTTCTCGGTCAGCGATGCCGATCCAGACGGCAATCCGATCAGCGATCCGATTCCTCTCCATCTTCGCCGCGTCGGCGATACGCTGTTCCTCGATGTGCAAGACAAACCCGGCGATCCCTGGATGCTGTTCGTCGTTGCCGAGAACGCGCAGGATCGCGTCGTCCTTGCCTGGAAGCCACGGGCCGAGGAAATGCGCCGGGCCATTGAGGCCGGCAGCTTCCAGGGCGAGTTGAAGCTCAACGCCGCCGCCGAGGTCGAGGAACTTGCGTTGACCGAATTCACCGAGGCTCAGCAGGCAAGGCTTGCCCGGGATTGGCGGAACTTGTTCACCGACGCGCGCATGGTCCTAAAGCGCGTTCCCATTCGCTAGGCACCTGCCAGCACGAATCGGTGCGCAGGGGACTGAAATTTCGGCAAATCTTCCTGCTTTTCGCATGAACATAAGCGGATGGTCCTATTTTGCCGACATCCTAAGCATCTCAAATGATGACAAAACTTGCTACAAATTCACATAAAATTTTAACTACTTGCGCTTTAGGATTGATTTTGTTGAGAATGAGAACGGCATCCTGTCGGGAAACCAGCATTGGGACGGGATGATTTGGGGACGTTCTTGTCGGATCGGCTTTACCCACATGCGGTAGACGAGGGCGGCGAGGGGTAGATGACGCGGATCGAATGCCAGTCCCAGAATGGGGCGCAGATCGAAGTTTCGGTCATCAAGGAGGTCGGCGACCTGCTTGAGGCGATGGAAATCCGTCGCGCTGTTTTCGTGCACGAATTCGGCTGCAGCGAAGACGAGGAATTCGACGGCAACGATTTCAGCGCCACCCAGGTCATTGCCCGGGTTCATGGCCAGATCGCCGGCACCATGCGCATCCGCTATTTCGCCGATTTCATCATTCCCGAACGCCTGGCCGTGCTGCCGCAATTCCGCAAGGGCCGCTATGGCGCGCGGGGCGTGGCCTTCGCGCTCGGCACTTTCGGCTTTAATTTCGCCCGCATGAAGGGCTATCGCCATTTCGTCGGTTATTCGGTCCTGGGGCTGGAGCGCTTCTGGGATCACCTCGCCATGGCCAGCGACGGCCGTGTCGAGCGCTATGGCGACCACAATATCGAATGCTCCGGCTCGGTCTGCATCGGCGTCTTTGGTGCCTTGAACGCGATGAGCGGTGCCGTCGAGGGGCGCGAGAATCATCATCTGCTGACCGCCTGCGAGGCCGATCTGCCGATGCTGGTGGCGGCCCGCGCCGAGGAGATCCGCCAGCATGCCCTGGCCGAACTCGGCGAAGCCGAACGCCAGCGCCAGGAACAATTGGCCAGCCTCGACGTCCTGATGGCCGGCGCTGCGTCCAGCGATCGCCGCGGCAATGACCGCCGCGCTACCGACCGACGTGCCGGCGATCGTCGCTCGGCCGACCGCCGCGCCGGCGAATGGTGGAATGCCGTCCCCTATCCCGGCGACCGCCGTACCGCCAATCGCCGCTCTGTCGAGCGCCGCGACGTGGCCCAGGACCGCCGCGCGGGTGATCGCCGTGAAGGCGACCGCCGCCAGGATGCCCGCTTGCCCCAGGGCCATCCGCAATTCGAATTCGTGCAGATGGCGTAAGGGCGGGGCGCCCGCCTCAATCTCGATGTTTGAATACCAGCCGCGACCAGGTGACGTCGTCGCGTTGGAACTTGTCGCGCTTGCCGGAAAGCGTCAGCATCGGCGCGAGGCCATGAGTTGCGGCGAGCGCAATGACGTCTTCGTCCGCGACCGCGAACATGCGCCGGCCCGGCGGGACCGGACCGTGTCGGAGCGACAGGGCCATGACACCCTGCGGGGCAAGGAGCGGCACGACGCGCGCCATGATCAGCGCCCGTTCCGCTGCATCGAAATGCATCAGGACGGCGGTCATCATGACGATGTCGAAGGTCTCAGCTCGTGCATGGACGCGCGCCAATTGCGGCAGGCAATCATCCAGCCAGTCGATCCGCGGGGAGGGGTGCAGGCGCCGGGCGTGGGCGCGCATCTCGGCCACCGGTTCGACAGCGAGCACCTCAAGGCCCATTCCGGCGAGGCCCGCTGCATCGCGTCCGGTGCCGGCGCCGATATCGAGCGCCTTCTTCGCATCCTTTGGAAAAAGCGGGATGATGTCCTTGTGCAGGGCTTCGAAGGTGAAGCTCTCGTATTGAACCGCAAGCTTGTCGGCTTCGTTTGCATAACCTTCGGTGCCGCTGATGACAGGCATAGATGCCATCCTATCGCTGGTCGAGCTTGAACTCGATGCGGCGGTTCTTGTTATAGGCTGCGTCATTATCGGCCGGGTCTAACGGTCGGAACTCGGCATAGCCCGCGGTCACCATGCGCTCGGGCGGCAGGCCGCGGCTGATGAGATATTTTGCGACAGCGACGGCGCGCGCGGTCGAAAGCTCCCAGTTGGACGGGAATTGATAGGTGGCGATCGGGCGCCTGTCGGTGTGGCCGTCGATGCGCAAGACCCAATCGAGATCCGAAGGAATGTCCATCGAGAGAAGAATGAGCGTGGTGGCCAGTTCGTCCAATTGTGCCTTGCCGGCATCCTCGATCGTGGCCGAGCCGGAGGCGAAGAGAACCTCCGACTGGAACACGAAACGATCGCCGACGATGCGGATGTCGTCGCGCTCGCCCAGCACCTCGCGCAGACGCCCGAAGAATTCCGAGCGGTAGCGCGCCAGTTCCTCGACTTTTGAAGCCAGGGCGGCATTAAGCCGGTTGCCGAGATCGACGATCTGGACTTCCTGCTCCTTGGTCTTGGCTTCCGAGCTTTCGAGAAGCGCCGAGATGCGCGCGAGTTCCTCGCGCAGCGCCAGGGTCTGCTGATTGAGGATCTCCATCTGCAGCCGCGCCTCGTCGGTGATCTTCTGCTTCTCGGCATCGGCTGTGAGCAGCTTCTGCGCCAGATCGTCCTTGAGGCTTTGCAACGCGGCGATGTCGGCGAGGAGGGCGGTGATGCGGGCGCGGTCGGCGTCGATCGTCTCATAGGCTGCGGCGAGCTTCTTGGCCTGCTCCTCCGACAAGGCCGATTGGCGCTGCGCCGCGTCGCGCTCGCCGATCACGACGGTCAGCTGATCCTTCAAGGCATCGCGTTCCGCCGTTGAACCGGCTAGCTCGCCGGACATTTGCGACAGCTGCGCGCGGAGATCCTCGGCGGTCTTCTGTTCCATCGCCAGCATCGAGGCGATTTCCAGAATCTGGTTGTGGAGCTTGGCCAAAGCATCATCGCGGCCCGACAGCGCAAGGGACAGGAACATCTGCGCCACGACGAAGACCATGAGCACGAAGACGATGACCATGAGCAGGGTCGACAACACGTCGACATAGCCGGGCCAGGCTTCCAAGGAACGCTGGCGCCTGCGTCCCGCGATACTCATGATCTAGCGCTCGCTGCTGGCAGCGGCGGCGATGGTGCGGGCCAGCAATTTGATTTCGGCGCGGATGTCCTGGACCGATTGGTTGCGGCCCTGTGCCAGTTCGTCGGCAAGGCGCGCCAGATGCGTATCGAGATTCCTGAGATGCGTGCGGCTGTTGGCATCGATGCCGAAGCCACCGCTGGCGGCGAGGTCGTTGAGGCGGCCGAGCACGTTGCGCATCTCGCCCTGCATCTCGGCCAGACGTCCCGTCACCTGCTGCTGGCTGCGGAGCTGATCGCCCAGCATGACCATCTGATCGGCCAATACCTTGAAACCCTGGGCCGAGGCGCCGCGGGCCTCCTCCGAGCGCTGCATGATGCGCTGCAATTCGTTGAGGCTCTCGGCGGTCTGTTCGAGGAGCGCCTGGATATAGGCCGGGATCGGCTGGTCGCCCACCTCGGAAAACGACCCGACGCCACCGCTCGACAGGCGCGTCTGGCCGGAAAGCCAGTCTTCGAGTTCGTTGAAGAAGCGGTTCTGCGCCTGGCTCGCCTGCAATTCCAGGAAGCCGACGATGAGCGAGCCGGCGAGGCCGAACAGCGAGGAAGAAAATGCGATGCCCATGCCGCCCAGCGGTTCGGCGAGACTCTGCTTCAGCGTATCGAACATGACCGTCGGATCCTGGCCGCCCACCACCTGCAGATTGGTGATGGCGTCCGCCACGCCTTTGACCGTGCCGAGGAGGCCCCAGAACGTGCCGAGCAACCCCAGGAAGATGAGCAGGCTGGCGATATAGCGGCTGATCTCGCGGCTGTCATCGAGGCGCGACTGGATGCCGTCCAGCAGCGAACGCAGCGACGAGGTGTTGAGGCTGAGGCGCCCGGTCTTGTCCTTCAGCATGGCCGCCATGGGGGCGAGCAGACGCGGCTGCGCATAGCTCGATGGGTGGCCCGCCTTGCGGAAATCCTCCAGCCAGTTGATGTCGCTGTTGAGGCGGATGACCTGCCAGAAGGTGAAAATGATCCCGATCACGAGCACGACCAGGATGCCGGTGTTGAGCGCCGGATTGTGCGAGAAGGCGGTGATGATCGGGCCGGCCAGCAAGCCGGTCGTGAGGCCGACCGCCGCCAGGGCGACCAGCATCCAGATCAATTGCCAGGTAGGACGGCTCATGCCGCTTTGCCGCTTGAGGGGGAGGACGCGCTCGTCACGCGCGCTCAGCCCGCCGCCGGCACGATGTCGACGCGGTCGGCGGGGCTGCCTTCGCTCTTCGAGCCCAAAGCGCGCACATCAATGCGGTTCGAGCGGACGCCCTTGCCGATCAGGTATTTGCGCACCTCGAGGCCGCGCGAGAGCGCCTTGCGGCGCGCCTGGCTCTCATTGTCGCCGATACTGCTGCTATAGGCGAGGACCTGAACCTTGATGCTTTCATCTGCCGCCATGCGCTGGGCAATGGCATCGAGTTCGGCGCTGGCCCCGGCCGGGAGTTCATCGGCATCGCCCTCGAAGACGATGCGCGTGGCACCGCCCGGCAAGGCCGCAGCACCGCCGGTATCGGCGGGCGCTTCCTCGGCCGGAGTTTCTTCCACGGGAGTTTCGTCCACGGGCGCCGTCGGTTCCACGGCGGCTGATTCGGTGGCGGGCTCGGCGGGTGCCGCTTCTGCGGCAGGCTCAGCGGGCGCCGCTTCCGCAGGCGCGGGTTCCGCGGCGGGGGCGGCCGGCGTCACGGCGGCTTCCTGCACGGGCGAGGGCACGCTGGCCGGGATTTCCGCGGGGGCTGCCGGCGGTGTCGGCTCGGGCAGCGGTGCCGCCGGCGCAGCACCCGATTCCAGCTGCTCTTCAACCGCGGCGACCTGTGCGGCCGCGGCTTCTTCGACGGCGCTCGGCTCGGAAGTGGGGGCCGGTGCCGCGGCGCGGGCCTTCTTGCGCTTCAGGCTATTGGGATCGAAGGGTTTGGCACCCGGCTGCGGCGTGCCGTAGAGGGCGACCGGCGCCTGGCCCGGCACATTGAGATAGCTTTCCGGGGTCGAATTCGGCAGCCCCGCGACCTGTGACCCAAAAGCCGGATTGGCATAGGGCGCCACGAAAGGCGGCTGTACCGGCGAGGCGGTATAGGTGATCGGGCCATAAGCCGGATTGGGGTAAGCGGGGCGGCTATAGGCCGGGCCGCCAGTTACCTGACCCGGCAGGAACTGGCTGCTGGGTGTGCTGTAGGCGGGGGCCGCATAGACCGGTACCGCGGCTTGCGGTGTGAACACCGAACGCGGCTGGGTATAGGCCGGGGCGCCATAGGGCTGGTATCCAGGCGCGCCGTAAGGCGTCAATGCCCCGTAATTTACCGTCACCGGGCTGTTGCCCGCTTGCGGGTAATAATAAGCCTGTTGTGCCGTGGCTGTGCTGGCCATCAGCGCCAGCAACAAGGGTGCTGCCATAACGGCGCCCGAAAGTGCCCGCCCCGCAAATGCCTTCTGGGTCATGATCCGCCTGCCACTGCCTTGATCTTTGTGATGCAATTTGGCGAGGACTATAACCGATCCGATTTTGTCCCTACAACCCGCGCTTTTGTGAAGTGCGAGAAAGAGTTAGGGCCGGATCGGGTTCAGCGGTGACCGATCAGCGCCTGAATCGGCGCGTGGAGGGTGTTGTTGGTCGCCAGAATCTCGCCGGATTTGAGCATGGTCTGCCCGCCCTTGAGATCGCTGACATAGCCGCCGGCTTCCTTCACCAGGATGATCCCGGCCGCCAGATCCCAGGGCGATAGAAATTCTTCCCAGAAGCCGTCATAGCGGCCGGCCGCCACGTAAGCGAGGTCGAGGGCGGCGGCGCCCAGGCGCCGGACACCCGCCGTCTCGCGCATGGCCTTGTCCATCTGGCCGAGGAAGCGGTCGAAATGGCCATGGCCGCGGAACGGGATGCCGGTGCCGAGCAGGCATTCGTTGAGGTTCTTGCGGCCCGAGACGCGCATGCGGCGTTCATTGAGGAAGCAGCCGGCGCCTTTCTCGGCCCAGAACAACTCGTCCTTGATCGGATCGAACACCACGCCGGCGATGATCTCGCCCTTGGCCTCAAGCGCGATCGAGATCGCGAAATGCGGGATGCCGTGAAGGAAATTGGTCGTGCCGTCCAGCGGATCGCAGATCCAGCGGTGATCCGGATCCGAGCCAGCCTCGGTGCCGCTCTCTTCCATCAGGAAGCCGAAGGTCGGCCGTGCCTTCTTCAGTTCTTCCTTGATGATGCGGTCGGCCTTGATGTCGGCATTGCTGACGAAATCGGCCGGGCCCTTCTGCGAGACCTGAAGCTGCTCCACCTCGCCGAAATCGCGGCGGAGCGAACGGGCCGCCTTGTCGGCGGCCTTGCACATGACGTTGATAAGCGCGGAGCGAGTGGCCATAAGTCTCTATCAATCCGATCGTTCGTTAGTCGCGAGCGCGTTCCATGTACTCGGAATCGGCGGTCCGGACGACGATCCTTGTGCCGCTTTCGACATGGGGCGGCACCAATACGCGGACGCCGTTTTCCAGCACCGCGGGCTTGTAGGAAGAGGAGGCCGTCTGCCCCTTCACCACGGCATCTGCCTCGGTGATCAGGCAGACCACCGTTTCCGGCAGGGTGACCGAGATGGGCGAGTCTTCATAGCTCTCGACCGTCACCACCATGCCCTCGGTGAGATAGACGACCGGTTCGCCGATGAGATCGGCGTTCACGGTCAACTGCTCGAAGGTCTCGTTGTCCATGAAGGTGTAGTCGTCGCCGGACGAGAACAGGAATTGGTATTCCTTTTCATCCAGGCGCACGCGGTCGACCGTGTCCGACGAGCGGAAACGCTCGTTGAGCTTGGTGCCGTCGCGGATGTCCTTCAACTCGACCTGCAGGAAGGCGCCGCCCTTGCCAGGCTTCACATGCTGCGTCTTCACGGCACGCCAAAGGCGATTCTGGTGCTCGATGATGTTGCCCGGGCGAATGGCGTTGCCGTTGATCTTCATGGCGTGAACCTGATCAGTCTCTGAAATAGGGTGTCTGGGAAAGCGGGCCGGGTTCTAGCAGGAAGGTCCCCCAGAGTAAACCGGCGGGTAGGTTGCAACCCGTGGCTTGCTGGATGTTCCTGGTTTGATCCCGTTGATTGGGTTAGCTTTCCCGCCCGAGATTGGCAAGGCGCTCGATCCGTTCCTCGATCGAGGGATGGGTGGCAAAGAGGGCGTGACTGCCGCTCGCGAAATCCCGCACAGGATTGACGATGAAAATGTGCTGGGTGGCGCGGTTGCCGATTTCCGGCGCCTTGCCGGCCCCGTCCAGGACTTTAAGGGCACCGATCAGCCCCTGCGGGTTGCGCGTCAACTGGACCGAGGTCGCATCGGCCAGGAATTCCCGCTGCCGCGAGACGGCAAAGCGCACCATCTGCGCGGCGATCGGCGCCAGGATCGCGAACAGCACGAGGATGACGAGGACGATGACGGCGCCGCCGCCTTTCTTGCCCGAGCTGCGCGACCGGCCGCCGAAGCGGAGCGAACGCAGGGCCATGTCAGACACCAAAGCGATGAGGCCCACCATGATGCCGACCGCCGCCATGTAGCGCGTGTCGAGATTGAGCACATGACCCATCTCATGGGCGACGACCGCCTGGAGCTGCTCGCGATTGAGCGCGGTGAGGAGCCCGCGCGTGACGCCGATTGTCGCCTTGTCGGCACGCATGCCGGTGGCAAAGGCGTTGAGCGCCTCGCTCTCTATGAGGGCCACCCTCGGCTTCGGCAGGCCGGCGGCGATCGCCATCTCCTCGACCACGTTATGCAGTACCGGTTCGGTCTCCGCCGAGACTTCCTGGGCGCCGGTCAAGGCCATGATCACGCGGTCGCCGGCAAACAAGGTTACGGCGCTGGAGACGAGTCCGATTCCCGAAAGGATGACTCCGCCCAATATCCCCATGCCGCTCAGCGCCAGCAGATCGACCGGTTCATACGCGCCGGCACTCCAGGTCTCCACTGTCCAGCCGATGAGATAGCCCAACACGAAGCCCAGCAGAATGAGGAGGATGATCAACACCCAGGTATTGCGCCTGTTTGCGGCCTGGGCAGTCAGGAAGTCGGTGCCGTTGATGCGCGGCGCCTCCGGACCTTGCCGTGTGTCGGCGGCGGTGACGGTGTCGCTCATGGCGGCGATGCGCTAGCGCAGATTGACCTTGGGGGCCGCTTCCACCGCGGCGCGTTCGGATTCCGCCACACGCCACAATTCAGCCTGCTGGAAATTGTAGCGGCTGGCGATCATGTTGTCGGGGAAGCTGAGGACCGCCGCATTATAGGTCGTGGCGGAATCATTATAAAATTGCCGCGCGAAACCGATCTTGTTTTCGGTGCTGCTCAGCTCTTCCATCAATTGCTGCACGGTCTCGTTGGCCTTGAGATTGGGGTAGTTCTCGGAGAGCGCGAAGAGGCGGCCGAGCGACGCCGAAAGCGCACCCTCGGCGGCGATGGTCTCGTGGCTCGGGATACCGCCGGCATTGGCCTTCACGGCGCTGTTGCGGGCCTCGATTACCTGGCGCAGCGTTTCCTGCTCATAGCTCATATAGTCTTTGACGCTCTCGACCAGATTGGGGATGAGGTCGTAGCGCCTCTTCAACTGCACGTCGATCTGGCTCCAGCCATTGGCGACCTGGGTCTTCAGGCGCACCAGCCGATTATAAATGACGATGCCCCAGCCGATGACCAGGACGGCAAGGCCGAGCACAACCCAGATGAAAGTCATCGATCTTCCCCAGCGCAGTTAGGATGGCAGTCATCCCCGGCCATCCTGCCGGAACGCCGAGATGGCGGCAACGCGGTTCCCGGGGTGATTCGGCCCCTGGAGGGCAAATTCAGCCGCGCTCCCCCTCAAATCCATTTGCCTAGTCCTGGTATCCGGCGATCGCTCGGAAACTCAATATGTTGTTGAACTGCCGAAATAAAACCTATCTCGTTCTCTTTTCGATCTAAAAGCTTTACAACCAGAACAAACAATGTACATTCGGTCGCATTCGGCGCCGAAATTGTCACCCCTCCGGTGCTGTGATCTAAGGTGGGAGAGATGCTTATGTCGCAGGCCAATGTGGTGCGTATTTCGGATAAGGACAGTATGGACAAGAACAAGGCTTTGGACGCGGCGCTGGCTCAGATCGAGCGCGCGTTCGGCAAGGGCTCCATCATGCGGTTGGGGTCGAGCGAGCAGGCGGTTGAGACGGAAGTCGTCTCGACCGGGTCGCTGGGGCTCGATATCGCGCTCGGCATCGGTGGCCTGCCGCGGGGACGTATCGTTGAAATTTATGGCCCGGAAAGCTCGGGCAAGACCACGCTGGCGCTCCAGGTTTGCGCCGAGGCACAGAAGGCCGGCGGCACCTGCGCCTATGTCGACGCCGAACACGCCCTCGACCCTTCTTACGCGACCAAGCTCGGCGTCAATGTCAGCGATCTTCTGATCTCGCAGCCCGATGCCGGCGAACAGGCACTCGAAATCGCCGATACGCTGGTTCGTTCCGGTGCCATCGACATCCTGGTCATTGACTCGGTGGCGGCTCTGGTGCCGCGCGCCGAACTCGAGGGCGAGATGGGCGATTCCCATGTCGGCCTCCATGCCCGTTTGATGAGCCAGGCCCTGCGCAAGCTCACCGGTTCGATCAACCGTTCGCGCACTATGGTCATCTTCATCAACCAGATCCGCATGAAGATCGGCGTGATGTTCGGCAATCCGGAAACCACGACCGGCGGCAACGCGCTCAAGTTTTACGCCTCGGTCCGCCTCGACATCCGCCGCATCGGCGCCATCAAGGACAAGGAAACCGTGGTCGGCAACCAGACCAAGGTGAAGGTGGTCAAGAACAAGCTGGCCCCGCCCTTCCGCGTGGTCGAATTCGACATCATGTATGGCGAAGGCATCTCGAAGACCGGCGAACTGATCGATCTCGGTGTCGCCGCCGGGGTGGTCGAGAAATCCGGCGCCTGGTTCTCCTATAGCGGCCAGCGCATCGGCCAGGGCCGCGAGAACGCCAAGCAATTCCTGCGCGACAATCCCGCCATGGCCAACGACATCGAACAAAAGATCCGTGCCAATGCCGGCCTCGTCGCCGGGGCGATGATGGATGCAGGCGGCGAAAAGGAAACTTCCGACGAGTGATCGAGATCGCCGGCGGGTTCATCCTGCGGGCTTAGGCTTCTCTCCGGCAAACGCGCCGGTCCCGGGTCACACCCCAGGGCCGGCGCGTTTCGTCGTTTGGGAGCAAGCCTCATTTCACCAGTGCCTGGCTGTCTCTCTCGGAACGCCATGTTAAACTCATTTCATGCACGCCGGTTCCGTCGATTCACTCTCCATCCCTGCCATCCTCCTGGCCGGTGGCCGTGCCACACGTTTGGGGGGCGGCGACAAATGTCTGCGGCCATTGGGCGGCCAGCCGATCCTCACGCGCGTGATCGATAGGCTTCGCCCGCAGGTGGGCGCATTCATCCTCAACGCCAACGGCGATCCCGTGCGCTTTGCCGCTTTCGGGTTGCCGGTGGTCCCGGACGATCTGCCGGATTACCCGGGCCCTTTGGCAGGTATCCTCGCCGGCCTCGATTGGGTCGCAGCCCATCACCGGGGCAGCCCCTTCGCTCTGAGCGTCTCAACCGATTGCCCGTTCCTGCCGGCCGATCTGGCCCGGCGCCTCGGTGCGGCGCTGGCGGCGGAAGACGCCGATATCGCGCTCGCCGAAAGTGGTGGCCGCGTGCATCCGGTGATCGGTCTGTGGCGGGTGGCACTCCGTGCGGATCTGCGCCGCGCCCTGACCCAAGAGGGCATTCGCAAGGTCGAACGCTTCTGTGACCGCCATCGCACGATCCGCGTGAACTTTGCCGCGCAAGCCGGCGACCCATTCTTCAATGTCAACACGCAAGCCGATCTGGCCGAGGCCGAGCGGCTTCTGGCGATGACCTAGCCATTCTCTTTCCCCGGAGCCCCGCTGTGACCATGTTCCGCCTTCTTGCCGGCATTTGCAGCCTGGCGCTCGCAGCACCCTGTTCGTCCTTCGCCGCCGATCTCTCCGCCGAGGAGCGTGACGCTGTCTGTGGCGAACGCCAAAGTTGCGAGATCGTCGCCGTCACCGATGCCGGGACCGCGGCCGATGGCACGACCCAGCGTGTTGTGGAAGTGATCCTGGGCCTGGGCGATCAGACCAATGACTTGCCCGAGGAAGGTTGCCGCTCGACCGAGGCGGCACTTGGCGGTGGCGAGCTGGATGGTGGCCGCGAATTCTGGCTGCTGGCGGACAACGCCGCGCCACGCCAGGTGTTGGCTCTCTGCAATGACGGCTATGGTGCGTCCGGCGTGGGCGAGGACATCGTTGAAATCACGCCCAATCAGATCACGCACCGGCAATATGGTGGTTCTGCCTGGCGCTGGGAGGTCACCAAGAAGATCCGCCTTTCGCCGCTGATGGTGATCGAGGAGGCAAGTTGCTCCTATCACAACGTAGCACCGGGTATTGCCGAGCTTACCATCGTCGATCGCACCAGGATCGAGGCACGCAGCTACGGTTGGCTGGCAGAGAACGTGCCCGTGGACGACCTTTCAATAGGTTGTCCAGATGTGGCTGCGGATTTTACGATAGCATTGGAACCGCAGCCGGCGCCCGCTGTGATCGCGGCTTATGCCGTGCCGGCGCCCTTCGCTGCCGATGCCAGTCGGCTCCCCGAAGGCACCACGCTGGGTAGCTGCGGCCTCGCTCTCACCAGCGACGGGGCAAACGGCTTCCTGATTCATGGAGCCCCGGCGGCATCGGATGACAGGGCCGAGATGCGCGTGATCGCGGAGACGGCAAGCTCGCTCCTCATTCAGATTCGCGATCCTCTGGCGGTCGAGGCGCGCAAGGCGGCTTCGGGCCTGTCCTGGGTCAAGGCGCCTCACGTCGAAATTTGGACCGCGCGCGAGGGCGACGGCATCGCGGATGACGCGTCGATCCCGCGGATGCAATACGATCAGATCGGCATCGGTCTTGATGGCACGGTCAATCGGGGCGCCGGCAAGCCCGAGAAACTGCCGCGCGTAGCCACATGGCCAGCGAAGGACGAAGAGGGGCGCGATGTCATCGTGCTGCGCGTCACTTGGGACGACGAGTATGGCTTTCTCAATGGACTTGGGCTGGTCTATTCGCAGGCGCATGACGGCAAGCAGATGCGTCTCGTCGCCAATGCGCCGATCAGGAAGAACAAGCCGCTCTTTCTGCCCGGCATCTGGTCGAACTATCCGGAGGATGCCGGTCTTCCCAATGGTGGCTGTACCTATTCAGGTGAATCCTTGCGGCTCGATCTCTGAATCTGCGTGCGCAATCGTATGACGAATGAGCCCAATTCGTCGCGATAACTTCACACATACGAAATCTACAGCGCCTTGCTGTTAACACTGCCTTAAGTTTCTTCAGGGACTATTTCCCCATCATAAGTACATAAGTACAAGGGGAGAGACCATGTCCGGTAAGACCAAATCGGGTCGCATAGGGCTGCGCGCTCGCGTGCTCTTGTCCGGCATCGCCGTTTTGCTGGTGGGTATCGCTGGTGCCGGCGGCATTGCGGGCTGGACCGCGTATCAGCAGGCGCAGGCGGATGCCACCGACAATCTCCGTGCCATCGCAGAGGGCACAGCGCGCCAGGTGACCGGTGCCATCCAGCCGGCGGTCGATATCGCCGAGACGATCGGCCGTTCGATGGAAGGTGCCAAGAAATCCGGCATGCCGCGCACCCAGATCAAGGATCTGGTGATTCCGGTCATCGCAGCGAAGCCCGATTATGCCGGCACGACGGTCGCCTTCGAACCCAATGGCTATGACAATAATGATGCGGCCTTTGCGGGCCAGGCGCCGGAACAGGACGAAGCGGGCCGCTTCGTGCCATATTACTACAACACGCCCGATGGTGTCGCGACCGATCCTCTCGTCATGACAATCGAGGCGGGTATCGAGGGATGGTATCTGGTGCCGCTGGCCAACAAGCGCACCACCCTGACGCCGCCCTATATCTATCCGATCGAAGGGGTGGATGTGCTGATGTCGACCGTTGCCGTGCCGATGATGGATGGCGACACCGCATTCGGCATCGCCACCGTCGACATGAAGATGACCAAGCTCACCGAGGAACTGGCCAAGATCAAGCCGATGGGCACCGGTGAGGTGCTGTTGCTCAGCGATAACGGCATCTGGGCCGGGCATTCGGATGCGGCGCGTCTCGGCCAGACGATCGCCGTGGAATCCTATACCGAGAAGAACGCCGCCGGTGAAGACGAGGCCAAGACCCGCGACTTCGTGCCAGAATTGGCGACGAAGGCACTCTATGACGAGTATCTGGCCAGCAAATCGACCGCGCCCTGGGTCAAGATCGATGGCGCGAGCGGCAACTTCTTCGTCTTCATGCCGATCGGCTTTGCCGGTCCGGTGGAAGTCTGGACTCTCATTGTCAAGGTGCCGGTGGCCACAGTGCTGGCGAAGGCGAATGAGCTCATTTGGACCATCGCGGCAATCATCGTTGCAGCCCTCTTTATCGGCGCCTTGGTCTTTGCCTGGGTCGGCAATCGTATTGCCAAACCGATTATTGCCTTGGCTGAGGTTACCAGCGATGTGGCGCATGGGAACTTTGCCGCCGAGGTCAAGGGCGCCGAACGCGGCGACGAAATCGGCGAGCTCGCGCGTTCGGTTGAGGTTCTGAAACTGGGTCAGCAGGAAAAACTGCGGCTTGAGAACGAGCGGCAGGCGGCCGCCGAGCGTGCCGAAGCGGAGAAGCATGCCGCCATGGAGAAGCTGGCGGATTCCTTCGAGCGTTCGGTCAAGGGTGTGGTCAACAGCGTCACCAAATCCGCCCAGCAATTGCAGGATCATGCCAAATCCATGACTCAGGTGGCCGAAGGGGCAACCCAGCGTATCGGCGAGGCGTCCGGGGCCACCGATCAAGCCTCTGGCAGCGTCGATGCGGTGGCCGCGGCGGCGGAACAGCTCTCCGCCTCGATCAGCGAGATCAGCCGCCAGGTAGCGAGTTCTTCCGAAGTCGCCCGCACGGCGGTGGGCGAGATCGGCAATGCCAACGAGACGATGAAGAATCTGGTCGCCGTCTCGCAGCGCATTGGCGAGGTCGTGAAGCTCATTACCGCGATCGCCGAGCAGACCAATCTCCTCGCCCTCAACGCCACGATCGAGGCAGCCCGCGCGGGTGAAGCCGGCAAGGGCTTCGCGGTCGTCGCCAACGAGGTAAAGGCCCTCGCCAGCCAGACCACCAAGGCCACCGAGAATATCTCGGTGGAAATCCAGGCGATTCAGGGCTCGACCGATGGTGTGGCGAAAGCCATGGCAACGGTCACCAGCACGATCGAACGCATCGACGAGATTTCAAGCTCGATCGCCGCCGCGGTCGAGGAGCAATCGGCCGCGACGCGCGAGATTTCCAACAATGCGCAACAGGCTTCCGGCGGCACGCAATCCGTGCGTCAGAACGTGACCGGCGTCGAGGATGCCGTGCGCTCGGCCCGCGACACCGCGGCCGGCGTGCTCAACGCGGCAGAAATGATGGCGGAACAGGCAAGCTCGCTCAACCGCGAGGTCGAATCCTTCATTGCTCAGGTGCGTGCAAGCTAAAAACCGCTCGACCGGCATGATCCATCTGTCCTAGCCTCCGACGCCAAGAACAACGCGTCGGAGGCAGGGGACATGGGGCAAGAACGCATCGTCGTCATTGGCAATGGCATCATCGGGCATGGCGTGGCGCAGGTCTTCGCCAGTGCCGGACATCCGGTGACGATGATCGGCCGAAGCCAGGCGAGCCTTGATCAGGCGTTGCAAAAGATCCGCGCCAGCCTCGCCGATTTCGTGGCCAACGGTCTCCTCTCGCAGCCGCAGGCGGAAGCAGCCGCCAAGCGGGTTGCGCTCAGTACCAGGCTGGATGACGCGGCCGGGGCCGATCTCGTGATCGAGGCCGTGACCGAGGATCTCGCCCTCAAGGTCGACATCTTCGCCGATCTGGACCGCCTCTGCGCGCCCACGACCATTCTCGGCTCGTCGAGCGGCCAGCCGGCGAGTGCCCTTCTGGCCAAGGTGAAGCATCGGCAGCGGGTCATCGCCACCCATTTCTGGTATCCGCCTCAGCTCATTCCCCTGGTCGAGATCTGCGGTGGGCCACATTGCGCGCCGGAAATCTTGCAGCGCACGGTGTCGCTCATCCGCGGCGCCGGCAAGGAGCCGGTGGTCATCGAAAAGGAAGTGAAGGGTTTCATCGGCAACCGCCTGCAATTCGCCTTGCTGCGCGAAGCCTGGGCGCTCTGGGCCGACGGCATCGCGTCGGCCGAGGCGATCGATGCGGTGGTCAAGGCCTCGTTCGGCCGCCGGGTCGGTATCACCGGCCCGATCGAATCCGCCGATATTGGCGGCCTGGCGACCATGGTGAGCTTCGGCAATTCGCTCATCCCCGACCTTTCGACGGCATCCCAGGCGCCCGAGCAGGTTGCGGCACGCCTGGGGCAGGGCGATATGCCGGGCATCTACGATTGGTCGAAACGCGATGCCGGCGCCTTGCGCGCCCAGCGCATGGCCGAGCTTTTCCGCTGGCTGAAAGCCGATCGCGCCCAAAAATCATAATTCGCAGGACAGGACATGAAGACCGACCCCTATTGGTGGGAAGCCGCCCCACGACCGCAAATCGCCACGGCCGATCTGCCGCAGAAGGCCGATGTCGTCATCATCGGCTCCGGTTATACCGGGCTCATCGCCGCCTTGAAACTGACCCAGGCCGGGCGTCATGTTTTGGTGCTCGATAGCGGCCTCATCGGATCGGGTGCCTCCAGCCGCAATTCCGGCTTCGTCGGCCGTACCTTGAAGTATTCCTTCGGGGATCTGGTGAACGGCAAGGGGCTTCCGCATGCCATCGCCACCTATCAGGAAATGCAGGTGGCGTTCCGCGCGGTGGCCGATACCGTTTCGGAATATTCGATCGATTGTGGCTTTCGCGTTCATGGTCGCCTGGTGCTCGCGGAAACACCGGCGCAATTCGATGACGTGAAGCGTGAATACGAATTGCGCCAGACGCATTTGGGATCACCCTTCGAGATTCTCGACAAGCAGGCCTTGCCGCGCGAGATCGGCAGCCCGCGTTATATCGGCGGCGTGGTGCTGCCCGACCTCGCCTCGATCCATCCCGGCCTTTATCACCAGGGATTGGTCAAGGCCGCGCTCGGCCTGGGTATCGCCCTTCACCCGCTGACGCGCGCCACCAAGATCGTGCGGCAGGATGAGGGCTTCGTTGTCGCGACGGAGCGCGGGCAGATCGCGGCGCGCGAGGTGATCCTCGCCACCAACGGCTACACGGATGGTCTGGTGCCCTGGCTGCGGCGGCGCCTCATTCCCTTCGACGCCTGGCAGGTCGCGACCGAACCCTTGCCCGCCGGCCTGATCGACCAGCTCCTGCCGAAGGACCGGACCTATATCGATTCCTACATGAATATCGACGCCATCCGCCGGTCACCTGATGGTACGCGCATTCTCTATTGTGGGAAGACCGGCGAGCGCAGCGACCAGCAGACAATGGGCAAACGGCTGCTGGGCGAACTCCGCGCCGTTTTTCCGGATCTCAAGGACGTCGCTCTCAGCCATTCCTGGACTGGGCGCTGTGCCGCCACATTCGATCTGTTGCCGCATCTCGGCCAACATGAGGGGATGCACTACGCGGTCGGCTATTGCTTTGCAGGCCTGCCGATGGGCTCGCATTTCGGGCGGTTGCTGGCGCAGCGTATCCTTGCCCCGGGTTCGGTGAAGTCGGTCTTCGCGGATCAGCCCTTCCCCACGGTGCCGCTCTATCAGGGCAACAACTGGTTCGTGCCCTGGATGATGCGCTTCTACGATTGGAAGGAAGGCAAGAAACACGCGGCCTAGGCGATGATCCCGCTGAAGCCGGGCCGGGCCGCCGGGTTGCCCAGCCATTCGGTGCGCGCCCGCAAATAGCGGCTGAGTTCCTGCGGATCGCGCATCGGTTGGATCGCCGCATAGGGCAGCACGTCGCCGATCGAGACGCGGAAATCGTCGCCGATCTTGTTGGCAACCTCGTGCAGCAGGAAGGCAAGCCGCGCCGTCATGCTGATATGGCTGGCGATCTGGAACAGGCGGCTGTTCTGGCCGTGAAAGAACATCGGCACCACATCGGCCTTGGCCGCGTGGATGAGCCGCGCCGTGAAGGGCTTCCAATCGTCGTCGATGGCCCGCTTGGCAAAGGGGGTCGGCGTGGTGGCGACACCGCCCGCCGGAAACACCACCAGGCAACCACCCGCCATCAGATGCTGGCGTGCGATTGCCCGGGTGCGCAGGGTCACTTCCTTGGCTTCCGGCGTCGGGTCGAAATCGATCGGCAGGATGAATTGCTGGATATCCGCATCGGGCGGATAGAGCCTGGCATTGGTCAGCACCTTGAAATCGCGCCGCACCCGGTTGGCGAGATGGCCGATGAGGATGCCGTCCACCAGCCCGAAGGGATGGTTGGCGACGATCACCAGCGATCCGGTCGCGGGCAGCTTGGCGAGCTTGGCTGAATCATAGTCCAGGCTGAGTTCGAGGAGGCGCATCGCCGCTTCCCAGAAATCGACCGAACCCTTCATCTCCGCTTCGTAGATGTCATAAAGGCGCTTCAGCCGGGTCTGGCCGGTTAGGACCTCGATGGCGCGGATGGAGAGACGCGACAGCTTGGTGTCGCAATCGCTGGCATAGGTGAGCGAGAGGTTGGTCATCCGAACAAAGTAATTCTGTCGCGTTTCATACCCATCGCAATTGAATGACATCGGGGTGACAGGGCTGATTCCGACCTTGCCGCGCTGCCAAATAGACGGCTTGTGGCATTGCCATAAAATGTAAAAACAATAATTTTACTCTAAATACAGTTATTAAATGCGTTTATGAACCGGCGTGAACGCAGATGGAACCTTTCGCGACCATGACAGGCAATCCGCCTAGTGATTGGAATCTGCGTGAATACAAGCGCTTGATGGGTGACTCTTAAGAGATTAGTGTCGTTCCCTGCTTGTGCCGGTTTGTACTCATTCCGAGTCGCCGCCGAGTCGCGTCCGAGTCGGGCGTTGATGTAGCTTGCATTTTTGCCCTTGGCGGCCAAGGTTTCGGGAATGAATCAGGATCGTGTCGAGTCGCTGGCCCAATTTCACCCTTTCACGCGGCTCAACAAGCTGCTGGAAGGGGTCCATCCGGGGGGCGGCAATACGCCTTTGCTGTTATCGCTGGGCGAACCGCAATTCCAGCCGCCGGTCTTTGCCATCGAAGCGATCGCTAACGCAAAAGACGCCTGGAGCAAATACCCGCCGACCATCGGCACCGAGGCCTTTCGCGGCGCCGTTCAGGCTTGGCTTGGCCGCCGTTATGGCATCGAGCAGGGTTTCGTCAGCACCGATGGCATGATCCTCCCGGTTTCCGGCACCCGTGAAGCACTGTTCCATATCGCGCTATCCGCCGTCGCCCAAGGGCTGCCCAAAGGCAAGGGCAAGGTGCTGATGGGCAATCCCTTCTACCATACCTATGCCGGGGCCGCGGTGGTGGCGGGTGGCGAGCCGGCCTTCCTGCCCGCCGGGCGCGAGACCGGCTTCCTTCCGGATCCGCAGGCGGTCCCGGCGGAACTCCTCCGCGAAACGGCCATGGTCTATCTCTGCTCGCCGGCCAACCCCCAGGGGGCCGTGGCCGACAAGGATTTCTGGCGGCGCTGGCTGGTTCTCGCCCGCCGACACGATTTCATCATTGCCGCCGACGAATGTTACGCCGAAATCTATACCGGCGCACCGCCGGCGGGAGCGATCGAGGCGGCGCAGGAAAGCGGCTCCACCGATAATCTCCTGATCTTCCATTCGCTCTCGAAACGGTCGAGTGCCCCTGGCATGCGCTCCGGCTTCATCGCCGGCGACCGGCGCCAGGTCGGCCGCATCGCCCAGTTGATCAATTACGGCGGTGTTGCCGTGCCGCTGCCGGTGCTGGCCGCCTCGACCGCGCTGTGGTCAGATGAGGCGCATGTGGTCGAGAACCGCGCCCGCTATTGCCAGAGTTTCGATCTTGCCGAGCGGATTCTGTCGCCGATCTTCGGAACCGTGCGCCCTGCCGGTGGTTTCTTTCTCTGGCTTGATGTCGGCGACGGCGAAGCGGCGACGACGGCCTTGTGGCGCGAGGCGGCGATCAAGGTGCTGCCGGGTGGCTATATGAGCCGGCCGGATGCCGCGGGTCGCAATCCCGGCGCACCCTATATCCGGGTGGCTCTGGTCTATGAACCGGCGCTGCTCGAAGGGGCGCTGACGCGGATGGCCGGTGTGCTACGTAGGCTCGATGTGAAACGACCGGCCAAGCCGGCTCTGGTTGGGGGATAACAAGATGGCGGCGAATGGCGGCATGACGCTGCAATCCGGTTTCGGCCTCGGCAATCTTGGGCCCTTTCTCAAACGGCGCGGGATCGAATCACTCGGCATCGCGCTGGTCTTGGCGGGACTCGTCTATCTGCTGGCGCTCTTGACCGCGAGTGGGGCCGACCCCAGCTTCAACCGCGCCGCCGACCAGCCCGTCGCCAATCTCTTTGGTACCGGCGGTGCCGTCTTCGCCGATTTTGTCCTGCAAGGTCTGGGCCTGGCCGCTTTGGTGCCGCCGGCAGCCTTCATCGCCTGGGGTATCGGCCTCCTGCGCGACCACGCTCTCGGCCGCGTCTGGCTGAAGCTCGTGCTGCTGCCGGTCAGCGCCCTGCTGTTGGCTGCGGCCTTCGCGGTCCTGCCGGGGACGGGCGCATGGCCTTGGCTCACCGGGCTGGGCGGCCTTGCCGGGCACATGATTCTCTCCGGTTCGGATGGCGCCGGTGGTCTCACGGCACTTGCCCTGCGGATCGCGCCGGAACTCGACCCGGCTTTAGTGGAACGCCTGCTGGCGCTGGCGATCTTCGCGCTTGGCCTTGTCGTGCTCTATCACGTGCTGGGCATCGGTGTTGGCGGTTATGTCCGCTTCGGCCGGCGAGTGGCACGAATGGGCCGTAGCATGGGCGAGGTGATCGATCGGGGCCGGCAAGGAATGTCTCAGCAGGATGGCGCGCGGCCGCGCGGGTTCCAGCTGCGCCTGCCGCGATTCAGCTTCGGTGGGTCGAAGGAATCCAATGCCCGGCGCGAGCCGCGCTTCGAAGGCGATGACGCACGCCGCCCCGCCATCGAGATGCCGCATGAGCCGGAGGTCTATGACCGTTCCGAGCGCAGCGGCAAGCTGGTGGTTGCCCCCATGGCCAAGACCAGGGAGAAAACCAAGCCGGCGAAAGCCGCCAAGAATGCGCGCCAGGCCAAGCTCGTCCTTGACGAGAGCGAGTTCGAATTGCCGCCGGTCGATATTCTCTCGATGCCGACGGCCAATCTCGCGGTGCAGCGCATCAACGAGGAAAGCCTCGAAAAGAATGCGCGGCTGCTTGAAACCGTGCTCGACGATTTCGGCGTGAAGGGCGAGATCGTCAAGGTGCGGCCAGGCCCGGTCGTCACCCTCTATGAACTCGAACCGGCGCCGGGCACCAAGACCAGCCGCGTGGTCGGCCTCGCCGACGATGTGGCTCGCTCGATGAGCGCGGTGTCGGTGCGCATCGCCGTCGTGCCAGGGCGCAGTGTCATCGGCATCGAACTCCCGAACCGCGAGCGTGAGGTGGTGGCGTTCCGCGAATTGATCGAGGATGATAGCTATCAGGGCACGCAATCGCGCCTCGCCCTCGTGCTTGGCAAGGATATCGGCGGTGCCCCGATCGTGGTCGATCTGGCGCGTATGCCGCATCTGCTGATCGCCGGTACCACCGGATCCGGCAAATCCGTCGCCATCAACACGATGATCCTGTCGCTGCTCTATCGCCTCACGCCCGAGCAGTGCAAATTCATCATGATCGATCCCAAGATGCTGGAACTTTCCGTCTATGACGGCATCCCGCATCTCTTGTCGCCCGTGGTCACGGAGCCGAAGAAGGCGATCGTCGCCTTGCGCTGGGTCGTGCGCGAGATGGAAAACCGCTACCGCGCCATGTCGCGCCTGGGTGTCCGCAATATCGACGGCTTCACCCAGCGCCTGGAACAGGCGCGGCTGGCCGGCGAGACGCTGACCCGGCGCGTGCAGA
>NZ_JAYRDA010000001.1:0-713625 GCF_041909655.1 Dongia sp. | reverse complement strand
CTCCCCGCGCGCGGGTCTCTTGTGCCGCGGGATTGTGTTTTTGTTGGTTGTCCCCCCGGGGGCCCGGGCGAGGCCCGACATGCGTCGACGTGGGGATCCATGGAACGAGTTGCTGGATAGATGGATTCCCGCTTTCGCGGGAATGACAAGATAATGGAGGAGCAAGGGAGGAGGGTTGCTTGAGGCAATCTTCACTTGCGCCCCCACGCCGCCGATGCATGTCGGCCTTCGCCGACGGGGCCCTCCCCCTGAAGGGAGAGCGAGCGCCGCGCCGCCCTTACGCCTTGATGCCGTATTTGCCGAGGATGGTGGCGAATTTGCCGTTGGCTTTCAAATCGTGGATGGCGGCATCGAGTTTGGGCATGTCGGCGGCCACGGGGGATTTTTTGCTGATGAGGAGGTGCCAGTCGACGCGGTCCATGATGGCGGGGAGTTCCTCGATCTCGGCGCCGCCTTCGACATGTTTGGTGATCCAGGTGATCTGGTGCGACATGTCGACGATGACGTCGCCGCGATTGCCGATCAGCATGCGCACGGTGCCGATGGTGCCGTTGGCAAAGACGGTGCGGATGCCGCGGCTTTCGATGTTGTGCTTGATCCAGCCATTCCCCTGGATGGCGATGACGGTGGCCCCCGTAGCGGCGAGGTCGTCGAGCGAGCGGACCTGTTCGAGCCGCGCGTGCATCGGGCTGTCGCGGCGCACGAACATGGTGACATGGCCGGTGGTCAGGGGCTCGGCGCTGGGCAAGGCGTATTTGAGCCGCGCCGGTGTGGCGACCAGGCACATGCCGTCAGTGGCACCGCTTTCGACCTCCGATTGGACGCGCGGCAAAGGGAGCGGTCGGGGATCGAAATCGTAACCAGCCTTGGCCGCGACCTCGGCCATGAGATCGACCAGGATGCCGCGCATGATGCCACGATCGGCGCGCCAGGAATTGGGCGGCGATTTGTCGGGATAGGCGATGCTGAGCGGATGCCGCGCCGCCGCCGCGCGCGGCAACGCCGCGAGAATCGCGGTGGCACCCAGAATGAAGCTGCGTCGCTCGATCGTCATGGTCTTGCCGGTTGATCCAATCCGCCGGCCCGCTTCACCCTTTCGGTGCGCGGGGGCGGTAACACCATGCTGACGCTAGGGTTTCAACAGTGTTAACAAATCCGGCGAAAATAACGGGATTGCGTTCTTCCGCAGCGCAGCAGGCTTTCAGTCCTTACGGGTCCGTGGCGGCGATGTCGTCGGTGCCGCTGATGTCGTCTGCTTGCCGGAGCTTGGGGAACCACAGCATCCAGAGGGCGGTGATGGCGAGAGTCGAGATGCCGCCCAGCACCGTCGCTTCGATCGGGCCGATGAGGCCGGCCACCGAGCCGGCGCGGAAGGCGCCGAGTTCGTTGGAGGCATTGACCAGCATGCCATTCACCGCCCCCACCCGGCCGCGGAGATCGTCCGGCGTCCAGAGCTGGATGAGGACCTCACGGATATAGACGCTGACCATGTCGCTGGCGCCCATGAGGGCCAAGGCCGCCACCGAGAGGATGAGCGAGTGCGAGAGGCCGAAGACGATCGTGCCGAGACCGAAGAGGGCGACGGCGGCGAACATCAGATGCCCGGCGCGGCGGCGGATCGGATAGAGGCCGAGGCAGAGCGCCATCACCAGTGCCCCCACACCGATCGCGGCGCGCAGCACGCCCAATTCCCACGGCCCCGCCACCAGGATGTCGCGCGCATAGATGGGCAGCAGAATGATGGTGGTGCCGAAGAGGACGGCGAAGAGATCGAGCGTAGTGGCGCCCAGCACGATCTTTTCGGCCTTCATGTAGCGGATGCCGCCGAAGAGCGAGGTCAGCATGTTGCGCTCGGTCACTGCGCGCCCGTCGGTCCCTCGTTGGGGCACAGGACGGATGGAGAAGGTCGCGAGTGCTGCGATCGCCACCATGACCAGCGCGGTCGCAAAGGCAAAGAACGCGGAAATGCCGTAAAGCAGGCCACCCAAAGCCGGTCCCGCGATCGAGCAGAACTGCCAGCTGGCGGTGGAACAGCCGATGGCGGCGCCGATCTCCTCGCGCTTCACCAGATTGGGAGCGAGGGCGTGGGCGGCGGGGCTATAGAAAGCGCGGCCGGCGCCGAGCAAGGCGAGGAAACCCATGATCGGCCAGATCGTGTGATCGCCGCTTTCGGCCACAAGGGCGATGCCGAGGATCGCCACGAACTCCACCCCGATGCAGCCGATGAGGATGTTGCGGCGGGAGTAACGGTCGGCCACCGAGCCGGTCACCAGCACCAGCAGGAGGACGGGGGCGAATTGCACGATGCCGGTGAGGCCGAGGAGAAACGCGTCGCCGGTGCGGTCGTAGATCATCCAGGTGACCGCCACGGTCAGGATCTCGGCCGCGAGATTGCCAAAGACGCCATTCACCTCGAACAGGAGAAAATCCCGGTTCCGCAGAACGGAGAGCATGGTGGGCTTGGCGGACATGATCGGCTCGGGACTGGGACTGGCTCTGGATGGATAAAGGCGGGGCCGCATTCTCATCGATCCGGCGGCGCAGGGAAAGCGGGCGAGCCCTGCAATTCCGGCATGGGGGAGTGCGCATTCACTTGACCTGGATCAAGGCAGCCTAGCCCCCGACATGGCAGGATAATAGTAATACTGATCAAAGAGAGCGGGAGCGGCGGCCAAAATGAGCGGGAATGCGTTGAAGAAAATTCGCCTGGAACTGGGCCGGACCAAGGAACAGCCGGAGGGCAATCCGCGCTGCGGCTACGAATTCTGGGCGCCGCTCACCGCCGACGGGCATCTCGATGAAGCGGCCTACAAGGCCGTGAAGGCCGAATGCCGCGTGCACCGTTTCTGGGAAGGCGCCATGCCGGAACACGGCCACCTGCAGCATCTGGGGCCGGACCGCTGGGTGTTCTCCTATGCGCCGGGCAAGGATGACGACGAACCGGCGTTCAAGCTCGACAAGCACCGCTTTGAGGTGGGCGAATATGTCTCGCTCACCGAACATGACGGCGTCACGCGGCCGTTCCGCATCGTCGCCATCACTTAAGGCGGCGCGCGGCCGGCCGGCCCTCAGGAAGGATCTGGCCATGCTGACCTTCGACGATTGCCTGGGCCTGTGCGGCCTTTCCAAGGGCGAGATCGCGGCCATCGCCGAGCATGAGCATGTGCCCGAGATCGTCGCCGCCGAGATGGCCGCCTATCTCTGTCAGAACAGTGCCGGCGAGCGCTGCATCCGCCGCTTCATCCTCGAGGACATCGCCGTGGCCGAGAAACGCCACGACGCGCATCACGCCGAATCGCTCCGCGCCGTGCTGGTGCATTTCCTGGCCACCCATCCCCGCGCGCTGGAATAGCGGCGGCACTCAGATGTCGTTTTCGATCCAGAGGGGCGCCAGGATGCCAGGATAAGCCCGCGCGAGATCGGGACAGCGGCGTTCGAAATCGTCGCGCATCCGCTGGCGGATCGACATGTCGGGCCGCTCGATGAAATTCCCGTCCTCGAAATGCAGGTGAAGTGCGTTATCAAACAGGAACGCCTTGGCATTCATGTCGATCTGGCCGCTATAGGGCGAAAACCAGAAATATTTCCCGAAGGCATTATCGGCGCGGCCATCGGCATATTGGCCATTGAGCGCCATGGTCAGGACCCGCTGATCCATGGGCGGTATCGCCGAGACCATGGCGGGAATGGCGCAAGCCTTGACCGCCGGCCAATCGGCGGCGGCCACTTCCGCGGGCTGGGTGAAATCCATGTGCTTCGTCAGCGCCAATTCGAGGTCAGCCGCATAGCCGCTGGTATCGACCTTGGCGGTCGCGCAGCCGGCGAGCAGGGTGGCGGCGAGCAGAGCCATCGGCGTGCGCGGACAAGACATCGGATTCCCCTTTCCGTCGGATCGGCGGCATTCTGCCAAAATCGGCAGCAGCACGTCCAGTCCGTGCAGCCCATGCCGGACGATACCCGCGAGAATGGCGATTTTTTGGCGATCCGGACTTGCAGGATAGCCGCGCGGCTTGTAGGCATGCCGTCCCGCTTTGGCAATGAGGACGACCCCCGCGCATGACATCCGCTTTGCTCTTCGATCTCGACGGCACGCTGGTCGATACCGATCATCTGCATCTCGAGGCCTTCAACCATGTCTTCGGCCGCTTCGGCGGGACGATGGACCGGGCGGAATACACACAGCGCGTGATGGGCAAGGCCAATGTGGCGATCGCGGCGGCGCTGGTCCCGGACATGCCGATCGCGGAAGCCGCCCACCTCCTCGACGAGAAGGAACGGATCTATCGCGCGCTGGTGCGGGATCTGACGCCGATCGACGGGCTGGTCGACTTGCTGGATTGGGCAGCGGGGCAGGGCCTGCCCTTGGGTGTCGTCACCAATGCGCCACGCGCCAATGCCGATCTGGTGCTCGATGCGCTGAAACTGCGCGGGCGATTCCAGGAAGTGGTGATCGCCGACGAGCTGGCGGAAATGAAGCCGCACCCCCTCCCCTATCTCACGGCGCTTGAGCGCCTGGGCGCCAAGGCGGCGCATTCGGTCGTGTTCGAGGATTCGCCCTCGGGCATCACCGCCGGCACCAGGGCCGGCATGCCGGTTTTCGGGCTGATGACCTCGATGTCGGAAGCGGCCCTGATCGCGGCGGGGGCAGCTCTCGCCATCGCCGATTACCGCGACGGCCGCGTGCGCGGCTTCATCACGGCCAGGCGCGCGCCCTGAACGGAACTTACGAGCGGATGCGGCGATAGATAAAGAGGACGATGAGCGCGCCCGCCACCGCAATGATGAAGCTGCGGATGTCGAAGCCGGAGATGCTGCCCAGACCCAGTTGCGTCGCCAGCCAGCCGCCGACGAAGGCACCGACGATGCCCAGCAGAATGGTGACGATAAAGCCACCGGGATCGCGCCCCGGCATGATGAATTTGGCGACGATTCCCGCGATGAGTCCGAACACGATCCAGGATAGCCAGCCCATCTTCATCTCTCCCCTGTGACAATTGTCACGTCACTCTACGCGAGGCGGCGGCCGCGTGCCAATGTCGCAATTTTATCGCTTTATCAGGCGGGTGCCGCGCCACCGCTGTGACCGATCTGAAACCTGCACGCGGGGGTCATGGAACGTCATCCTATAGGGGCCATTTGATTATCGAGGGACGCAAGAGCTGGAATCGGGCTTGAACCGATCGGCCGGCTTGTTGGCCTCCCCCAAGATCGAAAAGGCCCAAGGATCAAGAAGGAGAGACGACATGCAAACCCGTATGATGTTACTGGCCACGGCGGCGGCGCTGGCGCTGGCCCCGGCGGCGATCGCCCAGGAAAGCACCCAGGATCCGTTGCTGCCACCGGCACAGGAACAGGCCCCGGCCGAACAGGCGCCGATGGATAGCGACACCCCGCAATCGGAGGCCCCGGCCCAGGCCCCCGCCAGCGAGCCCGCGATGGGCGACGATGCCGTGGGCGACGTGGTGGTGGAACCGGCGGTGACGCCACCCCCGGCCGAAGCGCTCATCCAGGCGCAGCGGCCGAATGAAATCCGCAGCGAGAACATTATTGGCGCCACGGTGATCAATGGCGAAGGCGAGGAAGTCGGCAAGGTGAAGGACATCCTGTTCGACACCAGCGGCACCGCCACGGGCATGGTCCTGTCGGTGGGCGGCATCATGGGCCTCGGCGCCAAGGATGTGGGCCTCGCCTGGCAGGAAGTGGATGTGCGCCCGGAACCGGATGTGGTGCGCATCAATTACACCAAGGCGCAGCTTGAAGCGGCACCGCCGTTCAAGACGCAGGAAACCATCGAGGCCGAGCAAAGCCAGATGAACCAGCCCGGCACTATTCCTGGCGACCTCGAGGAACCGGCAGCCGGAACCGTCCCCCCGGCGCCGGCAGCGGAGCCGACCCAGTAGGCGATTCCATCGCACGGCTCCTCGTCAAGGCATCCCCGGCGCCCTTACGCCGGGGATGTTCCTTATCCGGCCGACGACGTTGAGGCGCCCAGTGCTGCCAACACCCGATCCGGCAGGAACGGATAATGGCGCAGCCGGACGCCGCCGGTGAGACGCGCCACGGCATTGGCGATGGCAGGACCCGTCGGCGGCAGTCCCACCTCGCCGACACCCGCGGGTGGATTTTCCGGCGTCGGAATCACCGTGACGTGAATCTCCGGCGCCTCCGACATGCGCATCACGCGGTAGGTATCGAAGTTCGATTCCTGGACCTCACCGCCGACAATGTTGATCTGTTCGAACAGGGCATGACTGGCGCCATACGTGATCGCGCCGATCATCTGCGCCTCGATGTTGAGCGGCTGCACCGCCAATCCAGGATCGACAGCGCACCAAACGTTGTGTACGCGGATCTCCCCGCTTTGACGGTCGAGCGATATTTCGGCGATCTGCGCGCAATGGGCGCCAAAGCCGTCCGAATAAGCGAGGCCCAGCGCCCGGCCATCACGTGCTCGGTCCCATTCCGCCATCTGTGCCACCGTCTCGATGACGTGGCGGGCGCGCGGCTGATCCCGCAGCAATTCCAGCCGAAGCGCCAGGGGATCCATACCTCTGGCCGCCGCGATTTCGTCGATCACGCATTCGACGCCGAACTTGGTGTAGCCCAGCCCGACCCCGCGCCAGAACCCGACATCCTGACCATTGTCCTGGCGCAGATACTCGATGAGATGGGACGGTACGTGATAACCGAACTCCGTGCCTTCGGTGACGACGCTGTCCCGACCGCCTTCGCTGTCGAACACTTCCGGGAGCGTGCGGGCAAAGATCGAATCCGCCACGACACGGTGCCGCCAGCCGGTGATGTTGCCCGCCTCATCGAGGCCGACCTGCATATGCTGCGCGGCCAGAGGCCGATACTTGCCGTGCCGCACGTCGTCCTCGCGATTCCAGATGACCTTGACCGGGCGACCGGGCGCCGCCTTGGCCAGTGACACCGCATCGATGATGAAATCGGCCTCGGCCTTGCGACCGAAGCCACCGCCAAGCAGAGTTGTGTTCACCTTGACCTTGTCAGCCGTGATGCCGAGCAATTCGGCAGCAAAGCCCTGCGTGCCGGTCGGGCCCTGAGTGGGCGCCCAGATTTCCGCCCCGTCCCCCGTCACCAGGGCGGTGGCGTTCATCGGCTCCATGGTCGCATGATGAACATGATCAGCGAGGTAATCGACCTCGATGATCGTGGCGGCTTTCGCGATCGCCGCCACCGCGTCGCCTTCCGCGTGAACGGTGACGCCGGTGCGTTCGAGATCACGGCCGATGCTGCGATAGCGCTCAAGCAAATCGGCGCTGGTGTAATTGCGAACACGAGATGACGTCGTCCAGCTCACATTGAGCAAATCCTTTGCCCGCCAGACGGCTTCCAGCGTGTCGCCGACGATGCCGATTCCATAGGGGAGCGGAACGATCTGCGTGACGCCCCTGACGGCCTGCGCGGCGGCAGCGTCGATATTCGCAGGCCCATCGCCCTGCACCGGCGCCCGCAAGACGGCACCGTAGAGCATGCCGGGAAGCTGGACATCGATGCCGAATTTCGCGGTTCCGTCGACCTTGGCGGGCACGTCGATGCGCGGCATGGTGAGATTGCCGATATAGCGCCATTGATCTTGCGACTTGAGATCAGCCTCGCTTGCCTGCGGCAAGGGATCTGGCAGCGAGCCCGCCGCCGCGATCTCGCCGTAAGCAAGCGAGCGGCCCGATGGCGCATGCACGACCTTATGCGGTTCGGTCGCAAGCTCGCCAACCGGTACACCCAGGATGTCCGCGGCGCTTGCCAGGAGAACCTTGCGGGTCTGCGCCCCGACCAGACGGAGCAGGCTGAAATAGCCGCGCGTCGATTCACTGCCGCCGGTGAGCTGAATGCCGAAAAAACCCGGATTGCCGTAACGCTCTGCGTCGGACGGCGCCTGAAGGATGCGAACCTTGTCCCAATCGGCATCCATCTCCTCGGCGATGAGCAGCGGCAGCGTGGTCATGACGCCCTGCCCCATCTCGGAAGCCGGCGACATGATGCTCACCGTCCCGTCGGCGGCGATGCTCACCCAGACATTCGGTCGATAATCGCCAGCAAGAGCGGTGGCCATGTTGGCGCCGAGGGCGTCCCGTGCCAAACCACCGAAGGTCACCGCGATTCCGGCGCCGCCGATGGTGATGAGGAAGCTGCGTCGCGAGAGCGAGCTGGCGGTTAGCTGCAATGTCTTGCTCATGACTCAGACCTCCCCGATCGCGCGCTGGATGGCCTTGATGATTCTCACATAGGTCCCGCAGCGGCAGATATTGCCGTCCATGTGTTCAACGATCTGATCGCGGGTGGGTTTGGGGTTGCTGTTCAGGAGTGCCGCCGCCTGCATGATCTGCCCCGATTGGCAGTAACCGCATTGCGGTACCTGCTCGGCAATCCAGGCCCTTTGCAACGGATGGCTGGCATCGGGCGACAGGCCTTCGATGGTGGTCACTTCCCTGCCGGCAACATCCTGGAGCTGGGTGACGCAGGACCGCGTCGGCTCGCCATCGACATGAACGGTGCAGGCGCCGCATTGCGCGATGCCACAGCCGAATTTTGTTCCGGTGAGCTTCAAATGCTCGCGGATCGCCCAAAGCAGCGGGGTATCGGGCTCGGCGGCGACATTCACTTCTTGCCCATTGATCTTGAATGCTGTCACGAATCTGGCTTCCTTATCCGGTTGCGGCTCATCAGATCACTTCACAAGATGGCGCCACGATAGAAGCCTTGGAAAATACGGGCTATGCTGCAAAGTCCGTTTTATCTTTGCAATCGTCCGGATGGTTCATGGATCCGCTCTCCGATGTCCTGTCGCTGCTGAAACCGCGCAGCTATGTATCCGCCGGCTTCGATGCCGGTGGAGATTGGTCGGTCCAGTTCTCGGATCAGAACGGCCGCATCAAATGCTACGCCGTGATCTCCGGGGCGTGCTGGCTGTCGGTGGAGGATGTGCCAGAAGCGGTGCGCCTGACCGCCGGGGATTGCTTCGTCCTGCCGAGCGGGCGGCCCTTCCGCCTGGCCAGCGACATGACGGTGACACCGATCGATGCCGGCACCATTTTTCCGCCGGCCCGGGAGGGTGGTGTTGTCACCTTCAACGGCGGCGGCGATCTTTTTCTGGTCGGCAGCCGCTTCGCTGTCGCCGGCAATCACGCGGGCAGCCTGCTGCGAATGCTGCCGCCCATCGTGCATATCCGGAAGGAATCGGATCAGGCGGCCCTGCGCTGGTCCGTGGAGCAGATGATGCTGGAACTGCGCGAGCGGCAGCCAGGCGGCTATCTGATCGCGCAGCACCTGGCCCATATGATGCTGGTTCACGCTCTGCGGGTGAACTTGGCTGAAGAACCTGGCGGCGGCATCGGGTGGTTCGCAGCGCTGGCGGACAAGCAATTGGGTGCTGCGATCAACGCCATTCACGCCGATCCCGCACATCGCTGGACCTTGCAGGAACTGGCGGCACTGGCCGGCATGTCACGATCGACCTTCGCGCAGAGATTCAAGGAGACAGCCGGAGAGTCCCCGATGGAATACGTGACCCGCTGGCGCATGCTGCTGGCCGGAGACAGGCTGTCAAACTCCGGCGATTCCATTTCCGTCATTTCCCTGTCGCTCGGCTATGAATCGGAGAGTGCCTTCAGCACGGCCTTCAAGCGCGTGATGGGCTGTTCGCCACGGCAATACAGCCGGCTCGATTCCGCCGCCGGCTGATGGCGATCGCGCCGCGATCCCTCAGCGGCCGGCCGGCACCAGCGTGCGGGCCGGAGGGAAGGAAACGGTGACATGGGTGCCCTCGCCGGGAATGCTGGCGACGGCGATCTGGCCGTCATGAGCGTCGACCAGCTTCTTGGTGATGGCAAGGCCGAGACCGGTGCCGCCATAACGCCGCGAGATCTTGGCATCGACCTGATAGAAGGGTTGGAACAGACGCTCGATCGCCTCGGGAGGAATGCCGATGCCGGTATCGCTGACCGTGATCTCGATTCCGCCTTGCGCGTTGAGCCCGGCCTTGATCGCGGCCTTGCCCCCCTGCGGCGTGAACTTCACCGCATTCGAGAGCAGATTGAGCACGATCTGTTTCAAGGCGCGCTCGCCGCCCCGCATCGGCGGCAGATGGGGTTGGACGTCGACGGCGAGGCGCACGCTGCCCTCCTCGGCGCGCGCCAGCACCATGCGGCGCGAGGCGGCGATGATCGCCTCGACATCGAGTTCCGTTTCATGGAGCACGACCTGGCCCGATTCCAGCTTCGCCATGTCGAGGAGATCGGTGATCAATTGCAGCAGCATCTGACCGCTGTCGTAGATGTCGACGGCATAGTTCCGGTAGGTCTCGGCATTGCCGCCCATGCGCTGATCGCGGATCACCTCGGCAAAGCCCAGGATCGCGTTCAGCGGCGTCCTCAATTCATGGCTCATATTGGCGAGGAATTCCGATTTCGCGCGGCTGGCCAGCACGGCGTCGTTCTTGGCGTTGATGAGATCCTTTTCGAAGCGGCGCTGCTCGGTGATGTCGAAACCGATACAGACGATGAGCGCCACCTGGCCGTCATCGTCGGTGAGCGCCACATTGGACCAGCGCAGCAAGCGCTCTGTCCCATCGCGCGCGACCCAGGGATTGGTGTTGGTGATGGGATAATCGCTGGCCGGGCGGCCGACCAGAATGCCCGTCACCTTCTCGTAATTGATGCCGGGAAGAATGTGCTTCCAGGTTTCCGGATTCTTGAGTTCCGCCTCGCTGAACCCAGAGAGACGCTCGGCGCCGCGATTGGCCCGGACCAGACGGCCGGTGGAATCGTAGACGGTGACAGCGGCATCGATGGAATCCAGGATCAGGGAGACGAAGGCGCCGCGATAGGCTGTGTTGCGCTTCCGGATCGCCCGGAACAGCCAGAAGGCGCCGATATTGATGGCCAGAATCAGCAGCAGGACGAGGAGCGACGCCGGCAGCGCAACCGCCGACGGGTCCGTGAACGCGTACCAGCATCCAGTCAGCGCCGCGGCGAGACCGGTGAAATTGATCGTCAGCATGCTGATCGAGGCGATCTGATGCTGGCGCTGATCGCGGGTTATCCCCTTGGCTCGCTTGCTCACACGACCCCGAATGGTTCTGCCGAGAACGGAATATCGCGCTTCTCCGGGATGTCGGAATACCGTCATCCCGGCGCGACTTAGGCAGTTTCGGGCAAGAGGGTTAAGAAATTATTCACCCAACCCTTGAAATCACTATGGGAATTCCGGGCAGCGTCGTTGGTGAGGACGCAATTGAGGCCCAACGCGCGCTCTTACTGACGGCCGACCGGACAGGTTGCCTCAACAGGCCTAGGGACGGGAAACCGGATCGCCGTAGAAATCACCGTCGCACCGATACAGCGACCGTTCCGATTTGCTGACTTTGTTGACTTGGACGACAATCCGCATGATGGCGCAAGGATCCTGCTTCTGATCGTGAACCATGAGTCCCACGTCCGGCCCTCCGGCCGGGGAGAAGGCGTCGGCAATATGGAAGCACGCATCGGGACCTTTCTGGGCGAGAAGTACTTCCTTCGGGTACATCGACAATGCAGCGCGAACATCGTGCCAAGCCCCGATGCAATCATCCGGTTGCCCCTCTGCGTCCTCGCCGATGATTTGGGCAACCAGGGCGCCATCGTGGATATAGACACCGATGTTCTGAAGACGCATCCCTGATAACGGTTCTAATAGGCCGAAGCGTCTCCAAAGCCTGTCTTCAAGACGCATCAAACCAATGTCCAGCATCGACGCGGGCATCTTGGACACCGCCTCGACGAAATCGCTGTCCTTGGTCGGTGTGCCGATCAGATAGGTGCCGTCCTGACCGATCGCGGTATGCACGAGCGGTAGCAGCAGGAGATGTGCTGCGAGTATTGTCGCGATCCGTCTTGTCTTTGGCCCGTCCATCAGAAGCCGCGTTACGCCCTAGTGCTGATGCTGGGTGGTCTTCAAGAACTGGCGGAGGCGGTCGGAGCTGGGGTTGGCGAAGACTTCTTTCGGGTTCCCCTCTTCCTCGATACGGCCCTGATGCAGGAAGATCACCTTGTTGGCGACCTCGCGGGCGAAGCCCATTTCGTGGGTCACCACCAGCATGGTGCGGCCTTCCTCGGCCAATTGCCGCATGACGCGCAGGACCTCGCCCACCAGTTCGGGATCGAGGGCCGAGGTGGGTTCGTCGAACAGCATCACCTTGGGCTCCATGGCAAGGGCCCGGGCAATGGCGGCGCGCTGCTGCTGGCCGCCGGAGAGATGGCTGGGATAGTGGTTGCGCTTGTCGGCGATGCCGACCTTGGCGAGCAATTGCTCGGCCCGCTCGATCGCCTCCTTCTTCGGCACCTTCAGGACATGGACCGGGGCCTCGATCACGTTTTCGAGGATGGTCATGTGGGACCAGAGATTGAAGCTCTGGAACACCATGCCGAGGCTGGCGCGGATGCGGTCGACCTGTTTCCAGTCTTCCGGCACGGCATGGCCGCCCCTGGTGGGGCGCATGCGAATGAGCTCGCCATTGACGGTGACATGGCCGGAATCCGGCGTCTCGAGGAGATTGATGCAGCGGAGCAAGGTGCTTTTGCCCGAGCCGGACGAGCCGATCATCGCAATCACGTCGCCGGTATGGGCGGTGACCGAGACGCCTTTCAGCACCTCGAGCTCGCCGAATTTCTTGTGCAGATCCTCAACGACCAGCGCCGGCTGAGCCATGAGCTATACCCCTCGTCCCTGTCTTACCGTTTTGCCGGACGGTCTAGGCAGCCGTCCTGAGCGGCAAAATAGACCGGTTTTTGCCGTCCCCGCCACGGAAAAATCCTTACCCCAGAGTACCCTCGGTGGTGCGACCGGGCGGCATTTGACTTAAGGGGGGGAGTTTTGCACAGTGGTTCCGTCAACCAGTCCGGGAAATTGCCGCATGGGTTTCAGCCAGGGCCATCACGCCCGCCGCCGCGTCGTCCAGATCAGTTCCGCCCTCTTGTTCTCCTGCTCGGCTTTCCTGACATTGCTTGTGACCGATGCCGCGCCCTCGCGGGCCGAGGACGAGGTCGAATGCAGCTCGCTCCGCTTGCAGATGAGCGATGCCGGTTATGACAACACCTGCTTTCTCTATAGCGGCGCCACCGGCTCGACCGAGGTTCTGGAAACCAACGCCATCGACGGGTCGCATTTCCTGGTCGTGGCGGACCGGACGGCCAAATACACCTTCGTTTTCGTGCCCAATAGCGGGTTCCGCGCCGAGATCGCCGACAGTTTCAACCTCACCATCGAGGAATGGCGGTCGGGGAAGACACAGCAGAACCTGAAAACCGCGGAATTCGTGGCCGATCTCAAACACATTCCTTCCGATTGCGTCGCCTTCGAGCGCAACATGCGGCGGGAATATAACGGCTATCGGCGGCGCATCGTCGGCTTCGGCTGCAGCCGCACCGGGGACCGCGAGAAGGTCTATGCTGCCATGCGGCATGTCACCTTCCCCGAATAGGGGCGTTCCTGCTACATTCCAGGCATGAACGCGATCGACAACCAGCGCGCCGTCATCGATCGGCGGCGGCTCATGGCGGAACTCGACGCCTTGGCGGAGGGCGCCGGCGATGCCGCCGCGGCCGGGGCGGAGCTGTCGGCCATCCTGAAACGGTATCTGGCGGCCGGGCGCGAGGAAATCCAGGCGCGCTTCATGAGCAACAGCCGGGGGGCGCAAGCGGGCCTCACCAGCGCCCATGAAGCGTCCTTCCTGGTCGACCAATTGCTGCGCGGCCTCTTCGACTTCACCACCCAGAAGGCCTTTCCGCTGGGCAACCCCACGGTGGCCGAGCGCCTGTCGCTGATCGCGGTGGGCGGCTATGGCCGCGGCGAGCTCGCCCCCCATTCCGACATCGATATCCTGTTCCTGCTCCCCTACAAGATGTCGCCCTATTGCGAGCAGGTGGTCGAGTTCATGCTCTATCGCCTGTGGGATCTGGGGCTCAAGGTCGGCCAGGCCGCGCGCAGCGTGGAAGAATGCCTGCGCCAGGCGGAAGGCGACCTCACCATTCGCACGACGCTGCTGGAAGCGCGTTATGTCTGGGGCGACCAGCAATTGTTCGAGGATTTCCGCGCCGCCTTCGCCAAACGCGTCATCAAGGGGCATGGCGAGGCCTTCTATCACGAGAAGCTCGCCGAGCGGCAGGGGCGGCACAAGCTGCATGGCGGCTCGCGCTACGAATTGCAGCCCAACATCAAGGACGGCAAGGGGGGCCTGCGGGATCTCCAGACCCTGCTGTGGCTGGCGCGTTTTGTGGTGCGCGCCGATTCCATCCAGGCGCTGGTCGAACAGGGCCTGCTTACCAATGCCGAGCGCGCCACCTATGACAAGGCGTTCAACTTCCTGTGGACGCTGCGCTGTCATCTTCACTACCTCACCGGCCGCGGCGAGGAGCGCCTGACCTTCGATCTGCAGCCCGAAATCGCGCGGCGCCTCGGCTATACCGATCATGCCGGCTCGAAAGGCGTCGAGCGGCTGATGAAGCATTACTTCCTGGTCGTGAAATCGGTGGGCGGCCTCACCCGCTATGTCTGCGCGGGGATCGAGAGCCAGTGCTTCAAGAAGCCGCTGCTGCGCCTGCCCACACTCGGCATCTTGCGGAAGGAACTGGGCGGCTTTCCGCTGGAGAACGGGCGCCTCACCATTCCCAGGGCGGATCACTTCAACCAGCACCCGATCGACCTCATCCGCATTTTTCTGGTGGCGCAGCAGCACGACGTCGAGATTCATCCCAGCGCCATGACCGCGGTCTCGCATTGCCTGCGCCTGGTCGACCAACTGCGCGAGGATGCGGCAGCGAATGCGTTGTTCCTGGAGCTGCTGACCTCAACCAAGGGCGCCGAGCTCAGCCTGCGGCGCCTCAACGAAGTGGGCGTGCTGGGCCGCTTCATTCCCGATTTCGGCCGTGTCGTGGCGCAGATGCAATACGACATGTACCATTCCTATACGGTCGACGAGCACACCATCTTTGCGATCGGCATATTGGCGCGGATCGAGCGCGGCGAACTCAAGGACGAGGCGCCGATCGCGAGCCAGGTGGTGAAGGATGTGCTCTCGCGCCGCGTGCTCTATCTCGCAGTCCTGCTCCACGACATCGCCAAGGGCCGCGCCGGCGATCATTCGCTGCTGGGCGGCGACGTCGCCGAGAAGCTGTGCCCGCGCCTGGGCTTGACCGCGGAGGAGACCGAGCAGGTCGCCTGGCTGGTGCGCTATCACCTGTTGATGAGCAACACCGCTTTCCGCCGCGACATCGACGATCCGAAGACCATCGCCGATTTCGTCGATCTGGTGCAATCGCCCGAACGCCTGCGCCTGCTCCTGGTTCTGACCGTCGCCGATATCCGCGCGGTGGGGCCGAAGACCTGGAACGGCTGGAAGGCGCAGCTTCTGCGCGAGCTTTATCATCGCGCCGAAGACATGATGATGGGCGGCCTCACCGAGGCGCGCGAGGACCGCGCCGTGGCGGCGCTCAGCGATCTCAAAGCCGAGCTTAAATCCTGGCCGGACGAGGATTGGACGGCGCATACCCAGCGCGGCCATCCCTCCTATTGGCTGGCCTTCCCGGCGCCCACCCTCGCCCGCCATGCACGCATGATGCGCGAGGCGGATCGCGAGCAGCGGGCGCTCTCGGTCGAGTTCCATGTCGACCGCTGGCGCGCGATGACCGAGATCACGATCTATACTGCCGACGCGAAGGGCCTGTTCTCGCAATTGGCGGGTGCGGTGGCACTGTCGGGCGCCAGCATCGTCGATGCGCGCATCTTCACGCTTCGGAACGGCAAGGCGCTCGATACCTTCTTCGTGCAGGATACCGAAGGCGGGCCCTTCGACCAGCCGGCGCGGCTGGCCAAATTGACCGCCACGATCCGCCTGGTGCTGGAGCAGCCGCAGCGGACGCTGGCACAATTGGATGCCTTGCCGCAGCTCGCCAATCCGGCGGCGCGCAATTTCCCGATCATCCCGCGCGTCCTCATCGACAACCGGGCGAGCGCCACGCATACGGTGGTCGAGGTCAATGGCCGCGACCGGCGCGGCCTGCTGCACCGCCTGACGGCAGCACTCACGCGCCTCAACTTCCAGATCTTCAGCGCCAAGGTCTCGACCTTCGGCCATCGCGCCGTCGACGTCTTCTATGTGAAGGATCAGTTCGGCCTTAAGGTCGAGAATGATGAGCGGTTGAAGGCCTTGCGCGCGGCGCTGATGGACGTGCTGACGGAGATAGAAGAACCGGCCGAGGGGGAAACCCGCGTCACCACCCTCGATTCCTGGCCGCCGCGCCCGACGAAGAACGTGACGGCGGCGCAGTAAATCAAGGTATTGCGTCCTGCGATCACTCGTTCCTTAAATACGGCGCTGCCCGCGCCCCCAGCGCGCGCCAGGAGCCGGCGAAGCCGAGGCCCAGGGCGAGGACGAGGGCGATCACCACGATGCCGAGGGCGAGCGGTGGGTCGAAGGTCCAACTGCTCTCCATCACCTTGGTGAGGAAGGCCCAGGCGCCGAAACTGCCGATCACCAAAGCGAGGGCGGCGCTGAGCGAGGCCAGGAACGCGAATTCGGTGACATAGCCCATGGCGACGTCGCGCCGGGTGCCGCCCAGCATCTTGAGGAGCACCGCCTCGTAGATGCGGCGCTGCTGACCGGTCGCCATGGCGCCGGCAAGCACCAGGGCACCCACGACGAGGGCGATGCCGGCGGCGACGCGCACGGCCCAACCGACCGCCTCGAGGATGCGGGTCGCGGTGGAGATCGCATCCTTGACGCGGATCGCCGAGACATTAGGATATTTCACCGCAAGCTCTTTCACCAGATCGCTCTCGCGGTCGGGATCCACGCGCACGGTGGCGATATGGGTCTGCGGCGCCGAAGAAATGAGGCCGGGCGAGAACACCATCACGAAATTGATGTCGAGATGCGCCCAGTCGATCTCGCGGAAATTAGCAAGCCGCCCGGTGATCTCGCGCCCGAGGATGTTGACCGTGAGCGAATCCCCGATCTTGAGGCCAAGCCCGCGCGCGGTTTCGACATCCAGCGAGATCAGGGGATCGCCCTGATAATCTTCCGGCCACCATTCGCCCTCGACCACCTTGGCATTGGCGGGTTTCACCGCCGACCAGGTGACACCGCGATCGCCGCGCAGCACCCAGGCGACATTGGGCGGCACCTCGACCTGGTCCGAAGGTACGTCGTTCACGCGGGAAACACTGCCGCGCAGCATCGGCACATGCGAAAGATCGCTGGAGGTCGGGAAGGCCTTCACGTCAGCCACGAAACCTTCGAGCTGCGCCGGCTGGATGTCGATGAAATAGAAGCTGGGCGCCTGGGCCGGCAGGGTTTCCTGGATGTCGCGGGTGAGGCCGCGCTGGATGAGGCCGACCGCCACCAGCACGGTGAGGCCGAGGCCCAATGAAATGACGATGCCAGCGGCAGGCGCCTGCGGCCGCACCATGGCACCGAGGGCAAAGCGGATCGATTGCGGCCAGCTTCCCGCTTGCGCGCGGGCGCGGAGACGATAGGCCAGATCGTGAATGCCGATGGCGAGCAACCGGAAGAGCAGCAGAGCAACCAGTGCCGCGAGGATGAAATAGAAACCGAGCATGCGATCGTTGCTGCCGAGCAGGATCAGCCCAGCCAGCACCACGCCGATGAGGACGAGCGGGATCGCGTCGATGCGCTTCACCGCGCCCAGTTCCAGCGAGAGCGCGCGAAAGAGCTGCGCCGGACGGATACGCTGGGCACGGAGGAGCGGCAGGAGCGCGAAGGACGCCGCGGTGCAGAGGCCGACCGCCGCCGCGAACAGCAGAGGCAGCGCATAGAAGCCCGGCAGCAATCTGAGGCCGTAGCCGCTCAGCGCCGATTGCGCCGCGAAAGGCAAGGCGATGCCGATGGCGAGGCCGATGACGATGCCGACGATGGTCATCGCCAGGATCTGCAAGCCGTAGATGGCAAAGAGCATCGACGACGTCGCCCCGACGCAGCGCAGGATGGCGAGCGATTGCGCGCGGCTTTCGAGATAGGCACGCACCGCATTGGCGATGCCGATACCGCCGATGAGCAGGGCCGCGAAGCCCACCACATTGAGGAATTGCGCGGTGCGGTCGATGAAGCGCTTGGCGCCCGAGGCGGCGTCGCCCAATTCGCGGATGCGCCAGCCGGCCTTGGGAAGATCGGCGCGCAGTTTGTCGAGAAAGGCCTTGCCGTCGAAACCAGGTTCATAGGCGATGCGGTAGAGGTGATAGACCAGCGCACCCGGCTGCAGCAGCCCGGTTTCGGCCATCGCCGCGGGACTGACCATCAGGCGCGGGCCGAGGGAGAAGCCACGCAGGCCGCGATCCGGTTCGAAGGCCAGAAGCGAGGTGATGCGGAAGGTGGCGCCGCCCACGGTCACGGCATCGCCGACCTTGACGCCGAGGCGGTCCGCCAGAGTGGGCTCCAGCACCGCGCCGTAAAGCCCGTCGGGTTGCGGGGCGAGTGCGTCCCGGAGCGGGATTGCCGGCTCCATCTCCAGCGCGCCATAGAGCGGATAGAGATCGTCGACCGCTTTGAGTTCGGCGAGCGTCGGCGCAATCTCCGGATTCGCCGCCTTGACCATGGCGCGCATTTCCATGGCATGGGAGACGCGCCCGCCCGCGGCCATCGCCGCCTGTTCCGCGGCATCGGCCTCGCGATAGGCGAGACGCAATTCGGCATCGCCGCCCAGGATGCCGCGCGCATCGGCGGCAAAGCCGGCCTCGATCGCGGAAGTGAGCGAGCCCACGCCGGCGATGATGCCGACACCCAGCGCAAGGGCCGCGATGACGATGCCGAAACGGCGCAAGCCACCGCGCAATTCACGCCGCGCGAATTTGGCGGCGATCAGGAAATTTTCCACGTTCATGCGGCCAACCGCTCATCGCTGACGATAAGACCATCGGCCATGCGCAAGGTACGGTCGCAGCGCCGCGCGAGGCTGGGGTCGTGGGTGATGAGGAGCAAGGTCGCCCCCACCTGCTCGCGCAAGGAGAACAGCAATTCGATGATACGCTCGCCGGTATCGTGATCGAGGTTGCCGGTGGGTTCGTCGGCCAGCAGCAGTTTCGGCTTGGGCGCGATGGCGCGCGCCAGGGCCACACGTTGCTGCTCGCCGCCCGAAAGCTGGGATGGATAATGCGTGAGGCGATGGCCGAGGCCCACATCGGTGAGGGCCTTTGACGCGATTGTGAACGGATCCGGGATGCCGGCCAGTTCCAGCGGAACCGCCACATTTTCGACCGCGTTCATGGTAGGAATGAGGTGGAAGCTTTGGAACACAATGCCGATCTGGCGACGCCGGAACAAAGCGAGAGCATCCTCGCTCATGCCCGAAATATCGGCACCTGCGATGCTGATCCGCCCCGAACTGGCGCTTTCCAGGCCGGCCAGGAGCAGCATCAGCGAGGTCTTGCCGGAACCCGAAGGACCCACCAGGCCGACCGTCTCGCCAGCCGCAATCCGCAAATCGATGCCGTTGAGGATATTGACCTCGCCAGCGGCGCTGCCCAGTTTAAGAGCAACCTTTGAGAGTTCGATCATGCCGTCCTTTTCCGGATTCCCCATGTTCAGTCTGAAGCCATATTTCCGCGCCGCCAGCCTGTTTCTGCTGCTGGCTGGCCTGTTCCTATCGTCCGGGCGGGCCGAAGCCGAGCCCATCCGCATCCTGGCCTTCGGCGACAGCCTCACCGCGGGATACGGTCTCCCGCAGGAGGATGGATTTGTCCCCCAACTCCAAAAAGCCCTCGATAAGATGGGGCGCGAGGCATTGGTAATCAATGGGGGCGTCTCCGGCGACACCACCGCCGGGGGTGTCGCCCGGCTGGACTGGATGCTGGCCGACAAGCCGGATCTGGTGATTCTGGAACTGGGCGCCAATGACGCCTTGCGCGGCCTCGACCCCGCCGAGGCACGGCGCAACCTGGAGACGATCATCTTGCGGCTGAAAGAGACGGGCGCAAAAATCCTGCTGGCCGGCATGCTGGCGCCGCGCAATATGGGCGAGGATTATGCGACAGCCTTCGACGGCATGTATCCCGACCTGGCAAACACCCATGGCCTCGAACTCTACCCCTTCTTCCTGGAAGGTGTGGCCACCAAGCCGGAGCTCAATCAGGGCGACGGCCTGCACCCCACCAAGGAAGGTGTCGCCGTGATCGTCGAGGGCATCCTGCCGCATCTCACCAAGATGCTGGACCAGACGTCATGACGGACACCAGCCGAAGCGCGCATGCGCCTGTGTGCCGCAGCGCCCATGCGCGCGGGGAGCATTGGGCCGACATCACGCGGCAATGTCTTGCAGCACTCGGCAAGGTGGAAGCGGGCGCACTCGGCTTCGTCTATGTGACCGATCATCTGGCACCGCATCTGCCGGCCATCGTCGATCAATTGCGCCTGACGACCGGGCTCGAAAACTGGATCGGCACGATCGGCATTGGCGTGCTGGGCGAAGACAATGAAGGCGGCATCGCGGAATATTACGACGAACCGGCGATGAGCCTGATGGTCCTTCCCGTGCCGGCGGATTCCTTCCGCCTGCTGGATCCCAATCCCGGCGGCGGGTCGAGCCGATTGCGCGCGATCTCGGATTGGATGGCGGCGAAGAAGCCCAGCGTCGGCCTGGTGCATGGCAATCCCACCAACGGGCACTTACCGGCCTTGATGCGGCAGCTAAGCGGCACGGCGGGCCTCTTTCTGCTGGGCGGCTTCACCTCGTCGCGGCAGGGTTATCTGCAAGTGGCGGGCGATACCGGCGAGGCAGCGCTTTCCGGCGCGCTGCTCACCGATGAGGTTGCCCTGGTGACCGGCCTCAGCCAGGGCTGCGTGCCGATCGGCCCGCAGCATATCGTGACGGAGGCCGAGGACGAGATCGTCAAGGAGATCGATGGACGACCGGCACTTGAGGTCTTCCGCGAGGAGATCGGTGAGGTGCTGGCGCGCGACCTCAATCGTGTCGGCGGTTTCATCTTCGCGGCCCTGCCGGTCGCGGGCTCGGATACCGGCGATTACCTGGTGCGCAACATCACCGGCATCGACACGCAACGGCAATGGCTGGCGATCGGCGCCGAGATTGCGGCAGGCCAGCCGATCCTTTTCGCCAAGCGCGACAAAGCCAGTGCCAAGGCGGATTTCGGGCGCATGCTCAAGCGCCTCAAATCCCGCATCGACCGGCCGATCAAGGGCGGGCTCTATGTTTCCTGCGTCGCGCGCGGCCCCAATCTCTTCGGCCAGGATGCCGCGGAAACACGCATGATCGCCGAGCATCTGGGCGAATTTCCATTGACGGGCTTCTTCGCCAATGGCGAGATCAGCCATGATCGATTCTACGCCTATACCGGCGTGCTCACCCTCTTTCTCTGATTTTCATCCCATAGGATTTCGACCATGGAATATCGCCGCCTCGGGCGCACGGATATCAATGTCAGCCTGATTTCGCTGGGCACCATGACCTTCGGCGAACAAAACACCGAAGCCGAAGGCCATCAGCAGATGGATCTGGCGCTGGAACGCGGCGTCAATTTCTGGGACACGGCCGAGATGTATGCCGTGCCGCCGAGGGCCGAGACCTATGGCGCCACCGAGCGCATCATCGGCACCTGGCTGAAGAAAAATCCAGGCAAGCGCGACCAGGTGGTCATCGCCAGCAAGATCGCGGGGTCGGACGAGCGCCTCACTTATGTGCGCGGCGGCAAACTCGATTTCGGCCGTGCCAATATCAAGGCGGCGCTGGATGAAAGCCTGAAGCGGTTGCAGACCGATTACATCGATCTCTACCAATTGCACTGGACCGAGCGGACCACGAATAATTTCGGGCGTCTTGCTTACGTCCACAAGCCGGAGGAGAGCTTCACGCCCTTCGCGGAAACGCTGCAGGTCTTCGCCGACGAGATCAAGGCGGGACGTATCCGTGCCATTGGCCTTTCCAACGAGAGCGCCTGGGGCACGATGCGCTGGCTCACCGAAGCCGAACGGCTGGGCCTGCCGCGCATGGCCTCGATCCAGAATGCCTATTCTTTGGTCAACCGCAGCTTCGAGGTGGGTCTGGCCGAGGTGGCGCATCGCGAGGATTGTGGCCTCCTCGCCTATTCACCGCTCGCCATGGGCGCTCTCAGCGGCAAATATCTCGACGGCAGCGCCGGCCCGGCCGACCGGCTCAACAAATATCCGCATTTCAAGCGCTATCGCGGACCGCATGCCGATCCGGCGACGACGAAATATGTGGCGCTCGCCCGCGCCCATGGCCTCGATCCGGCGCAGATGGCGCTGGCTTTCGTGAACAGCCGGCCTTTCCTCACCAGCAATATCATCGGCGCCACCACACTCGCCCAACTTGAAAGCAACATCGCCAGCGCCGATATCAAGCTCTCGGAGGATGTGGTTAACGGGATCGAGGCGATCCACCGGGAGCATACCTATCCGTGCCCTTAAGGGATCGAGTCGGCCGGTTTCATTGTTCTGTCATCGGGTTCGCTGATATGATGGCCGGAGTGGCGATTCGGCCGTATTTTTTCCGGCAGGTGTGTGATGCGCCTTTTCGTGGCCCTTTCCCTGCCCGACCAGGTGCGCTGGCAATTGCGCCTGCTCTGCGGCGGTTTGCCGACGACTAAATGGGTCCCGCCGGAAAACTTCCACATCACGCTCCGCTTCCTGGGCGAACTTGACGGACGCGATCTCGATTATGTCGATGCGGCTTTGGCCGGCATCCGGGCGCCAAGTTTCATCCTGCGCCTGGCCGAGGTCGGGCATTTCGCGAGTGGCGGGCGGGTGAAGGCGATCTGGGCGGGCGTCGCCAAAGAACCGGCTCTCACCCATCTCCAGGGCAAGGTCGAATCGGCGGTGGTGCGTGCCGGGCTCACGCCCGAGGGGCAGAATTACCGGCCGCATGTGACGCTGGCACGGCCCAAGGACCCGCCGCCGCACAAGCTGCAGCAATATCTCGCCATGCATAACCTCTTCCGCTCGGATCCGTTCGAGGTGACGCAATTCACCCTGTTCTCCAGCCATCTCGGCAGCGAGACGCCGATCTATCACGCCGAGCGCTCCTACGACCTCTCGCAAAACGCGATGTACCGGACAGCGCTGGGTTAGAGCGTCTCGCCTGAGCGGCCGCTTTCAGCCCAGCGGGTGGCGCAAAGCGAGAGCACGCCGAGAATGGCAAAGCCGATCACCAATGGCTGGATCGTGCCCTGATAGGCATGGCCGATGACGGCACCGCTGCCCACCGAGACGAAGGTGGTGAAGGCGCCGATCACCGCGGCACCCACGCCCGCGATATGGCCCAGGGGTGCCATCGAGAGTGCGTTGAAATTCCCGAACAGGATGCCGACCATGAAGAAGGTCGTCATCATATAGGCCATGAAGAGGGCCAAAGGCGGCTGGCCGTCATAGACGATGGCGACGAAAGCGAAGGCGACCGAGAGCAGGGTATGGGCCCATTGCGCGCGGTTGGAGAGCAGGCGCATGCCGAAGCGCATCACCAGCTTGGCATTGAGGAGCGAGGCCGCGCCGAAGGACACTGCGAGGACGCCGAAGCAGACCGAGAACCATTTACCGACGCCGTACATCTCCTGAAAGATCTGCTGCGAGGAAGCGAGATAGCCGATGAAGGCACCGAAGACGAGGCCGGTCGCCGTCATGTAGCCCAGGGAGATTCTATTGCGGAATACCTCGACGATGGCGCGCAGGATGCGGCCCAGGGAAAGCTCGCGCCGGCGCGAAAGATCGAGCGTCTCCGGCAGGCGCAGGGCGAACCAGAGCGCCGTCAGCATGCCGAGGATGAGCAGCATCCAGAAGATCGCGTGCCAGGACGAGAGCAGCATGATGCCCTGGCCGATCGAGGGTGCCAGCACCGGCACCAGGATGAAGACCGAGGTCACCAGCGACATGATCCGGGCCATGGCGCGGCCCTCGAAGCGGTCGCGCACCATGGCGATGGTGACGGTGCGCGGTCCCGCAGCCCCGAAGCCTTGCAGGAAGCGGCCGATCAGCATGGTGTCGAAATCATTCGCGGCGAGGCAGACGATGCTGCCCAGGGTGAAGATGGCGAAGCCGGCATAGATCGCGGGCTTGCGGCCCACGCTGTCCGAAACCGGGCCATAGAGGATCTGCGCGATGCCGAAGCCGGCGAAGAGGATGGTGATCACCATCTGCCGGTCGTTGGGATCAGTGGCGCCGAGATCGCGGGCGATGTCGGGCAAGGCCGGCAGCATGGAATCGATGGCGAGTGCGACCAGGGAAATGGTTAGGGCCAGCAGCACCACGAATTCGACGCCCGGCTTGGCGGGGCCGGCGGACGTGCTGGAGGATGGAGAAACTTGCATGACGAAAGCGGTCCGATCGCAACAAACGCATCGGGCCGCCCGTGAAAGCGGCCCGATGGGTGACGTGATGCAGTAACATTAGGCGCCGGCCGGCCCGAGGTCCACCGCACTCACCGTATGGGTGCTATGCGGCGGCAGACTTTATTCCGTCACGCGCTGCATGCGGTAGATCATGTTGTCGAGGGCGAAGACGATCACGCCATCCTCGATCAGGCTGAAATCCATGGAGATGTCGGCGTCGCCACTCTCGCAGGTCATGGCGAGATTCTCGATCTCGCCGCCCTTATAGCCCATGGCCGCGGCCTGGGTGGTGGGATCGGTCAATCCGCCCTGGAACAGAAATTCCGGCGGCACCTTAGTGATTTCGAAATGCGCCTTGTCGCAATTGAGGAAGCCAGGCGCCTGGACCGAATTCGCCATGAAAGTGATGCGGCCCTTGGCAATCTCCTCGTGGATCGGCGCCTGTGCGCCACCTTCGACCCAGGGCGCCGGCTGCACATCGACCACGTCCCAGGACCCGGCAAAGGGCTCCTCGGCATCGGCGAGGCCCGGCCGCAGCAACATGCCGGCGGCGATGCCGGCGATCGCCAGCGTGGCCGCGCCCAGAAGCAGAAATCTTTTTGTCATTCGCACATTATCTCCCGCCGACCCCATCCGGGCGGCGTCGTTCATGAGCGTCCCCTTCCGCTCTAACTATCGCGGCTGGCAGGATTGTGCAATGGCAGGCGATGTGAGCGCTGTCACGGGCACTTCACATTCGCGTCAAATGCGGGCGTCAGCGGTGGCGGCGCTTGCCACCGAGATCCGGCAGGAAGGCGGCGAAGAGTCCCAAGGCCGGCAGGAAGGCACAGAGCTGGTAGACGAAAGTGATGTCGGTCCAATCGGCAAGCTCGCCCAGCACCGCGGCACCGATACCGCCCATGCCGAAGGCGAAGCCGAAGAAGAGCCCGGCCACCATGCCGACCTTGCCGGGAATAAGCTCCTGTCCATAGACGACGATGGCGGCGAAGGCGGAGGCGAGGATGAGGCCAATCGGCACCGTGAGGATCACGGTCCAGATGAGCCCTACATGCGGCAGGATGAGGGTGAAAGGTAGCACGCCGAGGATCGAGCCCCAGATCACGCGCTTGGGTCCGACGCGGTCGCCGATGGGACCGCCCAGGATGGTGCCGAGCGCCACCGAGCCCAAGAACAGGAAGAGATATATCTGCGCGTCGGGCAGTGACACGCCGAACTTCTCGATCAGATAGAAGGTGTAATAGCTGCTCAGACTCGCCGTGTAGAAATATTTCGAGAAGAGCAGTACCAGCAGCACCGCGATAATGCCGATGACATGATTGCGCGAGAGCGTGTGGCCCTGCGGGGCACTGCGCGGACGGCGTGCGAGTTCCGCGCGGTGGTTCTTGTACCAGGTGCCGATACCGGCCAAGAGTGCTATGGCGACGAGGGCCGCGATCGAGAACCAGCCGATGGCACCCTGGCCATGTGGCACGATGAACCAGGCGGCGACCAGCGGTCCCACCGCCGAGCCGATATTGCCCCCCACCTGGAAGAGCGATTGCGCAAAGCCGTGGCGGCCGCCGGAAGCGAGCCGGGCAATGCGCGAGGATTCCGGATGGAAGATCGAGGAGCCCATGCCGACGAGAGCCGCCGCGCAGAGAATGAGCGGAAAGGAATCCGCGAAGGCGAGCAGCATGAGGCCGGCGAAGGTGAAGCCCATGCCCATGGAGAGCGCGTAATTCTTTGGCCGGTGATCGGTATAGAGGCCGACGATCGGCTGCAGCAGCGAGGCGGTCGCCTGGAAAGTGAGCGTGATGAGACCGATCTGGCCGAAATCGAGCGCGTAGTTCGATTTCAGCATCGGATAGATGGCGAGCAGAAGCGATTGCATCATGTCGTTGAGCATGTGGCAGCAACTGATCGTCACCAGGACCAAAGTGCGGGTCTGGTCGCCGGTGTGATGACTCGCCTGCGCGCGGGCCGGGTTGAGGTCGGCTGCACTCACCGGATTGTTCGCCTCGATGGTCAATGTCGTCTCCTGAGCGGTATTCCAGGCGAATTTACTCCACAAATCTCGGCCTGCTTGCCATAATGGGTCATATTCTTTCGAATTTGGGCCACATTGAGAGGCCGTGCATGGTCCGGAATGTCCGCAGCAAGGATTACGAAGCCGTGGCGCGCCCCGTGGTGGCGGTGGGCAATGACTGGCCGCATGATTTCGAGATCGAGACCCATCGGCACACGCGCGGGCAGCTGCTCTACGGCGCCACCGGCGTGATGACGGTGATCACCGAGCATGGCGCCTGGATCGTGCCGCCGGACCAGGCGGTGTGGATTCCGCCCGGCATCGATCACAGCGTGCGCGCGATCGGGCCGGTCGAGGTCAGGAGCATCTATGTGACGCACGAGCGGCTGGCGGGCTTCCACGACAAATGCCAGGTGCTGGCGATGTCGCCGCTGATGCGGGCGCTGGTGTTGCGCGCGGTCGATATCGAGGTCGAGTACGACATCGACGGGCGCGACGGCCTTGCCATGGAATTGCTGATCGCCGAATTGCGCGCCCTCCCCGTCTTGCCGCTCTCCTTGCCCTTGCCGCGCGACCCGAAGCTGGTGCGGCATTGCCAGAAGTTCATCCGCGCGCCGCAGGCAAGCGTGAAGATCGACGATTGGGCAGATGCGCTGGCCATGAGCCGGCGCACGCTGACGCGGCATTTCAAGCTGGAATGCGGCATGAGCCTTGCGGCCTGGGCCAGGCGCGCCTGCCTCTTCGCCGCCCTCCCCCGCCTCGCGCAAGGCGAGGCCGTGACCGCGATCGCCCTCGATCTCGGCTATGAAAGCCCGGCAGCCTTCACGACGATGTTCCGCAAGACCCTGGGCTTCCCGCCCAGCCGCTATCTGGAGGCGGCGGCGGGGTGAGACCTTAGTAGAAGAAACTCGTGGATGGTCGGCCTTCGCCGACCATGACAATTATAGAGTTACGAAGATGTACGCATGGGTTTACATCCTCAGCAATCGTCCCAACGGCTCGCTCTATGTGGGCGTCACCACAGATTTAGCCAAGCGGATCTGGGAGCACAGAACAGGAACCATCGCTGGTTTCACGAAGCGATATGGCATTAATCAATTGGTCTATTTCGAAGGGCATGACGATATCAACGCCGCCATCCAGCGCGAAAAAACGGTCAAAGGATGGAGGCGCGCATGGAAGGTCCGATTGATCGTCAAAGATAACCCAGATTGGATCGACCTCTATGAGACGCTGATGGAATAGAAATTCGAAACTACCTGTCATGGTCGGCGAAGGCCGACCATCCACGAGTTTGCTTGCAGTCGGGAAAGAGCTAGGCGCTCAAAACCCCTTGAGGGGCAGATGTGCCCCTCGCCGCAGCCAGTTGTCGGCGGGATAGGTGGCGGCGGCGTCGATCACATGGAGCGTGTAGGCGTGGCGCGAGCGGGGGGAGCGGTTGGGGCTGCTGTAATGGGGCAGCAGGCCGTGAAGGACCACCAGCGAGCCCTTGCGTGCGTTGAGCGCGACGGGGGTTGCATCGGGCCAGGGGGCTTCATCGAGCGTTTCGGTGATGAGGCTATCACCGACATGCCGGAAGCGCTTGCGCAAGGAACCGCGATGGGCGCCGGGCATCGCCAGCATGCCGCCATTCGAGGCATCGGCATCTTCGAGGGCGAACCAGAAGCCGATGCAGCTCATCGGCTCGGTATAGAGATAGGTGGAATCCTGATGCCAGGAAACCTCGCCGCCGATGCCGGGCTGCTTGAAGATGTACATGGATTGCAGCAGCAGCGGATCGCGGAACAAGCCCCGCGCGAGGGCGGCAAGGCGTGGCTGGCGCGAGAACGCCGAGAAGACGGGATCGAGGTCATGCATGGCATGACCGAGCTTGTTGATGGCAAGCGCCTTCGGCCGCGTGAGATTGCCAGCCGCGTCCAGCGCCTCCTCCTCCAGGAAGAAGCGGATGGAATCACCAGATTCCTGGAAGTAGCGGTCGGCGGCATGGGCCACGGATTTGGTCGAGAAGATTGTGCGCTGCGCCGCCGCATCGAAACCCTCGACCAACGCGTTGGCACGCGCGATCAGGCGATCGCACATATCGGGCGTGACGAAATCCTCGATCAGCAGGTAGCCGTCGGTCTCGAAGGCCGCGCGCATTTCAGGTGAGAGGCCATGATCGGTGGCAGTAAAACGTGGCGCCGACATCAGAAGCAGGCCTTGCCATGTTTGAGGGGGTTGATGCCGAGATGTTTGGCGAGGGTCTGGCCCATATCGGCGAAGCTGTCGCGGCGGCCGAGCGACATCTTGGGCGCTGCCGGGCCGAAGAAGATCGCCGGCACGAATTCGCGGGTGTGATCGGTACCCGGCGCGGTGGGATCGCAGCCGTGATCGGCGGTGATGAGGGCAAGGTCGCCGGGGCGGAGGGCCGCCATGAAGGATGGCAGCCGCGCATCGAAGGCTTCGAGCGCCGTCGCATAACCCACCACGTCGCGGCGATGACCGAAGAGCGTGTCGAAATCGACGAAATTGGTGAAGGTGAGGCTGCCGGCCGGGGCCTTAGCGACGCAATCCAGCGTCACATCGGCGAGGGCCGCGTTGTCGGGGGCCTTCAGTTTCTGCGTGAGGCCACGACCGCCGAAGATGTCGGCGATCTTGCCCACGGAAATCACCTCGCGCCCCGCTTCCTTCAGGACGTCGAGCAAGGTGGGTTCGGGCGGCGGCGTGGTGAGGTCGCGGCGATTGGCGGTGCGCTGGAAGGCGCCGCTCTTCTCGCCGAGGAAGGGCCGGGCGATGACGCGGGCGATGCGATAGGGTTCGAGCAATCTTTTGGCGACGGCGCAGATGTCGAGCAGGCGCTCAAGACCGAAATGCTGCTCGTGGGCCGCGATCTGGAAAACGGAATCTGCCGAGGTGTAGCAGATGGGATAACGCGTACGGATATGCTCCTCGCCGAGCCGGTCCAGGATCTCCGTGCCGGAGGCGTGGCAATTGCCGAGAATGCCGGGAATATTCGCCTCGCGCTGGAAGGCTTCGAGAAATTCCGCGGGGAAAGCCGGGATCGTGTGCGGGAAATAGCCCCAATCGACCGGCACCGGACAGCCCGCCATTTCCCAATGACCACTCGGCGTATCCTTGCCGGCGGATAGTTCCGCCGCCGCGCCATAGGCACCAATGGTCTCGGCGGTTTCGAGGCCGACCGGCACCTCGCCGCCGGCGAGTTCCGCGGCGCGGCCAAGACCAAGACGCGCAAGGTTGGGCACGCGCAATTTGCCCTGGCGGATCCCCATGCGATCCGCCTGCCCCGCCGCGCAGGCAGCGGCGATATGGCCCAGGGTGTCGGCATCCTGGTCGCCGAAACGCGCGGCATCGGGTGCGGCGCCGATGCCGAAGGAATCCATCACCAGAATGAAAGCGCGGTTGGTCATGTTCTATTCTAACTCACCGTAGCTCTTCGATCACCACCGGACCGTCGCGGCCGGCGGGACCGGTCACACGGATGGCGCGGCGGAGGCGGTCCATGGCAATCGCGGCCGAAGATTCGTCGGCGGCGTGGATCAAAGCGATGGGTTTGTCCGGGCCGATTTCGGCACCAAGACCCACGATGTCGGTGAGGCCGACGCGGTGGTCGATTGGGTCCTCGGGTCTGGTGCGGCCACCTCCCAAGGCGACCACGGCCATGCCGATCGCGCGTACATCCATGCTGTGGATTATGCCCGGTTCCTCGGGATAGCAAGGCAAGGTCACCGGAGCCTTAACAAGATACTTGTCCGGGCGTTCCAGGAAATCGGCGGGACCGCCGAGGCCCACCACCATGCGCTGGAAGTGTTCGGCGGCGCGGCCCGAGCTGAGGGCGCGTTCGGCGATGTGGCGGCCTTCGCGGGTATCGGCTGCCTTGCCGCCGATGACGAGCAGTTCCGCGCACAAGGCCAGGGTGCAATCGAGGAGACGCGGATCGGTCGCCGCACCTTTGAGACAATCGATCGATTCCTGCATCTCGACGGCATTCCCCGCCGTGCGGCCGAGGACCTGATTCATGTCGGTGATGAGGGCGCTGGTCTTGACGCCGGCCCCGTTGGAGACGCGGACGATGGAATCAGCGAGCTCGCGCGCCATTTCGAGCTCGGCGGCGAAGGCACCAGATCCGGTCTTCACATCCATCACCAGACCCTGGAGGCCGGCGGCGAGTTTCTTCGAGAGGATCGAGGCCGTGATGAGCGCCACGGATTCCACCGTCGCCGTCACGTCGCGGATCGCGTAGAAGCGGCGGTCGGCGGGCGCCAGATCGGCGGTCTGGCCGATGATGGCGCAGCCCGCCTCCTTCACCACCTTGCGGAAGGTATCGAGATCGGGCGCGGTTTGGTAGCCGGGAATAGCGTCGAATTTGTCGAGCGTGCCCCCCGTATGACCGAGGCCGCGACCGGAGATCATGGGCACGTAACAGCCGCAGGCCGCCATGATCGGTCCCAGGATCAGCGAGGTCTTGTCGCCGACGCCGCCGGTCGAATGCTTGTCGAGGATGGGCCCGTCAAGGCGCAGGGCGGACCAGTCAAGGACATTGCCGGACGACATCATCGCGCGCGTCAAGGCCACGCGTTCGGTCATGTCCATGCCGTTGAAGAAGACCGCCATGGCGAAGGCCGCGATCTGGCCTTCGCTCACCGCCTTCGAGGTGATCCCAGAGACGAAGAACTGAATCTCGGCTTCGGTGAGGCGTTGTTTGTCCCGCTTCTTGCGGATGATTTCCTGCGGCAGCATCAGGCGAGGCCTTCGATCCAGGCGCGCAGCAACCGCGAGAGCTGGCCGGAGGCCGCCAGCATCTGCGACATGGTGTGTTCGTGGCTGAGATTGCCGTCACTCATGCCGGCACCAAGATTGGTGATGGCGCTGACGCCCATGACCTTCATGCCATGGTAGCGAGCCAGGATGACATCGGGCACGGTCGACATGCCGACCGCATCGGCGCCCATGGTCTGCAGCATGCGGATCTCGGCCGGGGTTTCGAAATGGGGGCCGGAGACCCAGGCATAGACGCCTTCATGCAATTTGATCTCGAGGGCGGCGGCCTTCTCCTTCATGGCCATGCGCAAGGCGGGATCATAGGCATCGACCATGTCGACGAAGCGATTGTCACCCTCGACGTCGAAAAGCGGCGAGACTTGCGTGAGGTTGAGGTGGTCGGCGATCAGCATCAAGGAGCCCGGCCCCATGTCGGATTTAAGCGAACCGGCGGCATTGGTGGCGACGAGCATTTCGCAGCCGAGGCCGGCGAGGGTCGCGATCGGCACCTGCATGGCACCCGCATCGCCGCGTTCGTAGTAATGAACGCGGCCCTGAAGTGCCGCGATGGATGTCGCGCCGATCCTGCCCAGTACCAGGCGACCGGCATGGCCGCTCACCCCCGAGCGACCGAAGCCCGGCAGATCGGCATAGGGGATCGAAATGGCATCGGCGAGCGTATCGGCGAAACCGCCCATGCCGGACCCCAGCACCATGCCGATCTTTGCTCGGAAGTCCGGCGCGCGCTGGCCAAGGATCGCTTGAATGTCGGGATTCATCCGAGATGGTCCTTGTCAAAGGCGGCGGGCAGCAATTCGCCCAGACGGAAGGTCTTGCGGTGGCCTTCCGGCCCGCAAATATGAACCGGCGTGTCGGCAGCACCGAATTCAGCCAGGCGCTGGCGGCAACCGCCGCAAGGTGTGGTGAGCGCCGAGGCGCCGATGACCGCGATCTCGCGGATGCGCGTGGCGCCCGCCGTCACCATGGCGCCCAGAGCCGAGGTCTCGGCGCACCAGCCTTCCGGGAACGAGGCGTTCTCGACATTGCAGCCGGCATAGATGCGGCCATCCTCGGCGAGGATCGCCGCCCCCACCGAGAATTTCGAATAGGGCGCATAGGCACGGGCCATCGCCGCCTTGGCGGCGTCGAACAATTTCGCATCCATGGATCTATCAACGCTCCTTGACATAGGGTTGGCCCAGCGCCTTGGGCGCCATGGCCTTGCCGATGAAACCGGCCAGCAGCACGATGGTGAGGATATAGGGCAAGGCCTGGATCAAGGGAACCGGCACCGGGCCGATCCCCGGCAGCACGACGCCCTGCAGGCGGATCGAAACCGCATCCAGGAAACCGAACAGCAGGCAGGCGAAGAAAGCGGGCCAGGGCCGCCATTTGCCGAAAATCATCGCAGCAAGCGCAATGAAGCCGCGCCCCGCCGTCATCTCGCGTTGGAAGGCTGCGTTCTGGGCGATGGCGAGGAAGGTACCGGCGATGCCGCAGAGCAGCCCCGCCAGCATCACCGCGGTGTAGCGCAGCCGAATGACCGAGATGCCGGCGGTATCCACCACCGCCGGCGCCTCGCCCACCGCGCGCAGGCGGAGACCGAAACGGGTGCGGTAGAGCAGGAACCAGACCAGCGGCACCAGGGCCAAAGCGAGATAAGTGAGCAAGGTATGGCCGCTGATGATGTCGGCATAGATCGGGCCGATCACCGGCACATCGCGGAGCGCGGCGGCGGCGGGGAAATGCGCGGGCATGAAACGCGCTTCCGGCCCGAGATCCGGCGTCGAGCCACCGCGCCCGAACCAGGCATTGCCAAGCACGACCGTCATGCCGGCGGCGATGATGTTGATGGCAACACCCGAAACCACCTGGTCACCGCGATAGGTGATGCAGGCAAGCCCGTGCACCAGGGAGAGCAGAACGGCAACGGCGAGGCCGGCAAGCAGGGCGAGATAGGCAGAGCCGGTCACGGCAGCGATGACGGCGGCGGCAAAGGCGCCGGCCAGCATCTTGCCCTCGAGGCCGATATCGATAACGCCGGCGCGCTCCGAGATGAGGCCCGCCATGGCGCAGAGAATGAGCGGTGTCGCAAGGCGCAGGGTGGCGGCGAAGGTCGAGACCGCGAGATAGAAGAGATCATCCATGGGCCGGCGCCTCGATTGCGGCCCGGCGCGCGGCAAAGCGCAGGTAGAGCCGCTCGACCCAGGGCCGGTTCATATAGGCGAGCGCCCCGGAGAACAGGATGATGAGGCCCTGGATGGTGATAATCATGTCGCGGGTGATGGTCGGGATCTCGAAGGCGAGTTCCGCCCCGCCCTGATAGAGCGCGCCGAAGAGGAGGCTGGCAAGGATGATGCCGATCGGATGGTTGCGGCCCATGAGAGCGACCGCGATACCAGTGAAGCCGGCGCCGGCCACGAAATCGAGCAGCAGGCGATGCTGCAGCCCGAGGATCTCGTTGACGCCGACGGAACCCGCGAGGGCGCCGGAGAGCGCCATGGCGATGATCGTCACGCGTACCGGGCGGATGCCGGCATAAACGGCTGCGCGGGGCGACAAGCCGGTCGCACGAATCTCGTAACCAAGACGTGCGCGCCAGATAAAGAGCCAGACCAGGAAGCAGCAGGCGAGCGCCCAGAAGAGCGAGAGGTTGAGCGGCGAATCCGCCATGTCGATGCCGATCAGGCCCAAGGTCTCGCGCATGGTGGGAAGCCAGGCATTGGTCGCAAATTCGCGGCTATGGGCGGACATCTGGCCGGGCTCGATCAGGAGATCGACCATGACATAGACCATGAGGGCCGAGGCGAGAAAGTTGAACATGATCGTCGTGATGACGATGTGGCTGCCGCGATAGGCCTGGAGATAGGCCGGCACGATCGCCCAGCCGGCGCCGAAAGCGGCGGCGCCGAGGATCGCGAGCGGCAGGAGGACCGGCGCCGGGAGAACGTTGTCGAAGGCGAGCGCCACGAGGCCGGCGCCGAGGCCGCCGATATAGGCCTGCCCTTCCCCGCCGATATTGAAGAGGCCGGCATGGAAGGCGACCGCCACGGCGAGGCCGGTGAAGATGAAACTGGTCGCATAATAAAGCGTGTAGCCCCATGCATAACCGCTGCCAAAGGCGCCCTGGATCAGCCAGCCGATGGCGGCAAAGGGATCGGCGCCAATCGCCGCCACGATGATGCCGGCGATGACCAGCGCCATGAGGACGTTGAGGATGGGCAGCACGCCGATATCGATCCAGCGCGGAAGTTGCGTGGGGTTGGTACTCATGACGCCGCCCGCTCGTCGAGGGCACAGCCGGCCATCATCACACCCAGTTTTTGCTCATCGGCCTTGTCGCCAGCGATCTCGCCGACGATGCGGCCTTGATTCATGACCAGGATGCGATCGGCGAGCGCCAGGATCTCGTCGAGTTCCACCGAGACCAGCAGGATGGCACAACCCTTGTCGCGCATGGCCACGATCTCGCGGTGGATGAATTCGATGGCGCCGATATCGACGCCCCGGGTCGGCTGGCCAACGATGAGGATGCGCGGGCCATGCACCATCTCGCGCGCAAGAATAAGCTTCTGCTGGTTGCCGCCGCTGAATTTGCTGGAGCCTAGCATCGGATTGGGCGGGCGCACGTCGAAACCCTGCATGAGATCGCCGCAACGCGCCTGCATCGCCTTGGGCGAGAGCAGAAAGCGACCGCCGAGTTCGGGATCGTCCTGATAGCCAAGCGCCGCCGATTCCCAGGCGGCAAAGCCGGTGACAAGGCCGAGGCGATGGCGGTCCTCCGGCACATGGGCGACACCCAGCTTGCGCAAGGTGGCGGGATCGCTAGGCTGAGCGGCGTTGATTTCGGTGTCGCGAAGCTTGATGCGGCCGCTGGTGGGCGCCTGGATGCCGGAGAGCACTTCGAGGAGCTCGCTCTGGCCATTGCCGGAAACGCCCGCGATGCCGACGATCTCGCCGCCGCGCAGGGTGAAGCTGATCTCAGCGAGGCGCGTGACGCCGCGGGAATCGACGAGGCCCAGATCCTCGACGGTCATTTCCGGATCGCCCGGGCTGGCCACGGCCTTGTCGAGATCGAGGCGCACCTTGCGCCCGACCATCAATTCGGCGAGCTCGGTCGCATTGGTTTCCGCCGTGCGACGGTCGGCCACCACCTGGCCCCGGCGCATCACTGTCACATGATCGGTGATGGCGAGCACTTCCTTGAGCTTGTGGGTGATGAGGAGAATGGTGACGCCGCGCTCCTTGAGTGCGCGCAGGATTCGGAAGAGTTGCTCGGTTTCCTGCGGCGTCAGCACGCCGGTGGGTTCGTCGAGGATCAGCACTTCGCAATGACGGAACAGCGCCTTCAGGATCTCGACGCGCTGCTGGTCGCCCACCGGCAGATCGCCGATGCGGGCATCGAGATCGAGCCCGAGGCCGAATTCGCTGGCGAGGCGCTGCAATTCGGCGCGCGCCTTCACCGCACCTTCCTTGAGCAGCGCACCGCCCTCAGCGCCGAGCATCACGTTCTCAAGCACGGTGAAGGTATCGACCAGCATGAAATGCTGGTGCACCATGCCGATCCCGGCAGCGATGGCCGCCGATGAAGAGCGGATGGTGACAGGTTTACCGTTCACGCGGATCTCGCCGCGATCGGCCTCATAAAAACCGTAAAGGATCGACATCAGGGTCGATTTGCCGGCGCCGTTCTCGCCGATGATGCCATGAACGGCACCTTTTGCGATGGCGATGGAGACGTCGCGATTGGCATGGACGGCGCCGAAGCTCTTGTCGATGCCGATCAGTTCAATGGCGAACGGCGGCGCCCTATCGGGCACCGCCGTTGCCGTAGCATCGGTCACTTGCGGCATGAGACTGCCGGGACGCGTAGCTTAGAGCTGGCAGGAATTGTCGGCCATGTAATCATGGACCTTGATCTTGCCGGAGATGATGTCGGCCTTCGCGGCCTCGACCTTGGCCTTCATGTCGTCGGTGATGAGCGAGGCGTTGTGCTCGTCCAGCGCCCAGCCCACGCCATCCTGGGCGAGGCCCAATTCCGTGACGCCGGCATTCCACTTGCCTTCCTTCGCGGCCATCGCCGAATCATAAACGGCGACATCGACGCGCTTGAGCATCGAGGTCAGCATGGTGCCGGGGTGGAGATGGTTCTGGTTGCTGTCGACGCCGATCGCGAACTTGCCGGCATCCTTGGCCGCCTGATAGACGCCCGAACCGGTACCGCCGGCCGCGGCGAAGATCACGTCGACGCCGGCATCGAACTGGCCCTTGGCAAGCTCGGCCCCCTTGGTGGGATCGTTCCAGGCGGCGGGCGTGGTGCCGGTCATGTTCTCGGTCACGGCGACATCCGGATTGGCGTATTTGGCACCCTGGGCATAGCCGCAGGCAAAGCGGCGGATCAGCGGAATGTCCATGCCGCCGACGAAGCCGACCTTGGCGGATTTGCTGGCCATCGCCGCCAGCATGCCGACCAGGAACGAGCCTTCATGTTCCTTGAACACGATCGATTGCACGTTGGGGAGATCGACCACCATGTCGATGATCGCAAAATGGCGATCGGGGAATTCCTTGGCGACCTTCTCGAGTGCCGGCGCCTGGCTGAAGCCGATGCCGATCACCGGATCGGCGCCGCGCTGCGCCATGCGGCGGAAGGCCTGTTCGCGCTGCGCATCGGTCTGCACCTCGAATTCGGCATAGGAATCGCCGCTATCGGCCTTGTACTTCTCGATGCCGTTATAGGCCGCCTCGTTGAAGGATTTGTCGAACTTGCCGCCAGCGTCATAGACGACGGCGGGTTCGGCCATGGCTGTACCTGCCGCAAACAGCAGCGCCACCGCCGTGGCGGCGGACAACATCTTCTTGGTCATTTCGCGTCTCCCGCGTCTGGGCCTTTTTCGGCCGATTGCATTCCCTGTATCCAAGCCCGCGCCGGCGGCTGGTGCAATGCCAGCGTGGTTGCGGGAATAATGCTGACCCTTTGGACAGGAATCAATGAAAATGCGGCCGTTAGCCGTTAATTGCCCATCGGTAGCGAGATCGTTACCTCGAAGCCACCTTCGGGGCGGTTGCGGGCGGCGACGCGGCCGCCCATCAGCTCGATGTTCCGGCGGACGATGGCCAGCCCCAAGCCGAAATGCGGACCGCCGGCGGCACCGGCGCCATTTCCCTGCGGGCGGTGCGAGACGTGGCGCTCGAAAATGGCGGGCAGGAGATCGACCGGAACGCCCGGCCCCTGATCGATCACAGAGAGCTTGGCGCGGCCGCCGCCCTGCTTCAATTCGAGACGCACCGTCGAGCCAGCCGGCGCAAAGCTCACCGCGTTGTCGACCAGATTCTCGATCGCGGTTTCCAGCGCCTCTTCACTAGCCGCCACCTTGATGCCGGGCTCGATATCGGTGACGATCTTGACGTTGTTGCCGTGAGCTTCGGCGAAAGCACGGCCGGTATTCGCCACCATATCGGAGAGCTTGATCGGCGCCGAGGGCGCGTCGATCATTTCGGCGATCGCCTCGTCGATGCGCCGCGCGGATGCGACCAGATCTTCGAGCCGCTCGAGCGCGCGTTCAATTGTCTCGACCGCGCGCTTGCCCTGGGGATCGCCCGTCGCAGCCGCCATGCGCCGGACCGGTTCGACCGCCTGCGCCATGGCGGCGATGGGCGCCTTCAAGGCATGGGCGTTTTCCTCGGCGGCCTCGCGGATCGAGCGCGCCGAAGTTTCCAGGGTGGTTACAAGACTGTCGAACTCGACCGCGACGGGTTTGAGTTCCGGGACCGGGGTCGCCTGGGCAAAGCTGATCTGACGGCGGCCGGGGAGACGCCGGATGAGACGCGCCAATCGGGCAAAGCGGCGCAGCCCCAGGGTCACCGAGACAGCGACGGCAAGGATCAACAGGGCCATGACGCCGTAGAAAACGCCGGCCCAGCGCACTTCCGGTGCCGAGGCGAAGGGGCGCGACAAGGTGGCACCCGCGGGATCGCTTTCGGCATAGGCCGTGATCACCGCCCAGCAACCCACCTCGGTATGGAAGGGCGAGATCGAGGTCAGGATCTCGATGGTGCCGGTGGGACCGGTGAAGGTCTGGCTCAGCGACCGGTTGCCGGCGCAGCTTTCCTCTACCTTGCTCAAGAGCCCGGCGTTCAAGAGTGCCTGTCGCTCGGCATCGAGATAGGCGGCATCGATCGCGGGAAAGGCGGCGACGTAATAGAAGCTCTGCTGCTCGCCCGCCGGGCGCAGCAGCAATTTGATACGCAGCGACGAGGTGCCGAGCTTGGCGACCCAGCCGGCGGCAGCGACCGGCGCCCTGGGTCCTTCGGCGCGCAAGGCCAGCTCGAGGCTCTGCGCCAGCAGGTGGCCCTGGTTCTGCAAATTGGAGAGCAGCAATTGCTGCCGTTCTTCGTCGACGGCGGCAAAGCGGCCATAGAGCATCATCGGCACCGTCAAGAAGACCAGGCCGATCAGCACCAGCTTGACGAGGACCGACCCCACCAGCGTCTTCAACATCCCCCACCCCTAACCGGCGCGCATCTTCGAGCGATCACGCGCCACAGCGTTGCAGTCCAACGCCCCAATAAGCTCAAGAATCCTTTTCCGCACTGCGCCAGCGATAGCCGAAGCCCGGAAAATTCTCGATCGCGTCGAAACCCGGATCGACCGCGATGAATTTCTGCCGCACGCGCTTGATGAGCGCACGGACATTGGCGCGGTAGCCATCGGGCCCCTGCCCCGCCGCGAAATTCTCGCCGCGCAGGGCGTCGTAGATTTCGCGGTAGCTGACATCGCGCCCGGCGCGCACCATCAGCGCCACCGATTTGAACTCGCCCAAAGTCAGGCTGACCGGCTGGTTCTGCCAGGTGATGGCATGCGAGCCCGCATCGAGGGTGAGCGGTCCCACCTGCATGATGCCGTCGGCGGGTTCCTTGGCCGCGTCGTCGCCTTCCTGGCTTTCGCTGCGGCTCAAGGCCAGCTCGATGCGCCGCTGCAGGATGGCAAAGCTGCGGGTCTTGCCGACGAAATCGATGGCGCCGGCCTTCAAGGCCGCTTCCTCGTAAATCACGTCGTCGAGCGAGGTGAGAAAGATGGCAGGCGTCATCAAGCCGATCTGGCGCAGGCGCTGCAGCAATTCGAGGCCGGTAAGGCCGGGCATTTTCCAGTCGAGGATCAGGAGATCAAGATTGCTGTCAGGCAACACGCTGTCGGCGCTGAGGGCTTCCAGCGCCAGATCGGGCGCCGGATATTCGCGCACGGCGAAACCTGCCTCGGTCAGATTGCCGACCAGCATCGGGCGAAACAAGTCATCGTCATCAACCACGACAATGCGGGTGGCTTCGGTCATCTAATCCCTTTCGTTCTCTAGCGCGAGGCGGAGGCGTTTTTGAGCGCCAGATAGCAGCGCTGGTCGGCCAGCGGTTCGAATCTATTGGCAGCAGTGAGTTCATAGCTCAGGGCGCGGCGTTGATTGTCGGCGACATCAAGGAAGAAGTAGACATCAAGACGGCAGCCATCGAGCCGATAGCTCCAGATCGTGCCGGTGCCTTCCGCGCGGGTGGAAACCGGCGAGCCCAGGACATTCATCACCTGGATCTCGGTCTGGCCGCGCAATTCGTCGGGCGAGGCGGGTTCTTCGGGCTCGGGCGGGGCCGGAACATAAGCGGGCGGGACCGTCGCGCCGATACCCTCTGTGCCGGTCGCCGAACCAACCGGATCCTGGCCTGGATCCGGCAGGGTGGCGCCAGGCGACGCGGTGCTGCTGCTTTCCGCCGCGGCGGCCGCGGCAGCGGCATCCACCGCCTCGAGATCGAGCCGTGGCTTGGCAGGGGCGCGCTTCTTGGTTCCGGGTTTCAAAATCGGCAGGACCGGTTGGGGTGGCGGAGTGGTTTCAACGATTGCCGGCGGCGGCGGCGCCACCGTCTTCGGGCGATCCTGACCGGTCTGAGCACAGGCAGAAAGGAGCAAAGCCGCAACAATTCCGTTAGCTAGCTGCGAAAAAACGCGAGAATTCATACTGATGCCCTAAGCGACCTGCTTTTGATCCCAACCGAAGCGATGCCGCTGATACCCGACCCGCCCCGGCCCGACAAGATCAAGATAGTGATCACGCAGCCACGCTGGGAGCAACTGTAGAATGAGCGCGGTCCCTTTGAGTTCCCGCCGGGCTCAAAAAAATTTTAACTCACATCGGGCGCCAAGGCGGCGCCTCGATATTAAAATTAATGAAAAGGGGCGCCGCAAGACGGCGCCCCTTATTGGACATGGGAAGAATAACAGTGCCGGCCAGCCCGCCGGCCCTTCCTCACGCCGAACGAACCCCGTGGAGGAATTCGTTGACCGAGCTGCGCAGGGTTTCAGACTGGCGCGACAAGGTATTGGCCGTGCCCAGAACCTGGGTCGAGGCGGCGCCGGTTTCGCCCGCGGCCTGGGTGACGCCACCGATATTGGCGGAGACATCCTGGGTGCCTTGAGCCGCCTGCTGCACGTTGCGGGCGATTTCCTGGGTCGCAGCACCCTGCTCCTGCACGGCCGAGGCGATGGTGGTCGTGATCTCGTTGATCTGGCCGATGATATTGGTGATGCCCTTGATCGCGGAGACGGCCTCCTCCGTGCTGCTCTGCATGCCGGTGATCTGGGCGCTGATATCCTCGGTCGCCTTGGCGGTCTGGGTGGCGAGGTTCTTCACCTCGGAGGCCACGACGGCAAAGCCCTTGCCCGCTTCGCCCGCCCGCGCCGCTTCGATCGTGGCGTTGAGCGCCAGCAGGTTGGTCTGCGAGGCGATGTCATTGATGAGACCCACCACCGCACCGATCCGCTGCGCGGTTTCGGCCAGTAGCCTCACCGCGGCATCGGTGCGTTCTGCATCGGTCACCGCCTGGCTTGCGACCTGGGTCGATTGTTCGACCTGGCGGCTGATCTCGGCCACGGAGGCAGCGAGTTCGTCGGCGGCGGAGGCCACCGTCTGCACGTTGGCGGAAGCCTGTTCCGAAGCCGCCGCCACCGCCGTCGCCTGACGGCTGGTTTCCTCGGCGGTCGACGACATGCTCTGTGCCGTCGCCTGCAATTCGGTGGAAGCCGCCGTCAATTGCGACAACTCGCTGGACATCGCATCGTCGAAGGTTTTGATGAGGCCGTCGATCACCGCCTGGCGGCGCTCCTTGGCCAGTTGCTCCTCCGCCTGCTGGGCGCGCATCTCCTCGGCCGCCGTTGCGGTGTCCTTGAATACCTGCAGGGCGCCGGCGATGTCGCCGATTTCGTCACGCCGCTCCTTGCCGGTAATTTCAATCGTAAGATCCCCCTGCGAGAGGCGGTTAAGGCTGTCGATCGAGACTGCGAGCGGCTTGCTGATGCCCAAAGTCGCGAGCAGATAGCCGAAGGCAACACCGCCGACGACACCAGCCACGGCCACAATGATCATCAACATCTGGGCAAAGTCGGCATTGGTGACGGCGGTATCGGTGGTATCCTTACCCTGCTGGTCGACCAATTCGGAATAGGCGCGCACGGCCTTCTGCAATGCGTCGGCATGTTGCCGGCTTTCAGCGACCGCATCGACGATGGCGCGCTGGGCATCGGACAACGTGACGGCGCTGGCGGTCTGCCGGGCGATGTTGAAGCTGGCCTCAACTTTGGCCGTGTAGATGTCGAAGAGCCGCTGCACTTCGTCCAGTTTCGCGCTGCGCAGCTCGCCTGCCGTGCTGCGCAGAATCTGCATGCGCTCCTCGAACGTGGCCTTTTCTTCCTTGAACCGCACTTCGCGCTGTTCAAGGCTGTCGGGTTCGGCGGCGAGATTGTACTCGACGCGGTTGAGCGCGATGACGTTCTGGTTCATGCGGGCGCTGGTCAATCCCTCGCCGGCACTGATGGTGACGAGGTTGAGGCCGTCGGCGGAACTCCTGAGATAGAAGATACCGACGCCGGCGACGGTAGCGATAATAACCGCCATCACCGTTACCAGAAGCAGCAGTTTGGAACGGATTCTCCAATTGCTCAGATTGATCATGGCTGGCGCCTCCTCCTGCGCCGTTACCGATTTGGTTGATCCGGGCCGGCATCCCCACCTGTGGCCACGGAAGTTGCGTGCTGATTGGGTGATGTTGCGTCGGGATTAAGAGCGGCCAGATAACCGGTCAGTTGGTCGCGCAAGGCCAGCAATTCGGTCGGATCCTGGCGCGCGATGGCCGCCACCGAGGCGCGCGCGATCTCGCCCGAGGCGATCATCTCGTGGCGCATGCGCTCGATACTGGCACGAAGCGCCAGAAAGGCTTCGCGGCTGGGCCGGTCTTCCTGGGCCATCGCCTCGCGCAGCAATTCCTGAAACGCGCCGACATAGTGGCGGAGGTCGCGCGTAAGTCGTTTCAATTGCAAAATGGCCGGCGGAACAATCTGCGCCACGGGTAACGTCACGTCGGCGAGCGGCGAGTGACAAGGTTCGTCCGGCGTCATGACCACAGGCCTCCAGAAGCCCGTTTCAGGTTGCAATTTGACCAAATCATAGGAAAATGATCCGTAAGATTCTTGGATTCGGCGCGAGGGGAAGAATATGTACCTACAACCCCCAATATGATGGGCGCCGCTTAAGCCGCGTTTAAGCGGCCGCGTATGAAACGCATAATCCAGTCAGAATTCAGGAACACGCGATGCGGCGCGGGATCAGCGGGGCCGATATCGTCGCGGCACGCGCGCAAGCCGGATTGTCACAAGCCGAGCTTGGCAAGAGATTGGGCGTCACCCAGGCGACCATTTCGCGCTGGGAAATCGGTGCGCAGGAGCCGAATGCCGCGATGCGCCGGAAGCTGTCGCTGTTTCTGGATGACATGAAGACCTGGCGCACGGCGGAAGAGATCATCGCGCATTCGCCTTTCGTCATGGCATTGATCGCGCGGGATTGGACCCTTATCGCCGTTTCGCCACGCCTGGCTGAACTCAATGGGGCCAGCGTCACCGCTTTGCGCGGGCTGGCTCTCAAGGATCACGCAACCGCGGAAATGGAACAGGCGATCCGGATCCTTACCGAAAGGGGCTTCTTCCTGGGGGCGCCCGGTTCCTATCGGCTGATCGCGCGCGGCGTCTATAGCGACGGCCGCCCTTGCACCTTCGATACGGTAACGACACCGATCCCTTTCGACGGCGCCATCGTTATGTTCCATCAAATCCAGTTCCTGGACGACCGCGACTACACCGCCCTGCGACGCCGCTATGATCTGGTAACGCCACTCGACTGAGAGCGCGCGGGGGAACCAACAAGCTGATATTCTGTTCCGGGTCGCCCCATCCGGGCCCCTTTATGGCGGAGCAGCAGACAGCATGAGTATCGACCAGGGCCTGGCCTTCGCCATCATCATCGGCATGATGACGCTCTTCGTCTGGGGTCGGCCGCGCTATGACATTGTCGCCTGTCTCGCTTTGCTGGCAGCGGTGGTCAGCGGCATCGTCAAACCCGAGGATGCGTTCAACGGATTCAGCGACGACATCGTCATCATTGTTGCCTCGGCGCTGGTGGTCTCGAGCGCCATCGCCCAGACCGGCATTTTCGAATCCATCATGCGCCGCATCTCGCCCTATTTGAGTTCGGTGCAGATGCAGATGCTGGTGCTGGTCGCCACGGTGACGGTGCTTTCCGCCTTTATCAAGAATATCGGCGCGCTCGCCATCCTCATCCCGATCGCCTTCCAGATGGCGAAAAAATCCGGCGTGAGCCCGTCGCGCTTCCTGATGCCGATGTCCTTCGGCGCTCTCCTGGGCGGTCTCATGACGCAGATCGGGACCTCGCCCAATGTGATTGTCTCGCGGGTGCGGGCGGAAATGACGGGCGAACCCTTCACCATGTTCGATTTCACGCCCGTTGGCGTGGTGCTGGCCGTGATCGGAATCCTGTTCCTGATGGTCGGCAATCGGCTGGTGCCGGAGCGCAAGCGCACCACCGAGGGGCTAGACCAGGCGGTGGATATCAAAAATTACGTCACCGAAGCCGAGGTTACGGAAAAATCGACACTGCTCGGCAAGACCCTCTCTGACTTGAAGGCCCTGGCCGATGGCGAGATCAAGATCATCGCCATTCTGCAGCCGGACGAGCGGCGTGTCTCTCCATTGCCCGACGCTGTTTTGAAGCTCGGCGACACGGTGATCCTGGAGGGTGATCACCATGCGCTGGAGCGTGTGGTCTCGCTGGGCAAGCTGCAGTTGGAATCCGGCCATCGCATGCCCGAGGCCAAGGAACCGCAGGCGGAAGTATTGAGCATCGAAGCGGTGATCGGCGCCAATTCCCCGCTGATCGGCATGTCGGCGCAGGCTTCCGCCTTGTTCGAGCGCTACGACATCAATCTGCTGGCGCTGAGCCGCACCGGCGAGCGACTGACCGAGCGCCTGGGTACGATCGAGTTGCAATTGGGCGATGTGCTGGTGCTGCAGGGGAATGCCAAACAATTGCCGGAGAGGCTGCGCGCGCTCGACTGCCTGCCATTGGCGGAGCGGCAAATTTATCTCGGCAAGGGGCGGCGGGCGCTGTTCCCCTTCATCATTCTGATCGCCGCCATGGCGTCGACCGCGCTCGGCATCGTGCCGGTGGCGTTGGCCTTCTTCGGGGCCGCCGTCCTCATGGTGATCGTCCGCGCGATTTCCCTGCGTCAGGTCTATGAAGTGGTGGAATGGCCGATCATCCTGATGCTGGCGGCCCTTATTCCGGTGAGCAGCGCGCTGCAGAGCACGGGCGGCACCGACCTCATCGCCGCCTGGCTTTCCGCCGTGGCGGCCGATCTTCCGGCCTATGGGGCGCTCACACTGATGCTGGGTGTCGCCATGCTGGTGACACCCTTCCTCAACAATGCCGCGACGGTTCTGGTGATGGCGCCCATCGCCGCGAGTTTCTCGGCGAGCCTCGGCTACAAGCCGGATGCGTTTCTGATGGCGGTGGCGATCGGCGCGGGCTGCGATTTCCTCACCCCCATCGGGCATCAATGCAACACGCTGGTAATGGGACCCGGGGGCTATCGCTTCGCCGATTATCCGCGCCTGGGCATTCCCCTCTCGCTGCTGGTGATTGCCGCGGCTGTGCCTGCGCTGCTGATGGTCTGGCCGGTCTAAGAGGCACAACACCGGCGACCGGCTTCCAGTTCCAGGCGCCGTCGGGGGCACTCTTGGCAGCGCCGGGCGTTTCATCGGGGGAACCTCCCGATGGGAATGCCGCCAGCCATGGATACGCTGCTTGAAAAATCGACTGACCTGATGCTGCGCTCGGGCGAGAATGTCTGGCGCGAAAGCGAAGCGGCGCGCGTGGCCGTCCTGATCGACGCCGCCAGCTATTTCGGCGCGTTGCGCGCAGCCATGCTGGAAGCCAAAACGTCGATCCAGATCGTGGGCTGGGATGTCGACAGCCGCACGCCACTGGTCGGGCCGGAAGGAGAGGCGCAAGATGGGTTGCCGGTCGCATTGGGCGATTTCCTGGATGCCCTCGCCGCGGCCAAGCCCTGGCTCACCATCCGCATCCTGCTGTGGGATTATTCGGTCTTCTTCGCAACAGAGCGCGAGCCCCTGCCGACCCTTGCTTTGCGCTGGAAGCGGCCACCGCAGATCGACCTCTGCCTCGACGATTCCGTGCCCAGCGGATCATCGCATCACCAGAAGATCGTGACGATCGATGACAGCCTCGCCTTCGTGGGCGGTCTCGACCTCACCATCCGTCGCTGGGATGACTCGCGGCATGTGAGCGAACATTTCTTCCGCGTCGATCCCGCCGGCAAACCCTATGCCCCCTTCCATGACGTACAGATGATGCTGGACGGGCCGGCCGCCGGCGAACTCGCCGACCTCGTGCGCAAGCGCTGGCAGGCGGCAACCTGCGAGCAGCCGGAAGCCGCGCGTGGCCCGGCGGCACCCTGGCCGGCGGATGTCGCGACGGATCTGGCGCACGTCAAAGTGGGGATCGCCCGCACGGAGCCTGCGGAAACGGCGGATGATCCCGGCATCCGGGAAGCCGAGCGCCTGTTCCTGGACATGATCGGGGCCGCGGAAAAGACCTTATACATAGAGAGCCAGTATCTGACTTATCTACCAGTGGCCGAAGCCATCGCCGGGCGGCTGCGCGCCGATCCGGATTTCGAGGCCGTGCTGATCTGTCCACTGAGCTATCACGGCCAGTTCGAGCGTCAGGCCATGCTGGCCGGCCGCGCGCAATTCGTCGACATCCTGGAACAGGCCGGCGCACGCGATCGCTGCATCGTCGCGGCACCGCGCGCCATCGACGGCCGCGAGCCGATCGATATATCGATCCATTCCAAGGTCATGATCGTGGATGACCGTTACCTCCGTATCGGCTCGGCTAATCTGTGCAACCGCTCGATGGGGACGGATACCGAATGCGACGTCGTCATGATCTCGGAAGATGCAGACAATGCGGCCGCCATCGCGCGCATCCGCAACAACCTGCTGGCTGAACATTGCGGCGTGACGCAGGAGGCTTTCACGATTGCGCAAAAGAAGCATGGATCGATCGTCGCGGCGATGCGAGCCCTCACCCGTGACTCCGGAAAACTGATGGAGATCGATCGCCAGGATGACGAGAAGCAATCGACCCTGCCGATCATGCTCGCCGTGGCGGACCCGGCACAGCCGCTGCCCGCCTTGCTGCCGCCGGTCAGGAAGCATATGCAGACGGCTTCAACCTGGCTGGCGCAACATTCAACCCTGGTCTTCTGCGCGACCCTGCTGATCGGCCTTACCTGCCTTTCCGCCGCCTGGGCCTGGTCGCCTTTGGTGGAAGATCAGGGTATCGCCGAGATCGAGACCTGGATCGCGACGCGCGGCAATGCCTGGAACCTGATGGCGGTCGTCACGGTGTTCGTGCTGGCCGGCTTCATCGCCTTCCCCATCGTGGTCCTCATCGTCGCCACAACGGCGATCTACGGCATCTGGCCGGGCCTCGGCTATGCCGCATTGGGTGCCATGAGCAGCGCGCTGGCGACCTATTGCATCGGCCGCTGGGTAGGGCATCCCCTGCTGCGCCGCTTTCTGGGACCGCGCCTCAACCGTGTTTCCGAGAAGCTCACCGAACGCGGCATCCTGGCGGTGACCATCATCCGCCTGCTACCGGTCGCCCCCTATACCCTGGTCAATCTGGTCTCCGGCGCGCTGCGTGTATCGCCCATCGATTACACGATCGGCACTTTCCTCGGTCTGCTGCCGGGCTTTGCCATCATGGGCCTGGTCGGCCAGCAGGTGATCGACGTGATCCGGGATCCCAGCCCTGGCGGGATCGGCCTCCTCGCCCTCCTTCTGATGCTGTCGGTGGGATTGTCCTTGCTGCTGCAGATGGGCATTTCGGCCATCCGGAAGAATTCTTCGTGACGCGCTGGAACGACCGTTTCCGCGTGCTGACCTGGAATATCCATGCCGGCATCGGGCCGGACCGGAAATACGATCTCGACCGTGTCATCAACCTCATCCGCCAGCACGAGCCGGATATCATCGCGCTGCAGGAAGTGGATTCCCGCGGGCGCAGCCATGCCTTGCCGCTGGAAACGCTGAAGACGGCGCTGGGCCATCATGCGGCCGAGGCGCGCACCATCGTCGCCCCGGACGGTCATTACGGCCATGTGCTGATGAGCCGCTGGCCGATGCGCACCACCATGCTGCACGATCTGTCGGTCAACCGGCGCGAACCGCGCTTTGCCATCGAGGCCAATGTGGGCTTGCCCGATGGTGCCCTTACCGTCATCGCCACGCATCTCGGCCTCGGCTATGCGGAGTGCCAGCAGCAGGTGGCGCGGCTGGTCGACATCATCGCGCGCCTCGAAGGCCGCGTGATCCTGATGGGGGATTTCAACGATTGGCACCGGCTGCTGCGTCGGGCGATGCGCCCACTCCTTCCCGGCCGCTCTAATCTCAAGACCTTTCCCGCGCGTTATCCCGTGCTGGAGCTCGACGGCCTTTATTGGCGGCCGGCGGAAGCGGCAATCGGCTGGTGGCTCGATCCCGCCGGTCGGCAATCATCCGATCATCTGCCGGTGCTGGCGGATTTTTCGATGACAGAAATGGCATAGCTCCCTCTCCCCGCGTGGAGGAGAGGGAATGCGTTACTCCGCCGGGTGCGCGACCAGATTCTCTTTCGGCCGGCGGCCTTCGACGATGGCGCGGATCACCAGGTAGAAGACCGGTGTCAGCAGCAGGCCGAAGAAGGTGACGCCGAGCATCCCGGAGAAGACCGCCACACCCATGGCATGGCGCATCTCGGCGCCCGCACCGGTCGACAGAACCAGCGGGACGACACCGGCCACGAAGGCGATCGAGGTCATCAGGATCGGCCGCAAGCGCAGGCGGCAGGCTTCGAGCACCGCATCGAGGCGCGTCATGCCTTCCTGCTGTTTGTCCTTGGCGAATTCAACAATCAGAATGGCGTTCTTGCAGGCCAATCCCACCAGCACGATCAAGCCGATCTGGGTGAAGATGTTGTTGTCGCTGCCGGCATAGATGACACCCGCGATGGCGGAGAGCAGCGTCATCGGCACGATCAGGATCACCGCCAGCGGCAGGCTCCAGCTTTCATATTGCGCGGCCAGCACCAGGAAGGCGAGGAGCACGCAGAGCGGGAACACGAAGATGGCGGTATTGCCGGCGAGGATCTGCTGATAGGTAAGCTCGGTCCATTCGAAGCTCATGCCGTTCGGCAATTCCTGTTGCAGGAGCCTTGTGATCGCCTCTTCCGCCTGACCGGAGGAATAGCCGGGTGCGGCGCCGCCATTGATCTCGGCCGTGACATAGCCGTTGTAATGCGAGACGCGGTCGGGGCCGGAACTGTCCTTGACCTTCACGAAGGTCGAGAGCGGTACCATATCACCCGCCGCGTTGCGCACTTTCAACTGGCCGATCTGGTCGGATTCCAGGCGGAATTGCTGATCGGCCTGGACGTTCACCTGATAGGTGCGGCCGAAGCGGTTGAAGTCGTTGACATAGAACGAGCCGAGATAGGCCTGGAGCGTATCGAAGATGTCGCTGATCTCGACGCCATGGGTCTTAGCCTTCTCGCGGTCGATATCGGCATCGATCTGCGGGACGTTGACCTGATAGCTGGAGAAGAGACCGGCAAGCTCCGGCACTTCGCGGCTCTTGGCCAGCACGTTCTGAGTAACCTTGTAGAGTTCCTCGAAGCCGAGGCCACCGCGATCCTGGATCTGCAGGCGGAAGCCGCCGATCGTGCCGAGGCCCATGACGGGGGGCGGCGGGAAGATGGCGACGAAGGCTTCCTGGATGGCGGCGAACTCGCCGTTGAGCGCCCCGGCAACACCACCGGCCGAGAGCGACGGGTCCTGCCGTTCCTCGAACGGCTTCAACGTCACGAAGACGATGCCGCTATTGGGCGAATTGGTGAAGCCGTTGATGGAGAGACCCGGGAAGGCAACGGTGCTTTCGACGCCGGGATGGGCCAAAGCACGCGCCGACATGTCACGGATCACGGATTCCGTGCGGTCAAGGGTGGCGGCATCGGGAAGCTGAGCGAAGGCCACCAGATATTGCTTATCCTGCTGCGGAACGAAACCTGTCGGCGTGGTCGCGAAGCCCCAATAGCCGAGCCCCACGAGGCCCAGATAGACCAAAAGTGCCACCGCGCTCATGCGCAGGATGCGCCGCACCGCCCCCACATAACCGTGGCTCGCCTTGTCGAAAAACCGGTTGAAGGGGCGGAACAGCCAGAAGCCGAACAGCCCGTCGAGCAGCCGCGAGAACCAATCCTTGGGCGCGTGATGATCTTTGAGAAGATAGGCGGCCAAGGCCGGCGACAAAGTGAGCGAGTTGAAGGCCGAGATCACCGTCGAGATCGCGATGGTGAGCGCGAACTGGCGATAAAACTGGCCGGTGAGGCCCGAAATGAAAGCGGTCGGCACGAAGACCGCGCAGAGCACCAAAGCGGTGGCGATGATCGGGCCGGTCACCTCGCGCATGGCGCGCTTGGTGGCATCGACGGGCTTCAAGCCCAGCGCGATGTTGCGCTCGACATTCTCGACGACGACGATGGCGTCATCGACGACGATGCCGATCGCCAGCACCAGGCCGAAGAGCGAGAGGGCATTCAGCGAGAAGCCGAAGAAATGCATCACCGCGAAGGTGCCGATCAGCGAGACCGGCACGGCCACCAGCGGGATGATCGAGGCGCGCCAGGTCTGCAGGAACAGGATCACCACCAGGACGACCAGGACGATCGCCTCGAACAGGGTATGAACGACCGCCTCGATCGAACCACGCACGAAAACCGTGGGATCGTAGACGATGGAATAATCGATGCCCTCCGGGAAGGCCTGCTTCAACTCGGCCATCTTGGCGCGCACGGCATCCGAGGTGGCGATGGCATTGGAGCCCGGGCGCTGGAAGATCGGAATCGCCACGGCCGGCTGGTTGTTGAGGAGCGAGCGCAGGGCATACTGGCTGGAACCAAGTTCCACCCGTGCGATATCCCGAAGGCGCGTGATTTCGCCGTTCTCGCCGACATGGATGATGACGTTGGCGAATTCGTCCTCGGTGACAAGGCGGCCCTGGGTGTTGATGGAAAGCTGGAACGAGGAATCACCGGGGGCCGGCGGTGCGCCGAGGGAGCCAGCGGCCACCTGGCGGTTCTGTTCGCGAATCGCCGCCACCACATCGGTCGCGGTGAGGCCGCGGCTTGCGACCTTGTTGGGATCGAGCCAGACGCGCAGCGAATAATCGCCGAGGCCGAACAATTGCACATCGCCGACGCCGTTGAGGCGCGCGAGTTCATCCTTCACATTGATGAGCGCATAATTCGTCAGATAGAGCATGTCGTAACGCTCGTCCGGCGAAGTCAGATGCACCACCATGGTCAGATCCGGCGAGGACTTATCAGTGGTGACGCCGAGACGCTGCACTTCCTCCGGCAGCTTGGGCAGGGTACGGGTAACGCGATTCTGCACCTGGACCTGGGCGATGTCGAGATCGGTGCCCAGCGCGAAGGTGACGGTCAGCGTCATCTTGCCGTCAGCGGTCGATTGCGAGGACATATAGAGCATGCTCTCGACACCGTTGATCGCCTGTTCAAGCGGCGCCGCCACGGTTTCGCCGATCACCTTCGGGTTGGCACCGGGATAGGTGGCGCGTACGACGACCGTAGGCGGTACCACTTCCGGATATTCGCCGATCGGCAGTTGGAACAGCGAAATGGCGCCGCCGATCAGGATGAGGAGCGAGAGCACCGCCGCGAAAATCGGCCGCTGGATGAAGAATTGCGAGAAGTTCATGACGATGCCCTCTGAGACGAGATCTTAGTTCGCAGCCGCTTGCGGCGCCTTGCGGACAGCCAGCTTGCTGCCCCCGGCGGCGGTGACGAAGCCGGCCAGGGTCTTGTCATCCGCCATCTGAACCGTCTGCGGATCGACCACCATGCCCGGACGGACGCGCTGGAGACCATTGACGACGATGACGTCGCCCTGCTCCAGACCCTGGCGCACGACACGTAGGCCGTTCTGCTTGGGGCCGATCTCGACGGCGCGATAGGCGACCTTGTTGTCCTTGTCGAGCACCAGGACGAACTTCTTGCCCAGATCGGTGCCGATCGCCGCGTCATCGACGAGGCTGGCCACATAACCGGCGCTGCCGATCAGCTTGATGCGCGCATAGAGACCCGGCGTGAAGGCGCCGTCACTGTTGTCGAAAACGGCACGGCCGCGAATGGTGCCGGTCGCCGGATTGGCCTGGTTGTCGAGGAAATCCATGCGGCCTTCATGCGGATGGCCTTCCTCGTTGGTGAGGCCGAGATAGACCGGCGCCGCTTCGCCCACCTCGCCCGCTTTGGTGAGCGCGGTGTATTTCAGGTAGACGCTCTCGTCGATGTCGAAATAGGCATAGACCTCGTCCGTGGAGACGATGCTGGAGAGACGGCTGTCATCGGCGCGCACAAGGTTTCCGACGGTCAATTCCGCGCGGCTCATGCGGCCGTCGATCGGCGCGCGGATTTCGGTGAATTCGAGATTGAGCTGGGCCGATTCCAACTGGGCCTGGGTGGCGACGACGGCGGCGCGGGCTTCGTCGGCGGTGCTCTGGCGGGCATCGGCCTCTTCGATGCCGATCACCTTGCCGGCACGCAATTGCTCGCCGCGCTTGGCTTCGCTCTCGGCGCGCTTGGCCTGAGCCTGGGCACGGACGAGCTGGGCCTGCAGCCTTTTCACCTCGGCCGCGAAGGGTCGCGGGTCGATCTGAAAGAGGAGATCCCCCTTCTTGACGAGCGCCCCTTCCTCGAAGGCCACCTGGTCGATATAGCCCGAGACGCGCGCGCGGATGACGACCGATTGCGGCGCCTCGAGGCGGCCGGTGACTTCCTCCCATTCATTGATCGGGTGCTGCAGCACCTCGGCCACGCTGACCTTGGGCGCCGGCGGTGCCGCCGATTCCTGGGCTGCCTGGGGCTTTTCACAGGCGCTGAGGGCCAATAAAGCGGCGAGTGCGACGGCGACGGGGCCGATGGCGATATTCTTAAGACTTGTTGGCATGGACATGCCCCCACTCCTGCTTTGCGGGAAGATTCTGCGATTGGGGGAATGTGGCGGGAGTTTTGTGCACCCGCGAATAGAACGCAGTGAAAGTCACTATCACTGGAGATGATGGGGGCGGAAACCCCCGTATCAGCGCGAGATCGTCTCGTCGCCGACGAACATGGCGATGCGCGAGCGCAGCCATTTTTCGGCCGGATCGTCGTCCTGCGCCCCCCGCCAGGCCATGGAAAGGGACCCGCCCGTGAGCTCGACGGGGTGTTCCTCGATCCTGAGGCCGCCCGCCGCCGCCAGGTAATCGGCGGTGTAATCCGGCACCGTTGTGAGGATATCTGTGCCGGACAGAAGCGAGCCCAGGCCGTTGAACTGGGGAACCGCCAGGACCACCTTGCGGCTGCGGCCGACCTTCGCCAAAGCGTCGTCGACATAGCCATTAAGATCCCCGGCAAAGGAAACGATGGCGTGCGGCCGGGCGCAATATTCATCCAGGGTGATCGGTCCCGGCTTGGTATCGGCGCGCAGCAATTTGGCCTTCACCCGGCGGACCGCCTTCCTTTTGGCATTAGCCGGCAATTCGTCGAGATAGGAGACGGCGACGGAAATCTCGCCCGACGCCAGCATGCCCGGGGCCAGGATATAATTGACCCGACGGATGACCAGGATGACCCCCGGCGCTTCCGACCGGATCCGCCGCAGCAAGGGCGGCAGCAGCGCGAATTCGACGTCGTCGGAAAGGCCCACCCGGAAGACGTTGGTGGCGGTCGCCGCGTCGAAAGGCTGGGCCGTGCTGATCGCGGTGGAGATGGAATCGAGCGCCGGGGTGAGATAACCGAAAATCTCCTGGGCGCGGGCGGTGGGTTCCATGACCCGGCCGGTGCGGACGAAAAGCGGGTCGTCGAACAGGGCACGGAGCCGCACCAGCGCGGCACTGATCGCTGGCTGGCCCAGAAACAGCTTCTCGGCGGTCTTTGTGACGCTGCGCTCATGCATCAGCGTCTCGAAGACGATCAGCAGGTTGAGGTCGACGCGCCTGAGATCGTTTCTGTTCATGCGGGTGGCTCGGGAATCCTGCCTTGGTTGCAGTGCCGTATATATGCCCATGGCGGGGGCAAGTGCCAACCTTAATATATTGCCCAATCGTCTCCCATTCTTGCATCACAGTAAGGCATGGGGACTATCGACCGGAGTGAATAGCCCTTCCAGAAACCTTTCTATATGGGGTAGTTGTACACAGCCTTTTTAAGAGCGTTCGGCGTATGAGAGAGTTGCCATCATGTCCCGCGTAATCCGCTTTCACCGCTTTGGCCCGCCGGACGTCCTGCAATGCGAGGAAGTCCCTACGCCCCGTCCGGGCAAGGGAGAAATCCTGGTCAAGGTGGAAGCTATTGGCGTCAGTTGGGAAGATGTGCTGTGGCGTCAGAACCTGGCCGCCGAGCAGGCACAATTGCCGGCCGGGATCGGTTCGGAACTGGCCGGCACCGTGGTTGAGCTGGGCGAGGACGTGACGGCCTTCGAGATCGGCCAGAACGTGGCGAGCTTCAAGGCGCATACCCCCAACCGCTATCCCGCCTATGGCGACATGATGGTGATGCCGCGCGAGGCCCTCACCGCCTACAAGAAGACCGAGGATTTCGGCCCGGCCGCGGCCGCCACCTATTTCTCCGCGATGCTATCGGCCTATCTGGCCCTTACCCATATCGCCCGGCTGAAACCCGGCCAGCGCGTGCTGGTGACGGAATCGGGCCTCTGCATCGGCGGTGCCATGGTGCAAGTGGCCCATGCTCTGGGTGGCGAGGTTATCGCCGCGACGCGCTTTGCGAACAAGGAAGACTTGCTGAAGAAGCTGGGCGCCAGCGCGGTGGTGCTGACCGAGGAGCAGGATCTTGCCATGACGGTCGCGAAGCTCACCGATACGCGGGGCGTCGAGGTGATCGCCGATGGCTGCGGCGGCAACAAGATGGCGGTGCTGGGCGATGTCGCAGCCCCCTGCGGCAAGCTTATTCTCTATGGGCTGGATGGCGGCAACGAGGCGGCCTTCCCGGCCTGGACCGCGTTCCGCAAGCATCTGCAATTCGCCCCCTTCTCGCTGGTGGATTATACCGGACAGATGGAACTTGGCATCCGCTGCAACAAGGAAGTGGTGCGGCCAGCTCTCGACTGGATCAATCAGCAGACCGAAAGCGGTGCCCTGCGCGCCATCATCGACCGGACCTTTCCCTTCACGGATTTCGTGGCCGCGCACCGGCATCTCGAGGCGAACCCGACCCTGGGCCGCGTCGCCCTGACGCTTTAGCCCCCAAAAGGAAGCGGCGGCCGTGGGGTGCGACCGCCGCGGCCATCGATCGAGCCCTTGGGGGAAAGGCGTGCCCGCCTGGGGGGCGGGAAATCGACGGCATGTGCTTGTAAACGGGCGTGATCGCCAAGAGTTCCAGGCTTTTTGAGAGATTTGTCGCCTGGCAAGGCCAGGCGGAACTTCGGGGAAGAAGCGCAGTTCGGCTGCTGACGCCGGCACGCGCTCAAAGATGCGCATCATCCGGGCCCTTCCTGCGAGGAGCCACCCCATGACCCAGACCGTCAGCGCATTGTTCGATTCCTACGACGATGCGGCAATAGCCGTAGCCGCCCTGGAAGATGCCGGCTTGCCGCCGGCCGATATCAGCCTGATCTCCAACAAGATCGACAAACATTATGTCGCGGCCGACGACAAGGAAGGCGGCGTCAGCGCCGCCGCCGCGGGCGGAGCCGGGATCGGATCGGCATTGGGTGGCAGCACTGGATTGCTAGCGGGGTTAGGCATGATCGTCCTGCCCGGGATTGGTCCCGTCGCCGCCATCGGATGGCTGGGAGCGATGGCAGTGGGCGCCGCCGCGGGAGCCCTCGCCGGCGGGTTGGCAGGCGGGTTGGTGGACACCCTCACCCGCTCCGGCATCGCGGCACCGGAGGCCAATGTCTATGCCGAAGGCGTCAAACGCGGCGGCACCCTAGTCTCGGTCCGGTGCAATGAAAAGCGCGCCGAGATTGCGCGCGAGATTTTCGACAACATGGATACCGTCGATCTCGAAACGCGCGCCCAGATATTCCGCGACAATGGCTGGCGACAATTCGACGACGAAGCGCGCGCCGAGAGCGAGGAAGAACTGGCCCGCGCGCGGCAGGACCCGCGCATGCCGGTCCTGTGACGATGATGAAGAGTTCGATCCTCATTCATAACGAAGGGGCCGGCGACGGCAAGATCGACGCCGAGGCGCTGATAAAGGTGCTGGCCGCCGCCGGCGTTCCGACGCGGCATTGCTCGCCGAAAGACCCGCAACTGGCCGATTGTCTCGCCGGCGCGGAGGACCTGGTTATTCTGGCCGGGGGTGACGGCACCGTGGCGCGCATCCTGTCGCAATTGCCGGATCGCGCCGACCGCAGAATCGCCATCGTGCCCCTCGGCACCGCCAACAACATCGCGCAATCCCTGGGCATCCTCAGCTCGATCGAACCAGGCGCGGGGGAAGAGATCCTGTCCGGCTGGAAGCATGCCGAAACGCGGTTCATCGATATCGGGCTTGCCAAAGGCCCCTGGGGCGAACAGCGTTTCGTGGAAGGTGTTGGAATCGGTCCCCTGGCGCGGACGATCATCCAGTTCAAGAGCGAGGGCGTGAGTGCCGTCGACAGCATGCGGTTGGGCCGCGAGGCCTTGAGCCGCAATGTGGCGTATGCGACCAGCCTCGCCTCGCCTCTGCGGATCGATGGTGCCCCGACCGCCGAAGACCTGCTGATGGCGGAAATCATGAACATACAGCATGCCGGCTCACGCGTGCGCCTGGCGCCTGACGCGGATTCCGGAGATGGGTTGTTCGATGTCGTCACGCTGGCCACGGCGGCACGCGACGACTTCCGCGCCTGGCTGGCGAAGGGATCGGACAAGGATCTGCCGCCCGTCACGATCCGCCGCGCCCGTGCCGTGGACATCGAATGGCAGGGCGAATTGTTGCGGATCGATGATTATAGCCCGAAGACGATGGATCGTTCGGGCCGCGTCTCGATCGGATTTGCAACACAGCGCCTGGCGGTGCTGGTCCCGCTGGCGCAAGATGCCAGTACTTTCGAGAGGACAGCCACATGTCTCTAAACGCCTCGCGAAAAACGAGCCACATGCTCGATGCCAGGTTGCTGCACGAAATCGAGGCGACCGTCGTGGATCTTGCCAAGCTCGCCGGGAAGGAGATCGTGGCAGCGCTCGGCCGCACGCTCACCATCCGCTACAAGGAAGTCGGAACGGCGAAGCTCGCCAAGGCCATCGCCGCCGGCGGCATGTGGCGCGACCCGGTGTCGGAGGTCGATCAGGCGGTCGAGCAGATGATTCGGGCGCGTGTCGGCAAGACTTTCCCCGATCACGACATTCTCGGCGAGGAGGTCGATACCGCGCTGTTGCATGAGAGTGATTTCATCTGGGCGATCGATCCCATCGACGGTACGGCGAATTTTATCAACGGCTTTCCGCTCTTTGCCGCGTCGATCGGGGTGCTCTATCGCGGCGTGCCGGTGGTCGGCGCGGTCTGGTGCTCGGCCAGTCATGCGCTCTATGCCGGGACCTATCACGCCCGCGAGAGCGGCGAGCTCTGCTTTGACGGCGAACCGTTGCTGGTCAATATCAACCCCGCCATCAAGCGGCGCCTGGCCGGATCACCCCATGCCGGCAGCAGCGGCGACTTTCCCTGGGATACGCGGCAGACCGGCTCGGCAGCGCTCGAATGCGCCTTCGTGGCGGCGGGGCTGATGCGCGTCGCGCGCTTCGAACGCCCCAATATCTGGGACGTCGCCGGCGGGATAGCCTTACTGCGCGCGAGCGGCGCCGAAATCAAAATCTTCGATGACGGTCACTGGCAGGATTTCAAGCGTTTCGAACCCAGCGCTTCCCCGCCCGACGGCCCGGCCTTGATGCGCAATTGGCGGCGTCCCTTGCTGCTGGGCGATGCCGAGGGCGTGGCTTTACTGCAAGAGCAATATCGGGCCTGACCCGGTCAGCGCCGGAAGCGCTCGAGGAGGCCCATCAGGCCTTTGGGCAAGAAGATCACAAAACCGGCCAGGATCACGCCGAGGCCGATATCGCGCCAATCGCCGATCTCGCGCATCGCCTCATCGGCCAGCATCAGGATGAGCGCACCGAGGAGTGGTCCCCAGATCGTGCCGATCCCGCCCACGACGATCATCGACATGAGAAAGAGCAGCATCGAGATCGAGAAGACGGTGGGCCCCACAGCCGCGAACTGGACGGCGTAGAAGGCTCCGGCAAGGCCGGTGAAGAAGGCCGAGAGTGCGAACAGCCAAAGCTGATACTTGAAGCGGCTGACACCGCGCGACATGGCGCAGCCGGGATTGTCGCGGAGCGCCTGGAAGGCCAGGCCCATCGGCCCACGGATGATCACCAGGGAAAAGAGCACGGCCAAGGCCAGCAAGCCAAGGCCGACATAATAATGGGCGATGAACCATTTACCACCGATGAGCTCGCGAAAACCCAGATCGCCGAAACGGGTGAAGCCGCGCACGCCGCCGAAGAAAGGCATGCAGCCCGAGGGCGGATTGGTGAAGCAGGCGGTATCATTGGTGATCAGAAGATAGAGCACCTGCGCCACGGCCAAGGTCAGCAGGGCGACATAGGGGCCGCGCAGCCGCAGGCAGGCCGCCCCCACCAGCGTGCTCACCAGGACGGTGGCCAAAGCGGCGAGCGGCATGGCAAGCACCATCGGCATGGCGAAGTAATAGCCGAGCATCGCTGTCGTATAGGCGCCGACGGCAAAGAGCGCCATCTGGGCCAGCGAGAAGATGCCGCCCACCCCCAGCACCAAATTCCATTGCGTGACCACGATGGCCCAGATGAAGAACAGGGTCGCCTGGGTGATGATATAGCGCATGCCGGTCAGTGCCGGCAGCAGGGCCGCCAGCGCCACGAGGATCGCAAGCGTGATGAGATCGCGACGTTGCAGCATCACAGACGCACCACCTGGCGGCGGCCGAACAATCCGTAGGGCCGCCAGATCAGCACCGCGATCACCAGCAGCAGCAGGATGGCGAAGCTGTATTGGACGCCCAGCACATATTGCGCGATCGCTTCCAGCAGACCGAGGACCACCGCGGCGGCGACCGCGCCATAGACATTGCCGAGACCGGCCACGACACAGATGATGAAGGCCTTCAGCATCGGATCTCCACCCATGTTGGGGAGCAGGCTGGAGAGCGACGAGATCATGACGCCGGAGATCGCGGCGAGGCCACCGGACAAGGCCAGGACCTGGGCATAGACGATACCGACCCGGACGCCCATCAATTGCGCGGCCTCGCGGTTCTGCGCGGTGGCACGGATGGCGCGGCCAAGCCGTGTCTTCTGCAGCAGGAAGGCGAGTGCCGCCATAAGAAAGAGTGCCAGACCCAGGATCAGCAAATTCTGATTGGGGACATGGACCGAGCCGATGACGATGGCGCCGGAGAGATTGAGCGGCTGCGGCGTCGGCTGCGGGCCGAAGAGCCGGAGGACGACATTCTCGATAATGGCGCCGATGCCGATGGTGGCGATGAAGATACGGGTTTCGAAATTCTCGGCACGCAGCATCGGCCGCGCCGCCACGCAGAAGATGCCGAGGCCGACCAGGCCGCAGACCAGCATGGCGGCCACGAGGCCCAGCAAGGGATGGAGCCCCAGATGCGCCATGGCGAAATAACAGACATAGCCACCCAGTGCCAAAAGCGCGCCATGGGCCATGTTCAGCATGTTGAGGGCGCCATAGACCAGAGCGAGGCCGATGGTCGAGATCGCATACATGGCGCCCATGGTGAGGCCCGAGGCAAGGATCTGGATGGCGACATCCATGCATCAGGCTCCCAGATAGGTTGCGAGAATTTCCGGGCGCGCCATCAATTCGGCCCCGCCGCCGGTCCAGACCAGCCGGCCATTGTCGAGGAGCGCCATCAGCGCGGCCTTGTCGGCGACACGCGCGGCATTCTCCTCCACCACCAGCACCGCGCGACCGGAGCGGGCGAGCTCGTCCACCACCTGGTAGATCTGGTCGATCACGATGGGGGCGAGACCGAGCGAAGGTTCGTCGAGCATCAGCAACCGACCACCGGCCATGAGGCCGCGGCCGATGCCAACCATGCGCCGCTCGCCACCGGAGAGGGTGCTGGCGATCTGGGAGCGGCGGTCGCGAAGCTTGGGAAGGAGCGTGAAGACTTCCTCGAGACGGCGCCCGCTTTCCGCCGCGGCGGCGGGGAGATAGGCGCCCATCAGCAGATTTTCGAGCACCGTCATTTCCGGGAACAGCATGTCGCCCTGCGGGACATGGATGATGCCGGCGGCGACGATCTCGTCCGGGCGCAGGCCCGATACCGCGCGGCCGTCGAGATGAATGCCGCCACCACGCAAGGGCAGCAGGCCGGAGATCGCCCGCAACAAGGTGGTCTTGCCATGACCATTGGGGCCGATGATCGCGGTCATGCCGCCATCTGCGATCGCAAGCGAGATCTCGCGCAGCACGATCTGGCTGCCATAGCCGGCGGTGACGTTATCGAGTTGCAGCAGCGTGCTCATCCGGCGCCCTGCCCCTCCAGCAACGCACCCAGGCGCTGCGAGGCGCCTTCGCCGAGATAGACGTCGACGACATTGCGGTCATGGACCAGGCCCTGGGGCGAGCCTTCATAGATCTTCTCGCCGTGATGCATGATGAGGACGCGGCTGGAAAGCTGGACCAGGAACCGCATGACGTGCTCGATGAGGATGATGGTGATGCCGCGCCCGACGATATTGCGCACGACATTCATGATCTGGTCGATCTCCTTCGGGTTGAGCCCGCCCACGGGCTCGTCCATCAGCAGGAGCTTCGGGTTGGTGGCCAAGGCGCTGGCCAGCATCAGGAGCTTGCGGTCGACCACCGGCAGCCGGCCGAAAAGCTCGGCATGCTTATCGGAGAGACCGACGAGGCTCAGCGCCTCATCGACCTGATCGTCGACGGCACGGCCGAAACGGAAGCCGGGAATGACGCGGTTGTCGCGGCCGAAATAGGCGGCGACGCGGACATTGTCGCGGACACTCATTGAATCGAAACCGGCATTGAGCTGATAGGTGCGCGCAATGCCGGCATGGCAGACGGCTTCCGGCGGCAGCTGCGTGATGTCGCGGCCTTCAAACAGAATCTCGCCGCCGGTCGCCGGGTTGAGGCCGCTGATCGATTCGAACAAGGTGGTCTTGCCCGCCCCGTTGGGACCACCGATGCCGAGCACTTCGCCGGCCTGCAGCTCGAAGCTCAGATTGTTGACGGCCGCCAGCGCGCCGAAATGCTTGCTGACATTCCGGCAGGCAAGCAGACTACCCCCAGCAGCCGTCCCCATAATCAAACTTCCCTTGATCTCAGCCCTTGATCCAAGGCGGCATCTTGAAGCCGGTCGTGTTGTAAGGCGGCGGCGCGATCAGGCCGCCGCTCTTCGCCGCATCCTGAATCTGCAGGAACTGGTGCGGCATGCCAAGGGAGGAATCGCCCACCTGCGTCGGATAGGAATAGGCGGTGTTCTCGTTCGGCATGAAGCGGGTGGTACCGGTGACGCCGCGATAAATGAGCGAACTCATGCGCGCGGCCACCTTGCGGTTCTGCGCATCATTGCCCGGCTCGCCGGTGCCGCCGGCCAGGGCCGCGGCGGTCGCCCAGACATAGGCGCCGTCATAGGGCTGGGCGCCGGAATTGTGGCCGGCATTGGCGCCGAACTTTTCCTTGTAGCGCGTTTCGAAGGCGGTGCCGATTTCGTCCTGCAAAGCGCCCACCAACGTCGCATAGACCACACCGACCGAGGCTTCCTTGGCGATCTCGCGGAAAGCCGGAATCGAGGGGCCGTATTGCATGTAGACGAGGCTGGGCGTCGGATTGGGTGCAAACTGCACCATGAACTGGGCCAGATCGGCCGGCAGGAAATGCGTGATGGCGATGACCGCCGGCGGATCCTGACGGATCTTGGCCAGAGTCGGCCCCCATTCCGAAATCGGCACGTTCACGGTCTCGAAGAGACTGATCTCCCAGCCATATTGCGCGCCGGTTTCCTTGATTGCGTTGGCGATGTTGGCGGCATAGACGCCGGCCGAGAGCACCACGGCCATCTTGTTGTTGGGGCGCTTGTATTCGCCGCGCTCCTCCAGCCCTTGCACGAATTTGAGGAAGCCGGGGCCGTACCAGAATTCCGCGGGATCGCCCTGGAACGAACCGAAATAGCGCTCGGGGTCCGATTTGATCAGGTTGTTGTGGCCGATGGTGGTGTCGTAATGGACATAGATGATGCCGGAATCGGCGATCACGTCCTGCACCGCGGCGCCGGAACCGATATTGTAGCCGTTGATCACGGCGTGCACTTCATGGCGATCGATCAGGCGCTGCACGGCCTGGACATTGGTGGGATCGCCCATCTGCTTGGTGTCTTCGAAATAGGGCTCGAGCGGACGGCCGAGGATGCCGCCCATGGCGTTGATCTCCTCGCAAGCGAGCGTCAGGCCGTTCTTGAACTCGACGCCATCGGCGGCGGCGAAATCGGTGAGGGGCGCCGCCTGGCCGACCGGAATGGGGTCGCCATCGGCGCGGGCGCCGTCATTGATACCGGCGAGGATGGCGGCACCGCTGCCCATCGCCGCGGCACCCTTCAGGAACAGGCGGCGGCTGGGAATGATATTGGGCTTCTTGATCGTCTCGGACATTTTTCAGCATCTCCCTCGAACAGCCGCGGTGAGGCTTGATCTGGCTGCTGCCGGCGCGGCTGGCCCGGCGCGAACCTTTTACCTTTTATCGATCAGCGAATCCGCTCAAGCATAGCAGCAGCGGCATCGATTGCCGCCGCCTGATGCGGTTGCAGATCCTGCTGGCCCCAGGTCGACATCGGTTCGGCCCAGGGATCGTCGATATGCGTCTTGATCCCGGTCATCTCCTCGAGAACGGCAAGGCCGCAATAGGGGACGTACATCTGGGAATAGCCACCCTCATGCGACATGACCAGCCGGCCGCTGCAAAGCTCGTCCGCCGCCTGCATCAGGAGACGCGTCATCTGACGATAACCTTCGGCGCTGACCATCATGCGACCGAGGGGATCGACGCCCGAGGCATCGAAGCCCGACGGAACCACGATGAGGTCAGGCTTGTATTTGCGCAAGGCCGGCAGAACGACACGCTCGAAGGCGGCGAGATAGGCGCCGTTGCCGCAGCCGGGCGGCAGCGGAATGTTGAGGTTGTAACCAGCCCCCTCGCCCGCACCGTTCTCGGCCACCGCACCCGAATTGGGCGGATAGAGATTGTCCTGATGCAGCGAGATGGTGAGCACGTCCTTGCGGCCATAGAAAGCCGCCTGGGTACCGTTGCCGTGATGCACGTCCCAATCCACCGTGGCGATGCGGCCGAGGCCATGCACCTTCTGCGCATGCATGATGGCGATGGCGACATTGCCGAAGAGACAGAAGCCCATGCCCACATCCGCTTCGGCATGGTGTCCGGGCGGTCGCACCAGCGCATAGGCATTCTTGACGCGACCCTCGATCACCGCGTCGAAGGCAGCCATGGTGCCGCCAGCGGAAAGCTGGGCGATTTCGAAACTGCCGCGGCCGAACGGCGTTAGCGCGCTCGCCTCGCCGCCATTCTCGGTGCTCAAAGCCTTGATCTTGGCGATATAGGGGCGGGTGTGGAAACGCGCGATCTCGTCCTCGGTCGCATAACGCGGCTTGATCGGCGTGAGATGATCGAGGAGGCCGCTCACCTCGAGGAGGTTTCGCAGGCGCCTTTTGCTTTCCGGATTCTCGGCATGTTCGCCGGGCTGGACCGTGAGACTGGGCGGAAAGACCTGCGCCCAATTCCAGGTGTTGTGCCACATATAGAGTTCGTGGAAGACGAAACCCGTCGCCATCAGCCCTGCCCCACCCTACTTGCATCCGGTCTTCATGAAACCGGACATCGATTGGTCACCAGAGTGACGCATGTGCGGGGAACTGTCCCGCCCCCGACGGGTAGAGGGGGGATCGGCACGCCCACCCGAACGGGTGGCGAGACGAGTCAGGTTATTGAAAAATCAGGAAAGTCGCTGGCGGGAATCGATACCGATTTCCTGCAGGCGCAAAACCGCCTGCGTGCGGTTGGCCACACCCAGCTTGCCGAAGATGTTCTTCAAATGCCATTTCACGGTATCCGGCGCCATGCCGAGGCTGCGGGCCATGTCGCGATTGCTCTGGCCGGCGGTCAGCAGGCGCGCGACATCGTTCTCGCGCTGACTGAAATCCGGATCGCCGCGCCTTCCGGCGGGCCGGATACCGGCGCGCTGGGGTCGGTCGCAGACGGCGATGAATTCATCGATGAAGCTGCCCGCTGGCGTATCACCCGACCAGCTCGGCATGCGCGCGCGGGCAAAATCGATCACCTCGCGGAAGGCGCCGCCTTCGTCGATCAAGGTGCGCAAGGCGCGCTGCGGCGCGCAGATCGAGACGGCATCGACGGCCGCGGCCAGCGCCGAGAGCGCATCGCCCGCCTGATAGGCGGCGATGGCCGAGAGCGCCCGCACTTGCGCAAGACGTCGCAAACGGCCATCGCCGCGAATCTTCGCCGCCACCTGATCGAGGAGGTGCAGCGCGCTTTCCGGCCGGCCTTCGGCGATCTGCACACGCGCAAGTGCCAAATATTCCGGTTCGATCGAGGGCGTGATGCCGGCCGCCGGCATGCCGTTCCGCGCGCCCACACCGCGCGCCACCAAGGCATAACGCGCCGCCTGGGTATCGCCGCGCGTGAGCAGCAGCCGCACGCGCTCGTTGAGAGCACCCGCCGTCAGGCGGTGATAGCGCTTTTCGATGCCGAGACGTTCGGCGCGTTCCAGCACCGCCATCGCCTCGTCGTGACGGCCGCGTGCCGCCGCCAGGCGCGCCAGGTGCAGCTTGCAGGCCATTTCATGAACGACCAGGCCGCATTCCTCGATAATCTGGCGGTGGGTATGCAGCAGGCGCTCCGCAGCCGCGAGATCATTCCATTCGTAGAGCAGCTCGACCTCGAAGATCGCCACCATCGCCTCCGCATAGGAGCCGGCGCCGAGGGTTTCGCGCGCCCGCGCGGTCGCCCGCGCGAAGAGCTGGCCGGCGGCCAGAAGATTGCCGGCGGCCTTTTCGACCAGGCCCAGAATGAGATCGGAATAGACAATGCCGAAGACCGATTGCGCAGCGGCATGGCTGTCGCGCGCCTTGAGGCTGGCGAGCCGCGCACCGTCGAGATCACCCAGCGAAAGACAGCAGAAGCCTTCGATATTGCCGAGCGTTCCCTTGAAGAAAGGCTTGTTCTCCGGCAATTCCTCGGCCCAGCGCCGCGCCAGATGCCGCGCCGAGCGCGATCGATCCGCGGCCGAAATGACGCCCACGGTGAGTGTGCGCAATTCCGCCACCAGAGCGTCCCGGGCGCCGGCGTCGAGATCACCGCGCGCAACGGCGGCGATAATGCTGCGCTTCGCCGCCTGCAAGGTACGCGCGCCTTCCTGGGGGCGGCTCATGTGGAACTGGATCCAGACCTCGGCCAATTGCAATTTCGGGCGGCGTGCAATGAGATCCGCCGGCAACCGACTGAGCCAGGCGCGCACGGTGGTGAGATGGCTCGCCATGATGAGGGGCATGGCACAATCCTCAACAAGGCTTGCCGCCCAATCGGCATCGCCGGCCGCCAGGGCATGAGCGACGGCCTCGGAGGTGAAGCCGTTGGCGGAAAGCCAGGTAGCCGCACGCGCATGAAGTGCCCCGATTTCGGCGATACCGCGCCGTGCGAGGCGCGCTTGCAGGAATTCGGCAAAGAGGTGGTGATAGCGGAACCAGTGCCGCGCGCTGTCGAGCGGAATGAGAAAGAGATTGGCGTTCTCGATTTCGGCCAACCGGGCGGCACTGTCGCCGCGCATCATCACGGCATCGGCGAGCGGCGCCGAAATGCGGTCGAGGATGGCGGTTTGCAGCAGAAACTCGGCGAGATCCGGCGGCTGCCGGTCGAGCACGTCCTGGGCCAGGAATTCGGCCACGTCGCGCTGACTGCCCGAGAAATGCCGGATGAAGTCAGCCCGGCTGGCGCGCTGTTCCAGCGAGAGCGAGGCCAATTGCAGACCGGCGACCCAGCCTTCGGTACGGTGCTGCAGGGTGACAAGATCGGCCATCGGCAGATCGAGCGCCCGCGCTGCATTGAGCAGGCTTTCGGTTTCGTCGAGCGAGAAGCGCAACTGCATGTCGTCGAGATTGATGAGCTGGCCCTTGACCCGCATATGGGCGAGGCCGAAGGGCAGCGGCCCGCGCGTCGCCACCACCAGATGCAGACAGGAAGGCGCATAGGTCAGCAGCGCATCGAGGAAGCGGCAGATCTCTGGCGCCTGCAGGAACTGGCAATCGTCGAGCACCAGGAACAAGGGTTGCGCGCGTTGCGCGAGGTCATTGACGATCTGGGTGAGGACGGAATCGATCGGCAGGACCGGACTGGATTGCAGCAAGGCCGGGACTTGCTGTGCGACCTGAGGATCGGCACGGCGGATCGCGGCCACGAGATAGGTGAGAAAGCGGCCGATCTCGTCATCGTCGCCATCAAGTGCCAGGTAGCCAACCGAGGCGTCGCGCCCTTCGATTTCGGCGATCCATTGCCCCAGCAACGTGCTTTTGCCGAAACCGGGCGGCGCAGAGACCACGGAAAGGCGTGCTGCCAGGGCGCCATCGAGGGCCCGGATGAGACGCGGCCGGGCGATGAGGCCATCGCGTAAAGGCGGCGGTCGGAGCTTGGTCTCAATCAGCACGCAGCGAGAACTCCCCCGGAATCAGCGGCTGGCCGGCATGCAACGGGCCAATGGCCGAGAGCGCCAGCTTAACGTCGGGCGGCGGCCGTCAGCAACCGGCAAGACGGCGCGCTAGAAACGGCCCCGCTTCAAGGCTTCCCGCCGGTCCTCGGGCGACAATTGCTGGCCGATTTCCAGGAACATGTCGGCCATTTCGGAAAAGAACCGGTCGGCCACTTCCTTGCGGTGCAGGATCGCCGCCTTGTAGCCGGCCTCGTCGAAGTTCTCGCCGGCGAAGACTTGCTGGGTTTGCAATTGGGCATGGCCCATTTCGCCGAACAAGGTATCGAGCACCTGTTGGCGCTGCTCGTAGATCGCCATGATGATCGCGCGCCCCTCGTCCGAGACGGAGGTTGCCAGCCGCTCGACCATCATGGCCGGCGGCGGCGGCGGCATGGGTGGTGCCGGAGGGCGGCCGATTTCCAGGAACTGAACCGCCATGAAGGCGATCAGGAACAGGTTGCCCAGGAGGGAAAGAAACAGGAGCCGGCTTGCCGGAATGCCGCCGATGGAGTCACGCATGGTCCGTCACGCTGCCTTACATATAAAAAGTATCGGAGGTGAGCAGAAGGACGCCGGAGACATCGTAGCTCGAAGCAGCCGGCATGACCATGAATCCGGCGGCGGCACCGAAAAGCACGAAGGCGCCGCACAACAAGGCCGGTCCCAGGGCATTCGGCCATTTGCGCCGGAAACCCGCATGCATGGCCGGGACCTCAGCCGGTGCCAAGGCACGCTGCCGCGCCATGATCTTGTCGACGAGATCCGGCTGGGATCCGGCTTCCGAACGCGAGGCCAGGAAATCGTCGATCAGGCCGGCATCGTGCCAAGCCGCCTTGGCCAGACTTGATTCGGCCAATAGCCGCTCGGCCGACGGGCGGAGATCCTCCGGCCACCGGGCCAGAACGGCGCCGTAACGGTCGAGCCCATCCTCGAACGTCTCGAGCGACATGACGGGCGGAGACACCGATTGCCGAGGCTTTGCCTCATGAATCGGGGAAGGCTTGCTGCACATTGAGGCGGTCCCGTTTTAATTGGTCCCTGAGGTTTTGTCGGCCCCTCTTTAGGAGCGACTCCACGGCCGAAGCCGAGATACCCATCGCCGAAGCAGTATCCTTGATACTATAGCCTTCGTGATAGCTGAGAAACAAGGCAACATATTGTGAGCTGGGCAGCCGCGTCATGGCTTCCCGCAGGCGCCGCATCACATGGCTCTGATAGATCCGCGTCACCGCATCGGCCTGAAGATCGGCCGGTTCGTCGGTCGTTTCGAGGGCCACGTCGCGGCGCTTGCGGCGCACATCGATACAGCGGTTGAAGATGGCCCGGAACAGCCAGGAGGTGAATTTGGCATTGGTACGCCGCCAATCGGCGCGGCGGATCCAGAGTTGCAGGAACACGTCCTGAACGATGTCCTCCGCCAGGGAATTGTCATGCAACACCCGGATGGCGAGGCGCTGGCAGCGATAGACATGCCGGGTGATGAGGACACGGTACGCCGCCTCGTCATCGGCGCGCATCATCTCCAGCAGATCTTCGTCCGACATCCCGTGATATCCCGCATTCCGCCGGTCGTCGGACGCGAGGTCCGAGCGCCCGACGCCCTCGCCCGGCATGAAGGCCGTCGATCCTTCTATTTGCCTAGAGAACGACATTGGTGTCCCGATTTGCGGCCGAGCCGCTGCCCCCACCCGCCTTGACATCCTGGCGGGCCACGCGCGCCCAAGCATCCCGCATGCCACGCAGCCGGGCGACGAGCCGCGACCCCGCCGCCAGCGGATCGCGCTGGCGCGGAATCGCCAGCACCTGAAAGCTGGTGGTCAAGTAGAACCGTTCGAGATGGGCGATGAGCGGAAAGGCACGGCCGCGGTCGAGAGCGCCGTTGAGACCCAGCATGATGCGCGAGATGGTCTCCAGTTCCGCCAGTTCGGCATCGAGACGGCCATTGCGACGGGAATCACCCGCGCGCAACAGCGCCACGATCGCCGCATCCAGCAACGAGACGATGAGATCGAGGGTATGGCTGCCGGTTTGTGCCATACGATAGGCGCCGGTGGCTGCCTTGGTCGTCCGATATTGCATTCATATCCCCCAGGCCATTGCCTCAAATCTCAATCGTCATCACTGGACAGCAATACTTGCAGCTGTTCGCGCAGGCGGCTGGCCGCATTGATCTGTGCCTCGATCCGGCCGTAATATTCCGTCAGCCAGAGGCGGTAATCTTCGGTTCGCCGTTCGATCGAGCTCACATCCGATTCCATCCGCGTAATGCCATCCTGCAAGCCGTCGGTGGCCGTAGTCAGGCGCGAATCCACCGCACCGGCATAGGCCCCCACATAATCGGCTAGACTATCAGAAAATCTTTGTGCGAGGCCGCGGCCGATCGACACCTCGATCGACGCGGATTCAGTGCCAAGATAAGCGAAGGTCATGCCTTCGAAGATCGTTCCGTCCTTGCCCTTGATGCTGTTGCCGGTGACGGTGAAGAGCGAAGTGTCGCCGTTTACCGATACGCCCGTGAGATTGCCATCGGCATCGACAGTGATATCGAAGGTGTAGTCCCCTGCGGCGGTCCCGGCGCCGTTGCTGACGATGGCGAGATCGGCCGATGAGGTGGCGACGTCGAACTGGAAGAGGGCCGCAACGGCGTCAAGATCGCCTGACAAGGCGTCGGCCAAAGCCGTGCTGTCGATCACCAGATAATTATTGACATCCATCGTGATGCCGATAGTGGACAATTGGGTCGCGGCATCGTCGGTGCTGGTCGTCAGCAAGGCCTGGAGGTCCGTGCTGATTTCGCGCAGGAGTGAATCGCCAAACAAGACAGCGTCATCCGCGGCGGCGCCATCGGCACCGGTTGCCTGCTGCGTCAGGATGAAATCGCGTATGGCATTGTAGGCATCGACAAAATCGGTGATGGCATTGCTGACGCCGGCAAGATCGGCGCCGATATCGAGCGTGAGCGTGGTGCCGGCGTCCGCGCCATAGAGATAAAGCGTCACGCCTTCAATGAGGTCGTCTATTTCATTGGTCGAGCGGGTGATTTCGATCCCGTCAACGGTGAGAATCGCGGGCTGGGCCGCCTGCAATTCGTTGCCGATCGCGCCACCGGCCGTCACCAGGCCAAGCGTTTCCAGCACCGATCCGGCGCCGTCGGCCAGGGAAATCGGCGCGTTGGTTTCGGCGGCGGTCAATACCAGGATATAGGAATTGCTGTCGACCTTAAGGACCGAGGCGGAAACGCCGCTGGCGCCGCTTTCGGCATTGATCGCCGCGGCGATTTCGGCCAGCGACATGTCGGCGCTGACATCAATGTCGACAGCAGTACCGTCACCCGCGCCGAGGGAGAAAGTGCCGGAAAGACCGAGATCTTCGGAATTGCTGGCAATGCTGTCGGTCGCGATTTTGTGGCTGGTGGCCACCTGCTCCACCACGATGTCGTAGCTGCCCAATTGGGCACCGGGCTCGACCGCGGCACCCATCAGATCGGTTGCGGTGGCGCCATTGCTGGCGGTGAGGGCAATGGCGCGCTCGTCGAAAGCGTCGGATTGGGTCGAGCCGGCCGGATTACGGAGATCGTCTGACGCCTGAGACAAGGCGAGCAGCAATGTCTCCAGCTCCTGATAGGCCGCGAGTTGGGCCTCGGCATCGGTGATTTTCAACTCGATGGCATCGGCGGCGGCCAGCCGCTGTTCGACGGCATTTTTGATCAGCGTCTCGGTATCCAGGCTGGCGCTGGCGGAGGTTACGGCGCTGATACTCGAGGAACCGGTCGCGGATATAACGGCCATTTGCCTCTCCCACTCTCACAAGCCAGGACGGAATGTCCCGGGCGGCGAAGCTGCGCCGCCCGGGTTTCCGCCCCGCGATTACTGCAGCAGCTTCGAGAGACGCGTCGCCATGTCATTGGCATGGCTCAGCGCCGAGATGCTGGCGTCGGTCAGGACTTCGGCCGTGGTCAAGGTGCTCTGCTCCTCGGCCACGTCTGCATCCATGATCGCCGATTGCGCCGCCGAGAGATTCTCGATCGACGTATCGATCATCTGCCCGCGATAGTCGAAGCGCGACATCTGCGCACCGATGCTGGCACGCGCACTCAACACCAGATCGATGGCCGCATCGATCGCCGCCGCCGCAGTATCGGCATTGGCCTGGGTATCGACCGTCGAGGCATTGACGCCCAGAGCCGTGGCATCGATGTCGTCGATGGTCACGGTGAGGGAATCGGTCGCCGCATCGGTTCCCAGCAGGAAGTCGACGCCGGTCGCAAAATCGGTCGTCCCGTCGAGCAGGGATTCGCCGTTGAACCGGGTGCCGGAGGCGATGCTGTCGATTTCCGAGATCAGTTCGGCGAATTCGGCGTTGATATAGGTGCGCTCGTCATCGGTGACGGCACCCGAGAGCGATTGTGCCGCCAGGGTCTTCATGCGCTGAAGAATATCGGAGATACGCGCCGCGCCGCCATCCGCCGTCTGCAGGACCGAAGCGCCGTGAGAGGCGTTGGTCGAGGCCTGCTGGAGCACTGTGACGTCGGATTGGAGGCGCACACCGACTGCAAGACCCGCCGCATCGTCCGATGCCTTGGTGATGCGCGAGCCGCTCGACAGCTTGGCGACCGAGCTCGATTCCTGAGCCGAGTTGAGGTTGAGGTAACGCAAGGCCGTATTGGCCGCGGTATTGGTAGCAATGACAGGCATGAGATGTCTCCACCCGCTTGAGAGAACCAGCGCCGGCCGTTTAGCCGGACGCGACCATCAACCCCAGTCATCTGGCCATAGAGCCGTCGGGCTATGCGGGCTGACTGAAGATTGAACGGGCCTGAAGCCGCAATCGGGCGCTCAATTTTTGAGCAAGGCGAGATTAATGGAAATTTAACGGCCCATCGAAATTTCGCCGCCCGACATCGGCTCCTGGCGCGTTTGATCTCATGCAAGGCTGGATCAAGGAGACATCGCCATGTCGGTCAGCGCCCTATCCACGACAACCGCGACCACTACCACGTCGACGACCTCATCCACCTCGTCGACCACCTTGTTCGAGAATTACGAGGCGTTCCTGACGCTGCTGACCACGCAGTTGCAGAACCAGGATCCGCTCGACCCGATGGATACGGCTGAGTTCACCAATCAGTTGGTACAATACGCCGATGTCGAACAGGCGATCGCCACCAATGACACGCTAGCCGACATCCTCAGCCTAGTGAGCTGGAACACCAACACGCTGGCACTCTCCTATATCGGCAAGACAGCCACCTACGCCAGCGAGTACAGCATGCTGACGGATGGCGAGGCGACCTGGCGCTACGATCTCGCCGAAGAGGCGGAAAACGTCACCATCACGATCAAGGATCAGGACGGCAATATCGTCTACGAAGGCGAGGGCGACACCGCCTCCGGCAAAAACACCTTCACCTGGGACGGCAAGGATGCCGACGGGAACGTGCTGAAAGACGGCGCCTATTCGATCACCGTCGAAGCCACATCCGCCGAGGGCACCGAGATCGAGGCCGACATCTATGGCATCGGCGAGATCACCAATGTGAGCACTAGCGGTGACGAAATCGTCCTCATCGTTGGCGACCTTGCCCTGTCGATCAGCTCGATCGTCGCCCTCGAATCCTAATTCCACCCGCATATTACGGAGACAGATATGAGCCTCGGTAGCGCCATCAACACCGCCGTTTCCGCGCTCAACGCGCAGAGCCAGGCGATCTCGATGATCTCGGACAACATCGCCAACAGCAGCACGGTGGGCTACAAGGCGACCACCGCCAGCTTCTCGTCGCTGGTGACACAGAACTACAGCAGCTCGGCCTATGCCTCGGGCGGCGTCTCGGTCACGGACAGCCGCAACGTCGGGTTCCAGGGCCTCATTCAGAAAAGCACCGTTTCGACCAACCTCGCTTTGGATGGCGGCGGGTTCTTCGTGGTCGCCCAGGTAGGCAAAAATGGCCGGGAAGATTTTGCCTATACCCGAAATGGGGAATTTTCTGCCGACAAGGATGGGTATCTGGTCTCAACCAGCGGTGATTATTACCTGATGGGCTATCGGGTCGATGCCGATGGCAACTCGATTGCGGGCGATGTCACCAATGTCAACGATTTGTCGCAAATCGATGTCGACGTCGTCTCGGGTCTGGCCCAGGCCAGCAGCGTCATCGAACTTGCCGCCGGCCTCCCCGCGGATGCGGCGGTCGGCGACACGGTCACGCTCGACGTCCAGTTCTATGACAGCCTGGGTGTCGCCCACGAGACGACATTGACCTGGGAGAAGACCGGCGCCAATGCCTGGGAGATGACGGTCGGCAATGCCACCGATCCCGACGACGCCAGTATCGTAACGGGCACCAGCGCCAGCGGCCCCTTCGCCATCAATTTCAACTCGGACGGCACCCTCGCCACCATCGTGCCCTCGCCCGCCGAACTGAGCTTTACCGGCATGACCACGGGTGCCGCCGATGTCAATCTGACGCTGGATATCGAGGATGAAGGCGCCCTTACCCAATACGCCTCGGACGACGGCGTCATCGAGTTGCAACTCGACGGCCTCGATGTCGACGGCGCCAAATACGGCGCCTTTACCAGCGTCGAGGTAAGTTCGGACGGATTGGTCACCGCCTATTTCGACAATGGCCTCACCTTGCCGATCTACAAGATTCCGGTCGCCACCTTCACCAACCCCAACGGATTGCAGGCCCTCTCGGACAATGTTTTCCTGCCGAGCGTGGCCTCGGGCGATTACATCCTGCGCGATTCCGGCGATGGCAATGCGGGACTCATTCGCGGTTCCTCGGTGGAATCCTCGACCGTCGACATCGCCGACGAATTCAGCCGGATGATCATCGCGCAACAGGCGTATTCAGCCGCCTCGAAGGTGGTCACCACGGCGGATGAGATGATCGACACATTGATCAGCGCCATCAGATGACCGGCGACGGCATCAAGGCACGCGACGCGGCCGAAGCGGCGCGGATCGAGCAGAAATTGCGGCAGTCCAAGCGGTTGGAGATCACCGGGCGCGTCGAGGTCATGGCCTTTGCCGAATTGAAGGCCGCCCGGTCGCCCTGGCTTGCGGCACGCAGTATCCGCGTGCGTGCCTTGCTGGACGAGATCGATGCCGATCTCGGCGAACTCGACCAGCATCGCCGCGACCTTGCCTTGCGCTTGCGCCTGACCAACTCCGCCGTACAGGCGGCCCAGGCCTACACCAGGGCAAAAAGCACAAGCTGACCTAATATCAGGAGAAAGGTGCCGATATGACCGACCGGAAAGTGAATGCCACGATCGAAACGCTCAACGGCCTGCGTACGCTGCTGGAACAGGACATGGCCCAGATCGCAAGCGGTTGCTTCGCAACGCTTGTCAGCGGCAACCGGCAGAAGCTTGCGGCCGCGGCTTTCCTCCGCGATGAGCTGGCCGTTCTCCTGCAGCACCTCTGCGCCAAGGTCGAGGCGCATGAATTGCCGGATCTGGACCATCTCAAAGGCACTCTTTCCGATCTCATCGAGCTTGCCGAACGCCACCGGCAATGCATGCAAGGCGCCATCGAGGCAACCCGTGACCGCATCCAGGTGGTGATCGACGCGCGCCAGAGCGTCTATAGCGACCAGGAGACCTATGGTCCGCAGGCCAGGATGCGCAAGGGGCGGATGTATCGCGCCGCCATGAATTCGCGCTCCACCAATGCCTGAGCCCCTTCCCCACCACTGAGGCAGGAAAAACCATGTCACTCGGCAGCGCTCTCACCATCGCAACATCCAGTTTGAAGACGACGCAGACTGCGATCTCGATAGCTTCGAGCAATATCGCCAATGCCGATGTCGTGGGTTATACCCGCAAGACGGCGGCGCCGCAGACGGTGGTGGTGGGCGGCATCAGCAGCGGCGTCTCGCTCTCCGATATCCAGCGCCTGGTGGATGCCGGCCTGGAAAAACGTACCAATACGGCACGCACTCAAAGCGCCGAGGCCGATGTCCTCGCCGCCTATCTCAGTGAATTGTCCTCGGCGCTCGGCAGCACAACCGACGACGACACCATCGCCAGCGTGATCGGCGATCTCACCGCATCCCTTAAGGCCCTCGCCATCTCGCCCGAAAGCGGCAGCGAGATGCAGAACGTGGTCTCGGACCTCGCCGCGATCGCGGATTCCGCCAACCAGCTCACCAGCTCGATCCAGTCGCTGCGCCAGGATGCCGACCAGAAGATCGCCGACAGCGTGGATACGGTGAACCAGGCATTGCACAATCTCGACGAGCTCAACCAGCAGATCCTGCGCGCCAATGCCGCCGGCGCCAGCACCGCCGATCTGGTCGATCAGCAGATGCAGCAGGTGGCGATTATCTCGGGACAGATCAACGTCAGCTACTTCACCGATTCCAACGGGGCCATGACGGTCTATGGGCCGGGTGGCGTCGGCCTGCTCACCGATTCGGTGCACGAGCTGAGCTTCACGGCGACATCCGGGATCGACAGCACGGATATCTATGACCCGAGTTCGGCCGGTGGACTTTCCGGGATCAGTGTCGGCGACCGGGAGATCACGTCCTATATCAGCGGTGGCGCGATCGGCGGCCTTCTTACCGTACGCGACGACACCCTGGTCGCCGAACAAGCGCTGGTCGACAACCTGACCGCCGGCATTCTTGATGCCGTCAACACGGCGCAGAATGCCGGTACCTCGGTGCCGGCTCCCAGCACCCTCACCAGCTCCCAGGCCCTCACGGGCGGCGATGCATTGAACGGAACCGGGACCTTGCGCATCGCCCTCCTCGACGCCTCCGGAAATGTGCAATCCTATACCGATCTCAACCTTTCGGCTTATGCCACCATCGACGATCTAGTGGGAGCGCTCGATGGCCTTGCCGGAATCTCGGCCAGCTATGACAGTGCCGGCAAGCTGGTGCTGTCATCGGACGATCCATCGCTGGGGATCGGCATGGCCCAGATCTCGGGTGGTGTGGGCAGCGACAACGAAACGCTCTCGGCGGCCCTGGGCCTCAACGATCTGATGACCCGGGATGCCACAGGAAAGCTGTCGGTGCGATCCGACATTCTCGCCGACCCGTCATTACTGGCCGTGGGCGCGCTGTCGACCGATGCCGCGCTGGCGGTGGGCGATGCCGGAATCGCCGGCGGCGACACCTCGGCCATCGATGCGATGATCGCCGCTTTGGCCGAGGATCGCAGCTTTCCCGGTGCCGGCGGCATGGCAGCGACCACCACGGATCTTGCCAGCTATGCCGGTGCCTTCATCTCGCATGTCGCGGTAAGCGCCAGCACGGCGGAGGCGAGTGCTGCCATCAAGAGCGGCGCGCTTTCCAGCCTGGAGAACAGTCTGGCGAGCAAATCAGGCGTCAATCTCGATGAAGAAACGGCAGAGCTTGAGATCCTGCAAACCAATTATCAGGCGGCGGCGAAGGTCGTCACGGTGATCCAGGAGATGTACGACACGCTCCTCAACATGGTTTAGGAAAGTTGGACGGCGGGCATGGACAGAATTTCGACTTTCAGCCAGCAACGGCAATTCATCACCCAGGCGCTTGAGGTGCAGAAGCGCTATGCGGTCGAGCAGACGCAATTGGCGACCGGCGCCAAGTCGCTGACCTATGACGGCTATGGCGCCAGCACGCGCACGATCATCAGCCTCGAAGGCGAGATGAAAGCCGCGGATCAATATATCAGCAACGGAACGATCATCTCGAGCCGGGTCGAAGCCGGTTATTCGGCCACGACCTCGCTGCTCGATCTGGCGACCAATGCCAGAAGCTGGCTCTCGTCGCTGATCTCCGGTGCCACGGACGATGTGAGCGGGGCCAATGTCAAGGCGGAAGCCTATCTCGCCGAAGCGGCCGGAATGCTCAACAGCAAGGTCGATGGCTATTATGTCTTTGCCGGCGGTATCAGCGGTGCCGCCCCGGTGGACATCACCGGCTATGCCGCAGCCGATCCCGCGACCGCCGATACCAGCTATTATAGCGGCGGCGACACCCTCGCCAGTTACGAAGCAGCCCCGGACCTCACCATCACCTATGGCGCGCGCGCCGATGCCAGCGGATTCGAGAAACTGCTACGATCCCTCAGCCTGGTGGCGCAGGCCGACGAAAACCCGGCCGATATCGATGTGCTGCAGGACGCCTTCAGCCTCCTCGACGAGGCCATCGAAGAGATGTCGGTGGAGCAGTCACGCCTGTCCGGGGTGGCATCCAGCATCGATGATGCGCTCGACCGCAATCTCGATTTCCAGCTTTACGTCGATGCGCTGGTCGGCGATCTGAAGAATGTTGACGTGGCCGAAGTCACGGCACAACTGGCGGCGACCGAATTGCAGTTGGAATCGGCCTTCAGCGTGCTGAAGAAACTGCAATCGATCAACCTGCTGGATTACCTTTAAGAGATCAGGACGGCAGCAGCCTGCCGCGAAGGAGTCTCTTCAAGGCTGGCCAGATCGCCGAGCCGAAGATCATCGCCGCCGACAGCAGCAGGAGGCCCAGCGAAATCTTGTCCTCGAGGAAGGTCATCGGATCGTCGCTGGAGACCATGAGCGCACGGCGGAAATTCGATTCCACCATGTAGCCCAGCATTAGCCCCAGCACCAAAGGCAGCATGGGAAAGCGCATGCGCTTCAGGACGTAGCCGGCGAGACCGGCGGCCAGAACGATGATGAGATCCAGCGCCGAATTGTCGATCGAATAGACACCCGACAGCACCAGAGCATAGATCACCGCTAGGCGATAACGCTTCGGGCGGTTCACTAGCCAGATGCAGGGTGTCATGATCAGCAGACCGATCGCGAGCTGGGCGATATTGGCGACGAAGAGGCCACCATAGAGGCCGTACATGACCTGCGGATTCTGCGCGAACAGCATCGGTCCCGGCTGCATGCCATGAACCAGCAGCGCGCCGAGGAGCACGGCGGTCGAATTCGAACCGGGAATGCCAAAGGAAAGAGTCGGAATGAGGGCGGTGCCGGCGACGGTATTGTTGGCGGCCTCCGGCGCCGCGATGCCTTCGATCGAGCCCTTGCCGAATTCCTCCGGATGCTTCGACCAGCGACGCGCCTCGTTATAGCTGAGGAAGGAAGCGACGGCGCCACCGCCACCCGGCGTGATGCCTTCGAAGGTACCCAGCGCCGAGCCCAGCGAGACCGGGAACCAGAGGCGCTTCCAATCCTTGAGCTTGGGCAGACGGATGCGCGCGTCACGCCCCTTGACCTCCACGTCCGTCTTGCCGACCTGACTGAACAACTCGGCGACTGCGAACACGCCCATCATCACCAAAACAAAATGGATGCCGCCGAAAAGTTCCGGAAAACCGAAGGTAAAGCGGGTGACGCCGGAGATCGGATCGGAACCGATCGTGGCAAGCATCAGCCCGAGCACACCCATGATGAGGCCCTTGACCAGCGAGCCTTCGGTGAGGCTGGCGATCACGCTGAGACTGAGGATTCCGAGAGAGAAATAGGCCGCCGGCGTGAAAGCAAGCGCCAGCTTCGCCAAGGGTTCGGTCAGCATGACGAGAACGATGACACCGACCAGGCCGCCGAAGACGCCGGCCATGAGAGAAATACCCAGCGCCTCGCCGCCCCGTCCCTGCTGATGGAGCGCATAGCCGTCAATGGTGGTGGCCGCAGCCGCATTGGTGCCGGGCGTATTGATCAGAATAGCCGGGATCGAACCGCCATATTCCGCACCGACATAGACCGAGGCCAGCAGGATGATGGCAGTGGTCGGATCCATGGTGAAGGTAAAGGGGACCAGCAGAGCCATCGCCACCGAGGGCGAGATGCCCGGCATGGCACCACCGAGAATGCCGTAAGCGACGCCGGCAAAAGCGGCGAGAATGGCCGGCGTACCAAAAAGGACGCCAAACGCAATTTCAAAAGCTTCCATGATCGATGTCTGCCTTAAGCAGCGGGGGGCGAAACGGGGAGAAGCAGGGTCGCCTGGGACTGCGATGCCTGGACCTGCTTCCAGAGTTCCGGCCAAAAGCCCTTGGGCTGGCGAATATCAAGGACGACAACGAACAGCGTCCAGAAGAAGATGGCGCCAAGCACGGCGAACACAATGATCCGCCGCCAGGAAGCGCCGCCGACAAAGAGGGCGACCGCACCCAGGAGATAGGCGATGGCAGGAATGTAGCCAATGGTCTCGACCAGCAGAACATAGCCGATGCCGATACAAAGCATCCCGCAAGCGCGCAGATGTGTCCGGTGGTCGAAGGCCTGCTCTTGCGGAGCATCCTCGCCATCGGCGGCCACAGGCCGGGCGAAGACCGATTGCAGAAGCAGGATAAACGACAGAATCCCAAGCGCGATGCCGAGCATTTTCGGCAAGGCATCGGCGCCGATACCACCCCCAAGAATACTCCTGGGGAGAGCATCGGCACCAAGCCAGTAGATCACGGCGAGGACGATCAGAGCGACGCCGAGCAGGACGTCTTTTTTCGCGATGGCCACGGCGTCACTCCGTCTTCAATGCCGTCAGACTATTCGGCAGTGACGCCGAAATCGGTATAGAACTTGGTCTGGGCTTCGATAAACTTCGCAACATAGGCGCGGTATTCCTCTTGGCCCATGTAACCGGGAATGAGATTCATGGCTTCATATTCCGCCTTGAAATCGGAATCCGCCAGCACCTTCTGCGCGGCCGCTTCCACGAGGGCGATCGTTTCGGCAGGAATGCCCTTGGGGCCGGCAAGGCCGCGGAACTTGATGATCACTTCGTCATCGACGCCCAGCTCCTTGGCGGTGGGCACATCGACGAGCGTATTGAGGCGTTCCGGCATATAGACGCCCAGAGCCTTCAACTCGCCGCCGGCGATCTGGCCGACCAGTTCGCCAAGCTCGCCGACACCGACATCGACGGTGCCGTTGAGCACGTTGATCAACAGACCAGCGCCATCCTCATGCGGGATGACAGCAACCTGAGCGCCCGATTTCTGCTTGATCTTTTCCAGGATCTGCCGTTCCAGCGAGCCGGCGCTGGCGCCGCCCCACTTTGCCTTGCCCGGATTGGCGACTGCGAAATCGACCGCGTCCTTGATCGTGGTGAATGGGCTGTCGGCCTTGGCGTAGAAGATTTCCGGGTCGTAGAAGAAGTTCACGACGTAATCGATGTCCTTGAAGGTCTTCTCCGGCTGGCTGAGCAGCGAGGTGGTGATATGGGTCGGCGTGGTGGCATAGAACACCGAGCCATCCGCAGGAGCGACCGCGAGATTGGCCATCGCCTTGGCACCGGAACCGCCGGCCCAGTAATCGATCACCACCTTGGCGCCGAGATATTTGGAAAGCGGCTGGCTGATCGCCCGCAGGAACAGGTCGGAGCCGGAACCCGGCTTGGAATGCGTATAGATGGTGACCGTGTCGACCGGATAGGTCGCTTCCTGTGCCCCGGCGGGGGCGCTGAACGCGGCGATCGCAGACATGGCCGCAGCCGCCAGTGTGGCTTTGAATACCTGACCCATATGACCCTCCCGAGGTCGCTTGTTATATTAAGTCTTATATAAGATATAAGATCATAGGTGTGAAGTCAAACGGGGGTCAGGTATTTTCCACGGCGTAATGAAGAAAGCGGGAATCACAACGGCTTACCCGCCATTCGATGGGTTGCTGGTCGAGGCTGTAGGCGATGCGGTCGATCTCCAGCAGCGGGAACCCCACCGCGACGCCGAGCAATTTGGCATCGGCTTTGTCGGCGGCTGCGGCCCGCAATTGCTCGGCCACGCGGACGATCATGACGCGGTAATCCTGTTCCAGCAGGGAATAGATCGAGCCCGGCCGCAACCGGCCAAGAATATCCTCGAGGCCCGGGAAACGGTCGAGACGCAGAACGATGCGTTCCAGAATGCAGTCTCGGCCGGCGAAACTGCGCAGCCGCTCGGCGCGCAGCACACGGTCGCCTGCCGGAAGCCCCAGCCGCTCGCGCTCGGCCTGGGTCGCAATGCCTGTCTTGATCGAGACGAACTTCGTGGCCGGATGGGCTTCGTTGCTGGCATCGCTTTTCAAACGGATGAAACGATAGGGCCGCACGCTGCTGCGATGCGTCGCCACGAAGGTGCCTTTGCCTTGCTGACGCACGACAAGATTTTCGGCCGCCATTTCCTCGATCGCCTTGCGCACCGTGCCCTGGCTGACATTGTATTCGTCCGCCAGCTTCATCTCGCTCGGCAGCAATTGCGCAGGCTTCCAATCGCCGCTCAGCACACGCTGGATCAGCAATTGCTTGATCTGCAGATAAAGCGGCTGAAATTCCGGCCGCGGCTCGATTTCGGCCTTTCGGACTGACATCTTCTTCCCCATGCCGGCGCGTTATGATATGCGCGCCCTTCATTGCTGTGTGGCACGAATATAACACAGGGATCGGAGACACCCGGCCAAATATTCCGGCCGGATTCCGGCGCGTTCCCGCCCTAGGGCATGAACACGCCGCCGTTGATATGGATGCTCTGACCCGTGATATAACGCGATTGCGGCCCGCAGAGATGCCTCACCAAGGCGGCGATTTCCGACGGCTGGCCGAGCGGCTCGATCAGGCGTGGGCGTTCGGCGTGATGCTTGGGCGCCAGCGGATTGTGCTGGCCGCGCTCGGTCTCGATCATGCCCGGTACCACGCAATTGGACGTGATCTTGTCGCCAGCGAGATCGTGGGCAATCGCCTTGGTGAAGCCAGCCAAAGCTGCCTTGCCGGTGACCACATGGACCCGGTGCTTGGCACCGCTATGCCCGGTAAGGCCACCGATATTGACGATGGCACCGCCCCCCCGCGCGCGCATCGACGGCACAACAGCCTTGGTACACAGAAAAGCACCGTCCAGCATGATCGAAAGCACCTGCTGCCATTCGGCAAAGGTGATCTGATCGAAAGGAGCTTCCTTGCGCACCGCCGCGTTATTCACCAGCATGTCGACGCCGCCGAAGGCCTTCTTCGCGGCCTCGACCATGCGCTCGACGGCGGCAGGATCGGTCACGTCAGCCGGCGCCAGAAGCGCCTTGCCGCCGACGGCCTGTACCTGGCGCACCGTCTCCTGCGCAAGATCGACCGAGCTCTTGGTGTTGACCACCACATTGGCGCCCGCCTCGGCCAGCGCCACACAGATTGCGCGCCCGATATTGCGGGCGGCACCGGTGACGATGGCGACTTTTCCGTCCAGCTCACGCGACATTGATCTCTCCCCTTTATGCGCCCACTTTGGCGAGCGCAGACATGTTCGGCTGGCTGCTCAAGCCGCGCCCGAAAGCGAGCAGCGCTTCGGCCCGGTCGCTCTGCCAGCCGCCGAAAGCCGCGTTCTGGCGGAACTTGAAATCGAGCTCCTCCTGCGACAGCGGATCGCGGCTGCCACCCCTGAGATGTGGCTGATCCAGCTTGATCTCGCTGCCATCCGTCAACTTGGCGTGGAGGTGGCCGGTATAGTTCTTCGGATATTCGTTCTTGGGATCCACCACGAAGCGGATCTTGGCGGCAAGCTTCAGCACGTCGGGATTCCTGATCTTCGCCTCAGTGAATTGGGCGAGACCCGCATCGCCGTCGAGATAGGCGACCGCCATGCAATAGGGCGTGCTGAACTTGGCGGCATAGGCGGTGGGTGGCTGCTGCTTCAGGGCAAGCGGCTCCCACAGGCGATGCACGGTTCCCTCGCCCACGGCGCAGACGATTTCAGCGATCTTGTCGGCGGGGATGTTCTTCTTGCGCAAGGCGAGCGCGCAATCGATATAGGGCTGCACCATGGTGCCGCAGGCATAGGGCTTGAATGCCAGAGAACTGCCGACCCATTTGCGGCCGAGATCGTCGAGCAACAGCGAGAAATCCGGCTTGATCGAGGGTGCGAAGGCCGAGAAGAAACCATGGACACCTTCGAACACCGTGACCGGACCGGTGAAGCCGGCACCACCCAGGGCCGCCGCGCGCAGCCCTGATTGCGCGGCCCAGCCGGCATGGAGCCGTTTGGTCGAGGAACCGTCGGCGAGATATTCGATGATCCCGGACGCAAGGCTGCCGGCAACACCCAAACCGTTGACCACGGCCTGATGCTGGAGCTTCGTCACGATCGCCGCCGAGATGGTGGCAGCGAAGGTACCGAGCACGGCGGTCGGATGGAAGCCCGCCTGGTGCACCGATTTGTTGGAGACGAGGCCGAGGCGGCACATGATCTCGATGCCGGCTGCGATCGCCAGCACCGTCCGCGCGCCGTCCAGCCCGCGCTGCTCGGCGATGGCGAGCGTCGCCGGCACGATCACCGCGCCGGAATGGACCGGGCAACCTTCGAAAGTGTTGTCGAAATCCTCACCATGGGCCGCGGTGCCGTTGATCAGCGCGGCGCCGATGGGAGCGAGCTGACAGCCCTGCGCGATCACCGTCGCATTGCCCGCCTCGTCGCAGGCGGCGATGGTCGATTTGGTGTAGTCGTTGTCGCGTGCAGCGACGCAGAGGCCGAGCACGTCGACCACGGTGTCGAGGGTCGCGCGTTCCATGGCCGGATCAAGGTTTTCCGGCGTGAGCCCGACCACCCAATCGGCGAGATGCTGGGAAACAGATTTCTTCATGTCGGCCTCAGGCCTCGCTGGATTGGGGCTGGATGATCGTCGCGAGCTGGCCGGCATCGGCCATCTTTTCGACGCCATAGGCCGCGGCGATCAGCGCCTCGCGGCGCTTGTCGTCGAGCAGCCCTGCGGTGCAGGCCGCGACTTTCCCTTCAAGATCCTTGTCGCTCATCGGGTTATCCGGGCCGCCGCGATAGCGCTCGTTGGCCCATTCGGTGAGCTTGCTGCCGTCCTTCAGGGTGATCTCGATGCGCGAGCGGATGATGTCCCAGCCGCGCGCCTCGATCTCGGGGTCGAGATGCACGTTGATGCGGCGCTGCATGTCCTGCGTCGCCTCTGATTGGATGAAGGCGTTGGTGAATTCCTGCCGGCCGGCCTGGCGCTTCAGCACGATCATCGCCAGGAGCGCCGCCATGCTGAACTTCGCCTGCAGGTGATTCTGCGCAATCGGATAGCGGATCGGGTTGAGGATGTTGGAGCCGGCATAAAAATCGATCCGCTCGACTTTCTTGGGGTCGACATTCTTCTCGGTCACCAGCTTCAGCATGGCGTCCATGGATTGATGGGTGACGATGCCGCTGGGATAGGGCTTGATGCTGATGCCGGGCTCGACCATCGACCAGGTCTTGCCGAAACCCTGTTCGAGCTTCGCGGCGGTGGCGCCACCGCCCTGGACCTGCATAAAGCCCCAGCGACCGTCCAGCGCTTCCGGATCAGCGGTGAAGCCGCGCGCGGCGAGGAGTGCCGCGGTGACGCCATTCTCGGAGGCGCGGCCGACATGGAGCGGCTTCGACATGGTGCCGAAATTGCAACGGATGCCGGCGGCAAAGCTCGCCGCGATGCCGAGCGCATGGGCAAGCTTGGTGCCGGTGAGGCCGAGCAGCTTGGCCGCCGCGGCGCAGGCGCCGAATGTGCCGACGGTACCGCTGGAATGGAGGCCGCGCTTGTAATGATCCGGCAACATCCATTCCGAAATCTTGCTTTCGACCTCGACACCAGTGATGAAGGCGTTGAGGAAGTCGCGGCCGCTGACACTCCCCAGTTTCTGGCTCATCACCAGCGCGGCGGTGAGCGGCGGCACGGTCGGATGCGTCAGCAGGCCGTAGACATGAGCGGGATCGCGCGAAACCTGCGTGTCGTCCCAATCATGAGCGTGACCGGCGGTGCCGAGCACGCGGGCAGCCAGAGCTGCCGGGATCTTCATCTCGCCGCCACCCAGCAGCAAAGCTTCCGGCTTGCCCCCAACTTCGCGCGCATCCTCAATCAGCACCTGAACCGATTCCTCGTCACTGCCCGCGACATAGAGCGCCAAGCCGTCCAGCACGCAGCGGCGGCCGATGCGGATCGCCTCGGCCGGCAAATTGTCGAAGCGGCTGGCTTCGATGAAGGCGCAGGCGCCGCGCGTGACATTGGTGGGCGTGATGTCAGTCATGATGTTGGTTCACTCTTTTCTTTTCGTTCTATCGATCAGATCCGGGCAGCTTTGAGCCCGCCCAGATCCTGTTGGTCGGCAATGTTCAGGCAGAAATCGAGCAGCCTTTCGGCATCCGGTCTCTGCCATCCGCCATAGACGGCGTTGTCGTGGTATTTCCGGATCAGTTCCTCGCGCGAGAGCGGCTCGCGCCGGCCGCCGCGCATATGCGGCTGGCGCAGTTCGACGACGTTCCCGCCCCGCAAGGTAACCTTGATGTGGCCGGAATAATTCACCGGATATTCATTGTCGGGATCGATCACGTAGCTGATGCGCTTGGCGAGTGCCAGAATGCGGGGATCGCGCGCCTTCTCGTCGCTGAATTGTTCGAGCCCGGCAGCACGGTCGAAGAAGCCGACCGCCATGCAGAAGGGCATGCTGAACTTCGCGGCATAGCCCGAGGGCGGCAGATGTTTGGCGGCCAGGGGTTCCCACAGCCGATTGACCAGGCCCTCGCCGGTTTCGCAAGTGATCGATTGGATGTCGTCGGCGGCAACACCGCTTGCGGCAAGGCGGATCATGCAATCGATATAGGGATGGATCATGGTGCCGCAAGCATAGGGTTTGAAGGCGATATCCTCCATCAGCCAGTGTTCGCCCACCTGGTCGGAAAGATAGCCGAAGCGCGGCGCGGCGCCATGCGCGAAGGCCGAGAAGAAGCCATGCGGTCCTTCGAGCACCGTGCGGGGACCGTTATAGCCGGCTTGCGCCATCAAGGCGGCGCGGAGACCGGATTGCGCGGCCCAGCCCGGATGCAGGCGCTTGGTCCAGGCGCCGTCGGTCAGATATTCGAGAATACCCGACGAAAGCGAACCGGCAATACCGATTGCATTCACCATCTGCGCCCGCGTCAGGCGCAAGGTGGTGCCGGCGGCAATGGAAGCGCCCAGCGCGCCGATAACGCCAACGGGATGAAAGCCCGCCTTGTGGATGGCGCCTGGGGCAACATGGTTGAGACGGCAGATCGCCTCGAGACCGAAGATGATGCCGCGCAGGGTATCGGCGCCGCTGCCGCCGAAACGCTCGCCCGCAGCCAAGGCGGCGGGAATGACCATGGCGCCGACGCGGATCGGGGCGCCTTCCAATGTGTCGTCAAAATCCTCGCCATGGGTGCCCGTGCCGTTGATCATCGCGGCATCCGCCGCGCGCAAGGGAGCTGCGTGGCCGATTGCCGAGCAGATGCCGCTGTCCTCGCAGCTTGCCACGAGTGCGCGCATGTAATCGGTCTGGCGCGCGGCCAGGCAATTGCCGGCCATGTCGAAGAGATCGTTGACCGCCACGTCGAGCGCCTTCCTCGGCAGATCGCCGAGTTCGCGCGGCATCAAGGCATCGAGAAATGTCTCGGAAACGCTGTCGGCCGTGCTTTCCGTCTTTTGCGCGGCAATTGTCATCGGCTCACCCGATCGCGCCGAGGAGGCCGAAAACACCTCGCTTGCGGATGCCACGGCGCAGCAATTCGAGATCCAGCACCTGGTGGTCGTCGACGTCGAGATTGACGACATTGCCGAAACTGGAGACGTACCAGAGCTGGGCCGCCGCGTCCTTGGCCTGGAAAATCAGGTCCTCGACGTCGTAGCGCGCCGCGATTCCCAGCACGAATTCGCCCTTGAAGCGGTCGACATCCTCGGAAATGCCCTCTGCCTGCACCAGAACCTTCCAGGCGCCGGCTTCGCGATAAGCTTCGATCTGACGGAGCACGTAGGAGAGACTCTTGGTCCAATCTTCCTGGCCCTTCTGCCCCGCCTCGGCAACGACCGAGAGTCCGGCGGCACTGGCCATGCGGATGAGGGCGCATTTGTCGGCCAGGGACATGATCGCCTGCGCGCTCGACACTTCAACGGCATCGGCGCCCAGCGCCTTTGCGGTTTCGAAGAAATGCTGCGACTGGCCCTGGACGAAGGCCGCCTCACTGGCATCGCCGGCGAGAAAGACCTTGATGCCGGCACGGTGATAGGCATCGATCTTGCGCCGCAGCAAATCTTCACTGAGGAGACGCCAGGCGCCGATCCCCATCTTCGCGACATCGATGTAATCGGCGGCGGTTTCGAGGAGATCGGCGAGGCCGTGCGAGCCCATGCCGCGGTCGGCCATGATGGTGAGGCCGGCGACACGCGGCTTGGCCGGGCGCGGTGCCACGCGGATGAAGGGAAAGGCCTTGTCTGCTAAGGATGTGTCCATGACGTCCAGGGATGTCGGGCGCGGCTGAAACTGAGTCTTATATAAGATATAAAACTTGAACAGTGTCAATCGCGTGGCCGTCACACCTGCCCTGCACCGACCGATTCCCGGATTGGCCCGGCGCTTGATCAGCCCGCGAAAGCAGCCTTCACCGGCCCCCATAGGAGCGTAATCCCACCCGCCAGAACGACCACCTCCATGATCCGCGCATGAACCCGAAGGCTGGTGCGGCGCAGGATCCAGCGGGCGAGGTAATTGCCCGGCAGGGTGCAGAGGCCGATGAGGAGCGCTGCCACGACAATCCCCCATTGGAGATCGCCGCTCTGGTTGAAAACGAGCGCCCGGGTGAGGTTGACGGCGATCGAGATGGCGGCATCGGTCGCGAGAAACGCGGTGCCGGCGAGGCCGGCCCCCAGCAGGACCGGCACCATCAGCACGCCGCTGCCCGAGGTCGTACCCGAAATCACGCCGAAGACCGCGCTGAATCCGGCGAGGCCCACCGGCCCCAGTTGGAACTTGCGCGCCGCGAGAATGCGCCCCAGCGGAATCGACAGGAGGAGGAAGCCGCCGAGGACGATGGCGATCGCATCGTGAGGGAGGCTGAGATAGATCGAGGTGCCGAGGATCACGGCCGGAATCATGGTGATGAGCACGATGCCGGTCAGGCGGCGATTGACATTGTGCCGGTAGAGCGAGAAGCGGTGCAGATTGGTGAGCAGCATGGCGACGCTGAGAACCGGCACCACATGCTGCACGCCCAGGAGCGGCGCCAGGATGGGCGGCAACAGGAGACCGCCGCCGAAACCGGTCATGCCACTGCAAATGCCGGCGGCAAAGGCGGAGATGGCAATGACGAGCAGGTCGACGACCGGCAATTGCCACAGAATAGATTCCATCATCCCCTTCCCCCTCGGCTGGCCCGGCGGCCGCATCGCTTAGCATGCGTTGCGATTTTGCGCGAGCCATCTCGTGACCGTCAGGTTTCGGTGGCGCGGCGCATGCCGTCGATGAGAGCCGCCTTTGCCTCGAAACCGATGCCGGGGATATCGGGAAGACCGACCCGGCCATTCTCGACGCGGATGCCGTCGGCAAAGCCGCCGAAGGGGGCGAACAGGCCGGGATACGATTCGTTGCCGCCGAGCTTCAGACCCGCTGCGATGTTAAGCGACAATTGATGGCCGCCATGGGGGATGCAATTGCGCGAGGTGAAGCCGTATTCGCCGAGGAGATCCAGAATGCGCAGATATTCGACGAGGCCGTAAGAGAGGGCGCAATCGAATTGCAGCCAGTCGCGGTCCGGCCGCATGCCGCCATAACGCAGCAGGTTGCGGGCGTCCTGATGCGAGAAGAGGTTTTCGCCGGTGGCGAGGGGCCGGTCGTAATGGGCAGCGAGTTCGGCCTGCAAAGCGTAATCCAGCGGATCGCCCGCCTCCTCGTACCAGAAGAGGCCATAGGGCTGCAGCGCCTCGGCATAGCTGAGTGCCGTCGCGACGTCGAAGCGGCCATTGGCATCGACCGCAAGACGCCTGCCCTCACCCACAATCTTGAGCACGGCATCGATTCGCTTCAGATCCTCATAGAGCGGCGCGCCGCCAATCTTCATCTTGACGACGTCATAGCCGAGATCGAGATAGCCGCGCATTTCGTCCTGCAGCGCACTGTTATCCTTGCCGGGATAATAATAGCCACCGGCCGCGTAGACGAAGACATCCTTGTCCGGCTTGCCGTCGCCATAGCGTTCCGCCAGCAGCCGGTAGAGCGGCTGGCCGGCGATCTTGGCGATGGCGTCCCAGAGCGCCATGTCGACGACGCCGACGGCGACCGAGCGTTCGCCATGACCGCCGGGCTTTTCGTTGCTCATCATGATGCGCCAAATCTTGCCGGCATCAAGATTGCGGCCGGTCGCATCGAGGATGTCGTCCTGCCTGGCCTCGCGGATGCGCGGCAGGAAGCGGTCGCGCAACAGGCCGCTCGCCGCATAGCGGCCATTCGAGTTGAAGCCATAGCCGATCACGGGCTTTCCATCACGAATGACGTCGGTCACCACGGCGACGACGCTCACCGTCATCTTGCTAAAATCGATATAGGCGTTGCGGATGTCGGAGGCGATCGGCATCACCGCCTCGCGGATATCGACGATCTTCATCAGTTCGTCCCTCTCAGGCAGCAAGCGCCACGCGCGTGTCGCGCCAGGCATCACGGTTCAAGGTCAGACCCAGTCCAGGCCGGTCGGGGATGGTCAGCATGCCGTCCACCGGCTTCGGCGCATCGGTGAACAACGTCTCGCCCACCGCCACCATGCCGAGATGCCATTCCACAAACCAGCCGTTCATCATTCCGGCCATCAGATGCATGTTGAAGATGGGCCAGCCGCCGCCATTGGCGATCGGCAGGTTGTAGGTCTGGGCAAGATGCGCGGCCTTCCGAGCTTCGGTATAACCGCCGCAATAGGTGACATTGGGCTGCAGGATGTCGACAGCGTGATGATGCACCAATTCCCTGAGCCGCCAGCGATGCCCTTCCATCTGGCCCGCGGCCAGGGGAATGCGCGTCGCTACCCGGAGATCGGCCAGCGCCCGCGCATCGTTCTGCTGCAAGGGTTCCTCGAACCAGGTGAGGTTGAGATCCTCGATCTCGCGGCAGAGCATCTTCGCCTCGACCGGGGTGAAGAGGTAATTGGCATCGATCATCAGATCGATATCGGCACCCACGGCCTCGCGGATGACACGGGTCCGCTTGGCATCCTCGCGCCAGCCGCCCTTGTCGACCGCGACCACCGATTTCAAGGCACGGAAGCCGTTCCCGACATGAAGGCGCGCGGCGGCGGCCAATTGCTCGCGGTCATATTGCGGAAAGCCGAAGGTGATGTAGCACGGCACTTCCTTCCGGGCATTGCCGAGCATGGCGGCGATGGAACGTCCCTGCTGCTTGCCCATGATGTCCCAGAGCGCGATGTCGAGGCAGGAGAGCGCCATGGAGATGGTGCCGGTCATGGCGCGCGGGTTGAGCCGCGCCCAGATGGTCTTGTGGATGAGCTCGATATCCCGCGCATCCATGTCGCGCACCACGGGGAGGATGTGCTTTTCAAGCGCGACGATCACCGATTGCGCGAGAAAGTGGCCGGTAAGGCCATAGCCGACGACCCCCTCATCGGTCTCGACCTCGCAGAAGACGAAATGGGTCTGCTCGGCACGGCCATAGCCCTGCACGCGGCCTTCCAGCAACGGAATCTCGATCGAAAAACCGTGGAGGCTCGCGCGGATGTCCTTGATCTTCATGTCGCCTCTCGCTCAGGCATTGGCGCCGCGAATGGCGGCGATCACCGCATCGGTCATCTGGCGCGTATTGGCCTTGCCGCCGAGATCTGGCGGCACCGCCTCGCGCCGGCCGGTGACGGTTTCGATCGCGGCCATCAGACGCGAAGCCGCCTTCTCCTCGCCTAGATGTCCGAGCAGCATGGCGGCGGTCCAGAAGGAGGCCAGCGGATTGGCGACACCCTTGCCCATGATGTCGAAGGCCGAGCCGTGGATCGGCTCGAACATCGAGGGGTTCTGGCGCGAGGGATCGATATTCGCCGTGGCGCCAAGGCCGAGTGAGCCGGAGAGGGCCGCTGCAAGGTCGGTCAGGATATCGGCGTGAAGATTGGTCGCGACCACGGTGTCGATGGTGCCCGGCTTCGAGACCATGCGCTGGGTCATCGCATCGACCAGCATCCAATCGACCGAGAGATCGGGATAATCGCGGATCACGCCCTTGCAGACCTCGTCCCACAGCACCATGCCGTGACGCTGGGCATTCGATTTGGTGACGATGGTGAGCTTCTTCCTGGGCCTCGCACGGGCGATCTCGCAGGCATAGCGGCAGATGCGCTCGATTCCGGCGCGGGTGAAGACGGCGACATCCATGCCGACTTCGATCGGCAGGCCGCGATGGGCGCGGCCGCCGACGCCGGCATATTCGCCCTCGCTGTTCTCGCGCACGATCACCCAATCGATGGCGCTGCCCAGATCCGGGCGCAAGGGTCCGACGACCCCCGGCAGCAATTTCGACGGGCGCACATTGGCGAATTGATCGAAGCCCTGGCAGATCGCGAGACGCAGCCCCCAGAGCGTGAGATCATCAGGCAAGTTCGGATCGCCGACGGCACCGAAATAGATCGCGTCGAAGGGCTTCAGCTGAGCAAGCCCGTCCGCCGGCATCATGACGCCATTCTTGCGGTAGTAATCGGAGCCCCAATCGAAGCGCTTGAAATCGAAGGTGAGGGATTTATCACCCTCGGCAAGGACTGCGAGAACCTCGCAACCCGCCTCGATCACTTCCGGTCCGATGCCGTCGCCGCCAATGACGGCGATTTTGTGCTTTGCCATCTTATTTCTCCGCTTCGATCGCGGCCAGGATGCCGCGCGTCATATCGGCCGTGCCGCCCTTCCCTTTGATATCGCGCGTGCGTGTCGCGGGATCCGCCAGCGCCTTTTCGATGCCGCGCTGCATCGTATCCGCCGCGGCGATTGCCGCCTTGATGCCGCGATTGTGGCCGAGCCATTCGAACATCAGCCGGGTCGATTCGATCATGGCATAGGGATTGGCGATACCCTTGCCGGCGATGTCGGGCGCCGAGCCATGGGTCGCCTGCGCCATGGCGATATTGCCTTCGCCGATGCAGAGACCCGGCGCCATGCCGAGACCACCCACCAGACCCGCCGCCTCGTCGGTCAGGATATCGCCGAACATGTTGGTCGTCACCACCACATCGAAGCTCTGCGGATCGCGGATGAGGCGCATCGCCATGGTATCGACGATCACTTCGTCCAGCACCACGTCGGGAAATTCCTTGGCGACCCGATGGCATTCCTCGACGAACATGCCGCAACCCAGCTTGAAGACGGTGTTCTTGTGCACGGCGGTGAGCCGCTTCTTGCGCTGCCGCGCGATCTCGAAGGCGGCGCGGGCGACACGGGCGCTGCCCGTGCGGGTGATGACGCGGACCGAAATCGTCATTTCCTCGGTCGGGCGGAACTCGCCGGAACCGGCGACGACGTTGCGGTCGGGCTGAAAACCCTCGTTGTTCTCGCGCACGATGACGAGGTCAATATCGTCATAGATCGCACCCAAACCGGGATAGGAGCGGGTCGGCCGCACATTGGCGAAGAGATTGAAATGCTTGCGCAGGATCGGGTGCGGGTTGATAGCGCCAGGGCCTTTCGGATATTCGCGGTGACCGATCGGGCCCAGAATGAATCCGTCCATCTTGGAAAGCGCCTGCAATGTGCCGTCCGGCAAGGTCGAACCATGCGTGTCGAGAGCGGTACGGCCGATCGGAGTGGGCCGCCAATCGATATTCAGGCCATGCTTCCTTGCCGCGGCCTTCGCCACCTCGACCGAGGCCGGGACGATTTCAAGGCCGATATCGTCGCCGTTGAGGATGCCGATCACCAGATCTGACGTTGCCATCTTGTGTCCTTCTGTCTTTTGTCTCGATAATCAGGATTGCGCGGTTCCATCCAGCCGCCGTGACATCGCCTCGAACACCCGGAAGAGCACCAGGCTGAACGACGTCAGCAACAAAATGCGCACGAGGTGAAATGCGCTGATCACCGGCACGTCGAGATGCAGGATCGAAGCGGTCAGCACCATTTCGGTAACGCCACCAGGCGCCAGCGAGAGGAAACTGGTTTCAAAGGAAACGTCGGTAAGACTGGCGAGCAGCGCAGCACCCGCCGCCGCTGCGATCAGCAACAGCAAAGTGGTGAGGCAGGCCGCGATGGTGACACGCGGCAATTTGGTGAGCATGGCGCGACGGAAGCGGCAGCCGAGCCAGATGCCGATCACCACCTGGGCGACAACCAGCAAGGGCGACGGCATGCCGACGCTGGTAAGACCGGTGGCAGCCGCAAGGGCGCCGATGATGATCGGTATCAGCAGCCATGCATTGGGCAGGCGCAGGCGCTTCAGGAAGAAAGCCGCGGCGGCCGAGATGGCCATAAGCAGAATGAGATCGACCCATTCGCCGCGATGCCCGACATGGTGGGTGATGATGCCGCCGTCGCGGCCGAACCACGTCACCAGGAGCGGGACCGCCGTCACCATCGCCGAGACGCGGATGGTGTGCACCAGCGATGTGATGTCGGCAGCACCACCGCGGGCATGGGCGAGCGAGGCCATTTCGGCAAGGCCCACGGGTGCCGTTGCAAAATAGGCGGTCGCGCGGTCGATGCCGGTCATGTGGCGCAGCAGCAACCCGGCTGCCATGGTGACGATGACGACGCCGATTGTCGCCAGGATCATGGCCGGCAGCAGCCCCAGAATGGTCTGCAGCACTTCCGGCAGCAGCCGCAGGCCAATGGCAAGACCCACCACGACTTGCCCGATTTCGCGGCCGCCGGGCAAGGGTGTCAGCGTGATGCCGGCCAGTGTAACGATCGCGCAGAGGATCAGCGGGCCCAGAAGATTCGGGAGGGGCAGACCGATCTGCCGCGCGCCGATACTCCCCAGCGCGCCGATGACGAGCCCCGCCGCGATCGATGGCAACAGCGCGCGCAGTTTCCGCCGGGACGTCTTATCCTCGGAAGGCCTGTCGGGCTGTGCCATGATCGGCGCTCCGCCGCAACCGTCGCGTCAGCCGATCTTGAGCAGCAAGCGCGTGAGCTGGTCGATGGATTTCAGGGTCTCGAGATCACGCACGAGATTGACGATCTCGTTCGCTGTCGCCTTGGCGACACCGGCATATTCCGTATTCTCGCGGAACTTGTCGGCGACCTCGTCATAGCTCATCGGGTTGGCGGGGCTGCCCTTGCCGAAATCGGCGCGGCCGGAAATCTTGCGGCCGTCATTGAGCTCGATATCGATGATGGTGGTCATCTTGTGGTAGCCGGCCTTCTCGGCCACATCGTCGACGACGAAATCGACTTTCTCGATCATCGCCTTCACATCCGGCTGCGCCACCACTTCATCGGTGAATTCGTTCAAGCCGGCGCGGCCCTTCAGCAGCAGGATGGCCATGCAGAATTCCATCGAGAACTTGGCCTGCAATTCATCGGTCGGGCGATGATGGATGAGGGCGTTCGGCATATTGGAATTGGTGCCGACACGCACCCGCTTCACGTCCTTGGCCGCGATCTTGTGTTCGCGGATGAGGCGCGCCATCTCGGTCATGCCGGGATGGGTGAGCGAGCCTGAGGGATGCGGCTTGATCGAGATGCCGGGTTCGGCAAAGGTCCAGGGGGCGCCGAGCTTGCGGTAGATGGCGCCTTGGTCATAGCCGCCGCCGGCAGCCCGGAAGAAACCGCGCGGGGCTTCCAGAATCTTGCCCGTCGCGGTCCAGCCGGAAGCCGCGAACTCGGCTGCGGCGACGCCGCTTTCCGACGACCGACCGGCATGGAAGGGCTTGGTCATGGTGCCGAAATTCTCGCGCAGACCCGCCGATTGGCTGCCGGCCAGGGAAAGTGCGCGCTGCGTCGCCTCGACATTGAGCCCCATCAACTTGGCGCTGGCCGCGGCCGCGGCGAAGGTGCCGCAGGTGGCGGTAGCGTGGAAGCCGGTCTGGTAATGGCGCGGGTCGATCGCCTCGGCGATCTTGCATTCGACTTCGACGCCGAGATGGTAGGCGAGCATCACGTCGCGGCCCGAGGCCTTGCGCGCCTCGCCCATGGCGAGGGCCGCCGGCAAGGCGGGTGCGGTCGGATGGGTGAGCAGGCCATAGACGCGGTCGGTGGCGACGGCCAATTGCGTGTCGTCGTAATCGTCGGCGTGGATGCCGACGCCGTTGGCGAAGGCGGCGAAACGAGGCGCCACCTTGCGGTTGCCGCCGATCACGGTCGCCGGGCCCTCGCCCAGATTGAGTGAATCCAGATGCTGACGCACCAGCGCACCGCTCCGCGCGACGGCACCCGAGAAAGCCAGGCCGATGCCGTCCAGAATAGATTTTTTGCCCAGGGCCACGACATCCGAGGGCAAGGCCTCTGCTTTAGCGCCCACGACAAATTCGGCCACATATTTGGTGAGTTGGACGTCCTGTCCGCTTGGCTGATCCATTCTGTTTCCCCTGATCTCGGAACTGATTAACTGGCTGAGTGGATGCTGTTTTTCTTCTTCAGCCTTGGACCCGAGAGTGGCGGCTATATTGTAAATTGTCAACAATATTTCTGCCGACAATAAACGGAACGGGAGCGAAAACCGGGCAGAGCCCAGCAAACGATCGCAGTGGATTGAGTTTAGGCGGGCGACCGCGTGGCGGTACGGGATCCGCGCGGCTTGGCCGCTTCCTTGGCCGGTGCTTCGCCGCGGCGCTGACGCGTCGCGGCCTTGCCGGCGCGGCGCGTCCGGACGATGCCGTTCAGGATATGCGCGCGCGCCGCCTTGAAGGCCGCGACTGGATCACGGGCGGCGACCGCATCTAGGATGGCACGATGCTCGGCATTGGAGACATGCAGGACATCGCCGCTGGACAGCGCGCGATAACGCTGGATGTTGAGTTCGCGCGCGAGGCCCAGATAGATCTGCGCCAGGCGCTGATTGCCGCTCATCTTGGCGAGCTGGCTATGGAATTCCAGATTGACCGGATAATAGATGCTGACCTCGCCGGTCGGCACAATTTCGTCCATCCGGTCCACCAGAGCGCGCAGCACCGCCACCTCGGCATCGGTCACGCGTTCGGCCAGAACCATCGCCATGCAGGCAAAGATGCTGGCGCGGGCATGAGATACGTCGAGCGCCTCCTCATCGCTGAGGGCGCGCACGAAAAAGCCGCGATTGGGGATAACCTCGATGAGACCCATCGCGGACAGGGCGCTGCAGGCTTCACGAATGGGACCGCGGCTGACGCGCAATTGCTGAGCGAGGGCATTCTCGTTGACCCGTTCGTTGGGGGTGAGTTCCCCATCGACGATCATGCGCTCGATTTCAGCCTGCACGACACTCGACAGCGAGCGGGTGCGCAAAAAATCGATTGCGGAGAAATCTGCTGGAATACCGGGCTTCTTGGCCATCGAAGATTGCGCCGTTGAATTGTTTCTAGCACCACCCCGCCACATCCGATACACGGCGCCCGGAGCCCAAATCATGACCCCTGGGGGATCATATGATTCGCTTGGGCAACAGCATAGCCGACGCCGCGACAATCGAAAATCGTCAACTGTCGATTCGGTCCACCGGGGATGGAAATTCCTGCCTTCCCGGCAAGTCAGCCGGCAGCCGATTTTCCGCTGCCGGCATCAGTAGTTAACGCCATTCCTATCGTCCCGCCCCTAGCCTCTGGGCGAGAGCCGGCCGGCCCCGATCGGCATCTTGTTGGCAATAAAGACCACGGTGAAGGAGACCAGCAGCAGCAGCAGGCCAAGGACCGAGATGGCGCCAAGATCGCCACTTTCATTGAGGTCATAGATGATCACCGAGACCAGCTTGGTGTTGGCCGTGGTCAGCAAGATCGTGGCCGACAATTCGCGGATCGTGCCGATGAAGACAAAGCACCAGGTGGCGACGACGCTGGTCCGCAGCAAGGGCGCCGTAATCTGCCACAGCGCCTTCAGGCGCGAGGCGCCCAGGATGCGGCTGGCTTCCTCCAATTCCGGGTGGATGCCCTGGAAGGCCGAAGAAAGCTGCTGATAGCCCGCCGGCATTTCGATGGTGAGGAAGGCAATCAGCAGGATCCAGAGCGTGCCATAGAGCATGAAAGTGGGATTGGCATAACTCAGGAACAGGCCGACGCCGAGCACGATGCCGGGGATGGCGACTGGGGCCGTCGCCAGCACACCGAGAATGCCGGCCCCGAAGACGAGGCGCCGCGAGACCAGATAGGAGACGACAAGCGCGATCGCCGTGCAGATCGTGGCGGTGAGAACGCCCAGAAGCAATGTGTTGAACATGGCGAGGCGAGTCGCCGAGAATTCGAAAAACACGAAGTTGAAATGCTTCAGTGTCAGCGAATCCCAGGTCAAGGGTGCTGCGATCGTCTCGGTGACGGCGGTCTTCAGGATAGCCGCATAGGGAAGAATGACCGTCAGGCTGAGAATGCCGCCGACGAAAATGATGGCCGGCCATTTGAGCTTACCGAGCTCGGTGATACGCGGGGCACCGCTCTTGCCGCCGAGGACGGTATAGCCCTTGCGCCCCAGGATCCATTTCTGCCCCCGCAGCAGCAGGATGGTGAGCAGCAGCAGCGGGATGGCGGCCGCGGCGGCGAGTTCCAGGCGCGGGGGATATTGGAACAGGCTCCAAATCTTGGTCGTGATCACATGAAAGCCCGCCGGCAGCGCGAGGATGGCGGGCGAGCCGAACATGGTGAGCGCCTGCAGGATGGCGATGAGCGAGCCGGCCAGCATCGCCGGAACCACCATCGGCAAAGTGATGCGGCGCAGAGTCGTCATCCAGTTGCCGCCGAGGATCGCCGAGGCATCCTCGAGATCGGAGGGTACGCGGTCGAGCGCATTGGCGACCAAGGTGAAGACGTAAGGAAAAGTATAGCAAGCGATCGCAAAGACGAGACCGGTGAAGGTGTAGATGTCGAAGAGATAGGCCCCCGCATCAAGGCCGAACAGCCAGCGATAGACGATGTTGAGAATGCCGCTATTGGGGGCGGCCAGAATTTCCCAGGCGATCGCACCCAGGAAAGGTGGTGTCACGAACGAGGCCGTCACCAGCATGCGCACGAAGCGCCGGCAGGGAAGATCGGTCCGCGCCACCAGCCATGCCATCGGCGTGGCGATCACGCAGGCAATCGCACCCACTGCGGCCGCCATGCCGATGGCAAGGCCAAAAGAGCGGCGCATGGCACCGTCCGTGACCAGGCTGACGAAATTGTCGAGCGTGAAATTGCGCTCGGCATCGGTGAAGCTGTAAACCAGCAGCCAGAACAGAGGCAGGATGACCAGCACACCCAGAAGTGCCGCCAGCAGAATGAAGACCGGCCGCGAAAAATCGATACCGCGTTTCAATCCGTAAGCCTGGCCGTTTGTTTGGGCAATGCTGGTCATGAGCCTGTCTCTAAGTTTCGCTGATCTCAGGTGCCGAAATATTCTTCGTATTTCGACTTGATGGTCTGCATTTCCGTCTCAAGCGCCGCGGCATCCGGCAGCATCAGCTTGATGTCCTTGATCGGCGTCCGGCCTTCCTTTTCCTTGACGCCCGGATGGAAGGAGCGCAGGCCACCAAAATCGCTGTTGAGCTGCTGTGCCTCGACCGAGAACAGATAGGCATAGAACAGCTTGGCGGCGTTGGGATGCGGCGCTTCCTTGAGGACAGCGGCGTTCCCGACCACCAACGGCGTCCCCTCTTCCGCATAGACGATCTCGATCGGCACGCCTTCTTCCTTCAGGCGGAAGACGTTGTATTCATTGCCGTCGGCCTGTACCGCGCGCTCACCTTGCGCCAACTTCTTCGGCGGCTCGGTCGAGGATTGCACCTGCATGACATCCTGCTGGCCGAGCTTCTCGAAATATTCCCAACCCAGCGCCTTGGTCAGCGCATGGGTCGCGGTCATGATCGTGCCGCTATAGCCGGGATGGGCCTTGACCAGCTTGCCCTTCCACTTCGGATCGAGGAGATCGGCGAAGCTCTTCGGCGCTTCTTCAGCGCTCACCATGTCGGTGCGATAGGCGATTACCGATAGATGCGCGCGGTAGGCCGCGAACTGGCCATCGGGATCCATTTCCTCTTTCGGCCAGTTCTTGGTGGCATTGGCAGGAAGGCCCGATGCCAGCCAGCCTTCATGCTTGAAGAGCTGGAAATGCACAGCGTCCGAGGTCTCGATCACGTCGGCCGCGTGAATGCCGCTGCTGATTTCCTGGCCGATGCGCTGGAACACGCGCTCGGAGCCCGAGCGCTCGACCTGCACCTTGACGCCCGGATATTCCTCTTCAAAAGTCTTCGCCAGCTTTTCGGCAACGGTCACATCCGTCGCCGTATAGAAGACCACGGCACCTTCCGCCTTGGCCGCCTCGATCAGTTCCGGTGTGATCTCGTATCCGTCCTGGGCCAGCGCCCCGTTCGGGACGCTCCAGGCCATAGCCGCCGCCAGGGCGACCAAGCCTACACTTCTTCCCCACATGGCTTCTTCCTCCTAATGCGCGAGTGCCCGACAATGTTCCGGCGGGAAGTGGAGCCAAACCTGTTGGCCTGCCGGGATCGCGACGTTGACCGGTGCGACTGTCCGCACCGTTTCCCCGCCTGGAATGCTCACGAGGTAGTCCCGATGCGAGCCGAGATAGATCTGGCGCGTCACCATGCCGGCGATGCAGTTCGCCTCCACTGCCGGCTTTTCGGAAGAAAGAATGATGTCGTGGTGGCGCACCGAAACCGCTGTCGCGCCGCCGGTGGCGAATTCGCCACTGCCGCAACGCAAGGTCAATCCGCCCTCGCAGGCGACCACATCTTCGCCGACATGCCGGCCCTTGAAGATGTTGGTACCGCCGATGAAGCGCGCAACGAATTCGGAGCGCGGCCGCTGATAGATGTCTTCGGGCGAGCCCGCTTGCTCAATGATGCCCTGATTCATCACGACGATGGTATCGGCGGTGGTCATTGCCTCCGATTGGTCGTGGGTCACATAGACCGTGGTGTAGCGGTATTCGTCATGCAGCCGCCGGATTTCGAAACGCATTTCCTCGCGCAGATTGGCATCGAGATTGGAAAGCGGTTCGTCTAGCAACAGCGTTTCCGGCTTGATCACCAAGGCGCGCGCCAGAGAAACGCGCTGCTGCTGGCCGCCGGAAAGCTCGGCCGGATAGCGCTCGGCCAGCATCGAGAGCTTGGTGGCGGCGAGGATTTCATCGACACGGGAGCGGATTTCGTCACGCGACATTTTGCGCAGGCGCAGGCCGTAAGCGACGTTCTCGAAGACCGTCATATGCGGCCAGAGCGCATAGCTCTGGAAGATCATGGACATGTTGCGGGCCTCTGGGGGCGCACTCGCCCCCGGCGCCGAGAGGCGCTTGCCGCCCACGCGGATCTCGCCGCCACTCGGCTCGATGAAACCGGCGATGAGGCGCAAGGTCGTGGTCTTGCCGCAGCCCGATGGGCCCAGCAGGCAGACCAGATGGCCTTTTTCAATGGAAAGATCGACTTTGTTGACCACGGCCAAAGGGCCGAATTGCTTCGTCAAGCCGACCAGCTCTACGAACGCCATTATTCCTCCCGACAACAAGCGGATTCTTCGACCCGTTAGAGCGAGAGTGAGATGTCGTCAGAAGATTGTCAACAATAAACTGGATGATTATTCCCGTGCGAGGCGGAAGGCAGCCTTCTCCAGCTCATCTAGCTGGGCGACGAGACCCGTCTCCCATGCGAGGTATTGCCGCGCGGCGGCGAGATTGCCGGCATGCCGGTCGTGCACGAAGAAAAGATAGTCAATGCATTCCGCGTCCGTGGGCTGATCGGGTGTCGCGACGATTTCCTGCCCCGCCGCGCGCCAATCAGCGATGCCGCCGGTGAGCAGAGAGCACCGCGCCCGCAGCGACACCGGCAGATCTTGGGCGAAGAGCTGCGCAATCTCGGGCTGATCGGCGACGAGGGCGATCGAGCGACTTTCCGGCAGATTGGGGAGCGCGGCCTCGATCCGCGACCGGATCGCCCAGCGCGCATGGGCGATATGCCCGGCGCGGTAATCCTGGCTGGAGCGCAGATCGAGGATGGTGGCATCGCCCAGGTGATCGGCGGTAACGCGCGGGAGCGCCGACGATGAGTCAAACGGTGACCTCACCGCGTCGAGGCAGGGCCATTGTGCGCTGTCACAGGAAAGGACCGCCACCTCCCAGCCCATGGCCTGCAGCCAGATCGCGGTCGTGGTCGCGCGGATACGTGCATCATCGATGAGAATGACGCGGCCCCGGCGAACGCCCAGCCAGTGATCGGTGGCCTGGACAAGCTGTCCACCCGGCGCATGCACAGCGCCCGGCACATGGTCGGCCTCGAATTCCTCGGCGGTTCTTACGTCGAGCAGATAGGTGCTGCGTGTTGGATCCGCGCGCCACCGAATGGCTTCGGCCATGCCAATCCGGGCAATGCTCCACTTTTTCGCCAACGCGTCGGCTTGCCCCGATAAGGCAAGATGGGCCTTGGCATCGGCGATGGCGGGATAGCGCGACGTCTTGCCGTGATCGAGATCGTAGCCGGCCAGACGCCAGCCCATGGTGCCGTTCCGTAAGGCATAGATCGGATTGGGCAGCCCCAGATGCCGCAAGGTCTGTGCGCCGATGATGCTGCGCGTGCGGCCGGCGCAATTGACAACGATGGTGGTCGCGGGATCGGTGATCATGGCCCCGACGCGATAGCCTAGCTCCCCGTTGGGACAGCAGATGGCACCCGGAATGCTCATCTTGCGATATTCGTCGAACGGGCGGCCATCCAGCACGACGATGTTATCGCCTCGCGCCAGTCGTGCCGCCAGTTCGGGCGCGCTTAGCGCCGGTGTCCCATAGGCATGTTCGGCCAATTCGCCGAAGGCCTTGCTGACGACATTGACGCCCTTGAACAAGGGATGGCCCGCCGCCGCCCAGGCAACCGCACCGCCGGCGAGAATATGGATGTCGTCATAGCCGAGCGCGCTTGCCCGTGCCGCTGCTCGTATCGCCAGAGTCTCGTCGCTCTCGCCATGAAACACCATGCGCACGGAACGGCGCGGCGCCAGGCGCGGCAAATCTATCTCCATACGGCTGTAGGGAAGCGATACGGCATAGAAGAGATGGCCGCCGCCATACTCCCCAGCCTCCCGCAGATCGAAGAGAGCGATCTCGGCGCCGTCATGCAGCCAGGATTTGAGGGTGCTTGCCGAGATGAACGCGGTCATGCCTTGCCTGCCCTGTCATTGAGGGCGCAACTCTATCGAGGAAGGCGGCCGCAGCGTCAAGCCGCCCTCCCTTGGCAGCAAACCACGACACCACCAGAAAACCACCCGGCAGCGGCTCCATCCCTGGAGGCAACAGATTGATATCGCGGAGGAATTTGGTGGGCGCAGTAGGACTCGAACCTACGACCCGCTGATTAAGAGTCAGCTGCTCTACCAACTGAGCTATGCGCCCGCCCGAATAGGCGGAAGGCCGGGTATTGCCCTGACCGGCGCGCGGTATAGCAAACGCTCCCCGGCCTGTCGATAACAAAATTAAATAGCTGATCAGCCTCATGAAAATGCCGATTCCACAGGCCTTTCCGAGGTGCTCAGTTTTCCTCGCGACCGTTGCGGCTGAGCTTGGCGTCACGGTGCAGATAGGCCGACATCATGAGGCCGAATCCGGCCATCACGGTCATCATGGCGGTGCCGCCATAGGAAATGAGCGGCAGGGGCACGCCGACCACCGGGATGAGGCCCATGACCATGGCGGTATTGATGAAGAAATAGGTGAAAAGATTGAAGCTGAGGCCAAAGGCCAGCATCTTGCCGAACTGGCTGCGGCAGCGGAGCGCGATGATGACGCCATAGGTCACCAGCAGCGAATAGAGCCCGAGCAGCACCACGCCGCCCACCATGCCCCATTCCTCGGCGAACATGGTGAAGATGAAATCGGTCTGCCGTTCGGGCAGGAAATCGAGATGGCTTTGGGTTCCCTGGAGGAAGCCCTTGCCCCAGATTCCGCCGGACCCCAGCGCGATCTTCGACTGGATGATGTGATAGCCAGCACCGCGCACATCCGATTCAGGATCGAGGAAGGTGAAGATGCGCGCCTTTTGATAATCGTGCAGCAGATCGGAGTTCCAGGCGAAATAGGCCGCGCCAATTCCCAACACCAGCACAATCGCAAATTTCCACCAGCGCACGCCGGCAGCAAAGAACATGGCGCCGCCACAGATGATGAGCGTGCCGGCGGTGCCGAGATCCGGCTGTTTCATGACGAGGCCAGCGGGCGCCAGGACCAGGGCCAGGGGCGGAATCAACACCCAGGGCTTGCCGATCGTGTCCCAATCGAGACCGTGAAAGAAGCGCGCAAGGCTCAAGACCAACGCGATCTTCATCATTTCGGAGGGCTGCAATTGCATGAAGCCAAGATTGATCCAGCGCTGGGCGCCCATGCCGATCTCGCCGAAGAATTCGACATAAACCAGCAGCACGAAAGCCACCAGATAAAAGGCATAGGCAAAGCGCATGTAAAGGCGCAGATCGATCAAGGCGAGGATCACCATGCCGACCAGCGCCAGCCCGAAGCGCTTCATCTGCGCATCCATCCACGGCTCGGCACTGCCGTGCGCGGCGGAATAGAGCATGGCAAAGCCGATCGAGGCCACGATCGAGACCAGGAGCACCAGGCTCCAATTGAGGCCCAGCAGCTTTTCGGTGAGCGTGAGCTTCTTCTGCTGATTGCGGCCCATCGGGGTCATGATGAACATGTCAGCCCCCTAAACGCTGCTGGAGAAAGATCGCGGCCATCACGGCATCTCCCGGCGGCCGCCTTCGGCATTCGGGTTGCGGCGCGACGGATCGCGGCGCTGGCATTCGACCAGGATGTCGCGGGCGATCGGCGCGGCATTGGTCGAGCCGCCACCGCCATGCTCGACCACGACCGAGATCGCATAACGCGGCTGGTGCACAGGGGCAAAGGCGATGAACAAGGCATGATCGCGGAACTGCCAGGGCAGATCCTCGTTCTTGCGCACACCAGTCGAGCGTTCGGCCATGGTGATGCGGCGCACCTGGCTGGTGCCGGTCTTGCCCGCCATCTCCATGCCGGGAATTTCAATGCGGCGGCGATAGGCCGTGCCGCGCTGATCGTTGGTGACCAGATCCATGCCGCGGCGGATGATGGCGAGATGTTCCGGGTTGAGCCCCATCGACGGATAGCCGAGGGCATCGGCCCGCCCCGCCTGGGCGGCAGCCAGCGTGGGATCGGTGCTGGGCGGGGACGAGGCGCCATAGCGTTTGAAGATGTGCGGCGTCACGGCATAGCCGCCATTGGCGATACGCGCCGTCATCACGCAAAGCTGCAAGGGCGAGGTGAGGATGAAGCCCTGCCCGATGCCTGCGACCAGGGTTTCACCAGGATACCATTTCTCGCCCAGAGTTCCCAATTTCCAGGCCTGATCGGGGATAACCCCGGGTCGTTCGCCAGGCAAATCGATGCCGGTAAGCTGACCCAAGCCAAAGCGGCGCGACATTGCGGCAATCGCATCGACGCCGATGCGGCGGGCGATGTCGTAATAATAGACGTCGCAGGAATGCTGAAGCGCGTCCAGCATGTCGACATGGCCGTGACCGCCCTTCTTCCAGCAATGCAGTCGCATCGGCCCAAAGACGTAGTGGCCAGGACAGAACACGCTGAAATTGGGATTGATGCCGGCCTCGAGCGCCGCCAGGGTCGTCATCGTCTTGAAAGTGGACCCCGGCGCGTAGCCGTCGGAAATGGTCTTGTTGGTCAGGGGCCGGAACATGTCGGCATTGAGGCTTTGCCATTCCGGCGAGGTGATGCCGCGATAGAAGGCCGCCGGATCGAAACTCGGCGTCGAGGCCATGGCAAGAACTTCGCCGGTGAAGATATCCATCACCACGGTCGAACAGGATTGCTCGGCGGCGAGGCGCTGCTGGGCGAATTCCTGGAGACCAATATCGATCGTGGTCACGAGATCGCTGCCGGGCTTGCCCTCGTCACGCGACAATTCGCGGATGACGCGGCCGACCGAATTCACTTCCATGGCGGAACGGCCGGCAGAGCCACGCAAGGCCTCGTCATAGGCCTTCTCAAGCCCGTTGCGGCCGATGCGGAAGCCCGGCAGGGTCAGAAGCGGATCTGGATCCTCGGCTACTTCCTTTTCGTTGGGCGTCTGCACATAACCAAGGATATGCGCGGTAAGACCGCCGAAGGGATAATAGCGCTTCTGATCTTCCTCGATGGAAATGCCGGGCAGTTCGGGAAGATTGAGTTCGACCTGGCTCATCTGCTCCCAGGTCAGATCCTCCTTGATCGGAATCGGCGTGAAGGCGCGGTTGCGCTTCAATTCACGCATCACCTTGGTACGCTCGCGCTCGGACAAGGGAACGAGCCGGGCAAAATCGCCCAGCGTCTGCTCGAGATCCTTGGTCTGCTCGGCTACCAGGATGGCGCGATAATTCGGGAAATTGGCGGCCAGCGGCACACCGAAACGATCGAGGATGAGACCCCGCGGTGGCGGCAGCAGGCGCACATTGATGCGATTTTCTTCGGCGAGCAGCCGGTATTTGTCCGCTTCGACCACCTGAAGGTAATAGAGCCGCGACACCAGCGCGCCGACCAGCGTCGCCTGCAACCCACCCAGGATCGCCACCCGGCGCGAGAATACCTTGTTCTGGTTTTGGGTCTGTTGCTTGGATCCTGCCATGGTCTTTGCTCAGGCGCTCGGCAGCAAACGCCGCTCGATCCAGGCGTAGAAGGCGGCAAGCGGCGGATAGCAGGTGAAGGCCAAGAGGAACAGGCGCAAGGCCTCGCTCGGGTCGACAAATTGTTCCTGCAGGAACGAAACCAGCAGCCAGGTCAAGATCGCGGCTCCGGCCGCCACCAGCCCGAAAACCATCCAGATGAGAAAGAACGGCAAGCCAATCACCGCTTTCCGGCGCGACAGGGCCGCGCCATGGACGATAAGCAGAACCAGAAGGCCAACACCGAACGGCGCCAGGGTCAGGAGGTCGTGGACCAGGCCGATCGCCAGCACGCCCCACATGGTCATCAAACCCGGCTGATGCAATGACCAGAAGAAGACCGACACCATGACGCAGGCCGCACCGATCGTCCCCAGCTTGGGGAGATGCCAGGAAAGGAGCGCCACGAACAGCAGCAATATCGTCAAGGAGACAGGCAATGCCGCCCGCCAGGCGGTATCCAATTGCTGGCCGAAAGTCGGTCGGATCACTGGCCCGATCCGCCCTGCTGAGGTTCCAGGGCCTTGGTGGTGTCGACGCCCAGATCCTCCTGCAGGATCCCCGGCAGGGTAAAGTCGATGATGCGGAGGACTTCAAGGCGGCTGAAATCCACATAGGGCCGCAGTTCAACGCGGCCATTCTCGACCGAAACCACCTCGCCCACCGGCAGACCCGCCGGAAAGACGCCGCCCTGCCCGGAGGTCACGACACGGTCGCCGACCTTCACGTCGCTGTCGCGCGGCAGATAAAGGAGTTCCGGCAGATCGGAATTCCGCCCGGCGAGCACGGCCTGATCACGGCTACGCTCGGCAACCACGGGCACGCGGGCGTTGATGTCGGTCAGCAGCAGGATCCGCGCCGAGCGTTCGCCGACTTCGAGCACGCGGCCGGCAAGACCGGCACCCGTGACGGCAGCCTGCCCCTTTGTAACCCCCGCGCGGCGACCACCCAGCACGATCAGCGAGCGAACATAGCTCGACGTCGTATCGGCAACCACTGTGGCGGTGATGAAGCTGGCGCGCGGTCCGGGCTGGAAGTTGAGGATCTCGCGCAGATTGGCATTCTCGGCCTGAAGCTCGCGCGCGACGCGCTGCCATTCGATCAGCGTTTCATTCTGCAGACGAAGAGATTCGTTTTCGGCCTTCAGCGCCAGATAGTCGCGCACATCGCCAGCGGTCTCGCGCGCGGCATCGATCGGGCGTGACACGGCATTAATCACTGGCGCCGCCAGGTCGATCGTGAGCATCCGCACATGGCTGACGAGAACCGAATCCGGCTTGCCAATGAGCATCAGTCCGAAGGCTAGGGCAACCAGGAGAACGAAGGTGAAACGATGGGTCCAGGACCGGGAGACCGCAGCGGCCCCGATCGCTCCCGTACGCTTATTCACCGATGCAGCCTCCTAGAGTGTGACCGATCAAATGCTACAAAGTGATGTGATTGGTCAAAGATTCAGCCATCAGCCGTGGCCAATCAATCACTTAGGGCATTTTTCCACAGGCTAGGTTAAAGCGCAATTACCAAGCAGGGGTATTTTCGACAGAATTTGCCAAAAAAGTCGCTCTCGCCCCCGTGCCGGGGCCTCAATACATGTTTATGAGGACGTGGCGATGCGCCTTGATGTCTTCCAGGCAACGGCCCGTGCCCAGCGCGACGCAGGAGAGCGCGTCATCGGCGATCGAGACCGGCAGGCCCGTGGCGTGGCGCAGGACGAAATCGAGATTGGCGAGCAGCGCCCCGCCACCGGTCAGCACGATGCCCTTGTCGACGATATCGGCGGCAAGTTCCGGCGCCGTGTGTTCGAGGGCAACCTTGACCGCCTCGATAATGGCACCGACCGGTTCGGCCAGGGCTTCCGCCACCTGGCGCTCGGTGATCACCAATTCCTTGGGCACGCCGTTCATCAAATCGCGGCCCTTGATCTCCATGATCCGGCCCTCGCCGTCTTCCGGCGGGCAGGCCGAGCCGATTTCCTTCTTGATACGCTCGGACGAACCTTCGCCGACCAGGAGATTATGGTTGCGGCGGATATAGGCGATGATGGCTTCGTCCATCTTGTCACCACCGACGCGGACCGAGCGGGAATAGACGATGCCGCCGAGGCTGAGGACGGCCACTTCCGTCGTGCCGCCGCCGATATCGACCACCATCGAACCGGTGGGCTCGGTCACCGGGAGCCCCGCGCCGATCGCCGCCGCCATGGGCTCTTCAATGAGGTAAACCTTGCTGGCACCGGCGGATTCGGCCGATTCCTGGATGGCTCGGCGCTCAACCGCGGTCGATCCCGACGGCACGCAGACGATGATCTGCGGACGCGCGAAGGAGCGGCGGTTGTTGTGCACCTTGCGGATGAAATGCTTGATCATCTCTTCCGCGACTTCGAAATCGGCGATGACGCCGTCACGCAGCGGCCGGATGGCCTGGATGTTGCCGGGCGTACGGCCGAGCATCAGCTTGGCCTCGTCGCCCACTGCGAGGACATGCTTCTTGCCCTTCACATCGGCGATCGCCACCACGGAGGGCTCATTCAGCACAATGCCGCGCCCCTTTACATAGACCAGCGTATTCGCAGTACCGAGGTCGATCGCCATATCGGCGGAGAACATGCCCATCAGCTTCGATAACATCAGCACCACCTGCTTGCCGTCACGCGCGGCGTTTCAACTCTCACCGGATCACCCGGCACTCTCAACGCATACAACCGGAAGGATTGCCACCCGATTAACGTCGATTGCTTCGGCTTGCCCCAAGATACTTCCCACCAGGATCTGGCGCAGATCTCCGCCAACAGCAAAAACCCTAGGATTTATAATGCCTTAGCAGCCCCAATGCGCCCGACTCCGGGAGGCCCGCGCGGCCCGGTCCGGGCTTGCTTTTACCGCCCGTCCGAATTGGCGACAAGAGGATTTGTGACACGTTTCCAAGGAAGTGGCCGCGATAGCCCCGGGCGGGGGCAACCGTCACAGCATTCGTACGTCTTCATCACGACACGCGAACGTGGCGTCAATGAGGCGGTCAGAGAATGAAGCGCTGCTCGTCGACCGGCTCGGCCAGCCCGTCTTTCAAGAACTCATCCGGATCGCGCGGGATGGCGGCGAAGATCGCCAGCACCATATCGACGTTCACGCCATCTCGTGCGAGCGGGAGGCCCAGCCGGCGCACGCGGACGAAATCGCGGTTCACCAAAGTGAGGCGGCTTTCCAGATAAACCGGCCGCCCCTTTTCGGTGACCGTTTCCAGCGCCGTCTGGACCGGCTGGGTGCGTTCGGGCGGCGCAATCTCATCGAGAAAGCGGCCGGTCGCCTCGGCACCGATTAGATCCGTGAAGGCGGTACCCGCAACCCTGAAGCGAAACCGCCAGCCTTGCACGGCCTGAACACAATCGAAGAGCAGGATCTGGGCGAGGAGACGTGGCGGCAGATCGGTGGGATCGAAATCGCCCCGCGACGGCAGTTTGCCGGCACGACAGGCAGCCCGCCACAATTCATAGAGCGTGCGGAAAGGCGTCTCTTGAAGGGGCGCCGGGAGGGCGTCGATTTCGGGCATCATCATGGGGCAAGCCTGCCATCTGGCCAAGCGATGCGCAATGAGCCGCACGCCTCGGGCGAGCGATCTCCACCACCAATACGAAAAAAAGCGGCCCCTTCCGGGGCCGCTCGGCATCATCAATTGATCTTGGTTTAGTTCTTGGCCTTATCGACCAGACGGTTCTTCGCGATCCACGGCATCATGGCGCGGAGCTTGGCGCCCACTTCCTCGATATTGTGCTCGGCCTGGCGGCGGCGCGTCGCCTTGAAGCTCGGCTGGCCGGCGGCATTTTCGAGCACGAAGTCGCGCACGAAGCGGCCGGACTGGATGTCCTCGAGGACGCGCTTCATTTCCTTCTTGGTCTCTTCGGTGACGATGCGCGGGCCGGTCACGTAATCGCCGTATTCAGCGGTGTTCGAGATCGAATAGCGCATGTTCGCGATGCCGCCCTCATAGATCAGGTCGACGATCAGCTTCACTTCGTGGAGGCACTCGAAATAGGCCATTTCCGGAGCGTAGCCAGCCTCAACCAGGGTTTCGTAACCGGCCTGGATGAGGGCCACCAGACCGCCGCAGAGGACGACCTGCTCGCCAAAGAGATCGGTTTCGCATTCCTCGCGGAAATTGGTCTCGATGACGCCCGAACGGCCACCGCCGATGGCGCTGGCATAGGAGATGGCGAGTTCCAGGGCATTGCCGCTGGGGTTCTGCGCCACGGCGACGAGGCAGGGGACGCCGCCGCCCTTCACATACTCGCCGCGCACGGTGTGGCCGGGGCCTTTGGGGGCGATCATAATGACGTCGAGATCGGCGCGCGGCTCGATCAGCTTGAAATGGATGTTGAGACCGTGGGCGAAGGCGATCGCAGCACCCTTGCGCATGTTGGGGCCGAGTTCGTCGGCATAGAGCTTCGCCTGCAATTCGTCGGGGGTGAGGATCATGACCAGATCGGCCCATTTCGCAGCCTCGGTCGGGGTCATCACTTCGAGACCCTGCGAGGTCGCCTTCTGCGCCGTCGCAGAACCGGGACGCAGCGCCACGCGCACGTCCTTCACGCCACTGTCCTTGAGGTTGAGCGCATGGGCATGGCCCTGGCTGCCGAAACCGACCACGGCAACCTTCTTGCCCTTGATCAGGTTCACATCGGCGTCACGATCGTAATAAACACGCATGGTCTTTCCCTTTCAGTGAAACAGTCCCGGGCTTGGCCCGATCAGCCGGGGCATCGCCCCATCAGTTGGATTCAGTACCGCGCTTCATGGCGACGATGCCTGTGCGCGAGACATCGGCCAGCCCCAAGGGCTGCATGAGGCCGATGAAGGCATTGAGCTTCTCGGTCGAACCGGTCATCTCGAAGACGAAGCTCTCGATCGTGGAATCGACCACGCGGGCGCGAAAGATGTCGGCGATGCGCAGGGATTCCACGCGCTTCTCGCCGGTGCCGACGACCTTGACCAGCGCCATCTCGCGCTCCAGCGACGGGCCTTCGACGGTGAGATCGGTGACACTGTGCACGGGAACCAGGCGCTGCAGCTGGTTCTTGATCTGCTCGATGATCATCGGCGTGCCCGAGGTGACCACGGTGATGCGCGAGAGATGCTGTGCCGCATCGACCTCGGCCACGGTCAGGCTCTCGATATTGTAGCCCCGGCCCGAAAACAATCCGATGACACGGGCGAGGACGCCGGCCTCATTGTCGACCAGCACGGACATGGTATGGCGTTCGATCGTCATATCTTTCACGCTTGCTTGCTCCCCACCACGCATATCGGCCGGAACCGACACGCCCGAGACAACCCCCAATTGACGCCTGATCGCGCCGCTCATCAGACCAGCACCATGCCCTCTTCCGAGACCGGCTTGGCGCTCTGGTCATCGGGGCCGATGAGGATTTCGTTGTGCGGCGCGCCGGACGGAATCATCGGGAAACAATTTTCCTTTTCATCAACCGCGACGTCGACGATCACCGGACCCTTGATATCGATCATCTCTTTGATCACGCCATCAAGATCGGCGGGCTTTTCGGCGCGCAGACCCGACGCACCGAAAGCCTCGGCGAGTTTGACGAAATCGGGCAAGGCATCGCTGTAGGATTCCGAATAGCGGCCACCATGCAGCAATTCCTGCCACTGGCGCACCATGCCCATCCATTTGTTGTTCATGATGAAGATCTTCACCGGCAGGCGATACTGCACCAGCGTCGCCATTTCCTGGATATTCATCTGGATCGAGGCTTCGCCGGCAACGTCGATCACCAGCGCGTCCGGATGCGCCACCTGCACGCCATAGGCCGCCGGCAGGCCGTAGCCCATGGTGCCGAGGCCGCCCGAGGTCATCCAGCGATGCGGCTTCTCGAATTTGAGGAACTGGGCCGCCCACATCTGGTGCTGGCCCACTTCAGTGGTGATGTAGAAATCCTTGTCCTTCACCGCCGCGTAGAGGCGCTCAAGCGCGAATTGCGGTTTGATGATGGTGTCGGAGGTCTTGTATTTGAGGCAGTCGCGGCTGCGCCATTTGTTGATCTGGTCCCACCAGGCGGCGAGCGCCTTCTGATCAGTCTTGATCTGGCGCGCCTTCCAGATGCGCATCATCTCTTCGACCACATGGCCGACATCGCCCACGACCGGAATGTCGACGCGAACGCTCTTGTTGATCGAGCTGGGATCGATGTCGACATGGATCTTCTTCGAGCCCGGCGAGAAGGCATTGAGGCGGCCGGTGACGCGATCGTCGAAACGCGCGCCGATATTGATCATCACGTCGCAATCATGCATCGCGAGGTTGGATTCATACATGCCGTGCATGCCGACCATGCCCAGCGACAAAGGATCGGATGCCGGAAAGGCACCGAGGCCCATGAGCGTCTGGGTACAGGGGAAGCCGGTCAGGCGGATGAAATCCACCAGCATCTTGCAGGCGAGCGGACCCGAATTGATACAGCCGCCGCCGATATAGAAGAGCGGACGCTTGGCGCTGGCGATCAGTTCGACTGCCTTCTCGACCGCATTGCGTTCCGGCTTCTGCTGCGGGTTGTAGGAGCGGTGACGCTGGCCGGCATGATTGACGTATTCGTATTTCGCCTGCTGGACGTCCTTCGGCAGGTCGATCACGACCGGGCCAGGACGGCCGGAACGCGCCACATAGAACGCCTCATGGACCTTGCGCGACAGATCCTCGACCGACTTCACCAGGTAATTATGCTTGGTGCAGGGCCGGGTGATGCCGGTGGTGTCGGCCTCCTGGAAGGCGTCATTGCCGATGAGATGTGTGGGCACCTGACCGGTCAGGCAGACCAGCGGAATGGAATCCATGAGGGCGTCGGTGAGGCCGGTCACCGCATTGGTGGCACCGGGACCCGAGGTCACCAGCACGACCCCGACCTTGCCGGTCGAGCGGGCATAGCCTTCGGCCGCGTGGACCGCCGCCTGCTCGTGCCGCACAAGAATATGTCGCACCTTGTTCTGCTTGAAGAGCGCGTCATAGAGCGGCAAGACGGCCCCGCCGGGATAGCCGAAAATGACCTCAACCCCTTGGTCAATCAGCGCTTTGACGATGATTTCCGCACCGCTGATGGGTTCCGCTGCCATGATCCGATCCTCGCGCTCTTGCTTGCGCCGCCAAAAAACGCGCCCTTTTCGGGCACAAAAATACCAATCGCAGGGCGTTTATCGCACTGCGGCGAGGCGGACCTTAGTGTCTGGCTATGAGAGGGTCAACCACAAATCGCGAATTTTGTGGCGCAATTCTGTCGTATAACTTTGCGAAAATTTCATAGCTGGCAGGTCAGGCGATATAAAATTCGCGGAAGGCACTTGGTGGCGAAACCAGGTCATCTGCCGCTTGGCATAGCGGCGGCTGGCCTGCTGGGCAGCGAGGATCGCCGTCTCGCGGTCGATCTCGCCCCTGGCCCAGGCCGCCAGTTCCGCATAGCCCAAGGCCTTGCGCCCCCCGGCGGCGCTGGCAGCCGGCAATGCCTCGGCCGCCCGCACCTCGTCGAGGGCACCATGGGCCAGCATCCCCAAGAAACGGGCATCGATCCCGGCATAGAGCTGCGCCCGGTCGGGCAACAGGACGATCGTCGCGAAACGATGCCGGGTGGGCGGTACCGGTGGCTGGGCCTGCCACCAGGAGAGCGGCTTGCCGGTCGCCAGCCAGACTTCCCAGGCACGGGCGATGCGCTGCTGATCGTTGGGGGCAAGGCGCGCCGCGATGACGGGGTCATGTGCCTGGAGACGCGCATGGATCGCCACCCCGCCCTCCCGGGCGATGGCGGCGCGGGCGGTCTCGCGGATGTCCACAGGGATGTCCGGCAGGGGCGAGAAACCGGCGACCAATGCCCGCAGATAGAGCCCGGTGCCGCCGGTCACGATCGGCAGCTTGCCCAAACGGTGGATGTCGGCAATTTCGCCCGCCGCCAATTCGGCCCATCTTTGGGCATCGCAGGCATCGTCGATATCCAGGAAACCGTAAAGGCGGTGCGGCACCCGCGCCTTGTCGGCCCGCGGCGGCTGCGCGGTGAGGATGGGCAGGTCGCGATAGACCTGCATGGAATCAGCGTTGAGGATTTCGCCGCCAAGACTTTCGGCGATGTCGAGGGCCAGCGCGGATTTGCCGCTGGCGGTCGGCCCGGCCAGGACCAAGACCGGCCCGCTCTCGCCGGCAGGGGCACTCTTGTCGAGCCCAACGCTTTCCTCTATACGCCCCAAAATCATGAGCCTCGTTCTGACCCTCGTCTCCGCGCCCAATCGACCCGATCTCGATTCCGGCATTATCCGCGCCATCCGTGCCGCCCTGGCCGGCGCCGGCGCCGCGCCGGCAGAGCCGGATTGGCTGGCCCCGGATCTTGCCTGCGATATCGGCTTCCGGCAGATCGATGCGGCGGCCGCGCAGGACATCACCCGTTCGCTGCTGCAGAGCCGCCGGATCGATTGTTATGCGCAGCCGGTGCTCGGACGCAAGAAGCGCCTGCTGGTCTGCGACATGGACGCCACGATCGTCACCGGCGAGACGCTGGACGATCTTTCGGTCTTCGTAAAGGACAAGGCGGCGATCGATGCCCTCACCCAGAAATCGGTGAACGGCGAAATGAGCTTCACCGAAAGCCTGATCGCCCGCGCCGAATTGCTGAAAGGCCTCACCGAGACCGAGCTCGCGGCCGCCTATGCCAAGGTCGAGCTGTCACCTGGCGCCACCACCCTCATCCGGACCCTGCGTGCGGACGGGGCCTATACCGCCCTCGTCTCCGGCGGCTTCCGCTATTTCACCAGCCGGGTGCGCGACCGCGTCGGCTTCTTCGCCGACATCGCCAATGATTTCGAGATGAAGGACGGCAAGACCACCGGCAAACTCATTTCGCCGATCGTCGATCCGGAGGGTGAATATGGCAAGCTGGGCCGCCTGAAACATCTGGCCAAGAAACTCGGCCTCGACATGAGCGCCACGGCCGCCATCGGTGACGGCGCCAACGACATCCCGATGCTATCCGCTGCCGGCCTCGGCTGCGCCTATCGCGGCAAGGCCAAGGTCAAGGCTGCCATCCGCTGCCAGCTCGATCACGCCGATCTTACCGGCCTGCTTTATTTCATGGGCTACCGGCAGAGCGAGTTCGTGGCCTAAGCCTCAGCTCTTGCCGATCTTCACGGCGACCCATTGAAAATCGCCCTGGCGGTTGATGAGCAGGGTGACCAGCCGATAGCCGTTATCCTGGGCCGATTTCACGCGGTCGCGGACATCAGCCGGGGTGGCGACCGCCTTCTGGTCAACCTCGGCGATGATGTCGCCCGGACGGAGATCCTTCTCGGCCGAGGTGCTGTTGGGATCGACGGTCAGGATGACGACGCCCTCCGCATTCTCGGGAAGATCGTATTTTTCGCGCAAGGCGTCGTTGATGCGGCCGACATCAAGGCCCAGGAGATCGATGCGGTCGCCCTTGCCCTGTTCCGCCGTTTCCGGCTCGCCGCCGGGCTGCGTGGTCTGGGCCGCGGCTTCGGCCTGCTCGTCCAATTCACCCAGCTCGACGGTAAGGGTGGTCTTGGCGCCTTGACGCCAGATCGAGACCGGAACCTTTTTGCCAAACTGCGTATCGGCGACCAGACGCGGCAATGAGCGCATGTCCGAGACTTCACGGCCGTCGAATTCCAGAATCACGTCGCCCTGGCGGATGCCCGCCTTGTCGGCCGGGCCATCGGTCGAGACGCTGGAGACAAGGGCACCCTTCGCCGCGGGCAACCGCAGGCCTTCGGCCAGTTCGGGGCTCACGGTCTGGATGCGGACCCCCAGCCAGCCGCGGCGCGGATGGCCGAATTCCTTGATCTGGGCAATGACGCCCTTGGCAAGGTTGGCCGGGATCGAGAAGCCGATACCGACCGACCCGCCAGACGGCGAATAGATCGCCGAATTGATGCCGACCACCTCGCCCGCCATGTTGAACATCGGGCCGCCGGAATTGCCGCGATTGATCGAGGCATCGGTCTGGATGAAATCGTCATAGGGACCGGCATTGATGTCGCGCTGGCGCGCCGAGACGATGCCCGCCGTCACGGTGCCGCCAAGGCCGAAGGGATTGCCGATGGCCAGCACCCAATCGCCAATGCGCAATTCATCGGAATCGCCCCATTTCACCGCCGGCAGCGGTTTCGAGGTTTCGACCTTGAGCAGCGCCAGATCGGTCTTCTCGTCGCGGCCGACCAGGGTCGCCTTCAGTTCCTCGTTGTCATGGGTGATGACGGTGATTTCTTCCGCGTTCTCGATGACGTGGTTGTTGGTGACGATATAGCCGGTAGCATCGATGACGAAGCCGGAACCCAGCGAGGTCGCCTTGCGCGGGCGCGGCGTCTCGCCATCCTGCCGGTCGAGGAACTCGCGGAACATCTCGTCGAGATCCTGGACCTGGCTGTCGGCGGAGACGGTCTGGGTGGTGGAGATGTTGACCACCGCCGGCAGGGTCTGTTCGGCGAGGTCGGCGAAACTTTCCGGCGCCGAGCGCGCCGCCGCCAGCTTGGCACCCGCCAGGAGCGCCATCAGCAGCACCAGGAGAACAAGGCCGAGCGCGCGGAATTGCCAGATTTGCGGCCGGGCCTGGGAAAGGGCGATGGCGCGTGCTGGGCGTCGGCTCTTCATGTTGTCGATCCTCGTTTCAATCAAGTCTGCCTGGGGCGTATCCAACGGGAATACGGTAGCCAAGTGCCGGCAGATTGCCACAGAAATTCCGATTTCGTCAGTATAACGCAAAAACCGACCGGACAATCGCCCGATCGGTTTTCTACGTCATGAGTACCGGCCCATCCGGCCGGAGATCAACAAGGTCATTCGGTCGCGGGTTTCCCGCTTTCGACACCGAAATAGCGGAAGAAATCGCCGGTCGGCGGGCCGACATAGGTGGTCGTATCGCCGCCCAAACCTTCCTGCATCGCCTGCAAGGAACGATAGAAATCGAAGAAGGCGGCGTCTTTGCCGAAGGCTGCGTTATAGATGCCGATGGCCTCGGCGTCGCCCTGACCGCGCAGGATTTCGGCCTGACGACGAGCATCGGCAACCAGCACCACCCGTTCTTTATCCGCCTCGGCCCGCTTTTCACGCGCTTCTCGCGCACCTTCGGCACGGATGCCGGCAGCTTCCTGCGCGCGCTGGGTGCGCATGCTGTTGAAAACGGCCTCGCTGTTCTGGACGGGAAGGTCAACGCGCTTGAAACGCACATCGACGATTTCGATCCCATAGGGTTCGGCTGCCTGACGGGTCAGTTCCTCTTTCACCTGTCGCATGATGTCGGCACGTTTCGGCGTCAAGGTATCGGTCAACGGCACGTTGCCGATAACGCTGCGCAAGGTCGCCAACAGGACGCTCTGGATCTGGCTTTCCGCGTTCGCATAGGTGCGGCCGACACGATAGAAGGTCAGTGAATCCTTGATGCGATAGCGCACGAAGGCGGAGACGACGATGTACTTCTGGTCGCGCGTCGGCAATTCGGCAATCGGCGCCTCGAAATTGCGGACGCGTCGGTCGAAGGTCAGCACCTGATCGGCAATCGGCACCTTGAACTTCAGTCCCGGCTGCTCGATCACGGCCTGAGGATTACCGAACCGAAGCACAATGGCGCTTTCCGCCTGCGGCACGATGAAGGTGGAACTGTAAAGGCCGATCGCGATGGCAATCACGACAACGACAATGGCGACAATCTTGCCCTGGTTCATTGCGAGGCTCCCGTCGGGCTACCGGTCGACGAGGTCGACGGCTGAATTTCGCTGGAATCCCGCGCTGCCGGGCGGTTCTTCAACAATTGATCCAGCGGCAGATAGGGCACAGCGCCCCCGGATCCGGCACTGGAAGGGTCAATCAGGATCTTGTTCATGTTGGACAGAATGCGCGCCATGGTTTCGAGATAGAGACGCCGCTCCGTGATCGCGGGAGCCTGACGGTATTCCTCGTAGATGGAGATGAAGCGCTCCGCGTCACCTTGGGCGATCGAGACTTTTTCGGCCTTATAGGCTTCGGACTGGCGCACCAATTGTGCGGCCTGCCCCTTTGCTTCCTCGGTCACCTGGTTGAAATAGGCCTGCGCGTCGTTAATGGCCGCGTCACGATCGGCGCGCGCCTTCTGCACGTCGCGGAAGGAATCCATCACTTCGGCCGGCGGCTGCACCTGCTCCACCGACAATTGCTCGATGCTGATGGCACCGTTCGTGGCACCCGGCAGCTTGTAGCTGTCCAGCATTTGCTGAGCCAGGATTCGAGCCTCGGATTCGACGGCGCTTTTGCCCTGGGTGATGGCATATTCGAAGCTGGAGCGGCCGATGATCTCGCGAATTGCGGCCTCGACCGCATTCTTGACACTGGTCGCAGGGTCGCTCAAGCCAAAGAGGTATTGCTCGACATCCTTGATGCGCCAGAAAACCGTGGCTTGAAGGTCAATGATGTTCTCATTGCCGGTCAGCATCAGGCTTTCTTCAGGGATCGCACGCTTCGGCCCGCCAGCCACTTCCGTCCGATAGCCCACGGTGACGCTGTAACGCGTCGACACATCCGGCGTTTCGGAAGATCCGATCGGCGCCGGCCAGTTCCACCGGAGGCCCGGCGTGGTCTGGCTGATGAAGCGGCCAAAGACGATATTGACGCCGACCTGGCCCGGATTGACGACGTAGAAGCCGCTGAGCAGCCACAGCACGATGGCCACGGCGACGATGAGAAGAATGGCGCGACCGGAGCCGAAGCCGCCCGGCAGGAAGTTTTTCATGCGATCCTGGCCGCGGCGGATCATTTCCTCGAAATCGGGAGGCTGATTGCCACCCCCGCCGCTACCGCCGCCGCGTCCCCCCCACGGGCTCTGCCCGTTGCCCCACGGGCCGCCCTGATTATTCCACGCCATAAGGATCCTCAAATCTGGTCACATTATCGGCCGTTGCCGACCTGTTCGATCGCCGACCTGTCTGTTAAAGGCGCCATGAGACGGCGCCATCTCCCTGAACCCGTTCCCGGGCACTCTTCCTTTGATCGTGCCAAAGCCTTATATGACAGCCGCCGCGGCATCGCAATCGATGCCGGAATCGCGCCAAATGTCGCGATTTCCGCACACGGCCCACATGCGCGGCTTATATCGGGGCCAACGTAAGGGATTTCAAGCATGGCCAACACCACCGAAAGCGAAATTCGCGCGGCACTCGCCGCCATAGAAGCTCCCAATGGCGGCGATATCGTCAGCCGCGGCATGGTTCAGGGTCTGGTGCTGCGAGAAGGCCATGTCGGCTTTTCAATTGAGGTCGACCCAGCCAAGGGCGCCCAGATGGAACCCCTGCGCAAGGCCGCCGAGGCCGCAATCATGAAGCTGCCGGGGATCCTGTCCGTGACCGCGGTCCTGACCGCGCATAAGGGCGCCGGCCAGCCAGCCCGCCAGGCGCCCCCCGCCGCAACGCCGGCAGGCCGCCCGGGCGGCGGCAAGGCGCTGGTGCCGGGCGTCAAACACATCATCGCCATCGCCAGCGGCAAGGGCGGTGTCGGCAAATCGACCACGGCCACCAATCTTGCCCTCGCCTTCACCACGCTGGGGCTTCGGGTCGGATTGCTGGATGCCGATATCTACGGCCCCTCGCAGCCGCGCCTGATGGGCCTCTCCGGCCGCCCGGAGAGCCGCGACGGTAAGACCCTGGAGCCCAAGGTCGCTTTCGGCGTCAAGGTCATGTCGATGGGCTTCATCGTCGAGGAAGACACGCCGATGATCTGGCGCGGGCCGATGGTCATGAGCGCCATCACGCAATTGCTGCGCGAGGTGAACTGGGGCGATCTCGACATCCTGGTCTGCGATTTGCCGCCGGGCACCGGCGACGCCCAACTCACCATGGCGCAATCGGTGCCGCTGGCCGGCGCCGTGATCGTCTCAACCCCGCAGGACATCGCCCTCCTCGATGCCAAGAAGGGCCTCAACATGTTCAAGAAGGTCGATGTGCCGGTGCTGGGCATCATCGAGAACATGAGCTATTTCAGTTGCCCCAATTGCGGCCATCGTAGCGAGATTTTCGCCCATGGCGGCGCCAAGCGCGAAGCCGACAGAGCCGGCGTCGAATTCCTGGGCGACATCCCGCTCGACATCCAGATCCGCGAGACCTCCGATGAGGGCCGGCCGATCGTCGCCAGCGATCCCACTTCGCCGCACGCTTTGGCCTATGGCGAGATCGCCGCGAAGGTCTGGAACAAGCTTGAAAAAACACCGCAGCGCGCGGCCCCGCGCATCGTCCTGCAGTAACACCGCCACCGGAGATCGATCATGAAAGCCAGCGTGACCTGGATTGAGGGCGGTGTCTTCGCCGCGACAAGCGGCAGCGGCCATGGCCTGCTGATGCATGCGCCGCTGGTGGCCGGCAACCCCACGACCGCGCCCTCACCCATGGAATTAGTTCTTATCGGCACCGGCGGCTGCACTGCGGTCGACGTCGTCACCATCCTGCAAAAGGGCCGCAATGACGTGCGCGGCTGCGTCTGCCGGCTGGAATCCGAACGCGCCGAGACGCCGCCCAAAGTCTTTACCAAGATCAACATGCATTTCGTCGTGACCGGCAAGGGCTTGAAGCCGGATGCCGTCCAGCGCGCCATCGATCTGTCGGCAGAGAAGTACTGCTCGGCCTCGATCATGATCGGCAAGACCGCCACGATCACGCATTCCTTCGAGATTGTGGAGGCCGTCTGACGCCGCATGCCGCCCGGCGGTTGACTCCGGGCGCCACGCCTGCCCCAATGTAAGAGGCGCATTTCTTTGGACGTGCCGGCGTGACAGCAAAAATCGGCCTCAAACGAGGATTGATCGTTCTGACCGCGGTCGCTATCGCCGGCGCCATCTTCGTTGCCGGTGAGGTCGTTCTGCATCGCGACCGTACCGAGGCGGCGAACAAGCAGCTGGAAGGCGAACTCAATTTTCTGGCCGGCCGGCTCAGCGCCGAAATTGAAGCCAGCGAACATTTGGGACGCGGCCTTGCCGCGGTGATTGCCGTCCGGGGCAGCATGTCGCGGGCGGAGTTCAACGCGGCCTGTGACATCCTGATGAAGGACGAGCGGAAGATCCGCAACATCTCGCTGGTGGTCGGCACGGTCATCACGTTTAACTGTCCCGAAGCAGAAAATGCCGGCACGATCGGCGTCAATCTGCGCGACCGTCCGGACCAATGGCCGGCCTTTGCGCGCATGATGGAATCCGGCCGACCGGACATTTCCGGCCCGGTCAACCTGGTGCAGGGCGGCTGGGCGATCATCACGCGCACGCCGATCCTGATGCAGCGCGCCGATGGCAGCCAAGCCTATTGGGGAACCATCAGCATCCCGCTTCGGCTGGAGGGGGTATTGGCAGCGACCGGCATCGACGAAGCTGCGACGCGCCTGGATATCGCCATTCGCGGCAACCGCAATTCGAGCTTAGCGCCGGAGGTGCTGTTCGGCGATCCAACCGTGTTCGCGGAAGATCCCGTCACGGTGCCGATTGTCTTTCCGGATGGGGATTGGCTGCTGGGCGCGCGCAAAGTGGCCCCTACCCTGGACATCTGGTCACTGGATCGGCAGCGCGTGATGGTCATAGCCATCGCCCTGCTGTGCGGCAGCCTGCTCTATATCGTCGCCATCTACGCCGAGCGGCGCCGGCGCCTGGAGCGCGAATCGAACCGCAATCGCGACCTGCTGCGCGCCTTCATGGAGCATTCTCCGATCGCGATGTATGTGAAGAATACCGAGGGGCATTACATCGACCTCAACGCGGAAGCACGCGATGCCTTCCGCGTCGGCGATCGTCCCTATGTCGGCGCGAGCGCCGCGGATTTCTTCGAAACCGATATGCTGGACGACTTGAGGGCCAACGATGCCCGCGCCATGGCGGGGGAAGTGGTGCGAACGGAACGGCACTCGCCGCGCGGCGCCACCTACCAATACGAACGCGAGATCAAGTTCCCGGTCATCGACCAGCAGGGCAAGGTCATTGCCATCGGTGGCTATGTCATCGATATCTCGGGCAGCAAGCAGGCGGAGTTGCGGCTGGTCCAGGCGCTGAAACGCGCAGAGACGGCCAACCGCGCAAAATCCGAGTTTCTGGCGACGATGAGCCATGAACTGCGCACGCCACTCAATGCGATTATCGGTTTTTCCGACGTCATGAAAGGCCAGATGTTCGGACCGATCGACAATCCGCAATATCTCGACTACATCACCAAAATTCATGAGAGCGGCAAGCATCTCGCCGATCTGCTGGGCGGCATCATCGACCTCTCGGCCGTGGAATCCGGCCATCTCGAAATCAAGATCGAAATGCTGGCACCCAGCGACGTGATCAAGGATTGCCGCACCATCGTCGAATCCCTGGCACGCGAGCACCAGCACGAACTGGTTTTCGACGACCAGGCCACCGGCACTTGCCGTGGCGATCGGCGCCTGTTGCGCCAGGCACTGCTCAACCTCGCCAGCAATGCAGCAAAATATACGCGCAAGGGCGGTCGGATTACGATGGGGAGCGAGGATCGCGGCAACGAGATTGTTTTCCGTGTCTCCGATAACGGCATCGGCATGTCACCGACGGAAATCGAACGTGCCTTGCAACCCTTCACTCGACTTGGCGATCCCATGCGCGCCGAGGTCGGGGGTTCAGGCATCGGCCTTACCCTGGTAAAGCGGCTGGTCGAAGCGATGAACGGCTCGCTTTCCATCACAAGCATACCCGGTACCGGCACTCAGGTGGAAATCGCCCTGCCGCGCGGGTGAGCCTCAGGCCAGCATGGGCCAGAGCGTCGCCGCAAGCAACAAACCCATGGTTATGTTGAACCATTTCAAGCGCTCGGGATCAGCCAGGAAGCCGCGCAGCGCAACGCCAAAACCGGCCCAGCTCGACACGGCCGGGAAGTTGACGAGAGTGAAGGCAATGGAAATCAGGAGCACCGAGTGGAACGGTGCCTCTGGGCTGGTATAGACGGCCATCGTCGTCATCGCCACCACCCAGGCCTTGGGATTGATCCACTGGAACGCGGCGGATTCCAGAAACGTCAGCGGCCGCGCCGTCACCGCATCCGTCGCGGACATGCCCCGCGACATGCCAATGCGCCAGGCGAGATAAAGGAGGTAGCCCCCACCGGCAATCTTGAGGGCAAGATGCAGTGGGGGAAACGCCATCAGCAGGGCCCCCAGCCCCAAGCCGACGCCAAGCAGCAGGAGCTTGAAGCCCACCGTGATGCCCAAGACCTGCGGCAAGGTGCGCCTGAAGCCGAAATTCGCCCCCGAACTCAGCAGCATGAAATTGCTAGGCCCCGGCGAAATCGACGTCACGAAGGCGAAGACCGAAAGAGCAAGCAGCGTTTCCAATGTCATGCTCATTCCCCCCTAAAGATGCGTGACATGGAGCGCCCCGCCCCATTTGTTGTTGAGATAGGTGCAGACCAATTGCCGATGACAATGATGCGGTGTCGCCTCCGAGCAGAGCAGGCAGGCATGATCGAACATGGCCGGCGTCAACGCCTTTTCGACCTGGCGCGCCGCCATCAGTTTCATGAATTGCTTCTGATAGACTTCCCAGGCGCCCTTTTCCTGCTTGAAGCCCTTGAGAATTTCCTCGGTCGGAGCTAGCAGGGGCTGATGGAGATAATTGGCACCGCAGATTTCTTTCAGGAAAAAAGCGAGGTCGTCGGCTTTGGCGAAACCAGCGAGCTGCGACGTATTGTGAAGCCGCACATCCATCACCTGGCGCACTTTTGCCTGTTTCAACCGATCGAAAAAGTGTTCGGCCGTGGATTTGGTGAAACCGATCGTGGCGATTTCGATCTTCATGACGTTACCCTTTCGCAATGGATTTCATGATGGGCGGCGCAATGCCGTTCGCCTATTGGCAATATTGACATTTTGGGTATCATTGTTGCCATGAAGCTTCAGATATTGGCCTTGGATGGCGTCTTCGACACCGGCTTGGCGGCACTGCTCGACGTCTTCACCACCGCCAACGAGCTCGCCGCCATGCTGACCCTGGATGTGGCGCCATTCGAAGTCGCCATCGTCGGTCCCCGGCGCAAGATCCGCACGGCCCAGGGCTTCGCCGTGCCGCTCGCCGAAAGCTTCGATCCCGCGGCGGCGGATTGGCTGGTGGTGCCGGCGATCGGATACAAAATGCCGGAGGCACTGATACCGGCCTTGCAACGCCCCGATGTGCACGATGCGGTGGCGGCGCTGCGGCAAGGAGCAGCGGCCGGCACACATATCGCCGCCGCCTGTATCGGCACCTTCGTGCTGGCAGAATCCGGATTGCTTGAGGGTGAGAAGGCCACCACGACCTGGTGGCTGGCACCGCTCTTCCGGCAGCGATACCCTGACGTCTTGCTGGAGGATGCGCGGATGCTGGTGAAATCCGGCAGCTTCGTGACCGCGGGTGCTGCCCTCAGCCATATGGATCTGGCGCTGTGGCTGGTGCGTCAGGCGAGCCCCGATCTCGCCGGGCTCGTCGCGCGCTATCTCATCGTCGATTCACGGCCGGCTCAATCGGCTTATGCCATCGCCGATCATCTCTCTCATGCCGACCCCCTGGTAGAGAAGTTCGAGCGCTGGGCACGCGGGCGATTGGCGGAAGGCTTTTCACTGGACGATGCCGCCGAGGCGATCGGCACCAGCAAGCGCACGCTCGCGCGCCGGATGCAGCAGGTCCTGGGCAAAAGCCCACTATCCTGTTTTCAGGATTTGCGCGTCGAGCGCGCGGTGCACCTTCTCAAGACCAGCGAGCAAAGCCTGGAGCAGATCGCCGCCCTGGTCGGTTATGCCGACGGCGTCACCTTGCGCAGCCTGCTGCGCAAGCGCCTGGGGCGCGGCGTGCGTGAATTGCGGCTGCCCGATTAAGGCTGGCCGATTAAGGTTGCTTGAAGAAATCTTCCGGCAGATCGCCGATGTCCGGCGGCACGGTGAGCTTGGGTGCAAAGGCGAGAGAGCGTTTCTGCGCCGCTTCCAGTTGCGCCGGCGTGAGGAAGGCGGCCACCGCTTCGCGCAACTTGATCATGTCAATCCGCTCTTTGCTTTCAGGCAGATGAGCAACAGCGATGTTGTACCAGACATAGGCCTTGCCGGGATCGAGCAGCGCACCTTCGCCGCGCTCGTACAACTGCGCCGTCGGCGCATAAGCGGCAAAGCACCCCTGATTGGCGGCCTTCTCGAAATAGCTCAAGGACATGCGGTAATCGACCGGCACGCCCTGGCCGAAATAATAAACGATTCCCATAAGCCGCTGGGCAACCGGATGCCCCACATCGGCAAGTTTTTTGAAGACCGGAATCGATACCGCGAAATCGCCGGCCGTATAGGCGGCCCAGGCGGCGTCCACGCCTTTCTCCAGCGGGTCCCAGGTATAGGGCACATCGTCGACAATCACCGGACGCTTGCAGGCGCGCCGGTCAATGGCGGCATCGGACAGAATCAGTTGGCGCGGCGGCCCGACCGGTTGCACCGTCGGGTCGGCAATATCTGCCGCGTCCTGGGCATGCGCCGGCACGGCCATGGCCAAAAGAACCAGGATAAACAAGGCCATCGGCCACCAGATGGGGCGGGCCAAGTGCTGAGATCGCATCATGTCCCGAAAATAGCACGATCCGGGCCAAGTCACAGAGCGCGTCTTGCAGGGCGGGTCTTGCAGGCAGCACGATCCCACACCATTTGGAGGGCGTTATCTGGAGGAAGCGAGCAATGTCTGAAGCGACCGATGGGACGTCCGGCCCGGCCGATACCGGGAAATTCGAGCGCGACCGCGCCCGGGTGGAAAGCGGTTTTTGGCCCAAGATCCGTCGCCTCGCCGCCAAGGTCCCGTTCCTCAATGATCTGGTCGCCGCCTATTACTGCGCCCTCGATCCGAAATCACCGTTCCAGGTCCGCGCCGTTCTGATGGGGGCGCTCGCCTATTTCGTTCTGCCGGTCGACATCATCCCGGACTTCATCGCCCTGTTCGGTTTCGCCGATGACGCGACGGTGCTCTATGGCGCGGTCAAGACGGTTGCCAAACACATCACGCCGGAACACCGTGAGAAGGCCGCGGCAGCCATCGCCATGCTGGAGACCTAAGATTCGTTGCGCCGGCGCGCTTCGCGCTGCGCGATGTAGATCGTGCTGGCGATGATGAGGGCGGCCCCCATCAGGGTCCAGCGATCGGGAAGCTCGGCGAAGGCAAAGAAGCCGATCGCACCGGCAAAGAGCAGGCGCAGGTAATCGAACGGCGCCACCACCGAAGCCTCGCCGGCCTTGAAGGCCAGGATCCACCAATATTGCGACAAGGCGCCCGTGGCGCCGATGATGCAAAGCTGCAGCCATTGCAGGGGCGTCGGCCATTGCCAGAACCAGATCGCCGGGGGTGCCACCAAGGCAGTGGCGATGATGCCGTAATAGAACAGCATGACGAGCGGCGTTTCGCTGGCCGGCAGACGTTTGAGGATCGTAATCAGGATGGCGATCGAAAAGGCGTCGCCCAAGGCCAGCAGCGCCCAGGCATCGAACGCCCCGCTTCCCGGCCGCATCATTACGAGCACGCCCAGGAACCCGACAAAGGTCGCCGCCCAGCGACGCCAGCGCACGTCTTCTTTTAGAATGAAGACTGCAAGCACCACGGCAAAGAGCGGCTTGGTGAAGCTGAGCGCCGTATAGGTCGCGAGCTCCAGCTTGGCGATGCCGAGATAGGCACAGGCCATGGCGACAATACCCAGCACAGAACGCCAGACATGGGCCTTCATATGCTGGGTGTGAAGCGCCTGCGGCCCCGCCCGCAGAATGAAGGGAAAGAGAGCCACGAAGCCGAACAGGCAACGGAAGAAGGTGATCTCGAAGGTGTTGATCCCGGCCGTGCCGGCAAGCTTCACGAAGGCCGCCATGACGGAAAAGCCGAGACCGCAGAGCGCCATCCAGATGCAGCCCCGGGCATTTCCCGGCAGAGCGAGGAACGCAGCCTTCATCGGGCATCGTCCTTCGTCGGCAGGACCGGCGCCGTGCCGGGCTGGGCGCTATCCGCCGTGGCCTGGGTCGCGGCCGCCTGGGTCGCCTTGGCATGGCGAAGGAAGGCTTCGCGCTGAGCGATATAGATGCCGGCGCCGATGATCACCGCCGAGCCGATCCAGAACCAGGTATCCGGGTGCTCGCCGAACCAGAACACGCCCAGGATCACGGTGAAGATGAGGCGCGAATAATCGTAAGGCACGATCGCGGAGGCATCGGCAAGGGCGAAGGCATGAGTCCAGCAGAGATGGCCCAAAGTGCCGAAGAGACCGAGCGCCACCACATAAGGCCAGGCTTCGAGGCTGGGCCAGGACCAGACGAACGTGGCGGGGACGAGGGCCAGCGGTGTGGCGAGCAAGACCATATAGGTGACAATCGCCTGCGAGCTTTCCGAACGCGATAGTGTCTTGACGATGATGGTCACCGTGGCCGTCAGAAAGGCGCTGACGATGATCAACCCTTCGCCGATGCCGATCCCGGCCAAACTGTCGCCGGACCAGGGCTGGAGAATCAGCAGCACGCCGCAGAAACCAAGCAGCGTCGCCGACCAGCGGCGGATGCGGACCCGCTCCTTGAGAATGAGGGCCGCCATGATGGTGGCAAAGAGTGGCGCGGTGAAGCTGAGTGAGGTCGCATTCGCAATGGGAAGAAAGGCGAGACCCGTGAAGCCGCACATCATCGAGACGACGCTGATCGACGAGCGGAAAAGGTAGGTGCCGAAGCGGCCGGTCCGGAGGCTGCCGAAGCCATGGCGCCACAGCCAGGGGATCATAAAAACGAAGCCGAAGAGGTTGCGCCAAAAGGCGGTCACGAAGCCATGGAGCTCGGTGGAGAGATGCTTCACCGTGGCGCTCAGGAGGGCGAAGAAAATGCAGGCGCCCAGGGCCAGGAGCGCCGCCAAGAGGGGATCCGGGATGCGACGTCTGATCTGGTCGAAACTTGTCATGTTGATGTCGGGAATCGTCTTGCCAGGAGGTGCGCGGGCCCGGAAGATGCGCCCGAAAGGCACAGTAAGGGCCTATCAGGGCAATAAAAAGGCTCGACAACGCGGCCAAGCCTTGCATTTTCCGCAAGGCCGGGCAGTTTGGGCCGTTGTTGCGGCGCGGTAACGAGGGGAAGAGTGATGGACGGATTGCTGTGGCAGCCCAGCGAAGAGGTGATCGCGGCCGCCAACATGACCAAGTTTCGTACCCAGGTGGCGCGGGACTGGCAGGTCAGCCTGAAAGACAGCACCGAGCTTTGGCAATGGTCGGTGAACGAAAGCGAGAAGTTCTGGCTGTCGCTGTGGCGCTTCTGCGAGGTGATCGGCGACGGTCCCGGCCATGTCGTGCTGGCCGACGGCGACAAAATGCCGGGCGCCCGCTTCTTCCCCGAAGCCAAGATCAACATCGCCGAAAACATCCTGCGCTTCTCGAAACCGGGTGACGACCAGGACGCCATCGTCTTCTGGGGCGAGGACAAGGTGAAGCGTCGCCTCAGCCATGGGGATGTGCATGACAAGGTCGCCGCTCTCGCCGCTCATTTCCGTGGCATGGGGCTGAAAGCGGGCGACCGCATCGCCGGCTTCGTGCCGAACATGCCGGAGAGTTTCATCGCTGCGATGGCCGCGGCCTCGATCGGTTGCGTCTGGTCCTCCTGCTCGCCGGATTTCGGTGTCCAGGGTGTCCTCGACCGCTTCGGCCAGATCGAACCCAGGGTGCTGATCACCGCCGACGGCTATTGGTATAACGGCAAGAGCCATGACAGCCTGGGCCGCGCCGCCGAATTCCTGGCGAAGCTGCCCAGCGTCGAAGAAGTGCTGGTCATTCCCTATATCAGCGAGAATCCCGACGTCAGCAAAGTCCCGAACGGCCGCAACATCAATGACGTGATCGCCGCCAATGCCGGCGCGGACCTCCGCTTCACACGGGTCGATTTCAACCATCCGCTCTACATCATGTTCTCGAGCGGCACGACGGGCGTTCCAAAATGCATCGTCCATGGCCAGGGCGGCACGCTGCTGCAGCACCTCAAGGAACATCGCCTGCACAGCGACGTGAAGCCGGGCGACCGGGTCTTCTACTTCACCACCTGCGGCTGGATGATGTGGAACTGGCTGATCTCGGGATTGGGCTCGGGCGCCACTTTACTGCTCTATGACGGCTCGCCCTTCGCGCCCGACGGCAACATTCTCTTTGATTACGCCCAGGCGGAGAAATGCACTTTCTTCGGCACGTCGGCGAAATACATCGATGCCTGCGCCAAGGCCGGCATCGATCCCATCCGCACCCATGATCTTGCCAGCATGCGCACGATCGCCTCGACCGGCTCGCCTTTGGCGCCGGAGAGTTTCGATTACGTCTATGAGCACATCAAAAAGGATGTGTGTCTCTCGTCGATCTCGGGCGGCACCGACATCGTCTCCTGTTTCATGCTGGGCAACCCCACCGGCGCCGTCTGGCGCGGCGAGATCCAGATGCGCGGCCTCGGCATGAAGGTCGAGGTCTGGGACGAGAACGGCAAGCCGGTGAAGGGCGAGAAAGGCGAACTGGTTTGTGCCGCTCCCTTCCCCTGCATGCCGGTCGGCTTCTGGAACGATGAAGGCGGCAAGCGTTACAAGGCGGCCTATTTCGAGCGTTATCCCAATATCTGGCATCACGGCGATTATGTCGAACTGACCGAGCATGACGGCATCGTCGTTTATGGCCGTTCGGACGCCGTGCTCAATCCCGGCGGCGTGCGGATCGGCACCGCCGAGATCTATCGCCAGGTCGAACAATTGCCAGAAATCCTGGAGAGCATCGTCATCGGCCAGGATTGGCAATCGGATGTGCGCGTCGTGCTCTTCGTGCGGCTGCGGCCGGGCGTGAAGCTGACCGAGGAACTGAAGAAAAAGATCAGCAACCAGATCCGCGCCAATACGACGCCGCGCCATGTGCCGGCGAAGATCATCGCGGTCACCGACATTCCGCGCACCAAATCCGGCAAGATCGTCGAGCTTGCCGTCCGTGACGTGGTGCATGGCCGTGCCGTGAAAAATCAGGAAGCGCTCGCCAATCCGGAAGCGCTCGCCCTCTACGCCAATATTGCGGAGCTCAAATCTTGACGCTTCACGCCAATCCCTGGCTCGCCGGGGTCGCCGCTCCACCCATTGCGGAAGCACAAGGCTGGATCGAAGGCCGCACTTTCCCGACGGAAAAACCGCTCATCGATGTCTGCCAAGCGGTGCCGGGTTACGCGCCGCCGCCGGCGCTGACGCAGCACATGGCCGAGGCTCTCCAGCATCCCTCGACCCATCGCTATACCGACATCACGGGTCTCCCCGATCTCTGTACGGCCCTTGCCGCGGATATCGGCCGCAGCTTCGGCCTTGGCGAGAAACCTTCGGTCACGGCCGAGAATGTGATGATCACGGCGGGCTGCAATCAGGCTTATTGCCTGGCAACGGCGGCACTTGCGAAGGCGGGCGACGAGATCATCCTGCCCCTCCCCTATTACTTCAATTACCAGATGTGGCTGGAAATGATCGGCGTGACGGCGCGCCATGTCGGCTTCCGCCCGGAGGCCGGTGGCCTGCCCGACCTTATGGAGATCGAGGCGGTGATCAGCGCAAAGACACGCGCTCTCGTCCTCATCTCGCCCAACAATCCGACCGGCTCGGTCTATCCGCCGGAATACCTGCTGGCGGCCTTGGAACTCTGCAAGCGGGCCGGAATCGCACTCATCCTCGATGAGACCTATCGCGATTTCATGCCCCATGACGAGCCGCCGCATCAGCTCTTCCACACACCGTGCTGGGAGGGACATCTCGTCCATCTCTACAGTTTCTCGAAGGTGTTCTGCCTCACTGGTTATCGGGTGGGTGCCATCGTCGCCGATCCGAAGCTGATCGAAGAGATCGGCAAGGCGATGGATTGTGTCGCCATCTGCGCGCCGCGCATCGGCCAGATCGCGGCCATCCATGGCCTCAAAGCCCTCGATGATTGGCGCCATGGCAACACGAAGCTGATGCGGGACCGATTGGCGGCTTTGCGAGATGCCTTCACCCGCAACGATCTCGGCTATGAAGTGGTGAGTGCCGGCGCCTATTTCGCCTATGTGAAGCACCCGCATCGCGGCCGCAAGGCGACGGACGTGGCGCGGCGATTGGCGGACAAGCAGAATTTGCTGGCTCTTCCTGGGTCGATGTTCGGGCCGGGCCAGGAGGATTATCTCCGAATCGCCTTTGCCAATGTGGACGCCACGAAAATGCCGGAAATCGCCGCACGGCTGGCGGCCGATGCGGTGGATGAGGCTTGGTGATTAAGGCCGGATCTCGATCGGCGTGCCGAGTTCGACCGCGTTCCAGACCACATCCATCGCGTAATTGCTGACGCCGATGCAGCCATCGGTGAGGGCCGAGCGGGTGAGGAAGCGCCACCATTGGCGCTGGCCGTGGATCATGATGCCGCCGCCGGGATCCTGGCCATTGGCCGCCGCGGCCGCCGCCTGCTTCTTGGAAGGGTAGGACACCAGGATCGAGCGGTAATGCGTCGAGTCCGGGTTGCTCCAGATGAGGCGGTATTTGCCTTCCGGCGTGCGCTGATCGCCTTCGGCGCGCTTCTGACCGGCGGGCTTCTTGCCAAGCGACACGGCGGTCGAAAAAATGACCTCTCCATCGCGCAGGAGTGAAAGCGACCGCGCACTCTTGTCGACCAGCACCTTGTCGATCGGACCGATGGCGAAAGCGGTGACCGGACCGGCGAGAACGAAGATCGCCGCCAGGACGAGCGCCACCATCGTCAGCACAGCGAAGAGGCGATGGAACCGGCGTGGCCGCGCACTATTGCGCGGTACGGCCTCCAGCCAAATCTCTGCCGCCGTGATGTCAGTCATGGGAGTCGAGCAAGGCCTGCAACTCAGTCCATTCGCGTTTGCCGAGACCGCTCGATTCCTGAGTGACCTTTTCACCGGCGAGGCGGCGCTTCACCACCGCAAGCGCATTCTTCGACAGGGTGGCGGCACCCAGGCGATGCTGCACGAAAGCCTCGTAGCATTGCGGGACCCAGCGCTTCAGCACATCCAGCATCGCCTCGGCATAGACGCGGATCTCGTATTGCGCATGGGCATCGGCACGCAGCGAGAGGAAATGCATGAAATTGTGGAGATCGATCTTCCAATACCACTGGGTATAGAAATTGAGGCTCAAATTCATGCGGGCGAGTTCGCGCGCCAGGCCGGGACGCGAGGCATCGACCGGCTCGCCGCTTTCGGTTTCGTTCAGCATGTCGACGTAATGGTCATAGACCTGGGTCGAATCCGCCTTCAAGAGATCCAGCACGCGCTGCGCCTCGGCACCCTGAAGCACGTCGCCGCGACCCTGTCGGTTGACCGCGGATTGCGCGGCGAGATGCTCCGGCGCCGGAATATAGAATTCCCGGTCGAGGATCGAATAGCGCGCCGAATATTCGTTCACGTTTGCCGTGCGGTGGCGGATCCATTGCCGCGCCACGAAGATCGGCATCTTCACGTGGAACTTGATTTCGCACATCTCGAACGGGGTCGAGTGGCGGTGACGCATCAGATAATGGATGAGCCCCTGGTCTTCGGAAACCTTCTTGGTGCCGCGGCCATAGGAGACGCGGGCGGCCTGGACCACCGCGTTATCATCGCCCATGTAATCGATGACCCGGACGAGGCCGTGATCCAGCACCGGGATGGCCTCATAGAGAATCTCCTCCAGCGCCGGGGCGACGGCGCGGCGGGTCGGGCGCTGTTCCGCGCGCTGTTCCTCGATCTGCGCCAATTGCTCGGGGGAGAGAGCCATGCCGGTTCCTGCCTGAAGTCGGGGTCAAAATGCCGGATTCCGACTCGGGAAGCTCCCGTTCCGGACCGGTCGGGCGTTTTACCGGGAACCGAGGTCCGCAACAAGGGTATGCACCCATATCGAAGCGGGCCTTTCACATCTCGGCGGCGGCGCCTATATTAGGGATGTCGGGCAACCGACTATGGCGATAAACGCCTTGTGGAATAAGCGTTACGGACCCGGGGGCGGTACCCGGCGCCTCCACCATAAATCCTTGCGCCGCAGCCGGTTAGGGCTAGAGCGAGGGATCCATGGGGGCGAAATAGGATCGACGTGCGCGGTAAAGACATGGCTTTTGCTCGGTATGGTACCCGCCGTTATCGGGCCGAACCTAGAGATGCCAACGACAACGTTGCATCCGATCTCCGTATGGCTGCCTAACATCCCTAACGGGCTGTAAGTAGCTAACGAGAACGCGGTACCCGGGGGGCGCCGGGCAACAGAAAGCCCCCCACCTGATTTCCGGTGCCGGCACAGTCATGGTACAGGCAGTGGCACGGCGGGGGCTATAATCAGCCGGGATCGGGCGCATGATGGTGGGAGACGGGACTACAAAATGGCGAAGGATTGGTTGCGCTATGACCAGATGGTCGAGGATGCGTTGCGCGGGGTTGTTCGGCGCGCATTGACCGAGGCTGCCCTGAGCGGGCTGCCCGGTGATCATCATTTCTATATCACCTTCCGCACCGACAATCCGACGGTCCGCATTCCCGGCCACCTCAAGGCACAATACCCGCGCGAGATGACCATCGTCCTGCAGCATCAGTTCTGGGATCTGCATGTCGCCGATGAGAGCTTCACGGTCACCCTGAGCTTTGGTGGCAAACACGAGCCGCTGCACATCCCCTTTAACACCATCGTGAGCTTTGCCGACCCATCGGTGAAGTTCGCGCTGCAATTCGATTCCGGCGAAGCCGAGAACGATGATGAATTGCTGGAAGGCGATGAGGCAGATGCGGCGGAGCCCACCCTGGCGCTGGAAAAACCGGCCGCAAAGCCGGCACTCGCCGATCAGCGCCCGGGAGCCGACGGCGAGTCGGATGCAGCGGCCAGCAGCGCCACCGTGGTGGCGCTCGACGCTTTCCGTAAAAAGCAGCAGTAAACCCCAGGCTTTCCGCCACCTTCGTACCGACGCATCCCGCGAAATTGTCGCGATACTATTTCCGCGCTTGACGCGGTGAAACGTCGCACCTATTTTGCCGCCACCTCTCGAACAAGGAGGAGGACCGTCGAATGACTCAACGCCACCGAAACAGCTGCACCGCAGCCTGAGATTCGCCTCGGCCGACGCGCTGAAGGCGCGTCGATGATTCCCTTGTTCTCCGGACTTTTCTCAACTCCAACCGCGTAACGTCGGCATAACTTCGCCGCCTTCGGCTGCCTCGCTTGCGAGGCTTGCTGTAGGCCCGACGCCATTCCGGAACTCTCAAGGCATCAGACCACGCGCCAGCTTCTGTCCTTCCAAGGACAGCGCCAGGCCAAGGCGATTCTCACTCACAACAAACCCCGATCTGGCCGCCGGCCGTTCGCCCCTTTTTGGTGCGTTCGACGGAACGGATGAACTTTGCCGTCAGCCAGGACAATTCAAACCCAAGAAGGAAACGTGACATGCCGATCAATCTCAATCTGTGGAACCTGATGCTGGGTCGATGGCTGAACCCGGGCCGCGATGGCACCGATTTGACCACCCACGCCAGACGCGACGGCACCCAGCACCGCGAAGGCGGTGAAGGCAGGTGGAGGGACCGACCACCACCACTCAACCTGACCCGGTTGTCGCCGCATCTGCGGCGCGATATCGGGTTGGATATGGACCGGGTCTAAACCCAGTCAGGGTCCTGGTTCGGTGATCCGGGGTTCGGTGATCCGAGCCAGGCGCTGGCTGGCGCAGAGCGCTATCTGCAGGATCTGGGCGCGCCGGCGATTGCCATTGAGCGGCATCGCCGGTGCCTCCCTGAGGATCGCGCCGCCATGGCGGTCGGCAACGATGAGCCCGCAATCCTCGGGCAGGATGTCGCGCGGAAACTCGGCCGCCACCGCGAAGAAAAAACGATCGCAGAAGGCGCGATATTCCGGCCATTTCTGATCAGCGCGGAAATCGGCCCGCGATGATTTCACCTCGACGATGATGATCTCGCCGGCGGCGTTGAGGGCGACGATATCGGCCCGGCGCCGGACCCGCAGCGGAAATTCGGCCAGGGCCGCGTAGCCGAGATCCTCGAAGAGACGCATCACGCCCCGCGCAATATCCAGGGCAACCGGCGGTTCGCTCAGCATGTCGGTCAGCATGTCGATCGGCGCGATCTCGGCCATGACCCTTCCTCCCATTCATCCCAGCTTGCCGTCTTGTTCCTGGTTTGTCCATCATCTGCCGCCCTTGCCGGACGGGTGCCGGACAGATATTTCAGGGTGGGACAGGATGCGGGGGCGAAGGGTCCGGGATGAGCGTTGCAGGGAACGGCCGACAACCGGGCTTGATTCGTCGTCTCTGGCGCCTCTTCACCCGTATCCTCGGGCTTTTTCTGCTGATTTCGGTCCTGCTCACCGCGGTCTATGCCTGGCTGCCGCCGCCGGTTACCCCGCTGATGCTGCTGCGCGTGTTGGAAGGGAACTGGATCCACAAGGATTGGGAAGCCTACGACAACATTTCGCCCCACCTGCCCCGCGCCATCATCGCCGCCGAGGACGCCAAATTCTGCCAGCATCGCGGCTTCGATTGGGAATCGATCGAGAAGGCGTGGAAGCGGAACCAGGCAGGGAAACGCATCCGCGGCGGTTCGACCATCAGCAACCAGACCGCCAAGAACGTGTTCCTCTGGCCGGATCGCTCCTATATCCGCAAAGGCGTCGAATTCTATTTCACCGGCCTCATCGAACTCACCTGGACCAAGAAGCGCATTCTTGAGGTCTATATGAATGTCGTCGAGTTCGGCCCCGGCATCTATGGCGCCGAGGCCGCGGCGGAGGCGCATTTCGGGAAAACGGCGAAGGATCTGACGCGGCGCGAAGCCGCCTTGCTGGCGGCGGTCCTGCCCAATCCCATTCGCTGGTCCGCGTCAAAGCCCACCAGCTACATCCGTAGCCGCGCCGGCACGATCCAGGCACGCATGAACGATGTGCCGGACCCGACCGGCGATCCTTGCGTCAGGGCAGTGCCGGCGGAATAGATTTCAGTCGGTACCGAGCGGCGTGATCCGGCCAGGTCCCTCAATACGCAGGGGGCGCGCATTGGCGACCGGCGCATCGGCATCAGTGAGACCCAGCGCCCGGATCAGCACCCGGAACGAGCCGGAATGGGCCACGATCAATGATGGGCCCGTCGCAGTGGCATCCCCGAACGCGGCCAGCGTGCGCTGCGCGAAGTCGGCCAGCGTCTCACCACCCTCCGGCGCCTTGGCGCGTAACGGCCGCCGATCTTGCGGCCCACCTTGATAGATTCCCCAATGCCGTTCGCTGAGGCCATCAGCAATGGAAACCGGCAACGACAATTTGGCGGCGACGAGCTCCGCCGTTGCCTTGCAGCGCTGCAGGGGCGAACTCCAGATCGCAGCAATCGCTTCGCCATGGAGCAAATCCGCCGCCCGCCTTGCTTGCCAGAGGCCGGTCTCGTTCAAGGGAATATCCGTCTGCCCCATGACGCGGCGCGCAAGGTTCCAATCGGTTTCGCCGTGACGGAGGAAGTAGAACGGATAGCTGAAACTCATGCAGGAATCTCGGTCATGTCGCCGGCGAAAGTCAGATGAGTGCCTTCGAAATGCGGGCGCCATTCGGCCAGCGTCGTGCGCGAAAAAGCGGGGACCAGCATCTTTGGCTGAAGGGTCGCCACCAGCGCCCGCAACTCGGAAAGGATCGGGTGCACGTTCCAGCGCAGGGAAAGTGCCCGACCGGCAGCAACGAGATCGGCGGCCCGCGTGCCTTCCGCCACATAGCCGGTGAAGATGATCGGTTCGCCGGCCTGGAGCCATTGTTCCGCGAGGGACGCGGCAGGCCCGCCCTCGAGATCGGCGCCGGCGGCGATAGTGACGGCATCGATCGGGCCCGCTTCGGGCACAGTTTCGGCAAGGCGCTGCACCTCCGCGCGCGCACCTGGCCGCAGGCAGGCATGATCGTCGGCGGCCATGCGCCGCGCCGCCTCGCGCACTGTTGGACAAAGACGTGGCACCCTGCCCGTCCGCATCAATTCCAGCGCCATCTCGACCGCGCGGCCGGCGGGTGGTGCCGGCAGCAATACCGGCCGATCGAGATGCACGAAGAGATCTTGCCGGCGCTGCGATTGCGCGGTGTCGTCGAGACCATAGGAGCCGTCGATGATCACGGCATCGGCCGGTGGCGGCGCATCATAGGCGTAGAGCGCAGAATGCGCGCAGTGATCACCCATATAGAGCAGGCTGCCATCCGGCGTGCCGAGATGCAGCCAGATTCCCCCCGGCGCATGACCGGAGCGGCCGGTCACGACCGAAACCCCCGGATACTCGATGCGCTCGCCGAGCGGCACCGTCTGACTGGTGAGGTCGAAGGCCGCGGCGATGGCCCGCGCCACCGGCGCCGTTGCAACAAGCGGCGGCCGGCCAATCTCATCGTAGAGTCCAAGGCCGCCGATATGATCCGGGTGCTGATGGCTGAAGAGCAACGCGTCGACAGGATCGCCGATTCGCGCGACAGGCGGCAGCAAGCCGCGCTGCGGTCCCTGCCCCAGATCGAGCAACAGGCGGCGCCCGCTGGCTTCGACCAGAAAGCAGGCCGGTCCTTTGCGGCCCGTCCCGGAGATGGCTTGAAAACGCATGCTCATGTCGTTCCGGCAATCATCACGTTTATGACAATCCGATGATTTTGTGCGGCGCAACGCGCATTCTTCATTGCGACGGGAAGTCCCCTTGCCTATCGTCGCGGCCGGCGACGGAACAGCCATAACATGGTCTTTTCCCGCAGCCTAGTCGGAGCAAATGGAGAGACATCTTATGCGCCTTTCTGCCATCCGCGCCCGTCTTGCGGCGAGCGTCATGACCATCGTCGCGGGCACCACTTTCGCCGGGATTGCCGGCGCCCAGGAAAAGCTGGTTCTCTATACTTCCCAGCCGGCCGAGCAGATGGAAGCGGTGCTGCAGAAGTTCAAGGCGGTCAATCCCGGCATCGAAATCGAGATGTTCCGCTCCGGCACCACCGAGATCATGAACAAGCTGCAGGCCGAAATGGCCGCGGGCGAGCCGAAAGCCGATGTTCTCTTGGTGGCCGACAGCGTCACCATGGACGACCTCAAGGCGCAGGACATGCTGCAGCCCTATAGCGAGGCCGATGTCTCGCGTCTGCCAGAAAGTCAGTACGACAAGGACAAGACCTATTTCGGCACTAAGCTGATCACCACCGGCATCATCTACAACACGGCCGCCGGCAAACCGAAGCCGACATCCTGGCAGGACCTGCTGAGCGAGGATGCCAAGGGCCAGGTCATCATGCCGAGCCCGCTCTATTCAGGCGCAGCGGTGATTCACGTCGGCACCATGGCGGCACAGCCGGAATTCGGCTGGGAATATTTCGAGAAGCTGGCCGATAACGACGCCATCGCGGTCAAGGGCAACGGTGCCGTGCGCGACGCGGTGGCCCGTGGCGAGAAAGCCTATGGCGTCATCGTCGAATACATGGCCTTCGATCAGAAGACGAAAGGTTCGCCGGTCGATTTCGTCTTCCCGGCCGAAGGTGTGACCGCGATCAACCAGCCGGTCGGTATCCTGAAAACCGCGAAGAATGTCGCCGCCGCGAAGAAGTTCATCGATTACCAGCTCTCGGACGACGCGCAGAAGGATGCCGTGACACAGGCCTATTTCCCGCTGGTGAAAGGGATCGAGCCGCCTGCCGGCTATCCGGACCCCGCCGGCCTCAAAATCATCTCGACCGATCCGGCGGTTCTCCTGAAGGGCACGGAAGAGACCAAGAAGCGTTTCGCGGATCTCTATGGCGGCTGATCCAGCGGCGCACGCCGCCACCCCACGGCGGCGCCTCATTTCCAGGCTGAGACCCAGCGGCGAGCATCTCCTGCTCGCCGCTGCGGCGTTTTACGTGGGCGTTCTGTGCGTCCTGCCGCTGGCGCGCCTGTTCATGGAAGCGCTGGGCGGAGAGAGCGGCGGGATCGCCTTCATTTGGGAAATCGCTACCTCGCGGGCCGCGCGCATCGCGACCTGGCATTCGATCGAGGCAAGCCTCGGCTCGGTGCTGGTCTCGATCGTCATCGGCACGGCCTTCGCCCTGATCATCGGCCTCACCGATGTGCGGCTGCGGGCGCCCCTGGTCTTCACGCTGCTGCTGCCGATGTTGATTCCGGCGCAGATCACGGCTTTGGCCTGGCTGGAACTCACCGGCCCGGCCAGCACCATCCTGGGGCCGCTCGGCTTTGCCCCGGCCCCCGGCACCCGCAACTGGCTCTATTCCCGCGAAGGCATCATCCTTCTCATGGGTATCGAACATTCGACCATGGTGTTTCTGGCAGTGCGGGCCGGGCTGCGCGGCTTGCCGCGCGACCTCATCGAAGCAGCGCAGGCGGCCGGCGCAAAACCCGCCCGTGTCATATTGGCGATCATTCTGCCGCTGCTGCGGCCGGCCCTGATCGCCGGCGCGGCATTGGCCTTTGTCGGCGCCATCGGCAATTTCGGTATCCCCGCCATCCTTGGTATTCCCGGCCGCTATCCGATGCTGACCGCCCTCATCTATCAGCGCCTGAGCGGCTTCGGCCCCAAGGTGCTGGGCGATGTGGCAGCCCTCTCGATGATCCTCGCTTTGCTGGCCGCCGCCGGCCTGCTGGTGCAGTTTCTCGCGTCGGGCCGGCGTCATGTGACGGTGACCGGCTTCACGGCTTTAGGCCCCGTCTATCGTCTCGGCCGCTGGCGCCCCCTCGTGGAAATGGTGCTCTGGGTGACATTGCTTTTTATCGCCGTGCTGCCCTTGCTGGCGCTGGTCGGTACCTCGCTGGTGCAGGCACTGGGCGTTGCTCTCGATCTTGAAACGATGACCTGGGCGCATTACGCGACGGCCTTTGCCAACGATGCCGTGCGGCGCGCGCTGGTCAATTCGCTCTGGCTGGCCGCCGCCGCCGCCGCGGCCTCGCTGCTGGTGAGTTTGCCGCTCGGCTACCTCATTACCTGCCGGCGGTCACGTCCCGCGCAGGTGCTGAGCGCCATCGCGGATGCCCCCTTCGCACTCCCCGGCATCGTGCTTTCGATCGCCATGATCCTTACTTTCCTGAAGCCGCTGCCGATCATCGGCGTCAGCCTCTATGGCACGGCGGCCATCATCCTTATCGCCTATCTGGCGCGCTTTCTGGCATCTGGATTGCGGCCCACCATCGCCGGGATGGCGCAGTTGGATCCGGCGCTGGAAGACGCGGCCCGGGTCGCGGGCGCGGGGCTGATACGGCGGCTGACGACGATCATCTTTCCCATGGCGGCACCCGCCGCCATCGCCGGGGCGCTGCTGATCTTCATGAGTGCCTATAACGAGCTCACGGTGTCCGCTTTGCTGTGGAGCACCGGGACGGAAACGATCGGCGTCATGATCTTCAATCTTTATGACGAGGGCAATGCGACGGCCGCCGCCGCTGCCTCGGTGCTCTCGCTGCTGGTGACGCTTTCCGCAGCCGGCCTTGCAAGCCTGCTGGCCCGTCGCCTTCCCTATGGAGTTTTGCCATGGCAAGCATAGTCATCGACCGCGCCGAGAAACTGTTCGGCAGCAGCAAGGCCCTGGCCGGTGTCAGTCTGGACATCAAGAGCGGCGAGTTCGTGGCATTGGTCGGCCCGTCGGGCTGCGGCAAGACGACCTTGCTGCGCCTCATTGCCGGATTCGAACGGCTGGATAGCGGCGCCATTACGGTGGGTGGTGCGACGCTGTCCTCGGGCAGCCATCATGTGCCGACGGAAGAGCGCGGCATCGGCATGGTGTTCCAGTCCTACGCCCTGTGGCCGCATATGAATGTCGCCGAGAACGTCGCCTTCGCGCTCAGGGTCCGCGGCATCGCAGTGCCGGAGCGCAAACGCCTGGTCGAGGAAGCGCTCGCCATGGTGGGCATGAGCGAGCTCGGCCATCGCATGCCGGCAGCTCTTTCGGGTGGACAGCGGCAGCGCGTGGCGCTTGCCCGCTGCATGGCCATGCATCCCAGCGTGATCCTGCTCGACGAACCGCTCGCCAATCTCGATGTACATCTGCGGGAATCGATGCAGGACGAATTCCGCGCTTTTCATGCCCGCACCGGCGCCACGATGATCTATGTCACGCACGATCAATCAGAAGCACTCGCCTTGGCCGACCGCGTCGCCGTGATGATGGGCGGCGAATTGCGCCAGGTGGCGGCACCGGCGGCCCTCTATCAGGAACCGGCTGATGCCGATGTCGGCCGGTTCATCGGCCGCGGCATGATCGTGCCCTGCGAGATTCTGTCGGTAGCAAGCGACGGCACCTGCCGCGCCCGGATCATGGATCATGAAACCATCCTGCGCTGCCCCGCGGATCTGCGCCCAGGCATCCGCCGCGCCTGCCTGCGGGCGGAAGCCTTGCGCTTCGCCCGGCACGGCGAGGTCGGTATTCCGGCCCTGGTGCGATCCGTCACCTTCCAGGGCGCCAATGTCGCCATCGACGCCGCCGTATCGGACATCATGCTCCGGGCGGTCGTGCCGGCGCATCAGGCGGCGGCTCTGGACAGCGAAGTCACCCTGGTTATCGAAGACGGCTGGGTCCTGCCCCATACCTGATTAACCATGACTCTGCCGGCATGTCGCGGCACAATATCGTGCCATGCCCACGATCGGCAGCATCATCAATGGCGGCCAAGGCCAGGTCATTGCCCGCGTGCCCGGCGGGCCGGCCGGTACGCAGAGCTATCTCGTCCGCAAATTGGCGGGGGAGCAGGCTGCGCCGACCGATGCCAGCGCCCGGCCATCGGGAACGACAAATGCCGCCAGCAATGTTCCCGGCCAGCTCAGCCCTGAAGAAAAGCGCATCATCGCCGAATTGCAGCAGCGCGATCGCGCGGTCCGCAATGAGGAGGAGCGCCATGCTGCGACCGCCGGGCAATATGCCGGCGAGCCGCAATACACATTCCGCCGCGGGCCCGATGGCAAGATGTACGCGGTGGAAGGCAAAGTGCCGATCCGCCTGGGCAGCGCGGCATCCGGAGAAGATCAGGAAAAGGCTCTGCGACGCGTACAGGCCGCGGCCGTATCCGTGCAATCGCCGTCATCGGGCGATTTCGCGGCGGTGGCCGGCGCTGCTGCGAGCCTTGCGGCACAGGAAAGCGGCACTACCACTTCGGACGTGGAAAAACGGCGGGAAGCGGAACGTGCCTATCGCGATGGACAGAAGAATGCCGAGGCCAGCGAAGAGGCCGCCAATCTCGCCCGCGAACTCTTTGGTGCCATCGCCGATCAGCGTATCTAGGCGGCGTCGCCCACGACGTCGAAACCTGCGTCCTCGATCGCTGTCACAACCCTGGCGCGGTCGGTTGCGCCTGAAACCTTGACCTTGCCAGCGGTGATATCGACTTCGACCTCACTCCCCGGGGCCGCAGCCGCCAGGGCTTTCTTGATCGAACTGGCACAGCCGCCGCAGGTGATGCCGTCAACCTTCAAATTCAACATGACCGTGATCTCCGCCGGGTAAGGAATGACCGGAATATGGGGCCTCCCATCGTGGGAAGGTCAAGGCGTGGCCGGGGCCGTACCGGAAATTTTCGCAAGCACTCCTTGAAACAGATCATATTTAGATATATCTAAATACTGTCAATAAGACAGAAAGAGAAGGATTACTATGTTTTTCAAACACTTATGCAACCACGCCGAAAAGCGGCACGCCCGCGATGACTGGGATATGGGGCATAAATCCGGCCGGCATCACGGCTTCGGCGGCCGTCATGGCGGCCCAGGGCGCCACGGCTTCGGGCGCGGCAAGTTCGGCCGCGTCTTCGATCATGGCGATTTGCGCCTCGTCATCCTGCATCTGATCGCCGAGAAGCCGCGCTATGGCTATGAGGTGATCAAGGCGATCGAAGAAAAATTGGCCGGCGCCTACACCCCGAGCCCCGGCGTGGTCTATCCCACCCTGACTCTGCTCGAGGAAACGGGCTATGCCACGGTGAGCGAGGTCGAGGGCAACAGGAAGCTCTATGCCGTCACCGATGCCGGCAAGGCGCATCTCGCCGAGAACGGCGACGCGATCGCCGGCATCCTGCGGCGGATCGAGGAGACCCATGCCGCCCAGGGCGGCGGACCGGCCCCGCAGATCCTGCGCGGTATGGAAAACCTGAAGATGGCCCTGCGCCTGCGGCTCTCGCAAGGGAGACTCACCCAGGAGCAGAACCGCGCCATTGCCGCAGCGCTGGACCAGGCTGCGCAAGCGATCGAAGAGATTTGAAGAAAGCCAATCAGATGTCGCAACTGACTTCCATCGCCCGCGTCGCGACAAGCGCGCCGGCACGTTACATGGGCCAATTGTGCAAGCATTTCGCCCACAAGATTCCGGCCAGCCATGACGCGGAAACCGGCCGAATCGAATTTCCCTTCGGCCTTTGCGAACTCGCTGTCGGCAATGATCTACTGGCGATGACCGTGAGCGCGGCGGATGCGGAATCGCTGGCACGCATGGAGGAGGTGATCGCCAGCCATCTCCTGCGTTTTGCCTTCCGCGAACCGCCGGAGATCACCTGGAAACGCGACAACGCTTAGCAGATCGGCTCAGTGCGGCTGCTCTTTCACCTTGAGGAACCGTACCTTGGGGTGATCCGCTTGCGCGCGGTCGAGATGCCAGGCATTGCGGGCCAGGAAGACGGGATCGCCGTTGTGATCCTTGCCCATGCTGGCCCGGGTCTCGTCCATAAGGGCTTTCAGAGCCACAGGATCGTCACTTTCCACCCAGCGCGCGGTGTGAAGGCTGGTGGGCTCGAAGCGCACGGGGAGGCCGTATTCCGTGCGGATGCGGTCTGCGAGCACCTCGAACTGCAGGGCGCCCACCACACCGACGATATAATCGGTGCCGATCTCCGGCCGGAAGACGCGGGCAGCCCCCTCCTCCGCCAATTGCTCAAGGGCCTTGCCGAGATGCTTGGCCCGCAAGGGATCGTCGGCGCGGACACTTTGCAGATATTCCGGTGCGAAGCTGGGGATGCCGGTGAAGTGCAGCGCCTCGCCTTCGGTCAGCGTATCGCCGATGCGGAGATTGCCGTGATTGGGGATGCCGAGGATGTCGCCGGCAAAGGCCTCTTCCGCGATCTCTCGATCCTGGGCCAGGAACACGACCGGGTTGTGGAGATTGATCTGCTTGCCGGACCGGACGTGCAGCATTTTCATGCCGCGCTGGAACTGGCCGGAACAGAGACGGAAGAAGGCGATGCGATCGCGATGCTTGGGATCCATATTGGCTTGGATCTTGAACACGAAGCCGCTGGCCTTCTCCTCGGTCGGCTCAACGTCGCGCGTGGTCGTGTGCTGCACGCGCGGCGGCGGCGCCATTTCCGCAAGACCGGCCAGCAACTCGCCGACGCCGAAATTGTTGACGGCAGAGCCGAAATAGACCGGTGAGAGATGGCCTTCGCGATAGGCCTGGAGGTCGAACGGCTTCATCAACCCGCGCGCCATCTCGACATCCTCGCGCAGGCGTGATGCTTCATCCGGTTTCAAATGCTGATCGAGTGCGGGATCATCGATCCCCTTGATCTCGATATTGTCGTCGCCTTGCTTGCCGCCGCGTTCGAACAGAAACAGGCGGTCCTTCAAGAGATCAAAGCAACCCTTGAAGGTCTTGCCCATGCCGATGGGCCAGGAAGCCGGCGTCACGTCGAGTGCCAACTGTTCTTCGATCTCGCTCAGGAGGTCGATCGGCTCGCGGCCCTCGCGGTCCATCTTGTTGATGAAGGTGACGATCGGCACGTCCCTGAGACGACATGCCTCGAACAGCTTCAGGGTCTGTGACTCAATGCCTTTCGCGGCATCGATCACCATGACCGCGCTGTCGACAGCGGTCAGCGTCCGATAGGTGTCTTCCGAGAAGTCCTCGTGGCCTGGCGTGTCGAGCAAATTGAAGGCGCAGTTTTTGTATTCGAAACTCATCACCGAGGCGGTAACGGAAATGCCGCGCTCGCGCTCGACCTTCATCCAGTCGGAGCGTGCGCGCCGCTGCTCGCCGCGTGCCTTGACGGCACCCGCCAGCTGAATGGCGCCACCGAACAGCAGCAGCTTTTCGGTGAGCGTTGTCTTGCCGGCATCGGGATGGGCGATGATCGCGAACGTGCGGCGCCGCGAGACTTCGTTGGGCAGATTGGCCATGTCGATCTCAAAGTGGGATTTGGCCGCAATCTAAGGCTTTTGGCGGGATTTTCCACTCCAATCGCACGCCCGCGCGTAAATCGATGCCGTTGATTATTCAGGCCTTTTTTGAGCTCACCAGCATGACGCCACCCAACACGAAGGCCCCACCCAGAATCTGCTCCAGCGACACGCTTTCGCCCAGGAACAGCCAGGCGAAGAAGATCGTGGCGACCGGACCGACCGAGCCGATGATCGAGACCTTGGCGGCACCGATCAGCTGGATCGCCTTGGCGGTCAGGAAGATCGGCAGGATGGTCGAGACGATCGCCATGGCGAGGGCATAGGCATAAACCTGCCAGGGCTGGCTCACGGCATCCGTGAGTGGGCTCTGGATGAGGAAATGGCCGATGCAGGAGATGGCGGCCACTGTGGTTGCCAGCGCCGCAAAGCGCGTCGAACCGAGGCGTGCCGTCATCTGACCGGACCCCACAAGGTAGATCGCATAGGTGATCATGCACATGAAGACGAGGCCGCCGCCGATCAGCGTCGCCGCCTGGTCGCCGGTGACGCGGACGTCGTGCACGAAGGCGATGGCGATGCCGATATAGGAAAGCGCCATGGCACCCATGGCACGCGTCGTGATCGGCTTCTTCAGGAGATAGACCGAGATCAGCACGACGACGGTGGGATAGAGGAAGAGGATGAGGCGCTCAAGACCGGCCGAGATGTATTGCAGGCCCAGAAAATCGAGCAGGCTGGAGAGGTAATAGCCGACGAAACCCAGGAACAGGATGGCGCGCCAATCCCGAGGGCTGATCGGTGCCGCGGCACCCCGCCCGGTCCACCACGCGGCCCCCAGCAGCACCGGCAGGGAGAAGGTCATGCGCAGAGCCAGCAGCAGAACGGCATCGACGCCGTAGAGATAGGCGAGCTTGACGAAGATCGCTTTCATCGAGAAGGCGGCGGAGGCGATGAAGGCGAGCCAAACGCCGCGATGAGCGAGCATGGGAGCGGTTCCGGACCAAAAGCGGGATGCTGGTTCCGGCAGAGTAAACAAGGACAGATGGGCTGAGTAGCCGAGATTGTGACGCTCCCGCAGCCCGGAATTGCATAGCATCGGTTGACATCCCGCCATGGAATGCGCATTTCTGAGAGCGAGCCCGCCGCCTGGCCCGAGGTTCATTCCCCCATCCTGCAACCAATTGCGACGTGAAATCATGCCCCACGCCACGCCGCTCATTGCCACCATCGTCGGCAGCCTCGCCCTCGCCTTCGTCTTCGGCACGCTGGCCCACAGGCTGCGCATTTCGCCGCTGGTGGGCTATCTGCTGGCAGGTGTGCTGGTCGGCCCCTTCACGCCGGGTTTCGTCGCGGACCAGAACCTCGCCCTGGAATTGTCCGAAATCGGCGTCATTCTGCTGATGTTCGGCGTCGGCCTGCATTTCTCGTTAAAAGACCTGCTCTCGGTCAAAGCGATCGCCATTCCCGGCGCCGTCATCCAGATCGCCTTTGCCACATTGCTGGGCCTCGGTCTGGCCATGGCCGCCGGCTGGTCGATGGGCGGAGGGTTGGTCTTCGGCCTCGCCTTGTCGGTGGCCAGCACCGTGGTGCTGCTGCGCGCCTTGCAGGAGCGGCATATCGTCGACACCGAGCGGGGCCGCATCGCCGTGGGCTGGCTGATCGTCGAGGATCTCGCCATGGTCCTCACCCTGGTCCTGCTGCCACCTTTGGCTGGTGTATTGAATGGCGAGGCCGGCGGCAACGGTGTCGCGATCGGCGACGTATGGCTCCAGCTCGGGATCACCATCGGCAAGGTGACCGGGTTCATCGTCTTCATGCTGGTGGTGGGGCGCCGGGTCATTCCCTGGCTGCTGCATTACATCGCCCATACCGGCTCGCGCGAATTGTTCCGCCTGGCCGTGCTGGCGATCGCGCTGGGTGTCGCATTCGGCGCCTCGGCCCTGTTCGGCGTCTCCTTCGCCCTGGGCGCCTTTTTTGCCGGCATGGTGCTGGCAGAATCAGAACTCAGCCACCGCGCCGCTGAAGAATCCCTGCCGTTGCGCGATGCCTTTGCCGTGCTGTTCTTCGTTTCGGTCGGTATGCTGTTCGACCCGTCGATCCTGCTGCGCAGCCCATTGCTGGTCGCCGCCACCGTCTTCATCATCATCTTCGGCAAATCGGTCGCGGCCTTCGCGATCGTCCGGCTGTTCCGGCATCCGCCCGGCACGGCATTCGTCATTTCGGCGAGCCTTGCCCAGATTGGTGAGTTCTCGTTCATCCTGGCAGCCCTCGGCGTCGATCTCAATCTGCTGTCCTCGGAAGGGCGCGACCTCATCCTCGCCGGTGCAATCATTTCGATTCTTGCCAATCCGGTGCTCTTTGCACTGATCGACAAGTACCGCGGTGAGCGCGAAGATGCGGGGAACGCCCGTGGGCCAGATGTCGAAGTCGAGCAGACCCGGCGCACCACGCTCGATGCCCATACCGTGGTTGTCGGCGGCGGGCGCGTCGGCCAAGCCATCGTCAATTATCTGACGCGGGAGAAGCTGCCCTTCCTGGTGATCGAGGACCGCGCGAGCGCCGTGAAACGGCTGCGGGAGCAGGGCATTGAGGTGATCGTCGAAAACGCGGCGAGCCCGATCGCCATCGAGGCTTCAAACATGGCGGGAGCAAAGCGCCTGTTCGTCGCCATCGACAATGCCTTCGAGGCCGGTCAAGCGGTGGAACAGGCGCGCGCCGCCAACCCGGATCTGAAAATCATTGCCCGCGCCTTCTCGGCCGAAGAAGTGGATCATCTGCGGCAGAATGGCGCCGACCGTATCGTCATCGGCTCGGAAGCCATCGCAAGCGGCATGCTGGAGAAGGCCTACCGCCATCTGCGGCGGCAGCCAGCAGGCGAACCGACCGGTGAAAGCCCGGCGACTTCCTAGCCGACGGCTTGCAGCGCTTCCGGCGTCGGCAGGTTGATCCCCCACATCTTTTCCAGGCCGTAGAGCGTACGAATCTCGGGCCGGAACAGATGCACGATGATGTCGCCACCGTCGACCAGCACCCAATCGCCCTGGCTCAGGCCCTCGATATTGACGGTCTTGATGCCGGCCTTGCTGAGTTTCTCGGCAACATGCTGCGCCATGGCAGCCAACTGACGCGTGTTACGCCCGGTGGCAATCACCATGAAATCGGCGATGGCGGATTTCTCGGCAAGATCGACATGGACGATGTTCTCAGCCTTGTCGGCATCGAGCGACTTCTCCACCATCTTCAGCAGATCGAAACGCCGCGGATCGGCAATGGCGGCCGCAGCGGCATTGCTGCGAACGGCACCAGATTTCGGCTTGGATATCTTGGCTGATTTGGTGGCGACGGGCTTTTTGGCGACCGCTTTGGTCTTCGTTTTAGGCGCCGTCTTGGCCGTCACCTTCTTTGCCGGCACCGCCTTCTTCGCGGCGGCGGACTTGGTGGCGGCCTTCTTGGCAGCGCTCTTCTTTGCCTTGGGTGCTGACTTGCCAGTGGTAGATTTGCCGGTCGATTTCACTGCGGACTTCCGGCGCCCCGCGTTGTTCTTTTCAGAAATGGCTGCGATCCTCCAAGATCGGCGTTATTGCTGTGTTGCATTGAACCAAACTGCTCATCTGGGCGCCGCCGGTCCTGCCGCCCGCCAACCCGTTTCGCCCCATTTCCGCTTGCGGCGGATCTCGGTAGCTGAAATCGGGTTCAGCCGATGATGCACGAATGTCCACGCCGGCGGTGGCGATGTGACCAGCGTTCGGGCCGCTTGCTCCCGCGCCCGAAAACAGGCGAATCGCCGTGCCGCCAATGCGGCCAATGCACGATAAGTATATGTCGGGCGGTCGAAAACCGCAATTGGCACAAGATGAAAGATCTGTTGCCAGTCCTTCCAGGCATTCATTCCGGCAAGATTGTCGGCACCCATTAGCCAGACGAAGCGGTAGGCGCGGAACTGATGCTGCAGGCGCTTAAGCGTGTCCGCGGTATAGCGCGTCCCGAAGCGCATCTCGAGATCGGTCACCCTTATGCGGGGATGCGCCGCCACCCGTTTCGCCTCGGCCAGGCGAATCGCAAAAGGCGCCATGTCGCGGCTGCTTTTCAGGGGATTCTGCGGCGCCACCAGCCACCAGACCTCATCGACGCCAAGATAGGACAAGGCGGCAAGGCTGATGTCACGGTGGCCCTCATGCGCCGGATTAAAGGAACCGCCCAGCAGGCCGATCTTGCGCGCGATGGTGACCACGTTTAAGGCCGCACCTGGCCGTTCCCGCGCACCACATACTTATAAGAGGTGAGTTGCTCGGCCCCGACCGGGCCGCGGGCATGCAGCTTGCCGGTGGAAATGCCGATCTCGGCTCCCATGCCGAACTCGCCGCCATCGGCGAATTGGGTCGAGCTGTTCCAGATCACAATGCCGGAATCGATTTCGTTGAGAAAGCGCATCGCCGTTGGCTCGTCGGCGGTCACGATGGCCTCGGTATGATGCGAGGAATGGCGGGCGATATGCTGAATCGCCTCGCCCACCCCCTCGACCACCTTCACCGAGAGGATGGCATCCAGATATTCGGTGTCCCAGTCTTCCGGCGTCGCCGCCGAAACACGCTTGTCGAGCGCCTGGATATCGGCATCGCCGCGCAACTCGCAGCCGGCTTTGATGAGATCGTCGAGGATCGGCTTGGCAAATTTGAGGGCCGGGCGATCGATCAGCAGCGTTTCCGTGGCACCGCAAATGCCGGTGCGGCGCATCTTGGCATTGACGACGATCCTCCGCGCCATTTCCGGATCGGCGGCACGGTCGACATAGGTATGACAGATGCCGTCGAGATGCTTCAGGACCGGGATGCGGCTTTCATTGGCGACGCGCTCAATGAGCCCCTTGCCGCCCCGGGGGATGATGAGGTCGATATATTCGGTGAGACCCAGCATGATGCCGACGGCGGCGCGGTCGGTGGTGGGCAGACGCTGCACGGCGGCCTTGGGCAAACCGGCGGCGCAGAGCCCCTCCTGCAGGCAATCGAGAATGGCGCCGGCACTGTGAGCACTCTCCGAGCCACCGCGCAGGATGGCCGCATTCCCGGATTTGAGACACAAGCCGGCAGCATCCGCGGTGACGTTGGGGCGGCTCTCATAGATGATGCCGATGACACCGAGGGGCACGGAGACACGCTCGATCTTCAAACCGTTCGGCCGGTCCCAGGACCCAAGGCTGCGACCGACGGGGTCCGGCAAAAGCGCTACCTCTTCAAGGCCCTCCGCCATGCCCTCGATGCGCTTCTGATCGAGAAGCAAGCGGTCCAGCAAGGCGGCACCGAGGCCCTTGGCGCGCGCAGCCGCCATATCCTTCTCGTTGGCGGCCAGAATCTTCGGCGCCTGGACGCGGATCTCGGCAGCCATCGCTTTCAGGGCGAGATCCTTCTTCTCGCGCGGCGCCATGGCGAGCTTCGCCGCCGCGGCCTTTGCCGCGCGGCCGAGCGAGAGCATTTCCGCCAGCAAGGGATCGCCAGCCATGTCCTTCTTGAGCGCCGTCATCAGAACCCTCTCAGCTCACCACCAGATCGTCCCGGTGAATCATCTCATCACGGCCACGATAACCGAGCAAGGCCGCAATCTCCTTGGATTTGTGGCCCATGATCAATTTGGCGTCCGCCGCGTCATAGGCAGCGAGGCCGCGGGCGATCTCGTTGCCTTGTGCGTCGACCACCAGCACGGCATCGCCGCGCTCGAACCGGCCCTCGACACCGACGATACCGGCCGGCAGCAATGACCTTCCACCGCGCAAGGCATTGAGCGCACCGTCATCGACGACGAGCTTGCCCTTGGCCTTCAGCGATCCGCCGATCCAGCTTTTGCGCGCGGTCTTGGGGCCGCTCGGCGGCAGGAACCAGGAGCAGGTGCCACCATCCAGGATCGTCTGGAGCGGGTTCATTTTCTTGCCGCTGGCAATCACCATGCGGCAACCGGCCGACATGGCGATGCGTGCCGCGGCGATCTTGGTGATCATGCCGCCTGAGGAATAGCCAGTGGGCGCCGCCCCGGCCATGGCTTCGATCTCGGCCGTCACCTCGGTCACTTCGCCGATGAGTTTCGCTGATTTGTCCTTGCGGGGATCGGCGGTATAGAGGCCGTCGATGTCGGAAAGGAGCACCAGTGTGTCGGCGCTGATCATGGCGGCGACGCGGGCAGCGAGGCGGTCATTGTCGCCGAAGCGGATCTCGCTGGTCGCAACCGTGTCGTTCTCGTTGATCACGGGGACGGCACCGAATTGCAACAGGGTGTTGAGGGTCGAGCGCGCATTCAAATGCCGGCGGCGCTCTTCGGTGTCGTCGAGTGTGAGGAGGACTTGCGCCACGGTGATACCGTGGCGCGCGAGGGTTTCCTGGTAGGCATGCGCCAAGCGAATCTGGCCGGTCGCCGCCGAGGCCTGTTTTTCCTCGAGGCGCAGCACGCCTTCGGCCAAACCAAGATGCCGGCGCCCGACGGCGATGGCGCCAGATGAGACCAGCACCACTTCCTGTCCCGCCTTGCGCAAGGCGGCGACGTCGTCGGCCAGAGCATCCAGCCATTTGCGCCGGATACCGCCGGTCTCGTCATCCACCAGCAGGGCAGAGCCGATCTTCACGACCACCCTTTTTGCGCCCGCCAACGACCGATCCTTGGCTTGGACTTTCTTCTTCTCACTCATCGACGCGCATCCCCCTCATGCGACTTCCTGAACTATCAGGCGTTGATCTCGATCCCCTGACTCATATCCTGGCTTTCCGCCGCCTCGCGCGCCTTCTCGGAATCGATGACGCCGAGCAGCGTCCGCATCAATTCGGTGATGCCGATACCGGCAGCACCCGAAATCCGGTAGACTACTTGACCCTTCTTCAGCTTGGCAGCCTTCTTGAGCTTCGCGGCTTTTTCCTCGATCTCTTCCTCGGTCAGCGCATCGCATTTGTTGAGCGCCAGGATCTCGGGCTTCTCGGCAAGTTCCGCGCTGTAGGATTTCAGTTCCTTGCGGATCGTCTTGTAGGACGCCGCCACATCCTCCTCGGTGCCGTCGACCAGGTGGAGCAGCACGCGGCAGCGCTCGACATGGCCGAGGAACTTGGTGCCGAGCCCGGCCCCTTCATGCGCGCCTTCGATGAGGCCGGGAATATCGGCCATGACGAATTCGCGCTCGTCGACATGGACCACGCCCAATTGCGGCTTCAGCGTGGTGAAGGGATAATCCGCGATCTTCGGCTTGGCGCGCGAGACCGCCGCCAGCATGGTCGACTTGCCGGCATTAGGAAGGCCGACCAGCCCCGCATCGGCGATGAGCTTGAGGCGCAGCCAGATCCAGCGCTCTTCTCCCGGCCAGCCCTGTCCCGCCTGGCGCGGCGATTGATTGGTCGAGGTCTTGTAATGCGCGTTGCCGAAGCCACCATCGCCACCGCGGCACAGCACGATTCGCTCGCCGGGCTTGGTGAGATCGAACAGCAAGGTTTCCTTGTCTTCGTCGAAGATCTGCGTGCCCACGGGCACGCGCATGACGATGTCCTCGGAATCCTGGCCGGTGCGCTGCTTGCCCATGCCGTGATAGCCACGCCGCGCCTTGAAATGCTGCTGGTAGCGATAATCGATCAGCGTGTTCAGATTCGGCACGACCTCGACGATGATGTCGCCGCCACGGCCGCCATTGCCGCCATCCGGCCCGCCGAATTCGATGAACTTCTCGCGCCGGAACGAGACGCAGCCAGCGCCGCCGTCACCGGATTTCACGAAGATCTTGGCCTCGTCGAGGAATTTCATTGGATCGGCCTTTCACCGAGATGCTGGCAGAAGCGCAGCAAATATCCGTCTGGATCCTGCACCAGGAATTGGCGCTGTCCCGTCTCGTATTCATCGACGCGATACCAGGCGTCGTAGGGTTCGCGGTAGAGATCGACCGAAGCAGCCCGCAAGCGCACAACCATATCGGCGAGATCGGAAACCTCTATCTGCAGATTGATGCCGCGGCCGAAGGGCGCCTCCATCACGCCCGTCTGCCAGGATGCCTGATCATCGATCTGTTCGATCATGATCTGCGCCCGGCCGCGCTCGAGATAGGCGAAGCCATGCTCGGGCCGGTCATAAAGGCATTTGAAGCCGAGCAAATCGACATAGAAGGCCCGGCTCGCCGCAAAGTCGCGGCACAGCAGTTCCGGCACCAAAGCGTTGAAGTCGATCTCTTGCGGTTTCATGGTTCAGTCTTGTGCAAAACAAAAAGGGGAATGGCGGTTCCGCCATTCCCCTTTTCAAACACTTCAGCGAATGGCCGCGCCCGTTACCGGGCGCCGATGCTCATTCGGCCGCCGGTCGCGCCACAGGCAACACGGAAACGGTGGTACGACCACCCGTGCCCGTCTTGAAGGTCACCCGGCCCTCGGCCTTGGCGAAGAGCGTGTGATCCTTGCCGATACCGACATTCTGGCCGGGGTGGAACTTGGTGCCGCGCTGACGGACGATGATGTTGCCCGCGATCACGGCTTCGCTGCCGGACTTCTTGACGCCCAAGCGACGGCCAGCGCTATCGCGGCCGTTACGCGAGCTACCACCGGCTTTTTTATGTGCCATTTGGGTCTCTCCCTAAAATCGGATCAGGCGCGCCCTCAGGCGGCCTTGATGCCTTCGATCTTCAACACCGTCACGAACTGACGATGGCCGCGCTTGCGGCGGTAATTGTGGCGACGGTTCTTCTTGAAGATGATGACCTTGTCGCCCTTGCGCTGCTCGATGACCTTGGCGGTGACCGAGGCGCCCTGCACCACGGGCGAACCCACGGTGATGTTGCCGCCTTCGCCAAGCATCAGCACTTCGTTGAGCGAGACGCTGGCGCCTTCTTCGGCCTCAAGCTTCTCGACCAGAATGATATCGTTGGTGGCGACCTTGTACTGCTTGCCGCCGGTCTTGATCACTGCGAACATGATTGCCGTCCTATGGGCGCCTGGAACGAACCTTCATTCCTTCCGCCGCATGCCAAAAACTTCGGGCCGCCGAAGGGCGACCCGTTCGAGGTGGGAAATAGACGTTATCGCCCCCGCCTGTCAACCGGATTCGGCCAGGTTCCGAACCGGCCTAAGCCCCTGGTTTTAGGCCCTGGAGCTGCAAAACCTGGGTCGCCGGGCGGGCAGTTACGCCATCCTGCTCCAGGCCGAGGACGCTGAAGCTTCCGGCCCGGCAATCCGCCATCACCGCCAAGCGGCTGAATTTATTGAGAATCGGGTATTTAAGCCAGTCAAAATCCGCTGGCAGACCCGTAAGTCCCCGCGCCAGGGCACAGGCATCCCGGAAACGCCCTGGACTGTCCACGCCACGCGGCCAGCCGCGCGGCCAAGTGGGCGAGCCGGCAAGGTCGGGCCAATGATTGGAGATGGCGACCGGTCCTGGCCGCAAACGGGCCTTCTCCTCCAGCCGTTCGATGATCAGCGCTCGGCCGTCGGCGCCCGTGAGGCTGAACAGCGCCGGGATTGAAAGCGGCGTGTCGTGGAGAAGCCGCATCGCCGTATCAAAATCCTGCGCCTTTTCAAATACCTGGCGGAGAAGATGCGTGGGCGGGACAGCCCGGCGGCGATGCACCCGCAACCTTTCCACGCCCCAATCGAGGGCTTTCACACCGGTGGTGCGACGGATGGGTGGCTGATTATAGGCCGCGGCGAAGCGGCCGGGCGCCAGGCCGGTGAGAACGCCGACGAATCCCGGCCAGGTCGCCTGCCACCAGGCGCCCACCACCGCGTCGTGACGGGTCACGGTCAGTTCGGCGCCAAGTCCATTGAGCGGCCAATCCAGCACCCGCATCAACCGTCCGCCATTCACCATGCTGGAACAGGCCCATTCCGTGCTGAGATTGAGGGCGTAGACGCCCGAAATGCCCGGAATGTCGGCGATCCGGTCAATTTCGGCACGATAGGGGGTCACATTGCCGGCAAGCCAGGCCCTGGAGCGCCAATCCATGGCGGCTTGAACCGGGCCTGTCACCAAGGCTCGCCCCGCCGCCGCCAGCCGAGCCACTTTCTCCGGTGCCAGCACCGCAAGATGATCGAGGCTGTTTCGGCCAAGATCGACCAGCGCAATTTCGGGCAGGTCGCTATCGGGCATGTGGCCCACGCTTCATGGTTAAGGCATTCATCGCGTTAAGATCGATGGCGAGACCCGGTGGGGTCAAGCCGGACTTGCGAAGACCGATTCACTTCGTTAGGTTCCGCGCCGTTCAGCCGGCCCGGATCTCATGATCCCCTGCGGAGGGGTGCCAGAGTGGCCGATTGGGACAGTCTCGAAAACTGTTGTACGTGCAAGCGTACCGTGGGTTCGAATCCCACCCCCTCCGCCATCCATCTGCCAGTATCCCGTACATTGCCGCATGCCATGGCGCTTGCAGTCATACAGCTTCGGCCATATAGTTGTATAATACAACTATATGGATAACCCGATGGCTGGCCCCAGACGCGACGCTGACATCGACCGCATTCGCGCGGCATCTCGCCGTCTGGTGCGCGAGCTTGGTTTCATGCGACCGACACTCGCCGGAACCGACCTGCCGCCCTCGGCGGTGCATGCGCTGATCGAGATCGGGGCGCGCAAATCGATGACCGCACGCGAGCTCGGCGACATCCTGGTCCTGGAGAAATCGAGCATCAGCCGGATGCTGCGCAAGCTCGTCGAACGCGGCGAACTGACCGAAGGGGCAAGCGCCACGGACGGGCGGGCCAAGCCCCTTTCCTTGACGGCGAAAGGGCGCGCCACACTCGGCCGGATCGACGACTTCGCGAGACGCCAGGTAAGCGCAGCGCTGGGCGCCATGAAGCCGGGGGCACGGCGGGATCTCGCCGTCCATCTTGGCGCCTATGCGGACGCGCTCAAGGCCAGCCGAAGAGACCAGGCAAAAGGATCGCTTCATGACGCCGATGGATGAAGCCGCGCTGAGCGCCCTCGCCGGCCCGGCGCCGGTCACGGCAGCCGGCGGACGCCTTGCCGGCAAGATCTGTCTGGTCACCGGCGGCGCCAGCGGGATCGGCCGCGCGACTGCCCTTCGCATGGCGGCGGAAGGCGCCGCCGCCGTCATTCTTGCCGGCCGGCGACAGGCTATCGGTGCGGCAACCGCCGCGGAAATATCCGATTCCGGCTCGATCGGCCTGTTCGTTTCCACCGATGTCACGCGCGAGGAAGATGTCGCCAATCTGGTCGCAACCATTTTGCAGCGCTTCGGGCGCTTGGACGCCGCCTTCAACAATGCCGGCTTCCAGGAAAAGCGTGCCGCCCTCGCCGATCAATCCGATGCCACTTTCACACAGGTTTTCGATACCAATGTGCGCGCCATTGTCCATTGCCTGCGCCATCAGATTCCGGCGATGCGTGCCCATGGCGGCGGCGCCATCGTCAACAACACCAGCGTGAGTGGCATTCGCAATCCCAATCCAGGCCTCGCCTTCTATTCGGCTTCCAAGGCCGCGGCCGTCGCACTGACTCGCTCGGCTGCGATGGAATATGCGCAAGAAGGGATTCGCATCAATGCCGTGGCGCCGGGCCGAGTGGTCACGGACATGATGCTTTCGTCCGGAATCGCCGACATGCGTCAAGTCGCGGCCGCCTTGCCGCTCCGGCGCATGGGTCACCCCGCGGAGGTGGCCGCCGCGGTATGCTGGCTCTTGTCCGGGGAAGCGAGCTTTGTGGTCGGGCACACGCTCTGCACCGATGGTGGCTTCCTGGCGGCCTGAGGCGCCAGGAAGCGGAACAAAGGTGGACAATCCACCGGAACGACCGGAAAACCGGGTCTCGGCGACAGGCACGCATCATGCTGCCAGGCGATCTCCGGATAGCCACTAAGTACCCTATGGCATTGACCAATTTGCGTGCTAGTTTGGGCGCAACGAGTCGGTTTACCGACCGAGAGACAATTGGTTCGACAGGGTCGTCCGGTCAGCTTCTTGGGGGTCGTGGTTTGAAGCGTATCAGTCCATCGCGCGCGCTGCTGATGTCAGTAGCGCTTACCGTCGTCATCTGCGGTGGCGCCAAAGCCGACGATCGGACACATCTGGTTGCCGACGAGGTGGGCTACGACGAGGATTTCGGCCTCTATGTCGCCCGTGGACATGTCGAGATGCAGCGCGACGACAAGATCGTCATGTCCGATGTCCTCACCTATAACGAACGCACCAAGACGCTGACCGCCAGCGGCAATGTGGCCATCCTGCTGCCCTCCGGCGACACGATCTTCGGCTCCTATGCAGACGTCTCCGAGGACATGGATGATGGCCTGATCAAGGACTTCCGCGCATTGCTCGCGGATGATTCCCGCCTTGCCGCTTCGTCGGCGCAGCGCATCAACGGCAATGTGCTGCAACTTCAGAACGCGGTCTACACGCCGTGCCTCCCCTGCAAGGAAGACCCGTCGCGCCAGCCGATCTGGCAGGTCAAGGCGAACAGCGCCGTACAGGACGACGTCGCCCAAACGGTGACCTACAAGAATGCCCGGATGGAAATGTTCGGCCTGCCCGTCTTCTGGACGCCCTATTTCCAGCACCCGGCGCCGGGCGTCACCCGTGCCTCGGGCCTGCTCGAGCCCAAGTTCCGTTTTTCCTCCGGTGATTCCGGTTTCCAGATCGCACAGCCCTATTTCGTCACTCTGGGAACGGACAGGGACATCACGGTGACACCGATCGTTCGCGTCGGCGGCGATCCGGATCCGGCCGCCGGCGTCGGCCTTCTCGAATACCGCGAACGTTTCCGCGATGGCGCCATCAAGCTCGAGGGCTCGGCGACGATGGAAGACCGCAAGGGCGATGACGACCGCGATATCGAGAAGAACAACGACTTCCGTGGTCACGCGGCGGCGGTTGGCTTGTTCGAGATCAATCGCGATTGGCGTTGGGGCGGTAATCTGAAAGCAGCCACCGACAAGACTTACTTGCGGCAGTATTATCTGGGCTCGCCGCGCTGGATCGAAAACGAATTATGGACGGAAGGTTTCTTCGGGCGGTCCTATTTCGAGGCGCGCGCAATGGGTTTCCAGACCACGCGCAAGAAGCAGGAACGGCCCAACCGCGCGCGCGGCAATCGCTATGACGACGAGAACGCGCCGATCGTCCTGCCTTCGATTTCCTATAATTACGTCAGCGAGCCGGATTCTTTCGGTTCCTATTGGGGCCTCAACCTCGGCACGGCAAATATCCTTCGCGAAGATGGCCGCGAGTACTTCCGCCTCTCGGCAAAGCCGAGCTGGAAGCTGCCCTATACCAGCCCGCTGGGCGACATTTACGAACTCAACTTCTCCCTGCAGAGCGATCTTTATGTCGTCAACGGCACCGATCCAGATTCAGATCTGGTGGATCCCGACGGCTCGGATGCGATCGACGATACGGTTGGTCGCGTCTTTCCACAGGGCAGCCTGAAATGGCGCTATCCTTTCGTGCGCCCCGGCCAATCGATCACCCAGATTTTCCAACCCATCGCACAGTTGGTGTTCGCGCCGGATTGCTGCAACACCGGCAATATCCCCAATGAAGACAGCGCGGATCTCGCCTGGGATACGACGCGCCTTTTTGATCCAGATCGCTATTCCGGCAATGACCGCGTCGACAATGGCTCGCGCGTGAATTATGGCCTGCAGTGGCTGGGCTATTTCAACGAAGGTGGCAGCGCCGAGGTGTTCGTGGGGCAGAGCCTGCGCTTCCTGGGGGATTCGACCAGCAACTACAACGATTCCGGCGTCGATGACGATCTGTCGACCGTGGTCGGCCGCTTGGCCATCTCGCCGAAATCATGGGTTAGCGCCGCCTACGATTTCGAGTTCGATACCGACAACGGCGAGATGCGGCGCCAAGTTGCCAGCGCCTCGGTCGGCAATGAGGATCTCAAGATCAATGGCGGCTATAGCTACTCGGACCAGCCGAGCCCCTGGAACGACGACGAGGAAATTTATCTCGGTGTCACCAGCGAGTACTTTGAGTATTGGAAATTGAGCGCCGGTTCGAGCTACAGCTTGGAGGACGACGAATTCTCGCTGTTCCGCTCGGAGATCGAGTATCAGGACGAGTGCTTCGGCGCGACCTTCTCCGTCTTCTACCAGCCGGATGATTCCGATCGCGACGAATTTAATGGCGATTTCACGGCCTTCGTGCAATTCCGTTTTACCAATCTTGGCAATATCGGCACGGGCAACTGAGGCCCACCGCCGGCAGCGAGGATGGCACCATGAAAGCCTATTGCATCGTCTATGAGCATATCGACGATCCGGAGATGTTCGAGACCTATCGCCGCCAGGTGATGCCGACCATCGAGGCCCATGGGGGTCGTTTTCTGGTCCGTGGTGGTACTTTTACCGTGCTTGAAGGCGAGATGCCTTTCGAACGAATCGCGATGCTGGAGTTTCCCTCGCGCAAGGCTGCCGAGGATTGGTACAACTCGCCGGATTATCAGCGCATCCTGCCCCATCGCCTCAACGCCACACGCTGTCAGTTCATCCTCGCCGACGGCGTTTCGTAAGATCGCGGGGCGACGGCCTTTTTGAGGAACCCCGCCACCAGAATGGCGGCGAGAACCATTCCGAGCATGGCAGCAAAGGAAACGGGCATGAAGCCCACCTGCGCATAGACGGCTCCATAGACCGCCCCGCCCATACCGACCGCAAGATACGTGATGAAGGAGAACAGGCCCATCGCCGTGCTGCGTTCAGCCGCCGGGGCGCCGCCGATGAAAGAGACCAGCACGTTCATGCAGATATGGTTGGCGAGTCCCCACAGGAACGGATAGGTCAGCGTCGACCAGAATTCCAGCAGAGCAAAGGGCAGGATCAGGTAGTTGAGCCCGACCGCCAGCAACGCCAAGGCCATCAGCCGCACAGGTCCCTGGCGATCCTGCCAGGCGTTGAACAGAACGGCCGCGCCGAAGCCCAGGCCATAGGAAGCCGCTACGACGCCACCCAGCCAGGCGCCCGCATCGTGCAGATGCCGCACGTAATCGCCGACGAAGGTATAAGTTTGGTAGAATCCAATCATGTAGGCAAAGGTTGCAACGAGACAGAGCTTCATGCCCGGCACACGGAGTGCCTCGGCATAGCTGGCGGCATTCGTCACGATGGTGCCGGAGGTCGGCGAGATACGGCCCAGCAACATCGCCATGAAGAGGCAGGCGGCGCTCACCGTTGCGAAGGTGCCGCGCCAATCGACGAGATCGGCAAAGAGAGCCGCCAGCGGAATGCCGGCCACCATCGCCACGGACCAGCCGAAGATCACTTTGCCGATCGCGCGCGAGCGTGCTTCGGGCGCTGACAGTTCCGCCGCCAGCGCATAGGTGCCGGGCAAGACGATGCCGGCGGCAAGACCGGTCAGCGCCTGGCCCCCGACCAGGACGCGCCAATCCCAGGCGATGCCGCAGAGCGCCAGGCCGCAGGCCATGATCAGGAAGGCCGTGCGCAGGGCCGGCACCTTGCGCCAACGCCCGAGCTGCGGCGCGGCGATCAGCGCGGAGAGAGCGACGCCGAGCCCATAGGCGCCCGTGGCAAAGCCGATTTCGCGTGCCGTGGCGTGCAAGGCCGCTGCCATGTCCGGCAGCATGGGCGAGAGCATCAATGCCTGCAGCCCGACGGTCGCGATCCCCACCATCAGGATGGTGAGGTCGCGCGCCGGCGTTGATCCCGGCGCAGATCCGGGAGCGGGGGAACCAATTTCTTGCGTCACGGCTTCAGAACCTTGTTTCTATACCAATGGAAAATGCCGTATCATGTTAGATAATTACTTTCAAACGCAGAATAATACCCCTTTAACCCCATTCATGAGCAGCCATCGATGGATCAACTGGACCGAACCCTGTTAGCCCATTTGGCCGAGGATGCGACCATCGCCTATCGCGACCTTGGCGCCCGACTCGGCCTCTCCGCCCCCGCCGTGTTCGAGCGGGTGAAAAAATTGAAGGCCCAGGGCGTCATCCGCCGCACCACGATCGAGATCGCGCCGGAAACCATCGATCGCCCGCTCCTTGCCTATGTCCACGTCAATACCGAGGGCTGGGGCAAGACGCCCGAATTGCTGGCACTCGGCGAAGACCCGCGGGTCGAGGAGATCCATGCGGTGGCCGGCGATACCTGCATGATATTGAAAGTCCGCTGCGAGAACACCCAGGCCCTGGAAAAGCTGCTGAAGAAAATCTACGACGTTCCGGGGATCAAGGGGACGCGCTCCTATATCGCGCTCAACACCTATCTGGAGCGCAATGTGCGGGCCGAACTCGCAAACCAGTGAGCCCGGGGCAATCCCTGCAGATATTGCCGGCGCCCATCGCGCAAACGCGTTTCTCCACGGCGCCTGATCCGCCCTATGGTCGAAATCCGGATCCGATCGAGCACAGGAGCAGGGATTGGGCGAGATCATCGGTGTCTTGGCAGCCGTGCTGTCGAGCGGCCTCGGCGGCACGGCCATCGGTGCCACGCGCTATGTCATCCACCATACCGACCCGGTAACTTTGGGCGCCTTGCGTTTCGGTATCGGCTGCCTGCTCTTGGGGTTAGTCGCGCTCTGGCGCCGTGATCGCTGGCCAGCCCGCAGGGATTGGCCGGGCATCGCCGGCCTCGGTTTCCTGTTCTTCTGTCTCTTCCCGATCCTGTTCAACGCATCGCTCGCGTACACCAATGCTGCGCGTGGCGCTCTCGCACTCGCGACCCTGCCGCTTCTCACCATGGTCGTGGGGGCGGGTTTGGGGATCGAGGCTCTGACCGCACGCAAGACCGCCGGCGTCGTCATCGCCATGGGCGGTGTGGCCATCGCATTGGTCAGCGGCATCGCCTATGCTCCGGCCGGTGCCTGGCGCGGCGATCTCCTGATGGTGGGGGCAGCGCTCTGCATGGCACTCTACAACGTGTGGTCACGTCCCTTTACCAACCGATCGAGCCCGGTCGCCGCAACCGCGCTTGCCATGCTGTTCGGCGAAGTTCCTTTGCTATTGGTGGCCGGCTGGCGTGGTGGCTTCGCTCCGCTTGCGACGTTCGGCGCGGTGGAATGGGGCGCCATTCTCTATCTCGGCATCGTTTGCGGGGCGTTCATTTTCTTCCTTTGGACCTTTGCGCTCAGCCGCACGACCCCCACCCGCGTCGCCATCTCCGTGACGGTGAATCCGGTGACGGCGGCGATCTTCGGCGCGTTGCTGCTTGACGAGCCGATCCGCTGGAATCTGGTGATTGGTGTGGTCACGGTCTTCGTCGGCATCTGGGTTGCGACGACCAGCCGCGTCACTTCTTCGGCCGCAACTTCTGCCAATCCGCCGGCGACATCATCCCGCCGATGAAGTTGAACTGCCCGGCGCCCTGAAGCCATTCGCCGCCATCGATGGTGACGACCTCTCCATTGATGTAGCCCGTCTCGTCAGCCATCAGAAAACTAGCAAGATTAGCAAGTTCGTCATGATGGCCGGCGCGATGAAGCGGATTCTTCGCTTCAAAAGCCGCGGCCAGTTCCGGCTTCGGTACCAGGCGTTCCCAGGCGCCTTCGGTCGGGAACGGACCCGGCGCGATCGCGTTCAGGCGGATGCCGCGCCCGCCCCATTCCACCGCAAGCGAGCGCGTGAGCGCCAAGACGCCGGCCTTCGCCATCGCCGAGGGCACGACATAAGCGGAGCCTGTCCAGGCATAAGTCGTGATGATCGAGAGCACGCTGGCATGCCTGCCTTCCGCCAGCCAGCGCTTGCCGCAGCCGAGCGTCATATAAGCAGAGCCGTGGAGCACGATGCCGAGGACGGCGTCGACGGCGCGCGGGCTCAGCGTTTCGCTCTGGGCGATAAAATTGCCGGCCGCATTATTGACCAGACCATGCAGCGGGCCATTCTGCCAGACCCAGCCAAGCAGATCCTCGACCTGCGCAGCCTCGCGGATATCGCATGCCTTGAACGCGACCTTGCCACCGGTTTCATGCTGCAGCGACTCAGCCGCCTCCGCCAGAACCGGCTCGCGCCGGCCGCAAATCACCAGTTCCGCTCCGAGCGACAGATAGCGCCGGCCAATGGAACGACCGATGCCGGTCCCACCACCGGTGATGAGGATGCGTTTGCCGGCGAGAAGATCGTTCCTGAACATGAGATTTTTCCCCTTCTGTCTCACGTGAAAGGGCTAGGGAACCATCTTGCCTGAGTCAAGATTGGCTAGCGCGATGGTGTAAGGTGATAACCCGGATCCTCGGCCACCATCTCGCCGGCAAAGCGGAAATCGGTAGGATGTGCCGCGTGAATTCGGTAAAGCGGCTCGCCCTTCTGTACCGGATCGCCGACCTTTTTGAAGAGATCGATCCCGGCCCCCTTATCCGTGGGAGCCCCGGCAAGTCGGGCCAGGCGCGCGATGCGATAACAATCGATCGCGGCGACGGTGCCGTCGGCGTCCGCGATGACATCCTGCTTTAGCGTACCCAGAATGGGGCTCGCGGGCGGCGGTCCCTGAGCCTCGATGATCTCCGCCATCTGTCTGGCAGCGGCACCGGAATCGAGGAGTTCCTTGGCTCGCTCGTGGCCCTTGCCACCGCGCAGATTCGGATCGAATTCGAGAATATGGCCCGCAAGCAGGAGTGCCCGGCTGCGGAGATCGCCGGGCGCCAGGGGATCACGCTCGAGCACGCGCATCACGTCGCGCGCTTCCAACACAGGTCCCACGCCATTTCCTACCGGCTGGGTCCCATCGGTAATCTCGACCCGGACGGTGAGGCCGAGCTGATCGCCGACGAATTCAAAGAGTTTACGCAGGCGAATCGCATCGGTATGCGAGCGGACCTTCGCGGTCGGCCCCATCGGAATGTCGATCACAAGATGGGTGGATCCGGCGGAGAGTTTCTTGGAAAGGATCGACGCCACCAATTGCTCGCGCGTATCGATACCGAGCGGCCGTTCGACGGAAATGAGAATATCGTCGGCCGGCGCCAAATTTACGTGACCGCCCCAGACAATGCAGCCATGCGCACGACCGACGATGTCACGCATCTCGTCGATATCGATCTCGACCCGGGCCAGCACTTCCATGGTGTCGGCTGTTCCCGCTGGCGACGTGATTGAGCGCGAAGACGTCTTGGGAATGGTCAGGCCATGGGCAGCCACGATCGGCACCACGATCATCGAAGTGCGATTGCCGGGAACGCCGCCGATGCAATGCTTGTCGACGACCAACCGATCGGGCCAGGTCAACCGGCTGCCCACCGCCGCCATCGCCCGGGTCATGCTGAGGACTTCGTCGGTGGTGAGGAAGCTCGCCGAGGCGATGAGAAAGGCGGCGATCTCCATTTTTGAATAGCGGTTGGCGGCGATGTCGCGGATGATCGCCTCGAAATCGGCGGCCGAGAGACTTTGTCCCAGCACCTTCGCCCGCACCGCCTCGCGGCTGGCAGGTGGGGCGGCCTGGGCCACCTTCACCACTTCACCGGCGGGCAGACCAAGTTGCCGGAAACCGGATTCCGAAAGGCCAAGCTCATCGGCGCCCAGCAGGCTGGAATCATCAATGATGTTGAGCACAGCCAGAATCGAGCGGCCGTTTTTCGAGACCTCGATCTTGGCGAGACCCTGGAATTTTTCCGCCCGATAGAGCGGGCAATCGCGCGACAGATAGGCGACGTTCTCGCGATAGGTATCAATCGCCATCGGCTTCAGCTTGAGCACGGAAATTCCCTTATAGATCTTTCAGCAATCTACAATGATTACCGAAGGCAGGATGCCGTCGACTTGACCTGGATCAAGCCACAACGGGCAGGATGCGCTATTTCTGGCGCATTGCAAGACGACGCATTGCAAGAGCAGGGAACGCTGTCATGAGAGAACAAAAGACGGATGGCCGCTTTATCTATGTCATGGGGGCTTCGGGCGTGGGCAAGGACGCGGTCATGGGCTACGCCCGTACGCATCTTGAAGCGACCCGCAATGTCATCTTCAGCCACCGCTATGTGACTCGCCCAGCTGAACTTGGTCATGAGAACTACGTTTCCCTGAGTGATGCCGAGTTTGAACTGCGGAAAAGCAAAAACCTCTTTCAATTCGATTGGCCGGCGCACGACCTCCGCTACGGCATCGGCGTGGAGGTGGAGATCTGGCGTCGAGCCGGCCTCGACGTGGTGGTGAGCGGATCGCGCGCACATTTCGCGACACTGCTGGATGCGAGCGACATCCTGCCGATCCTGATCGATGCCCCGACCGACATTCTGCGCCAGCGCTTGCTGGCACGCGGCCGGGAAAATGCCATGGCAATCGAGGAACGCCTGCAGCGCAGCCAAATGCAGCGGCCTACCCATCCGGCTTTGCGTGTTATTAGCAATGCAGGTGACCTTGCGACCGCCGGCGAACAATTTCTTGCCCTGCTAACGCGCTAATTTTCCTGCTTCCGCCCAACCATCTCGCGGCAGGCACCAAGCAGTGCCACGACTTCGGCATCCGAGACCTGGGGAAAGTCACGGTAATGGGCACCAACCGCATTGAAATCCGCGGGCAGACTGAGGCAGACCAGATCGTCGACCTCGGCCCGGATCTCTTCGACGACATCGGGCGGTCCTACCGGCACGGCGAGGACCATGCGCTTAGGCCCCTGCCGACGCAAGGCACGCAGGGCAGCACGCGCCGTGGCCCCTGTCGCCAGGCCGTCATCCACCACGATGATGTTGCGATCCTTGGCCGAGAGCGGCGCATGCCCACAGAGATAGATCTGCCGACGCCGCCGAATCTCCTTCAACTCCCGCTCGGCGGCCTGACGCAGCAATTCTTCGGTGGGATGAAGATGCGCGACGATCTCGTCATTGAGGACGATTTCCGGTTCCGGACCATCGACGATGGCGCCCAACGCGAGTTCCGGCTCGAAAGGCGCCGCCAGTTTGCGCACCAGGATGATGTCCAAGGGTGCCCCTAGGGACTTCGCCACTTCGTACGCAACAGGAACCCCACCCCGGGGCAATGCATAGATGATGCAATCGTCCGCTTTATATTTGGCAAGTGCTGCGGCAAGTTGCTGACCGGCTTCGGTTCGATCTCGGAACATTGCGTCGAGCCTCCCCTATTGCATCAAACCCGTGTTTTTAGTTCAGCACAATCCTGGTCCGTGGCGCCTGATCTGGGTCAAGTCCGGCATGATATTATGACCCCTTCTTCTCTTGCAAAATGTTGCCGCCATCGACGACCAGCATCTGCCCAGTGATATAGGAGGCTTCGGCGCTGGCAAGAAAGGCAGCCGCCGCTGCAACTTCGGCCGGGCGTCCCGGCCGACCGATCGGCGTGTGCTGGCCGGCAACAATTTCGGATGGTGCCGATGACGCCGTTTCGATCCAGCCGGGACCAACGGCATTTACCGTGATGCCCTTTCCGGCCACCTCGACGGCAAGCGCGCGGGTGAGGCCCATCATCGCCGCCTTAGCGGTGGAATAACCGGCACTTCCTGGATTGGTGACGATGGGACCGGTCACCGATGAGATATTGACGATGCGGCCATATTGGCGGCGCAGCATCTGCGGCAGCACGGCACGCGTCACCAGGAAACAGGTATCGAGGTTGATGTCGAGCGTGCGGCGCCAATCAGTAACCGCGATTTTGTGAAAGAGCGCAAATTTCTCACGCTTGCCGGTCTGGATCATGCCGGCGTTGTTGACCAGGATATCGATCTTTCCGACGGCCTTGCTCACTTGTGCGATGAGTTGGGTTACTTCAGCCTCGACGGTAAGATCCGCAACGAATGCAGCGTGTCGCCCGGTATCACCGAGATCGCGTAGCCGGTCGTGGATGCGGTTCGTTGTCGAGGTAATGGCAACGCGCGCGCCGCCTTTTGCCAGTGTCCTTGCAATGGAAAAACCAATCCCATCCGCACTGCCGGCACCGGTTACCAACGCCGCCCGGCCATCAAAATTCAGCATGCCTCCTACCTCCCGCATCTTATATGGCTCAAGGACTTACGCCCCGCCGCCGTTTATTCGCGCGGCGCCCCCTTGATTAACCTGCCGGGCAGTCGCTATCAATGGCGCGCTCAGAAACAGCGAAAGGGGCAAGTGCACGCATCATGGCATCACTGGAAGCCGGCCTGCCGAAAAAGCAGGTCGACGCGATGATCAAGCGAGAAACCGACCGTTACATCCAATCCAACCCCATTTCCCGGCAGCTCGGGCTAGACGCCCGCAAGAACTGGGTCAAAGGCGTCCCCCACCACTGGATGCTGGATTGGTCGACACCCTTCCCGCTTTTCGTCGCCGATGCCAAAGGTGCGAACCTCACCGACGCTGACGGCCACGTTTACGACGATTTTTGTCTCGGTGACACCGGCTCGATGTTCGGGCATTCGCCGGAACCGGTCGCCAAGGCGATTGCCGCACAGGCGTCACGTGGCCTCACTTACATGCTGCCCACCGAAGACATCATCACCGTCGGCGCTGCTCTTGAGCGCATGTTCGGTCTGCCTTTCTGGCAGGTGACGACGACAGCGACCGATGCCAATCGCTTTGTGCTGCGCTGGTGCCGGGCCATCACGCGACGCCCGAAGATCCTGGTGTTTCACGGCGCCTATCATGGCGCGGTCGACGATACGTTTGTGCGGCTGAAGGACGGGAAGGAGATCCACCGCCCAGGCTTGATCGGCCAGGTCTATGATCTCACAGTCAACAGCAAAGTCGTCGAGTTCAATGATGTGGCGGCGCTCGAAAAAGCACTCAAGGATCGCGACGTCGCCTGTGTCATCACCGAGCCGGCACTTACCAATATCGGCATGGTCTTGCCGCAGCCGGGCTTTCTCGACGACGTGCAGCGTCTCTGCCGCGAGACGGGGACCTTGCTGGTGATCGACGAGACCCATACCATTTCCACCGGGTATGGCGGCTATACCCGGTCCCATGGCCTGAAGCCCGATTTCCTCACGCTGGGGAAGCCGGTCGCAGGTGGCCTGCCCGCCGCCGTATTCGGCTGCACGGCCGAGATCGCGGAACGGATGCGCGCGGCGGAAACGGAAGCGGGATCCGGCTATAGCGGCATGGGCACCACCTTGTCGGCCAATGTCCTGCAGTTCAAGGCGATGCGCGCCAATCTCGAACAGGTGATGATTCCGGCCGCCTATGAGCATATGCTGCCGCTGTCCGAGAAGCTGGCACGCGGTATCGAAGGCGAGATCAAGCGGCGCAATATTCCCTGGCATGTGTCGAATGTGGGAGCGCGCGCCGAGTTCGTCTGTGCACCCGAGCGACCGCGCAATGGCAGCGAGGCGCAGGCGGCGATGCATGGGCCGGTTGAACTTGCCGTACACCTTTATCTGCTCAATCGCGGCCTGCTGATCGCACCCTTCCACAACATGACCTTGGTCAGTCCGGTTACGACGGAGGCACAGGTCAACCGCCTGGTGTCGACGATCGGCAACTGCCTGGACGAACTGGCAGCCTGAACATGGGCGCCGCACAATTTTCCTTTGGGGGACATTATGAATAACCGAGTGGCCGAGACCGGCGCCTGCGATGCGTTCCTGGCGGAGCATCCGGAAGTCAAGTTCGTGCAGATTTTCTTCACCAACCAATCCGGGGTGCCGCGCGGCAAAAACCTGCTGCGCCATGACATCCGGCCGATCTACGAATATGCCCGCTTCCTCCCCGGCACCATGCTGGCACTCGACGTCACGGGAATGGACGTCGAGGAATCCGGCCTGGTCTGGACCGATGGCGATGCCGACCGGCTCGGCAAGCCGGCACCGGGCGGCCTCACGCTTGCGCCCTGGCTGGGCCCAGATTTCGCGCAGCTCATGCTGAGCGTCTATGAACTGGACGGGACGCCCTGCGATGTCGACCCGCGCCATGTGCTGCAAAACGTCATCGACCGGTTCAAGGAATTCAATCTGACACCGGTCATCGCCTGCGAGATGGAATTCTATCTGGTCGACCGTGAAAACCGCCCGGATGGCGGCAGGCAGCCGCCGGCCTCGGCCGTTACCGGCAACCGCCCCTGGGATATCCAGGTCTACGGCCTGCGCGAACTCGACGATTTCGAGCCCTTCTTCCGCGACGTCTACGCCATGGGCGAGCAAATCGGCCTGCCGCTGGAATCCGCGATTTCGGAATATGCGCCGGGACAATTGGAACTGGGGCTCCGTCACCGTGCGGATGCGCTGCAGGCCTGCGACGAGGCGATCAAGTACAAGCGCCTGGTAAAGGGCGTTGCCGTCCGCCACGGCTTCGAAGCAACCTTCATGGCTAAACCCCACAGCGACATCGCGGGATCCGGCATGCATCTGCATGTTAGCCTCGCCAATCCGGATGGCAGCAACGCTTTCGGCAGCGACGACCCGGCCGGCAGCCCCCTGCTGCGCCAGGCCGTGGGCGGCATGCAAGCGATGCTCAATGAATCCATGGCCGTCTTTGCCCCGAATGCAAATTCCTATCGCCGCTTTCGCGCCAATTCCTATGCGCCGGTAGCTCCCACCTGGGGGATCAACAACCGTACGGTGAGTTTCCGCGTGCCGGCAGGGCCTGCGAAGTCGCGGCATATCGAGCATCGCATCTGCGGCGCCGACGCCAATCCCTACCTCGCCGTGGCGGCCATGCTGGCCGCGATCCATTGGGGACTGAAGCAAAAACTCGATCCAGGCGCCCCGGTAGAGGGCAATGGCTATGCCAAAGCCCAGGAAATGGGCTGGACCTTGCCCACCAATTGGCAGGCAGCCATCGACCTGTTCACCCGGTCAGAGCGCATGAAGGATTATTTCGGGACCCGCTTCCATCATGTCTATGGTGCGGTCAAACAAGCGGAATATGACCGCTTTAATGCCCGTGTCACGGAACTGGACTACGCTTGGTACCTGCGTAACGCGTGACAAATGCAGCCACGGGTGCCCTCAGATGACCCAGAGGGCACCCGCGACCTTGTTCCCACCGATTCCAGATGATAACTTCGCCCCCGAATCAAGGTCATAGGCGGGCGATTCCGAGCTGATCAAAGGTTGCGATCGAGCTCATTCGCGCCAATCCTTGTTAACGATCGCTGCCAGACGAGCATTTTACATGGGCCTGTTCAGTTCCAAAAAAGACAATCGGGTCGTCGTCGGCAACCGGTACAAATCGGCCGATACCAACCTCATTACCTGGGAAGTCGCCTCGGTCTTCAACGGTATCGATGGCACGCCCTACGCGCATATCTTCTGCGTGCAGGACCAATCCCGGCGCAAGACCGTGGCGCAGAGTTCGCTGGAATCCGGAAGCCAGTACGTGCGCCTGCCGAACAAGACGGCCTAAGCGCTCCCGCCGCATGGGCAAGCAGCTTCAAGTTACCGATCAGCTCTATCGCTATCTGCTCGATTTCAGCTTCCGCGACGATGCATTGTTGCAGGAATTGCGCGCCGAAACCGCCAGGATGCCGAACGGCGTCATGCAGATCGCGCCAGAGCAGGGCCAGTTCATGGCTCTCCTTGCCCAGATCGCGGGTGTGCGGAAAGCCCTGGAAATAGGCACTTTCACGGGTTATTCGAGCCTCAGCGTCGCCCGCGCTTTGCCCGCCGGCGGGCGCCTCATCTGCTGCGACGTCAGCAAGGAATTCACCGATGTCGCTCGCCGCTATTGGGCCAAGGCCGGTGTCGCCGACAAGATCGACCTGCGCCTCGGTCCGGCGCTCGATACCCTTGCCGGAATGCAGAAGGCGGAAGCCGGGACCTTCGACATGGCGTTCATCGATGCCGACAAGAACAACTACCCACATTACTACGAAGCTGTCCTCGCCCTGCTGCGGCCGGGCGGCGTGCTGCTGATCGACAATGTTCTTTGGGGCGGCGATGTCGCCGATCCAAAGGAAAACGATCAGGAGACCACGACCTTGCGCGCCTTGAACGCCAAGGTGAAGACGGATGAGCGGGTCGATTTCTGCCTGCTCCCGATCGCCGACGGGCTCACCATCATCCGCAAACGCTGAACGCCCTCAGGGCAAGGGCGCAGATTCCTGAGGCGGCCATGTCACCCTGGCGCCTGGGCCGATACCAAGCTGTGCCGCCAATCCGCCCTGGATCTCCAGGGCGGCCTGAGCCGGTGCCTGGGAGCCAAGCGGTGTCTCGTCGAAGGGTTTCGCCTCGGCAGCAATGGAAACAACCCGGCCATCGGCCGCGATGAAGATGATGTCGAGCGGCAAAGGCGTGTTCTTCATCCAGAAGGTCCGTGGCCGCTCGTCCGGATAGAGGAACAACATGCCGGCATTGGGCGGCAATTGCTCGCGGAACATCAGGCCCTGAGATCGTTCGGCCGGGTCGTCGGCAATCTCGACCTCGAAGCGATAGGTGCTGCCACCGGCCTGGATTGTGAGCAGCACCTTGTCCGCGGCGAGGCCGGAGCCGGAGCCGGCGGCCAAAACCCAGAATCCAAGGCACCATGCAAGTAGCGAACGCATATCGATCCCGACCGTCTGTTGATTTGGCACCGACCTTGGCGGGCGTCGATGCGGTTGACAAGCCGAAACCTACCCGCCTCTATGATGGCCAAAGATCAGGAGGAGACCGCCGCATGGACATGTCGGGTGAATACACGATCAAGGCACCGCGCGAGGCGGTCTGGGCCGCTCTCAACGACCCCGAAATGCTGAAGGGCGCCATTGCCGGCTGCGAGGAACTGGTCAAGGACGGCGATGGCTTCAAGGCCACCGTGGTTGCGAAAGTCGGGCCGGTCAAAGCCAAGTTCGGCGGTCGCGTCACCCTCTCCGACCTCGACCCGCCCAAGGGCTATACCATTTCTGGCGAAGGCCAGGGTGGCGCCGCCGGCTTTGCAAAGGGTGGTGCCAAAGTCCAATTGGAGGAAGCGCCCGGTGGTGGCACGATCCTGAAATACACAGCCTCGGCCCAGATCGGTGGCAAGCTGGCGCAGATCGGTTCGCGCCTTATCGATGGTACGGCGAAGAAAATGGCCGACGATTTCTTCAGCGCCTTCGCCGCCAGTGTCGAGAGCAAGGCGGGTGGTTTGCCAACGGGCGAAACGCTGGCGCCAGATGCAAGCGCAGACGGGGGTGCCGCATCGGTTGCAGAGACGCCACCCGAGAATGCTGCTGCAGCGCAAAAGGGATTGCACCCAGCTATCTGGATCGGCGGCCTGGTGGTCGTCGTCGGCGCGATACTTTATGCCTTCACTCGAAACTGACCGACATCAATGATGAGAAAATAGGCAACCAGGATCATCGACCTTGGTCTAGTCATCATTCTAGAACTTGACATTCTTTCGGGGGCGTCAGCTTAATTCTCTCATGCGATCTCGACCGTCGACGTTGAAATTGCCGGCGGTCTAGCGAACGCAAAAGGCAGCTAGTGGTGTCAAGCCACAGCAACTCATGGGAGGATCTGAATGCCCACCGTTAAAATGACGGTGAACGGCAAGCCTGTCTCGGCCGAAGTCGAGGGGCGTACACTGCTCGTTCATTTTCTGCGCGAAAACCTGGCTCTTACCGGCACGCATGTCGGCTGCGACACCGCGCAATGCGGCGCCTGCACCGTGCATGTCGACGGCAAGGCGGTGAAGTCGTGCAATGTGTTGGCGCTGCAAGTAGACGGCGCTGCCATCACCACCATCGAAGGCCTTGCCACTGGCGATACCCTGCATCCGATGCAGGAAGCTTTTCGCGACCACCATGGCCTGCAATGCGGCTTCTGCACGCCGGGCATGGTGATGAGCGCCATCGATCTGGTGAAGCGCAAGGCGGGTCTGAGCGAAGCCGAAATCCGCGCTGGTCTGGAAGGCAATATCTGCCGCTGCACCGGCTATCACAACATCGTCAAGGCGGTGCAAGCCGGCGCTGACGCGACGCGGGGGAGGTAACGATGGCCGATACTGGAATCGGCGCTTCGCCGAAGCGCAAGGAAGATTTCCGCTTTCTCACCGGCCGCGGCACCTATACCGACGATATCGTCCGCCCGGGCCAAACCTATGCCTATATCCTGCGCTCGCCCCACGCCCATGCCGAGATCGTGAAGATCGACACGGCGAAGGCGAAAGGCATGCCGGGCGTGGTCGGCATATTCACCGGCGCCGATTACGACAAGGGCGGCGTTCCCTGCGGCTGGCAGATCCACAGCAAGGACGGCAGCCCCATGATCGAGCCGCCGCATTATCCCCTGTGCAAGGATCGCGTGCGTCATGTCGGCGACCAGGTTGCGTTCATCGTCGCCGAGACCTTGGCCCAGGCACGCGACGCCGCCGAAGCCATTGACGTCACCTACAAGGAATTGCCGGCCATCGTCTCGACCGGTGACGCCGACAAGCCCGGCGCTGCGCAGGTCTGGCCGGATGCCAAGAACAACACCTGTTTCGACTGGCATATCGGCGACAAGGCGGCGGTCGACGCGGCCTTTGCCAAGGCGCATCATGTCACCAAGATCGACATCGTGAACCAGCGTCTCGCCCCCAATGCCATGGAGCCACGCGCCGCGATCGGCGATTATGACCGGGCGACCGGCGAATACACGCTCTACACCACCAGCCAGAACCCGCATGTGATCCGCCTGCTGATGGGCGCCTTCGTGCTTCAGATTCCCGAGCACAAGCTGCGCGTCGTGGCCCCGGATGTGGGTGGCGGGTTCGGCTCGAAGATATTCCATTATTCTGAAGAAGCGCTGGTGACCTGGGCCTCCGAAAAAGTGCGCCGGCCGATCAAATGGACTTCGGATCGCTCCGAGGCGTTCATTTCGGACGCGCAAGGCCGCGACCATGTCAGCCATGCGGAACTGGCGCTCGACAAGGACGGCAAATTCCTCGCCCTTCGCGTCGCGACCAAGGCCAATATGGGTGCCTATCTTTCCACCTTCGCCCCCTGCGTGCCGACTTATCTCTCGGCCACCTTGCTGGCGGGCGTCTACACGACGCCGGCGATCTATGCCGAGGTGAAGGCCGTGTTCACCAATACGGTTGCCGTCGATGCCTATCGCGGTGCCGGCCGGCCGGAAACAACCTATCTGCTCGAACGGCTTGTCGAAAAGGCAGCACGCGAGACCGGCATCGACCGGGTCGATATCCGTCGGCGGAATTTCATCCCCAAGGATGCCTTCCCCTACCAGACCCCCGTTGCCTTGCAATATGACAGCGGCGATTACTTCTCGACCCTAGACATCGCGTTGAAGCGCAGCGACTGGGCCGGGTTCGAGGCGCGGCGGGCGGAAGCCAAGAAGCGCGGCAAGCTGCGCGGCATTGGTATCTCGACCTATATCGAAGCCTGCGGCATCGCGCCCTCGGCCGTGGTCGGATCCCTAGGTGCCCGCGCCGGCCTCTATGAATGCGGCCAGGTCCGCGTGCATCCGACCGGATCGGTGACGGTGTTCACGGGCACCCACAGTCACGGCCAAGGCCATGAGACGACCTTTGCCCAATTGGTCTCGGATACGTTAGGTGTGCCCTTCGAAAGCGTCGAGGTGAGCCACGGCGACACCAACAAGATCCCCTTCGGCATGGGAACCTATGGCTCGCGCTCGCTGGCGGTCGGTGGCTCGGCGATCGTCAAGGCGATGGACAAGATCATCGCCAAGGCGACACGCATCGCCGCCCATCTGATGGAAGCCGCCGCTGCGGATGTCGAATTCAAGAACGGCGAGTTCTCGGTCAAGGGCACCGACAAAAAGGTGACCTTCGGCCAGGTAGCTTTGACTGCCTATGTGCCCCACAACTATCCCATCACCGAATTGGAACCGGGATTGGAAGAAACGGCGTTCTACGATCCGCTCAATTTCACCTATCCCGGCGGCACCCATATCTGCGAGGTCGAAATAGACCCGGATACCGGCGTCACGCAGGTGGTGAAGTTTACCGCCGTCGACGATATCGGCCGGGTGATCAATCCGATGATCGTCGAAGGTCAGGTCCATGGGGGCGTGGTTCAGGGCATCGGCCAGGCCTTACTGGAGAATTGCGTCTATGACGAGAAATCCGGCCAGCTCATGACGGGCTCCTATATGGATTACACCATGCCCCGGGCCGACGATGTGCCGAGCATTGACGTTTCAACCCACAGCACCCTGTGCACCCACAACCCGCTGGGTTCCAAGGGTGTGGGTGAAGTGGGCGCCATCGGCTCGCCACCGGCGGTGATCAATGCGGTGCTGGACGCGTTGCTGCCGGTAGGCGTCAACGACATGTCGATGCCGGCAACACCGCTCAAGGTCTGGCAGGCGATCCAGAACGCCGGTACCGCCAAGGCTGCGGAATAAGGGGAGAAGAAATCATGCATAATTTTGCACTCCATCGCCCGGCTTCCGTTGCCGATGCCGTCAAGGCGCTGGGCAGTGCCGGCGACGGCAAGATCATCGCCGGTGGGCAGACACTGTTGCCGACCTTGCGCCAACGCCTCGCCGAACCCAGCGATCTCATCGATCTCGGTGCCATCGCCGATTTGAAGGGGATCAAGACGGAAGGTGACGGCATCACCATCGGCGCCATGACGACCCATGCCGAGGTGGCCGCCTCCAGCGTCGTCCAGAGCGCCATCCCGGCCCTCGCCTATCTCGCCGAGCATATCGGCGATCGGCAGGTACGCAACCGGGGCACGATCGGTGGCTCGCTGGCCAACAACGACCCAGCCGCCTGCTATCCTTCGGCGGTGCTTGCCTTGGGCGCCACGATCCGCACCAACAAGCGCGAGATCAAGGCCGATGATTTCTTCCAGGGCTTGTTTACGACGGCGCTGGAAGATGGCGAACTCATCACCGCGGTGCATTTCCCGAAGCCCGAAAAGGCCGCTTATGAGAAGTTCGTGCAGCCGGCCTCGCGTTTCGCCCTGGTCGGCATCTTCGTCGCCAAAACCAAGAGCGGCGTCCGCGTCGCGGTGACCGGCGCCGGACAGGAAGGCGTTTTCCGAGCCAAGGAAGTCGAAGCAGCGCTGGCCTCGAGCTTCACTCCGGAAGCCGCCAAGGGCGCCAAGATCTCACCTGCAAATCTCAATGCCGATCTGCATGGGACAGCGGAGTATCGGGCGCACCTCATCCCGGTTCTCTCGGCCCGCGCGGTTGCCGCGGCAATGTAGGAAGTTACCTCCGACCGGGTGAACGGGCGGGGAAACACCCCGCCCGTTTGCTTCAGTAGAGATCGCCGTCAGCTCGCGCGACAGATACGGGATTGCGGCTTCAGCGGCACATCGCCGCCCGATGTCAGATGGGCCCGCAAGGCATCGAGATCGCCCTCTCCCTGAGAGCGGTTACCGCCATTCTTGAGGACAGTGAAACGATCTCCCCCATCCGCGAGGAAAGAATTGACGACAATGCGGTAGGTCTTTGCTGGGTCGATCATCGATCCACCCAGCTTCATGGTGGATGCCAATATCTTGTCGCCGTCAGCCCGGCGATCATCGAAGCAATAGCTGAACCCGTCCGATATCTGCAACATGCGCGGTCGGCGGTCTTCAGGCTGGTCAATCCATTGCTGCTCCAGCAACAGCTTGATTTCAGCCCCCGTCAGATCCATCGCCACAAGATTGTTGCCGAAGGGCTGTACCGCGAAGAGGTCGCCTAACGTCACTGCGGGACCGGCTGCGGGATCGCTGGGCAAATCCTGGCGAATGCCGCCGGGATTCATGAAGGCGATCTCGGCCCCCAAAAGCTTTGCCGACGCCAATTGCGCATCGGCGATGACGTCGCCCAGCGCGGATTCTCCGTTGGCATCCGGCAAACGCAGAACCTGGCCGGAAAACTCGGCCACCGGCTGGGCACGGATTGGCGCCGTCGCCGCTTCCGCGCCGGCGACCTCCGCCACAATCTCGGCATCGGGATCAATATCACGTGTGACGGGAAGGTTCTTCACCGCCGCCGACACGACGTCGCCACTGGCCCGGTCAAGCATCAGATCGGTCACACTCAACATGCGACCGTAGCTCGCGGTCTGGATCACCAATCGGCCGTCAAGGCGGCAGGCATAACTCTGATGCGTATGGCCGGTGATGAAGAGGTCGACGTCATCATCCGTTTTCTCTACCATATCGGTGAGGGCGCCTACCATGCCGATGCAAGGCGATCCGTCTGTCGCGATATCGGCAGGTACCGAAGCCCCCTCATGCATGACAGCGACGATGGCGCCGACGCCGCGACTGCGCAATTCGGCGGCATATAGGTTGAGCGTTTCAGCCGCGTCCAGGAATTTGAGCCCCTTAATGCCGGCGGCGGAGACAATGAACGGCGTTTCATCCGTCACCACGCCGATGAATCCCACGGGAATGCCGTCGAATTCCCGAATGGCATAGGGCGAGAAAAAGGGCGCACCGGTCACCTCGTCGACAACATTGGCAGCGAGATAATCGAACGCGGCACCCTGGAATGGACCCTGGCGGCAATCATCTGGTTCCAAGCAGCCGCCCTCGGCTTTGCGCAACAATTCGGCCCGGCCATAATCGAATTCATGATTACCGACGACGTTGAGGTCCAGTCCGATGCGATTCATGACACGGATCGTGGGCTCATCCTGCAACAGGGCGGAGGTCAAGGGGCTGGCGCCCGTAAGATCGCCACCACTCACCAGGATATGGTTCGGATGCTCTGCTCTCTCCCGCGCAATCAGTCCGGCAAGGTAAGCAGCACCGCCGGCATCGACCATTTCTTCAACGCCCCCGTTCATGACGGGAAGCTTCCCAGGGCTTGGATTTTCCGATTGGATCTGGCCATGAAAATCGTTGAAAGAGAGAATCCGAAGCGGCACCGTTCCGCTCTCTTTTACCGGCTGGGCGCAAGCCGTCAGTGCCAGAAGAAGAAAACAGCGGAACATTCGATCGGACCGCATGACACGTCTCCTCTCAATCATTCTGGCGCTTGCCGGGCGTGACGGGCTTATCAACAGCCGGTGCCGGCGTCGCCGGCTCGTCCGAGTATTCGTCGGGCAGATCGGTGCCGTCATCAGTAAACCAGTTACGGATGAAACCAGGCGCCAGGGCTGACCATTCGTTGACGTCGATCTTGGGCTCATCGAGATCGCCGCTCACCTGATAGGTGGCGGCAAAAAGCCCCTCTCCCTCGCCACCCTGGATCAGCGGGCCGATCAAGGGAATATTGCCCAGCACGCTGTTGAGAGCATAGGCCGGCACCAGGGTTCCCTTGACATTGACCATGTTGCGATCGAGGTCGATCTTGCCCTGCGCCGTCATGCCGATGGATGGCCCGGCGCTGCGAAAGCGCCGCACGTCGATGGCTCCGCGAGTCTTCACGAAGCGACCGGTCGCTCCGCCAAAGAGGAAGCCCTCGCCGGTGACGGCATCGACGACCCCGGTCAGGGTCGCCACGGTGAGAAAACGCGCGATAAACGGTGTGTTGACGAGCCGGAAGGAGGACATGTCGATCCGTCCGCGCAAGGGGCGCCAAGCTTGATCGTCTTTCACCTTGCCCGTAATCGACAATGTGCCGCCCTCAACAGAATCATAGAGCCCCAGCACGCGCAGTGCACCGCCGCCATCGCTGGTCGCTATGTTGAGCGTATGCTCGCCCGGCTCGCCGGGCCGGTAGTCGAAGGTGATGGGTGCGCCACCCGGCAAGGTCGCCTGGAACGTGACGAGGTCCCACCAAAAGGGATCGTGAACAGCCTCGATGGTCGCATTGGTCAGTTCCTGATCTTCGCCCATCCGGAGTCCGGAGAGTTTGCCCTTGAGCGTAAAGGGTCGCTGTTGTTGCGGACCGCTTTGCGCCAATTCCTCCGGCGTCAGGGACTCGTCATCCTCCATCCACGGTTCTGCATCGAGATAGCCATCGCTGACTGTCGCCAAGGTCCAGCCTTGCCGCAGTTCCACATCAACACCGCTCAGTTGCGAGCGGCCGAGTTGTAAATTCGGCAAGGTGACGCGCGACATGTCGCCATTGGCATCGAAGACGACCGCCCCGCCTGTGATCAAATCGCCGGCATTCACCGAGAAGGCCGGCATCGAAACCGGACGATCGCCCGACATTTCCAGCACGAATTCCGCGTTGCCTGGAACGCCACTCTCTTTGCGCCATTTGGCAGCGGGGACATCGACAACGACAGCATCGAGGCCAAATTTTCCCTCAAGCTTGCCGCGTCCGTCGGCATAGGTCGTGTAGACAATATCGCATTGGCAAAGTCCATTGACCCAGGTGCGGTAATCGAACCCCAAGGCGGCCAATTGATCGCTGGTCACCGGTCCTATCGCATGCAGGCGTTCGTCGAATGCCGCATCATCGGTGAAGGTTTGGCTCCAATCGAGTTGCAGTGGCGCCCCGGCAAAGACTATAGGCCCCTTGATATTCATGCCGCTCTGATCAAGCGCGATGGCAAGCTGGCCATCAGTGACGTCCTGGCCAAAGCGCATCTTGGCGATCTTTACATCGGCAAGTTCAGCAGCGACCTTCACCTTGACATCCGCGAAGGTCAGGTTTTTCGCCGCCGGAAAGTCGAAGAAAATATTGGCTTTGGCAGACCCGCCCGCTGTCGTCGGATCGATGCCGAGCTTGGCCGCATAGCCGAGGCGCGGATGATCGAGAAGCGCCAGGGCATCCGTGAGTGGCGCCGCGACGTCGCCACCGATCTTGATGAACTGGTCTTCAACATCCAGTCCCGTGATTTCGAGATTGCCGCCAGTTACCTTGATATTGCCGACCTCGCCGCTTTGAATGCTGGCGCGGAAAACCTTGTCGTCGAAGGTGGCGGTTGCGACCCCTTTGGTGATCGGCGGCATCGGGCGCAGATAATGGACGGTGAGGTCGCTGGTCTTGAGGATGCCGTCGACCGATTGCACGGTGATGCCTTCACCGCTGGGCGGCAAGCGCAGCAGCATTTCAGCACTTGCTTCCTCAACCGTGCCCGCCGGTATGTTGGGCACCACCCAGGCGCGGGTATCGGATGCCACATTTTCCGGCCAGTAGGGATCCAGCTTTTCCGCGGGCAATTGCGTGACGCGCAATGCGGCGGCGAGCAAGGGCGTGCCGCCATCCCACGCTTTCCCCGTGAAGGCACCCTGCCACTGAGCACGGGCATGGATGCGCGGTCCACCCAGATCGATGTCGACCGCATCGATCGACATCAGATCGTTGCGCCGATCGATGCGACCTTGCGCCTGCAACCCTTCAATCGCGAGAGGCTGCTTGAGCCAGGCCGGCAAATCGAGCGCGCCCGCGCCACTGCCCAGACTAAAATCGATCACGCCGACATCGCCGATATGATTTGCCGATATACGAATAGAGGTGGCGACTTTCGCGGAAACGGCAAGGTCGACCGTCGACAGTTCGGAAAGAGCGGGTTCAACCAGGCCAAGCGACGACATCTGCAGCGCACCGATCGTCGATTCCAGCCGCAAGACGCGCGTATCGCGGTGGTAGGAGAGGCTGGCGCTCAGGATGGCCGGATCACCGAATTGCGGCAGCGCCGCAAACATGTCGCCAACGAGACCATTTACATCGCGCCGCGCCTCGGCACCGAAGCCTTCTGCCTGCCAGGTGAGACCGGTTACCTGATCGATCACCTGCACCGACCCATTGAGGATCGCCGCCGAGGTGAGATAGCCGGTCGGCTTGCTGTAATCGGGCGGTCCCAGCATATCATTGGCGAACAGGAACAGGGCCTCGAAACTGCCATCACCGCTTTGCGCCACAGGCTCGGCCGAGATGATCCCGCCCGGACCAAAGGCGATCGACCCATCGGCATTGCGCACAAGCGTCAATTTCGGACCAATGATCTCGATCTTTGAGGGCGCGATAAGGCCTTTCAACAGCGCCCGTGCACTGAAAGTGAACGAGACCTCCGGCAGATTGGCAAGTTCCCGGCCGTCGCGGTCGCGCACGCGCAGATTGATCGCACGCACGTCTAGCGCCCGATCCCATCCCGCCCAGGTCAGCACAGTGTCATCGATCGCGATGAGATAGGGTTGATCGCTGTGCAGCAGCGCCTGTTCGACATAGCTGGACAGGAAACGCAGATGGATCGGCCCTTCTTGCGTCAGTCGCCAGGTCAGAAATGCAAGGATAATCGCGGCGCCAGCCAGGATGGCGCCAAGGACTTCCAGCGTGATCTTTGCGGTACGACGGATCAACGGCCGACGACTCCTAGGGGGTTGCGGCCAAGGGAATTGCCCATCGGCAATATCTGGCATCTATGCATTTGCTTGACCGGAGCGCGCCGCATCATCACTCTCTCGCTAGTCCCTGCCCATGCCAGAAGCACTCCCGTGACCATCTCACCGCTTGCCGCCATCAATCCCGCCAGCTTGCCGCGCGCCAGCGACCAGCGCCAAGTCGATCTGCACTTGGAACAATTGGCGCAAATCCTGACACCCGAAGAAGCAGCCCTGCTGCAATCATCGCCGATTGCCGCGGCCCTTCTGGCAGCCTTGTGCGGAAATTCTCCCTTTCTGGGCCGCTGCTTGCTCGCCGAGCCGAAGACATTCCTGGAACTTTTATCGCAGGATGTCGATTCTGTCTTTAACAATGTCGTGACCGCTGTCACACCCAAGGCATTGGAAAACCTGACGGAAAGCGAATTGATGAGTGCCCTTCGGCGAGCGCGCCGACAGGTTGCGCTGATCGTCGCGACGGGGGATGTCAGCGGCCTCTGGACGCTCGAAAAAGTGACTGCGGCACTCACCCGGTTTGCCGAAACGACCCTCTCCGCCACACTCTGCCATTTGCTCCGCCAATTGGCGGCGACAGGCGAAATCACCCTGACCAACCCGGACGATCCGGAACTCGACAGCGGCTTCATCATCCTGGGGCTGGGCAAGCTTGGCGCCCGCGAACTCAACTATTCCAGCGACATAGACCTTATCCTGCTGTTTGAGCGGGAAAAGATCCAATATACCGGTCGCAAGACGGTGCAGGAATGCTTCGTGCGCCTGGCCCGCAATCTGGTTCGGATTCTCCAGGACGGGACCGCGGAAGGCTATGTCTTCCGCATCGATCTGCGTCTGCGGCCGGATCCTGCCTCGACGCCCCTGGTCATTTCGACCCTGGCTGCCGAGACGTACTATGAAGGTATGGGCCAGAACTGGGAGCGCGCCGCCATGATCAAGGCGCGCGTCGTTGCTGGCGACCAGGCAGCGGGCGCCTTGTTCCTCTATCGTCTGCGCCCCTTCATCTGGCGCAAACATCTGGATTTCGCCGCCATTCAGGACATCCATTCGATCAAGCGCCAGATCTATGCGGTCAAAGGGCACCGCCATGTCGCCGTGGCCGGCCACAATATCAAGCTCGGTCGCGGCGGTATCCGCGAGATCGAATTTTTTGCCCAGACGCAGCAACTGATCTGGGGCCGGCGCGCCAAGGAATTGCGGCAGCGCACGACCTGCGGCGCCATCGAGGGGCTGGTCCAGGTGGGCAAATGCAGCCGCGGCGTGGCGGATGAACTTATCCGCGCCTATCGCTATCTGCGGCAGGTCGAGCACCGGTTACAGATGATCGATGACCAGCAGACCCAGACCCTGCCGGATTACGGCCCGGCTTTGGACCGCGTTGCCCTCTTCAATGGGCATACCGATACGGCCGAATTCGAAGCCACGCTTCGTTTCCATCTTGGCCGGGTCGAGGACCATTACGCCGAATTGTTCGAAGAAGCGCCGAGCCTGGGCGCAGCCGAAGCCGGCGTTACCGGCAGCTTGGTCTTTACCGGGACCGAAGACGATCCCGAGACGGTCCTGACGCTGGAGCGCATGGGGTTTACCGACGGCAGCGCCGTTTCCGCCCAGATTCGCGCCTGGCATCACGGCCGCTACCGGGCAACACGCAGTGCCCGGGCCCGCGAGTTGCTCACCGAATTGATGCCCCGTCTGCTGGCCGCCCTCAGCAACACGGCCGATCCCGATACCGCGTTCCGCCGCTTCGACGATTTCCTGCGGGCATTGCCGGCGGGCGTACAATTCTTCGCTCTGCTCTATTCCAACCCAGCCCTTCTCGACCTCATTGCGGAAGCGATGGGCATGGCCCCCTTCCTGGCCGAGCAACTGGCACGGCGGCCGGCCTTGCTGGACGGCGTCCTTGCCGCCGGGCTCTACGATGCCTGCAGCGATCCCGCGGCCCTTGCCACCGATCTCGAGCGGCAATTGGATCTCGCCGAGGATTTCCAGGACGCGCTCGACATCCTGCGGCGCTGGACCAAGGATCAGCAATTCCAGATCGGCGTCAGATTGCTGCGCGGATCGCTCGACGGCGATACCGCGGGGCCCCTGCTTTCCGATGTCGCAGATTGCGCTTTGGCGGCTCTCTTCCCCCGCGTTGTCGCCGAGTTCGAGCAGCAACATGGAAAGCTGCCGGGCCGCGGTCTCGCCTTGCTGGCACTTGGCAAGCTCGGCAGCCGCGAGATGACGGTGACCTCGGATCTCGACCTCGTCTTCATCTACGACATACCGTCGAATGTAGAGAATTGGGATACCGCACAATCGAGCGGCCTCAAGCCCTTGCCGCCGATCCAGTATTATGCGCGCCTGGCGCAGCGGCTGATCAGCGCCATCACCGCACAGACCGGTGAGGGTCGCCTGTTCGAGGTGGACATGAGGCTGCGCCCCAGCGGCAATTCGGGGCCGATCGCGAGCGGTCTGGCACCCTTCGAGAAGTATCAGTTGGAAGAAGCCTGGACCTGGGAGCATATGGCGCTGACGCGTGCCCGGTTCATTGCCGGCCATCCTACCTTCGGCGCCGAGATCCAGGCATCTCTTGCCCGCGTGATCTGTCAGCGACGAGATCCGTACAAATTGCGGGCCGACATTCTGGATATGCGCCGCCGGATGGCGCAGCAATATCGGACCGACGATATCTGGGATCTGAAACATTGCCGTGGCGGGCAGATCGATATCGACTTCATTTCGCAATACCTGATCCTGCGTCATGCCGTTGACTATCCGGAGATCATTGCCGGCGATCCCGTCCTGGCTCTGGGACGGATGCGCGACCGTGGCTTGCTTGACTTGGTCGCCGGGGACAAGCTGATCAGCACGGCGCAATTATGGCATCGTTTGCAGCAGGTCATCCGCCTGGTGCTCGATGAACGCCTCGACGATCACAGGCTCAGTGAACCGACCAAGCGACAACTGGCGCAGAGTGCCAGCGAGCCGGATTTCAGCGCATTAAAGGCGTTGGTTCTGGAGCGGGAAGCTGAAGTGTTCGCCCTGTTCAATACAATCTTCGAGATTGATTCACTGGAGAGCGGAGGAGATGGCAATGGCTCTTGAGATAGGCGACAAGGCACCGGCCTTCAGCATGAAGACGGATGGCGGCGGCAAGGTTTCACTGAGCACTCTCAAAGGCCAGAACGTCGTCCTTTACTTTTATCCCAAGGACGATACCAGCGGCTGCACGGCGGAGGCCTGCGGATTCCGCGATAACCTGCCCGCCTTCAAGAAGCTGGATGCAGTCGTTATCGGCGTGTCGCGAGATTCCGTCGAAAGCCACGACAAGTTCAAGAAGAAACACAATCTCAACTTTGCCCTGGGCTCTGACGAGACCGGCAAGGTGACCGAGGCCTATGAGGTCTGGGTCGAGAAGAACATGTATGGCAAGAAATACATGGGTATCGAGCGCGCCACGTTTCTCATCGACGGCAAGGGCGTGCTGCGCGGCATCTGGCGCAAGGTGAAAGTGCCCGGCCATGTCGAGGAAGTCGCCAAGGCGATCAAGAAGCTCGATTGATGCTCGATCTGGTTCCGGAAGCGATCCGCGTTCTCGCGACGGCGGATGCCGATGCCAAAGCGGCAAGTGCCCGAAGTCTTGCCGCGGCATGGCGGGAAGGCGGCGTTGCTTTCCGGAGCAAGGCGATCCCACCGGATCGGCCGGCGCGCGGAGAAAGACCGGTACTGTGCCGTCCCGGCGACATGCCACGACGCAAGGCCACTGGCAATCAGGAGAAGCGCGTCGCCCTGCTGCATGCATTGGCGCATATTGAGCTCAACGCGATCGATCTCGCCTGGGACATGATTGCGCGCTTCGCCGATGACAGCTTGCCGCGCGCCTTCCTCGAGGATTGGATCCGGGTGGGTGACGAAGAAGCCTTGCACTTTTCCCTTCTGGCCGCGCGCCTGCGGGAATTGGGGATGGTCTATGGAGACCTCCCCGCCCATGACGGATTGTGGCAGGCAGCCTCCGAGACCGCCCACGACCTTCTCGCCCGTCTGGCGATCGTGCCGCTGGTGCTGGAAGCGCGCGGCCTCGACGTCTCGCCCGCCACGATCGCAGAGCTCCGGCGCGGCGGGGATGCTGCAAGCGCCGATACGCTGGAGATCATCTATCGCGACGAGATCGGCCATGTGGCCATCGGCAAAAGATGGTTCGACCATGTCGCATCGGCGCGCGGCCTCGATCCGCAATCCACCTGGCAGGATCTCGTCCGCCGGCATTTCCGCGGCCACCTGAAACCGCCATTCAACACCGAAGCACGCGACGCGGCCGGCTTCTCGGCCGCATTCTATGCGCCTCTTGCCAAGGATACCTAAGCGGGCAACGGGCCGAACAGCAGATTGTCGAGGCCACGCACCAGACCCTTGAGCGCCACCACGCGCCGCGCGGCCAGCAGCGTACCGGCGACATAGGGACCGGCCGACGTGCCGGCGTCGTGCCGAATGGTCAGGCGCTCGCCATCCTTGCCGAAAATGGTCTCGACCGCGAGGACGTAGCTTGGCAACCTCACCGCATGCACCCGGCCGCCGCCGATATCGGCGCCGCGCGTCTCCCTGGGGCCGATGATCTGGTCGATCGGGTGACCGGGAATGCTCTTTTGGATGGCCCCCATGCGTTCGGCCAATTCCCGCGCAGTGCCGGAGGGCACGTCAGGTTTCGTCGCCTTGGCGTAATCGATGATCTCGTAATCCGGTACATGTTGCGCCGCGAGCAGGGAAAAGCGCGTGAGCAAGCTGGCCGTAATCGAGAAATTGCCACTGGCCACCACGCCAAGCCCCTGCCGATCAGCCACATTTGCGATCTCGTCGTAATCGGCCGCAGCGAGGCCAGACGTGCCGATCACAGCCGGGACGCCCAGGTCCAGCGCCTTCAACACATTCGCCTTCACCGCGGAAGGATGTGTGTAGTCGATATAGACATCCGTGGGCTCGGCCTTCAGCGCAGCTTCGACGCTGGCTGCTACCGCCAGACCCAGGGAATCCTGGCCGGCGAGCAAGCCGGCATCCTGGCCCGCCGATTTGCGCGCGACAGCGCCCGAGAGCGAAAGATCGGCGGCGGCGATCACCCCGGCGACCAAGGCCTTGCCCGTCCAGCCGGTGGCACCGCCGATGCAAATACGAAGTGACATAACTAACCCCTTCTTAAAACGACCAATTTATGACCGGGTGCGACCGCTTGCCCCATCCAGAGGGCCTGCCCCGGCTTTGACTTACATCATGCCGCATAGGATATTGGCATGCGAGTCATAGAGCCAGCCGCCAGAGATGCTGCGCGGCGGCACTCTCTAGTCCGGAACGAGATCATGTCAGCGAGACCGAATTCGCTTGCCGCCCGCGATGGCGCCTTTCACTTCCATGGCTATACCAACGCCTTGAAGAACGAGCAGGACGGGGGCTTCGTCGTCATGCGCGGTGACGGCCCGTTCATCTACACCGAAGACGGCAAGGAATATTTCGACGGCCTCTCGGGCCTGTGGTGCAGCGCGCTCGGCTTTGGCCCGCAACCGCGCCTCATCGAGGCTGCGAAGCGGCAGATGGAAACCCTGCCCTTCTATCATACCTTCACCCAGAAGGTTGCAGCACCCGCGGTCGAACTCGCCGAGAAGCTCGTCGGGCTTGCCCCGGTACCTATGTCGAAAGCCTATTTCTGCAATTCCGGTTCGGAAGCGAATGATACCGCGATCAAGATGATCTGGTATTTCAACAACGCGCTCGGCCGACCGCAAAAGAAAAAGATCATCTCGCGTGTGAAGGCCTATCACGGCGTAACCATCGCCGCCGGCTCGCTCACCGGGCTTCCCGCGATTCACGCCGATTTCGATCTGCCGATCCCCGGCATCCTGCGCACGGATTGCCCGCATCACTATCGCTTCGGCGAAATGGGCGAGAGTGCTGCCGATTTTGCGACGCGCTGCGCGGAAAATCTGGAAAAACTGATTCTGGCCGAGGGTCCGGAGACGATCGCCGCGATGTTCGCAGAACCCGTGCAGGGTGCGGGCGGTGTTATCATTCCGCCGGAAACCTACTGGGCCAAGATCACGCCGATCTTGAAAAAGCATGACATCCTGCTGGTCGCCGACGAAGTGATTTGCGGCTTTGGCCGCACCGGGAATTGGTGGGGCACGCAGACCTTCGGCCTGCAGCCGGACATCATCACCACGGCCAAGCAATTGTCGGCCGCTCAGGCACCGATCGCCGGGATCCTCATCAATCAGCGCGTCTATGAGGGCCTGCGCGATCACTCGAACCGCCTGGGCAGCTTTGCCCATGGCCTGACCTATTCCGGACACCCCTTGTCGGCGGCAATCGCCCTTGAAACACTGAAGATCTACGAAGACCTCAAGATCGTCGACAGGGCTCGTGAACTGGCGCCAGTATTCCAACGCGAGATGCGGAAGTTCGCCGACCATTCACTCGTGGGCGAGGTCCGCCATGTGGGCCTGGTCGGCGCCATCGAACTGGTCAAGGACAAGGCCAGCCATGAGAGCTTTGATCCCAAACTTACCGTGGGGCCAACCCTTGTTCGCCTGGCTCATGAACATGGTCTGATCGTTCGCCCCGTGGTGGATTCAATCTGCTTCTGCCCACCGCTGATTTCGACCGAGGCGCAAATTGGCGACATGTTCGCCCGCTTCAGCCGCGCGCTGGACGACACCACGGCCTGGCTGAAGCGTGAAGGACATTGCTGACGTGAGTACCGACTTCCAGGCCCTGTTCGCCGCCCGGCTCGATGCTCTCAAAAGCGAGGGCCGCTATCGCGTCTTCGCCGATATCGAACGCGTGGCCGGCCGGTTTCCGCACGCCCTCTATCGCTCAAACCCAGATTCCCCACCGCGCGATGTCGCCGTCTGGTGCAGCAACGATTATCTGGGACAAGGCCAGGACGAAACGGTGATCGCCGCGATGCAGGCTGTCATCGCCCGCTCTGGCACCGGCGCTGGCGGCACCCGCAACATCTCGGGCACCAGCCATGAATTGGTCGAACTCGAACGCGAGCTCGCCGCCTGGCATGGCAAGGAAGCCGCCCTCACCTTTACCTCCGGCTTCGTCGCCAACGAAGCGGCCTTGAGCGTCCTTGCCCGCCAGATTCCCGGCTGCATCATCTTCTCCGATGCGGACAATCATGCCTCGATGATCGCCGGCATCCGCAACAGCCGCACCGAGTATCAGATTTTTCGCCATAACGATGTCGGCCATCTGCGCGAACTTCTGGCCGCGGCTCCCGCGGACCGGCCCAAGCTGATAGCGTTCGAGAGTGTCTATTCGATGGATGGCGACATCGCCCCCATCGCCGAGATTTGCGACGCGGCCGAGGAATTCGGCGCCCTCACCTATCTCGATGAGGTGCATGCCGTGGGCCTCTATGGCCCGCAAGGTGCCGGCGTCGCCGCGCGTGACGGGCAATCGCATCGCCTGCACGTCATCCAGGGTACGCTCGGCAAGGCTTTCGGCCTGATGGGCGGGTATATCGCAGGATCGGCACTGCTCGTCGATTTTGTCCGGAGCTTCGCCCCAGGCTTCATTTTCACCACGGCCCTGCCACCGGTCATCGCCGCCGGCGCGCGTGCCAGTCTGAACCGGCTGATTGCCGCGGACGAACTGCGCCTCAGGCATCAGCGACAGGCGACCCTGCTGAAACAACTCCTGGCCGAAGCCGGATTGCCGGTCATGCCCAGTGTCAGCCATATCGTGCCGGTCATGGTCGGCAATGCGGATTCCTGCCGCGCGGCGGCAAGGTTATTAGTTGAGCACCACAATATTTATGTCCAACCGATCAACTTTCCAACCGTACCGCGCGGCACGGAAAGGTTGCGGCTGACGCCAACGCCCTATCATGATGATGTGCTTGTAAAAGCTTTGGTAATGGCCCTCCGGCGCGTCTGGCAGGATCTCTACCTACCTATCGCCGCCTAAGGGTGCAACGCGGCATACGCGCGAAAATGTTCGCCTCACCATTCTGCATAGCCGCGGGATATGCCCTGCATACACCCAGCTTATGCCATTGCCGGCGTTTTACATTTGACTCATCAAGTGTAGGTGCTTTAAACGCGGATGGCGGTGAAAAAGCCGTTGGCGCTGCAACATGGCGCACACAAAAACGACCATACAGGTGACCTGTCAGGGTTACTGAGCGGGGGCTGAGTTTTAGGGCGATGGGAACGAGCACGGATCCGTTTGTCGTTTTTTCAGATGTTCAAAAGACTTATGACGGCGAGACACTCGTCGTTAAGAACCTCAATCTGTCGATTGAGCGCGGGGAGTTCCTGACCCTTTTGGGGCCGTCCGGCTCCGGCAAGACCACGACCTTGATGATGCTGGCCGGCTTCGAAGTGCCGACCCATGGCCGCATCGAGATGGAAAAGGTCGAAATCAACAATGTCGCACCGCACAAGCGCAATATCGGCATGGTGTTTCAGAACTATGCCCTGTTTCCGCATATGACGGTGGAAGAGAACCTGGCGTTCCCCCTGCAGGTTCGCAAAGTGCCGAAAGCCGAGATCACCGCAAAAGTTGAGCGCGCGCTGGACATGGTGCAGCTGCCGAAGATGCGCAAGCGCCGGCCCGCGCAGCTTTCCGGCGGCCAGCAGCAGCGCGTCGCCCTTGCCCGCGCCCTCGTATTCGACCCCAAACTGGTACTGATGGACGAGCCCCTGGGTGCCCTCGACAAGCAGTTGCGCGAGCATATGCAAATCGAGATCAAGCACATCCATGAGCGCCTCGGCGTCACGATCGTCTACGTCACGCACGACCAGTCAGAAGCCTTGACCATGTCGGACCGGGTGGCCGTGTTCAATGACGGTGTCATCCAGCAATTGGCCCGCCCGAGCGCGCTCTACGAGCAGCCGGAAAACTCCTTCGTCGCGCAGTTCATTGGCGAGAACAACCGTTTGACCGGCAAGGTCTCGGCTATGAACGGCAATTCCTGCGCGGTCGCGATCGATAGCTTCGGCGAAGTCAAGGCAACGCCGATCCGCGTCAAGAATGTCGGCAGCCCCACGACCCTGTCATTGCGCCCCGAACGCGTTCGCATCAATCCCGAGGGGGATCGCTACAGCAACCAGTTCGACGCCGAGGTCCAGGAATTGATCTATCTCGGCGACCATACCCGCTGCCGCGTTTCGGTTCTGGGCAGCTCAGAATTCATCATCAAAGTACCCAATGCAGAAGGTGTCCCCAGCCTGGCGCCGGGCCAAAAGGTCCGGATCGGCTGGAAGCCGGAGGATTGCCGCGCTCTCGACGCTTTCTGACGCGTTTGTGTTTGGACCACCGATGGCGGCATTTGCCACTATCGGGCAGTTGTCAAATTGGCTACCGGGCCCGGACTTAACACCGCTCCGGCCGGGATCCCGGGAAGGCGAGCGGTAGCATTGTGCTCTTAGACCGAAAGCAGAACTTCGGCTGGGCATGCAGGGAAGGTACGTACAGATGAAAAAGCATACGATGATAAAGGGCTCGGTCGCGGCTTTGGTCGCCGCCGGCGCCTTTGCCACGGTGGCTTATGCCGCCGACAGCCTGACGGTCGTATCCTGGGGCGGTGCCTATCAGGAAGCGCAGCGCAAGACCATCTTCGAGCCGTTCAAAGACAAGGCCACGATCAAGGAAGAAGAATATAACGGCGAAGTAGCCAAGATCCGCGCCATGGTGGAAAGCGGGACGGTGAGCTGGGACGTGATCAGCGTCGACACCCCGACTGCCCTGCAAGGTTGCGACGAAGGTGTTCTCGAAACGCTCGACTACACCAAGATCATCGACAAGGCGAATGTCCTCCCGGGCGCGGCGCTGGAATGCGCAATCGGCAGTGACGTTTACGCCACGGTCTTTGCCTATGACGCAGCCAAGCTGGCCGATGGCCCGACCAAGATCACCGACCTCTTTGATCTGGAGAAATTCCCGGGCAAGCGCGCGCTGCAGAAGAACCCGTTCGTGAACCTCGAATGGGCCCTCATCGCCGATGGCGTCGCGCCGGGCGAAGTGTATGACGTGCTCGGCACCCCGGAAGGTGTCGATCGCGCCTTCGCCAAGCTCGACACCATCAAGAGCCAGGTCGTGTGGTGGGAAGCCGGCGCGCAGCCGCCGCAATTGCTGGCCGATGGCGAAGTCGTCATGACCTCGGCCTGGAACGGCCGTATCGCCAACGCGATCAAGGAAGGCAAGTCGTTCAAGATCGTGTGGGATGCGATGTCGCCGGATCTCGATCTCTGGGCGATTCCGAAGGGCACGCCGAACCTCGACAAGGCCTATGAATTCCTGGCCTTCGCGACCTCGGCTGAAGTCCAGTCGGCGCTGGCGCCGGAAATCCCCTACGGCCCGACCAATATCGACGCCGTTGCCCTGGTGGATCCGGAACTGGCCAAGACCTTGCCGACGCATCCGGACAACCTCGCCGCGGCCATTCCGCTCAACCCCCAGTTCTGGGGTGACAATGGCGAAGAACTGCGCGCCCGCTTCAATACCTGGCTGGCGCAGTAAGGTTCACGTTCGACCCCGGCGGGAAGTTCGCTTCCCGCCGGTTCTTTTTTCCGATCCGATCAGATTTGGGCAGCAGCACACGCGATGAGCGTCAGCACGTTTGACATCGAGAAAACCTCACTGAAATCGCGACTGCGCCGCGCGGAGCGCATGCAGCGACTGCGCGCACTGGGCCTGGTTCTGCCACTCTTTTTGTTCATCCTGATCGTCTTCGTGATGCCGATCGTCATCCTGATGACGCGCGCTGTTGAAAACCCGGAAATCGCCGACAACATGCCACGGACGGTAGCGGCGCTGGCTGACTGGAACGGGATAGATTTGCCGGGCGAGCCGGTCTTTACCGCCTTCGCGGAGGATCTGCGCGAGACGCAGAAAAACAAAGCGACCGGCCTTATCGGCAAACGCCTCAACTACGAAATTCCCGGCACCCGCAGCAAGATGCTGCAGGCAGGCCGCGCCGCCGAGAAGATGGAAGCGGGACCCTACAAGGAAGCGTTCCTGGCACTCGACCCGCTCTGGGGAAAGACCGAGACCTGGACGGTCATCCAGCGCGCCGGCAATCGGGCGACAAGTTTCTATTTGTTGAAAGCGGTCGATCTGCAATGGAGCCCGAAGGACGAGATCGTCCAGGTGGCGGCCGATCAGCGATTGTTTGTCGACGTCTTTATCCGCACACTTGGTATCAGCACGACCGTCACCATAGCTACGCTGCTGCTCGGCTTTCCGCTCGCCTATCTGCTGGCGACACTGCCGCCGCGGCACAGTAATCTGCTGCTGATCCTGGTGCTGTTGCCATTCTGGACTTCGTTGCTGGTCCGCACCACCGCCTGGGTTGTGGTGCTGCAGACAGAAGGTCCGGTCAATGACCTGCTATTGTGGCTGGGCCTCACTGACGAACGCCTGCAGCTCATCTTCAGCCGATTTGGCACCATCGTCGCGATGACCCATATCCAGTTGCCCTTCACCCTGCTGCCGATCTACAGCGTGATGAAAACGATCTCGCCGAATTATGTCCGCGCAGCGCGGTCCCTGGGTGCGGGTCCGTTCCTCGCCTTCTGGCGGATCTACTTTCCGCAGACGATGCCGGGAATCGCGGCCGGTTGCTTGCTGACCTTCATTCTCTGCCTCGGCTATTACATCACGCCGGCGCTGGTGGGTGGGCCGACCGATCAGATGATCAGCTATTTCGTGGCGCTCTATACCAACCGCGAACTCAATTGGGGCCAGGCGTCGGCTCTGGGCGCCGTTCTGCTGTTCGCCACCTTGATCCTCTATGCCGTCTACAATCGTCTGGTCGGCATCGACAAAATGAAGCTCGGGTAATCGCGCCATGCTGAATTTGCCACCTTATGCCTCCCCACTCGAGCGCCTGTGGCGCATCACCCTCGTTCTCATCTGTGCGATGGTGCTGCTGTTCCTGATCTCGCCGATCATCGCGATCATCCCGCTGAGCTTCAATTCAGAGCCCTATTTCACCTACCCGATGCCGGGCCTGTCGATGAAGTGGTACGAGGACTTCTTCACCGATCCGCGCTGGCTCGACGCCCTGAAATCCTCGCTCATCATCGCCATCGCCGCGACGGCGCTGTCGATGACCTTGGGCACGCTCGCCGCCCTCGGTCTCGCCCGCGCCAATTTTCCGTACCGCGCATGGGTCATGGCGTTCCTGATTTCGCCGATGATCGTCCCGGTCGTGATCACCGCCGTCGGCATGTATTTCTTCTTTGCCAATCTTGGGCTCAACAACACCTATTTCGGCATCATCCTGGCGCATACGGCCCTGGCGACACCGTTTGTCGTCATCACCGTGACGGCGACTCTTATTGGCTTCGACCAATCGCTCAACCGTGCCGGAGCCAGCCTCGGCGCTTCGCCGATGACCGTGTTCCGCAAGATCACCTTCCCGCTCATCCTCCCTGGCATGATCTCCGGTGCCCTGTTCGCCTTTATCACCTCTTTCGACGAGGTGGTGGTGGTGCTGTTCATCGCCAGCCCCGATCAGCGGACCCTGCCCAAGCAGATGTTCAGCGGCATCCGCGAGCAGATCAGCCCGACCATCACCGCAGCGGCAACCATGCTGGTCGTGGCGGCGGCGGTGATGCTGGTGACGGTGGAATTGCTGCGCCGTCGCTCGGAGCGCCTCCGGGGCATCAGCGGCTAGGCCATTCCCGGCTGTCCGCCGGCGGGGCTTGCAGCGCCCCCGGTCGACCGGTAAGACAGCGCCATGTCCCAGATTATCCAAGACATTGCCGGTCTGCGCCGGCGCCTCGGTCGTTGCCTGGCCTTGTCCGGCATGGCTGCGGCCCTGCTGGCTGGCTGCGCCACGCAGGAATCTATCCCCGCACCTTCGACCGGGATTTCGGGCAAGGTCATCATAGGCGAGCGGCAGATGGTGGCCGTCGCCCATCCCCTTGCCGCCGAAGCCGGCCGGGACATTCTGCGCCGTGGCGGCAGCGCCATCGACGCGGCAATTGCCATGCAGATGGTCCTGACACTGGTCGAGCCCCAATCCTCCGGCATCGGCGGCGGCGGCTATCTGCTGCATTACGACGCTTCGAAGGGCGCTATCGAGAGCTATGACGGGCGTGAGACGGCACCGGCGGCGGCCAGGACAGATCGGTTCCTCGGCAGCGATGGCCAACCCCTGCCCTTCGGCGAGGCAGCGCCGGGTGGCCTGTCGGTTGGCGTCCCGGGCGTGTTGCGGATGCTGGAGATGGCGCATCGCGACCATGGCATCCTGCCCTGGCGCGACCTGTTCCAGCCGGCCATAGCACTTGCCGAAGACGGCTTCCCCATCTCGGCGCGCTTGGCGAATGCCATCGCCGATGATGAATTGCTTGCCCGACAGCCGACGACCCGCGGCTATTTCTTCAAGCCCGACGGGACGCCCCTGGCTGCTGGTGCGAAGCTGCGGAATCTCGATCTCGCCCGCACCTTGCGCGAGATCGCCGATGAGGGCGCCGACGCCTTCTATCGTGGGCGCCTCGCGCAGAATATCGTGGCCGCCGTTCATCAGGCCGTGCCGCGTGCGGGCGATCTCAGCCAAGAGGATTTCGCGGCCTACCGGCCCGAACGCAGGGCGGCGCTCTGCCTCGACTATCACGCAGCGCGGGTCTGCAGCATGGGCCCGTCGTCCTCGGGCGGGCTTGCCGTATTGCAAATTCTCGGGATGCTGCGCCATTTCGACCTCGCATCCTTGCCGGCAGATAGTTTGGACGCCACGCATCTCATCCTCGAAGCAAGCCGCCTTGCCTTTGCCGATCGCGGACGCTACGTCGCCGATCCGGCCTTTGCGACCATTCCCGTCGCGAGGCTGTTGAGCGATGATTATCTTTCGGCACGGGCCGCCGAGATCGATCCCTCGCAAGCCATGGGTGAGGCCGAACCCGGGCGCCCGGCAGACGCAGCACAGATCGGCGCGATGCCGCCCGGCATTCTGCTGCCGGAGATGCCATCCACCAGCCATATGTCGGTGGTCGATGAATCCGGCAATACGATCAGCTTCACGAGTTCGATCGAAGGCCCATTCGGCAGCCATGTGATGGTGGACGGCTTCCTGCTCAACAATCAACTGACCGATTTCGCCTTCCTGCCGGCAAGCCGCGGCCGCGCCGCCGCCAATCGAGTAGAGCCGGGCAAACGACCCCGTTCGTCGATGGCACCGACCCTTGTCTTCGACCGGGAAAGCGGTGACCTCATTGCGGCGCTCGGATCGCCGGGCGGACCAAATATCATCGGCTATGTCGTCCAGGCCCTGGTCGGGCTCATTGATTGGCAGCTTGACCCATATACGGCCATCGCCGCGCCACATGTGCTCAACCGCAACGGGCCGACCTTGATCGAAAGAGATTCCGGACTGGATGCGCTGGCCCAGGCCCTCGCCGAGCGCGGCCATGTGATCAAGGTGCAGCCGCTGGAAAGCGGTGCTAATGTCATCCTTCTGCGCGATGATCGGTTGCTGGGCGCCAGTGACCCGCGCCGCGAAGGCGTGGCGCTGGCCGATTGATTCCGAATTCCAGGCCATTTCGCCGATTCAACGACATCTTAGGAAAACCCGATGAGCAAACGCCCGACGATCCACCTCAAAGCCGGCGAAGACCGCCGCATCCTGGGTGGGCATCCCTGGGTTTATTCCAATGAATTGCAGATGTCGCCCGAGGTAAAGGCGATCGCGCCGGGCAGCATCGTGACCTTGCGCCATGCCGACGGCAGGCCGCTTGGCCTTGCATTGTTCAATCCCAAATCCCTGATCAGCGGACGCCTCATCACCCGCGATCCCGCGGCCGTCATCGATGCCGCCTTCTGGCAGGCGCGCCTCGAACGGGCCTGGAAACTCCGCGAGCGGATGATCGGCGTTCCTTTCTATCGCCTGGCTCATGCCGAAGCCGATGGATTGCCGGGCTGCGTCATCGACCGCTATGGCGATGTCTTCGTGATCGACGTTTCCAGCGCCGGCATGGAACAACAGATTCCCCATCTCGGTGCGGCTATCGATGCACTGTTCAATCCGCGCGTGATCCTGGTACGCGGGGACGGCCCGGCGCGGGAGCTGGAAGGGCTGGCACCGGCGAGTCATCTTCTGAAAGGCTCGCTGGATGATGCCGTGGCCCTGCAGGAAAATGGCGCCGAGTTCCTGTCGGATCCACGTGCCGGACAAAAGACCGGCTGGTTCTATGATCAACGCGACAACCGTGCCCTGATTGCGCGCCTCGCCGCCGGCCGCACGATGCTCGACGCCTATTGCTATATGGGTGGTTTCGCGATCCAGGCCCTCCGTGCGGGTGCTACATCGGCGCTGGCGCTTGACCGGAGTGCGCCCGCTTTGGCGCTGGCCAAGCGCGCTGCTGTGATCAACGGCGTCGCCGACCAATTGCAGACGCGGCAATCAGAGGCCTTTGAGGCCCTTGCTGAAATGTCTACGGCGCGCCAGCGCTTTGACATCGTGGTGGCGGATCCGCCGGCATTCGTAAAGTCGCGCAAGGATTTCCATCAGGGAGCAAAGGCCTACCGGAAACTCGCGCGCCTTGCTGCGCAATGCGTAGCCCCGGACGGGATACTGATGCTGTGTTCCTGCTCGCACAACATGCCGGCGGATGAGTTCCTGCGCCAGACGCATCGTGGCATCCAGGAGACCGGGCGGCATGCGCGTCTGCTCTATCATACGGGTGCTGCCCCGGATCATCCGGTGCATCCCGGCTTGCCGGAGAGCGCCTATCTCAAGGCCCTGACCTTCGCCATCGAATGAAGGCGATCAGCGGATCGGCAGAGTAAGGACAAACAGCGCGCCCGTGGTCTCAGCCTGTTGCAGGCGAAGATCGCCACCATGGGCGCGCATCAATTCGCGCGCGATGGCAAGGCCGAGCCCGGTCCCCCCGGCCCTGGCAGAGCCCTTGAACGGCACGAACAGGTTTTCCCTTGCCTTGAGTGGTAAGCCTGGGCCGTCATCCTTGCAATCGATCTCGACGAAGCCGCCGCCCATACGATAGCCGATCGAGATGTTCTCGGCACCGGCCTGAAAGGCGTTCTCGCCGAGATTGCGCAGCACCCGGAAAAGCTGACCGCGATCCGCCTTCACCAGCGCATCGGCCGGCACGTCGTTGGACCAATTCTTGCCGGCCGTCAGCAAGCTTGCGAGGCTCTCGCCCACTTCGTCAACCAGTTCATGCAGGGGAACGCTGGCCAGGGTCGGCCGGGGCGGTCCCTCGCGGGTGAAATTGAGGGTGTCGGAACAGAGCTCGACGGCGCGGTCGAGCGACCTCACCAATGCCGGCGCCGCGCGCTTCACCTCGGGATTGTCGCTTTCCGCCAATCGGTCGGTGACCAGGCGCGCTGTAGCCAGAATTCCGCGAAGATCGTGATTGATCTTGGTAACCGCCGTGCCAAGTGCGGCCAGACGCGCTTTCTGAATGAGAGCCATGCGAACCTTGGCCTGCATCTCGGCGAATTCGCGTTCGGCAAGGCCGATTTCATCGCCACGCCGCGTGGTGCCAAAGCTCGGCGGAACCACTTCCGGATCCTGGCGAAAAGCCACCATTCCCCGGGTCAGGCGTCGCATCGGCCGGATGATCAACCATTGCAGAGCCGTGAAGACCAGGGCCGCCGTGATCAGTGAAATGACCACCGACAACCCCAGAATTCGCCAGGAATAGGCGACCATGGCTTCGCGCAAGGCCCATTCGTCGATGACCATATCAACGATGACGTCAGCAGCGCGCGGCGAATAGCCTTTGACCCGCAGCAACCGGTTGCGCGACTGGCGCAAGGTATCGATCCCGTCCTCGACCAATTGCAGGAAGCCACGATCGGCAAGATCGATCGTGGCCTGTACGAGCATGGGTGGAGAGGACCCGCGCAACATGAGATTCTTGCCATCGGCACTGCGCAAGGCAATCAATCTCGCCCCCACATGAGAAAGCAAGCGAACCTCAAGCTCAGGATCGATCATGTAGTCCGGCGTCGCCTCAAGCGTCAGAACCGCGAGATGCGCCATGTTCAGCTTTTCTTCGAGCCAATCGAGACGAAATCGGACGATCGACGGTGCATAGATCAGAACTTCGCTGACCATCACGAAGAGAATCGTCAGCAGCAGGACCCGCGCCGAGAGGCCGCGGCCGAAACTCGGGAGCTTGATCTCTTCCCCGCTCATGCCAACCGCAGCAAGCCGCGTACGATCGCACGGACGCCGGCACCAAATAGGCGGGGCGCATAAAAATTGCCGGCAACGCGCTTGGAAATTTCCGACAGCGTCGGATATGGGAGCAGAAGGCCCGCAACCGCGGAGAGCTTGAGCCTACGCGCCATGGCCAGACACCAGGGCGCCAGCAATTCACCCGCCTGCGGGCCGGCGATACCAACGCCCAGGATATGGCCATTGGCACGCAGGACAATCTTGATGAGCCCATCGGTACGCAGCTCCGTCCTGGCACGATCATTGGCCGTGAAGGCCAATTGCTCGACCCGGACATCCCTGAAACGCGCGCGCGCCGCACTTTCCGAAAGCCCGATTTGAGCAAGCTCCGGCTCGCTGAAGGTGACCCAAGGTATGAGATCCGCATTCACCCTGGCAGGCAGGCGAAAAAGGATATTCCGAAGAACAATGCCGGCGTGATAACCAGCGACATGGGTAAAGGCCGGTCCACCGGCGCAATCGCCAATGGCATAGATTCGCTTGTTGCTGGTGCGAAGACGCCGATCAACCTTGATCGCCCCTTTGACGACCTCGACGCCCGCAATATCCAACCCAAGATCCTCGGTGACCGGTCGCCGTCCAACGGCGATCAGCAGATGGGTGCCCCTCACCACCTCGCTTCCCCCCAGATTGTCGGCAATATGCAGGTCGATGGTTCCAGGGGCGCTGCCGTTGGCTACTCGTACGACACCGCTTCCCTCGCGCAGATCGATGCCATCGGCGATCAAGGCGCGCCGAACGCAGCCGACCAGATCCGGATCGTCCTTGGGTAGGAGGCGGGCAAGCTCGACCAGGGTGACCTTGGCACCAAGGCGCGCCTGGGCTTGTGCCAGTTCGACACCGATCGGGCCGCCACCGATCACCAGCAGGTGGTCGATCGGCGCCGTCTCGCCGAAAATGGTTTCGTTGGTGTGATAAGAGACTTGATCAAGGCCGGGAATGGGCGGGATGCTGGGTCGCGAGCCCGTCGCGATGACGTATCTTTTCGCAGTAATTCGAGCCGCCCTGACCGAAAGAATGTCGGGTGCTGTAAATTTGGCATGGCCCTTGAGAACCGTCACGCCCAAGCCTTCGAAGCGTGCCACGGAATCATGGGGCGCGATGCCGGCAATGACATCCTGGATATGTCCGGCCAACGCGGCGCGGTCGATTTCGGGCGGTACGAAACGAATGCCGAATTGCCGCGCCCGCGGCGCCAAAGCGGCAACGTGAGCCGCCGCCAGCAGGGATTTCGAGGGAATGCAGCCGTGATTGAGGCAATCGCCGCCCATAGCGCCGGATTCCACCAGGATGACCCTGGCACCCAATTGCGCCGCACCAGCGGCGACCGTCAGCCCACCGGCGCCAGCCCCAATTACACAGATATCCGCGGACAACTCAGAGGGCGGAGTCGTCTCCGCGATCTCGTGATCAGTCATGTTTTCCGTTCCGGCCGAGCGCCATGCGCCTTATCACTATGGGCAGCGCGGCCAGCAAGGCAAGTCCGAACAGGCCGGCAAGCACCTTGGGAGAGAGCACCGATCCGAGCGCGATACCCGACCCCGCCTGCAGCGCGTCGCCCAGCCCGCTGCCGACCAGCGCGTAGACAAAGGTCCCTGGAATAATGCCGAAGAAAGTGGTCACCACAAAACATGACAGGGAGACCCCCAGGAAGGCCGGCACCAGGTTGATCACGAAAAACGGAAACAGCGGCACCAGCCGCAGCATCAGAAGATAGCTCCAGGCATCACGCTGGAAGCCCGCCTGCAGCCGCCCCAGCCAGGGGCCGGCCCGCGCCTGAAGCGGTGCCGCGAGTGAGGTGCGTGTCGCCAGAAACAGCAAGCTGGCACCCAAGGTGGCCGCGGCGACCACATAGGCTGTGGCCAGACCGGCGCCGAAGAGATAGCCACCCGCCAAAGTCAGAAACACGCCACCGGGGAGCGAGAAGGCCACCAGCGCGACATAGACGACGAAAAAAAAGAGGCTGGCCGCCAGGAAATTCGCCGCGACGTAATCACGCCAAGCTCCATGATATTGCTGGAGCAAGGTGAAATCGAAATAGCGATCGAGTCTCAACACAAAGAACAAGGCGACGCCGAGAGCGATCACGGCCACCGGCCAAAGCCGGCGCCATGTCCATCCTGTCCCCGCTCCACGATCCGAATTGGTCATGTTGGCAACGCCCTACACGTTCAATTCGGGCACGCTCTTGGCGGACCAATAGCCGAGCAGTTGATCGCGGCCGCGCACGCGGCGCGCTGGCTGCGCCGTCAAACCGAGGAGCAGATCGTGGCGGCCCAAGGCACGAATGGCGCTGGCGAGGACATCGGAGATGGTCAGGATGGCGCCAACCTCCTTGGCAATGGCCTCAAGTCGGCTGGCGACATTGACCGTATCTCCAGCGGCGGCTAGCTGCAGCTGGTTCTGTCCGCCCAATTGCGCCATTGCAACAGGGCCAAAATGAACCCCGATACGGGCCGTCATTTCGGGTTTCCAATCCCGCAGGCGCTGCAGCATTTCCCGCGCGCAGGCGAGAGCCAAAGCGGGATCATCTGAGGTCGGTTGCGGCAAGCCCCACATAATGAACGCACCATCCCCCAGGAATTGCGCGATGATGCCACGATGCTTCGAGACGACTCCCTCAAGCTGCGCGTGAAAATCCTTGAGAAAATGCGCCGTCTCCGAGGGCGACCGGCTTTCGCTGGCCGTGGTGAAGCCTTGTAGATCGACGAACAGGATCGCTGCCATTTGTTCTTGGCCATCAAAGGCTGAGCCCTCCTTGTCGGCAAGAGCATCGGCAAGGCTTGGCGGCACGTAGCGGGCGAGGTTGCCACGCTGCCGCTCGACTTCGCCCCGCAAGCGTCGCTCCCGCACCATGCGCCCGGCGACGGCAATCGTCGAGCCGAGCACGATGCCGAGGCTGGGACCAGCAACAGCGATCCAGCGCAGCGACGTCACCAGCATCACCTGCGACAATGCAAGCCAGGCGATGAGAAGCACCAGGTTGAGACCCAGACCGAGACGTGGCCCAGGTGCCTGTCCCAACCCCCAGGCCGAAAGGGTCAGCAGAACAATCACGCCTGCTTCCAGCAGGATTTGCCCGGTCGAGCGCCGCAAATAATTGTCATCGAGCAAATTGACCATGGAGGTCGCGAGTATCTCGACGCCCGGCAGAGCGGAATCGAAAGGGGTGACGAAATCGTCGCGCAATCCTGTCGCGGTCGCACCAACCAGGACGATACGCCCCTGCAGCTTGTCAGCCGAGAGTCCCCCAGCAAGGAGATCGGCTGCGGAATAGGTGGCAATTGTGCCGGCGCTGCCGAAGAAATTGAGAGGAAGCCCAAGATTGGGGCCGAGATCGACAACCTGGCGCGGCGTTGAATCTCCGCTCGGCAGAACCAGCCTGCCATCCAGCGAGAGCGAGATGGCGGAGGTCGGCAATCCACGCTGGCCAGCAACCGCCAGGAGCGGAAAGGAGGGCAACAATGCCTCGCCCAATGCGATGACTGGGAAATGCAGCCGCGGCGAACCACCGGCATCGGGTTGCAAATTGACATGGCCGACCTTGGCCACAGCCTCAAATACTGAAATTGGGCGCAAGACGCCGCTGGCGCGTAGTGGTTCAAGGGCGCCTATCTCCGGCTTGAGATAGGCTGGCAACGCTAAGGATCGCACATCCTCCTGAGCCTCCGCTGAGGGCTCTCCGCCGTCTACCAGCATGCCCAGGGCAAGTATCCCATTGCCCTGTCGCTTCAGGGATTGACTCAAGGCGGCATCACCGGATGGGGTATCGGGCTCCAGCAGCAAAATATCGATGCCGATCGTCGTCGCGCCCGCATCGCCGAGCCGATCGACAATATCCGCCAATTTCTCGCGCGGCCAAGGCCACCGCCCCAATTCGGCCAGGGACCGATCATCAATGGCGATAATCGCGACATCATCGGGCGCTGGAATCGCGCCGCGCAGCATAAAACGCCAGTCCAGGGTCGCCCCCTCGATCCGCTCGAGAGCAGCGTTAGCAGTCAGGTGCAGCAAGGCGACGAATGCCCCCAACAGCCCAGCGGCCACAAAGCCTAGCCAGCCGCGACGATCGATCCGCTTTGCTGCGTTGATGAGCACGATCTCCTGCCGGTCGCGCGCGAGCTTACGGGAACGTTACGCGCGCCAAGGCGGCCTCGCGCCGGTTCGCGCCCCAGGTTTTCACAACCAGCGGCGCCAGATCGCCGGTCACATCGACGCCCTGGCCCGCGCGAATGACGACGGTGCCAGCACCGGCACGGCTGGAAACGGCAACACGCCCTTCGGCCACGAACACCGCACTGGCAGCACCCGTTTCCTCGACCAGATAATCGGTGCCGCGGACCGAGGCTACGGCCGTGCTGGTGCGGACATCAAAGCGGCCCCACTCCGTCGCCTTGTTCACCGTTACGCGCACAATGCCCGAGAGCAGATCGATGACGGCATTCGATGCCTGAGGATCGGGTGCAAAGGCAGAAAGGGCGACCTCGCTATCCGGTCCGACCGTCAGTACCGAGCCATCGCTGAACGTTATCTCGGCGCGGCCGTCAGGACCGGTACGAATCTGATCGGATTCGGAAACGGGTGCGTCGATCGCACCGGCCTGAACAGCACCGCCCCGGATCACCGAAACAGCCCCGACGCTGCGGCTTACCCGACCGATGGCGAGTTCCTGCGCCCGTGCCGAGCGGTCGGCCATGAACAAACCAAAAACCGCGACCGAGACGGCGCTCAGAGACAACCCCACAAAATCCCGTCGATGCATTCTCATCTCAAACTCCCTATCGCAATTCACTTCACGCGGTTCGATAGATCGCCCCCGGATCTCTCCATTGGCCGGACCCTCCGCCCTTGCGTGGTAAACAGCATGTGGTCAGGTTGGCGGGTCTTACTGTGACCCGGTTCACCGTCCGTGAAGCAAGTCTTGCAGCGCGACATTAACTAATTGATTCAAAAGTGTAAAAATAGAAACGGCCACAGGCGATCAGAGACCACAGACAGCCGATCCGGGTAAAAATATCATGTCGCGCCTCAATCTTCGTCAATCTTTCGTAAACGGCTTGTCGCTAGGGTGCCTACTTAACTTGGCGCAATTGGGAGTGACTCCCAAAGATCGCTGATGAGCACGTATTCCCCACCCAGGTTCCCATGAAGTCAGGCCTTTCCCTCACCGGTCATGAACGCAGCTTTCCAGCAGAGGAAGTGATTGTCACCAAAACCGACCTGAAGGGCCGGATCACCTACGCCAATCAGTGCTTTCTCGATATCTCGGATTTGAGCGAGGAACAGGCTTTAGGGCAGCCACACAGCATCATCCGCCATCCGGACATGCCGCGGTGCATTTTCAAGTTGCTATGGGATTATCTGGAAAGCGGGCGCGAGATCTTCGCCTATGTCATCAATCGTGCGATGAATGGCGACCATTACTGGGTTTTCGCCCATGTCACGCCGTCCTTCGGTGCCGATGGGAAAATCATTGGGTACCATTCCAGCCGACGCGTTCCCAAACGATCGGCAATCGAGCAAGCCATCAAGCCGCTCTATGCCGATTTGCTGAAAATCGAAACCCAGGCCACCGACCGGAAGATCGGTATGGCGCGCGCTTATGACGCCTTGCAAGAGAAGCTCAAAAGTCTACGGATGACCTATGATCAATTCATCTTTTCGCTCTAGCCCGGCAACCGCGATCACCCTGTCGCTGCTGCTCTCGATCATTGCGGTCGGCATGGCTGTCGTAGATGTGCCGCTTTGGGCACAGATTCTGCCTGCGGCACTTGCTGCCCTGGCGGCTCTTGCCGCCCTCGCTGCCTGCGCGAATGCCAGCCGCCAGATCGAGCAGACAATTGCGGTCTTGAAGAAGCTCCAGGCCGGTGATTTCGAGGCGCGGTTGACACATGTACGTGCGGGCGGACAGCTCGGCGAATTGATGTGGAGCGTCAACGATTTTGCCGACCGGGCCGACGCCTATGTGCGGGAATCGCGCGCGTCACTCGATGCTGTGACCAAGCGGATCTATTACCGGCATGTCATCGAAACCGGGATGCAGGGGTCGTTCAAGCAGGCAGCCAGTACCATCAACAATGCTACTGGCGCGATGGAGCAGAAGGTCAAGGATTTCACTACCGCCACAGAACGGTTCGAGGCAATGGCAGCCTCGGTGGTCGATCGCGTACGAGCCGCGGCCGAACGGCTCAAAGGCACGGTCAACAGCCTCAACAACGCGACCACGCATACCAATCGCCGGGCGGCGGCCGTGGCGACCGCCTCGGCCCAGGCCTCAGCGAGCCTGCAATCCGTGGCCGCTGCGACCGAGGAACTAACCACGTCGATCGGCGAGATCAACCGGCAAGCCCGCCATTCGGTTGAGATCGTGAAGACGGCAACAGCCAGTACGGATTCAGGCAACCAGCAGGTTGAAGGCCTGGTGAGCAGTACCGACAAGATCGGCGAGGTTGTCCGTCTCATCCGCGAGATTGCCGAGCAGACCAATTTGCTGGCCCTCAATGCGACCATTGAGGCCGCCCGGGCCGGCGAGGCTGGAAAGGGCTTCGCGGTGGTGGCCGGCGAGGTCAAAAGCCTGGCCAATCAAACGGCGGGCGCGACCGACGACATCACGGGCCAGGTGGGCACGATCCAGGCGGCGGTCGACCATGTGGCAACCGCCATGCGCACCGTAAAAGAGATCATGGGCAGCATCAACGACGCCTCGGCGGCGATCGCCTCGTCGCTCACGGAGCAATCTTCAGCCACCGGCGAAATCGCCCGTAATGTCGAGCAGGCCTCGGCCGGTGCCAGCGAAGTGGCCCACAATGTCGCCGATGTGCGCCAGGCCATGAGCGAAATCGACCATTCGACCCAAGAGCTGCTCGACGCTACGCGTGATCTGGAGGCCCAATCCGATCACTTGGGGGCGGAACTGGGCAACTTCCTCACGGAACTCAAAAAGGTGGTCTGAAACCGCGTCGCGCGGGGAAAAGCCAGCTGTTCAGCGCCGAAGGTCGATGGCATTCATCGCTCGACTCGCGCGTTGGACGCTTCTCAGGCCTGATTCGGCCCGCTACACTGGCCCCCATCCTGGCCCGGGAGACGGGCCGGCCATCTGCGGCGAATTCCGGGGGAGATCGACTATGATTGCACGCGGCCTGCTCATCTCAGCGCTGTTGGGCGCCACATTGCTCGCAGGCTGCGCGTGGGAAGGTGGCGCCAGCCAGCCTGTACAGCCCGGCAGCCAGACACAAGGCGGCATCGCGCCCAAGCCGGCACCAGCCCATGGGGTGATGCCGGACGCCAAGCGGGCGCCTGTCGTATCGGCCACCCCCGCTGCGCCGGCCCCAAGCGCAGCTCCCGAAGCCCTGATGAACCCGGCGCAGCCCGCCGACGTCATCGGCTCCTGGCAGATGGTGCAACTGCCCCCCAATTTCCTGCAGCCGACGCGCCCCACCGCCCCGTTCAGCAATCCGTGGCAATGGTTCATTTTCAGCCCCGTCGACGCCACCGGGGTTGGGCGTATCGGCATTGTCTCGCGCGTGGAACCACCCAAGGGCGTGGTGACAGACAAGGCCCTGGCCGACGCCTGGGCCCAGTCGCCCATGTTCGACACCTACCGGATGGGCGGCGGCACCGTTTCGGTAACACCGGTCGCCATCACCGGCTGGTCGGCCCAGGGGACACAGACCTGGCGGACCTACATGGTGACCAATGCCGGTCTCATGCTGGGCATGCAGGCGATTCCCGGCGACATGTTGATGATCCTGACCGGGGAACAAAACCAGCCGCTCTACTATCGCATGCTGCGCCGCGTGCCGCGGGTCCAGCCCTGAACTCAGCCTTTCTTGGGCGCCGCCCGCAATAGCCGATCGGTCAGGGCCGGCGACAGCGCGCCGATGGCCCAGGCGATCGCTGCCATGGGCCAGGGAAAGGCAATCCTTGCCCCGTTCGCGGCAAGGCCACACTGAACGATTTTGGCCGCCTGTTCGACCGACATTAAAAACGGCATGGGGAAGTCGTTTACCGCGGTCATCGGGGTGGTGACAAACCCCGGCATGATGACGCTGACGCCGACGCCGGACTCGGCCATCTCGCCGCGCAATCCCTCGCCCCACACCTTCACGGCCGCCTTCGACGCGCAATAGGCGGGTGCGCCTGGAAAGCCGCGGTGTCCGGCCAAAGAGGCCATGATACCGATCTGGCCGGCGCCGCGCGCGGCCATGCGCGGCAGGACGGGCAGCACGGTGTTAAGGACTCCATCGACATTGATGCGGAAAATATCGCGCGTCTGCTGCGCGCTCTCCTGCCCGCCCGATGTACCGCCAGAGATGCCGGCATTGGCAATGACGAGATCGAGCGGCCGTCCGTCATCTGCGCCGACAACCCAGGCCTCCATCGCCGCCGCGTCGCCGACATCGATACTGGCAATGCCCACTTCGGCGCCGCGCGCACGGCAGGCGCCGGCTATCTGTGCCAGCAAATCCCCACGCCGAGCGCCCAGATGAAGGAAGACGCCAGGCGCTGCATAGGCCTCTGCCAAGGCGGCCCCCAGGCCTGAACTGGCGCCGGTGATGAGGATCGAGCGGAAGGGCGGCATCGGATGGACTTTCCCTGAAATAACAATGCCGGCCGAGCTTGCCAGCCGCCCGAGCATCCTTGATGATGGCGGCACTTTGCAACAGGGGCCTTTTGGGGGGAATTTTGTCGATCGCCAGCATGACCGGATTTGCGCGCACCAGCGGCGCCATCGGCGACTTCCTGTGGACCTGGGAGTTGAAGAGCGTCAATGGCCGTTCGCTCGATGTGCGTTGCAGAGTCCCGCAGGGGTTTGAGGCGGTGGATGCACTGGCCAGGCAAATTGCCGCGGAACATCTGAAGCGGGGCAATCTGGCAGCAACACTCAGTGTCGATGATGCATCGAGCCGCGGCCAACTCACCGTCAATCGTGCGGCGCTCGATCAGATCATGTCCCTGCTTAGGGATATGAGCGGAAAGCTCGATGCCGCGCCACCCAGCTTGGACGGCATTCTCGGCCTCAAGGGTGTCCTGGAACTCGAGACCCCGCCCTTGGCACCCGAGATCATGGCGGCACGGCAAAAGGCCGTTGAGGCCGGCTTGCGGCAAGCCATGACGGAACTGAGCGGCATGCGGCGCAATGAGGGCAACCGGCTGCGCGAGGTCGTCTTCGGCCATCTCGACGAGATCGAACGGCTGCGGATCGCCGCCGCCCAATCGGCCGGCGCTCAACCGGCCAATATCCGTGCCCGTCTGGACGCACAATTGCGCGAGCTGATGCCGGAGGGTGCACCGATCGACCCGGAACGATTGGCGCAGGAATTGGCACTGATGACCGGCCGCGCGGATGTCCGCGAGGAAATCGATCGGCTGGCGGCGCATGTCGCCGCGACACGCGAACTGATCGCACAAGGTGGTGCGGTCGGGCGCAAGCTCGACTTTCTTTGCCAGGAATTCAACCGTGAAGCCAATACGCTCTGTTCCAAGGCAGCGGATCTGGCCTTGACCAATATCGGCATCGAGCTTAAGGCAGCCATCGAGCAGCTTCGCGAGCAGATCCAGAATATCGAGTGAGTGCCGACCTTGTCCGATTCCACCCACCACGCTACCGGCTTTGTCGACATCCGACGTCGCGGCCTGATGCTTGTTCTCTCATCGCCTTCAGGCGCCGGCAAGACCACGATCTCTCGCCGCCTGCTGGAACTGGAGCCGCAACTGGCGCTTTCCGTCTCGGCGACGACCCGCGCCAAGCGGCCGGGCGAAACCGCGGGCATCGATTATCATTTCGTCGACCTCACCGAATTCAACCTGATGATCAATCGGGGGGAGTTCCTGGAATACGCCAAAGTCTTCGACAATTACTACGGCACGCCCAAGGCACAAGTGGCCAAAGAACTAGCCCAAGGCCGCGACATCCTGTTCGACATCGACTGGCAGGGCACGCAGCAACTGGCACACAATGCGCGCGAGGATCTTGTCAGCGTCTTTGTGCTGCCGCCCTCGACCCGGGAATTGGAACGGCGTCTGCACAGCCGCGCCCAGGACAGTGCCGAGGTCGTAGCGCGCCGCATGGCCAAGGCGGCCGACGAGATGAGCCATTGGGCGGAATACGATTACATCATCGTCAATCACGACATCGAGTCGAGCGTCGAAAGTGTCCGCGCCATTCTGCGTGCCGAGCGCCTGCGCCGGCAACGCCAGATCGGGCTCACCGATTTCGTGAAGGGCCTTAGAGAAGGGCAATAGCCCTCAGAGCGCCTCGAAGGCGCGCGACAGCGCGCAGAATTGCTCGATCGACAATTCCTCACCGCGCGCCGTGGGCGCGATGCCGGCGGCGATCAGTGCTTCTTCGGCGCGTGGCGAGACTTTGCGCAGAGATTGCCGCAGCATCTTGCGCCGCTGGCCGAAGGCGGCGGCGGCGACCCGTTCCAGCATGCTGGCATCCGCCGGAAACAGGGGCGTTGCCCTTGGAATCAACTGTACCACCGTCGAGGTGACCTTGGGCGGCGGCGTGAAGGCACGCGGCGGCACATCAAACAGGCGCCGGACCTCGGCCCGCCATTGCGTGGCGATGGTGAGCCGCCCGTAATCCTTGCTGCGCGGCTGTGCGATCAGCCGATCGGCGACTTCCTTCTGGAACATCAGCGTCAGACTGGCAAAGGCGGCGCCGGCCGCCAGCCAGTTCAGCAACAGCGGCGTCGCCACGTTGTAGGGCAGATTGGCCACGATCCGGCGCGGCGCTCTCCCAAGCTTGGCGGCATCGACCTTCAGTGCATCGCCTTCTATTACCGTAAGGCGGTCGGGATAGGCTGCCGATATTTCAGCGAGGACCGGCAGGAAACGTCGGTCGCGCTCGATCACGATCACATCCTTGCCGCCATGATCGAGCAAGGCCCGCGTCAGACCACCGGGACCGGGACCGATTTCGATGACGCTGCCTTCATCCAACGGTGCCGCCGAACGCGCGATGCGTCCGGTCAAGTTGAGATCGAACAGAAAATTCTGGCCGAAGGCCTTGTTCGCCGAGAGACCATGGCGCGCAATGACATCACGCAGCGGCGGCAAGGACACCGCGGCGGGCGGATCCTTTTCCATCAGAGGCGGATGTCGATAACCGCTGCGCGCCGCAGGTCGGAGAGATAGCCACGCGCCAAGGTTTCCAACCGCTCACGGCCCAGCCGGTCGGCCACGCCCACCCGCGATAGAGCCGCTTCGTCGCCGCCACCACGATTGCAGATGGCAAAGATGCCGATGCCGCGATTGGTACGGAGCGGCGGCGTGGGCACACCGATCGGCTGGTTGAGCGCGTAAGACTGCACGGCGGGCGGCAAATCGGCGACCGGCACGTTGCCGAGATTCCGGTAGACTCCCGGCGAGGCCTGATCGGCCAAGGCCGCCATATCGGCGCAGGATTGAATGCGCGGCGTCAAAGTGTTGGCCTGAGAGATCACCTTGTTGACTTCCGATTCCGCCGCATTGGCCGGAAGCGACCATAGGATCTGCTCCATCGCCACGGTTCCGGCCGAAACGGCGCGGACGTCGATCACTCGCGTCGAGCGCACCAGAACGATGTAATAGCCGCCTGTCCCGCGCACCGGACCGCCGACCTGTCCCGGGGGCAGCGCACGGACGGTCTCGGCCACCTGCGGATCCAGCATGTCGAGACGGACCCAGCCCCAATCACCGCCTCGAATGGCCCCCTGGTCCTGGGAAAACTCGGAGGCGATCGCCGCGAAATCAGCGCCCTGATCAAGTTGTTCCTTCAGGCGTTGCGCGGATTGGCGCAAGGCGCTTTCGTCGCTGCTGCTGCCGGCTGCAAGAAAGATTTGCGACAGGCGATACTCGGTCTGTCCCTGCGCCGCCTGAATGGCGGCCAGGGCCGAGTCGATCTCTTCATCGGTGATATTGACCTGCGGTCGCAGGCGTCGTTGCACCAGACGCGCCCAAGCCAGCTCGACGCGGATCTGGTCCTGCAACGTCTCGATCAGAATGCCGTTCTGGCCCAGAACCTGAGTAAACTGTTCGAGGCTCAACTCGTTCCGGCGCGCCAGATCATTGACCCGGGAAGACACTTCGTCGTCGCTCACCCGGATGTTCTGGCGCTTGGCTTCCTGCGCACGCAGGCGTTCGTCGATCATCGTCCGCAGCAGGGTCGGCAGCAGGCGCTGGCGTGTCTCGGGCGTATCGCTCAGGCGCGCCGACAGCATGGCCAGGCGGAGGCGCATGTAGAGATCAAGCTCGGTGACGACGTCCTCGTTGACGACGGCGACAATCTTCAGCGCATCCTGCGCCCTTGCCGAAGGCACCGAGGATGTCGAGCCGAGCCCAATCAGCAATGCAATGAAGAAGATGTGCCGCCAAAATCCCAGTCGTAAGCTCATGATCTCTATAGTTCCTAGGGCCAAACCTTGCGACGGCCAATAACGGCTGGGCTCGGCCAATCGAACCAAAGCAACCACGCCCGACAACCACCCTGCTCATCGTTTTCGCCGGCGCCACAAGGGACCCCGGATTGGCCGTTAAACTAGCATGCCGAAGCCATTCGTCCACATTTTTCAGGGGCTTGGCATGCAATATTAGGCATCGGCCGGCAATGGCGAGCCCGATCACATTGTGCTAAGGCTGAACCATAGCGGGACCGGTCGAATCCTCCGTCAGCGGCGTTGGGAATACCGTCGCCCGAAGACTGCATCGCGCTCGAAAAATCGGGAGAAATCAAGATGAAGGTTACGTTTGCCAAGCCGGAAACACCGAGCCAGGGCGCTTATGCCGTGGGCGTTCAGGAGGGGCGCAAGCTCTCCGCCGCCGCAGCTCAGGCCGAGAAGGCGACCAAGGGCGCTGTGGCGCGGGCACTCAATGCCAGCCGATTCAAGGGCGGCAAGGACGAGCAGCTCATTGTCCTCGCCCCCCAGGGCCTGGACGTTTCCCGATTGATTCTGGTGGGATTCGGCAACCCGGCCAAATTGACGGCGCTCGACTGCGAAGCCATCGGCGGCCGCCTGGTGGCGGCACTCAATCATGCCGGCGACCGCGAGGGTACCATCGCCATCGAATCTCCCGCCGGCAGCACCTTGAGTGAGGCCGAAATCGCGGCACGGATCGCCATGGGTGCGCGCCTCCGGGCCTATCGGTTCGACAAATACCGCACCAAGGAAAAGCCGGAACACAAGCCGACCCTGAAAAAGCTGACCATCACCCTGGGCGACCCACATGCCGCCAAAAAGCTGTTCGATCCACTCGACAAGGTTGTGGATTCGGTCATCGTTACGCGCGACCTGGTCTCCGAGCCCGCGAACGTGATCTATCCGGAAACGCTGGCCCGTGAGGCCGGCGAACTGACCAGCCTCGGCGTCAAGGTTTCCGTCCTCGGCGAAAAGGAAATGAAGCGGCTGGGCATGGGCGCGCTGCTGGGCGTCGGCCAGGGTTCGGAACGCGAAAGCCAGCTCGTCACCATGCAATGGAACGGCGCCGGCGATTCCAAGGCAAAGCCGGTTTGCTTTGTGGGCAAGGGCGTCACCTTCGATACCGGCGGCATTTCGATCAAGCCCGCGGCCGGCATGGAAGACATGAAATGGGACATGGGCGGTTCCGCCGTGGTCATCGGCGTCATGCGCGCCCTCGCCGCGCGGAAGGCCAAGGTCAACGCGGTCGGTGTGATCGGCCTGGTTGAAAACATGCCGTCCGGCAATGCGCAACGCCCGGGCGACATCGTCACCTCGATGTCGGGACAGACCATCGAAGTCCTGAACACGGATGCCGAAGGCCGCCTGGTGCTGGCCGATGCGCTTTGGTATGCGCAGGAAAATTTCGGCCCCAGCCTGATCGTCGATCTCGCCACCCTCACCGGCGCCATCATGGTGGCACTGGGCACCGAGCATGCGGGCCTCTTCTCCAATGACGATGCGCTCTCGGAGAAGCTCACCGCCGCCGGCAAGGCGACCGGAGAACTGCTCTGGCGCATGCCGCTGGCTCCAGCCTATGACCGCCTGATCGATTCCCCCGCCGCCGACATGAAGAATATCGGCGGACGCTATGGCGGATCGATCACCGCCGCCCAGTTCCTGCAGCGCTTCATCCAGAAAGGGACGCCCTGGGCCCATCTCGACATTGCCGGCGTCACCTGGAGCGACAAGGACAAGCCGACCATCCCGAAGGGCGCCACAGCCTTCGGCGTGCGCCTGCTTGAGCAATTCGTGCAGCGCGAATTCGAAGACAAATAAGCGACCGATGGCGGAGATCCGCTTTTATCACCTGACTCGTTACCGGCTGGAGGAGGCGCTCACACGCCTCCTCCGCCGCGTTCTGGAACGGCAGGACCGCGCGGTGATCATGGCCTCGACCAGCGAACGGGTGGAGGCCCTCAACGCCCATCTATGGACCTATGATCCCGCCAGCTTCCTGCCCCATGGCTCGGCCAAGGACGGTCATGCCGCGGAACAACCGATCTACCTCACGGCCCAGTTGGAGAATCCCAACGGCGCGAAGTTGCTCATGCTCTGCGACGGTGCGCCGGCCCCAGCCACGGAGGCCCTCGGCGCCCTCGGCTACGAGCTGGTCTGCGAGTTATTCAATGGCCATGATGACGAGGCTGTCGCCGAGGCAAGAACCCACTGGCGCCTCTATCGGGAGGCCGGGCATAAAATCGCGTATTTTCAACAAAATGACGAAGGTGGCTGGGTCGACAAAACCCAGGCGTAATCGCCACGCCATCGGCGTTTTTCAACATATTATCGTGTGAGAAAATCCGTTCCGTGAGCCCTGCCCCTGGACATGGATAAGGGTTGGCTTAAGCTTTTCCTGATATATCCCGGGAATAATGCTCTCCGCAGCGCCAGCGCCCTGGCGGCCCATTTGGGATGAGGACGATCGGCTTTTGCCATGCGATGGATTTTTAGAAAGCGCCCTGTGAACCAGCGCCGCCGGCTCGACGAGTCCGGCGTGGCAGCGGTCGAGTTTGCCATGGTGCTGCCGCTCCTCCTTCTCCTGACCTTCGGCGTGATCGAGATGGGCATGATCATGGCGACCATGACCAGTTTGGAAGGCGGGCTGAAAGAAGCCTCACGCTACGGCATCACCGGCAAAACCCCGAACGATGCCACCCGCATCGAGAAGATTCGCCAGATCCTGGATGAGCACACGCTGGACCTCGTCGACATGGGTGAGGCCGAGTTTGTGGTGAAGACCTATCCCAGTTTTTCAGGGGTCGGGCAGATGGAACCGTTTACTGACATGAACGGCAACGGCACATGGGACGACGGCGAGCCGTATAGTGACCTCAATCCAGATAATAGTTGGGGTGAGTTGGGCACAGTCGGCGCCGGCATGGGTGGCGAGGTGGTTTCCTATTCCGTCAAGGTTCCCTATCACATCATGACTCCCTTTGCGGGAGACTGGATCGCAAAAAACGGCATCTTGCCGCTGGCCGCCACCATTGTTGTCCGCAACGAGCCCAATCTTTATGAGGAGTGATCTCCACATGAAGGCAGCAAAGCTGTGCCTGCGCCGTGACGATGGCTCGATCGCCATCGAAATGGCCTGCGTCCTGTTCTTTCTGTCTGTCCTCATCCTCGGCACTTTCGAAGTGCCGCGCCTGTTGCTGATCGGGCAGAAACTGGAACGCGCCTCCGCGTCCATGGCAGATCTTGTCTCCCAGATCGACCCGGCCGACGGTAATGTACAGGCCAAGATCAATGACCTGATGACGGCCGCCGATAGCCTGATGTCGCCTTACGATTTCGGCATGGACGGGCGCGTCATCATCAGCTCGATCGGCAATCCGACGGGTGACCAGGAGCAGATTCTCTGGCAGCGCAAGAATGCGACGGGACTGGATGTGGCCAGCAGTATTGGCGTGCAAGGAGGCGTGCCCAATCTCCCCGGCACCCTGGTGGTCCGCGAAGGCGAGAACATCATCGCGGCTGAAGTTATCTACGAATACAAGCCACTCTTCGGTTCGATCGTCTATGACGAGAAGACGCTCTACCGTGCAGCGTTCACGAGGCCGCGCTTCACCAATCTCACTTCGGCGCCGAACTGATCCGGATTACTGCTCCAGTCGCAGAACCGAAAGGCTGGCTGCGATCTGCTTGAAGGCATTCTGCAGTTCAGTCGCCCCTGGTGCATAAAAATAGTACGGCGCGTTGGGTTCGGTGGCGACCTGCTTCAAGAGGGCCTTGAGACTGCTGTCATTGTCCTCATACTGGACGACGAAGATCTTGACGCCCTGATCCGGATTCGACCCCTTGATCTTGGCGGCTAGAGCCCGCAGCCGATTATAGTGATTATTGGGCTGACCATCCGGCAAGGTGCCATGGCTGGTTGTCGTGTTTCCATCGTACATTTCCCCGAAAACACCCTTATACGCATCGCCGTTCAATCCAGTGGTGCGGCCATCCGTCAGAAATACGATCGCCTGCGTCCGCTTGAAGGGGACCGAAACACGCGCCTGGCTGAACGGCTCGCCGGGCATCAGCACTTCCCACGCCCAGAACAAGCCCTGAGTCGCATTCGTGTTGCCGTCCGGCGTGCTGGTGCCGGAATTCAGGTTATTGATTGCTGTGGTGACGATGGTCTTCGAGGCCGAGTCCTTCACTCCCTGCAATGGCAGAATGCCATGCTTGAGCGTCGGATAGCATTCACTGCTCTCGGCATCATTAAAACCGCTGGCGTTCTTCCAGTAATATGGTGCATTGCCAACGAAAATCGGCCGGTCCGGATCCGCCCGATTATCGTTCCAATAGGCATTCTTGCATTTCTTGCTGCGATTGGTCCAAACTCTTGCGCCTTCCTGGCCACCGGTAGTTGCGGTCCATTTGCTGGCTGAGCCACTTGTCGGCTGCGGCTCGCCCATGGTCGGATCGACCGGCTCATAGCCGAACCAGTCTTTCCCATCGGCGGCATTCCCGATCCGGCCATACCCCAATGTCATGTCGCCATCGTTGGTCATGATATTGTCATCGATATAGCGCGCATAAACGCCACCCGCCCAACCAGCTTCCGGCTTACTTAATAGCAAAACCTCGGAGATGTTCGTCTTGTAGAGAACATACTGTTTCGGGTAGGTGAGAGTGCTCGCCGTAGGATCGATCGGGTCAGCGAGTGGATTGACAAATCCGTCAGGTACGCTGATTTCTTGAACAGAGCCTGGCACGCTTGGATCATAACTATTCCCGTTAATCACCGAATTTGTTCGCACGTTAACCTTGCCGTTCCAGGGCACCATGCCGATGTTGAGAAGGTCGTAGGTCGTCGATCCGATCGTCACCGTCTTCGGGTTCGGGTCGTTGTAGAGCGTATCAACCATGATCTTGGCGGCGTTAATGGCGCCATCAATCTTGGACGCCGGTTGCTCCATTGAGAGCGACATATCGATCGAAATAACAACGTCCAAACCATTGATAGCGCGGATCGCGGTCGCCTCCGCTGCCACCGTCATGTCGGTGAAACCGAGAACGCTCATGAGCGTTGTGTCGATCGTCGCGGTCGCACTGACTTTCACCGTATTCTTGGTGGTATCGGCGTTGATGGTCGGCCCAACCACCTCGGCACTGAAAGCAGCTGCATTGAAATTGGCATCGAAGAGCATCTGGATGTCGGCATCACGTGTGTCGCTCAGGAGCGACTTGGCACCTGCGAGTGCGGCGGCGTCCAGCGCTTGCGACAGACGCGCCTTCACCATGTAGCCCCGCGCCGTATCGATGGCCAATCCGGCGCAGCCAACGAAGGTGATCAGTGAAAGGCCGACCCAGATTGCAACCGAGCCCCGATCATCACGCACCAGATGCCGCAAAGGGCGGGCGTGATAGCCGGGCCGCAGAAAATCACCGCATCGCTTGAAGATTTTCATCCTCACGGACCTCTCGAGTTCAACTGCATCGGTTTCTACGCTCAGTCATGGCTCTGTTTCGCAGGCAGAGCAGGAAGCATTGATGGTTTGCGTCAGCCTTGCCGACAGGGCCGCGCCCTTAGGGGGTGACCAGCATGTCCGATTGGCCGGCAACGGCGTTTGCGCCTTCGCTGACATCCTGGTTCATCGTGGCAATGCCGCCGGCCGTTTGTCCCGCCGCATCGGCCAGGCCGGGGGCAGTCCCGCCGCCGACGCCGCCACCAGCACGCGCCGGCGCCTTGTATTCAATGCTGCCCGGCCCCACGACCTGGACGCAACGTGTGTAACAGTTCCAGGTCCGCTCGGTATAGGCGGAGGCGGATGGAGAGATGATCGACACATGCCGCTCGTTCTCGGGCATCACGACCACGGCCGCGTCGATGAGGACATCACCATTGGCCGCCAGAACCATGAGGCTGGTTTCACCCGGCACCTTCCCGAAGATCAGGATCTTGCCCGGCCCTTCGATGGAGATATCGGTGACACTGGGATCGCCGATAATGATGGTCGCCGGATCGCCCTCGATCGGCAGGAATTGCGCCTTGCGCCAAACCACGGAAATGACGTCCTGCGCCAGAGCCGCAGGCGCCAGCGAGACACAGACCGCTATTTGAAGCGATAAAACGACCGCCGGAAGTGCGCGCATACCGTACCTCATCCATCGCAGGAAATTGCCAATTGAGCAGAAAGATGGTACCGCCAATCGACCGATCGCTCAATGAATTTTCCTATACAGTATTTGGATTTAGCGAATATTTGTGCGAAAATGGTTTAGATCGATTCGGGCGTCCAAACCAAAGGGGGGGACACCATATGTTGGCACGGCAATACCTCGTCACCACGATCACAGCGATCACACTGACTTTGGCCCTGACCGGCTGCGAAACAGTCGGCCTGGACGGAGACGAGGCCAGCGAGGCGCAGGCCACTGGCTCGACCCAACTCGACCCACAAATTCTGGAGGCGGCGCGCCGCGCAGAGGCACAGCACAATTACATTGAGGCCGCCCAGCATTACCAGAGCCTGCTCGCCCGCGATGGCGGCAACCTCGACCTCGCCATGGGGCTGGTGCGGAATCTCCGTTATGGCGGCAGCAACCAGCAGGCGATCGAGGTTCTCAATAACCTGATCGCCCGCGAGGGCCGGACGGTGGCACTCCTGTCCGAACTCGGGAAGGCCTACGTTTCGGCTGACCAGATGAACCTGGCGATACCGGTTCTGGAAGAAGCCCGAGGGATCGATTCAAGCCTGTGGGACATACATGCGGCACTTGGTGTCGCCTACGATTACGAGGGGCGCTTCGACGAAGCGCGCCAAAGTTATGCCGCCGCCATGCTGCTCTCGCCGCGCAATCCCGATATTCTCAACAATCTCGCCCTCTCGCAGGCGCAATCCGGCGATCTTGACGGCGCCATTGCCACGATGAATCAGGCCGCCGACCAACCGAGCGCTTCATCCCAGGTGCGCCAGAACCTGGCTTTGCTATTGGCGCTGAAAGGCGATCCCGACGCTGCCGACAGGTGGGCCCGCAAGGATCTGCCGCGCGAGATTGCCGACGAGAATGCCAAATACTATCGGTATCTGGCGGGTCTCGAATAACGGCATCATCATTTCAGCATATCTTCAGAGACCTTGATCGCGACCGGCCCAATGATCACGATGAAGAGAACCGGCAGGAAGAACACGATCATCGGCACGGTCAGCTTGGCTGGCAATGATGCCGCCTTCTTTTCTGCCGCCATCATGCGCTCGTCGCGATTTTCCTGTGCAATCACTCGCAAGCCGACCGCGATCGGAGTACCGTACTTTTCCGATTGAACCAGGGTTGTCGACAAGGATTTGAATGAGCGCAGACCGACGCGTTCGGCCAGATTCTGAAACGCTTGGCTGCGATCCCCCAGAAATGCCAGTTCAGCGGCGGTCAGGCCGATTTCCTCGGCAAGCTCGGGCGCCGATTCCGCCATTTCTTCCGTCACCTTCTGGAACGCGGCTTCGATCGACATACCGGCCTCGACGCAGATGACCATCAGGTCGAGCGTATCGGGAAAGCCGCGCCGTATCGCGGCCTGCCGCTTCTGGATCGCATTCGTGAGCGCCAATGCTGGCAGATAGTAGCCCAGAGCCGCAATCGCCAGAGCCACGCCGAGATGTATTTCGATCTCCTTCTCGGGCGCCGTAACGCGAAGGTAGATATAGAGACCCAGACCGAGAGCAATCGGCAGCACAATGCGCGCGAAGATAAATTTGACCGGGGTCGACGGATGGCGCCAACCAGCCTGTATCAACTTCAGCCGCAGCTCCTTGGCCTGCAGCAGGTTTTCCATTTTGAAGGTGCTGACGATCGCCCGCATCATTCCTTCTTGCCGGCTCGGCATCAAGCGACGGCGCTGTTGGAACTGCTCCTGCTGCTTTGCTCGCAATTCCTGCCGGCGTGCGGCAACCGACCGCAGGCGATCGGCAAAACTGTCTCGGACCGCGAACGGCAAAGTCACCGCCAGCACCGACGCAAACGCGGCCATGAATGCCACGACCACGATCAAGGTCGGCAGATTGGCACCAAATTCGATCTCATCCATGATCTGGCCCTAGAAGTCGAAATTGATCATTTTGCGCATCACCAGCATGCCGGTCACCATCATGCCGACACCAATACCAAGGAGCATGTGTCCGGTTGGATGTGTAAAAAGAAGAGCCACCATATGCGGCTGCGTGAAGCTCATGCCGGCGATCATGATGAACGGCAGGGATCCGATAATGCTGGCGGAAGCCTTGGCTTCGCTTGATAGCGCCTGCACCTTGTCTTTCATTTTCTTTCGCTGGCGCAGAACATCTGACAGCTTTGCCAGCGTCTCGGCAAGGTTGCCACCCGTGCTCTGCTGCGTGATCAGGACAATCGTAAAAAAGCGGACTTCAGCCGTCGGGACGCGGTCCGACAATCGCTGCAGAACCTCACCGGTAGTCATACCCAGCCGGATTCCTTCGTTGACCAGGGCGAATTCGGATCCGACCGGCGCGGGTATTTCTCTGGCAACGATCGCAAGACATTCGCCAACTGTGAGGCCGGAGCGCACACCACGAACAATCACATCGATCGAATCGGCAAAGAGCGCAGTAAATTTGTTCAGCCGCCTCTTGATGAGATAATTGAGTACCAGCTTCGGTATACCCAAGGCACCGATCGGTGCAACGGCGAGCAGGAAAATAGGCGGTGCGCCTATGGCCCAAACGAGAGCAGTCAGAACCACCCCAGAAATCGCCGACAGCATAATGAATCTATTTGGCTGCATGGTGAGACCAGCATGAATCAATGCCTGTCCCAGCCGCGCACCGCGACGGCGCTTTCCTTCCGATTCCGCCTCTTTGAGCTTCTCTGCGACCTTCCGCTTGCTACCTTGAAGTTTCCTCGCCTGTGCATTCGCAGCCGGATCTGTAACGATCATCGGCCCAGTACCCACAACCGCAGCAATGCGCTTCTTCATGCGCGCGCGCGGCGCCGCCACCACCGCCGCCACGGCAAGAATAATGGCCACCGTCATGCCGGCAATCATGGCAACCAGCAGCAAAATCTGTGGATCGATCCCGGCCAATTGGCTAAGCACTGGCCGCCTCCATCACCTCGACCAATTCGCGCTCTTTGCCGAAATAGCGGACACGATCATAGAAACCGGGCCGCAGCCCTGTGAAACGATGCCGACCGATGATCTTGCCTTGCGCATCTTCGCCCTGGATTTCGTAGATGAATAGATCCTGCAAGGTCACAACGTCACCTTCCATGCCGACCACTTCCGTCACATGCGTGATCTTGCGCGAGCCATCGCGCAGACGCGAGGCTTGGACGATCACATTGACGGCACCGGCGATCTGTTCGCGAACAGTCTTGGCCGGCAAGTTGTAGCCACCCATGGCAATCATGTTTTCCACGCGCGATATGCATTCGCGCGGGTTGTTGGCGTGAATCGTGCCCATGGATCCGTCATGGCCGGTGTTCATCGCCTGCAACAGATCGAAGGCCTCCGGACCGCGCACCTCACCGACGATAATCCGCTCCGGACGCATACGCAGGCAGTTTCGCACCAGGTCGCGCATGGTCACCTGCCCTACCCCTTCAAGATTGGGGGGGCGCGTCTCCAACCGGACGACATGCGGCTGCTGCAATTGCAACTCGGCCGCATCCTCGCAGGTGATGATGCGCTCTCCGCGGTCGATATAGTTGGTAAGGCAGTTCAACAAGGTCGTCTTGCCGGAGCCTGTACCGCCCGAAATAATGACATTGATCCGGCAATGCCCAATGATTTCCAGAAGCTTGCCGCCGGGCCGAGAGATCGTTCCGAAATTCATCAGTTTGTCGAGGGTCAACCGCTCGCGCTTGAACTTGCGGATTGTGAGGGCCGGACCATCGATGGCAAGCGGCGGTGCAATCACGTTGACACGAGAACCGTCTGCCAGGCGCGCATCGCAGATCGGGCTCGATTCATCGACGCGCCGCCCCACCGCCTGCACGATGCGCTGGCAGATATTCATCAATTGCTGATTGTCGCGGAATTTGACGTCCGTCAGCGTGATCATGCCATCGGTTTCAATGTAGACCTTGTTGTAGCCGTTCACCATGATGTCGGCGATATCGTCGCGCGCCAGCAGGGGCTCCAAAGGACCTAGTCCCAAGATGTCGTTGCAGATCTCGGTTATAAGCGCCTGCTGCTCGGTGGCCGAGAGCATCAGATTGCGCATATTGATGATTTCAGCGACGATCTCGCCGATAGCTTCGCGAACCGCCTTGTGGTCCAACTTGGCAAACTCGCCGAGATCGACGGTCGCCATCAGGTCGTTGAAGACGCTGAGCTTGATCTCGGTCAAGCGCTGGTCCATTTCACCCGTTCTGGGCGCTGCCTGTGTGGGGGAAGCCGGCGCAACAACGGCAGGCGGCGACGAGGCAGCAACCGGCACCAACGCATCGGTCGCTGGCGCGCCCTCGCCTTTGCTTGTTCCGATGGGTGTATTGCGCTTGCCAAACATGCCGATTTCCCTGGACGATCCCTAGTCGATACGCATTCCGCGCAGTTCAGGCGGGAGATTTCGGACGCTTGAGCCAAGTCATGAGCTTAAGTCCTTTGGCACTTTCCTTGGCGATGCCACGACGGGCGCCCAATTGACGTGCGAATTGCCGTAGCTGTTCGTTCAGTTTGTGCGCCTTGGCGCCCTCGCCGATCATTTGCCCATTGTTCATCAATTGGGCAAAGAGGGTCGCATCGAACCCAATAGTCATGCTCGGCACGGTGCCAAGCGTATCCTGGAAATCCTTGGTCGACAATTGGTTTCGTTTGGCTGCATCCGACTTGCTGATGACGAGCTTCGTCGCTGCATTGCTGCGCCGGGCCTTTTGCCATTCGACCAATTGGCGCGCGTCGCGCAAATTGGCGAGGTCGGGGCTGGCAACGATCACAACTTCGTCCGATTGCAGCAAGGTACCGGTAACCCAGGCATTCCAGCGTCGCGGCAGATCAACCACCACGAAAGGTGCCATGGTACGGCAAATGTCGACCAACCTTTCAACCGCCTCCGCGCTGGGCGGCACCAGTTCCTTCAAGGAACCGGCGGTCGACAGGATTGAAAGATTCGGTCCGTGCTCCATCATGGTGCGCTCGACCAGAACGGAATCGATGCGATCGGAATCGGTCAAGGCATCAGCCACAGATTGCTTGGGGTCCAAATTCAAGGACAATCCCATCGTGCCGAAATTGAGATCGAGATCGATGGCTATCACAGCTTCTTGGGTAAGTTCTGCCAGGGTCCAGGCCATGTTGACGGCGAGCGTCGAACTGCCAACACCACCTCGGGCGCCGATGAATGAAATGACGCGACCGCGGGCCGCGGCACCCGGATCCTTCACACAGGCAATGATGGCGTTGGCGACATCTTCGGAACTGACCGGCGCCACCAGATATTCGCTGACACCCTGGCTGATCAAGCGGCGGTAAGCCTGAACATCATTGACGCCACCGACGACAATGACCTTGCGGCCGGGCTCGACAACTTCCGCAAGCGCTTCCAAACCCTTCTGAATTTCCTCTGGCCCGCCACTCTCCTCAACAATGATGACTTGAGGGCTTGGGTTGTCGACATAGTGCTTTACTGCACGCGCCAACCCGCCGAAATGGACCGTCACCTTGGAGCGGGCAAACTCCCGCTGTGCGGTCAACCCTTCAAAAGCCGCCTCGGCCTCCTTCGTTAGGGGAAATGCCTCGATACTGAAGCGATAGAGCACTTAAAGACCCCCGGTCGTGTTCACAATCGTAAGAACGGGCGATTCAGCGGAACCGCCGATCTTGCTGCCGATTATGTATTTACCGACAACATCGGCTGATCGGGCTGCTAAACGGCCGCTCGAGGCTTGCGCATCAATGAGATCGCGGGGGTTGACGACCATCGCAGCCAGGTTACGCTGGTTGGCACAGCCGAAGCCATACGAGTTTTCGTTAAGCGGCGTAAAGCCCGGCTGGTCCTTGAAAGAACCGCATTCATCCGCGATCGCGACATAGATCGGGAACTGCAAAATTGCCCGACCGTATTTGGCAGATTCAGGATCGGTAGCAAAAGATGTTTGCACCGCGGCCACAGGCACCCCGCGGCCGGAGAGAGCGGTTCCGATATCGGCGGCAAAGCCCGTGGCGAGCGCATCGCTGATCGAGTTCGCCCCGATCTGCAAGGTAATGCCACCGGCCGAGCGATTGGCATAGTCGCGCGCAAATTCGTCAATGGCGGCAACATCCATCGGCTTGATATGGCCGCCCGGTCCCGGTTCCAGAATCAGCAGCGCGGTTCGCGTCTCGACCTTGATCGGATAGCGAGTCGCGTAATCATAATTGGGCATATCCGCTTCGCACGCAGAAAGGCCGGCAAGGCAAAGTGCCACAATCGCAACATGGCGCAACATGAGATGGCCCTCCTTAACGGATGATATACCCTATTGGCCCCTGCAGCTGCGGAACCTGATCCTGTGCCGCGCCAGGCCTGTTGGTGTAAATATTCTGCAGATGGCCTAAGAGATATAGATCGAGGTCACTGGCTGGCGCAAAGCCGTCCGTCGGCAAGGACAAAACGCCAGGATCCGTGGGCTGGACCAGAAATGCCCGGGCGACAATTACCAGTTCGGATTCATCCTGCTGGAACGAGGTCGACCGGAACAAGGTACCAAGGATAGGGATGTTCATCAGCCCCGGCACCCCACGCAATGACTGCGTGATATCGTTGTTGAGCAAGCCGGCGAGCATGATACTGCCGCCGCTGGGCAATTCCACGGTCGAGGTTGCACGCCGGACGACAAAACTGGGTATGGAAATATCAGGCCCCAACGAAACGATATCGGTCGCCGTCGGTGCGCTGACTTCGGTTGCCACCTTCAGGCTGATGCGACCCTTGTCGAGCACCACGGGCAGAAAGGTAAGCGATACGCCGAACGGCCGAAACTCAACCGTAATAGTGTCGTCGTCCTGAGCAACCGGTATCGGCACTTCGCCACCGGCCAGCATGGTTGCGTATTCACCGGAAACAGCCACCAAGTTCGGCTCCGCCAGTTTTTTTGCCAAGCCGTGCTGTTCCAGGATGCGAACCGTCGTATCGATCGCGCCAGGCCCGTCAATGAAAAGCGAACCGGCAGGCGTCGAAGTTAGCGCGCTGCCGCTCGTAAGCAAAACACCGCCAAGGACGGCATTGGCACCGCCCGTGACACCGGCAATGGCCAGATCGCCGACCGTGGTCGGGCTGATCAGATTCTCGAGGCCGAGTTCCTTCAGGGCGGACTTCTGAACTTCAGCCACCGAAACCTTGATCAGGACCTGCTGTTCGGAATTGATGCGCATGGTGTTGATAAGTTGGGCATCACCGCCGACAAATCGCCGCGCGATCGTTACAGCCTGTTGTGATACGGCGTCCGAACTCGCGGATCCCTTCAACACCAGCGCGTCCCCGGCGCCGGTAATGTTGATGGTTTCCTCCGGGAAGGCGGCACGAACAGCATCCTGTGCTGCCTTGGCATCGGGATTCACCGAGACCTGGAAGTGATCAACCATCTTACCGCTGGCATCGAGCAGGAAGAGGTTGGTCGACCCGACCGTCTTGCCGGCCAAGAACAATTTGGTCGGCGAGCGAATGATGACATCGGCAATGTCGGGGTTACCGATGATGATATCCCGCACCGGCGCGGTAAGTGCATATTCGCGCGTGCCGTTAATCGGCAGATCAATCCTTTTTTCCGGGGCATCAACTGTGCTGCCACCGATGGCGCTAAGGCTGCCGTCTTGCGCTCGAGCGTCCACGAACCCGAAAGCCAGCGCTAGATATATAGCCAGGGCGAGGCGCAGGTTCAGCGCGATGAGCCGCCGACCGGCATGGCCGATGCGCGGAAGATTACCTGACATGGTTGCCCATTCCGTCCCCACTAATGCTCATTGCCCCAGACTCTGAACCGTTACCGAGCCACCTCGATTTATCCGGATCGACTTGACCCGCATGACGGGCAGAGGGGCTGACTCTTCGCTCTCAGCCGCGGGCATCTCGAAAAGCTGTTCGTCGAGACCACCCTGCATCAATTCATCGAGAACCCGGCTGGCTTCTCGATCGGTTACGTAAACTGGCGCCTTCGCATCAGCTTCGGCCGCCTCCTCATTGCGCGCCCAACCGCGCAGCGAAAGCACCATCGTGCCGATTTGGCTGGCGACCAGAATTCTTTGCGCCTGTTCAGAGGTAACCTCGAGGGTCACTGTCTGACTATTGATCCCCGGCCCGGTGCCCGGCTCCTTGGCCAGCAATTGGTTGATCGCGATCACCTTGACGTCGCGCATAATGGCCTCGGCAGCGTAACGGCTGAGGGAATCCCGGCCGACAGATTCCGGCACCCCGGCAAGATCGCGGGCATTGGTGATCAGCATGATGTCGACGTGATCCCCGGGCAGGATCAGGCCCGCAGCGCCGGTGCGCGCCGAGACTTCAATAGTCACCGAGCGCATACCAGGCGCCAGGACAGCAGATGTCACGCCAGCATCGCCGCGTTTGATGATCATGGATTGGGTCAGTGGCTCGCCCAGCATGATGGAGCGCCGCGCCATGGTATCGAGGAATCCCGCAAGCGGATCTTCACCCGCATTGGCTTTCACCACGAAGCGCTGATCAATCACTGCATTCGGCCATTGTTCCCAGCGGACATCCGCCTCGGTTAGCACTTCGCCAGGCCCGATATCACGGGCCGCTACGAGCACTTCCTCGACGCCACCGACAGCCTGTTCCGGGGTCACCTGTACCTGCTGCTGCTGTTGCTGCTGCAGGTCGGTCAAAAAGCGCAAAGCCAGGAACGCGGTCAGGCCGGCCGCCCCCAGCGCCACCAAAATCAGCACGATCACGATCGGTCGCATTCGGCCCCTCTTTTCCCCGCCCACCGATGAAGGCCAGGAAACCCATACCGGGAAGATGTCACGCCCGCCGATCGAGCGTTTGATTTCTTCGCCACTATGCCCCGTAAAGCATTATTACCAATTTTTGGTTAAGAAGCCAGCCGAAAGACTATGAATCATGCGTTGTCAGGCATGAATCTTGCCTGTGAGTCAGTATCTTGTCGGGGAATACGGAGACTCTGGTTTAAATAAGAACATTATAGGAACACACGCGGTCACGTGTCGACTCTAAGACGCCAGCCACGCCGTGATGCTGTGACCGAGAACGCTGCCGCGCAGCCAATATTCCATCCCAGCCACCGCGATGGCCACACCATAGGGAATATGCAACCGGCCTTCCTGCCGACCGTAATGAGGCCAAAGATGCCCGACAACCGCCATCACCATAGCCAGCAATCCGCCAGCGAATCCCATCAGGAGCATGAACCGCAGGAAGTTCAGGTTTGGACCAAGCCAGATGGCCAGCGCCGCAATCCACTTTACGTCGCCGCCGCCGAGGAGATTGAACCGAAATAAAACAAGTCCCACTACCAGGACGACGAGGCCGAACCCCAGATGCCAAGCGATTGGGGGGAGCACATTAGAGGAAGCAATAACCAAAGCCACAGCAATGACTGCTGTCGACAGCGTCAACCAATTGGGCAACCTGAAGGCCAGGATGTCGTTACCGCCCCCCCAAATCAGGAGCGCGAACATGGCAATTTCACAGATACCAACAAACATGTTCATTCAGTCGAACTGACATATCCGTAAAAAAACGCGCCGGCCCGAGGAGGGCCGGCGCGTCGACGTTATCCCTGGAATACCCGAGATAATCGGTAATTCGAGTTGACGTCTGGACGGCGCTACTGAGCGATCGTCTGAGCGGCGTTGTTCATTTTCTCGCCGACGGTCTGGAACATGGTGTTGAGGCCGTTACCAGCCACCTGGGCGCCGACATAGATCGCCAACGCGATGAACGCTGCGATCAGACCGTATTCGATGGCGGTGGCGCCCGATTCAGACTTCAGAAGTTTTGCAAACTTACGCATGAGCTCTTCTCCACAAAATGAATTGATGACGTTGCAACCAGCAGCGGCTCAATCGGCCGCTGTCTAACCTTATTGGCGTCGGCTCTCAGACGAAGAGCGAGCATGACGCTGTCGGAAATCATCTGTCGAGCCGACACAGCCCGCAAGTGTTTCCTGCGATCGGACGAACAACATGGTGTGTGAAAGTAGTTGAAATATCATTAATCTTAGTCATTTTTGAGCAGTCATAAAACATAACAACTATTTATTAACTCATTCCAGCCGCAATTGCGGCATCCCAGGTAACATTGCATCGACATTTAAATGCCCACTCAAGAGCAACGCAGTCACGTCGCCATCGATCTCTTGGCTCTATTCATAGCCACCATCGCGCTCCATGCCGCAATTGGCTTTAATCGTGAGATTTTGCATGCGGGTGGTTTGCTGGATACGGATGCATATATGCGGCTTATCCGGGTGGAAGAACTCTGGAAGAGCGGCGATTGGTACCAAACCGTCACGGCAAAGCTTGGAGCCCCGGACGGATTGTCGCTCCACTGGACCAGGCCCTTCGATGTTTTGATCCTCGTGCCAGCCATTTTTTTGTCGTTGTTTGGCATCGACATGCATCGCGCCATCTACTGGGTTGGCGTGGCCATTCCACCGATCTTGCACATGCTGGCATGCATGGGCGTCGCTTGGGCGGCAAAACCCTTATTCCCGCAGCACGGCGCATGGCGCCTCGCCGCTCTTATTCTTCTCCTTAACGGATCTGCCCTCGGCTACTCGCTCGCAGGACGGCCAGACCACCACCCCCTTTGCATTCTGACAATTGCGCTGAGTGCCGGTTATGTCGTTCGAGCCATGCTGGCACCTGACAGGGCACGGCCCGCCGTCTTTGCTGGTCTCTGGGCCGGCGTCGGCATATGGGTGGCGCCAGAGATTCTTCTGACGATCGCGCCCGCGATAGCTACCGCAGGTCTGTTCTGGATGTTTGCCGGAAATGGCAAGCCATGGGCATTGCTTGGGTACCGCTTCAGCATAGGCATGACCGCAATCATTCTGATGGCAATCGTCACCGAACAGCCGCCAAGAAATTGGCTCGTTGCCGAGTACGACAAGGTTTCCATTCTCTATCTAGCGATTGCCGTCATCTCGATGGTCGCTTTCTATCTTGCCGCAAAGATCTCCTGGAAAGATTGGCGACGTATAGCAGCCGGACTGGCGTTGGCGATCGCTTCATTCGCAATTCTGGACACCTTTTTCCCTCGCTTCTATCTCGGGTCGCTTGGCAACATCGATTCCGCCGGAGTAGCGGTGTTTATTCGTGAAATATCGGAAATGCAGCCCCTTTGGCCGCGAAATTTCGACTCTGCCATGGAATTTTTCCGGCTCGTCGGCAATACCTTAGCTGCCATTCCCGCTGCCGCTTACTATCTTTGGATATCGCGCCGCAGCCCCCGTTTTAGCGCACTACTTTATCTTTCCATCGGATATGCTGTCACCCTTGCCGCGGCGATGTTTCATTTGCGCCTAGCAATTTCGGTCAGCGTCTTCGGCGCCATTCTGGGGTGCGGATTATTTGCAATGATCTGTCAAATCGCGACGGGACGTGGTCACCTCACAATGCTGGCCACCCGTCTTGTCGGCTATTTTGTTGTCGCCTTCGGCCTCCAGATCGTCGGCATGATCGAAGGAGCTGCAAAGGATCCGACGGAAAAGGGGAAATGCGACCCGACACTCGTCGCAACTTGGCTGCGCGACAATCAGTCCGGACTTGCCCATCCCGCCTCAATCATTCTGACCGACAGCATCGATTCACCGCCGATGATTGCCTATATGACGGATTATCGGCTGGTCGGCGGCCCCTATCATCGCGGCAATGAGGACGTCGCCGACATGATCTCAGCGATGGCCAGTTCCACCCCCGAAGACAGCTTGGAGATCATTCGCCGACGCCAGGTCGACCTGGTCCTCATCTGCACCACTTTCGCCCTTCAAGCCATTCGTGAATCTCCGTCGGAATCGCTGTATCATCGCCTGTCGCGAGGCGACGCTCCGGCTTGGCTCACCGAGGTTCCCATGTCGGCCGATGTCGACAAGGAGTATCGTCTTTTCGCCGTGAAACCGTAGTTCCGATTTTCGTAACTTGCTTTGCGTCCACATCAATCAGTGGTAGAAGACTTCTTATCAAAGTACGCGGCGATGGCCGGCCCAGTCTGATCAAGAGTCGAGCGCGCGATGGCACGGGATAAGGAACTCATATTGGTGGTGGACGATTCGCCCACCAATCTCGCGATTCTGAACGTCGTCCTTCGCGAGGCGTATCAGGTTATCGCGGCCAATAACGGCGCCGATGCATTGTCCCTTGCCGCTTCGGAAGAACCGGATCTCATCATCCTGGACATCATGATGCCCGGCATGGACGGCTACGAGATATGCGACCGGCTGAAGGCCAATCCCTTTACCCGCGATATTCCCGTCATGTTCGTGACAGCGATGGATCAGGAACGGCAGGAGGCGAAAGGCCTCGCCTTGGGTGCCGTCGATTACATTGCCAAGCCGGTGAGCCCGCCGATCGTCCTTGCGCGCGTGCGCAATCAGCTGGAACTGAAGCGGCAGCGCGATTATCTGCGCCGTCTTTCCGCCATCGACGGTTTGACCGGCATCGCCAATCGCCGCGCCTTTGAAGAGGATTTCGACCGGGAATGGCGCCGTGCCATGCGGCTCAAGAATTCCATCGCCCTGTTCCTGACCGATATCGATCACTTCAAAACCTATAACGACGCCTATGGCTATCTGGCCGGCGACGATTGCCTGCGCATCCTCGGTCAGGCGATGACCAAGGCCATCCTGCGTCCCGGCGATCTTTTGGCGCGCTATAGCGGCGAGGAGTTCGTCGGCCTGATGCCCGATACCGACGCCACTGGCGCCGCCATCGTCGGCGAGCGCCTGCTCAATGCCGTGCGCGCCCTCTCCTTGCCACACGCTCATTCCGGTGTCGCCCCCATCGTCACCGTTTCGATCGGTGCTGCTACTTGCCGACCGAGTGTACAGATGGACCGCGCCAGCCTGTTCAAGCTCGCCGGCGATGCGCTCTATGCCGCCAAAAAAGGCGGGCGTAACCAGCTACGCATCTTTGAAATGCCGGAAGCCGCCAACGCCATCTGACGCGTTACCCCGCCAGTTCGTAATCGGGCGCAGGGATCGACGGATTGGCCGCCAGCCAGTCGCGCACGGCGAGCACTTCCGGCATCAACTCCGCGCCGTGCGGCCAGACGATATGAAAGGCCAGGCCCGTCACCCAGGGCCAATCCCAGGGATGCGTGAGCAGGCCGCGTGCGACCAGATGATCGGTCTGGTGCCGCCAACCGAGCGCAATGCCCTGCCCCTCCAACGCAGCACCGATGACCAAGGCGTAATCATTCATGTGAAGGCCGGGATCGTCCTTGCCGAGCCGTGCGCCGGCAGCGCGCAGGTAATCGTCCCAGCCGGGCCGCGGCCGATAGGGCTCGTCGAGGTGAATGAGCCGATGGCGCGCGAGATCGGCCAAGGACCGGATCGGCCCGGTCCGCGCCAGGTAGGCGGGACTGCAGATCGGGATGATTGCCTCTTCCACCAGCTCAACCGCGTCATAGCCCAGATACCGGCCATTACCGCGCCGGATCCCCAGCGAGACGCCCTCGGCAATGAGGTCGATATCCCGGTCCGTGGTCTGCAGCCGCAAATCAATCCCGGGATTATCCCGGCGGAAGCTGGCAAGACGTGGCAGCATCCACCACGAAGCAAAGGCAGTTGAGCAGGAAAGCGTCACATAGCGTCCCCGGCGCCGGCTCTGGAGCGCCTCGGTCGAGCGGCGCAAATGCTCCAACGCCAGGGTCACGTCCTGATGATAGCGTCGGCCTTCCTCGGTGAGATGCACGCGTTGACGCTCCCGCTGGAAGAGAGCGCTGCCCAGTGCTTCTTCAAGCTGCCTCACGGCGTAGCTCACCGCCGCCTGGGTCATATTGAGTTCCCGCGCCGCCTGCGTGAAGCTGGCGAGCCGGCCGGCGACCTCGAAGACAACGAGGGCGTTCAAAGGCGGCAATTGATTGCGCAACTGGATCATAAGTGAAACTTATCAACTTCGATATGATTTTCCAGGATTATTTGGGGAAATCGGGCGCTATCATGAGCAAAATTCAACGCCTTAGATCGGCAGTAAGATGACTGACACGACAGCCAGCAGCGGCTCAGGCCGCCAGCGCAATCGCACCCGCAACCGCCCGGCGATCGCCGCTCCGGCCTTCATCCGCCGCCAGGTGCCCACCTATGCCTTGCTGCAGCCCGACGGCTTGCAGCAATTGCATACCCAGGCCGAATTGATCCTGGCTGAGATCGGCGTCGAATTCCGCGGCGATGACGAAGCGCTGGATCTCTGGCGCAAGGCTGGCGCGAAGGTCGAGGGCGAGCGGGTGCGCTTCGAGCCCGGCCATGTGGTCGAGATCATCCGCAAGACCACGCCCAAGACCTTTACCCAGCATGCGCGTGATCCCGGGCATTCGGTCGAGATCGGCGGTGATGCGGTGGTCTTCGCGCCCGCATACGGTTCGCCCTTCGTCTATGATCGCGACAACGGCCGACGCTACGGCACGCTCGAAGACTTCAAGAACTTCGTCAAGATGACATGGATGTCGCCCTGGCTGCACCATTCCGGCGGCACGATCTGCGAGCCGGTAGATATCCCTGTCAACAAGCGCCATCTCGACATGGTCTATGCCCATATCAAGCATTCTGCGAAACCGTTCATGGGATCCGTGACGGCGCCGGAACGCGCGCTCGATTCCATCGAGATGTGCCGCATCCTGTTCGGCGCCGATTTCGTCGACAAGAACTGCGTCATCCTGGGTAACATCAACACCAACTCGCCGCTCATCTTCGACGGCGTCATGTCGCGGGCCTTGCGCGCCTATGCGGCCGCCAATCAGGCCGCCGTCGTCGTGCCCTTCATTCTGGGCGGCGCCATGGGCCCTGTGACGACGGCTGGTGCCATCGCCCAGGCCCACGCCGAAGCCATGGTCGGCGTGGCGCTGACACAGCTTGAACGGCCAGGCGCACCGGTCATCTATGGCAACTTCCTGTCCTCGATGTCACTGCGCTCCGGCGCCCCCACTTTCGGCATGCCGGAACCGGCCCTGGCTTACCTCGCCATCGGACAATTGGCGCAATGGCTGGGCGTACCCCTGCGCTGCGGCGGGTCGCTCACAGCCTCAAAGGTTGCGGATGCGCAGGCGGCGCAGGAAAGCGCTGATTCACTTTGGCCGGCTTTATTGGGCGGTGCCAATTTCATCCTGCATGCTGCCGGCTGGCTCGAGGGCGGCTTGGTCATGGGTTACGAGAAATTCGTGCTCGATTGTGATCACCTCGGCATGATGCACAGACTGATGGGCGGCCTTACCCTCGACGATAATGCGATGGCGATGGATGCCTTCCGCGAGGTGGAGCCGGGCAAGCATTTCCTCGGCTGCGCCCATACCATGGCGAACTACCAGACCGCCTTCTATGACGCGGATCTCGCCGACAACGATTCCTTCGAACAATGGCGCGATGCCGGTTCGCGCCCGGCGGATGTCCGTGCCGACAAGCGCTGGAAGGCATTGCTGCAATCACATGTCGACCCCGTCCTCGATCCCGCGATCGACGAGGCACTCAACGATTTCATGGACCGCAAGAAACAAGCCATGGCGGATGCCTGGTACTGAGATCCACCGAGCCAGCAAGAAAGCCCGCGCCGAACATGACAGATCCATTGCTTGAGCCGTTCCGGCTGAAACACCTTGCCCTCAAGAACCGCATCTTCTCGACCTCGCATGAGCCAGCCTATTCGGTGGGCGGCATGCCGGGCCTCCGCTATCAGCTCTATCATGAGGAGAAGGCCAAGGGCGGCGCCGCCATGACCATGATCGGCGGCTCCTCGGTCGTCGCGAAGGACTCACCCCAGGCCTTCGGCAATCTCTATGTTCACGATGATGCCATCATCCCCGATTTCAAGGCGCTGGCGAAACGCGTCCATGCCTATGATTGCGCGGTGATGTGTCAGATCACCCATCTCGGCCGGCGCACCTCCTGGAGCAAGGAGCATTGGCTGCCGGTCGTCTCCGCCTCGCATCAGCGCGAGCCCGCCCATCGCGCCTTCCCGAAGACAATGGAGGATTTCGACATCCGCCGTATAGTCAAAGCCTATGGCAGTGCCGCGCGGCGCTGCCGTGCGGGCGATCTCGATGGGATCGAAATCGAGGCTTACGGCCATCTGTTCGACGCCTTCTGGTCGCCACGCACCAATACGCGCGATGATAACTATGGCGGCAGCCTCGAGAATCGCATGCGTTTCGGCATTGAGGTGCTGGAGGAGATGCGGCGCGAGGTCGGGCAAGATTTCATCATCGGCATCCGCATGGTGGTCGATGAAACCATGCCCGATGGCCTGCCCTTTACCGAAGGCGTCGAGATCGCCAGACGCCTGACGAATCTCAAGCTGGTCGATTTCATCAATGTGATTGTCGGCGCCATCGACACCGACGAATCTCTTTCACACGTCATTCCCCTGATGGGAACACCGGCCGGGCCTAATTTCGCCAAGGTCAAGGCCGTGCGCGACGTCCTCCCCGGCATGCCGATCTTCCACGCCGCCCGCGTCAATGATCTCGCCACCGCTCGGCATTGGGTCAGCGACGACGCGGTCGACATGATCGGCATGACCCGCGCCCATATGGCCGACCCGCATATCGTCGCCAAGATGATGCGCGGTGAGGAGCAACGCATCCGCCCCTGCGTTGGCGCAGGCTATTGCATCGACCGAATCTATCAGGGCGGCGAGGCTTTGTGCCTGCACAATCCAGCGACGGGCCGCGAGGAAACCCTGCCACACGTCATCAGCCAGAGCGACGGACCAAGGAAGAAGATCGTCATCGTCGGTGCCGGACCTGCTGGATTGGAAGCGGCCCGCGTCTCGGCCCAGCGCGGTCATAATGTGACACTCTTCGAGGCGACCGACCGCCCCGGCGGCCAGGTTGCCATCGCCGCCAAGGTGAACCGGCGCAAGGAATTGATTGGCATCACGGATTGGCTCTATGCCGAGGCCGAACTGGCCGGCGTTCGGTTCCGTTTCAACACCTATGCCGAAGCCGCCGACATTCTCGCCGAGGAACCGGACATCGTCATCATCGCCACCGGCGGCACCCCCAATACAGCGCCCTTCGCGACAGGTGCCGATCTTGCGACCTCGACCTGGGACGTGCTGTCGGGTCAGGTCGCGCTATCGGATGATGTTCTTCTTTATGACGATGAATCCGGCCATGAGGCCCTCTCGACCGCCGAATATCTTGCTGGGAAAGGCGTCAAATTCGAGATTGTGACGCCGGAACGCGCCATCGGCGTCGAAGTCGGCGGGTTGAACTATCCCGCCTATTACAAAGCATTCTATCAGGCGGGCGTGCGCATGACGCTCAACCTTCGCATGACCGGCATCCGCAAGGACGGCAATCAATTGGTCGCAACCTTGTCCAATCCCTATGACAAATCGACGGTTGAGCGCCGCGCCCAGCAGATCATCGTGGCACACGGCAATCTGCCGGCGGATGGCGTTTACTTCGATTTGAAGGAAGAGAGCCGCAATCGCGGTGAGATGGATCTGGATGCCTTCATCGAGGGCCGACCGCAGAGCCTCGCCCCCAATAGCGCTGGCTCCTTTCAGCTCTTCCGGATCGGCGACGCCGTGGCCGCCCGCAACATCCATGCGGCGATCTATGACGGATTGAGGCTGTGCAAGACCTTCTGATCATGCTCCCTCGCCCCTGAGGCGAGGGAGCGACCAGGATCACGCCGAAGGTTTGACGCCCAGCATGTTGAGCGCCTTGTCGAGCGACTGGATGCCGGTGGGGCTGTCGCTGGCGTGACACATCTTGATGCCGGCATCGGCTTCCTTCTGTGCCGCCGGGAATTTCGCATTGGTCTTGTGGGTGAGCGCTACCTCATTCCATTGCGTGGTGAGGGCGGTGCATTTCTCGGCATTGGTGGTGCCGGCGGCATAGGCGACGCCGGAAGCCAGCAGAGATGCGGCGAGCGTGCTGATCAGCAGATACGTTTTCATGACGAATCTCCTTTTTGACAGCGAGTGGAGGTCGGCCGTTTTCCGGGCGGTCTAGGCCTTCGCTCGTGACTAGAAGGCTAGAGCGCCTCGGTAACGCCGAGATGTCGCAGGATGTTCCAAATGACAACGGCGCGTGTCGCCACGCGCCGCTGTTACAGATGGTTACCGAAAAAATTCTACCCGCGAAGCCGGACTGAAGCCGGGTCGAACGGCGCTTCCTTGAGGCGCTTTGCAGACACACGCCGGCCCAGCACCTCGATTTCGAATTGATCGCCGGCGATGGGCAGATAGGCCAGCGCCAATTGCTTGCCAACGGAATGGCCAAAATAGCCCGAGGTGACTCGTGCCACCGCCTTGCCACCGCTGAAAATCGGCTCGGCCCCCATGACGTCGATATCGTCGGCCGCCACTTCAAGCAGAGCCAGTTTGCGCGACACCTCTTCCTTGAAATGACGTTCCGCCGCCGTACGCCCGATGAAATCGCCCTTGTCGAGTTTGACGAAGCGACCCCAATCGGCTTCGGCGGCGTTGTAATCCGCCGTGAATTCGCGCCCCCAGGAACCATAACCTTTTTCGACCCGCATGGCATGCAGCGCACGGACGCCGAAGAGCCGCAGGCCGAAGGCATCGCCCGCGGCGCGCAATCGCTCATAGACATGCAGCAGATTTTGCGGCGCCACATAGATTTCATAGCCAAGTTCGCCGGTGAAGCTTGCCCGGATTACCAAAGCATCGGCGAGGCCTACCTGTATCTCCCGCGCGTTCAGGAAGGGAAAAGCCTTGGTCGAAAGATCGGTATCGGTCAGTTGCTGCAGCACCTCCCGCGCCTTCGGCCCGGTGAGTGACAGGCCGGAATATTCGGTCGTCACATTGCGGATCGAGACCCGCTCACCTTGCGCATGCGCGTTGAGCCAGCGCATGTAATAGGTTTCCGCCGTGCCCGAACCGATCATGAGGAAAGCATCTTCCCGGATCCGCGTTACAGTGAGATCTCCAAAAATGCGGCCATTGGGGGACAGCATCGGGCAGAGTACGGTGCGGCCCAACGCCGGGAGTTTGTTGCTGACCATGCGATCGAGGAATTTGGCGGCATCCGGCCCTGCCACCTCGATCTTGCCGTAGCTGGAGGTCTCCCAGATGCCGACATGATCACGCACCGCCTGCACTTCCGCCGCCACGTGCTGGAAGGCATTGGAACGCCGATAGGTCGGCTGCTCCTGCGCCTCGACACCACTGGGCGCATACCAGAGCGGATATTCCCAGCCGAAGGCCGCGCCGAACAAGGCACCTTCCGCCTTCAGGCTGGAATAGATTGGTGAGGTCTTCAGGGGCCGTGCCGCCGGCAATTCCTCATTGGGGAAGGTCATGGTGAAGCGGCGGCGGTAATTCTCTGTCGTCTTCTCGATGGTAAAGGCGCGGTTGTTATGCGGACCGAAGCGCGCCACATCCATCGCGAACACGTCCATGCCCGGTTCACCATCCACGATCCAGTTGGCAACCACCATGCCGACGCCGCCGCCCTGACTGAAGCCAGCCATGACGCCACAGGCCGAGAAGTAATTGGTGAGGCCCGGAACCGGGCCAATCAGTGGATTGCCATCGGGGGCAAAGACCATCGGCCCGTTGATCGTCCGCTTGATGCCCCCCTTTTCGAGGCAGGGATAGCGCGTCATCGCGAATTCCAGCGCCGACCAGATGCGATCGACATCCTCCTGCAGCAATTCATGGCCGAAATCCTGCGGCGTTCCCTTGAGGGCCCAATGCCGGCAATCATGTTCATAGGTGCCGATCAGGAGGCCCTTCTGCTCCTGCCGCATATAGCTCTCGCCCTCGAAATCGATGGTCATCGGGATCTCGTGATCCAGCGCCTCGACCTCGGGGATCGCGTTGGTGACGATGTACTCATGCTCCATCGGCAGGATGGGCAGATCGATTCCGGCCAGGCGCCCGACCTCGCGCGCCCACAGGCCGCCCGCATTCACCACATACTCCGCCTCGATCGTGCCTTCCTTGGTCACGACCAGCCAATGACCGTTCGGTTTCTGATGAAGCTCGATGACCGGGTTGCGCAGTGAAATCGTGGCACCCTTGTTCTTCGCCGCCTTGGCATAGGCATGGGTGACACTGGAGGGGTCGACATGCCCATCGGCAGGATCAAACATCGCCTTGGTAAATTTCGATGTATCCACCAGCGGGTTGATCTTCTTCACCTCCTCCATGCTGACCTCATGGAGCCCGATACCGAGGTAATGCGCCTTGGCAAGTTCCGTCTTGAAATATTCGGCACGCGCTTCCGTGCCGGCAAGATAGAGGCAGCCCACGCGGTGCAACCCACAAGACTGCCCGGATTCCCGCTCCAGCTCGTCATAGAGCTTCACGGTATAGGCCTGCAGATGCGACATGTTGGGGTCGCCGTTGATCGTATGCATGCCACCCGCCGCATGCCAGGTCGAACCGGAGGTCAGTTCCGACCGTTCCACCAGCATGACATCGGTCCAGCCCCGTTTGGTAAGGTGGTAGAGGACGCTGACACCCACCACGCCACCCCCGATGACAACCACGCGCGCCTGCGACTTCATGATCTCAAATCCCTTTTCGCTCAGATAGATGGCCGGTCGATCCGGCGCCTGCCCGGCACCTAGCTAGCCTCAAGCCTCGCCTGAAACAAAGTCCGGAAATCTCATAAATCAGGTGAGTTTTCCTTTCCTATTTCCCGGCTTCGACATACGCGTCGTCCGGCCGCAGCCACCATGCTTGCAGGCAGCTCCTTTCATTCCCATGTAGAGGAAGACCCCGCAATCTGCCGTAAATTGTATCGAGCCCATCGGAAGCGGCAGAGCGGGTTTTCCTGACGAAAATCAAATGGAGGGAAAGATGTCGTTTCGTGCACTGACACCGTTCGGCCGTTCGTCCCTTGCCAAGAATGGCGAGCGGAATGATCCAACCGCTTGGCGCGGCGAATTTGATCGTCTGTTCGACGATATGTTCAAGGGTTTCGGCTCGCTGCCCTCGGTATGGGGCGAGGGGGCGGCGGTCCCGAAGATCGATATCAAGGAGACCAAGGAGGGTATCGAGTTAACAGCCGAACTCCCGGGGGTCGACGAGAAGGAGGTCGAAGTCGAATTGGTCGATGATCTTCTGACGATCCGCGGCGAAAAAAAGATCGAGCGGACCGACGAAAGCAAGGACAAGGGCTATCACGTGATGGAACGAAGCTATGGCAGCTTCCAGCGTGCGATCCGCCTGCCCTATGCAGCGGAGAACGACAAGGTTTCTGCCGAATTCAGCAGGGGCGTACTCAAGGTGACCTGTCCCCGCCCCGCAGAAGTCGCCGCCAAGACCCGCAAGATTGACATTAAATCGCGCTGACTGGCGTAAAACATAGAAACGGGCCTGCCCATCCTGGCAGGCCCGCTTTTTTATTGTGGATCAGGCAGTCACGAGAGAATCTTCCAGGGCTGGATAGTCGGTATAGCCGTCTGCACCACCGCCATAGAAGGTCTCGGGACGCGGGTCGTTGAGCGGTGCGCCCAACTCAAATCGCTTCGGCAGATCGGGGTTGGCGATGAAGGACTTGCCGAAGGCGACAGCATCTACCTCGCCCGCAGCTATCGCCGCTTCGGCACTCTCGCGCGTGAATTTTTCGTTACCGATATAGGTGCCGCCGAAGGCGGCTTTCAGCTTCGGTCCAAGCCAATCGGCACCCTTGGCTTCGCGGGCGCACAGGAAGGCAAGGCCGCGATTGCCCAGTTGTTCGGCCACATAGCCGAAGGTCGCCGCCGGATTGCTGTCGCCCATATCGTGGGAATCGCCGCGCGGCGCCAGATGCATGCCGACCCGGCCCGGACCCCAGACCTTGAGCACCGCATCGGTTGCTTCCAGCATCAGACGAGCGCGGTTTTCGATCGATCCGCCATAAGCATCGGTGCGGTGATTGCTCTTGTCCTGTAGAAACTGATCCAGCAGATAGCCATTGGCACCGTGCAATTCGACCCCGTCGAAACCGGCCTTCTTGGCGTTTTCCGCACCCTGTGCGTAAGCGGCGATAATGCCCGGGATTTCGTCCAGCGCCAAAGCGCGCGGCGTGACATAAGGGCGCTGCGGTCGCAGCAGACTGACATGTCCGGCTGGGGCAATGGCACTCGGTGCCACCGGCAGACCGCCATCGAGGAAAGAGGGATCCGATATCCGGCCGACATGCCATAGCTGAAGAAAGATGTGACCGCCCTTGTCATGAACGGCTTTGGTGACGGCCTTCCAGCCCTCAATCTGCTCCGCCGACCAGATACCCGGCGTATCGGCATAACCGACACCCTGCCTCGTCACGGCAGTTGCTTCGGTCAGGATTAGACCTGCGCTTGCGCGCTGTTCATAATATTCTTTCATCAGTGCATTCGGCACCCGGCCTGCGCTGGCACGCGACCGGGTCAACGGCGCCATGAAGACACGATTGGGGAGTCGTAGATCACCGACCGTTATCGGGTCGAGAAGATGAGCCATGGATGGTATCCCTCAATGAATGGGTAAAACGGCAGAAACGCGACTTCTCCCCTTTACTTTGTGTAGATACGGAGCGGTCGGCATTGCGACAAGTGGCCAAACCGGCTTGGAGGCCTGCTTTTTCTGCAGGCCCGCATTTCACACATGTTTCGGTGTGCCGTCGCCTATGGAAGCAACACATGGTCCGAGCAGGGCCACGCCGACGGCTTGACGGTCCTTTTGCTTGCACCTCATCCGCCCGGGTTGGTTCTTGCCTGCCGGCCCAACGCAACCATTGTCGCCCTGAACTAGAACTTGCTAGAACTCGGCCCGCCAGGGTCACACATGCCTTTTGAGGAAACCGACCATGCCGGCTTTCATGACGCCGCAACTATCCCCTATTGTCCTGCTCATTCTCTCCAATGTTTTCATGACCTTTGCTTGGTACGGCCACCTCAAATTCAAGGCCGCGCCACTCTGGCTTGTCGTGATCGCCTCCTGGGGTATTGCCTTCGTCGAATACTGTTTTGCCGTGCCCGCGAACCGGATCGGCCATTCGGTCTATACTGCGGCCGAGCTCAAGACGATGCAGGAGATTATCACTCTCATTGTCTTCTGCTTCTTTTCCTGGGCTTATCTCGGCGAAACCATTCGCTGGAACCATGCCGTCGGCTTTGGTTTCATCGCCGCCGCCGGTTTCTTCATTTTCCATAAATGGTGAAATTCCTCCCCGCTCCCGGCGCCGCTGCAGGGCGCCAGGAGCGGGGAGGTGATCGGTCGCAGGGCGGACCGCTTGACTTGATCAAGGTCAAGGAGCAACCATTGCGCTAGCACAATATGGGGACGCAATGCGACAGCTACCCGGCACTGAAGCCAAAGGAAGTGAGCGGTCAGGCGTGACAGGAACCTCCCGTCCGGACGCGCCCGTCCATACGTGTGAGAATTGCGACGTTCGATCACTAGGCATTTGCGTTGCTCTGGGCGAAGCGGAGCAAAAGCGTCTTCGGGCGATCGCGATGACACGCCATTTCGCCGCCGAGGACACGCTCTTCTCCGCCGAGGATCCGGTGACTGTCATCGGCACCTTGGTAAAAGGCTCCGTCAAAACCTACAAGCTGCTGCCTGATGGCCGGCAGCAGGTGGTCGGCTTCCTGTTCCCAGGCGATTTTATCGGATCGGCTATTTTCCGGACCAATCGCTGCTTTGCCGAGGCCCTCTCGCCGGTCGAAGTCTGCGTCTTTCCCCACGCGTCGTTGCAACGCCTGATGTCGGAAATCCCGGCGCTTGAGCACCAGATGCTGAAGCTGGCGCATGACGATCTCGACCTGGCGCAGGAATGGATGCTGCTCCTGGGGCGCAAGACGGCCCAGGAGCGCGTCGCCACTTTCCTGTGCCTGCTGTTCGAGAAGGCCAAGAAACGCGGCCATTGCGGCGCGCCCATTGACTTGCCGATGAACCGCAGCGAGATCGCCGATTACCTCGGCCTCACCATCGAGACCGTCAGCCGCCAATTGTCGAAACTCAAGAGCGCCGGCGTTATCTCCATCAATGGCAGTCATGCCATTGAATTGCGGAAAGCCGACCAGCTCGCGGAACTTGCCGCAGGTGGCGATTGATGGGTTGCACATCGTGACGCTTCGCGACGAGCGGCAACATCGGATTGCCGACGAGACGAGTAACCTGCCACCTGATGACCGTGCGCTCACCGAGGCGGCAATCGAATTCATCCGCGCCCGTTACGTCGAAAACCGGCACCATATTGGCGCCGCCATCCGCGGTGGCTCGGGCCGAATCTATCTGGGTTTGCACCTGGACACGTATGTCGGTCGCTGCTCGGTCTGCGCCGAGGCCGTGGCTTTGGGTGCCGCGCTCTCCGCCGGCGAAACGACGATTGATGCCATTGTTTCGGTGCGTCATCCGCGACCGCGAGAGCAGCATGCTCAACCCAAAGTCGTCTCGCCTTGCGGCATCTGCCGCGAGATGTTGACCGATTTTGCGCCGGGAGCCGATATCATCATGTCGCGGGCGGGCGTATTGCGCCGCGTAGCGGTCGGCGAGTTGTTACCGGACAAGTACCGTCGGGAGCTTTAGGCCCTCGCCTGGCAGGACTTTCATTTTACGTCAGCATGGCTATGCTCCGGCGCCTGAAACCGAGATAGAAATGACCACAATCCTGACCCAATCCCGTAGCCAAAGTGCGACCGCACCGGCTCGTCCCTTGGCTGCCGCAGGCCGTGCTATCGGCCTTTGGCTGGTCATGCTTTGCGTCATGGTCATGGTCATGGTCATGCTGGGTGGCGTTACGCGCCTGACCGATTCCGGCCTTTCCATCATGGAATGGAAGCCGATCATGGGCACTCTGCCCCCGCTCAGTGACGCGGCATGGGAAGAAGTCTTCGCCCTCTACCGCCAGATCGCCGAATACAAACATGTCAATGCCGGCATGACTCTGGATGCCTTCAAGGAAATCTTCTGGTGGGAATACTTTCACCGCCTTTGGGGGCGCCTGCTGGCGGTCGCCTTTGCCGGGCCGCTGCTGTGGTTCTGGTTCAAGGGCTATCTCGGCCGACGTGACCTGCCACGCCTTTTCGGCCTCTTCGCCCTGGGCGCCCTGCAAGGTGTTGCCGGCTGGTTCATGGTGGCAAGCGGTTTCCAGGACCGGATCGATGTCAGCCAGTACCGCCTGGTGATTCATCTGATGCTGGCGCTCGCTATCTTCGGGCTGATGCTGTGGTATGCCCTCGACTATCTCGACACTGCGCCCTTGCGTGGCAACCGCGATGAAACGGTCGCACTTGCCCGGCATGCACGCTGGATGAACATCGTGATCGCCTTCGAGATCGCCTTGGGCGGTCTGGTCGCCGGGACCGATGCCGGCTTCATTTACAATGATTTTCCCCGCATGAACGGTCATTGGCTTTCACCCGATCTGTTCCTGCTGTCCCCCTGGTGGACTAACTTCACCGAGAATGTCGCGACGATCCAGTTCCAGCATCGCCTGTTCTCGGGCTTCGTCGCCATCGCCGTCATTTCCTTTCTGGTGCGGTTACGCCGACGGGATATCGACCCTGTCTTAAAGAGGCGTGCCATTGCCCTGCCCTGCGCGTTGGCAGCGCAGGCCTTTCTCGGCATCACCACGCTGATGCTGGTAGTTCCCATCTCGCTCGCTGTTCTTCATCAATTAGGCGCCTTCGTGTTGTTGGGTGCCGGCTTGGCCCTGCAGCATGGCTTGCAGCGACGCCTGACAGGTGCGGCATGAACGAGACAGATCAGACACCGCCGGAAAGATTGCCCGTCTCGGTCATCACCGGCTTCCTGGGCAGCGGCAAGACCACCTTGCTCAAATATTTGCTGGCGCATCCAGACATGGGCGAGACAGCCGTCGTCATCAACGAGTTCGGCGAGACGGGGCTGGATCATTTGCTGGTGGAACCGGCGACCGATGACACCGTGCTGCTTTCGTCCGGATGCCTCTGCTGCACGGTGCGCGGCGATCTCATCGACGCCCTGCGCCGGCTCTATCGCCGTCGTCACAAGGGCGAGATTCCGGCATTCCGGCGCGTTGTGATCGAGACCACCGGATTGGCCGACCCCGCGCCGATTCTGCACACATTGATGCAGGATCCGGTACTGACCTCGGTCTATCGGCTTGACGGCATCATCACGACGATCGACGTCGTCAACGGCATGTCACAGATGGATCGGCAGATGGAGCCCGTCAAGCAGGCGGCTGTCGCCGACCGTCTGCTGCTGACGAAATGCGATCTCGCCGATGATCCCGCCATCGCGCAAATTGAGGCGCGCCTGCGTCAACTTAACCCCGCGGCTCCGATCCTGCGGGTCGCACAGGGCGTCGTCGAACCAAGCGCCTTGTTCAATGCCGGCCTTTACAATCCGGAAACCAAAAGCCTCGACGTGCAACGCTGGCTGCACGAAGAAGCCTATGTCGAGGGTCATTCACACGCGACCGATCACGCCGAGCACGGCCATGACCACCATCATAGCCATGATCACGCTCACGACCATGCACACGGCCTCGACGTGAACCGTCACGACGATCATATCCGCGCTTTTTGCGTTACCCGGGACGAGCCCCTCGACTGGCAGCGTTTTTGCGCCTGGATCGACATGCTGACAGCTACACGGGGGCCGGACCTCCTGCGCATGAAGGGGCTTCTGAACGTTGCTGGCGAAGCTGCACCCGTCGCGGTCCACGGTGTCCAGCACCTCTTCCACCCGCCGGTGCTCCTGCCCGCCTGGCCGGATACCGACCGGCGCTCCAAGATCGTGCTCATCACCCGGGATATTGCTCCGGCCACGATCCAGGAATCCCTGGACGCTTTCCTGAGCGACGCGGCCTGAACGAGGCGATCGGGCCAGTCGGCCCCGGAAACCGCGCATAAGCGCCACGAACTAATCGGCAACCGACGCTTTTTAGTTTTGCAATTTCATGAAGGTTGCTAGGTTTCCTCTTGATCGAGGGGCGGGGCGGTCGCTTTCCAGGCGTCCTGTCCTGGGCTGACAAGAACCAACCAACCCTCCATCGCCAACCAAAGGGAGAGGCTATCATGTCCGTCAAATCACGGCTGGCAATCACCAGTGTTGCCACCACTTTGCTGCTAGGCGCGGGTGTTGCGCAGGCCGATATGCTGGAGAGCATCGGCGAAGGAGAGGGCGAAGTCGCGATCGTCGCCTGGCCAGGCTATATCGAGCGCGGCGAAACGGATCCGAACTACGATTGGGTCACCGGTTTCGAAAAGGAGACCGGCTGCAAGGTGACTGTAAAGACCGCCGGCAGTTCGGACGAAATGGTGTCGCTGATGAATGGCGGTGGCTTCGATCTCGTCACCGCCTCGGGCGATGCCTCGGTGCGTCTCATCCGTGGTGGCACGGTACAACCGATCAATCTGTCCCTCATCCCGGAATATTCCAAGGTCGACCCCAAGCTGCAGAATGCCAGCTGGCACACCGTTGATGGCCAGCATTTCGGCGTGCCATGGCAATGGGGTGCCAATGTGCTGATGTATAATGCCGACGTTTTCGAGAATGCGCCGCAGAGCTGGTCGGTCGTGTTCGAAGAGCAGACCCTGCCGGATGGCAAGTCCAATAAAGGCCGGGTCGAAGCTTATTACGGCACGATCTATCTTGCCGACGCGGCGCTCTATCTGATGGCCAACAAACCCGAGCTCGGCATCAAGGATCCTTACGAGCTCAACCAGACACAGTTCGACGCTGTGGTCGATTTGTTGCGTCAGCAGCGTGGCCTCGTCAACCGCTACTGGTCGGACGTGGTGGCACAGATGGACGACTTTACGAATGAAGGCGTCGTCGCCTCGACCAGCTGGCCCTTCCAGGTGAACACGCTGCGTGCTGGCGGCAAGGTCAAGATCGGGTCGACGGTGCCGAAGGAAGGTGCCACGGGTTGGGCCGATACGACCATGATGCATGCCGACGCCCCGCATCCGAACTGCGCCTATAAGTGGCTCAATCACTCGCTTACCAATGTGGCGCAAGCCGGCACGGCCGCCTGGTTCGGCAGCGTCCCGGCGGTACCCGCGGCCTGCGACGATCCGATGCTCGCGGGCAATGGCTGCGTCGTGAACGGCATCCAGCTGTTCTCGCGCATTCATTTCTGGCGCACGCCAGAGAAAGATTGCCCCACGCAAGGTGGCGAATGCGTGCCCTATCGTGACTGGGTCTCGGCTGTGCAATCCGTCCAAAGCGGACAGTAAAAGCTGAGCCTTGATACCTGGGGGCGGGTCGCGCGTGATCCGCCCCCAACTTGTTTCGGCACTGGGCTTCCATAACCCTTGTTAATTATTTCCGGCAGTTGAGATCATGAGCATCACGACCGAACCCACCGGCAGCAACGGAATCGCCGTCTCCTTCCGCGAGGTTTCGCGCCATTACGGAGGCGTAAAAGCCGTCGACCGGGTGAGCTTCGATATTCTCGATGGCGAATTCTTTGCCATGCTGGGCCCGTCGGGCAGCGGCAAAACGACCTCCCTCAGGCTCATCGCCGGATTCGAGCAGCCGAGTGCCGGCATCGTCTCTATCCATGGCAAGAATATGGTCGGCGTGCCGCCCTATGATCGCGACGTCAACACGGTGTTCCAGGACTACGCCCTGTTTCCGCACATGAACGTCGTCGACAATGTCGCCTACGGCCTGATGATCCGCAAAGTGCCGCTGGTCGAGCGCCGGCGCCAGGCGGAAGAAATGCTGGAAATGGTGGCGCTGGGTGGTTTCGGTCAGCGCAAGCCGTCCCAATTGTCGGGTGGCCAACGCCAGCGCGTCGCCCTCGCCCGCGCTCTGGTCAATCACCCGAGCGTGCTGCTGCTCGACGAGCCTCTGGGTGCGCTCGATCTCAAGCTACGCGAGCAGATGCAGGTCGAGCTCAAAGCCATTCAGCGCCGTGTCGGCATCACCTTCGTTTATGTCACGCATGACCAAGGCGAGGCACTTTCGATGAGCGACCGTGTCGCCGTCTTCAATCAAGGGCGGATCGAGCAGATGGCACGGCCACACGAGCTCTACGAAACGCCAGCGACCGCCTTTGTCGCTGGTTTCGTGGGCGTGTCCAATCTCCTGGCGCCGACCGTCGCGCAGGGCATCACGGGCCGCGCGGAATCTTGCTCCATCCGCCCCGAGAAGATCCATCTGGCCGCGACCGGCGGAACGATACCGGCCAATGCCATGGGCTCGGAAGGCCGGATAACGGCGATCCTCTATCTCGGAGCCAATACGCGCTACGACGTGGCGCTGGATGGTGGCGGCGAGGTCACTGTCGCCGTTCAGAATCGCGAGGTGCATATCGAACCTCAGGAAGGCGAGCGGGTCCTGCTATGGTGGGAAGCGCGCCACCTCATGCGCCTGGTCGGCTGAGGATCGAACATGGCCAGCACCAGCCTCTCCAGCCAGCTTTCCACCTACCTCTTCAACCGGCCCAAATTCGTGCTGGCCCTGCTCCTGCTGCCGCCGCTGTTGTGGCTCGGCGTCATCTATTTGGGTTCGCTCTTCAGTCTGCTTGCGCAAAGCTTTTTTTCGATCGACGACTTCACCGGAAAGGTCGTCTATGACATCAGCCTGAACAGCTATGCCCGGCTGTTCACCCCCACCAATCTTGCCATCATCTGGCGTACCGTCGTGATGGCCGCCGTGGTCACAGCAATTTGCGGCGTGATCGCCTTCCCTCTCGCCTATTACATTGCGCGCTATGCCAGCGGTCGCACCAAGGCGCTGTTTTATGTCGCCGTCATGCTGCCGCTGTGGTCGAACTATCTGGTGCGCGTCTATTCGTGGAAGCTGATCCTGGCCAAGGAAGGCGCCATTCACTGGACCTTCAATGCTCTGGGCCTTGGTCCCCTGCTGGATTGGGTCCTCACCCTGCCCATCGTTGAGGGCTCGTCTCTTTCGACCTCCTATATCGGCACCGCACTTACCTTTGTCTATATCTGGCTGCCCTTCATGGTGCTGCCGATTCAGGCCGCGCTCGAACGCGTGCCGCGCTCGCTACTTGAAGCTTCGAGCGATCTGGGGGCCAGGCCAAGCGAGACCTTCCGCAAGGTGGTGTTTCCGCTGGCGATCCCCGGCATCGCCGCCGGCTCGATCTTCACCTTCTCGCTCACGCTGGGCGATTACATCATTCCGCAATTAATCGGCTCGTCGCGTCCGTTCATCGGCCAGGCGGTCTATCAGTTGCAGGGTACCGCCGGCGATATCCCCATGGCGGCGGCTTTTGCCATGGTGCCAATCGTGATCATGGCCGTGTATCTGACGATCGCAAAGAAACTGGGAGCGTTCGATGCCCTCTAAAGCCATCGCTCCCGACCGCAGTAAGGGTGAAGCAGGATGGGGCCTCAAGGCCGCCGCCTGGTTTGGCGTGTTGTTCCTCAATCTGCCGATCCTGTTCATCGTTCTCTATGGCTTCACCACCGATGACGCCAGCTACAGCTTCCCCCCGCCGGGCCTCACCACCGAGTGGTTCGAGGTGACCTGGAACCGGGCCGATTTCTGGGCGGCGCTGTGGCTGTCGGTGCAAGTGGCCTTCGTCGCCATGCTGATTGCCATTGTCCTTGGCACATGCGCTGCCGCGGCGATGTACCGGTTCAGCTTCTTCGGCAAGGAATCAGTAACACTCCTTATCCTGCTGCCGATCGCTCTCCCCGGCATCGTTACCGGTATCAGCCTGCGCTCGGCCTTTGCGCTGGGCGAGATTCCCTTCAGCTATCTCACCATCGTCCTCGGTCATGCCACATTTTGTATCGTCGTGGTCTACAACAACGCGATCGCCCGGCTGCGGCGTTCGTCGCCGGCATTGGTCGAGGCCTCCATGGATCTCGGCGCCAATTCCTTCCAGACCTTCCGCCATGTGATCCTGCCCAATCTGGCAACCGCAATCCTGGCGGGCGGCATGCTGGCCTTTGCCCTCTCTTTCGACGAAATCATTGTCACGACCTTCACTGCCGGCCAGCAGGAGACGTTGCCGATCTGGATGTTCGGCGAATTGGCGCGACCGCGGCAACGGCCGGTCACCAACGTGGCCGCCATCTTTGTCATGATCATCACCTTTGGGCCGATCCTGATGGCCTATTACCTTACCCGCGATACCGACGATGTCGCCGGCAGCGGAAAGTAGCGACAATCTCGTCACCGGCACTGTGCTCTGGTTCAAGGCACAGAAGGGCTATGGCTTCGTGAAACCGGATGACGGTGGCACCGATGTTTTCGTGCATGTGGCGGAACTGGCAGCCAGCGAAATTTCCAGTCTCAACGAGGGCGACCGGATCAGTTTCCGTCGCGCCAGCCATGGCGACGGACGCTTCTTCGCCGTCGAGATCGGCAAGATAGCGCCAGCGGATTAGTCAAAAAAAGCGGCCCGGTTTCCCGGGCCGCCCATTTTCGCGATAACGCCTGGATTTAGGCTTCCCACCACATCTTTTCACAGAAGTAATATTCTGTCGGATGCGCTTCGTAGCCCATCAGCTTCTTATCGAAGGGCTGATAGCTCTGACGCCAGAGCGGCTGAACGATCGGGCCTTCTTCCTGCATCAGGTGCTCGATCTCCTTAACGACTTCCTTGCGCTTCTCGATATCGACGAGGCCTTCCGCCTTGGTCAGCAATTCGTCGAATTTCGGATTGGCAAAGTTGCTTTCGTTCCAGGGAACGCCCGTACGATAGGCAAGGCCCAGAACCATGATGCCGAGCGGTCGGTGGGTCCAAACGGTGAAACCAAACGGCACTTTGGTCCAGACGTCCCAGAACTGGGCCGAGGGGAGAACCGTCAACTTCACGCGAATGCCAGCTTCGGCCCATTGCTGGACCATCGCCTGGCAAGCGGTCGGCTCCCAATCGGGATCCTTCTTGGCATGGAGTTCGACATCGATGCCATCCGGATAGCCGGCATCCGCCAGCAGCTTCTTGGCGGCATCAAGATCACGCGGCATCGGCATGTCGACGAACTCGGCATGGACCGGCGACACATGGTGGTGCTGTGCCGGCGTGCCCAATTCGCCATAGGCGATCTTGGATACCGCTTCGCAATCGATGGCCAGACGCATGGCCTTGCGGACACGTGCGTCATCGAACGGCTTCTCGTTGCAATGCATACGGGCGACCGCCGTTTGCGCCGTGTTGATCTTGTGCAGCTCGACATGCTCCAGCTTCTGGACACTGGGGTAGATCTTGATGTCGGCATCATACAGCCCGTCGACCTGCTTCGAGGCCAAAGCCGCAAGCTTGGTTGCGGGATCGTCACCGAGATCGATGAACTGCACCTCGTCGAGGAACGGTCCTTCGCCCCAATACTTGGAGCGGGCCTTGAGCACGGCCTTCTTGCCGACTTCGATTTCGACCGGTTCGAAGGCACCGGTGCCGATCGCTCCCGGCCCCCATTTACCGTCATCCTTCGGATGCAGGATGAAAGCCGGATAATGGAACAGGTTCTCGGGAATCGCGAGCGTCGAAGCCTGACCATTCAATTTGATCGTGAAGTCGTCGACTTTCTCGATCGCGTTGGCATCCCACAGCTCGGTGGTCTTCTTCGGATTACCGGCTTCGTCTTTCTCGCCGGTCTCGATTTCCTTCAGCATGAAGCCCTGAAAGAGGCCCAGAACCGACGAACCGACATTCGGATCGAGCCAGCGCGTGATGTTCCAGATGATGTGATCGGCGACAAGATCTTCGTCATTCGACCATTTCACGCCCTTCTTGACTTTGAGTGTCCAGGTCTTGAGATCTTCGCTGGGCTCCCAGCTTTCAAGCAGAATGGGGATGGTGATGCCATCGCCCTTGGTGCGGGTCAGGTAGTCGTTGGCCTGGCGCACGATATTGGAATCGTAGACCCAGGAGAATGTCGCCGGCGTGTCGGTTGCCGGCACGCGGGCGCCGATTCGAAGCACGCCGCCCTTCTTGGGTGTCTGCGCCTTGGCGGCACCGATCATGTCGCCGCCGATGACCTTGCCGGCGATGGCATAGGCCGCGCCGGCGCTCATGCCCAGCAATGTGGCAGTGCGCAGGAAGTCACGGCGACCGATATGCCGCTTTTCCAGCGCCTCGACCAATCTGGGGATCTCCGGATGGTAGCCGTCGCCCTTGCCAGATCGAAAAGTCATTTTGAAACCTCCCTATGGTGAAACGTCCCTGTGAGGGAACAGACCCCGGATCGAGGCCTGCTATCCCGTGATGACCGCCTTTGTTTTCCGGAACGCCCACCCTGGTTCGTTCCGATTGATCTTACCCACTTGGTTTGGGTTGGCGGCGTCTTGTTAATCTTAGTTTCATACAGTCTCGACCGAAAATCATTCCATCGTCAATCGTGCATGCAAAAAACGCATCCTGTCCTGAGCCTGAGTCATTGGTTCTGAACGGGTAGCCGGGCACTGAACGGTCAGGCAGACCACCCGGTTGGCGGCCGGCTGCCGCCGCCAGAGGGGCTTGCAGCCGCCGGTGGGACGCGCTATTGCCCGGACAGCTCGATTTCCAAGCTATTTTTGACGACCGAGGCCGCATGACCAGCAAGCTCGACAAGATCGAAGACGCCATTGCCGCCATCGCCGCCGGACACCCGGTGATTGTGGTGGACGACGAAGATCGCGAAAACGAGGGCGACCTCATCATGGCCGCGTCCAAGGCGACACCAGAGCATGTGGCCTTTTTTATCCGGCACACCAGCGGCATCCTGTGCACCCCGATCACCCGGGCTGACGCCCGGCGGCTGCATCTGACGCCCATGGTGGCCGACAATGTCGCCCCGCATGCCACCGCCTTTACCGTCTCGATCGACTACGCCAAAGATCTTACCACCGGGATTTCCGCCCAGGAGCGCTGTGCCTGCATCCGCGCACTCGCCAATCCCAATGTCGGTGCCGAGGATTTCGTCCGCCCCGGCCATATTTTCCCGCTCATTGCCCGCGAAGGCGGCGTTCTTATCCGCTCCGGCCATACCGAGGCGGCCGTCGACATGTCACGCCTGGCCGGCCTGCCACCGGTTGGCCTCATCGCCGAGCTGGTTAATGACGACGGCAGCGTGAAGCGGCTGCCGGATATTCTGACCTTCGCCAAAGAGCATAAATTGCTGGTGGTCTCGATCGACGATCTCATCGCCTATCGCCAGCAGCGGGAATCGCTGATCACGCGCACCACCGAAGGCGAGGTAAAGACCTCGATCGGCGCGGCACGGGCCATCGTTTATTCAACGGCTTTTGATTCCGCCCACCATATCGCCGTCATCTATGGCGACATTTCTGATGGCACGGACATCGTGATCCGCCTGCAACAGGAAGACGCCGTTGCCGACGTATTCGACCCAGCCCATAGCAGCGTGGCCCGCGCCCTGGAACGTATCAAGGCGGCCGGCCGCGGTGTGATCATCTATTTGCGCGAAGGAGCCGTCGGCGTCACCCCGCCCGCCAAGCAACCCGCCGGCAGCGAGGCCTCGCGCCTGGAACAATGGCGCGAGATCGGCTTGGGCGCCCAGATTCTCAAAGACCTGGGGGTAAAATCGATCCGTGTACTGGCCACCAAGGAACGGCAATATATGGGTCTTTCCGGTTTCGGCGTCGAAATCCTCAGCACCGAGCGGCTCTGACGCATGGCGCCCCCATCTCCAGCCCATGTCGCCCTGGTAACGGGGGGGGCCAAACGGCTCGGCCGCGCCATCGCGCTGAAACTGGCGTCGGAGGGCTGGGATATTGCGATCCACTATCACCACTCCCGAGACGAGGCTGAGGCAACCGCCAGTGACATCCGCGCACTGGGCCGGCGGTCGATTTTGCTGCAGGCCGATCTCGGACGGGAAGAGCAGGTCCAGGACTTGGTCCCAGCCGCCCATCGCGAACTGGGGCCGGTGACCTGCCTGGTCAACAACGCCTCGGTTTTCGAGATGGACAAGATCGATACCGTGACCCGCGAGAGCTGGGACCGGCATATCGAAATCAATCTGCGGGCCCCCTTCGTGCTCTCTCAGGCGATGGCGCGCGCCCTTCCAGAAGGGGTAACCGGGAACATCATCAACATGCTGGATCAGCGGGTCTGGAAACTAACCCCCTATTTCATGTCCTATACGGTTGCCAAAATGGGACTTTGGACCCTGACCCGGACCATGGCTCTCGCCCTGGCGCCGAAGATCCGCGTCAATGCGATCGGTCCCGGCCCGACCTTGCCCAGCCCGCGTCAATCGCCCGAACATTTTGCCGCACAATCCGCCGCCATGCCGTTGGGCCATGGCGCCACGCCGGAAGAGATCGCCGAGACCGTTCTCTATATTTTGGGGTCGTCGTCGATGACCGGCCAAATGATAGCATTGGACGGCGGCGAACATCTCGGTTGGCAAGTGCCCAACAAGGGCTTTCAGCCCCGCGAATAGGTGGCCCGAAGCAATAGCCAGGAACCCGCCCGGCGCCTATAATGTTGATCATTCATGCGGGCCCCAGGGTGCGGCCCTCCGATCCACCACAGGCGCTCCAGAGTGCGGCGCCGCGGGTGACGTAACCAGGATCCAGGAGGTCCAGCAAACATGAATACCGTGGAAAAAATCACGTCTTTACAGAGCGTAGCGCCTCAAGCTGCACCCGCTCCAACCATGCGGGTTTTTATCCGTGATCTCGTTCTGCCTTGCAGTATCGGCATTCATCAACATGAACGCCTGGCGCAGCAGCGCATCCAGATCAATGTCGAGATGACCTGTCTGGAACACCCCGACATCAATGACGATGTTGATAACGTGGTCTGCTACGCAACGGCGGTAATGGGGATCAAGGCCGTGGTGGCCGACGGCCATACCAATCTTGTCGAGACCCTGGCGGACCGGATTGCCACGATCTGCCTCCGCGACCACCGGGTGCTCAGCGCCAAGGTGCGGATCGACAAACTGGAAGTCTTCAAGGAGGCCTACAGCGTCGGCGTGGAGATCGAACGGCACCGAATCGGGCGCTGAACCGGCCCTTCCGCAATTCGGTCAGGTTTTTCCGATTCGGGGTCGAAATTTTCACCTCGTTTTGACCAAAAGTTAAACCTTTCAGGCCTCTAAAGGACGATTCCTGAGGCAAGTTGTTCACAATGCCGAGGTCGAGTCCCAAGCAGCCGTAAGAGTCAAGACTGAATCCCCTTGATGACCGCAATGTTGCATTTCCATTAGTATAAAACTAATTATTCCAATAAGTTAACTGTCATGCCTATTTTTTAAGCAGAATAAGCGAGAGCTTGATTCCCGGACATGCAATAAGCTGGTCGCGGCGATATCGACAGACTTATCCACAGATTTGGTGGATATCCCTGAAGTTAACTTGACCACATGCTCCTGCTAGGGTCCGACGGATGCAATTGGCCCCCGCCACCACCATTTTCCGCGAACAAATATCCGTTACGCGACAAGCCCATGCGCATGATTGACGATCCAGAACTTGCAGATGACGACGGCCTCGACCTCGATGAAATCGAGACCCTGGAAGGGGGCCAAGCTCGCCCCAAAGGCATGAGTCGGCTCGCGCATGGTGCCTCGATCATTCGTGCCAAGGTACGGACCCTACCCAACACACCCGGTTGCTACCGGATGATATCGGCCAGCGGCGAGGTTCTCTATGTCGGCAAGGCCAAGGATCTCAGGAAACGGGTGACCTCGTATACCCTGCCCAATCGGCAGGCAAATCGTATCCAGCGCATGATCGCCGAGACGGCGACCATGGAATTCATGACGACCCATACCGAGGTCGAGGCGCTGCTGCTGGAAGCGAACCTGATCAAGCGCTATCGACCGCGCTTCAATGTTCTGCTGCGCGACGACAAGAGCTTCCCCTATATTCTGATCACCGCGGATCATCCGGCGCCGCAGATTGCCAAGCATCGCGGTGCCCGCAACCGGCCAGGGCAGTATTTCGGCCCCTTTGCTTCGGCCGGCGCCGTCAACCGAACCATCGTCGCCCTGCAGCGCGCCTTTTTGTTGCGCCCTTGTTCCGATTCGATCTTCGCCAGCCGCACTCGGCCTTGCCTCCAGTACCAGATCAAGCGTTGCTCGGCACCCTGTGTCAGCCGCATTTCGGAACAAGATTATGCAGTTCTGGTCGAAGAGGCGCGCGACTTCCTCACCGGCAAGAGCGACAAGGTCAAGCAACGTCTGAGCACCGAGATGCAGGCCGCATCGGATGCGCTGGAGTTCGAGCGCGCCGCAAAGTTGCGTGACCGCATACAAGCCTTCGCGCTTATCCAAAGCCGTCAGGACATCTATCTGGAGGGCGTCGAGGAGGCCGACATCATTGCGGCCTATCACGAGAGCGGACACACCTGCATCCAGGTATTCTTCTTCCGCAATCACGGCAATTACGGCAACCGCGCCTATTTCCCGGCCCATGACAAGACCACCGAGCCGCCGGAAATCCTGGCGGCCTTCATGGCGCAGTTCTATGAGAATAAAACACCGCCGCGCCTGATCCTGGTCAACGAAATGCCGGCAGAACTTGGCTTGCTGACCGAAGCGCTTTCGTTACGGGCCGGTGCCAAGGTCGAGATCCTGGAGCCAAAGCGCGGCGATAAAAGAAAGCCGGTCGAGCATGCCATGCTCAACGCCAAGGAAGCACTCGCGCGCCGCATGGCTGAAAGTGCGTCCCAGGCCAAGCTGATGGCGGGCATGGCGGAGGTGTTCGATCTGGAGACACCGCCCAAGCGGATTGAGGTCTACGACAACAGCCATATCTCCGGCACCAATGCCTATGGCTGCATGATTGTTGCCGGCCCCGACGGCTTCATGAAGAACCAGTACCGCAAGTTCAGCATCCGGCCGGCCAATGAAGAAGCGGGAGAGGCGCCGATCGAGCCTGGCGACGATTATGCGATGATGCGTCAGGTACTCATGCGCCGCTTCACCCGCGCGATCAAAGAGGACCCCGACGATGCGCGCGACACCTGGCCGGATCTGGTACTGATCGACGGTGGCCAGGGACAGCTAAATGTCGCAATGGAAGTTTTTGCCGAACTCGGCATCGACGACGTCACTCTGGCAGCGATCGCCAAGGGGCCGGATCGGAATGCCGGCCGCGAGCGTTTTTTTATGCCCGGACGCGAGCCCTTCAGCCTCGATCACAAGCACCCGGTGCTTTATTACCTGCAGCGCCTGCGCGATGAGGCGCATCGCTTTGCCATCGGCACTCATCGGGCCAAACGATCAGCCGACATTTCCAAATCACCCCTGGACGATGTGGCCGGCATCGGTGCCAAACGCAAAAAAGCGCTGCTGCTGCATTTCGGCTCGGCGCGCGCCGTCGCCCAAGCCGGCCTGACGGACCTCGCATCCGTTCCAGGAATCTCGGAAACGGTCGCAAAGAAAGTTTACGACCATTTCCATCAAAGCTGAGTCCGTCTTCAATGCGGTACGCTGCGCGACAGCATATTGATGACGAACACGCCCGCCAGGATCAGGGCCAAGCCGAGCACCGCCCAGAGATCAAGTTTCTGACCAAAGACGAAGAGACCGATCAACGCCACCAGAACGATACCGAGGCCGGACCAGATGGCGTAGGCCAGCCCCATCGGCACCACCTTCAGGGCAAGCCCAAGAAAGTAGAAGGTCGCAGCATAACTGGCGACGGTGCCGAGGGTGGGCCAGAGCCGGCTGAACCCGTCGGCCTGTTTCAGCAGGCTGGTACCAATGACCTCGAACACGATTGCCAGAATCAAATGAAATTGATGCATGTTGTCCCCGATAGCCCTTTGAGCCGACCTGGATGCAGGCGGGCCATGCGTCTGCCCCCTGTGACATAGCAAGCCATTCCTGCTACTGTCACCTCGCTTCTCCGCTACGCTGAAAGCTGTCATGCCTAATATCGCCAATATCCTCACCCTGTCGCGGATTGCCGCCATTCCGTTGATCGCAGCGCTCCTGTTCCTGGAACAGCCGATTTTCCGCTGGTCAGCGCTGACATTGTTCGCAATCGCCTGCATCACGGACTTCTTCGACGGGTATATCGCCCGGCGCATGGACCAGGTTTCGGCACTCGGCCGTTTCCTTGATCCGATCGCCGACAAGCTTGTGGTGGGCGCCATCCTGATGGCCATGGTTGCAACGCAGCAAATCGATGGTTGGTCGGTGCTGCCGGCACTCATCATCATGTGCCGCGAAATCATGGTTTCCGGCCTGCGGGAATACCTGGCCGAGCTCAAGGTCGGCGTACCTGTCACCATGCTCGCAAAATGGAAGACCACAGCGCAGATGGTTGCCTTGGGCTTCCTGATCGTCGGCACGGCCGGTCCCGATTGGCTGCCGGTGACGGCTATCGGCGACGGCCTCCTCTGGCTGGCGGCGGTCCTCACCGTAATCACCGGCTATGATTATCTGCGCCTGGGCCTCAAGCACATGGGCAACGATATGGCGCGGCCAAGGTGATCACGCCCACATGAAGATCCTGGGCTTTGCTGGCTGGAGCGGCGCAGGCAAGACCACGCTTCTCGCCAAGCTCATTCCCACGCTCGCCGCGCGTGGTATCCGCGTATCGACAATGAAGCATGCCCATCACGCCTTCGACATCGACACGCCCGGCAAGGATTCATTTGTCCATCGCGAAGCGGGCGCCACGGAAGTCATGATCGCATCGGGGCGGCGCTGGGCCCTCATGCATGAGTTGCGCGATCAGGCCGAACCCGAAGCGACCGATCTCATCAGCCACATGACGCCGGTCGATCTATTGCTGATCGAGGGTTTCAAACAAGCACCTCACGACAAGATCGAGATCTTCCGGGCCGCCAACGGCAAGCCGCTGCTCTCGGCCGAGGATCCGACCTATGTTGCGATCCTCAGCGACGGCCCCGTCCCGCAAACGAAGCTGCCGGTTCTCGACCTCAACGACGTGACCGCGGTCGCGGATTTCGTCATCGCGCATTGCCGCCTCGGCGGGAATCAGTGACGTGGCCAGCCCCCAGGCCAAGGCAATTGTTACCGAACTCGAACGCAAGCTGACGCCGCTCGGCCCGTTCCGCGCCAAACCCATGTTCAGCGGCTACGGCCTCTATCTCGACGGTGTGATTTTTGGACTGGTGCTGCGCGAGAATTTTTACCTCAAGGTCGATGATCAGAACCGCCCCGATTTCGTGAAGGCCAAGAGCCAACCCTTCCGCTACGAGACCCGCAAGGGCGAGGTAACGGTGGACAGCTACTGGCGCTGCCCCTCCAAGGTCATGGCCGCCGCCGGAACATTGCAGGAATGGGTGGAAAAATCGGTTGCCGCCAGCCGCCGGATCGGCGCCAAGAAAAAGCCGCGCCCCAGCAAACCCAGGCCTCGCCGCAATCCCCTGCTCTAAGCGCGCCGCCCTTTCTTCGCCGCGCGAAAGCCGTTAGAACGGGGCATCCATTCCAGGGGGGCGATCCTGCCAATCCAGGACCCACCGATCCATTGAGGGAGATTGACGATGGCTAAGAAGCCGATCGCCGCGAAATCCGCATCCGCCGCCAAATCCGCTGCCAAGCAGGTGACGCGCACCGAAACCGATTCCATGGGCCCGATCGCGGTACCCGCCGACAAGCTGTGGGGTGCCCAGACCCAGCGCAGCCTGCAGAACTTCCGCATCGGCGGACAGAAGATGCCGGTCGGCGTCATCCGCGCCTTCGGCACCCTGAAGCAGGCGGCGGTTCTTGCCAACATGAAGCTCGGCAAGCTCGACAAGAAGCTCGGCAAAGCTATCGTGGCGGCCTCGGCGGAAGTTGCCAGCGGTGCCCTCGACGATCACTTCCCGCTGGTCGTCTGGCAGACCGGCTCCGGCACCCAGACCAACATGAACGTCAACGAAGTGCTGGCCAACCGGGCCAATGAGATGCTGGGCGGCAAGCGTGGCGACAAAAAGCCGATCCATCCCAATGATCAGGTGAATTACGGCCAGTCTTCGAATGACAGTTTTCCCACCGCGATGCATATCGCCGCCGTGCAGCAGATCGCCGAGGATGTCATTCCGGCACTCGATCACCTGGCTGCCGCGCTGGAAAAGAAAGCCAGGGAATTCGCCAAGATCATCAAGATCGGCCGCACCCATCTGCAGGACGCAACCCCGGTCACCCTGGGCCAGGAATTCTCGGCCTATGCTATGCAAATCCGGCTCGGCATCGAACGGGTACAGGCGACGGCGCCACGCCTTCTCACTGTCCCGCAGGGTGGCACCGCAGTCGGCACCGGCCTCAATGCGGCCAAGGGCTTCGACAAGGCCTTTGCCAAGGAACTCGCCAAGCTCACGGACCAGCCTTATCGCACCGCCGAGAACAAGTTCGAAGGCATGGCGGCGCACGATGCGTTCGTCGAGATCTCGGGCGCCTATAACGTCATCGCCTGTTCGCTGATGAAGATCGCAAACGATATCCGCTTGCTGGGCTCAGGCCCCCGCTCGGGCCTCGCAGAAATCAACCTGCCGGAGAACGAGCCCGGCTCCTCCATCATGCCGGGCAAGGTGAACCCGACCCAGGCCGAGGCGATGACCATGGTCTGCGCCCAGATCATGGGGAATCACGTCGCAGTGACAGTCTCCGGATCGAACGGCCATCTGGAGCTCAACGTCTTCAAGCCGGTGATCATTCACAACGTGCTGCAATCGGGTCAGCTGATCGCCGATGCCGCCATGAGCTTCACCGACAATTGCGTCGTCGGCATCACGCCCAATCTGCCGAAGATCAAGCAATCGCTGGAGCAATCGCTGATGCTCGTGACGGCACTCAACACCCATATCGGCTATGACAACGCGGCCAAGGTGGCGAAGAAGGCGCACAAGGAAGGCACCAGCCTGAAGCAGGCCGCTTTGGCCTTGGGTCTGCTCACGGCAGACCAGTTCGACAAATGGGTCCGCCCCCAGGACATGCTCGGGCCGAAGTGACGACGTATCGGCACCGGTAAGGGCGGGGCATTATGGCAACCCCGCCCGCCACTGCGCTCAAGAAGCGCTCAGTCAGCATTGCCGGTCACAGCACGTCGGTGACCCTGGAACAGGCCTTCTGGGACGCTCTCAAGGACGCGGCGATGCGGCGCGGGGTTTCCGTATCCGCTCTGATTGCGGAAATCGATCAGGCACGACCGGCCGATGCCGGGGCACCCAATCTCTCAAGTGCCATCCGGGTCTACGTTCTACGCACCGTCCAAGGGGCCTGACCGCGTTACTGCGGCAGGACCGCGCCGGGCTCCGGCAGAAGCTCTTCCGGTACCGCGCTGGGTTCGGCCGGGGTTGCCTCGGCAGGAGCTGCCTCCGTGGGCGCAGCCTCAGCGGGGGCGGCTTCCACCGGCGCTTCTTCCACCGGTGCGGCCTCGGCGGGGGCCGCTTCCGCCGGCGTAGCGCCCGGCTCGGGAGCCACCTCAGCCGGAGCGGCTTCAGCAGGCGCCGCCTCTGGCTCTGGGGTCCCTTCGGCCGGTGTGGCTTCAACCGGTGCGACTTCAGCCGGTGCCACTTCGGCGGGGACTACGTCTGCGGGTGCTACGGCTCCCGGCTCAGCCTCCGCCGGCGCTGCTTCCGGGGCCGCCTGGGTCTCCTGTTTCTTTGCGCCGCCGAGCAGATCGCCCACGCCGGGAATCTCGTTGATCAATCCACCTGCCGGCGCAGCGGCACCAGGCTCGGTCGTGCCGGTCTCGCCGCTGGATCCGCCGAGCCCCGGGATCGTCACACCACCCGGCAATTGCACACCGCTGCCTTCACTGCCGCCAAGACCGGGGATGGTGCCGATGCCTGGCAGATTAAGCCCGGGGACCAAACCGCCACTCGCTGGCCCAGCCGCGCCGCTTCCCGAGAAAGCGGGGGTGGGCGAGTTCACCGGACCGGTGAGATTAATGCTCATGAAAGCCGCTTCGGCCTCAGCACCGAAGAGATCAACCAGCATGTTGAGTGCCCAGGCACCGAGATCCACCTGGCCCTTGGCTGTTCCGCTCGCCTTCGGATTCCGGAATGCGAAGTCCTGTGTATCGAGAACGCCCTGAGCGATGTCGAAAGTCCCCGACAGTTGGTTGTCGACGCCGGTATAGGACCCGATCACACCGTTGATGCTGTCGGCGATCCCCTTCACTTGTTTGACCTTCTGGCCGAGCACGCCGAGCAGGGCGGAGCCGACTGTCTGCTCGACTTTGCCGATGATCATCATGGTGCCGCCGAGATCACCCTTTCCAGTGAGCGAGCGCACGATGGCGGCTTGGCTTTCACCGGCGCCAGTGAGGTCGAGATTGAGCGAGAGCGGTCCCTTGATCTGATTGCCGGCGATGCCGCCGCCCAGCGCTTCGCCAATCTGAATTTGGTCGATCGCCATCTTGGCGACAATCTGCGGCGTGGCACGCGCATCGACTGAGGTGCCGGAGAGGTTGAAGCCGCCGCCATAGATGCGACCGCTCAGCGTGTTCATGGTGAGCACGCCATCCTTGATCATGACCTTGGCGATAAGATCGTCGATCCGCTGGTCGGGCATGATCAGTGACGCTGCCTTGAAATCGATGTCGGCGTCCTGTGCCTTCAGCGCGGAAAGGTCGAGCGGCTCGTTCGACCAGGGAGAACCAGCGGTGCCACCCCCGCCGGATGCTTCGCCGCCCGATGACGATCCACCGCCCATGAACGGCACCAGATTCACCGTGCCGCCGACAAGATTGGCGGTGACCATCGGCTTGGCGCCAGTGGCGTCGTAATTGGCGGCACCCGTGAGGCTGGAATCGCCCCAGCGGAAATCGAGTCCGCTTAAAGCTGCCTTTGCCGTGCTGCCCGCGGCCTTGGCTTGCAGCGCCAATGGACCTGCCTTGGCGCCCGAACTCGGCAGATCAGCCAGAGCCAGAAGCTGCGTGAACTCGGGATGATTGGCCTCAAGCGCGACATCGAATGCCATCGGATCAGCCTTGGCCTTGATATTGCCGGCGATCTTGACGTTGGCCCCCGCAGCCTGAAGACCGAGATCGAGATTCATGTCGTCAGCACCGCCTTTGAGCGTGCCCTTGGCGGCGAGCGCCCCCATCTGCTGCGCCTTCGGCCCGGCCAGGCCGGCCAGTTGCAATAACGGTGCCGGTCGGTCGGCACGCAGATCGAGCACCGTATCCACCTGCGGTGTACCGGAAATGCCAACGATCTTGCCGGAGAGCTTGCCGGCTGCACCGATTCCGCTCATGGCAAGGTCGATGTCATAGGTAAGATCGTCGGTGCCGCTCTGTGCGCTGCCAGCGAAGCTGACGGCGCCCAGATTGTCGGCAGCTTTCATCTGCGTCGCATCGGTAGTGCCACCCAATGCCAGGAGCGGCGCCAGCTTGCCGATTTTGATATCGAAGGTCGAATTCACCCGGGGGATGCCGCCGCCGGTGAGGCCCGCCGCACCACCCTTGGCCGTGCCGTCGAGTCCGATACCGGTCATGGCGAGTGCGACGTCATAGGAGACCTCGTCGCCGCCGCCCAGCGCTTTGCCTTTCAACGTCAAGGCACCGAGCTTCCCGGCCGGCTCCGCGCCCGCCATCTGCGCCAGTTTGTTGGCATCCTTCGCCGTCACATCGAAATCGAGATCGAAGCGCGGATCACCCTTGAGATCGACGATCTGGCCCTTCACGGTGCCTTTGCCGCCCATGAGATCGCCCACCGACAAATCCTCGATGGTCAGCACGCCGCTGGCCAAGCCGACCAGAACGTGAAGCTTCTGGATCTGCTGTTCGTTGAGCGTCAATGCGCCCGCGCGCAATTCAATATTGGCGTCGAGATCGCCGAGCGGCGCCAGCGCCTTTAACGGATTGCCACCCTCCGCAGCCGCCGGCTCGGCAGCGGGTGCCGCCGCGGCAGCTTCGCCGCCCTTGGGCAGATAGCCATCGAGATTCATTTTGTCGAGCGAGAGACCAACGCCGAAGGCCATGCGCTGGCGCAGCTTGCCATCGGGCAATGCCACGGTGAGACCGCCACCGATCCGCGTCGCATCCAGCTTGGCGGCAAGGTCGGAAAGTGCCACTTGCGTCGGCGTGAAGGTGACGCGGCTGTTAAGGGCGAAGGCCCGCAGCCGATCCCCCGGAACGCTGTCGACGGCACCCTTGGCGAAGGCATCGATGAGCCCGCGCAGATTGCTCGAATTGACATCGAGGCCGCCGGCAAAGGCCGGCTGCCCGTTCTGCGCTTCCAGCGTACCGCCCAGCTTGAAGGCGGTCGCCCCCGGCAATTGCGCCGACAATTCAGTAAGATTGAGCTTGGCATCGGCAAGATCTGCGACCAACTTCACGCGGTCGATCGAGTTACCCTGCACCACCACCTGTTCAATCGCGACATTGGCCTTGGCATTGATGCCCACGGGCAAGGCAAAACCACCAGCAGCGTTGTCGGCCGGGACTTCGGCGGGCGCCGCGTCTGCAGCCGGCGCCGCTTCGCTGCTGCTCGCCGGCAGGAGCGCATCGAGATCGAGCCTGCCCATGGCGAGGTCGAGTTCGACATTCGTGGTTTCACCCATGGTCGCGGCAACGCCACCGCGGGCCGTCATCTCGCCGAGACTGGCGGTAAAATTCTTGAGATCGGCGCGGGTCTTCGCTGCGCTGACCTCGCCGTCGAGCGCGAAAGCCTGCGCCAGCGGCCCCTCCGTTGCCTCGCCCCCGGAGAGCACCGAGATCAGCTTCGCAACGCTGTCGCCCTTGCCGGTCAGCTTGCCCACAAGAATCGGCTGATCTTCCGTCTCGGCGGCCTTTAGATCGGCCTGGCCCGAGAACCCGATCTCGGCGCCGGCATCGGTGACTCGCAGAGATAGGTTGATCGGCATCGGCTGAGCCGGATCGAGCCGGCCCACGTCGACCGAGAATCCGAGCGGCATGCCAAGGGCGGTGACCCCGCCGGTGGCGCTGAATGGCCCCTGCAGGCTCTGCATGGACAGATCGACATTGAGGTTTTCGATTCGCTGCTCGGCCGCCGTCGCGAGGTCGCGATAAACCAAGGTACCATCGCTGATGCTGGCGCCATCGACCGAGATATTGTAGCCACCGGCCGCTGCCTCGCCTTCCGCGGCAGGGGCCGGGGCTTCAGCAGGCGCCGCACCACCCGCCGGTGTGATTTCCCAATTGCCGCTGCCATCTGCCAGCTTCTCGAGGATGATCGTCGGCTTCACCAATTCGATGCTCTTCACCTCCACGCTTTTCGACAGCAGCGGTAGCAACGCCACCTGCACCTTGACCTGTTCGATCTCAGCCATGTTGGCAGCGGCACCATTCACCGCGTTGCCAAACTTGATGCCTTCGACGGAAACGGAGGGTATGGGGAGCAAAGACAGCGAGATATCGCCCTCGATCACCAGGTCGCGACCGGTCGCGGCGCGGGCCTGTTCGGTGATCATGCCTTTGTAGCTGTTGAGATCGATGAAGAACGGCACCACCAGAAGAGCAACGATGATGACGGCCAGAATGCCGCCGCCGATTTTCAGCGCTTTCTTCATGATCTTTCTCTCCCGGTCAGTGGCTGATGTGAAACAGCCACTCTTGTCTAAGCTACGGTCACGATTGCCGCTTGCGTCTATTATCGCCTTTCGGGAGAATGGGGGGCAAGGTTGGAATCGCCCGCCTGGGTGACATTTCCGCGAGGTGCAACTTGGCCGAGATCGTCAATCTCAACCGATTCCGTAAGGCTCGGCAGCGCCAGGACGAGCAAAAGAAAGCCGCAGAAAACCGCGTCCAATTTGGTCGTAACAAGGCAGAAAAAGCCAGCGACCGTCAGGCGCGGGAGCGATTTGAGCGCGACCATGCCGGCAAGGAACTGGGCAGCCAGGAGCTGGACAGCGACAAAATTCCGCCGAAAGAGCCGGCCTAGAGCATCATGATGCGAAATAAAGCTCCTGCACGGTCGCACCAATAGCCGCCGCAAGCGTCATCACAACCAGGGCGCCCAGGGCCCACCGGGCAAAGACGCCGCCAGCGCGCAGAACAATCACCCCCTTCACCAGGGTATTGCTGGCCGCTGCAATCAGAATGGCAGCGATGAGGGGCCCCATGCTTTGGCCGACGACGGCATCGCGCGACACTGAAATGGTGATGGCGTCGACATCGGCGAGCCCGGCGATGCCCGCCAGGACGAGGAGACCGCTGGTGCCAAACTGATCGCTGAGGAACTTCTCGGCCAATTGGATGATGCTGAGGAGGACGGCAAACTTGATCGCCTGACGCAACTCAAAAGGATTGTCGATCCCCAGTGCCTCGCCGCCCAACTTGCTGTTCTGACCGGTATGCCACATGACCACAACCATCACCAATGCGGTGGTGACGAACAATCCCATTGGCAGAGCCAAGGAGATGGCGAGGCTCGGCGCCAGAACCGCCGTGACCACCAAGATCCTTGCCGCCATCACAGCGTTGGCGATGACCACGCCGGTGGCCAGCATCTGACCTTGCCGCGGCTGATCGCCTGCCAGTTTGGCGAAGGTGATGGTCGTCGCCGTCGAAGAGACGAGACCGCCGAACAAGCCCGTCGCGATGCACCCCAACGCGGCGCCCAGATAGCGGATCGCAAAATAGCCAATGAAGGAAAGCGCCGAGATCATTACGACCAGAAGCCAGGTCTCGCGCGGATTGAAAGCGCCATAAGGGCCATATTGCTGGTTGGGCAGGACCGGCAGAACCACCAGCGAGATGACCAGGAAACGCACGCTCGCCTTGAGCTCGGCTTCGGTCAGCTTGCTGACCAGGCCATGCAGGGTCGGCTTCAGGTAGAGAAGCGTCACGACGACCACCGCGGCGGCCACCGCGAGTTCGATGGCGCCGAGCGCTGCCAGCATGCCCAGCAGCGCCGTCGCCAATGCCGCGACCAAGGTCGTCATATCCTCGGTAAGTCCCGCCAAGCGCCCTTTCGCGTCGGTTCGGCGATCAGCGACGAGGAGAACAGCCAAGGCCAGCAATGCGGCAGGCGCCAACCACGGCCCGAGCTGCTCCTGAAGCGTACTGGCGAGACCGCCGAACAGCCCGATGAAGCCGAAGGTCCGGATACCGATCCGACCCTCGCCTTCGCCGGTGTCGCCCCGCTTGCGCCACTCGCGCTCCAACCCGATCAACAGGCCGATGGCTAGGGCAACCAGCAGATTGATGGCGATGCCGAGATCGAAATGGCTGAAATCCAGATCGACCGCACCCGCGACAGGCCCAGGCTGCTCGATTTCATCCATGCAGGAGCCGGCGGTTCAGCGCCGCGCCAGCCGGCGTCGACGGGGCATGCTGAAGGGCACCCCGGCCCGCTGGGCGTCTCGCGACAGGAATGACAACGGATTGGGCAGCCGATCGACGATTGCGCGAATTTGCCCGGTGACCTGGGGGATTTTCATGACGTCGGCGATACGTCGCTCGAGGAATGCCCAGCTAGCCGCATGGCCCTCGCTCTTGTCATTGAGCCAATACAGCAAAGTCGCCGAATAGACCGCCGCCAACAATGCCCGCTTGGTGTAGTAGCTGAAATCGGTCGAACGATCGCCGATCGCATGCCAGATGGCATCGACCGTGCCGTAGAGCAATTTCGGTCCCAGCGGAGCATTTTCCGGCAACAGAAGAAACGACAATCCGGCGCGGATCGCTTCGCGCTGCCCCTCGACGAGCATCAGCCGCAATTGAACCGCGCGCATGATCCGCTCGCGTATTTTCAGGCTGCCTGTTTCGTCCCGGACCATGGCCCCGACCATCTGGGCATCGGCGCGCTGATGATTGAAGGCCAGCACCTCGGCCATTCCGCCCGGAAAGGCATTGAGCGCACGCGGCACATCGATCCCGCAATCGCCGGCGCCGGCCCGGAAGGCTGCGTCGCTCCAGCCATCGAAGGGAACATGCGGCATGATCGCGTCGACCAGTTTCTCGCGATCTCGCGCACGGTTGTAAGTTTCACTCATGACCAGTCAACGCTCCGTTGGCAGAGATGTTCCGCCTCCGCAGCCAAGATTGAGGGCGGGACATCCGCTCGTATTGTGACCCAGTTCGGAAGGCAGGCAAACCCGTTCCTTTGCCGCAGCACGGGCCGGACTTAGTCCGCCGCCTCCTTGTTCTCAAAACGGCGCAATTCCTCGACGAATCCCAGACTGGTCATGTCCCGCATGCGCATGGGGTAGAGGATGCCATCCAGATGATCGCATTCATGCTGCACCACCCGGGCATGAAACCCCGTCGCCTCCCGCTCGATGACCTGCCCGTCCGGGGCCAGGGCCCGGTAGCGAATTCTGGTATGGCGCGGCACCGAGCCGGCGAGTCCCGGCACCGAGAGGCACGCCTCCATGCCCTCGGCCATATCACCGGAGAGGGGGGTGATTTCCGGGTTAATGAGGGCTGTAAGCGGCACGCCGGGGGCCTTTTCCGGATCGGTCCCGTCTTCGGCGGCCAGACGCGCCCCTGGAACGTGGAAAATAACAACACGCAAGAGCACATGGACCTGGGGGGCCGCGAGACCGGCACCGCCGATATCAGCCAGGGTATCCACCATGTCATTGATTAGTTTATGAATTTCCGGCGCAGTGGGGTCCGGGACGAGGTCCGCGATCCGCTTCAGGATCGGGTGGCCCATACGCGCGATTTTCAGGATGGCCATGCTTTCTCCCTTGGTTGTGATCCAGAATATGGCCATAAAACAGGCATTTAGGAAGCACCGCAGCAATACCATAATGAGTGCTCGGGGCTTCACAAGCCAGATGGGCTGTGCTACAGCATCGCCCCAGACGGGCCGTTAATCGAGCGGGCCGACAGTTCTCTTGTTTCCAATTCTACTCCAATCGGCGAAAGGAGCCGTGGTCAACCGTGCAAGTGCTCGTCCGTGACAACAATGTCGATCAGGCCCTGCGCGCGCTGAAGAAGAAGATGCAGCGCGAAGGGATTTTCCGGGAAATGAAGATGCGTCGTAACTACGAGAAGCCCTCCGAGCGCAAGGCGCGCGAAGCGGCCGAGGCGGTGCGTCGTTACCGGAAGCTGATGCGCAAGCGCATGGAGCGCGAGGGCTTCTAGTCCCGCCTTCCCGCTCAACCGAGCGGCTTTATCGACGAGATTACGCACTTTGCTCTCGCCCCGCCGATTCTGTCGGCGGGGCGATGACTTTTGGTAATCCTTGCAGAACCTGTTGGCCGGCTGTTTCGTATCACCATGCGACCACCGGCCGGCAGCACGCCGTCACCGGGTCGGTCTTTCTGGGGGCGTGTAAGTGGAAGATCCCGACTGGCTGGCCGGGTCCGGGCCAAAGCTCAAACAGATGTACGCCTACTGGCACGAGCGCTGCCAGGATGGCAAGCCGCCGCGGCGTGCCGATATCGACCCCGTCGACATCCCGCGCCTGCTCGCCCACCTCATCATTGTCGACGTGGTGACCGATCCCCGGCGCTATGTCTACCGCCTGGTCGGCACCAAAGAGGTCGAAGTACGCGGTTATGACCCGACGGGAAAATCTGTCGCAGAAGGTTTCATCGGACCGTCGCGGGAAGATGCGCTGGGTTGGTACGAGCGCGCGGTCGCCACGCTGCGACCGCAATACGATGCGACGCCCTATATGTCGACCAACGGCAAATGGGTCAATGACGAGACCCTCTTTTTGCCGCTGTCGGATGACGGCTTGACCGTCAACCGCATCCTCGTCTTCGCCGCCAACTCACCTACACGCCCGAAACGGCCAGAGTCGAAACTGCCGATCAGGTGACGTTGGGCGATCAGTGCCCAAAGGCCTTGACCACGTCTTCGCACATCTTCTTGGCGTCCCCGAACAGCATCATCGTATTGCTGCGGAAAAATAGCTCGTTGTCGACACCGGCATAACCGGACGCCATCGAACGCTTGATGAAAAGGACGGTCTTGGCCTGTTCGACGTCGAGGATCGGCATACCGAAAATCGGGCTCTTCGGATCGGTCTTCGCCGCCGGGTTGGTGACGTCATTGGCGCCGATGACGAAGGCGACATCCGCCTGAGCGAAGTCGCGATTGATATCCTCAAGCTCGAACACTTCGTCATAGGGCACGTTGGCTTCCGCCAGCAGCACGTTCATGTGCCCCGGCATGCGACCCGCCACCGGATGTATGGCATAGGAGACCTTGACGCCTTCCTTCTTCAGGAGGTCCGCCATTTCACGCAGCGCATGCTGTGCCTGTGCTACCGCCATGCCATAACCCGGCACGATGATGACCGAGGCCGCATTCTTCATGATAAAGGCGGCATCGTCGGCGCTGCCGGCCTTCACCGGCCGATCCGCCGCCTTGGCGCCACCGGCAGCGGCAGCACCGCCGGAATCCGTACCGAACCCGCCCAGGATCACGTTGAAGATCGAGCGGTTCATCCCCTTGCACATGATGTAGCTGAGGATCGCACCCGATGAGCCGACCAGGGCACCGGTAATGATGAGGAGCGGATTGGCAAGCGTGAAGCCGATCCCGCAAGCAGCCCAGCCGGAATAGGAATTCAGCATCGAGACGACGACCGGCATGTCGGCGCCGCCGATGGGCAGGATCAACAGGAAGCCCAAGACCAGCGAGACAACCACGATGGCCCAGAACAAAGGTTCCGACTGCGCAAGGATCAGGGCCACGATGAGAACGACGATACCGATGCCAAGGGCCGCGTTGAGAAAATGCTGCCCCTTGAAGACAAGCGGCGCACCGGAAACCAGCCCCTGCAATTTGGCAAAGGCGACGATGGAACCGGTGAAAGTGATGGCGCCGATAGCGACACCGAGGCCCATTTCAATGAGGCTGCCGGCATGGATGGCGCCTGGCGCACCGATGTGGAATTCAGCCGGGGCGTAGAATGCCGCCGCTGCGACAGCAACCGCGGCAAGGCCGACGAGGCTGTGGAAGGCAGCAACCAGCTGGGGCAGGGCCGTCATCTGGATGCGCTGGGCAATGACCGCACCAATGGCACCGCCGATCACCAGGGCGACAACGATCCCAACATAAGACGATCCGGCGACTTCCGGCAGAGCGAGTGTCGTGCCGATGGCGATGACCATGCCGACGATGCCATAGCGAAGACCGCCCTGGGAGGTCGCCGGGCTGGAAAGCCCGCGCAGCGACATGATGAAACAAACCGAGGCGAGCAGATAGAGGAAGGCGGCGAAATTCTGGCTCATGTTACTTGCCTTCCTTCTTCGCCGGGTCTTTCTTCTTGAACATCGAGAGCATGCGGTAGGTCACCAGAAATCCGCCGAAGATGTTGACCGCCGCCAGCGCCACGGCGACGAGGCCCATGCCTTGGCTGATCCCGAACGCGGCCGCCCCGGAAGCGATCAAGGCTCCGACGATGATGACTGACGAAATCGCGTTGGTAACGGCCATCAGCGGCGAGTGCAGGGCCGGTGTCACGCGCCAGACAACGTAATAGCCGACGAAACAGGCCAGCACGAAGACGGTGAAAAGCTGCACGAAAGGCATCTGCTCCGCCGGCGCGATCGCGTTCGCGACATCAAGCGCAGTTTGTTCGTCCATGGCGTATCCCCTCAGGCCTGGAAGTTTGGATGGATCACCTGGCCGCCCCTGGTGAGGGCGACGCCTTTGACGATCTCATCTTCCCAATCGATTTTGAGCTGCTTGGTCTCTTTATCGATCAGCAGCGTCACAAAATTAAGCAAATTCTTGGCATAGAGCGCGGTTGCATCGGCCGCGAGGCGGCTCGGCACATTGGCATGCCCCACCAGCTTGACGCCGTGCTTCTCGACCACCTGGCCGAGTTCCGAGAGCGGACAGTTGCCGCCCTGCTCCACCGCGAGGTCGACGATGACAGCGCCGGGTTTCATGGTTTTCACCATCTCCTCGGTCACCAGGATCGGCGCCTTGCGGCCGGGAATAAGGGCGGTGGTTATGACGATGTCCTGCTTCTTGATCGTTTCGGCGATCAGAGCCGCCTGTTTCGCCTGATAGGCCTCGGACATCGGCTTGGCGTAGCCGGCGGCGGTTTCAGCCTGTTTGAATTCTTCATCCTCGACCGCGACGAAGGTTGCTCCCAGGCTCTGCACCTGCTCTTTCGAGGCCGGCCGCACATCGGTCGCCGAAACGATTGCGCCCAGTCGGCGCGCCGTCGCGATCGCCTGCAATCCGGCAACCCCGGCGCCCATCACGAGAACCCGCGCCGGCGCCACGGTGCCGGCGGCCGTCATCATCATCGGGAAGGCGCGATTGTACTCACCTGCCGCGTCGATCACCGCCTTGTAGCCGGCAAGGTTAGCCTGCGACGACAGCACGTCCATCGATTGGGCCCGGGTGATGCGCGGGACCAGTTCCATCGCCATCGCATCGATGCCGGCGGCGACATAGCCCGCCAATTGTTCCTTGGCGCCATAAGGGTTGAGGATGGCGACGAGCGTGGCACCCTTTGGCAGCAATCCCAGCTCATCCACCGCGCCTTCACCCGCCGTGAGCGGCCTTTGCACTTTGAGGACCAGCGCTGCCCCACTCAAGGCTGCGGCAGCATCGCCAACAACCTTGGCGCCGGCGGCTTCAAAGGCGGCGTCCGGGATCGAAGCGGCGATCCCCGCCCCCGTCTCCACATTCACTTCAGCACCGAGAGCGATGAACTTCTTGACCGTCTCCGGCGTCGCGGCGCAGCGCTTCTCTGCCACGCGCCGTTCCTTCAGAATCGCGATCTTCATACCTTCCCCACTTCGTATCCGATCACATCGCGGACGATAAGCCGTTGGATCAGCTTGTTATTATTCGCCAGAGGGCAAGGAACTAATGATTCCCCCCCTCTCAATCAGCGGCAAGATTGCCTGCGGATCAACCCAGTGACAAGCGGGTTTACGCGGTCGTTATAGCCCCACTTCCTTCAGTGCCGCCTTCTGCCGTTTCGCGAGCACCTTTGCATCGAAATCGCGGATGAGATCATGGAACATCTGATACCAGTTGATCTCAGCCTTAAGGTGGAGAAATACGGAGCCAAGGCCAATCGCGGCACGGTCCATGAAGACAAATTCCTTGGGTGGTGTTACCGGGCCTAAGCGCCGCAGATCGGCATGGACGCTCTCCGCCACCTCGCGGCCATAGATGCCGCTTTCATGTTCCTGGATCTTGCGCGTGCGGTCTTCCAGGAGTGGACCATAGACGAACATGGCCCAGCGGTTTAGGACATCGATCACGTCCTTGTTGAGACCCTTGAAGCCCCAGCTTTCATAGGCGTGCACGGCGAGCTCGCGATCGTCGTTCTGCAGGGCCCAATAGAGATCGATGACGCCTTGGACGAATTTCGCATCGAAGATGCGGATACAACCGAAATCCATCAGGTTGACGGCGCCCTCATCCGCCGTGCCCTTTGGCCGGACGGTGTAATTGCCGAGATGCGGGTCACCATGGATGATGCCGTATTCGTAAAACGGCACATACCAGGCGCGAAACATGTTGTAGGCGACCTTGTTGCGGAGCTCGACCTTCGGCTTCTTGTCGAGGAACGACATCAGCGGCTCACCCTCGACCCAGGTCATGGTGAGGAGTCGTTTGGTGGTAAGGGTCGAGACCGGTTCCGGCAGATGCACTTCCGGTTCATCTGCGAGCATCAGACGGTAAAGAGCCATCGCGCGAGCTTCGCGATCGTAATCCAGTTCCTCGCGCAAGCGATCCGCGATCTCGGCATGGATCTGCTGTGTGGCGATGGCCCGGTCGTAGCGCTCGTAGAGCCGGAAGATCAGCTTCAACTGCGAGAGATCGGCTTCGACCGCCGATTGCATGTCGGGATATTGCAGCTTGCAGGCCAGCGCGCGCCCGTCCAGCGAGGTCGCCTGATGCACCTGGCCCAGAGACGCCGCCGCCGCGGCTTCATGGGTGAATTCCTTGAAACGCTTCTGCCAATCAGGCCCAAGCTCCGATGCCATGCGGCGTTTGACGAAGGCCCAGCCCATCGAGGGGGCATTGGCCTGCAACTGACGCAGTTCCTCGACATATTCCTTAGGGAGAGCATCCGGGATGGTGGCCATGATCTGCGCCACCTTCATGAGCGGCCCCTTGAGGCCACCCAGGGCCGATTTCAGTTCCGAGGCATGCTCGGCCCGGTCGACCTTCAGCCCCAGATATCGATGGCCAGCGACACGCGCAGCCAGTCCGCCCATGGCACGGCCCACCTTGGCATAGCGCTTGACGCGGCCGCCCAATGAATTGTCTTCGCGTTTATCGCTCATCGTCTGATCCTACGCTATCTTGCGCGGGATCGGATCACAGATGACGCTGGCCTGTCACGTTAGAAATCGGCGTTCAGCGGCCGGCGTGGATTGCTTCCTTGCGTTTGGCGACATAGGCCTCGAGCGCCTCGTCGATCGCGGGATCGATCGGCGGCTGTTCATAGGTCCGCAGCAGATCTTTCCAGATTCCGTTGGCGCGCTCGGTCCCGGTCTTGGCACCCGATTCCGACCAATTCTCGAAGTTCCGCCAATCGGACAGCATCGGCTCATAGAAAGCCCGGTCGAAGCGCGCCAAAGTATGCGCGGCGCCGAAAAAATGACCACCCGGCCCTACTTCTTGCATGGCATCGAAGGCGAGGCTGGCTTCGTCGACCTTCAAGGGATCCAGGAAGCTCCGCATCAATTGCAGCATTTCGGCGTCGAGGATCAGCTTCTCGAAGGACGCCGTGAGGCCGCCTTCGAGCCAGCCAGCCGCATGCTCGATCAAATGCACGCCACCCATGATGGTGCTCCACAGCGACATGCCGCTTTCATAAGCCGCCTGTACGTCGACCGCGTTCGAGGCTGTCACATTCGACGAGCGAAACGGCACATTGTAGCGCCGCGCCAATTGGCCCGAGGCAATCTGCGCCTTGGCATATTCCGGCGTGCCGAAAGCCGGTGCGCCGGTGCGCATATCGACATTGGAGGTAAAGCCGCCGTACAGCACCGGAGCGCCGGGGGCCACGATTTGCGACAGGGCGATCAGGGCGAGCGCCTCGGCATTCTGCTGCGCGAGAGCCCCCGCGATAGTGACCGGGCTCATCGCACCCGACAGGGTGAAGGGCGTCATTGCCACTGGTTGCCCGGCCCGCGCCATGGCGCAGAGCCCTTCGCCCATCGGAATATCGAGACGCAAGGGCGAATTCGAATTGACGATGGTAAGAGTGGCGGGGTTAGCTCGCAATTGCTCTCGGGACTGACCAAGCGCAATCGAGAGCATTTCGATCGCGTCCTCGACCCGGTAACCGCCCAGCGCCCAGCACTGCCAGTTTTTGTCGGTCAGACGGATCGCTGCCAGATAGAAATCGAGATGGCGCGAATCCGCCGGAAGATCGGTGGGCTCGCAGGGGCAGCCCCCCTCCTGATGGATCACATTGAGCGACTGCACGACCTTGATGTAATCGCACATGTCCTGGTAATTGCCGGGCCGGCGTCCACGATCGATATCGTGAGCGAAGGCGGGGCCACCGGTGGCAGCGAAAATGACACTGCCATCACCGACCGCCAGATTCTTCGCCGGATCGCGCGCCTGCAAGGTGAAGTTGGAGGGCGCCGTGCGGATCTTCTCCTCGATCATGGCCGGGTCGAAGCGCACACGCTGGTTCGATTCATCGACACTGGCGCCGGCGGCCTTCAGCAGCGCGCGGCTTTCGTCATGCATCACTTCCATGCCGATCTCGCTCAGGAGCCGCAGCGAGGCAATATGGATCGATTCCAGTTCATCGGCGCTCAGGAGCGCGATCGGCGGATAGGCATTGCGGACCTTGCCGAACGGCATCTGGCGCGGACCGACGCTGACCGGCCGCCGCTCGCGCCTCTTCGTCGCTTCCCGGGTCATGACCTGCTCCCCCAATTCTTTCTATTTGACGAAGACGAGTTCGCGCTTGAACGGAAAAAGGTCCGGATCGATCACTTCGCCGAACTCACGCGCGGCCCGGTGTCCCGCATAGACCGCGTGCACGATAGCGCCTGGTACGTCGCAATCGCCGATCGCCTTCAGAGTAAGGATTCCTGCTGCCTTCCGGCCAGCTTCATCAGCTTTCAGTTCCTGGAAGAGAGCGTTCTCCGAAACGCGCGAGGTGACGCTGACCAGGGTCACCGCGTCGATACGCATTTCCGCGCCGGTATAGTTGCAGGCAAAGCGCGCATGGTCGCCCGCCCAGGCCGCAAGGCGATGGGTCAGCACCAGCTTGACCCCCATCCTCATCAGCTTGGCCTGCGCCTTGAACTGCTCGTCGGTAAAAAAGGCCCAGTTGGACACATCCGTTCCGGGGGTCACCAAGGTGACTTCGTGATCTTCGCTGCGCAGCTTTTCCGCAATCACGCCGCCCATATAATATTGATCGTCATCGTAGATGATGACCGGACCGGTGACCGTCTTCCCGGCCATGATGTCGTCAGGTGTAAGGACGTTGGCGGCATCCATGCCGGGTACCGGCAGATAATTGTTGTGACCGGTACCATCGCGCCGCCAAGTGGCGCCGGTGGCAAGGATCACGTGCCGGTAGCCGGCCTCCAGGATCGCGCCCTTGTCCATGCGGCTTTCGCGGAAGATCTCGATATTTGGGAGCTTCGCGATCTGGCCGAGGCGATAATCGCGCACGCGCACCCAGGCGGCAAGGCCCGGCAATTTCGGTTCCCTATTAAGACGGCCACCCAGTTCGCGCGCGGCATCGGCGAGGGCCACGTCGTAACCGCGCTTGGCCAACGACATCGCACATTCGAGGCCCGCTGGTCCCGCACCCACGATGAGAATGGGATCATCAGCATGCCCGTTCTTCGGATTCATGATCTCCGGATGCCAGTCGCGGCGGTATTCCTCGCCGATGGTCGGATTTTGTGTGCAGCGAAGCGGCACGCCGGAATTGTTCTGGGCGCGGCAGATATTGCAGCCGATGCATTCGCGGATGTCGTCCTCGCGCCCCTCATCGATCTTCAACGGGATGAAGGGGTCTGCAATCGAGGGACGCGCCGCGCCGATAAAATCCAGAATGCCACGCTTCACCTGATCGACCATCGTATCCGGTGACGTGAAACGGCCGACACCTACCACCGGCTTGGTGGTGAGTTTCTTGACGAAGCCGGTAAATTTTTCCTGATGTGCTTCCGGCCCGAAACGGGACGAAAGGGAATCGTTGTCCACATAGGAGATGTTGACGTCCCAGAGATCCGGCAACTCGGCCAGCAGCGAAATCACGGCCTCGCCCTCTTCCGCTGCCTGGACGCCTTCGGGTCCCATCAACTCATCGACCGCGAGCCGCACGGCGACGGCACAGGTATCACCGATGGCATCCTTGGTGTCCTCGATCATCTCTTTAAGGAGACGCGCGCGGTTTTCGATTGGCCCACCATATTCATCGGTCCGCTGGTTCCAGCGCTTAGTGATGAACTGGAACGGCAGATAGCCGTGACCGGCATAGACATAGACGATGTCGAAACCGGCGCGCTTGGCACGTTTCGCCGCGTCGACCTGCCATTTGCGGAGGTTGCGTATGTCCTCCTTGTCCATCGCACGAGTCTGCATGGGAAAAACCGCATGCTGGGTCGAGCCCGAGGGCGAGAGCGGCGTCTCGCGGCTCCAGCGATTGGGACTGTGGTTGCCGCCATGCCAGAGTTCCACGCCGGCCAGCGCACCATGGCGCTTGATCTTCTCAACCGTCAGCGATTGCGTTTTGACATCGTTCTCGTCCCAGAGCGCACACAGGCGATAGGGCGCATCTTCCGACGACCAATGCATCGAACAATATTCGGTGTTGACCACGCCCCAGCCGCCTTCGGATTTCAATTCGCGCAGACGCGAAACCGAATGCGGCAGGTCGTAACCCATGCCCGTGCAATGTGGCACTTGGTAGAAGCGGTTGCGCGCGGTGACCGGCCCGATCTTTACGGGCTGGAACAGGATGTCATAGCGAGGATTGCGCGGCACGATGATCGATCTCCCGACAAGGCTGGCGAGCTGGCCCCTTTCAGACCAATCCCGGCTGGCACTTCAGTTTACAAATGCTTTCAGGTGGTTGAGAAAGCTGTATACAGCTCATTTCCAAGAGTCAATCGGCGCTCGCCATTGCTCCGGAATCTCGTATCAGGATCCAAGCCACTGCGAGATCAGCAAGGAATCGAGATAGGGAGCGAAATTGCTGGCATTGCTGCCAAAGGCAAGGCCGGTCTGGCCATTGACCCCAAACCCCGAAAAAATGCCGATCAGGCTGGGCCGACCCGATTTGTCCAGCAGGGCGATCGGGCCGCCGCTGTCGCCGATACGGATGATGCAATCGGTCACCAGCATGCTGGGAAATTGGGCTGCCTTATTCTCGCGCGGCGAGACAATCCGGCATTTGCCATGGGGCCGCAGCACCTTTGTGGCGCCATACCCGTAACCTGCCGTGAAGAGATCGGCGCCATTAGCCAGCTGATCCAGAATCTGTTGGGTGGTCAGCCGGGCGACTGGAACCGGTTCAATGGCGCGAACCGGCGGATCGATGCTGAGCAGGACCCAATCGGCGGCCACCTCCGAGCCCTTGGTAATACGCCCCTGCCGAACGACACTACCGATGGCCCGAATGGTGGCGCCACGATACTGACCCAGCTCCGGCTGTGCGCCGAAATTGGGATGAAACACGACGCTGGTTGGCGGTGCCGCGCGACCCTCCTGGTAGAGGCAATGGGCCGCGGTGACGATAAGGTCCGATGCCACAAGCACGGCTGTGCAGGGTCGGCCGCCGCCCTGGAGAATGGATAATTGCCCAATCGCTGCGGTCCAGGGCAGCTTTTCGGGTACCGGCACCGGCGTCGGGGCGATCACCGGGGGGCGGGCTGCACAACCAGCCAGCACCAGCAGCAAGATGCCGAGCCCCACACTTCTGGCAACGACGCCAGGTCGGCCGGGCTTTCCGCGCCAGAATGTCACGGATCGGACAGCGTGTCGGCGGCGGCGGCTGGCAATGCGCCGCTGTTACCGGCATAAGCGGGCAATTCGCCGGCGAAATTGAGCGAACTGGGGCCATAGCTGGCTCCTTCCTCGCCCGATTCCGAACGCCAGTAATTGGTAATGATGCCGACGACGCTGCGCGTCCCATCGGCCGCCGTCAGTAGAATCGGCCCACCGCTGTCTCCCTGAATGACCGGGCAGGTATTCTTGATGACCTCGACACCAGTCCTCAGTTTGTCTTGACGGTCGTCAAGCAATTGGCACTTATCGCGCATCTGGAGCCGCTTGCCGGAACCAACCCCGTACACGCCGAAACCGGCATGAGACAAGGTGGCGCCGGAATCAATGCGCTTGGCGATATCCGCCACACTGAGCTTCTCCACCCGCAGCGGCTCAAGGAAGTCGACCCGCCGGGCAAGACGCAAGAGGGCCCAATCAAGTATCGGCGGCTCATTCTCCTCCCAGTTTTTCTCCGGATTGATCGGCCAGCCCATTGCAACGACCGCCGCGACCGGCACCGGCCGCAGCCGTTCCCGCCCCGCATCCAGGGCCGGCGTGAAGCTAAAATCAATGATGCGGATTTCGGACCCGCGCCCGTAGAGGCAGTGCGAGGCCGTGAGGATCACATCCGGCTGCACCAGCGTCGCCGAGCAAGAGCCGCGCGCATCCACAGATTCCAAATCCAGACGGCCGATGGCGGCCGACCAGGGCAATTCCTGGCTCGGCCGATCCACCACGCGCACCGGCGTGGCGCAGGCCGCTACCAACATCGTCGCAGCGGCGGCAAGTCCGCATTTCAAGAGGGGGCGAGCCTTGTTGTTCATTTGGTCAAATCTCACGTTTAAAGCCCGGTTACTGCGCCCGTCATCTCATGGCTCCGGCCGGATTTGCAAAATTTCACCCAGATCTTGCCGATTCTTGAGCACATCGGCCAGGGTATAGCGATCCAGCACCGACAAAAACGCCTCCAATGCCTCGCCAAGGACGCCGGCCAGCTTGCAGACCGGCGCGATGGGACAGGTATTGTGCTCGTGATCGAAGCATTCGACGATGGTGAGATTGGCCTCCATCACCCGCACCGTCGCCCCGACATTAATTTTCGCCGGCGCATCCCGCAGCCGCATCCCCCCCTTGCGGCCCCGCACAGTTTCGACGATCCCAAGCCGGCCCAGCTTGTGGGCCACCTTCGTCAAATGGCTCTCCGAAATTCCATAGGCGGCCGCGATTTCTTCGATCGTGGAAAGACGATCCGGCCGCAAGCCGAGATAGATCAGTACCCGGAGTGAGTAATCGGAGAACTGGGTCAGTTGCATCGAGACGCCTGCATGCCGTGTTCCTGTTCAGCTTATCTGGCCATCGTCGGACGTTAAAGGGCAGTCGTTAACATGGCTGGCCTCTAATATGGCCTTCCTGTCTGCTAGCGGGTGACGCTGGCCGCAATATAGGATAAAAACCTGTGTCGTGGTTCGAGGGGGGTGATCATCTCGGCCGGGTACGGTCTCGACTGGCATTTCCGGCCATTTTCCAAGGAGAGCGCGCGTGGGCAGCAAAGGGCAAATTCTGGCGGCACTCGACACGGTCAATATCGATCAGGCTGTCGACTGGGCGCATCGCCTGGACCGGACCGTCGCCGGCGTCAAGCTCGGGCTGGAATTCTTCCTGGCCAACGGGCCGCTTGGCTATCGCCGCATCGCCGCGGTCGGCATGCCGATCTTCCTGGACCTCAAGCTTCATGACATACCCAATACGGTGGCTGGTGCCTTGCGGGCGATCACGCCGCTTGCCCCCAGCATCGTGACGGTCCACGCCGCTGGCGGTCAGGCGATGATGCAGGCCGCCCGCGAAACCGCCGAGGAACAGGCAGAAAAGCGCGGCGTCAAGCGGCCGAAAATCATCGGTGTTACCGTCCTCACCAGCCTCGATGACAAGGACCTCGCTGCCGTGGGTCAGGCCGCCCCGACCAGCGATCAGGTGAAGCGCCTCGCCAATCTGGCCAAGGCGGCCGGCCTAGATGGCGTCGTCTGCTCGCCCCATGAAATCGAAGCATTGCGGGCAGAACTGGGCGAAGATTTCCTGCTGGTGGTCCCAGGCGTCCGGCCGCAGGGCAGCGACAGCGGCGATCAAAAGCGGGTCCGCACCCCCGGTGACGCCGCCAAGGCCGGTGCCGATTACCTGGTGATCGGCCGTCCGATTACGGCGGCGGCCGATCCACGCGATGCCGCCTGCCGTATCGGCACGGAAATCGACGCCGCCATCGGCCATCCGCCGGCCCAAGCACGGCGCTGATGGGCGCGCGGCTGATCCCTCTCTGACGATTGCGAACATGACCAAACCGAGTTCGACTGATCTCAAGCCATGGCCGCTTGCCATGGCGGCCTTCCGCCGCGTCTGGCAGGAGCGCGATGATTTGATGCGACTGGCAGCGATTCCGGTCATCGCCACCTTTGCTCTCAACATCTGGTTCCAGCCCTATGCCGAAATGATGTTTGGCGCAATACAGCCGGGACAGGAACCTGATCTAGCTCAGATGCAAAGCGTTCAGGCGCCGATCATCCTGATTGGGCTGGCAAATTGGCTGGTGATCGCAATCTTTATGGTGAACTGGATGCGTGCCCTGGCGCTGGGCGATGGCGGTCCATCGGGCCTCGGCCTAGACTTGCGGCGCCGGCATATCCGGATGTGGCTGTACCTGATCGGCTTTCTCGTTTGCATTCTGTTCGCCTTCTTCATTTTTATGGCATTGGTCCTGGTCTTGCTGCCGATACCGGCGATCGTTTTCGCCGCGACCATCCTGTTTCTGATCTGGTCACTGATCGTTGTCGTGCGGCTCACGCCGATATGGGTCGGTATCGCAATCGATGCGCCGATGAAGCTCCGGGACGCCTGGCGGCGCACGACGGGTCAGGGTGTTGGTCTCGCTGTCGCCTTCGTGATTGTCTCTTTGGGTCTGTTTTTTCTGCAATCGCTCTTTCTAAGCCTATCGATCAGCCTGGGTGTTCTCGAGGCAGCCCCTCTGGCACTGAGTTTTATTTCGGTGGTCATCCAGTTCATCATGTTCGCGGCAATCGGCGCAGTCTTCGTGCTGGCCTATCCGCGGTTTGTATCGGAGACGGTATGAGATGGCGGTTGACGCCAAGATATGCGGTTTGACGACGCCGGCGGCCGTGGATGCGGCCGTCGGCGGTGGCGCTTTCATGGTCGGCTTCGTTTTCTTCGCTAAAAGCCCGCGTAATCTTGCGCCGCTCTTGGCCAAGGAACTCGGCAAACGCGTGCCGGCGGGTATCGCCAAGGTGGGCCTGATCGTTGACGCGACCGACGACGCCATCGCCGCGATCCTGGCCGAGGCGCCGCTCGATCTATTGCAATTGCATGGCCATGAGACGCCTGAACGGACTGCTGAGATCCGCGCCCGTTTCAGCCTTCCGGTCATGAAGGCGATCAGCGTCGCCGATGCCGCCGATATCGCCGCGGCACGCGCCTACGAAGCGGTCACCGACCGGCTGCTCTTCGATGCCAAGCCACCCAAATCCATGACGGGCGCCCTGCCGGGCGGCAATGCGCTTTCCTTCGACTGGGGCCTCTTGAAGGGCCAGCATTTTGACCGTCCCTGGATGCTGGCCGGGGGGCTCCATAGCGGCAATCTCGCCGCGGCAGTACGGGCGACGGGAACGCGGGCGGTCGACACCTCATCTGGCGTCGAAGATCGCCCCGGCGAGAAAAATATCAATAAAATCAAAGAATTCCTGGCAATCGCGCAAACCCTTTAAGGTGCTGGACCGAACGTTACGGCCTTTGACCTTTGGCCGCCGCTATGGTTGATTGCGCGCCTTGAGCGACTCCGCTCTCATCTATCTGAATTTCCCTGCGTTTCGGAGCCTTGAACCCGTGAGCACAGCCAGCGTCGCACAGCCCAATTCCTACCGCACCGGACCGGACGAACATGGCCGTTTCGGCATCTTCGGCGGCCGCTTCGTCGCCGAAACGCTGATGCCGCTCATTCTCGAGGTCGAGGCGGCCTACAAGGCGGCCAAAGCGGATCCGAAATTCGCCGAGGAGATGGAGTATTACCGCAAGCACTATATCGGCCGGCCGAGCCCGCTTTATTTTGCCGAACGGCTGACCGCGGAACTAGGTGGCGCCAAGGTCTATATGAAGCGCGACGAGCTCAATCACACCGGCTCGCACAAGGTGAACAATTGCCTTGGTCAGGCGCTGCTCGCCAAGCGCATGGGCAAGACACGCATCATTGCAGAGACCGGCGCCGGCCAGCATGGCGTCGCCACGGCAACTCTCTGTGCGCTCTTCAATCTGCCCTGCACCGTCTATATGGGGGCGACCGACATCGCCCGCCAGCAGCCCAACGTCTTTCGCATGAAGTTGCTGGGGGCCGAGGTCATTCCGGTCCATAGCGGCACGGCGACGCTGAAAGATGCCATGAACGAGGCCCTCCGGGACTGGGTCGCCAATGTCGAAAACACCTTCTACATCATCGGTACCGCGGCTGGCCCGCATCCCTATCCCAGCATGGTGCGCGACTTCCAATCCGTGATCGGAATCGAGACCAAGGAGCAGATTCTGGAAGCCGAAGGCCGCCTCCCCGACACGCTGGTCGCCTGTATCGGCGGCGGCTCCAATGCGATCGGGCTGTTCCATCCCTTCCTTGATGACCGCGAGGTCGAGATCATCGGCGTTGAAGCCGGCGGCGACGGTGTTGAAACCGGTCGCCATGCCGCCTCCCTCACCGGCGGCCGGCCGGGCGTGCTGCACGGCAACCGCACCTATCTGCTGCAGAACGACGACGGCCAGATCATCGACGCGCATTCGATTTCCGCCGGCCTCGATTATCCCGGCATCGGGCCCGAGCATTCCTGGCTCCACGAGATGAAGCGCGTGCAATACGTCTCGGCGACCGATCTCGAGGCGCTCGACGCCTTCCAGATGCTGGCCAAAATCGAGGGCATCATTCCGGCCCTGGAGCCAGCCCATGCGCTGGCTTATGTGCGCAAACTGGCGCCGACGCGACCCAAGGACAATATCATCGTCATGAATCTCTGCGGCCGGGGCGACAAAGACATCTTCGCCGTCGCCGAAAGGCTGGGTACCAAAATATGACTACGCGTATCGAGCGGCGCTTTGCCGAATTGAAGGCGGCCAAGCGCGGCGGCCTGGTGGTTTTCGTGACGGCAGGCGATCCCACCTACGAAGTTTCGCGCGAGATCGTTCTGGGCCTGCCGGCGGCGGGTGCCGACCTCATCGAGCTTGGCATGCCGTTTACCGACCCCATGGCCGACGGGCCAGCCATCCAGGCGGCGTCCTTGCGCGCCCTTGCGAGCGGCCAGAACATGAAGAAGACGCTGCAATTGGTGCGCGACTTCCGGGCCAAAGACGAGACCACGCCGATCGTGCTCATGGGCTACTACAACCCGATCTATTCCTATGGCGTCGATAAATTCCTGGTAGATGCCGGGAAGGCCGGCGTCGACGGGCTGATCGTGGTCGATCTGCCGCCCGAGGAAGACGAGGAATTGTGCCTCCCGGCCCTGAAAGCCGGCCTCAACTTCATTCGCCTCGCTACACCTACCACCGATGACAAGCGCCTGCCGACCGTTCTCAACAACACCTCCGGTTTCGTCTATTATGTGTCCATTCTGGGCATCACCGGGACGCGTTCGGCAAGCCAGACGGATATCGGCGCGGCGGTTGCCCGCCTGAAGCGGCATACTGACCTGCCAGTCGCCGTGGGCTTCGGTATCACGACACCTGAGGGCGCCGCCGCCGTCGCCCGCGTGGCGGATGCCGCCGTGGTGGGCTCGGCTGTTGTCAGCCGCATTGCCGCGGCGATCGATGCCACTGGCAAGCCACAACCCCACGCCGCCAAATCGGCGTTGGAACTGGTGGCCAACCTCGCCGCCGGCGTGCGCAGCGCGCGCAGCTGAGCGACGATACGGAGAGAACAAGATGAGCTGGCTTACCAATTTTGTGCGACCCAAGATCCGCAAGCTGGTCCAGAAAACCGACGTCCCCGAAAATCTGTGGGATAAATGTTCGAGCTGCGGCCAGATGATCTTTCACCGCGAGCTCAACGCCAATCAGCGCGTTTGCCCGCATTGCGGCCATCACATGCGTATCGATGTGAAAACGCGCCTTGAGCTGCTGTTCGATGACGGCAAGTATGAACGTGTCGAAACGCCGCGTGTCGGTGTCGATCCGTTGAAGTTCAAGGACCGGAAACGTTACACGGATCGGCTCAAGGATGCCCAGGCGAAGACCGAGGAACAGGACGCGATTGTCGTAGCCCATGGCACGATGAACGGCGCCCCAGCGGTTGTCGCCGCCTTCAATTTCGATTTCATGGGCGGCTCGATGGGCATGGCGGTAGGCGAAGGCCTGGTGACCGCCGCCGGTCTCGCCGTCACCCGCAAGGCCGGTCTTGTTGCCGTGCCGGCCTCAGGTGGCGCGCGCATGCAGGAAGGCATCCTCTCGCTCATGCAGATGCCCCGCACCGTGATCGCGGTCGATCAAGTGAAGGAAGCCGGTCTTCCCTTCATTGTGTTGCTGACCGACCCCACGACGGGCGGCGTCTCGGCCTCCTTCGCCATGCTGGGTGACATACAAATCGCCGAACCCGGCGCCCAGATCGGCTTTGCCGGTGCCCGTGTCATCGAAGAAACCATCCGCGAAAAGCTGCCGGAGGGTTTCCAGCGTGCCGAATATCTGCTCGACCACGGCATCATCGACCTGGTCGTGCCGCGCAAGGAATTGCGCGAACAGATCGGCCGCGTGATCTCGCTCCTCACCAAGCGCGACGAGGCGGCGTGACACAGACCAGCGACATTGTTCTGGATCGCCTCACCAAACTCCATCCCAAGCTGATCGATCTGGAACTCGACCGGGTCCACCGCCTGTTGGCAGCGGTGGGTCATCCGGAACGCCACTTGCCGCCGGTGATTCATGTGGCCGGCACCAATGGCAAGGGCTCGGTCATCGCCTATCTGCGCGCGATCCTGGAGGCGGCCGGCTACCGGGTCCATGTCTATATCTCTCCGCATCTGGTGCGTTTTCACGAGCGCATCCGCCTCAATGGCAAGCTGATCGACGAATCGGCGCTGATTGAGCTGCTGGAAGAATGCGAACGTGCCAATGGCGGCACACCGATCACCTTTTTTGAAATAACCACAGTAGCTGCCTTTCTCGCCTTCACGCGGGAGCCGGCAGATATCGTGCTGCTGGAAACCGGTGTCGGCGGCGAGTTCGATGCGACCAATGTCGTCGACCAGCCGCTCGCCACGGTGCTGATGCCGATCTCCTTCGACCACATGCAGTTTTTCGGCAATACGCTGGAGCTGATTGCCAAGGCGAAAGCCGGGATCATCAAGCGCAACCGGCCGGTCATCGTCTCGCCACAGCCGACCGAGGCGCTGGCTGTATTTGAGGAACGCGCGACATCACTCTCCGCTCCCCTTCACCGCTTCGGCCGCGAATGGAATTGCGACGGTGACTTAAAATCCCAACTGCGCTTCTTCGACCAGCGCGGCCCGCGGCTCTATCCGGTCCCGGGTCTCGCTGGTCGCCATCAGTTCCGCAATGCCGGCTGCGCCATCGCAACGACGGCGGTGCTCGACGGCTTCAATATCTCGGACGCGCATATTGCGCAGGGCCTGCGCAATGTCACCTGGCCCGCACGCATGCAGCGCCTGACCCAGGGGCCTCTGGTCGAGATGCTGCCGGGTGGCAAGAACGGCAAGTGGGAGCTATGGCTGGATGGCGGCCACAATGCCGAGGCCGGCGAGGTGATCGCCGCCATGCTGGCCGATTGGCGCGCTGCCGACGGCAAGCCGGCGCATCTCATCTTCGGCATGCTTAATACCAAGGATCCGGTGGCTTTCCTCGGCCAATTGGCACCCCATGCCGAGGATCTGGCTGCCGTCGCCATCCCGGGCGACCATGCCAGCCTCTCGGTCGAGGAATGCGTTCAGGCCGGCGCCGAGGTGGGCTTGCTCAGCCAGGGCTTCCGTTCCGTGGAAGCCGCCTTGCGCGCCATCGTCGATGCCCATGACGGCAGCGACGAGCCGCGCCGGGTCCTTATCTGCGGCTCGCTGTATCTTGCCGGCACGGTGCTGGCCGAGAACGACTAAAAACGAAAAACCCCGCTCTTGCGAGCGGGGTTCTCCATGATTGATCGAGCGGGATCGATCAGATATTCGAGTTCACCCAATCGAGCAGCTTGCGCTTGGGTTCGGCACCGACCTTGGTGGCCGCGACCTGACCATCCTTGAACAGCATCAGGGTCGGCACGCCACGGATACCGTATTTCTTGGGCGTCTGCGCGTTGCGGTCGATATCGACCTTCACGATCTTCAGCTTGCCACCGAGTTCCTGTGCAATCTCTTCCAGCACGGGCGCAATGGCCTTGCAGGGGCCGCACCACTCGGCCCAGAAATCCACCAGCACCGGCTGATTGGATTTTAGGACGTCGGCCTCGAAGCTCGCGTCGCTGACATGGGTCGTGCTCATCCCGTCTTCCTTCCCATTGGACCTTGCCATGTATCGTGGCGGTCCGGTTCTACACTGTAACGGCGCCGGATTCCCGACGCTGCTTGTCAGGGAATCTATGAAGCCCACTGCCCAGCGTCAAGGTGACGAGTTCGCACCTGACCCCTGACCTGCTCAGGACGCATAACTCTCCAGCAGCGAATCGGGGATCGCCATCAAGCTGGGCACGGCGCTCCAGAGCAGATAGCAACTTACTGTTCGATCTGGATAAATTCCCCGCATGGCAGACCGATAAAGCGCGAGCTGCCGAAGATATTGCTTTGAGACATGTTCTGCCCGCATGGCTGGAGGCCGATTGCTCTTAAAATCGATGATGTGGCATTCCGTTGGCGTCACCAGGAGCCGATCGATCTGTCCACTGAGGATCTGCCGGCCGCCATCGGCACGGGACAATTCGGCCACGATCGGCACTTCCGCACGCGAACCCGGCACGAAAAGATGCGCAAATTCCGGCGCCTCCAGCACGGCCATCACTTCCGCGACGATGGCATCCAACGCCGAATCTTCCGCCATGAGACCGCTTGGGCGGTTGATGCTATCCAGCCAGTGCCGCGCTGCCTCGCGCCGCGATGCCAATGGCAGATCCGGCAGCAATTGGAACAGCTTGTGAATCACCAAACCACGCTGAAAGCGGAAACCCTGATCCTGACCGAGCGGCGAGAGCAACGGCGCCTCTAGAGGAGCTCCGCCTTCCGTGCTGGGACGCGAGGGAATGAGCGGCCGCGGCGGGTCCGGCTCCGGGTCCACCGGCAAAAGCGACCACGGCAGCAAAGGTGTCGTCAGGTCGATCGCCAAGCCAGCCTTCGCCACCTTGTCCCCGGGCGCATCGCTTTGCGCATTGCTATGCGTGTAGCTCGCGCCTTCCCATCCTGCTTCCGCACGCCATTGCTCCGCCGGCTGAACAACGACGTTCTCGAGGCCGGCCATGGCTTCCGTGACGTTGTCATGCCAGCTCGCCGACGTCGCACTCACGCGGCCGCGCCAGCCACAGATATAGAGCCGGTCCTCCGCGCGCGTCAGCGCGACATAGAGCAATCGGTTCTCTTCTTCCTGTGATCGCTGTTCGATCTCGGCGCGCGCCGACGCCGTTGGCGCCACATCCATTTCCTTGCGCTGCACCCAGACCGGGAGCGCCGCGTACTCTTCCCCCAGCCAGAACAGCCCGGGCCGGTTCGGCTTGCGCCGGCGCGCATCGACGACGAACACGATTGGGGCCTGGAGGCCCTTAGCGCCGTGGACGGTCATGATACGTACCTGGCCACCGCCATCCTCGGTCAATTCGCGCTTCACCACCGCCTCGCCCATCTCCAGCCAATGCCGAAAACCTTGCAAGGACGAAAGATTGTTTGCCTCATAACCGAGCGCCAGATTGAGCAATTCGTCTACCGCTTCGCCCACTTGCAAACCAAGGCGCGCGAAGAGCTTCTTGCGACCACCGCCCGCCGACAGCAGATCGGCCAGGAATTCGTAAGGCGTGAGAATCAGGGCGCGATCGAGATAGGTTTGGAGAAAGTCACGTGCGGCCGCAATGCGTTCCGCATTGGCTGCGGCTCGATTGAGTTCCTGCCAGAGCGTTCCATCGCCACGCGCGATGCAAAGATCGAACAGCTCGGCTTCAGTGAGACCCACCAGCGGACTTTTCAGCAACGCGGCGAGATTGAGGTTGTCCTCCGGCAACAGAATGAAATCGATCAGAGCGACCAGATCCATCACCGCGAGTTCGGAAAGCAGAGCCAGGCGATCGATCCCCGAAACCTCAACCTGCCGCGCCTTCAACGCCTTTACCAGCGTCGGCACGAAGGCGTTGCGGGAGCGTACCAAGACCATGATGTCGCCGGCCGTCACCGGCCGACCGCGCGCTTCGAGAGAGGCATTGCCGCGAATGAGGTCCGCGATCTTGTCGGCGATGGCATTGGCTACGCGCGTACCGGGATCCCCTGGGTCGGTATCGATGGCCGGCGGCATCCAGGGCAAAGGCGGCGTTACATCCAGCGGCACCGCCAACGGCCAGACCTCAACCAAACCAGCAGCCCCGCTGCGTGCCGGGACATGCTGGATCTTCCGATCCGCCTCAGCGACGCCGCTCCCTGTCGTGCCGGCAAAAACCGCGTCGACGGCGCGCAAGATCGCGGGACTGGAGCGAAACGACACGTTAAGCGGCAGATCCAGGAAAGGAGTGCGGGTATCGGCAGCGCCACGATCGCGCGCCAACTGGCTACGAAAATGCTCCCGCGCCGCCAGGAACGCACGTGGTTCGGCGCCCTGGAAGCTGAAGATCGATTGCTTGAAATCACCCACGGCGAAGATCGAACGTGGCTTCTCCGCCACTTTGCCGGACACGGCATAAGAGCGGTCACGGCCGCTGCCGGCAATCAATTCCTCGGTGAGTGCCTTGATGATATCCCACTGGGTCGGGCTGGTATCCTGCCCCTCATCGATCAGCACATGATCGATGCCGCCATCAAGCTTGTAGAGCACCCATGGCGCGATGCCCGGCCGCAACAACAGATCGCGTGTCGCCAGGATAAGGTCATCGAAATCCAGCGCCGCATGCGCCTCCTTGAGTTTACGGAAGCGCGCCAGGAGATCGAGCCCAAGGGTCATCAGCGCAGTGGAATCGGCAAGAATATCGACAGCCCGCAACTTGTCGAGAAGGCGCAGCAGGCGCTCGGCCTCGCGCTCCAGAATATGGGCGACGTCAGGCATCGCCGCGATGGCGCCCTTGCTGGCCAGGGTGGCACGGATCTCGTTCTTCGCCGTGAGGAAGACCGAGAGATATTCGTCCAACATCGCCGCGCGCTGATCGACATCCGCAGCCAGAAAGGCGTCCAGAATGGCGGCGCGCGCATTGTCGGTCTTGGCTCCTTGGGCCAGGGCTGCCATCGCCGCACGCAGAGCAACGCTATCGAACGCCGCATCGGCAAATGCAGCGGCAACAATATCGGCACGATTGGCATCCGCGGAAACACCGAGCAATCCGGCGAGCGCCCGCCGATACGCTTCGATATCACTCATCTGCCGTTGCAGGGCCACAAGGCGCGCCCGATCGCGCAGCAATTCGCCGATCACGCTCCCAATCCCGATCTCGCCACTGCGCTGTACCAGATGGGCAAGAGCGGCGCCAAGATTACCGGCCCCGGCACGGGCCGCGTTGAGCTGTTCTTCGCGGGCCTGCAGCAGCAATGTCGCAGAATCACGCTCTTCAATCAGACGGAAATGCGGCATTACCCGTGCTTCCAAGGGGAAGCGCCGCAGCAATGATTGACAGAAGGCGTGGATGGTATCGATGCGCATGCCGCCGGGAGCATCCAGCACCTTGGCAAAAAGACCGCGTGCCACCGGGATCAGCCGCGCAAGCCCCATATCACCTGCCAGCTTTTTGAGATCCGCCTTCAACGCGACCTCTGGCATCGACGCCCATTCCGCCAGCGTGGTCGCGATGCGGTTCGACATTTCGGCGGCGCCAGCCTTGGTGAAGGTCAGGCATAAAATACGCTCGGGCGCCGCGCCTTCCAGCAACAGGCGTAAGACGCGGTCGCGCAGCACCTGCGTCTTGCCGGACCCCGCCGAGGCCGACACCCAAGCCGAGACGGCTGGGTCGGCAGCACGACGCTGGTCGCGCGTGGCAAGTACTGTGGGGTTGTCGGCCTTCGCACTCATTCACCGACCTCGCTCGCCCACTCGGCAAACCGCGCGAGATGCTCATAATCGTTATAGCCAAGTGCAAAGGATTCCCGCGGTCTTGCCACATAGGCGGCTTCATCCGTCCCGTAAGCCTCCAGCAGGCGAATAAGGCCTAGATAGGCTTCGTCCGCCAGCGCCATCGGATCCGCCGGGTTGCGGCTGTCGGGCAGTTTGATCGGCATGACCGCGCAGCCCTCGCGCCCACCCTTGAGGTGCCAGTATTCGAGGCGTGCGATTTTTGCGCCGGCGGCAATCTCAAACCCGCCCCTCTGCGCGATTGCCGCTTCCAGAGGCAATTGCGGTGCAAAGCCGAGGGCGACGTCCTTCGCTGACGGAATGGTTCCGGTCTTATAATCGATGATTGCGATCGAGCCGTCCCGCAGCCGATCGAGACGGTCCGCCTTGGCCGTCAGCGTAAAGGCCGGCGACACCTCGCTGATTGGCAATTTGCCTCGGGTCTCGGTGGCGATGACGGCGATCTCCGCCTGCCGCTCGCGCATTTCAGTCACGAACCAGGCGGCCATCTGGCGGAATCGCGGCCACCAAAAAGCCCAGACGGCGGGCCGCGCCAGATCCGCGGCGAAGGCCCTTTCTCCAAGCGCCACCAGGCGGGTCTCCGCATCCGGTGGCAGCGGCAGCCCTACCTCTTTGAGGAAGCGATCGAGGATGTCATGGAACAACGAACCAAGATCGGCAACGCCAGGCTCCTGATCCAGGGGATCCAGCGCCTGCAAGTTCAGAATGTGCCGGGCATAGAGCGCATAGGGATCGCGCATCCAGGTTTCGATCTGCGTGACCGACAGGCGATTGGGGCGGAATTTTGCGCCGGGTTGCGGTGCCGGCCGCGCCAGCGGGACGGGCGGTGCGTCCGGCCAATCGAGTCGCATCTGCCAGCCGCGATAGAGGCTCGGCCCCTCGACCGGCGCGACGATGCCCAAGGCGCGCAGGAAGGCATCGAGGCGCAACAACCATCGGGACGGGACACTGGGCTTGCCGCCGACACGCTGCGCCCGGGTCATCACGACCCGAGGTGCCCCCAGCGCCTGCTGGAAGTCATGGGCAGAAAGACCGATCTTGCGTTCCGGCGATGGGAGGCCAAAGGCTTTGCGCATCGGCCGGCTGAGCCAGGGATCGATGGCGACCTCGCCCGGCCAAACGCCTTCATTGAGGCTGCCCAGGATCATCAGATCCACTTGCTGCAAGCGCGCTTCCAGCGGCCCCCAGATAAAAAGGCGCGGATGCAGCCCGTAGCGCGGCCGCACATCGATACCGTCGATCAATTCCTGCAGCAGGGCCGCATAACTCGCTGCAGAGACCGGCGACATGCCACGCGCGGCGCGCATCATGTCGTTGAGGAATCCAGCCAATGCCTCGCCTGCTTCGTCGCGCCACAGATTTTCGGCGCCACTGCTTTCCGGTCGCGCCGCCAGAGCTTCCGCCAGTTTAATATGGCGATCCAGCCTCTCCGTTAGCGGCACCGTACCCTGCCAATGGCCGGCAGCACCGAGTAGACCTGCCAGCCGGTCAATAAGGGCCTGCAGCTCAGCGCGAACATCGTCATTGCATTCTGCGGCGGCAAGCGCCGCACGCAAGCCGACGACGCCAGGCGCGGGACGTGGCCCGCGCAAGACATGAACCTCCAGCCGCCGCACCTGGCTCTGGAAGGCGGCATGAGGCATACCCGCCGCGCAAAGCGGATGTTTCAGCAATGCCAGCAAGGGCACCGGCGCCAGTTCCTCGGCCAGAGCCGCTGCAATAAGATTGAAGAATAGGCCCGGCTCGGTCATGCCCAGTGGCCTGCCGGCAGAATCGTCGATCTCGATGTCCCAGCGCCGCAACTCGGCAGCAACCCGCCGCGCCAGACCGCGATCGGGTGTCACCAACGCAGCACGATAAGGCGCCGGCTGGGCCACTGCCTCGCGCAGCATCAACGCGATAATGCCGGCCTCCTCTTGCTCCGTGCGGCAATCGACGCGGCTCACATCGTGCCAGGCTGCCTTGGCCAGCCCGTCCGGTTGCGCAAATCTCTGCGCGATAAGCGGCCAATCATGAGTGGCCGCGGCCGGCAGCATCGCGGCAGCAACGATCTTGGTGCGGGTTGGCGGCGCTGAACGCTCCGGCCCATCGGGCAGCGAATGCGGCCACAACCATACATCCTCACGCTTTGCCTCAAGGCGCGACAGCAAATGGGCAAGACCGAACTGTGGATGCGCCGGATCGATCGCGATCTTTTCCCAGGCTTCGGCATCGGCCTGCAGATCCAGCCCCGGCAGCACGACCAGACCCTTGGGCAGACTGGCGATAGTCGCGATAAGATCAGCACTGGCGGGAATCGAACCGGTACTGCCCGCGGCGACCACCGGATCAGCCGGCGGTTGCTCGCGCCAGAGACGGCTTTGGCGTTCCAGCAGCAGATTGCGGCGATGCATGGGATCGATGCCGCCCTCATTGGCGAGAATCTCCGGCCAGTTGTCGCGCAGGATATCGAGGAAGCGCAGGGTCAATTGCCAGTGCTCCGCCAGTTCCTCAGGGGCCAGATTCCGGATCGCCGCAAAATCGAGCCTTTCGGTCTCGACCTGATCGAAAAGCCGCATAAGCTCGGCGGCGAGCCTCGCAGCCTGATCGAGCGGCATCGCGCCGCCAGGAAGACTCACCGCGGCAGCGCCTTGTACCAGTTCCGCCAGCAGCATCTGACGTCGCAGATTCGGCACGGCTGGCGGCACGTCCGCGCTCATGGCTTCGCCGAGGCTGAGATCGAGTGCCAGGCCATGCAAGGAAAGCTCGCCCTCGTCGAGATCGCCCAAGGGCATCAGGCGCGGCAGCATCAGTGCCCGGCCACCGCCGGCGCCCAGACGCAGAAAGGCGTCCTGCATGGCACGGCAGGCACGTCGATTGGGCAGCAGAATGGTGATCGCGCTGAGGCGCAAGGGATCGGCGGCGGTCTCTGCCATCAATCCGAACGCCAGGGCATCAACGAAACTGACGCCCGTCGGAATTGTGCAGATGCGCGATGTGCGGTCGAACAGATTCATTCGCCTCCCCGTGTCATGGGGAGCTTGGCCTAGAATCTGATGCCGTGGAAGCTCAAATGCCGCTCGACATCCTGCAAATGTTGAGGAGTCGAAACGTGGTACCATTCGCCATCGTGACGTAGCCCGAAGAGCCGATCTTCCTCGATGGCACGATCCCACACGACATTGGTCGAAAACGCCCCCTGGGGCGGATCACGAAACAGGCGCGGATGGCAAATCTGGATACCGGCATAGAGAAAGGGTGCAACCTGCCATTCCTTGCGGCGGCGCACGCGGCCTTCCTGATCCATTACAAAATCGCCTTTGCCATTATAGCCCACGGCGGTCACCGTCGGCTGCAACAGCAGCAGCGCATCCATCTTCGCATCGTCCCATTCTGCGGCGAGGCGTTCCAGTGCGTCGATCTTGCCATTGAGCCAGATGATCTTGGCGTTCACGGCGAAGAAGGGATCTTGCCCCAGCAGCGGCAGCGCCTGAACGATGCCGCCACCTGTCTCCAGAATCTCGGCTTCTTCGGAATAGAGAATCTCGAGATCGGCACGCCCCTTCAGATGCGCCCGAATCTTCTCGCCCAGATGATGCAGGTTGATCACCACGCGCTTTACACCGACAGCCTGCAACCGGTTGAGCACGACATCCAGCATGGGTACGCCCAGGACCGGCACCAGGGCCTTGGGCGTGGTCTCGGTCAGAGGACGTAATCGTGTCCCGAAACCGGCGGCCATAACCATGGCAGTATGGGGAATGGTGACGCTGGGCTTGGTCAAAACGAGCAATCCTTCATTTCAATCGACAGAGATCGCGCCACGCTCGGCGGGCGGCAGATAGCGCGCATACCATGCCGCCACCGGCGCCATGACGGGATGCTGGATGTCATGGGCGATCAATTCCCACACCCGCGGCATGAAGCGCTGATACCAGCCCTTGCCGTCCCGCTTCAGCAATCGTGCAAAGGTTCCGGCAATGCGGGTGTTGCGCTGGCCGCCGATGACGGCATAGGCCGCCATGAATTTATCGCGCGCGATCGACGGATTGGCGGCGAGGTAGCGATCGATCATCACCTGCATCAAATCCCATGGCAGGTTGCGCCGCACGTCTTCCAGCAGCGAAACCAGATCGAAGGTGATCGGCGCCAGCACGGCATCCTGGAAATCCAGCAGGCCGCAGGCCTCGACCCCTTTGCGGTCCTTGAGCACCAGCAGATTGTCGACATGAAAATCGAACAAGGCGATGCTTTGCGGCACGTCGAAGCGACGGGGAAGAACCTCTTCCCAGGCAGCCACGAAAGCGGCTCGCGTCTCGGCCGGTACCGGGACACCAAAATGCGCGGGCCAGTACCAGTCGAGCAGCAACTGGACTTCCCGGAGCGCCCGGGCATCATCGAACACGGGCAGAGCAGCAAGCGCCGATGGCGGCACCCGGTCGTGAAGCGCAATCAGCGTATCGGTCGCCAATGCATAGAGAGCATGGGCATCGCCCCCGCCATCCAGTTCACGGGTATAGGTCTGGTCGCCGAGATCCTCCAGCAGCAGAAAGCCGGCTTCGGCATCTTCGGCATGGATCAGCGGCGCGCTGAAACCCAAATCCTTCAGCAGGCGGCCGATGCGGACGAAGGGCCGCACGTCTTCCATCGGTGGCGGCGCATCCATCAGCACCGCCGTCCGGCCAGCCATGGTCAAACGGTCGTAGTGACGAAACGAAGCGTCGCCGGCCAGCAGCTTGATTTCGGCAGCTCCCCATCCGGCCGCCGCCAGGAACCGATCGCGGCGCGCCAGGCGCGCTGCCGCATCCGCGGTCTTGCTCATTTCATTCATCCCCGTAGCCATCCCCCAAACCTTGCCGCCGTTACCGGCGCCAGCCGCTCCGCCCAGGCCTTGTTGCCCACCAGCACCAGCCGCCGCGACTCGGGCGTCTTCCCCGGGGCCAGAGTCACGTCCAGACGCTTCCGTGGCAAGAGCGAGCCGAGACGTTCAGGCCATTCGATCAGGGAAATTCCACTCGTGAAGGCCTCCTCGATGCCCAGCTCATAGGCTTCCTCGGCCAGCTTCAGGCGATAAAGATCGAAATGCCAGATGTCGCCCATCTCGGAAGGATAGGTCTGCACCAGCGTAAAAGTCGGGCTCGGCACCGATTCCTCGTCCGGACAGAGCTTGGCTATAAACCCGCGGGCAAATGTGGTCTTGCCGGCGCCCAGATCGCCCCGGAGGGCGAAGACATCGCCGGGCCGTGCCAGACCAGCCAGCACCGCTGCCGCGCCGCGGGTGGCCGCCGCATCGGCTAGGTCGCATTCAAACAGGGATTCCGTTGGAACTGGCGTCATGGCGCCGGTTTGTAGCCGTCCTGCGACCTCGCCGCAACGATCATCGCAACGTCACATTTGCCCCAATATTACAATATGCTAAAGGATGCGCCTCGATTTTGGGGAGGTTTCCATGAGCGATGCGGTTCAGCAGACAGACGTGGTCATCATCGGCGCCGGCCCGGTGGGGCTTTTCGCCGTGTTCGAATGCGGCATGCTGAAAATGCGCTGCCATGTCATCGATGCCCTGGAATCAACCGGCGGACAATGCGTCGCCATGTATCCGGAAAAGCCGATCTACGACATTCCCGGTTACCCCTCGATCGATGCCGCACATCTGATCCAGAAACTCGAGGAGCAGGCCGCCCCGTTCAATCCGACCTACCATCTTGGTCAGCAAGTCGACAAGCTGACGCCGCAAGGCGATCGCTGGCTGGTCGAGACCAATGCCGGGACCAGGATTGACACCCGCGCCGTCATCATCGCGGCCGGCTGTGGCGCCTTCGGCCCCAATCGCCCGCCCTTGCAGCGTCTCGCCGAATTCGAAGGCAAGAGCGTCTTCTATCTGGTGAAGCGGCGCGAGGATTTCCGCGGCAAGCGTATCGTTATCGCCGGCGGTGGCGATTCAGCACTCGACTGGACCATTTCGCTCGCCGAGCTTGCCGAGAAGATCTACGTCATCCATCGCAGACCGAAGTTCCGCGGTGCACCGGAATCTGTGGCACGCATGGAGGCCCTTGCCAAGACAGACAAGGTCGAGTTGGTGGTGCCATATCAGCTCCACTCGCTGGAAGGTGAGAACGGCCAACTATCCGCCGTCAACGTCTCGACTCTGGAAGGCGAGGTCCGGCGTCTGGAAGCAGATACTCTCCTCCCCTTCTTCGGACTCGCCATGGATCTGGGGCCGATCGCCAATTGGGGCCTCAATCTTGAGCGCAACCACATCGCGGTCGACCCAAAGAACTGTGCGACCAGCGCTCCCGGCATCTTTGCCGTGGGCGACATCGCCACCTACCCCGGCAAGCTGAAGCTGATTCTTTGCGGTTTCTCCGAAGCCGCCATGGCAGCGCATGCATCGCATCCGCTGGTTCATCCGGGCGAAGCTTTGCACTTCGAATATTCGACGTCGAAAGGCGTTCCCGGGAACTGAGTTCCGGAAAACCGGCTCATCCGGCAAACGTTTAGTTTGCGTTAACACTCTTTTGCCATCGTGGGTGCTACAAGGACAAATGACTACCTAGGACAATATTCGCAAGATCGGATCCGACATTGAGCGCGGCGCTCCAGATAGACTCTGAATTCCCAGAGATCGTCGATGAACGCATGTCGGGGGGCGGTGCCGCGCCATGGCAAATTCTCATTGTCGATGACGATCGCGATGTCCACATCACCACCGAATTCGCCCTCGGCAGCGAGACCTTCGGCGGCCGCAGCCTCAAATTCCAACATGCTTTCTCTGCCATAGAAGCCGAAAAGATCCTGGCGCAAGCCAACGAGATCGCGGTCATCTTATTGGATGTGGTGATGGAATCCGACGACGCCGGTTTGCGTCTGGTGAAAATCATCCGCGATCAACTGGGTCTCAGCATACCCCGCATCATCCTGCGCACCGGGCATCCCGGCTACGCGCCTGAGCGCGACGTCATCCGCGACTACGATATCGACGACTACCGCACCAAATCGGAATTGTCGCGCGCGCGGCTTTTCACATCCGTCGCAACCGCCTTGCGTGCCTATGAGCGGCTGCGCCAATTGCAGGAAGCCAATCAGCGCCTGGAAGCAATGACGCGGGACCTTGAAATCCTCAATGTAGAATATCTCGAGCAGCGCGAGGCGGCGATGGCCGCCGCACAAGCGAAATCGCGCTTCCTGGCCAATGTCAGTCATGAATTGCGCACACCGCTCAACGCCATAGTCGGCTTCAGCGAGTTGTCGCTGCGCGCATTGGAAAATGGCGAAAAGGTCCCTCCCGCCTACATGCAGGACGTGCTCGATGCCGGCCGTCGCCTGGCAACTCTGGTCGACGACATCCTGGATTTCAGCCAGCTCGATGCGCGCCGGCGCCGCCTTATTTGCGAACCAACCGGCATCCAGGAAATCCTCGACTACCAGCAGGAACTCCTCATGGGCGAGTCCGGTCGCCTTGGCGTCAATCTGACGATCAACCGTGGTGATCCGGCCGTTCAGTGCGAGATTGACCGCAGCGCCCTCACCAAGGTCCTTGGACATATCATTGCCAATGCCTTGCGCTATTCGCCCCGTGGCAAGGATGTCGCCATCTCGTGGCACCTCCGCGACGGAGACGTCGTGATTGACATAGCGGATCGCGGACCTGGCATTCCGAAAGCAGTCAGAAGCAATCTCGACGAACCCTTCTCGATCGGGCAGGACGTTCTCACCAAGGATGCGAGCGGCCTTGGCCTGGGCCTCACCATCTGCCGCCACCTCATGACAATGATGGGTGGACGGATTTCCATCGAGGATCGGGATGGTGGCGGGTCGATCGTCTCGCTGCAATTTCCTCGCTACGCGGCTTAACCGTGCCGAATGTGACCGAACAACCGACGGTGACTCCCGACCCGCGCCACACGTCCGCTAGCGTTATTTCTCTCCTCGCTTCTCTCTCCGAGCTTCCAGCCATTGAAGCTGGTGATATGGACACCGTCGCGGCCAGTATCGTGGCCAAGACAATAGATGTTGTTGGGGTGGAGTTTGTCGGCGTCTGGCTGCTCGATTCAGATCAAGGCACCTTCCGCAGCCGCGCGCGCTTCTGTGCGGCAACGAGATCTCCCTGTCTGCCGGCATCAATTCCCGCCGCTGCGACCACGGAGCTTCTGCAAGAACTTGAATACCACCCAAAGATCATTGTCGACAATGTAGTCGACAGCAAACGATTGCCGGCCTTAACGGCGTTCCTGCACAATTCAGACGGCGTTACATTCCTTCTTGGCTACGCTATCCGAAATGGCGGCAGAAATGTAGGGCTTGTCACTTTTGAACGGAGTCACGGCAACCGAGTCTGGCTGGCGGATGATCTAGCAGTAGCGAGTAACACCGCCAGCTATTTGACCCTGACTTATGCAAACCATCTGCAAGAGGAAGAGTTGGGCGCGCGGCACCTATCGGAAGCACGCCTGCGTGCCCTTAGCAACAATTTGCCGGGCGCAGTCTATCAGCGCCAACCGGACCTCACAGCGCCGTTTACCTATGTGTCATCTGGCATCGAGCGTTTCACGGCCGATGTTCCTGTGCAGTTATCGGCCGAAGGAGCCGTCGGCTGGTCTCAATTCATCCACCCGGATGACCTCGCGCGCGTGACCGCAGCCTATCAATCCGCCATCGCCGGGTCCGAGTATGCTTTGGAGTATCGTATACGACATCCTCAAGGCGACGAAATGTGGGTCATGGACCGCGGCAGCGGCTCACGGCAAAGAGATGGGGGCATGATACTGGAAGGTGTGCTTTTCAACATTACACCACGCAAACGCGCCGAGCAGGCGGCGGAATCCGGCGCCTCCCTGCAGGGAGCAATCCTCAACAATGTATCTTATGCCGTGATTGCCACCGATGCCAAAGGCACCATCACCTTCTTCAATCGCGCCGCGGAGGAGATGTTGGGATACAGCTCAGCGGAACTTGTAGGGCGGCAGACGCCCCTTATCTTCCACGACCTTGAGGAGGTCCGGTCGCGCATGCAGGCGGCCCAGAAAAAACTGGGGCGCGATATCCTGTACCCGTTTGAAATCTTCACCGTGGATACCAATGGCAGTCAGCCCAGTGAGAACGAATGGATCTATATCCGTAAGGATGGCCGGCGCCTCACCATTCGTCTATCCGTCACCACGATCCGCACGCCGGATGGCGAGCTCGGCGGCTTCCTCGGCATTGCCTCGGATGTATCCGACCGAAAGATGCTGGCAAGTCGCCTGCGCCAATCCGAGGACATAGCGGCGCGTGTTCTGCTGCAATCTCCCGACGCGATCCTGATTACCTCGCTCCGGGATGGCCGTATCCTGGAGGCCAATCCGGGTTTCGAGCAGATCACCGGCATTTCACAGCAGAATGCCATAGGACACTCGACGATCGAGCTCGGCATCTGGGCCGATCTCGACGAGCGCAACACCATGATCGAAGCGGTACGACGAGATGGTGAAGTTACGTCTCTTCCCATTCGCGTCAATCAGCGCGGCGGCACAACTCGGTACTGTGCCATGTGGGCAAGATCGTTCACATTCGACGGCGAGCCGGCTTTGCTTTCCGTGGTTCACGACGTCACAGACATGCGCCTTGCGACGCAGGCGGCGCAGGAATCGCAGCAAATGCTGCAGACAGTCCTTGACGCTATTCCCTCAAGCGTATTCTGGAAGGATAAAAACTCGGTCTACCTCGGGTGCAATCGCAAATTCGTCAGCGATTCCGGTATCGCAAGCGCTGCCGCCGTGGTTGGAAAAACGGATTGGGATTTGTCCTGGCGGGCTGATGCCGAATTCTTCCAGGCTGCGGACCGACGCATTGTCGAGAGCGGGAATCCAGAGATGAATGTTACCTCTTTGCATGATATGCCATCCGGGCCACCGCGCTGGTTCGACGTCAGCAAATTGCCGTTGATCAGCGCCGATGGAGAAGTGAAGGGTGTCCTTGGCATCGGCACCGACGTAACCGAACAGCGCGCTGCCATGGAGCGTTTGCGTACCAGCGAAGAGAAGCTGCGGGCGTTGTTCGAGACCAGCCCGCTGGGCGTGACGCTCACCACCTTGGATGGCGATTTTCTAGAGGCGAATGACGCCTTCCTGAAAATCATTGGGTATGAGCGCGCGGCCCTCCCGGGCCTGCGCTATCAGATGCTGACGCCCCCTGAACTCGCTGCCGCCGATGCCGAACAGGCCAGGGTCATCTCCGCCACCGGCAGCTATGGACCCTATGAGAAAGAATATGTCCGCAAGGATGGCTCACGCATTGCCGTCAGTCTCAACGGCTCCATGGTTATGGGGCCGGATGGCACCAGCTATGTTTGGACGACCATCGAGGATATCACCCTGCGGCGTGCCGCCGAGGACGTACAGCAGCGCCTCAATGACGAACTTGAACGCCTCGTAGCCGAGCGCACGGAGGAACTGAAGGTTGCCATGGAAGGCCTCATGCGGGCCGAAAAACTGGCCTCTCTCGGCAGTCTGGTTGCCGGCGTCGCCCACGAAATCAGCACACCGGTCGGGAATGCCAGCCTCGCCACGTCAACCATGGCCGGCAGCATCGGCGAATTCGAGCGACAGATGGCCGAGAAACTCACGCGCAACGCGCTCGAATCGTTTGTGCAGCAAATTAAACTTGGGACGGACATAGCCAACCGCAATATCGAGCGCGTCGCAAACCTCATCCAGAGCTTCAAACAGGTAGCCGTCGATCAAACCAGTTCTCAGCGGCGGCAATTCCACCTGACCGAGATCGTCGATGAGATCGTCACGACGATGCACCCGAGCCTGAGACGCAGCGCCGTGCGCATCGCAACATCCGTGCCCGATGGCATCGTTCTCGATTCCTATCCGGGGCCGCTTGGGCAGATCCTGACCAATCTCATCAATAACAGTTTGGTGCATGGCTTCCCGGGCGGTCGCGCAGGAACGATTCGTATCGTGGCATCGACGCCGGATTCGGATACGCTCTGCCTGGAGATTGATGACGACGGCATCGGCATCCCGGCTACCGTCCGCGGGCGTATCTTTGACCCGTTCTTCACCTCCAAGCTGGGTCAAGGCGGCAGCGGCCTTGGCCTGCACATCGTGCACAACATCGTTGGCAGCATCCTGGCCGGGACCATCGCCGTGGACAGCGACGAAGGCAGGGGAACAACCTTTACCTTGACGCTGCCTCGTATCACGCCAGAATCTGGTGGCGACAAACCATCGATCGAACGAGGCAGTGCGTGAACGAGCATCGTCCCGGTTCCCCAGCATCCGGCCATGATCCGCTGGCTCAATGGGTCATCCTGCGGCTCTATAGCCTCGCCGATGATGACTTGGTCGATTTCGCCGAAGATCACGATGCTGCAAAGGACTCACATGCCGCGCGCCCATGGTCGATCGTCGTGATCGATGATGATGACGAGGTGCACCGTGCCATCGACCTTGCCCTCGGCGGCATCAATGTGCTCGGCCGCCCGCTGCGGATGAGCCATTGCCACTCGGCTGCAGCGGCCCGTACGGAGCTGTTTGACGAAGGCGCTCAAGTCGATCTGGTGCTGCTGGACGTGGTGATGGAAACGGCCGATGCCGGTCTCGATCTGCTGGAAGAACTCCGAAGCCTGCCGGCTACCCGAGACCTGCCGGTTTTGCTCCATACCGGTCAGCCCGGCCAGGCGCCGGAGGCTGCCGTTCGCAGCCGCTATGACATCAGCGGCTATCTGACCAAATCCAATGTGACCCGCCCGACACTGATCGCGGCCCTGGAAGCGGCGTTGAGTGGGGGATCGGTCGCCTAGCCCGCCAGAATCGGCAGGGTCGAGACGATACGGCGGCCCTGCGGACTGCTCTCGGTGGTCAAATGGCCGCCATGCAATTCAATGAGCGTGCGGGCAAGAGCGACGCCCAGGCCACGGGTTGAACTGCGGGCCTGCGCGGAATCCGATTCCGGGCCAACATCGAGGCCAAAATCATCGGGCGCACCACGCACGGCGACACCGATCTCCATCGTGTCTTCATGGCGCTGCGCCGTAACGACGATCGACCGGCCGCCAGGGGCCGCGCCGATTGCGGCGCTCAGGAGATTGCCAAGCGCCTGCTTCAGGCGCTGCGGATCAGCGCGGATCGCGCCAATGTCGGGCGGCAGCTCCAGCACCAGATCGATGTTGCGGCTGCGGGCGCGCTGCTGGAACAGGCGCGAGATCGATTCCACCAGTTGTCGGATATCGACCAGGGCCGGTTCCAGCTGGATGTATCCGGCCTCGATCGCCGCCACGTCGATCACGTCGCCAATCATGAGGATCAGGTTCTGCGCCGAATCGAGAATTGCCGATGCGTATTCCAGCTGTCGCTCGTTCATCTCGCCGAAATACTGGCGTGCCAGCAATTCGGCATAGCCGATGATCGCATTGAGCGGCGTACGGAACTCATAGGAAACATTGGCGATGAATTCCGACTTCAAGCGGTCGGCCGCCATCAACGCTTCGTTGCGCTCGGTCAGCGCTCGCTCCATGTTGATGCTGTCGGTGACGTCGGTGTATTTGAACAACCGGCCACCATCGGCCAGCGGTATCGCGGCGATGTCGATGATCTTGCCGTCCACGCGCTCCAGACGTACGTTTTTCAGTTCGCGGTCCGCCACTTCGGTGATGATCCGATGCCGTAGATCCGGCCAGTTTGGCCGGCTTTCGAAATAAGGCTTCACCGCATCGGCGATCTGGGCGACATGCGGCTCCGTCCGCAAGATATCGGGCGACAGATTCCACAAATGCTCGAAAGCCGGATTATGTAACTTCAACCGGCCATCGCTGCCGAAGACGGCAATGCCTTCATAGAGATGATCGATGGTTTCCTTCTGCACCTCGATGAGGGTGTTGTAGTTCCGTTCCAGGGTCAGGTTGTCGGTCACGTCCTCGAAAGTCAGAATAACGCCGCCGAACGGATGTGGCGCCGCCATCATGCGGTAGGTGCCGCCACTCGGCACATGCATCAACTCTTCAAAAGGATCGATCACCGACATTACATGGCGGATCCATTCCTGCTTGAAGGAGCGGAAATCCGCCTGCTCGGGAATCTGGCGGCGCTCGCGCAACTTGTCGAGCACCTGATCGATGGTCGGTTCCTGGCGCAGGAACTGGGCATCCAGGTTGAACAATTCGCGGAACGCACTGTTGAAGAATTTGACCCGGCGGTCCGGGCCGAAAATAACGATGCCGGTAGAGAGTGCCTGCAAGACATCGTCATGCGCGGCAATGTGGCGGGTGAGTTCGGCGTGGCTTTCTTCCAGTTGAGTCTGATCAAGCGCGAAGCCGATCACCGAGCCGTCTGCCAGAGGAACTTCCGTAAGGTCATAGAGACGGCGCTGGCCCTTTACGATCAGTTGCTGGCTCTCCGATTGCGCCAGGCCGACCCGTTGCGCGCGCTTGGCCAGGGCCTTGGCTGCCGCGTTGATCTCGCGGCGTTCGCCGATGATCCGTTCGACCGGCATATCGAAAATCTGGGCAAAGGCCGGATTGCACCAGGCGATGGCCAGTTCGCTGCCGCGGCGCCAGACGGGATAGGGCAATTGATCGAGGAGCTGCGACAGGGAGGCCGCGATCTTGAGGGCGTGGGCGCTGGCATCTTCGACCGGGGCCAGGATGTCGTCGATCTCGGTCAGCCAAATATGCCGGCTGCCATCGCTGGCCACCCGCCCCACCCAACGCAGCCTGGGCATGCCAACATTCGGCTTGGGAACCGTGACAAAGGGGGTACCGTCATTGTCCAGCGCCCGCAGCATGGCGCCAAAGGCTTCGCGGTCGTCCGCGTCGATGCCGCCGGCAAGGTCGAGTACGGCGATCGGGGTTTCCGGCAGATGCAAGGCCAGCCGGGTCCGGTCATTGGCGCGGGCCGCTTGGCCGGGCGTCCAGGTCAGATGTCCGACAGGTGCCGTGGTCCAATGCTGGTGCGCCTCGGCAAGGCGCTGTTCGGCCGCCAACCGCCCTTCCCGCTCGACTGCGAGGGCAGCCCCGAGTCGCTTATGGGACTGGCTGTAACGCCATGCCATCGCGCCGGCGAGGCCGGCCGCCAGCAGCCCAACAATTCCGGCGACATAGCCAAGGCCAAGGCTTGAGGCAGAACCCGATTCCTGTGCCAGCGCCGGCAACGGGAGCATGGCGATGGCGCAGCCAAAGGCAGGTCCTGCCTTGGCCGCCCAGGGCAATCGGCTGAGTCGGTCACGGTGCCTCAGCAATGAATGTCCCGAGTCCCCCATAGGCCCATAATGTAAGGGGCGTGGATTCGCATGACAAGCAATTGGCAAAAGCAAAGGGCGCCGAGCCCAACGGCCCAACGCCCTTTATCTTTGGTCATACCAGCATTAGTAGCGGTAATGTTCCGGCTTGAACGGGCCCTGGACCGTGATGCCGAGATAGGCCGCCTGCTTGTCGGACAGCTTGGTGAGCTTGGCCCCGACCTTGGCGAGGTGCAATGCCGCCACCTTCTCGTCGAGATGCTTGGGCAACACATAGACCTCATTCTTGTAGGCCTTGTGGTTGTTCCAGAGCTCGATCTGGGCCAGCACCTGATTGGTGAAGGAAGCCGACATCACGAAGCTCGGATGGCCGGTAGCACAGCCGAGATTGACCAGGCGGCCCTCGGCCAGCACGAGGATGCGGCGGCCGGTCGGGAACTCGACCTCGTCGACCTGGGGCTTCACATTGTGCCATTTGAAATTGCGCAGGCCGGCGATCTGAATTTCGCTGTCGAAATGACCGATATTGCAGACGATGGCGCGGTCCTTCATCTCACGCATATGATCGACGGTGATGACGTCGACGCAACCCGTGGCTGTCACGAAGATGTCGCCGCGGGTGGCGGCATCTTCCATCGTGGTTACCTCGTAACCTTCCATCGCCGCCTGCAGCGCGCAGATCGGGTCGGCTTCGGTGACCAGCACGCGGCAGCCGGCATGACGCAGGCTTTCGGCCGAACCCTTGCCGACATCGCCGAAACCGGCCACGACGGCGACCTTGCCGGCCATCATGACGTCGGTCGCGCGACGGATCGCGTCCACCAAGCTCTCGCGGCAGCCGTATTTATTGTCGAACTTGGATTTGGTGACGCTGTCATTGACGTTGATCGCCGGTACTTTCAGCGAGCCGTCTTTCTGCATCTGATAAAGACGATGCACGCCGGTGGTGGTTTCTTCGGAAATGCCCTTAATGTCGTTGAGCATCGCCGGATATTTGTCATGCAACAGAACGGTGAGGTCGCCGCCGTCATCGAGCACCATGTTGGGCTTCCAGCCATTGGGGCCGGTCACCGTCGCTTCAATGCACCACCAGAACTCTTCCTCGTTCATGCCTTTCCAGGCAAAGACCGGAATGCCCTTCGCCGCAATCGCCGCGGCGGCATGATCCTGGGTCGAAAAGATGTTGCAGGAGGACCAGCGCACTTCGGCGCCAAGCGCGATCAGCGTTTCAATGAGCACGGCGGTCTGAATGGTCATGTGCAGGCAGCCGGCGATGCGGGCGCCCTTCAGCGGCTGCTTCTTGCCGAATTCCTCACGCAGCGACATCAAGCCCGGCATTTCGGTCTCGGCGATCGCGATTTCCTTGCGGCCCCATTCGGCGAGGCTCATGTCTTTGACTTTGTAATCTTGGGCGGCAGCCATCTGCGTTTCTCCAGGGCTCGGGTCAGATAAAGAAAAATTTATGCGGCCCTCTTAGCAGGCGCCAAGCAGCATGGCAAGGCCGCCCTGATCAAGCCAGGGCAGCCTTGGGAATTTGGACGTAATATCAGAATGTTGGTCGCAGTCAGGCAGCTTCCAAGGCTGCCGTACCCTTGTGGAAGACGGCATAGACATAGACCGGGATATCCAGCTCGCCGAGATAGCGCTCGATCAGTGGTTTCACGGCATCCCAATCCAACCCACCCACACCGGTCGCCAGCCGCGGCAGGGCAACGCTCTCCAGATGCTCGTCGCGAGCGAATTTTGCCAGCGCCTTCAAAGCATGGCCGACATATTCCAGCTTAGCCTTGCCAGGCTTCTCACCCTGGCCGTAAGCCGCTTCCTGGGTCAACAGATTGACGATCAGCCGGCTATCGGCGCCTTTCCAGGCAAAGATTTCGCCCGGATTTGGGTGGCTCAACTGACAGTGATGGCGGAAATCCTTCACCATGGCGGGCCAATTCTCGCGGAGTGCCAAGGCAAGGCCTGTATTAAAATGGTCGCCTGGCGCCACGCCGTGGGCGATTGCCGCCGCCTGGCTCATCAGAATGTCGCCGCTTACATATTTGATCATGTTCTGCTCCTGTCGGTGATCTAATGTAATCAACCTAGACCTTCCACGCGACCAAACCTTGATGCAGGTCAATTCCCGGGAATCTGCGACAATCTGCTCATGATCTGAAAAGAGAAGGGCGACCAGAGCCCCATTTCCTGCCCCGCGGCATGCAGCGCCTCGGCCGACCAGACATTGCAGGTCCGGAACAGCGAGTAGCGGCCATCGGCCGCGTAGAACGCATCGTGCGGGCCGTAGCCGGGAATGGCGTCCCGTAGCGCCGGCCTGCCGTCAACCGGGGCCAGGGTTGCGTCGATGAAGGCGAACAACCGCTCCTTGCCGGCCTCATCCGTCGTCAGGGCACGACATTGCGGCGCACCGCTTGGATCACCATGATAGACGACATGCAACACGCTGCTATCCATCCAGAACAAGGCCTTGATGACCGGTCCTGGTCGAATGTCCTGCCAGCGCGGCGTGGTTGCGAAGAATCCGCGCGCACCCCAGCCAAGACTTATAAAGCTGGCATTCGTCACGTCGCCGGGAAAATCGGTCGGAGGAAACAGCGCCCGCCAATCGCGGCCGCCGGCACTGACCGGCAAGGCCAGGTCGACATGCACGCCGTTATCACAAGCGAAGAAGCGGTAATCGGCGGATGTCGCCGTCAAGCTTGAACGTGGCATCGCATTGAGAAGAACGGCGGCGCCAACATAGCTGAAGCCAAGCAGCAGCAACCCGGTGCAGAACCATCGCAGCCAGCGCCACATCATGCGCCGTCTCCCACCATCAGCGGCTACATTGCCAAGGCGTTGAAATCGTCCAGCATCATGGCGATGCGGCCGGTATCCCATTGATCCATGATGAGGCGGGCACAACGTGTCGCCGCCAGATAATCGATATTGCGGATACGCTGCTTGACGCGCGGCAGATTGACCGGCGCCATGGAAAGATCCTGGATACCGAGGCCAAGCAAGAGCGGCACATATTTGGGGTCACCCGCAATTTCGCCGCAGACGCTGATCGGAATACGCGCCCGCAAGGCGGCCTCGGTCGCAAACTGGATGAGACGCAACACCGCGGGATGCAGCGGATTGTAGAGATGCGCTACCTGTTCCTCGCCGCGATCGATTGCCAGTGTGTATTGCGTGAGATCATTGGAACCGATGGCAAAAAAATCGGAGACCTGAGCCAGTGCATCGGCCGCAAGTGCAGCCCCCGGCACTTCGATCATGATGCCGATCAGCGGCAAGGGGTCCGCCATCTTGACCCCGCGCCGCTTCAGTTTCTTGGCGACCTGCAGCACGATCTCGCGCACCTGCCGCACCTCCGAAAGCGAGGAGATCATCGGCAACAGAATGCGGACCTCGCCGAAGGCGCTGGCGCGCAGGATGGCGGCAAGCTGCGTCTCCAAGAGGCCGCGTTCCTGCAGCCCGAGGCGGATCGCCCGCAATCCCAGCGCCGGGTTGGCAGCATCGCCCAGCCGGTCGCGCAAGGAAGGCGCCAGCTTGTCGCCACCCACGTCGAGCGTGCGGATCGTCACCGGGCGGCCTTCCATGCCCTCGACGATCTCGCGATAGGACTCAAGTTGCTCGTCCTCGCTGGGCAGATCGGCGCGGTTCATGAACAGGAATTCCGAGCGCAGCAGGCCGACGCCCTCGGCGCCCGATTTAAGCGCCATCTCGAGTTCGCGCGGCATTTCCAGATTGACCAGCATGCCGATGCGCTGCCCGTCACGAGTGATTGCCGGCACCTTCTTGAGCCGTGCCAGAATGCGGTCTGATTTCTCGATCTCGAGTTGGCGGCGATGCAATTCGTCGAGCCGCGCGGCCGTCGGATTGACATAAAGGCGCCCAGCGGTACCGTCGACGATAACCGTATCGCCGGTCTTCACCGCCTTGGATAGGCCGGCCAGACCAAGGACGGCGGGCATGGCCAGCGACCGCGCCATGATCGCCGTATGGCTTTCGGCACCGCCGAGCTCGGTCGCAAAGCCGTGAATGCGCTTGGGGTCGAGCAATGCCGTGTCGGCGGGCGTCAGTTCCTCGGCAATGACAATGGCACCCTCGGGCAGATGCTTGAAGGCTTCGAACGGGGTCTTGGTCAGGTTGCGCAGCAGCCGGTCGCCGACCTCGCGCACATCCTTGGCACGCGCAGACAGATAGGGATCATTGAGATTTTCGAACTCGTGCGCGACAGCGCCGATCTCGGCCTGCACGGCGGCTTCGGCATTCTGCCGTTCCTGTTGAATGCGCCGCTCGACACCACGCACGACGCGCGAACCCGACAACATCTGGAGATGGGCATCGAGCAGGAATTCCAGTTCCTCGGCCGCGGCACCGTGCAATTCGGTACTTTTCTTCTTCAGCTTCTTCAACTGCCGCTCTGACTTTGTCAAAGCGGCCGCGAAACGCTCCAGTTCGGTCTCGATCGCATCCTCGGCGATCTCATAATCCGGCACATTGACAACGCCGATCTCAACGACATGCGCCTCGCCGATGGCGATGCCGCTGGAAACGCCGAGGCCCACCAGCACAATCTCACCCACCGGCGCCAATTTACCGGGTGCGACCGCTTCTGGCTTATCGCCACCGGCCTTGGATCGGCGCCGCTTTGAAGCTGGGCCGTCACTGTTCATGATCGTTACTCTTCGTCGAATTTGCGCTCGATAAGATCAATGAGGGCATCGACGGCCTGCTTTGCTTCCGGTCCCGATGCCTGGATTTCAAGCTCGGAACCAATTCCAGCAGCCAGCATCATCAGACCCATGATCGAACCGCCGCTGACATCCATCTCGCCCTTGGCGACGCGGATATCGGCGTTGTATGCCCCGGACGTCTTGACGAATTTGGCAGCGGCACGCGCATGCAGCCCCTTCTGATTGGCGATCCGCGCACGTCCCGTGATCTTCCCCACCGCCGACATCTCGCCGTTCCCCGTCCTTAGGATTCGCTGGCCTTGAGCAATTGCGAAGCGACGTTGATATATTTCCGCCCCGCTTCCTGCGCTGCGTTCACCGCGCCCGTCAGCGGCAGTGTGCCGCGCACACTTGCGAGTTTGATGAGCATTGGCAGATTGACGCCGGCCACCACTTCAACATTCGCCTTGTCGAGAGTCGAAATCGCCAGATTGGAGGGTGTCCCGCCGAACATGTCGGTCAGCAGCACGACGCCCTTTCCCTGATCACAGGCCGCGACTGCATCCAATATCTCGCGGCGGCGCAGCTCCATGTCGTCTTCCGGCCCGATACAGATCGCGGCGGCAGCGCTCTGCTTACCAACGACATGCTCAAGTGCTGCGAGAAACTCTGCGGCAAGATTGCCATGCGTCACAAGGACGATGCCGATCAACGATGTTTGACCCACCCGAAACCCCCAAATACGAACTCACCAAGCGACATCTTCAACCTCTGTCTTTGACGGCGGTGCGTGCCAAATCACGAGCCAGATCCCGATGCCGCAACGTCACCGACCGACCTTTGTCGCGCAACCAGGCAGCAAGCCTGCCGGCCACGAAGACGGATCGATGCCGCCCACCCGTGCAACCGATGGCGATGGTCAGATAACTCTTTCCCTCAGCCTCGTAGCCCGGCAGGAGGGGCCACAATAAGGAAGTCAAAGCCGCAAAGAAACCAGGGAAAGCAGGGTCTGCTTCGATCGCCTTGCCAACAGCAAGATCCTCACCCGTAAGCGGCTTAAGCTCTTGATTATAATGTGGGTTATCCAGAAATCGGACATCGAAAACGAGGTCTGATTCGCGCGGCAGGCCTTGTCGATAGGAGAAAGAAAGCACGGTCACCGCCAATTCCGAGCGGGCAGCCGTGCCAAAATGCCCAGAAAGCAGGACCTTGAGATCGCCGATCGCCGTGTCGCTGGTATCGAGCATCAAATCGGCTCGGTCGCGGACTGGGGCCATCAAAGTGCGTTCACGCTGAATGCCGTCTGCCACCGGCCGATCCTGCGCCAGCGGATGCCGCCGCCGCGTTTCGGTATAACGGCGCTGCAGCACGTCGTCCTCGCAATCCAGAAACAGCAGGCTGACCTTCAGTGTCGATTCAGCCTTCAATTGCCGGACAAGATCGATAAAGCGTTCGCTGGAAAAACCGCTGGTACGTGAATCGATGCCGATTGCGAGCGGCTTGGCAAGATCTGGCAAGGTCGTTTGCCCCAGGCCAGCCAATAACAAGGGCAAGAGATCAAGGGGAAGATTGTCGACCGCTTCATAGCCGATATCCTCAAGGCATTTGAGCGCAGTCGAACGGCCCGCACCGGCCAGTCCTGTAACCAGGAGAATGTGGCGGTGCTGCTCGGCCATGAGGCGGTTCGGCCCGGCGATGACGGCCATACTTTCCTTCTCGCTCATCGCTGGCAAACTTTCGGTTCTGTCGTCACGATCGCCCCATGATAAGATTCGGCCCGCATTTCACGGCAAGACGCAGCTTGGCGGCTGCCGAAGGTCCGAATGGATCCAGCTTCAAGACCGGAACCGCGACACCGAGGTAATCAGCCTGCTCGGCAGCCGGCATGCGTTCGATCTCCGGCCACGGCATCATGTCGAACACCCAGGAAAGTGGCAATGCCACGCTGACATGGGGCACCGGTACAATGCCCAGGCCGCGCGCTTCGATCCGCCCGATCAGATGCTGCGGCATCAGGGCAGGAACCATCGCAAAGACGCTGTCGCCGCGCCGCTCCAATTCCACCTGCTCGTCGCTGATGAGCCTGGCGCCTTCATCGATCAGCCGCAAGGCCAGATCAGAGCGGCCGCTGCCCGGCTTCCCGCGCAGCAAGACGGCTTCCTCACCGATTGCTACCGCCACACCATCGATGCGCAGGCGACTTGCCGTCATAAACGATCTCAAGCCTTGAGAAGATCGATGATGAAGCGGGCACCGCAGATATAGCCGTCGGCATCAATGCGGTTCTCTGCGCCCAGCTTGCCGCCATAGGCCTCCACGATCTGCTTCGAAATCGACAGGCCGAGGCCGGAATGAGTGCCGAATTTTTCGCCCTTCGGCCGCTCGGAATAGAAGCGCTCGAAGATGGCGCCGAGCTTGTCGGACGGGATCCCGGGTCCCTGGTCATCCACCGTGACAATGATGCGGCTGCCCTTGCGCCGTGCTGAAATCGTGATGACACCTTTCGCCGGGCTGAACGAGATCGCGTTGACGACCAGATTCCGCAGCACCTGCCCCAGGCGACCTTCGGTTCCCAGGACAGCGAGTGCGTCGCCCTCCGGCAAATCCGTGATCAAGCGGGGGCGCATATCATCATCGCCATCGCCGGTGGCGGCATGGATGTCGGCCAGTGCCAGAATGAGATCACGCATGCGGACCGGGCCGGCCTCGGCGCGCGAGATCTCGGCATCGATACGCGAGGCGTCGGAGATATCGCTGATCAGACGATCGAGGCGCTGGACGTCATCGAGAATGATACCCATCAGCTTCTTCTGCTGCTGCGGATCCTCGACCCGAGCGACGGTTTCGACGGCGCTGCGCAGGGAGGTGAGAGGATTCTTGATTTCGTGCGCCACGTCGGCGGCAAAACCCTCGATCGCATCCATGCGCCGCCAGACCGCTTCCGTCATGTCGCGGAGCGCCCCGGAAAGATCGCCGATCTCGTCGCTACGATTCGAGAGATCTGGAATGTTCTGCTGCCGCCCCTTGGCGCGGCGCACGCGGTCTGCAGCATCTGCCAGGCGATGAATCGGCAAAGCGATGGTGCTGGCGAGATAGAGCGAAATCAGCACGGTGATGCCGAGCGCGACACCGGACACACCAAGAATCGTGAGGCGCGTTTCGCGCAATGTCGCCTCGATCTCGTCGCCGGATTTGGTGAGCAGCAATCCGCCCAGAACCTGACGATATCGTTGCACCGGCACGGCCGCGGAGAGCACCATCTTGCCCTTGCCTGCATCGCGCACGTAAGTGGCGGCTTCACCGCCCAATGCCTTCACAACCTCGTTGTAATCGAGGGCATTTTGCACGGCCGATTCCTGATAGGGCTCCAACACGCGGCTGTTCGGCAGGCGGTCGAAGACCCAGTCATAGGCACCGGAAATCCAGGTCCAGACCAGACTCCGGTTGGGGTCGAGGGGTGGCAATGGCGTGATCGTAACGATGCCACCGGGGCCCGAGAGCAGGAATGAATCGGCGATCAGCGTCCCGTCGGGTGTAAAAAGACGCGCGCGGGTTTTCGAAACGTCGACCAAACGCCGGATGGTCTGGCGGGAGGTTTCCGGAAGCAGCTTTTCGTCACCCAGCGGACCGGTCACGACGCCACTGGCCGCCAGCGCGCCGGAGAACAGTTTGCCTTCGGTCTTCAGCAATTCGAGTTCGGATTGCAGCAGGCTGTCACGATAGGTCGGCAGATAAAGGAGGCCCAGCACCGGCACCAGCAGCGCCATGATATTGAGTGCGAGAATGCGCCGCGTCAGCGGCGATTGCCACAAGCTGCGACGGGAGGCCGGCAGGCGCTTTGGCTTTTCCTTGATTTCCGGCTCGGGGCGCGACACCGGCCGAACTCGTGCAGAGACCGCTTCGGGCTCTCGTTGCGCGCGCGCGTCGGCTTCTTTGCTGCGCCCCCAGAAACCACCCTTCGGCGCCGCTTTGGGCGAAAGCTGTCCAGTACCGGGTGACGACAAAGGCAAGCGCCACCGATCGACGTTCTCGTCGCGGGCTGCCTCGCTCATCTACGCCGCCGATCGTGGCCGCGGTCAGCTTTCCTTGTAGCGGTAACCGACGCCATAAAGTGTCTCGATCTGATTGAAATCATCGACCACTGCTTTGAACTTCTTGCGCAGGCGCTTGATGTGGCTGTCGATGGTGCGGTCGTCGACATAAATGTTCTCGCCATAGGCCGCATCCATCAGTTGATCGCGGCTTTTTACGTGACCTGGACGCTGCGCAAGGGCCTTCAGCAACAGGAACTCGGTAACGGTGAGCTCGATCGATTTTCCATCCCAGGTGCACAGATGCCGGGTGGGGTCCATCATCAGCGGCCCGCGCAGCATCGCCTGCTCGCCTGTGGTGCCTGTGTTGCTGCGGCTGTCTTCCCGCCGCAGGATCGTGCGGATGCGCTCGATCAGAAGACGCTGCGAGAATGGCTTCCGGATATAATCATCGGCACCCATGCGCAAACCCATGAGTTCATCAACCTCATCGTCTTTCGAGGTCAGAAAAATCACCGGCAGGGCCGAGGATTTACGCAGCTTCTCCAACAGTTCCATCCCATCCATGCGCGGCATCTTGATGTCGAGCACGGCGAGATCCACCGGCTGGCTGGTTAGGCCACGCAGCGCCTCGGCGCCATCGCTATAGGTGCGCACCGCAAAGCCTTCCGCCTCCAGCGTCATCGTGACGGAAGTGAGAATGTTGCGGTCGTCGTCAACCAGCGCGATTGTCTGCGGCACGAGAATCCTCCTTGGCGCGGGAACAGTTATAGAAATTGCCCGATGATGGCCAGCTTTTGTCGGCCAAAGGCAGGCATCGCCAAGATCGGCGCCAATGATGACAGAAATGGGGCGCAAATTGCACAATTGCTAGGCCAAGGCGGATATTCTGAGGCCGATCTCGGTTTTCGCGGCAATGGCCGGAAAAGCTGGTCATTACGGGGTGAACTTCGCATAATTAATTGGTTTAAAAGAGAAATCATGAAATTTTCTGAGCCATCCGCCCCCGGTCAAGCATCGGTGTGACATGAATTATCATCTGATGATCGGGGCGCTCGGCTTGGGGCAGATCACATCCTGGGGCATCCTATTCTATGCTTTTCCGCTCCTGGCCGGCCCATTGGAGCAGGATCTTAGCGCGGATAAGGATGCGATCTATGTCGCCGCGACCCTCGCTTTGCTGATGAGCGGCCTCGCCGCCTATCCGGTGGGAACGGCGATCGATCGCGGACACGGCCGCTCGATCCTGGTCGGGGGATCGCTGCTCGGCGGTGCGTTGATGATCGCCTTGGCCTGGGTTGAAAGCCTGGTTCCGCTCTATATCGTCTATGCCGGCATCGGCGTCGCGATGGCGATGTCGCTCTACGAACCGGCCTTCGCGGTGCTGGCGCATAAGCTCGGCGGGCGGGCGCGATCGGGCATTACCGCGCTGACACTCTGGGGCGGCTTTGCCGGCACGGTCTTCGTGCCTTTAGTGCAGGTGCTGCTCGACCGGTTCCATTGGCGCGAGAGCGTCATCATCCTGGGTCTGATGCAGATCGCCTTGGGTGCTGGCCTCAATTACGCCGCAGGCATTTCTCGCCCAACCATGGCGGAAGCCGCGCCGGATACCCCGAAGCCCGCCGAACGCTCAGGATGGCCGATATTGCGCTGGGCGCTCAGGCGCCACGCCTTCTGGGGTTTGGTGATCACCAACGTTTTCTATTCGGCCACCTATGTCGCCCTCATCTATCATCTTTATCCGCTGCTCCTGGAACGCGGCTTCGAAGCAGCGGCGGTCGTGACGGGATTGGCCATCATCGGCCCGGCGCAGGTGGCTGGCCGCGTGCTGATCTGGATGCTGGGGCGGGACCGTCCAATCCGCGCTATCGGCCGTTTTGTCGTACTACTCTTCCCACTGGCCTTTGCGCTTGTCGCGTTGATGCCGGCCGAGTTTTTCTGGCTCGTCACCTTTGCAACGCTGCTGGGATCCGCCAATGGTGTGATGACCATCGTGCGCGGCCTGGCCGTGCCCGAACTCCTGACCCGAGATGGCTATGGCACGCTCAACGGCGCCATCAACCTCCCGGCCACGATCACCAAGGGGGCCTCGCCATTGCTCGCCGCCTATCTCTGGTCGCTGACCGGTTCCTATCACCAGCCGCTGCTCTATGGCATAGCCGGCACGCTGGTGATGGCCGGCGGGTTCTGGCTCGCTGCCTGGCGCAGCAAATGAAAACCCCGCCTCCAGCATCTGGAAGCGGGGTTTCGTACCCAGAGATTTTGCCTGGGGATCAGTTCTTGGAGAGAGCCGAACCCTGGCGCTTCGCCATGAAGGATTTGGCGGTTTCAACAGCTACCGCCGCATCGCGGCAATAGGCATCGGCACCGACCGAATTCGCAAAGGCTTCGTTCAGCGGCGCACCACCGACCAACACGACGTAATCGTTGCGGATACCCTTTTCGATCATCGCATCGATGACGACCTTCATATAGGGCATGGTCGTGGTCAGCAGCGCCGACATGCCGAGAATGTCCGGCTGATGCTCTTCAATCGCTTCCAGATACTTCTCGACCGAGTTATTGATGCCGAGATCGATCACCTCGAAGCCGGCGCCTTCCATCATCATCGAAACGAGATTTTTGCCGATGTCGTGAATGTCGCCCTTGACCGTGCCGATGACCATCTTGCCGACCTTCGGCGCGCCGGTCTCGGCGAGCAGCGGGCGCAGAATGAACATGCCGGCCTTCATGGCATTGGCGGCCAGCAGCACTTCGGGCACGAACAGGATGCCGTCACGGAAATCGACACCGACGATGCGCATGCCTTCGACCAAGGCCTTGGTCAGCACGTCATAGGGTGTCCAGCCACGGCCGAGCAGGATGTTGACCCCATCTTCGATCTCGTCCTTGAGACCGTCATAGAGGTCGTCGTGCATCTGTTGGACGAGTTCGTCGTCGCTCAGCGCATTGAGATCAAGATCGCCGTCATTGGCCATGGTCACACCTTCGCCTTTGGCATGTTGTGGTCCGGAATTGACGGCAATCTCTCACCATCGTTCCTAAGCACCGGTTAAGAATGGGCGTTAACCTGCCCCTTCATCGTAAATTTCGCAACAGGCGTAACGGCTTTCCGGCTTTCCGGGCCGCGCCGCCGCGACATCGAGTATCCGGGGAACGACAGGGATTTCGCGTGGGTGCGTCATGCGACAGGTATCGATCACCCGTAATCATCCAGACAGGAGAAGAATTCATGTGAGGTGGTTTTGAGCAGACGGCCCAGACGGAGTTGCGAGTCGCCGCGCCAACTTGTATATACAAGCTAATCCCCTCCCTGGTGGCGCCGGAGAACAAGCATGAGCGAAACATTTACCCTGAACCCCGGCACACTGGGCCTGGCGGAGTTACGGCAGATCTGGCGTGGCAATGCCGCGATCGCACTTGATCCGGCCGCTTTTCCGGCGATCGACGCCTCGGCGGCGACAGTGCAAGCCATCCTCGACCAGCACAAGACCGCCTATGGCATCAATACCGGCTTCGGCTCGCTGGCACATACCCGCATCCCCGACGACCAGGTTGCCGAATTGCAGCGGCGCCTCGTCCTCTCGCATGCGGCCGGCACCGGCGCACCACTTGATGATGCACTTGTGCGCCTGATCATGATCCTGAAGATCAACGGCCTCGTCCGCGGCTATTCCGGCATCCGGCGCGAGGTGATCCAGGCGCTGGTGACCCTGCTCAACGCGGAAATCTATCCATTGATCCCGGCCAAGGGCTCGGTCGGCGCCTCGGGCGACCTCGCACCGCTTGCCCATCTCTCGCAGGCCCTGCTCGGCGTCGGCGCCGTGCGGCACCGCGGCGAGGTGATCACCGCCAAGGAAGGGTTGGAACGCGCAGGTCTTGCGCCCATGACACTCGCGGCGAAGGAAGGCCTCGCCCTTCTCAACGGCACGCAGGTCTCGACTGCCTTGGCCGTCGCCGGCCTGTTCGTGGCCGAGGATGTGTTCCTGGCAGCCTTGGCCGCCGGGGCGCTGACGACCGATGCGACCCTGGGCAGCGACACGCCTTTCGATCCCCGCATCCATGAGGTCCGCGGGCAGATCGGCCAGATCGAGGTGGCGGCTGCTCTCAAGAACCTGATGGCCGAGTCTCCCTTGCGCGCCAGCCATGTCGATTGCGACCGGGTGCAGGACCCCTATTCCCTCCGTTGCCAGCCCCAGGTCATGGGCGCGGTGCTCGACATGCTGCGTCATGCGGCACAGATCATCGGCCGCGAGATCAATGCGGTGAGCGACAATCCCCTGGTCTTCGCGCGTGAAGGCGAAATTCTCTCCGGCGGCAACTTCCACGCCGAGCCGGTCGCCTTCGCCGCCGATTGCATCGCCATCGCGGTCTCCGAGATCGGCGCCATTTCCGAACGCCGCATCGCCATGCTGACCGATGCGCGCATGAGCAACCTTCCGGCCTTCCTGGTGCCGGAACCCGGCCTCAATTCCGGCTTCATGATCGCCCATGTGACGGCCGCGGCCCTTGCATCGGAAAACAAATGCCTCGCCCACCCGGCCAGCGTCGATTCACTCCCCACCTCCGCCAATCAGGAGGACCATGTCAGCATGGCGACCCATGGTGCGCGGCGTCTCATCGACATGAACGACAACACATCCGGCATCGTTGCGATTGAATTGTTGGCCGCGGCGCAAGGTATCGATCTCAGGAAACCGGTCGAAACCAGTCCGCGCCTGCGCAATGTCATGTCGGCCCTGCGGGTGCGCGTGGCCTTCTGGGACATCGACCGCGAAATGGCCCCGGACATCGCCGCGGCGAAGGATCTCATCGGCACGGATCTGTTCCGTGACATCACGCCACTGCGCGTTGTCTCCTAACCGCGCGGCTTGACCGGCAGGATCTTGTCCCGCTCCAGCGGGGTCAGGGCCAGATGCTCATAAGCGATCGCGTGATCGACCTGCTCGCCCTCATTGGAGAGCGGAAAGACGGCGACGCGGTAGGGCCGCTCCAGGGTTGCCGTCTTGAAGATACAGGTGCCGGCGATAGGCGCTTTCTCGCGCACGAGTTCGCGATAGATCGCCGGCCAATCGGTGTCGATTTCGGAATCGAAGTGCAATTCGTCGAGATAGCGGCCGGTATAATCGAATCCCGCCGCCTCGGCGCTGGCGGTGCCGATGACGGTGTATTTGACGCGCAGGGGATCATGCTCGATCCGCACCAGAATAATCTGCGGCAGCAATTCCTTGATCTCGGCCGGATCGATATCCGCCCGCGCCGGCATCAACCGCCCCTGCCGCTTTTCCAGCCAATAGGCCTCCAGCCGGGAGATCGGCTGTGAATCAAGCTCGGCGATGGTGACAGCGCGGATCATCGGCGGACAGATCAACCTCGTGCGGCGGTGACTTCACTCCTGGCACTATCGGCGATCCCCGCGCCAAGGGCAATCCTGCCCCGACCTTCCCGTCAAGCCGCATCCTGCTGAAGGTGATGCTGCAGCAGGATCAACCGGTCATTGCCCCAGAATACCTCGCCATCCACGACGAAGGTCGGCACGCCGAACGCACCGGCGGCGACCGCGTCATCGATCGTACGCTGATGCAGGTCCTGGGTTTCGGGATCATCGAGCATCGCAACCAGGCGCTTGCCGTCGAGGCCAGCCTCCTGCGCCAGCCGGATGAGGTCGCCGTCATCAATCGCCTTGGCGCCAAGGCCGAAGGCGAAATCGAACAAGCGCCGGGAGTAAGCCGCGACATCGCCAAGTCTGGCCGCCGCCACGGCCGCCATGTTGACCCGGCGCCAATCAATGCTCTTCCAGGCCGGCTCGCGATAGGGAATGCCATAATAGGCTGCCCAGCGCCCGGCATCCTCGGAACGATATTCGGGCAGATACTGGACGGAAACCGCCTTGTCCTGAAACGGCGTCAGGCCCCGCGCGCGCATCAAGGCCTCCGAGAGCAGCGGCCGCCAGCGGATCGCTACATGCCCGATCGCCTCCAGCCGCGCCACCTGACTCTGCGCCAGATAGCAGTAACGGCTGCCGATCGCGTAATAGAACTCGACGATGCGCGCCATGCGATGGGGCTCCAGTGGATTCCGACAATCCGGCTCTTTCCCTGCCGAATTTTCACCCGGCGGGTCCGGAGGTCAAGCAATGATCCGCAAGCAGCCGATCACAACGACGTTTACGGCTTATTTATCCGGATCAAGATGCCGAGCTTGCGCAGAAATAAACCCCGCTCGGCCGGATCCTCGATCTGCCGCGCCAGCGCGTCAATCTCGTTGAAGCCCGGCCCAAGGCGCATCAGAGCATCCATGAGAGAAACTGCGAGCTTCCGATTCATGGCTCAAGCCTCCAGTCCCGCTTCGCGCCTGAACGCCGCCCGTATTTCGGGACGGGGGCCCATGACTTCGGGTGGTTTTCCCTCTCTGTGACAATAATCGAAGTATATTCTGTCATGCAGCGAGGCATGGCGAACGACCCCAACGCTACGCCGCTGCGATGCGTCCCGCCGCTTTGGGTTTATCACTTCGTGTGTGCAGGGATCGTAGCTGGCAAAATCGCATGTAGTGATTTCAAGTAGAAATGCCTCCAAATCCCTCAGAAATAAGACGACCTCCGGATCATCGCAATCGTAGATGAAATTCACCTTCATGGATGATGCAATGAAGTAGAATTCGCAATCGAGCATTTCATTGTTGCGTCGCTCTTTGAATCGGCGCTCCAGTATGGGGGTACGACCAGTCCACCATGAAACATGGAGACAGCGGCCCATTCGCCGAAATGCATCATGCCCTCCGCCCAGCAGTTCTTCGCGATAGCTCACCAGCCGGCGTTCGTCACCTGACGCGGTATCGTCCGGCCAAGGTTGCCGAAAATGGGCGCTTGCCGAGTTAGCCGCCTGACCGGCCTCCCGCAGCGAGTGGAAAAAACCACTTAGCCGTGTCGGCTCTGTCCGCAGTCGCGAAGGATAGATTACACTGCCTGGAAACCGCTGTTCCAGCGCGATACCAAAGCCATCTATTTCCTCGGGCAGGATAGCAAATTCATAGATGACACCGCGCTTCCAACGTTCTGAATCGCTACGGGGAACCGGCATCCACGTAGATTTGAATCTTTGGTTCATGACGTACGATCCACAAAAAAATTGTCGACGCCAAAAACAGCGGTCATTTTAGCGTCTTCATTGGTTGGGTTCGCCAGCATTCTCGTACAATTCGAGAGCAGCTAAAAACGTTCTTCATGAAATCAGCGATGATTTCATTAATTTCTGCATCGCTTTCCGCCGTCGATTTTTTGATCCAATCATAAGCATAACCGGCCTCGATTAGCGTTTTGGCGTGAGCAAAGTTCTTGTTGATGCTGCCGGCTAGTTTATGGATTTTCTCGATATTCTCTTGCATTCGCTTGAGGGCCCCGCTTTCACGAGAATTAGGCAAACCCTTCGCATTTGGATCGACCGTATTAAGGTGATACATGCACTTGAAATCTCCGTGATCGAAGATAAAAGACGTATCAAGACTCACGCTGTTCTTGTTTCCCTTTTCTTCAATGTCCTTAATTCGAAATTGTTTCTCGTTAGGTCTGCCACCTGCTTGCTGAACATTGCTAATTCCCCGACATTGATCCAATGCCGTAGCAACAGCTTCAGCAGCTCTTTTGTCCAATTCCCTTGTAAGTGGACCTCCAAGCATTCCACCTGGATTTGGCGCCGTTAATAGTTTGCCATCGAGCCATATCTCCGGCAACTGCCCTTGCAGAATGGCGTGTGCGAAGTCTTCCTGGAAATCGCGCATATCCTGGGAATTGGGATTGAACTTCTCGGATGGTGCAAAACCCGTCTGGCTTGCCCATTGTTGATCATCCATCGCCGACAGGCCAGCCGCTACCGTTGCGGCCGTAGTCACTGTCAAATTCGGCCCATGTGATGGATCATTGTCGTTCGCTGGATCGGGTTGATTGTCGTTGGCCGAATTCCGAGGATTCACGTCAGCTTCTTCTTCCCCGTCCTGATCAGGATCCGAGAATTCGGGCCGGCTGGCAATCTCTTGCGCGATGTTGAGCGCCTCCCATGTAGTTTCGTTTGGCGAGCTAACCGGCTTCGTCAGAGCGACAAGGATGCCGGCCACGGCAACAGGCAATGTGATGGCACTTACGGCCGCTCCCTTTACAGCTTCTGTAGCAAGTGCTGCGAGCGTTCTTATCGGCATCATGGAGCCACCACCCAACTGCGCAGTCGCAATGCTGCCCATTGCAGCAGCCTGTGTTGCCGCATTCGCGGCAAGATCCTTCTCCGTGGTCGATAACAGCTCTTCTTGCTTGTCAGCTGAAGATGACTGAAGGTTCATGATCCTTCGCAATCTTTCCGTATTCACGGTTTCGAGATCAACCTCGATATTCAGGGAACCGAAGGACTGTTCAACGATATCAAGAAGCTTCGCCTGTCGCGGCGTGAGAGATGCCTCTTTCTGGTGCAACTCGATTGCCTGAATCAGCTCCTCAAGGCGCCCTCTGGTTTCGGCCGCGGCCTGGTTAGATTTTTCGATCGATTTCGATCGACTCTCACTGACGCTGTTGCCAACGACTTTCTCTTGTGGCGCCTCCAGCTCCCGCAGATAGAACCGTGCGACCGCTTCATCGATCTCCGGATCATTGTCGTTAGCAGTGATGGGATCGGCACTATTGATACGTTCGGTTTTCTCAAGGGCAAGGCGTCGGCGCAGGTCTTTGACCGCATCGCGTTCTTCTGTGCCGGAATGGGCAAGATAGAACATGCCATCATCGGGGTTGCGATAAACGCCGGGGATGCCGAGCGGGATTTCGCTGCCATCAGCTGCCGTCACGGCACGCTTCAGTCCATCCTGAAGGTGATGCGGGATGGCATCGCCTTCATGGGCCTGGTCGGGATTCACGCCGAGATTGGCATAACGACGATACCGCTCAAGGGCTGCGTCCCCTGCCGGCAGGTTGTCCGGCTTGTTGCCGAGCGGGTGGCGCAAATGCACTTTCTCGACCGGGACAAGATCGGTGATGGGTTTAGGCGTTTCGCCGAGAAACGCGTTGAGAGAAGCCGCCCCTTGCGTCCGGCTGGCGGCGATGGCCGGGGATTTCCGGTAGAGGCGGCCTTGAGCGAGGAACATGTCTTCCGGCGCCTCGCCGGTTTCACGAAAGCGCTTCTGCACTGTCCATGGCGCCGGCTCGGCCTCCTGCCATAGCTCAGGATTGACACCCTGATCGTGCAATGAGGCTGCCAGTTTTAGCTTTTCTTCATAATCACCGTCTCTCTTACGGTTTGTTTTGGGTTCCTCAGGTTGGGTATTTTTTCCAATATTTCCCTTAGATACGCTCGGTATAGGGCGAAGCATGCGAGGACCCTCCATTGGTTGATTTACGTAATATACCACACGCTTTATACATATGTCCACCAGAATGTTCGTTATACGTTCTCATCTCTTGACTCCCCCATCAATGAGAACAAAAAGAGAATATGAAAAATGAAGCCGCCCCCCATCCATCGCCCGATGCCCGACCGGGCCTCAGCGCCCTCAAGCGCCGGATCGCGCTGCTGGAGCGTGCGGCTTCCCCTCAGGCCGAGGAAGCAACCGCGCCTACCCTCGCGTGGGGCATCGAGAGCATCGACCGGCATCTGCCGGGTGGCGGCCTCGGTCTGGGGGCCCTCCATGAAATCGCCGGCGCAGGCGCCGATCTGGAAGAAGCGAGTCTTGCTGCCGTAGTGACAGCGCGCCTGCTCGGCCGTGCGCAACGAGGCCGATCCGGCCATGCCCTCTGGATTGCACGGCAGCGCGATCTCTACGCCCGTGCGCTCCCGGCCAGTTCCTGCGATCCCGCACGCTTCCTCCATTTGCACACACGGCGCAACGAGGACACGCTCTGGGCGATCGAGGAAGCCTTGCGCTGCCGCGGCCTGGTGGCCGTCATCGGCGAAGTGGGAATGCTCGACCTCACCCAGAGCCGGCGCCTGCAACTGGCCGCGGAGAAAAGCGGCGTGCCGGCCTTCATCATCCGCCGCGGCCGGAATGCGGTCCAGGCGCGGAGTTGGGCGGTTCAACCGATCGCCGCCCACACGCGATGGCGGATTCATCCCGCCCCCTCGATCGGCATCGCGACACATCAGCAACCCTTACCCGGCACCGCACGGTGGCAGATCGAGTTGTGGCGCTGCCGCGGCGGCCGCCCGGGATCCTGGCTTGTGGAGGAAACGGAACATGGATGGCGAGAAGCGACGCTACCTCTCCCTGTGGCTGCCGCATTGGCCGAGCGACCGCTGGTGGCGGCGTCGGATACGCGAGAACCCAAACTTAAAGCTGGCTGAAGCAAAGCCGCTTCTGCTGGTGAGAAGTGCCGGCAATCTGCGCCTGGTTCACGCCGCCGATGACCGCGCTTTGGCGCGCGGCCTTATTCCCGGTCAGCGCCTGGCCGATGCGCTTGCCTGCGTGCCGGAAGCTCAGGTCGAGGAAGCCGATCCCACCGGGGACCTCGCGGCCCTTCATCAACTGGCACATTGGGCGACACGCTTCTCGCCCCATGCCGCGCCCGACGCGCCGGATGGATTGCTGATCGACATCACCGGTTGCGCGCATCTATGGAACGGGGAAGAAGCCTTGCTGCGAGATGCGCTCACGCGCCTGACCCGCCAGGGGATCAGCGCCCGGGGTGCCATCGCCGGCACGATCGGGGCTGCCTGGGCGAGTGCGCGGTTTGGCGGCGGGCGATCGACCCTCCCTGCCGGCAGCATCGCCGCGGCGCTCGAGGCCCTGCCCGTGCGCGGATTGCGGCTCGACGATGCCACAGCAGCGGCGCTCGATCGGTTGGGCTTGCGCCGCATCGGCGCGCTCTACCCCCTGCCCCGTGCCGACATCACCAAGCGTTTCGGTCCGCTGCTGTTACAGCGTCTCGACCAGGCTTTGGGCTATCAGGGGGAAAGCCTGTCACCCCTGACGCCCTTACCCGATCACCGCGTCAGCCTGATCTTCGCCGAGCCGATCTCGACACCGGAACAGATCGCCCATGCCAGTGAAAATCTGCTCGCCCGCCTCTTGCCCGAACTTGCCGAGAAGAATTTGGGTGTGCGGCGCCTGGGCCTCGTCCTGCATCGCCTCGACGATGCGGCTCCCGGATGCATCATCGGCACCGCGCAACCCAGTCAGGACGCCAAACATCTTCTCAAACTGCTTCTGGAAAAGAGCGAAACGCTCGATCCCGGTCCCGGCATCGAGCGTATGAGCCTCACCGCGCTTCTCGTCGAACGCATGTCGCTCGCACAGGGTAATTTCATCCGGCGTGACGAGGCGGATGCCGTCGCCGACCTGGCCCCGCTGATCGATCGCCTCGGCAACCGGCTGGGAGCGGGGTCGATCACCCGGCCCCAGGCCATTGCCAGTCATATCCCCGAACGGGCGGTCGCCTTCGTGCCACCGCTGCAAAAGAAAGCAGCAATGGAGAATTGGCAGGAAGACCTGCCGCCACGCCCCATCCGCCTCCTGTCACCGCCGGAGCCGATCGATGCCATGGCGCCGGTGCCGGACGATCCACCGCTTTCCTTCCGCTGGCGTCATGTGCTGCACCGTGTGGCAAAAGCGGAAGGACCGGAGCGCCTGCGGCCCGAATGGTGGCTGGCGGCGGATGATTACAGCCAGACGCGCGATTATTACCGCGTCGAGATCGAGGATGGCCGCCGCTTCTGGCTGTTCCGCAGCGGCCTCTATCAACGCGACATGCCCCAGCCGCCACGCTGGTTCCTCCACGGCATTTTCGCCTGAGGTCAAGACGGATGGCCAACGACCAGATCATCGCCTTTCGACCGGCTATTGAGCCGCGCCTGCCGATGGCATCAGTGGCGGATAGCGGTTATATCGAACTCTCCGCCATGACCAATTACAGCTTCCTCGAAGCCGCTTCCCATGCCGAGGAATTGGCCCTTACCGCTGCCGCCCTCGGTATGAACGCGCTGGGTATCGCCGACCGCAATTCGCTGTCCGGCATCGTGCGGGCCCTGGTCGGCTGCGACAAGGCCGGCATCCGCCTGATCGTCGGCTGCCGGCTCGGTTTCCGCGATGCGCCCGACATCCTCGCTTATCCCACCGACCGCGCGGCCTATGGCCGCCTTTGTGAACTCCTCACGCTGGGCCGACGGCGTGCGCCCAAGGGCCAATGCCATCTCGATTACGCCGATTTTGTCGCTGCCAAAGACGGGTTCCTGGCACTTGTCGTACCGCCGGCCTCTCCCGCTTTCCTGCAACGGTTCCATAACGATTTTCCCGACACCGGCTATCTTGCACTCGCACATCTCTATCGCGGCGATGATGTGCGGCGGCTGTGCAGCCTGCAGAATCTGGCGGATCAGATCGGCCTGCCGACCGTCGCCATCAACGAGGTGCGCTATCACGCCCCGGCCCGCAAGGCATTGCATGACGTGATGACCTGCGTGCGTCATGGCTGCACCATCGAGACTGCCGGTTACCGCCTGGAGAAAAATGCCGAGCGGCATCTGAAACCCTCGGAGGAGATGCGCCGTCTGTTCCGCGGGCATGAAGCCGCTGTGGCGCGGTCAAGCGAAATTGCTTCGCGATGTACCTTCTCCCTGCGGGAACTCAAATACGAATATCCCGAAGAAGTGGTGAGGCCGAACGAGACACCCCTGCAGAGCCTCAAGAAGTTCACTTGGGCGGGGGCACGCTGGCGCTATGGCCGCCATGTCCCGCCGGAGATCCGGCATCAGATCGAACATGAATTCCAACTGATCGACGAGTTGGATTACGCGCGCTATTTCCTCACCGTGCGTGACATCGTCCGCCAGGCGCGCAAACTGAAAATACTGCATCAAGGGCGCGGGTCGGCCGCCAATTCGGTCATTTGCTATTGCCTCGGCATCACCTCGATCGACCCCATCAAGAGCAACCTTCTGTTCGAGCGCTTCATCAGCTCGGCCCGCAACGAGCCGCCGGATATCGATGTCGATTTCGAACATGAGCGCCGCGAAGAGATCATCCAGTACATCTATGAGAAATATGGCCGGCATCGTGCCGGGCTTGCCGCCACCATCATCTGCTATCGTTCCCGGGCGGCCTTGCGCGATGTCGGCCGGGTCATGGGGCTGTCTGAGGATGTGATCAACCGGCTTTCCAAGACCATCTGGGGTTGGTCGAGTGAAGCCGTCACCAACGATCAGATCAAAGGCATCGGCCTGGATCCCGCGGATCGTCGCTTGCGGATCAGCCTGGCACTCGCCCATGAACTGACCGGCATGCCACGCCATCTGTCGCAGCATGTCGGTGGTTTCGTCATCTCCAAGGGACCGCTTTCCAGCATCGTGCCGATCGAGAACGCGGCCATGGAGAACCGAACCGTCATTCAATGGGACAAGGACGATCTGGAAGCCTTGGGCTTGATGAAAGTCGATATCCTGGCGCTTGGCATGCTGAGCTGCATCCGCCGCGCCTTTGACCTGATCGCGGAACAGACCGGCCAACGCTTCACGCTCGCCACGATCCCGCAAGATGATCCGGAAACCTACGACATGCTGTGTGCGGCGGATTCGATCGGCGTATTCCAAGTCGAGAGCCGCGCTCAGATGTCGATGTTGCCGCGCCTCAAGCCCCGCAAATTCTACGATCTGGTGATCGAAGTAGCGATCGTGCGGCCGGGACCGATCCAGGGCGACATGGTTCATCCCTATTTGCGCCGGCGCGAGGGCAAGGAGCCTAGCGATTCTCCCAAGGGCCTGGAACATATCCTGCAGAAGACTCATGGTGTTCCGCTATTCCAGGAACAGGTGATGAAAATCGCCATCGACGGCGCCGGATTCTCAGCGAATGAAGCCGATGAATTGCGCCGTGCCATGGCGACCTTCAAGAAAACCGGCACCATCAACACGTTCCGCGACAAGTTCATCGGTGGCATGCTGGCACATGGCTATGAGGGCGATTTTGCCGAGCGCTGTTTTCGCCAGATCGAAGGCTTCGCCAATTACGGCTTCCCGGAAAGCCATGCTGCCAGCTTCGCCCTCCTCGTCTATGTCTCGGCCTGGCTCAAATGCCGCTATCCATCGGTTTTCCCGGCGGCACTCCTCAACAGCCAGCCGATGGGTTTCTATGCTCCCGCCCAGATCATTCATGACGCGGATGAACATGGCGTCGTCATCCTGCCGGCGGATGTGAATGCCAGCGATTGGGATAATGGCCTGGAAAGGCTCGAAGCCGGGCGAAACCCTCCGCCCTTGCGCGACAGGGGGGACCGGCGCACCAAGGCTCAACTCATTCGGCAAGACCAGTTTCTCGCTCTACGGCTCGGCTTCCGGCAGGTGGATGGCATCAAGCAGGCCGACATGCAGCGCCTCGTTGCCGCCCGCGGCAAAGGCTATCGCAGCATCGAGGATCTTTGGCGCCGGGCGAATCTTGCGCCGGCAACGCTCATGCGCCTTGCTGAGGCTGATTGCTTCCGCTCTCTCGGTCTCGACCGACGTCAGGCTTTATGGGCAGTCAAGGCATTGAACGAGGCACCCTTGCCGCTTCTCAGCACGCTCGAAACGATAGCGGACGTCCCCGTTCCCTTGCCCGAGATGCCGCTCTCGCAGCATGTCCTTGAAGATTACCGCAGCCTGCGCTTCTCTTTGAAGAAACATCCCCTGGCCTTCCTGCGCACGACATTGCAGCGGCGCGGTGTCATTCCCTGCCATCAATTGGGCGGCCTCAAGAATGGCCAACGGGTCTTTGTCGCCGGTCTGGTCCTGGTGCGGCAGCGGCCCGGCACGGCAAGCGGCGTCATTTTCATGACATTGGAGGATGAAAATGGCATCGCCAATCTTGTCGTCTGGCCACGTCTCTTTCAGCAAACGCGTGCCATCGTCATGGGGGCTGGTCTGGTTGGTTGTGTCGGCCGGGTCCAGATCGAAGGGAAAGCCCCGCAACAAGTGGTCCATGTGGTGGCCGAGAGGCTGCTCGACATGACCGAATTGCTGGAAACCTTGCGTGAAGGGGATGGCCCAAAACTCGCCGTCCCAACAGCCCGTGCCGATGAGGTGACACGCCCCAATAGCCGTGATCCGCGCATGGGAAAACCAGCACTGACCACGCGGAGCCGCGATTTCCACTGACCGCGTCGGTCCTGTAACGTAAGGACAGCAAAACCGTAGAGTATTGGCAAAGGCGCTTAGTCGCCCCATATCATCCCGGCCAGAACGGAGGCCCATCATGTTCAGTTTCGCCCGCAAGAAAATCGAGATGCCGAGTGTCGAGACAGCGCTGCCCGGTCGCCCCGAGGCGATGCAACTGCCAAGCCCCCATATCGTGAATGGTCATAAGCTGACTCCGCCCTATCCGGCCGGGTTGGAAGTGGCCGATTTCGGCCTTGGCTGCTTCTGGGGTGCCGAGCGCAAATTCTGGCAGGCGCCGGGCGTTTACGTGACCGCCGTCGGCTATCAGGGCGGCATCACGCCCAATCCCACATATGAGGAGGCCTGCTCAGGCCTGACCGGCCATACCGAGGCGGTGCGCGTGGTCTACGATCCCACTGCGACCAGCTACGATGCCCTGCTGAAACTGTTCTGGGAAAGCCACGATCCGACCCAGGGCATGGCCCAGGGCAATGACGTCGGCACGCAATATCGCAGCGCCATCTATACCCATTCCGACGCACAGATGGCCGCAGCTCTGGCCAGCCGCGATGTCTATCAGTCGGCGTTACAGAAGGCCGGCCATCCCGAGCGCATCACCACCGAAATCGCGCCGGCACCGCCTTTCTATTTTGCCGAGGATTATCACCAGCAATATCTGGCGCGGAATCCGGCTGGCTATTGCGGCCTGGGCGGCACCGGCGTTTCGTGCCCCATCGGCCTCACGGCAACCGCCTGATTAGGCGGCAAGCGCCTTCAGGAATTCACGGCAATAGGCTTCCGCCGTCACTGTGAACACCCGACCGCGCAGCCGCGCCATGCGGTCCTTGCGCTCATCCAGCGGCATGATCAGAGCCTGATGCATCGCCTCGGCGATTTCGTCAGGATCAAACGGGTTGACGATGAGAGCTTCGCTCAAATCCTCGGCGGCGCCGGCAAAGCGCGAGAGCACCAGCACACCCGGATCGTTATCATCCTGTGCGGCAATGAATTCCTTCGCCACCAGATTCATCCCGTCACGCAAAGGGGTCACCAGGCCGATCCGGGCCGCCCGGTAGAAGCCGGCCAGCGTGTTGCGACCAACTGCCCGCGTCATATAGCGCAGGGGTACCCAATCGAATTCGGCAAAGCGGCCGTTGATATTGCCGGCCTTGCGGTCCAACTCGCGGCGGATGGCCTGGTATTCCGAGACGTCCTCGCGGCTTCGTGCCGCGATCTGCAGATAGCTCACCTTCTGCCGGTGCTCCGGGAAGGAATTGAGCAATCGGCCGAAAGCATCGAAGCGGTTGGGCAATCCCTTCGAATAATCCAGCCGGTCGACGCCGATCACCAGGGCGCGGCCGACCAGGCTTGCCTTCAAGCGTTGCGTCTCGGGCGAGCGTTCGGCCTTGGTCGCCAAGGCCGCGAAGCCGCGCGCATCGATACCGATCGGATTGGCAATCGCCTGCATGCGGCCCGTCGAGGTCTCGACCTGACCGTCGCTTTCAGCTTTCAATCCCAGAATCTGCTCGATGCAATCCAGGAAATCGCGACGATGCTCGTCGGTCTGGAAACCCACCACGTCATAGGCGCAGAAGGCGCGCAATAGCTGGTTTCCTTGCGGCAAGGCGGTGAACAGACTGGCCGGCACGAAGGGAATGTGCAGAAAAAAGCCGAGCCGGTTCTTGACGCCGAGCTTGCGCAATTCCTGGCCCAGCGGGATGAGATGATAATCGTGAATCCAGACGAGATCGTCGGGCCTGAGTTCCAGTGCCAAGGCGGCGGCATAGGTGCGGTTGACCTCGATATAGCCTTCCAGATCTTCGCGCTTGAAATCGATCAGGCCGAGGCGGAAGTGCAGCAAAGGCCACAAGGTCGAATTGGCAAAGCCAACATAGAAGCGGTCGTAATCTTCCTGGCAAAGGTCGATCGTGGCATAGGTGATGCCATCCGCCTCAACCCGCTTCACCTCGCTACGCGAAGTCTTCGCGATCTCGCCGCTCCACCCGAACCACAGCCCGCCATCCTTGAGCGCATCGGCCAGGCCCACAGCCAGGCCGCCGGCTCGTGGTCCCCGCTCATTGGGGCTGGGGACGCGATTGGAAACGATTACGATGCGCGCCATAGCCCCTCCTCCCAGGTCCTGCTGAGGCGCATGGCGGAGAGCACCATACCGACCATCGAGAAAGTCTGCGGGAAATTGCCCCACAGCACGCCCTCGTTGGCTTCAACGTCTTCCGACAGCAAGCCGAGATGATTCCGGCGGGCGAGGATGCGACGAAACATGTCTTCCGCTTCGCTCCGGCGGCCCACGGCCACCAATGCATCGATGTACCAAAGGCTGCACACCAAAAAGGCTGTCTCCGGGCGGCCGAAATCGTCAGGCTCGTCATAGCGCAGAATAAAGCCGTTATGCATCAAGCGCTCTTCAACAACACCCAATGTGCGCAAAAAGCGGGGATCGTCATAGCGCAGAAGTCCAAGTTCGGGCAGCAGCAGGACTGCGGCGTCGGCGATCTCAGTCTCGAAAGCGCCGGCGATCCAACCGTCGGTCGCCGCTGTCGCGCGCGACAGGATCGTTACGCGGAGTTCCTCGGCAAGGCCCAACCAATGCTCCCGGTCCGCCATCTCGCCCACCCGCTCGGCAATCAGCCCCAGCCGGTGGAGAGCCGCCCAGCACATGGCAGCCGAATGGGTATGAACTGCGGTGCGCTCGCGATACTCCCAAAGGCCCGCATCCGGTTGCAGCGCCGCCTTTGCCGCCATTTCGCCGATCGGACGCAATTGCCGATAGAGATCGATGTCGCCGGGATTGGGCAGGCGCGCGTCATAAAACATTTGTGCTGCGGTCAGGATCACCGAGCCGAAGCCGTCATGCTGTCGCTGAATCGCCGCGGCATTCCCGATCCGGACCGGTCCCATGCCGCGAAAACCTTGCAAAGCGGGGGCGACGCGTTCCGTGAGATTGCCGCCTGGTCCGATTGGATAAAGCGGCATGTCGGGCGTCAGGCCCAGGGCCAGCACGGCATTGAGGATGAAACGGACATAATTCTCCATCGTGCGCGGCGCACCCAACCGGTTGAGCGCTGTCACGGTGAAATAGGAATCGCGCAGCCAGCAGAAGCGATAATCCCAATTACGCCCGGAATTCGGCGCTTCGGGAATTGACGTCGTGAGAGCGGCCACAATGGCACCGGTATCCTCATGGGTGCAGAGTTTCAGTGTAATGGCGGCACGGATTGCAACATCCTGCCAATCGAACGGCACGGCTAGACCGCGCACCCAATCGCGCCAATAGGTTTCGGTCTCGGTCAGGAATTCGCTGACTAAAGCATTGGGCGCTTCCGGTATGGGCTCGTCCGCGCCAAGAATGAGATTGATGGGCTGGTCGAGCAGAAACTCGCCTTCGTCCTTCAGATAGCTGACCGGCATGTCCGTAGTCACGCGAATGGTGACATCGCCCGCGGTGTAACGCAGATGATGGCTGCCGCTCGCCTGTTGCGGGATGCTGGCACCATAATCGAATGTGGGCCGCAGGCGCACTCTGATGCGGCAGCGTCCGGCCACGGGTTCTATGCGCCGGATGATCATCGGCGGACAGAAGACGCGGCCAAACCGGGTAAAGCGGGGTGCAAAATCAATCACGCGGCACCGCGCACCGTTCTTATCGGCGAATTCCGTCTCCAGGATCGCCGTGTTTCGACGATAGGCCTGTGCCACCATCGCGCCGTCGCGGACGAGGATATCCTGGAATCCGGCTTCCGGTGCCTCGCCATTGACCAATGCATTGAACAGCGGATCGCCATCGAAACGCGGATAGCAGAACCATTGGTGGCGCCCATCGCGGTCAATCAGGCTGGCGATCGTGCCATTGCCGATGACTCCGAGATCCAGTTGCGCCATGCCGCTATTCCTTCCCCGACAAATGCCGCAACCAGGCGCGCACGAGCGTCGGTTGTCCCGCAAAGTGTTCCGGTACGCGCAGGCCGATACCATTGAGTGCCTGCGCGGCCGTGATCGCATCCTCATCCGTCACGTCATCGCCAATGAACAACGGACGACGGCCAGCAAAGGGAGATGTTTGCATCAGATGCCGTAACGCGGCACCCTTGTGCGCGCCGCGATGGCGAAGCTCGCGCGCCATCGCAGCCGGCAACACTTCAAAGGCGGGATCCGCCGCCGTCAAATCCGCAAGTGCCGTTGTGATCTCGGTCTCCAGTTTCGGGTTGGCCCGGAAATGAACGGCGATGCCATGCGGCTTTTCCTCGACTAAGGCGCCAGGCCAGTTCCGCGCCGCGTCACGAATTTTCGCACGCCACAGGACGGGCACGGCGGCGGACGCGCCGGCTCCGCCGAACGATCCATCGGCATACCGCAGAACGGCACCGTGTTCACCTGCGGCAGCCAGGCGCAAAGGCTGCAGAAACGCATCGATGGTCGACAGGGATCGCCCCGAGACAATGGCCAATGCGCCATCAAGGCGAGTATGGAGCGCCGCCAAAGTCTCGATCAGATCCTTTGGAACGATAACCGAATCCGGCGTCGGCGCCAGATCTAGCAAGGTTCCGTCAAGATCCAGAAAGAGCGCCCAATCGCCAGTGGCGACATTATCGGGCAGCGGCGGGTCAGATATGTCCCGCTCAATGATCATGTCTGGATTATTCATGGCAAAGACGTGAGGGTCAACCAGTGATGTCGGCGCCGACATGGCGCGAGCGCAGCTTTCGACCTAACAGATTGTGACGAAAAGAGTTCCGCAGGGGACTTGGCCCTTGGTTCCCGCCTCATCCTCGGATACCCTCGACACGGATGGGAAGACAGCAGCAATCGGCCAACCAATGACAGCGTCAGTCATTTCGGATCATGGACGAATCACCCTCATCAGCGATGCGGATGGAACGTCCTTAGCCGGCTTGTTCTGCGACGATATTCTCGCCTTCTACGCGCTCTGGTGTGCAAAGAAAGGCAGGCGCGCATTACCATGCCGCGCCGATTTTGATCCAGCCGAAATGACATCCCATCTTGCCGGAATTACCTTGATTGACGTCGTGGTCGATCCGCGCCGCTTCGTCTATCGCCTGGTTGGCACACGCGAGGTAGCGATGCGCGACAATGATCCTACCGGCAAGGGCGTCGCCGAAGGTTTCTTCGCGATCTCGCCCGATGTCGCCCTGGCCGCCTATCAGGATGTGGTCGATCGCCGGGCACCGCGCTTTGAACGCCGGCGTTTCGTGACACCGGACGATCGCATCGGCAATGAGGAATCGGTGCTACTGCCGCTGTCGGACGATGGCCTGTACATCAACAAAATCATCGCCTACACCCATCACTTCCTGGTGTGAATGCTATCTAGAAGCGATCCTTCGCGGCACGGATCGCACCCAGCACATCTGCATCAGAAGCATCGACCGAACCGAAGCGTCGTCGCAAATCTGATTGATCGGCTCGCAGAAACGGATTGCATGCCTTCTCGGTGCCGATATCGGAGGGAATCGTGAAGGCGCCAGCCGATCGCGCTTTGGCTACCTTCTCCGCCTGACTGCGCAAGGCAGCATTCTCCGGCTCCGCGGCAAGGGCGAAGCGCGCGTTGGATTGCGTGTATTCGTGAGCGCAATAGACCCTGGTATCGTCCGGCAGCGCGCGCAATTTCAGGAGCGACGACCACATCTGTTGCGGCGTGCCTTCGAACAATCGGCCACATCCCAGGGAAAACAGCGTGTCGCCGCAAAAGAGCGCCTTGTCCGCCGCGAACCAATAGGCGATGTGGCCGCGCGTATGGCCGGGGACAAAGAAGACCTGCGCATGGCGGCCGCCGAAATCGGCACCGCTTGCCTCGTCCACCGCCACGTCGATACCCGGTATACGGTCGCGGTCATAAGCTGGCCCGATTATGGTACAATTGGTTTTGGCTTTGAGGGCCAGATTGCCGCCGACATGGTCGCCGTGATGATGGGTGTTGAGAATATGCGTGAGACGCCAGCCATGCACGGAACAGGCTGCCAGGGTCACCTCCGCCTCGGCGGGATCGACCACCGCGGTATCGCCGCTGGCGGGATCGTGCAGGAGGAAGCCGTAATTGTCCGAGAGCATCGGAAAAACCACGATTTCCAGAGGTGGCTGGGAGCGATCATTCAGCATTCTGTCGCATTCCTGGCAATTGACCTGCTGACGATAGCAGCGGATATGCCATAATCAAACCGCTAGTAGCCTTTCGGGAGAAGCTGCCCAGGTGTTTCAGGACGTCGTCGATCTGCGGGATTTCTACCAGACGCCGCTGGGGGGCGTAACGCGCCAGCTGTTGCGCCAGCGCATCCGGGAAATGTGGCCCGACGTCACCGGCCAATCGGTGCTCGGCCTCGGTTTCGCAACGCCCTATCTGCGCCAGTTCAAGAACGAGGCCGAACGCGTCTTCGCCATCATGCCGGCGGGCCAGGGTGTCGTGCATTGGCCCCATGGCGAGCCCAATCTCACCGCACTCGCGGATGAAACCGAATTGCCACTGCAGGATTTCGCGGTTGATCGCATCCTGATGGTGCACGCGCTCGAGGGATCAGACCATCCCGGCGACATGCTGCGCGAGGCCTGGCGCGTGCTCTCAGGTGGCGGCCGACTGTTGCTGGTCGTTCCCAATCGGCGCAGCCTCTGGGCTCAGGTGGAGCGGACTCCCTTCGGCTTCGGCCAGCCCTATTCCGCCGGCCAGGTCTCGCGCCTCTTGCGCAGCCATTCCTTCACCCCGCTCAGGACCATGAGCGGCCTCTATTTCCTGCCCTATCGCAACCGGTCCTGGCTGAAGGCGGCCCCCGGCTGGGAGCGCCTTGCGCGCACCTGGCTGCCGGGCTTTGCCGGTGCCATCCTGATCGAAGCCACCAAGCAGGTTTATGGCGCCAAGCCGGTGAAGTCGCGTCGTCGGCAGCGGACACCCAACATGGTGACGGTGCCGCAAGCGGCGACCCGCGGTCTCATGCGGGATCAGGCCCCGGAATAGCGGCCGCAGCGCGCCTCAATCCTGAACAATTGAACAGTAATGGCGATCCGAAAGGCGTGATTGACAGGCGGCACAATCGGCGCGAGCTTGCGCATCCGATTTCTTCGCCGCAGAAAGACCCGTTCGACGATGGATGCCGATTTCCACCGCACCAAGCGCCTGCCGCCCTATGTCTTCGCCGTCGTCAACAAGCTAAAAGCCGAGGCCCGCGCCGCCGGTCGCGACATCATCGATTTCGGCATGGGTAACCCGGACCAGCCGCCGCCCAAACATGTCAGCGACAAGCTGGTCGAGACGCTCAACGATCCGCGCGCGCATCGCTATTCGAACTCGCGCGGTATTCCGGGTTTGCGCAAGGCGCTGGCCGCCTATTATGCGCGTCGCTTCGGCGTCGAGATCGATCCGGAACGCGAGGCGATCGTGACTTTGGGCTCGAAGGAAGGGCTTGCCAATCTCGCCCAGGCGATCACCAGTCCCGGCGACGTGATCCTGGCCCCTAACCCCTCCTATCCCATCCACGCTTTCGGCTTCATCATCGCCGGCGCTTCGATCCGCTCGATCCCCTTCCAGCCAGGCCCTGATTTCATGGTGGCGATGGATCGCGCCGTGCGGCATTCCGTGCCGAAGCCTTTGGCCGTCATTGTCAACTATCCCAGCAACCCGACGGCGGAGGTGGCCGATCTCGACTTCTACCGCGAGGTGGTGGATTTCTGCCGCCGGCACGAGATCTTCATCATCTCCGACATCGCCTATGCCGAGGTCTATTTCGATGGGCTGCCGCCGCCTTCCATTCTGCAAGTGCCCGGGGCAAAAGAGATCGCGGTCGAATTCAGTTCCCTCAGCAAGACCTATTCCATGCCAGGCTGGCGCATCGGGTTCTGCGTCGGCAACCAGCGCCTGATCACAGCCCTCACCCGCGTCAAATCCTATCTCGATTACGGCGCCTTCACGCCGATCCAGGTGGCGGCCACGGCAGCGCTCAACGGCCCGCAGGATTGCGTGGCCGAGATGCGCGCGCGTTACAAGGCTCGCCGCGACGTGCTGATCGAGGGATTGAACGCCGCCGGCTGGCCGGTGAAGGCGCCTTCTGCGTCGATGTTTGCCTGGGCGCCGATTCCGGAACGCTTCCGCGATATGGGCTCGCTGGAATTCTCCAAGCTCCTCATCGAGAAAGCGGGCGTCGCGGTGGCACCCGGCATCGGCTTCGGCGAATATGGCGACGACCATGTCCGCTTTGCGCTGGTCGAAAACGAACAGCGCATCCGCCAGGCCACCCGGGCGATCAAGGCCGCCTTGCGCTAGACGGAAACGCCACAGACTTTCTCTACCTCCGCCAGCAGCCAGTCGCGGAAGGCGCGGATCTTCCTCGTGTTCTGACGTTCTTGCGGATACACCAGCCAATAGTCGATCTCATGGCGCGCCACGTGTGGATGCACCTGGATGAGGCGACCGCTCGCGATTTCACTGCGGAAAAAGGCTGGCGTCAGCAGGGCGACCCCTTGCCCGGCCAGAGCGGCGCTGCCCAGCAATTGCTGCGTCTGAACCTGAATGTTGCGGATCGGGATATGTTGCGGATCCTGGATGCCGACGCTGGTAAACCAGTGACGCCACGCATCGTCGGTCCAATCGAGCAGCGGCCAGCTCAGGAGATCGGCAGCGTCAATAACCGAGCTTCGCCCCGCCATCAGATCAGGACTGGCAAACACGGCGAACTCGACCGGCATCAACCAATGCATCTTGAGGCCTGGCCAGGGCCCCTTGCCGGCGCGGATGCCGACATCCACATCCTCATGCGCAAAATCGACGATGCGCGCCGAGGTATCGAGCCTCACGGCGATGTCGGGATGCGCCATCTGAAAAGTGCCAAGACGCGGCACCAGCCAATTGGTGCCAAAAGTATTGACGACAGTGACCGACAGAACGCCGTCCTGGCTTTCCCTGAGCGCACCAAAAGCCAGGCTCAGACGTTGAAAGGCTTCGCTGACCGCCGGCGCCAAGCGCTGGCCCGCTTCCGATAACGTCACCTTGCGCTTCCCGCGCAGGAACAGCGGCTGACCGACCCGGTCCTCCAATTGCTTGATCTGGTAGCTCACCGCGGCCTGGGTCATGCCGAGTTCGGCAGCGGCGGCGGTGAAGCTGCCATGGCGGGCGGCCGCCTCAAAAGCGCGGATCGCAGCGAGTGGAGGTAGTTTCAGCACAATCTATCCATAAGTCCAGTTAATGGATTACCCCTGAGGATCGATTTGAATTTAGGCTTTGTCCAGCGCATTTTTGGGTCATCGCATAAGGCCAGCTAGGCCTTGAGCTACCTGGAGATTGCCATGAACAAGGCCATGGATTGCCCCCATCCCGCGCCCGGCTTGCCGCTTTCGCTCTGGCGTCTTCTCGGCCGCGCCTGGCGCCGCCTCACCTACAGCGATCGGCTGGACGCGAATGCCCTTTCGAGCCACATGCTGCGCGACCTCGGCCTACCCGGCCATGCGGGCGAAGACCCCTTGGCCAGGGACAGGCTACGGAGCTTCTTTTAGCGCCGCATCTTGCCGGCGATCTCCAGCAGGGCCGCCACCGTGCGGCGGCGGCGGCGCGGCTTCAGATAGACCAGCATGTTCTTGCTGGAGGATTTGAGGTCGCGGATCGGAATGGCGATGCTGCGCGGATCCTCATTCTTCTCGCGCGAGAAGATGAAACCGAGGCCGATCTGCCGCGAGACCGCCTCCACCATCGCCTCGCGGCTGCCGACGATCAGGACCGGGCGCAAGGTGAGCTCCAGTTTGCGCAATTTGGCTTCCAGGGTGCGCTGAGTGTTGGAATCGTGTTCGCGGAAAATCACGGGCGCATTGCCGATTTCTGCGAGACCGATCTCCTTGCGGCGTGCGAAAGCATGTTCACGCGGGACCAGCAGCATCATGTTCTGGGCGGCGAGCGGCAGATAGCCGAGGCGCGGATCCTCGGGCGGATTGGCAAGGACCGCAATATCGACGACCGATTGCAGCACGGCGTTCCAGGTCTGGGTGGCATTGCCCAATACCAATTCCAGCGTGATTGCCGGATATTTGGCGCGGTAGGCCGCCACCAGATCGAGTGCAATATGTGGCCCGTCGGCACCGAAACGCAGATGGCCGCGCTGCAATTTCTCCGACGAGGTCAGAAAATCCTCGATTTCGGCTTCCGCGCTGAACATCTGGCGCGTCAGCACGAACAGCGCCTCGCCATCGCCGGTCAGGCTGATGCGGGCGCCATGACGGGCCAGGAGATCGGTGCGATAGCTGCGCTCAAGTGCCGCCACCTGCAGCGAGACGGCGGGCTGGGTGACGCCCAGAACCTCCGCCGCTCGTGAAAAACTGAGGCAGCGGGCTACCGCATCGAAGGCTCGCAACTGGCTGTAGCGCATGATGTCAGTATAAGTTTTTTAGTATGAATCTGATACTGGAATAAATTGGATTTATAGCTTGGGTCGACGGCAAGCTGGGCCAACAACCAGTACGCAGGTGCCGCCATGAACATACAAGCCCCCACCCCGAATTTGCGCCCCGAAGCGCGTGTCATGCCGGATCTCCCGGTTCATCGCGTGCCGTTGCTCCGCGCCACGCCGGAGAACCTCAAGGGCTTCGGAATCATCCTCGACCATCCCGATGCCCATAAGGTCGAGATCGTGCGCTGGCCGTCCCTGGGCTGGCGCCAGGTCGAGCCCGGCACCGGCGATCAGGGTGGCACTACCGAAGGCCCCTTCACTTTCCGCTGGCGCGGCAGCGTGTTGCGCGCCCGCAACGATGCGGTCGACGATCACTATGTCCTGGGCTGGTCGACGCAGCCCTCGCTGGCGCGCGAAGACGATACCAACGCGCCGCGCGAGGAATGGCTGATGTGGCGAGCGAATTATCATCCCGATGGCGGCCAGCTTTTCTTTCCGCTGCAGCCCGGCCCTTTCGTCACGACCCTGGCGCTACCCGGCGACGACATCACGCCGGAAAGCTTCGTCGGTTTCTGGTTCGATGGCGGCCAGGGCCTCTACATCCATCCGGGTGTTTGGCACGAAGCCCTCTGCCCGGTGGTCGACAGTCTTGATTGCTTCGGCCGCCAGGGAAAGGTGCATGCCAGGGTCGGCGCCGACTTCCCCAGGGAATTCGGCTGCTATCTTTCGACGCCGCTCAGCGCCGAGAAGATCAGCAAAACCTGATCACATTCACGCCGGGCGGGCTGGTATGCCGAGGCCGCGCTGGACTGCCGGCCGGGCGAGGCCGCGCTCCAGCCAGGCCGGCACTCGGCGGAGCTTGTCGTATTCGACCAGGGATCCGGCATCATAAAACCCGACGAGATTGCGTACCCAGCCGAGGCTCGCAATATCGGCGATGCTGAACTCATGGCCCATGATCCAGTCGCGGCCCTCGAGCCGCGCTTCCAGCACCCCCAGCAAACGCTTTGATTCCGTTGCGTAACGCTGCAACGGCCGCTTGTCCTCGTATTCTCTGCCGGCGAATTTGTGAAAGAATCCGACCTGGCCGAAGATCGGACCGATCGCCGCCATCTGGAAATAGACCCACTGGATCGTCTCATAGCGCATATGAGGATCGGTAGAGAGAAGCTTCCCCGTCTTCTCGGCAAGGTATTGGAGGATGGCGCCCGATTCAAAAAGCCCCAGTGGCTTCCCGCCCGGCCCGTCGGGATCGATGATCGCCGGGATCTTGCCGTTGGGATTGAGCGACAGGAATTCCGGGAGCCAGCTCTCGTCCTTGGTGATGTCCACGAGATGCGGCTCGTAAGGCAAGCCGATCTCCTCCAGCATGATCGAGACCTTCACCCCATTGGGCGTGGGCAGCGAATAGAGCTGCAGCCGGTTCGGATATTTTGCCGGCCAGCGCTTGGTGATGGGGAAATCAGCGAGACTGGGCATCGAAACTTTCCCTTGGGAGATATGGCTGCGTAGAATATCTCTGCATGAACAATATCCAACGCCTAGCTACCCGCCACCGAAATCGCCGCATGACCGCTATCGACGGGAATGATCAGCCATGACGCGCCCCCTTTGGCTGCTTCTGGGGCTTACGTCGCTGCTCTGCGGCATTGCCGGGATCGTCCTGCCCCTGGTGCCGACAACACCCTTTATTCTTCTGGCTGCCTATAGCTTCGCGCGCTCGTCGCCGCGCCTCGATGCCTGGATCCAGGCACATCAAACCTTCGGCCCCATGATCGAAAACTGGCGCCGCTATGGCAGCATCGACCGGCGTACCAAACGGATTGCACTTTTCTTGATGATCGGCGCCTTCGGCCTCAGCCTGGCGATGCGCCTGCCGCTCTGGGTGCTTGTCGCGCAAGGCGCCGTGCTGGTCGCGGTGGCGACCTTCATCCTCACCAGGCCGGACACGCCGCTCAGATCAAAGCCCGACGACATGCCGCAGGACGGGGCGTGAGGAGAATGGTGGGCCCGGAGGGACTCGAACCCCCGACAACACCGTTATGAGCGGCGCGTTCTAACCGCTGAACTACGGGCCCCCGAAGCGGCTTGCCGCCGCTCCTCCCCTTACGTATCGAGGAAGCTCCGCAGCTTCCGCGAGCGGCTGGGATGCTTCAGCTTCCTGAGCGCCTTGGCCTCGATCTGACGGATGCGTTCGCGGGTGACCGAGAATTGCTGGCCGACTTCCTCGAGCGTGTGGTCGGTGTTCATGCCGATGCCGAAGCGCATCCTGAGCACACGCTCTTCGCGGGCCGTCAGTGTGGCGAGCACGCGGGTCGTGGTTTCGCGCAGATTGGCCTGAATGGCGGCATCCAGCGGCAGGACCGCGTTCTTGTCCTCGATGAAATCGCCAAGATGTGAATCCTCCTCGTCGCCGATCGGCGTCTCGAGGCTGATCGGTTCCTTGGCGATCTTCAGCACTTTGCGCACTTTTTCGAGCGGCATCAGCAGCTTTTCCGCCAATTCCTCCGGCGTCGGCTCGCGGCCGATTTCATGGAGCATCTGGCGGCTGGTGCGAACCAGCTTGTTGATCGTCTCGATCATGTGCACCGGGATGCGGATGGTGCGGGCCTGATCGGCGATCGAACGGGTGATCGCCTGCCGGATCCACCAGGTGGCATAGGTCGAGAATTTGTAGCCGCGGCGATATTCGAACTTATCGACCGCCTTCATCAGGCCGATATTGCCTTCCTGGATTAGATCGAGGAATTGCAGGCCGCGATTGGTGTATTTCTTGGCGATCGAGATGACGAGGCGGAGGTTGGCTTCCACCATCTCCTTCTTCGCGCGCGAAGCTTCGCGCTCGCCCTTCTGTACCGTGTTGACGATGCGGCGGAAATCGCCGATCGGCAGATTGACGATCTGCGAGATTTCGGCGATCTGACCGCGGATCTGCTTGGCGTCGTCCTTGTGATCGGTCGCGAACTTCTTCCAGCCCTTGCCGGCGAGCTTGCCGACGCGCGCGGTCCATTTCGGATCGAGTTCCGCACCGTAATACTTCTGCAGGAACTCCTCGCGCTTCACGCCGGCCTTCATGGTGAGGCGCAGCAACTGGCCTTCGAGACCCATCAGGCGGCGGTTAAGGCCGTAGAGCGCATCGACCAGCGCCTCGATGCGGTTGTTGTTGAGGCGCACGGTGTACATGAGCTCGACCATCTCGGCCTTGAGCTTCTCATAGGCCTTTTCCGAGCGCGGATTGAGCTCTTCACCGGCGAGAATGGTTTCCAGGCGCTTCGATTGGGCCTTTTCGATTTTCTTGTGGAGGGCGGCGATCTTGTCGAAGGTCTCGAGGACCTGCGGCATCAATTGCAGTTCCATGGAGGCCAGCGACACGGCCGCTTCCTCGGCCTCCTCGCCATCCTGGGCGGGGGCGCCTTCGCCTTCCTTCTTTTCCTTCTCTTCTTCGACCTCGGCTTCCGCCTCGGGTTCCTTGTCCTCGCCGAGATCCGCCTCGTTCTCGCGCATCATCTCTTCTTCGGTGCCCGGCACGCTCGGCATGCTGGCATCGAGATCGATGATGTCACGCAACAGCAACTCACCGGCCTTCAGCTTGTCGCGCCATTCGACGATGCTGCGCTGGGTCATCGGGCTTTCGCCGATACCCCCGATCATCATGTCGCGGCCGGCCTCGATGCGCTTGGCGATGGCGATTTCGCCTTCGCGCGAGAGCAACTCGACCGAGCCCATTTCACGCAGATACATGCGCACCGGGTCATCGGTGCGGCCCACTTCGCTGTCGTTGAGATTGCCGGCCGGCTTGCCGTCTTCCTCGGCTTCCTCAGCCTCGGCACGGGGCTCGTCTTCGCTTTCCTCGCTGTCGTCGTTCTCGACGACATTGATCCCCATGTCATTGAGGAGCGCCAGCGTGTCCTCGATCTGCTCGGAGGACATCTGCTCCTGCGGCAGGACGGCGTTCAATTCATCGACGGTGACGTAGCCGCGCTCCTTCGCCTTCGCCAGCATCTTGCGGACGGCGGCGTTCATGCCGTCCATCAAAGGACCCTCGGCAGTCTCCTCCTTGGGCTTGGCTGAATCGGCTTGGGGCTTCGCGGTCGGTTTGGTTGCCATCTATCTTCACCTGGGCTCTTTGAGCGTCGTCATTCCATCGGGGCGTCTCAATCGCGCCACGCAGTATCAGTCGAAATCGTTGTTCATGTCTTGAACAAGGGATCGAATTCGGCGAGGTCTAGGTCCCGGCGCCGGCTCTCGGCTTCCAGCTTCTGTTGCTGGGCGGCCTGAAAGCGATCCAGGTTGTCCTGGGACATGTCCTCCTCCAGCGCCCGCGCCGCCGCTGTCAGCTCAACCTCGATCTCGGTCTCGCGCAGGATGGCCATAACATGCAAAAGCCCCGCCTCGGCCTGGGAAAGCCCGGCCGACGGAAGGGCGAATCTGATCGTTCCGGTATGCCGGACCAAGGTCTCGATCGCGCCAGAGAAACCTAAGTCCATCAAATGGTTCTTGAAGTCGTTGGCGTCAAGGTCCGGATGCCGGGTGGCGAGGTCTAACAAGGCCCCCTTCAGCTTGTCAAGCTGACGGTCAGGAATAGCGATAAGGGCCACAGTTTCGTGGTGGCGGTGCAGCAGATCGGGATGGTTAATGACGACCATCAACAGCACCTCATAGGGTAGGCGTTTCACCCCTGAGGTACCCCTCCTGGCGGCCTCGCCCCCCGGGCTGAGGTGCTGGAACGGCATGCCGGGCTGGCGGGTGTCGGCAAAACGGCCGGGCTGCCGGCTGCGCTGGGTGGGGCGGCTCGTCGATCCCGGCCCGGGTCTCGCACCTGCGAAGGTCTGATCCAGCCGCCCCAACATCTCGCGCCGGTAATCCTCCTGGACCCCCTTGTCGGCGATCCGGCCCACGGCCCCCAGAAGATCGCGGCGGAAGCCGCTGCGCCGTTCCGGGGTTTCGAGCGACCGGCCGGCCAACACTTCCTGCCAGAACACCTCGACCAGCGGCAGCGCCTTTTCCAAAACCTGGCGCATGGCCCCGGCGCCACCGCCCGATGAACCGCCGCTGCTGGGGCCGCGAATGAGGTCGTCCGGATCCTGACCCTGGGGCAGATAGGCAAAACGCAAGGAAAGGCCGGGCTTGAGGATCGGCAAAACCCGCTCGACGCCGCGCGCCGCCGCCTTCTGCCCGGCGGCATCGCCGTCGAAACAGAGGATCGGCTCCTGCGCAAAACGCCAGAGGAGTTGGATATGGTCTTCCGTCAGGGCCGTGCCAAGGGGTGCCACGGCGTGGGGAAAGCCACCCTCAGCCAGCGCAATCACATCCATATAGCCCTCGACCACGATGATCTCGTTCTTGTCGCGGGCGGGCTTTTGCGCCTGGTTGAGGTTGTAGAGGGTGCGGCCCTTATGAAAGAGCGGCGTTTCCGGCGAATTGAGGTATTTCGGCTTCTCGTCGCCCATGGTGCGGCCACCGAAGGCGATGACGCGGCCCTTCGGGTCCATGATCGGGAACATGACGCGGCCGCGGAAGCGGTCATAGACGCGGCCGGTTTCCTCGTTCTTCACCAGGAGGCCGGCTTCCAGCGACAGCGCTTCCGGGATGTTCTCCTTGGCGAGCTTGGATTTCAGCGCCTCGAATCCGTCGGGCGAGAAACCGAGGCGGAAGCGCTTGATGGTATCGGGCGAAAGTCCGCGGCCTCTCAGGTATTCGAGGCCCGCCTTCCCGGCGCCGCCGCCCAATTGCGCTTCGAAGAAGCGCGCCGCGAGTTCCATCACCCCGGCCAGGGTATCCTGTCGCTCGGCACGCGCTCGGGCTTCCGGGTTGTCGCGCGGAATTTCGAGCCCCGCTTCGCCGGCCAGCTTTTCGACCGCGTCTCGGAACTGCATGCCTTCGGTTTCCATGACGAAGGTGATGACGTCACCATGGGCGCCGCAGCCGAAGCAGTGATAATGCGGTTCATCCGGCCCTTCATAGACATGAAAGGACGGGCTCTTCTCGTTATGGAAGGGGCAAAGGCCGGTCGCCTGCAGGCCGCGGCGATTGAGCCGCACGCGGCGACCGACGACGTCAAAGATCGAGACGCGACGGCGCAGCTCCTCCAGGAATTGCGGCAGCAGCGCCATGTGCGCGGGACCTCTAGCCGAGCTTCGCCTTCACCATGGGACCGATCTTGGCAAAATCGAGCTGGCCGGCATAGCGTTCCTTGAGGACGCTCATGACCTTGCCCATGTCCTTGATCGAGCTGGCGCCGGTCTCGGTGACGATCGCCGCGATGGCGGCCTCGGTCTCGGCCTCCCCCATCTGCTTGGGCAGATAGCGCTGGATGACCTCGATCTCGGCCTGTTCCTTGGCCGCGAGTTCCGGGCGGTTGCCCTTGGTGTACATCTCGATGCTTTCCTGGCGCTGGCGCACCATTTTCTGCAGCATGTCGATGATCTCGGCATCTGAAATGCCGTTCATATTGCCGGGCCGCGCCGCGATGTCCTTATCCTTGATCGCCGCCGTGATCAGGCGCAGGCCCGAAAGCGCCTCGTCCTTGGCTTTCATGGCCGTTTTGACATCATCATTGATCCGCTGCCGCAGCATGGCCGCCACCTGTCCGATCCGAAGGATTGTGGAAAGGTCGGACCATATAGGATTCGCCCCTGCGAGTCCATGCGGCTGATTGCCATCAACCCATTGAAAATACTTGAAATTCTTTTCGAGAGCCTGCTTGACGCGGGGCCTGTCACGGAATAGAAACTCCCAACTTGCGGCCGGCGCATTTCAAGCTGAAGGCGGCTGCCCAGGTTGGCCCGCCCCCTTTATCCCTAGACCAGCAAAGGCCCGCGCATGACCGCCGCGACCAAATCCGCCCACGCGCCCGCAACCGACGAGATGCCGATCGCGACCGCGCTGATCGTCCTCGCCGATGGCAGCGTGCTGAAGGGCCGAGGATTGGGCGCCGAAGCCAAGGCCGTGGGCGAGATCTGCTTCAACACCTCGATGACCGGCTATCAGGAGATCATGACCGATCCCTCCTATGCCGGGCAGATCATCAACTTCACCTTCCCGCATATTGGCAATGTCGGTGCCAATCCGGAAGACGTCGAAACCCAGATGATCGCGGCCCGGGGCTGCATCCTCAATCTCGACATCACGCAGCCGTCGAACTGGCGCGCCACGCAGCATTTCGATGCCTGGCTGAAGGCCAACAATCTCCCTGCCATTGCCGGCGTCGATACGCGGGCGCTGACGCGCCGCATCCGCGATCTGGGCGCCCCCAACGGTGTCATCATCCACAAGGCGGATGGCAAGTTCGACATTCCGGCCTTGGTCGCCGAAGCCAAGGCCTGGCCCGGCCTTGACGGCATGGACCTCGCCAAGGATGTCACCTGCCGCCAGACCTATCATTGGGAAGGCGGGCTCTGGGCCCTGGCCGGTGGCTACCAATCGGCGCCTGCCGCCAAATACAAAGTTGTCGCCATCGATTACGGCGCCAAGAACAATATTCTCCGCTGCCTCGCCGATGCCGGTTGCGACGTGACCGTAGTGCCGGCGACCGCCGGCACCGAGGATGTGTTGCGGCACAAGCCCGATGGTGTGTTCCTCTCCAACGGCCCGGGCGATCCGGCGGCGACGGGACAATACGCCGTCCCCGTCATCAAGGATCTCCTCGCCCAGGATCTGCCGATCTTCGGCATCTGCCTTGGCCACCAGATGCTGGCCTTGGCCTTGGGCGGCAAGACCCGGAAGATGGGCCTCGGCCATCGCGGCGCCAATCACCCGGTCAAGGACCTCGGTACCGGCAAGGTCGAGATCACCAGCCAGAATCATGGCTTCGAGGTGATGGCGGAAAGCCTGCCCGCGGATGTCGTCGTCACCCACCGCTCGCTCTTCGACAATTGCGTCGAGGGCCTCGCCATGAAATCGAAGCCGGTCTTCTCGGTCCAATATCACCCCGAAGCCTCGCCCGGCCCGCAAGACAGCCATTACCTTTTCCACCGCTTCGTCGAAAACATGGCGAAGAAGAAGTGATCGATTATGCCCAAACGCACTGACATCCAATCCATCCTCATCATCGGCGCCGGCCCGATCGTCATCGGCCAGGCCTGCGAGTTCGATTACTCAGGCGCGCAGGCTTGCAAGGCGCTTCGTGCGGAAGGCTACCGGGTCATCCTGGTTAATTCCAATCCGGCGACGATCATGACCGATCCCGATCTCGCCGATGCAACCTATATCGAGCCGATCACGCCCGATGTCGTGGCAAAGATCATCGAGAAAGAACGTCCCGATGCGGTGCTGCCCACCATGGGCGGGCAGACGGCGCTCAACACGGCGATGTCGCTTCACAAATCCGGCAAGCTCGCCGAACTCGGTGTGGAACTGATCGGCGCCAATGCGCATGCCATCGACATGGCCGAGGATCGCTTCCTGTTCCGCGAGGCGATGGACCGGATCGGGCTTGAGAGCCCGAAGGGCCGCCTCGTGTCGAACATGGAAGAAGCGCTCGACGCCCTCGCCTATGTGGGCATTCCGGCGATCATCCGCCCCAGCTTCACCTTGGGTGGTACCGGCGGCGGCATCGCCCAATCGCGCGAGGAATTCATCCGCATCATCGAAGGCGGCCTCAAGGCCTCGCCGGTGGGCGAAGTGCTGGTCGAGGAATCGGTCCTCGGCTGGAAGGAATTCGAGATGGAAGTGGTCCGCGACAAGGCGGATAATTGCATCATTATCTGCTCGATCGAGAACATCGACCCGATGGGTGTCCACACTGGCGATTCCGTCACCGTCGCCCCGGCACTGACGCTCTCGGACAAAGAATACCAGATCATGCGTAACGCCTCGATCGCGGTCTTGCGCGAGATCGGCGTCGATACCGGCGGCTCCAACGTGCAATTCGCGGTGAGCCCGGAAACCGGCCGCCTGGTCATCATCGAAATGAACCCGCGCGTCTCGCGCTCTTCCGCTCTGGCCTCCAAGGCGACCGGTTTCCCGATCGCCAAGATCGCGGCGAAGCTCGCGGTCGGCTATACGCTCGACGAACTCTCCAACGACATCACCAAGGTGACGCCGGCCTCGTTCGAGCCCACCATCGATTACGTCGTCACCAAGATGCCGCGCTTCACCTTCGAAAAATTCGCTGGCGCCGAAGCGATCCTTTCCACCTCGATGAAATCGGTGGGCGAGGCGATGGCGATCGGCCGCTCATTCCTGGAATCGATCCAGAAGGCGCTGCGCTCAATGGAAACCGGCCTCACCGGTTTCAACGAAGTGCCGCTGGATGGCGAGGACAAGGAAACCATCCTCGCCCAGCTCGCCCGGCAGACGCCCGATCGGTTGCTGGTCATCGCACAGGCGATGCGCGTCGGCCTCACCGTCGAAGAAATTCATGACGCCTCGAAATTCGATCCCTGGTTCCTGCGCCAGGTCGAAACCATCGTTGCGACGGAAGCTGCGATCAAGGCGAATGGCCTACCCAAAACGCGCCCTGGCCTCATGCGCTTGAAGAAGATGGGCTTTTCCGACGCCCGTCTGGCACAATTGACCGGCAAGAAGGCCGCCGAGGTGACGGAGCATCGCCTCGCCCTCGATCTCCACCCGGTCTACAAGCGCATCGATACCTGCGCCGGCGAGTTCGCCTCCAACACGCCTTATATGTATTCCTGCTACGAGGGAGACGGCGTCGATCTCGCCGAGAACGAAGCAGATCCCAGCGACCGCAACAAGGTGATCATTCTGGGCGGCGGTCCGAACCGTATCGGCCAAGGCATCGAATTCGACTATTGCTGCGTCCATGCCGCCTATGCCCTCAAGGAGGCCGGTGTCGAGACCATCATGGTCAATTGCAATCCGGAGACCGTGTCGACCGATTACGACACCTCCGACCGGCTCTATTTCGAACCGCTGACCGCCGAGGACGTGATCGAGATCGCGCGCCTTGAGCAAAGCAAAGGCAAGCTGCTGGGCTGCATCGTGCAGTTCGGCGGCCAGACGCCCTTGAAGCTCGCCGCCGCCCTGGAAGCTGCGAACATCCCCATCCTCGGCACCTCGCCCGATGCCATCGATCTGGCCGAGGACCGCGAACGCTTCCAGCAATTGCTGCACAAGCTGAAACTGCGCCAACCAAAGAACGGCATCGCCCGCTCGTCGGAAGAGGCCGAGAAGATCGCCGCCGAGATCGGCTATCCCGTGGTGATCCGCCCCTCTTACGTCCTTGGCGGCCGCGCGATGGAGATCGTGCACGAAACCAACCAGCTGCGGCGCTATATGCGCACCGCCGTCCAGGTCTCGGGCGACAATCCCGTGCTGATCGATTCCTATCTCGAGGATGCGATCGAGGTGGATGTCGACGCCATTGCTGATGGTACCGACGTCTACGTGGCCGGTATCATGGAGCATATCGAGGAAGCCGGCATTCATTCCGGCGATTCCGCCTGCGCTCTCCCGCCGCACACCCTGCCGCTGCAGGTGATCGCCGAATTGCGGACGCAAGCTGAATCCCTCGCCAAAGGCCTCAACGTAATCGGCCTGATGAACGTCCAGTTCGCGATCAAGGATGCCGATATCTACGTCCTTGAAGTGAATCCGCGTGCCAGCCGTACGGTCCCCTTCGTCGCTAAGGCGACCGGCCTCCCCATCGCCAAGATCGCCGCGCGCGTGATGGCGGGCGAGAAACTCACAAGCTTCGACCTCAATACCAGCCTGCGGCACCATGTGGCGGTGAAAGAAGCGGTCTTCCCCTTCGCCCGTTTCCCCGGCGTCGACATCATCCTGGGGCCAGAGATGCGCTCGACCGGCGAGGTCATGGGGCTCGATTCCAACTTCGCCCGCGCCTTCCTGAAAGCGCAGCTGGGTGCCGGCCTCAATCTTCCCAAGAGCGGGACGGTCTTCATCTCGGTGAAAGACAAGGACAAACACGCCATTACCCCGGCGGCCAAGTGCCTGCTGGATATGGGTTTCGACATCTGCGCCACCCCCGGCACTGCAGCATATCTGCGCAACCAGAACCTCAATGTCCGCGCCATCAACAAGGTGCACCAGGGCTCGCCCCATATCGTCGACGCGATGGAACGGGGTGAAATCAAGCTGGTCTTCAATACCGTTGCCGGAACCAAGGCTGTCTCTGACAGTTTCTCTCTGCGGCGCGCGGCCTTGATGGGACAAGTTCCCTATTATACAACTCTGGCAGGGGCAAAGGCGGCCGTGGACGCCATCGGCGCCCTTGCCGCTGGGGAGCTTGCAGTCGCGCCGCTGCAATCGTACTTTAAGAGCTGAACCGGAAACGGCCGTTTTAGTTGACGGCTACCAGGGGTTTTAGCTGGGGCGAGACGCCTCAGGTCCACTGGACAAGTCAGGCTCACCGGGTGGCAAGGCGGATTTCTCAACAAAATCCGCTGGGCGCCCGAGGGGTCATTTTGCTTTTTTGGGTTCCGACGCCTTCAGGCGCGGCCCGGATTGGATTGAGAATGTTGAAAGTGCCGATGACGGCGGACGGTTTCGCCCGCCTGGAAGAGGAATTGAAGCAGCTGAAGTCGGTCGAACGGCCGGCGGTCATCCGTGCCATTGCGGAAGCGCGCGAGCATGGCGATCTCAGCGAAAATGCCGAGTATCATGCCGCGCGTGAGCGCCAATCCTTCATCGAAGGTCGGGTGATGGAACTCGAGGACAAGATCTCGCGCGCCGAGATCATCGATGTGGCGAAGCTCACCGGTGACCAGGTGAAGTTCGGTGCCACCGTGACCCTGATCGACGAGGACACGGACGATGAAGCGGTCTACCAGATCGTCGGCGAAGACGAGGCTGACATCAGCAATGGCCGACTTGCGGTGACGGCGCCGCTGGCGCGCGCCCTCATCAACAAGGCCGTGGGTGAATCGGTCGAGGTCACCACGCCCGGCGGCTCGAAATCCTACGAGATCGCCAAGGTCCAGTTCAAATAGGACCCGCCATGAGCTTGCAAAACGGCCGCCGGATGTTCTTCCTTCTGGCGGCCGTTTTCTTTTGGGCGATACCCGCCTGGGCCAATGAAGCGCCCCGCGATTTCACCCTCGCCCTTTCCTGGCAACCGGCCTTCTGCGAATTGAGTGCGAGAAAACCGGAATGCCGCGCGCAGAGCACCGATCGCTGGGACTCACGACACCTTGCCCTTCATGGTCTCTGGCCGAATGTCGACCGGGACGGCAATGGCCGGATCGATGGCGAGGACAATTACTGTCTGCCGGAGCCGCAGCGCAGCCTTGCGATCCGCAGCGAATGGCGTGATCTTGCTGAGGTCGCACTGCCGGCGGCACTGAGGCAGGATCTTAACCGCGTCATGCCGGGCACAATCTCCCTGCTCGAGCGTCATCAATGGGTAAAACACGGCACCTGCTCCGGCCTGGACCAGACGACCTATTTTCAGGCCGCCATCGCGCGGACCGACGACCTCGCCGCGAGTGGCTTCAACAAGTTCGTCTCGGCATCGATCGACCGGGAGATCGCACGCCGAGATCTGCTGGCCAGCTTCGAGGCCGATTTCGGCCGGGGCAGCGCCAAGGCGTTGCGATTGATCTGCGAACGCAAGGACGGTGTGGTATTGTTGCGCGAGATTCGTCTCTTGCTTCGCACGGAAGGTCTCAACCGGAAGCTTGGCCGGACTTCACTGGCCATCCCGGCCAAGGCGCCGGGTGGCTCCTGTCCGGCGCGTTTCAGGATCGACGCTGCGGGGTAAACCCGCGCTCGTTGGGAGTCGCCAGGGCCAGCCCAATTTGCAACAACGCAGCGACCGCGATCACACCATAAATCAGCACAAAGCTGCCGGATGCCTCCTTGGTATAGCCGCCGGCGATATTGCCGATGAGGCCACCCAGGCCCAGCGCGATATTGCCAAAGCCGAACAGCAGAGTGGCACTTCCGCCAGCAAAGGTCGCGCTGATATAGGCCGGGACCAGACCAAAGATCGCGTAGAAGGCCATGGCGAAACATATCCCGGCGATCGTCATCGGCAACGCCACCGGCAGATCCAGCCAAACCAGTGCCAGGATCAGGATTGCGGCCCCGGTGAGGAAGACATAGGTCACGACCATCGCCCATTTGATCGAGATACGGTCGGCCAGCATTCCCAGCAGGAAGCCGCTCACCATGCCGATGGCGCCAATGACGCTCCAGATGCGGCTGGCAAAGGCGACGGGCTGGCCGAGATCGTCCTGCAGCAGCGGCACCAGATAGGTCTGGAACGGCATGCAGGCAAGGCCGTTGAGAAACATCGTCGCGATCATGACCAACGCCAGGGGCTGCTTCATATCCCGCCAGTCGGGACGCTGCTGCGGCTGGGTGCTGGCGGCCGTGACATTGGTATCGGCCAATCCGCGCAGCCGCCAGAAGCCGGTGATCAGCAACAGAATCGCCAGGCAACCCACCACCACCCAGACGCTGCGCCAGCCATGGTCGCTCACCAGCGGCGGGATGATGAGACCGTTAAGGAAGACGCCATAGCTGGTCCCGCTCGACATCAGGCCGAGCGCCTTGGCACGATGCCGGATCGGGATGACATTTTGCGCAATGGCTACCATCGGTACCCAGACCGCCGCTGCACCAGCACCCATGACGGCAAGGAGGCCGACCAGCGGCAAGGTGGGATTGGCGATCGGCAGCCGGCTCATCAGCAGCAGCGAAGTGGCGGTGGCCGCGACGGCCCCAAGAATGAGCCGCACCGGTCCAAGCCGCGGTGCCCAGATTCCGCTGAGCAGCGAAGCCGCCAGGAAACCCGCCTGAGCAATGCCGGTGGCAAGGCCGATCGTACCGTAATCAAGGCCGAGCTCAGCCCGCATTTCAGCCGCCAGAGAGGCGAAAAGATAAATGCCGAAGCCATAGGCGGAGGCGATGAAGGCGGTAAAAAGCAGCGTCACTTCGATGGGCGACAAATGCTTCGTGGCAGCGACTTGATACTCGCTCATGGCACTATCGATCCGGTTGTTTACTGGCGTCCAGCTTGACAGCGCATCGCAAAACGCCGCAAACGAGTTCGATCCCGATTTCAGATGAGCAGGTTTCATGCGAGCGCGATTGGCCCAGGTGACTTTCCCCGGCAGTGCCGCCCTCCGCGCCTTTGAATGCGCCGGGCGGCTGGCCAGTTTCCAGCGCGCGGCGCTGGAATTGAAGGTCACCGAATCCGCGATCAGCCATCAGATCCGGAAACTTGAGCGCGATCTTGGCATCGAGCTGTTCGTGCGGGGTCACCGCCAGATCAAGCTTACGCCTGCCGGGCGCGCCTATCTTCAGATCGTGCAACAGGCGCATCGCGACATCCTGAGGGCCACGCTGTCTCTTGAAGGAAGTGCCACCACGCAATTGCGCCTCAGCGTGCTCCCTGCCTTGGCGCAATACTGGCTGATACCGCATCTGGGTGCGTTACAAGAAAGATTGCCGGGCACGAGCCTGTCGGTCTTCGTCTCAAGCGACCTCGTTGACCTCGACCGCGACGAGATCGATATCGCGATCCGCTATGGCACCGGCACGTGGCCGCGTTGCCGGGTGCAGCACTTGATGGATGAGTGGGTTTTTCCGGTGGCAGCACCCGAGCTAGCACGGCGCGCCCGGAAAGCCGGATGGTTGGAGGAAATCCCACGCCTGCAAAACCTGCAGCATCCGGAGGAATGGGCCCCCTGGATCGACAAATTCGGGGGCGGTGAAGTTATTCGCCTGGAAAGCTCCCCCTTGATCCTGGAAGCCGCGTGCCAAGGCCTCGGCGTCGCCATCGGCCGCCGGCCCTTCGTCGACAGGCTGCTGGCCGAGGATCGTCTGCGGAAGCTGCCGGGTGACGAGAAGCCCAGTGGCAAAGGCTATTTCATCCTCTCGCCGGCAGGCCGCGCCGGCGACACTCCAACAATTCAAGCCGGCATTGCCGCCTTGCTGGAACTTGCGGCCTCACAGCCGACAAACAAAAACCCCGTGCCCAAGGGCACGGGGTTTTCGCAGCTCAATCGGCCTCGCGGCCGCCGGAACGCGCCTTAGAGGCTGGCGAGTTCCGAATTGTAAAGGCTGAGCAGCGCGGCGACGTCTTCCGACTCGCAGCCCTTCTTCTCGACCAGCACGCGTGTATCAGTCTTCGCGGCCTCGATCAGGGTCAGACGCTCACCAGCCGGAATCTCGTAATTGATCTTCTGGTCGATATAGGTCGAGACCTTGCTCCAGGTCGCCGGGTCCATCGACACGCCTTCGCAGGCGATCGCGGCACGGATGGCCTGATGGTACTGGCTGTACATTGCGTTCATGTCCTGCGCGGCGGCAAAGCCGGCGGTCCCCAACACACTACCGGCCACCAGGGCTGCCGCCGCAAGGCGGGTTACAATGCTCTTCGACATAGTTATTTATCCCTCTTTTGAGCCCATGGATTGCAAAACCGGGCCTAGTGTCCTGCGCCCGGCGGCAGAATTCAACAGGAATTTGCCACAATCGCAGGGGATTAACATAGCTGTCCCGGCTTTGGTTCCACCCCATTGGGGTACAAAATCGATAAAATTGGGGGCCGGGCGCCAGGAACGACACCGCCGGTGGCAAGCCGACTCGGGCGTCATGGCTATGATGCCGCACCTTAATCGATTTCTGCCTGCAACAGGGTTGTCCCATGCGCCGCACGACGCAATTCCGCCAATTGATCGACCGCCCGGAAATCCTTCTTCTCCCCGGCGCCCATGATGCGTTGGCCGCCCGCATCATCGAGCTTTCCGGGTTTGAGGCCCTGACCGCCGGCGGTTACGCCGCCCATGCGACCCTGCTGGGGGCCCCGGATATCGGTCAATTGGGCCTTGCCGAGATGGCCGATCACTACGCGCGGCTTTGCGATGCCACGTCGCTGCCCCTCCTCGCCGATGCCGATACCGGCTACGGGACGGCGATCAATGCCGCCCGGACGGTGCGGGCCTATGAGCGCGCCGGGGTGGCAGCGCTCTTCATCGAAGACCAGGTGGCACCCAAACGCTGCGGCCATATGGATGGTAAACGGGTCGTGCCGGTGACCGAGATGATCGCCAAGCTGAAGGCCGCAACCGATGCCAGAACCGATCAGGACCTGGTCATCATGGCCCGCACCGATGCCCGGGCGATCGAGGGGCTGGAAGCGGCGATCGAGCGCGCCCAACTCTACCGCGAGGCGGGCGCCGACCTCATTTTCGTGGAGGCGCCGCTTACCGTCGACGAAATGGCGCGCATCTGCAGTGAAATCCCGGCGCCCTGCATGGCCAATCATGTCGAAGGCGGCAAGACCCCCCTGCTCTCCGCCGAGCAGTTGGAGGATATCGGCTATGCCTGCGTCGCCTATCCGGTGGCCTCGCTCTATGCCGTCGCGCATACCCTGCGCCGGCTCTATACCAGCCTGCGCGAGAGCGGCGATACGGCGACTCTCCAAGGGGAGATGCTCAATTTCACCGGCTTCCACGACATCGTCCGACTGCCTGCCCTGCGCGAGATGGAGCGTGCCAGCGACGGCTTCGCCCGCGACCTCCTGGAGCGGGTCGCCGCCCGGGTGACGAACCAGCCGGATTGATTGCTGCCCGGACTGATTGCTGCACTGCCGAATCCAATCATGGAATTGGCCTTAACGGTCGAACTACGACGTTTGTCTAAGGACCGGCCGGTCAATTGCCGCTCGACCCACCCCCATGGTTGAACTAGTCTTTTTGGCAGATTGGCGCAGAATGCCGATCAAGCATAAGCAAAGGGGGCAATACCCCATCCTTATTCCATAGCCTGGGAGGCACTGATGAAGAAGCGGGAGAAGAACACCCAGAGTGATTCGCGTACAGCCGATCCGTCGCGTCGCAAATTTCTCGGCGCGGCCACCGTCGGCGTCGGCGCTGCGGCACTTGCCGCGCCCAATGTGGCACGCGCCCAGGACCCGGTCACCATGAAGTGGCAAAGCACCTGGCCGGCCAAGGATATCTTCCACGAATACGCGCTCGACTTTGCCAGCAAGGTGAACGGCATGTCGGGCGGCCGCCTGAAGATCGAGGTCCTGCCGTCGGGTGCCGTCGTGAAGGCCTTCGATCTGCTCGATGCCGTGAGCAGCGGCACGCTCGACGGCGGCCATGGCGTCATTGCCTATTGGTACGGCAAAAACTCGGCCCTGGCGCTCTGGGGATCGGGGCCGGCCTTCGGCATGGATCCCAACATGCTGCTCTCCTGGCACAATTATGGCGGCGGCAAGGAATTGCAGCAGGAGATTTATTCCAGCCTCAACATGAACGTCGTCTCGCGCCTATACGGGCCGATGCCGACTCAGCCTTTGGGCTGGTTCAAGAATCCGATCTCCAAGCCGGAAGATCTCCAGGGCCTGAAGTTCCGCACCGTGGGCCTCTCCATCGATGTCTTTACCGCTTTGGGTGCAGCGGTGAACGCCTTGCCCGGCGGCGAAATCGTGCCGGCCATGGATCGCGGCCTGCTGGATGCGGCCGAATTCAACAATGCCTCATCCGACCGCGTCCTCGGCTTCCCCGATGTCTCCAAGATCTGCATGCTGCAGAGCTTCCATCAATGCTCGGAGCAGTTCGAGATCCTGTTCAACAAGGCGAAATATGACGCCTTGCCCGAAGACCTGCGGGCAATCATCGACCAGGCTGCATCGGCCTCGTCCGCCGACATGTCATGGAAGGCGATCGACCGCTATTCCAAGGATTACGAGGCTTTGCAGGCGGATGGCGTCAAATTCTACAAGACGCCGGACTCGGTGCTCCAGGCCCAGCTCGACGCCTGGTCTAAGATCATCGAGGCAAAAGCCGCCGAAAATCCGATGTTCAAAAAGGTGCTGGAATCGCAGCGCGCCTATGCCGCCCGGACCGTCCGCTGGCAGAATGACACGCTGGTCAATTTCCGCATGGCCTACAGCCACTTCTTCGCCAAAGGCTGAGGGCGATTTATGAACGAGGGGTCCGGCAGCGCGTGCCGGACCCCTCGCCATTTTTGCATCTCACTTTGATCGCCATGGGATGAGTATGGGAAAGACGCTTAAATTCATCGACTTCCTGAGCACCTGGTCAGGGCGGCTCTGCGCCTGGTCGATCGTCGCGCTGACGCTGCTGATCAGTTGGGAAGTCTTTTCACGTTACGCGCTCGGCACGCCGCATGCCTGGGTCTTCGATGGTTCGGCGATGCTTTACGGCCTCCTTTTCATGATGGCCGGCGCCTACACCCTGGCGGCCGGCGGCCATGTCCGGGGTGACGTGCTCTACGGTTTCTTTCCGCCGCGATTGCAGGCCGGCATCGATCTTACGCTCTACGTCGCCTTCTTCATTCCCGGCGTGTTTGCGATGGCGTGGGCAGGCTGGACCTTTGCCGCCGATTCCTGGGTCATCAACGAGCATTCCTCCATCTCGGCCGATGGCCCGCCGATCTATCCTTTCAAGACCATCATTCCGGTTGCCGGCTTCCTTCTGCTGCTCCAGGGCTTCGTCGAAATGGCACGGTGCTATGTTTGCCTGAAGCAGGGGAAATGGCCCGCCCGCCTGGGCGATGTCGAGGAAGTCGACGTCGAGAAGCTGAAAGAAATGGTGCATGTGCGCGACGAGGACATTGCAGCCCTCGACAAATACGTCACCGGCGACGCTCATGACGACAAGCGTAGGCCCCAACCATGAGAAAGGAACTTTGGTTCGGCCTTACACTGGTTGTCCTGATTCTCATTGGCACCGCGATCATCCTGCCATCTCCCTCCGAGATGACCAATGGACATCTCGGCCTTCTGATGCTGGCGCTGGTCGTTGTTACCATCATGATGGGCTTTCCCACGGCGTTTACGCTGATGGGCATGGGCATGATCTTCGCCTGGATCGCCTTCGACTATAACATCGAGCACACGCTCACCCTGATGGTCCAGCGCACCTATGGCGTCATGACCAATGACGTGCTGATTTCGGTGCCGCTCTTCGTCTTCATGGGCTATCTGGTCGAACGCGCCAACCTCATTCAACGCCTGTTCACCAGTCTGCATCTGGCGACGGCCTGGCTGCCCGGCTCGCTCGCGGTCGCAACCTTGATCACCTGCGCGATCTTCGCCACCGCCACCGGCATCGTCGGGGCCGTGGTGACGCTGATGGGTCTGCTGGCACTCCCCGCCATGTTGAAGTCCGGCTACGACATCCGCCTCTCGGCGGGCGTCATTACGGCGGGCGGTTGTCTTGGCATCCTGATCCCGCCGTCAGTCCTGCTCATCGTCTATGGTGCCACGGCGGGGGTTTCGGTGGTGCAGCTCTATGCAGGAGCTTTCTTCCCCGGCCTGATGCTGACCGCGCTTTATGTAGGCGCCGTCATTCTGGTGAGCTGGCTGAAGCCGAGCCTTGCCCCGCCGCTGGCCAAAGCGGATCGCGAAGTGGCCCTTCCGCCACTTCTGTCCACCCTTGCCGGCGAAAACCGGCAGCGCTGGGCACCGCTCAGTCTCTTCCGCGCCGCGTTTGGGCAGGGCCCGTCACGGGTCCCGCAGCGCGCAGTCTGGCGCGAGCTGCTGTTGCTCGGCATCCCCTTCCTCACCTTTGCTCTTCTGATGGGGCTCATCTACCGCGGCATCACCGAGCCCGTGATCGTCTCGGATAGCGGCCTCGTGGAAATGGGTGCCGGTAGCGACAATTGGGCCGATTATGGCGGGGGCCTTGCCGAACCGCCCAGCGACGGTGGACTGTCGGAGCCGCCTTTGGACGGCGGCCTCGCCGAGCCGCCCCTTGCCGATAACGGCCTTGCCGAGCCACCTGGGGCTGTGCCCCTGGCTGAGCCCCCGGCCGCCGCCGCGCCGGCCGATATCGAGAGTGATACCTCGTTGCCCGAGCGCAGGCCGGCGCCGGAAGCCTATTGGTGGGTACTGAGCCTAGGCATTCTCTGCCTCCTCGTCTTCTATTCCATCCTCAATTTTCCGCGCTATCAGATCTACCGCCTGCTGCTGGAATCCTTCGTGCCGCTCAGCGTACTGATCCTGGCGGTGCTGGGGTCCATTGTCTTCGGCCTGGCGACACCGACCGAGGCGGCGGCGATCGGCGCCCTGGGTGGCACAGTGCTGGCCCTGGCCTACCGCCAACTGACCGTGCGCGTGATGACGGAATCCGTCTTCCTGACCGCCAAGACCTCGGCCATGGTCTGCTGGCTGTTCGTCGGCTCGGCGATTTTCTCCGCGGCCTTCGCTCTTCTCGGCGGTCAGGAGTTGATTGAAAACTGGGTTCTCGGCCTTGATCTCACGCCGATTGAGTTCATGCTGCTTTCGCAGGTGATCATTTTCATTCTCGGCTGGCCGCTCGAATGGACCGAAATCATCGTCATCTTCATGCCGATCTTTATCCCCTTGCTGGGCCATTTCGATATCGACCCGCTGTTCTTCGGCCTCATGGTGGCGCTCAACCTGCAAACCGCCTTCCTGTCACCGCCGGTGGCGATGGCGGCCTTCTATCTGAAGGGTGTGTCACCACCCCACGTGACGCTCAACCAGATCTTCGCCGGCATGATTCCCTTCATGCTGATCCAGGTCGTCGCCATGTTCCTGCTCTATATGTTCCCGGGGATCGGGCTATGGCTGCCGCACGTCCTCTATGACTGAGGCTGAATAAGGACTGCCATCAGCGCGGGCGCTGCTCGACCGGCTCCAGATCCGGAATGTGGAGCCGGTCGAACCCCTCATAGGCCTCGCTGGCGATGAAACTGCCGGCAGGGTCGTCGTCCCGCCACAGCGGCAGGATCGAGAATTCGTAAATCGACACCTTGCCGTCGACGAAGCTGATCTCGTTATTGCCGATGATCGGCTGGCGCTCAGTATGGACGTAACGATAACAATCCCGCCAATCGACACTGTCGCGCGCGTCGTATTTCAGTTCATCAAGATACTTGCCGCTAAAATCGAGACGGCTGAATTCTACTACGCTGGTACCAACCAACCGAAAGCGCACGCGGAACGGATCCGCCTCGATATCGCCCAGGATGATGAAGGGCAGAATTTCCGCAATGGCACTGGGATCGATGTCGGTGCGACGGAACTTTATCCCGAGTTCTTGGCCGGTCAGCCAATATTCGAACAGTCGTCGTGTCGCGCGCATGCGCGCCTGATCCGGTTGAGTGAATGGCCAAAAGCCGGAGGTGATATCGGGCACTGTGGTCAACTTCCAACACGATAGGGAATGCCCAGCTTGGCCAGCCAGGCCGTGATCCGCGCCCGATTGACACCCAAATCACCATAGCCGTAATTGGAGCGGCTATAGATCGCCACCGTCGATTGGGTTTCGCCCACGGGCACAACCAGGATGTTGACGGTATCGGGAAACCGGAACAGGCGCGAGCGCTGGACGAAGACGAAGCGGTAGCCGCTCTCATCCCGCGCCGCGAGTTCGGTGCGTACTTCCAGCGGCAGCATGTCGGCAACCCGCACCGCCAATTGGTCGGCTGTCATTTCGACCGGCCGGGTCACAAAATCCGCCGGCGCCTGACAAAGATTTACTGGGCAGGCCAGGGCATCGTTCGGCGACGGGGCCCGTTGCAATCGGTCAAATTCAACATAGGCGGTGTCGGCACTGCAACCCGCAGTCAGGAAACAAAGGCAGCAGAGCAAGCGCCCTACCCGTTCCCATCCGGCCATGATTTTTTTCCTCTGATACGCGACTCGATATCGCGGATCATGCCACCCGGCCCTGGCAAGATGCCAGTGTTGTCACTCCTCCCGGAAAGCGCGGTTCCAGCTATCGGTGATGGGTGAGAGGAAATAGTCGATGGCCCGGCGCTCGCCGGCAGCGATCAGTACCTCGGCCGGCATCCCGGGATAGGGCTTCACGTCCATGCCGGCAGGGATCGACGAAAGGTCAAGCTTCACACGCGCCGTGTAATAGGCAACCCCCGATGTTTCCTCGACAAAACGATCGGCGGAGACATTAACCACTTCGCCTTCAATCGGCGGCACGCGCCGCTGTTTGTAGGCGAGCAGCCGGACTTCGGCTGGCAGACCGACATGGACCGTATCGATATCGTCGGTCTTGATCTTCGCTTCCACCAGCAATTGCTCATCCTGCGGCACAATGTCCATCACCGGCTGGCCAGGCTGGAGAACCGCACCGGGACCGAAGACCTGCAGATCGACCACGCGTCCGCTCTGCGGTGCTCGGAGTTCGAGACGCCCCAGCACGTCGGCCAAGGCCGCCCGGCGGCCGACATAATCACTGCCTTCCGCCAGCACCTGTTGCAGTTCGGCAGCCACTTCGCTGGCCCGGGTCGAGCGCAGGTTTTCGATTTCGATCCTGAGACCCGCGATCGATTCATTGGCGCTTGAGATCGATGACTGCAGTTCGCCAAGCTTGCCGCCGATTTCGGCGACTTCACTTTCGAGGCCGCGCAGGCGCGGAATCTGCGCCAACCCCTTGGCATAAAGCTCACGCACCGTCACCAACTGCTTCTGGGCAATCTCGCGCATCTCGCGATTGGCCGCGATCTGGCTCTTGAACCCGTTGATCTGGTTCTCGATCTCGCCGATCTTGCGGTGCCGCATGTTGACACCTTCGACATAGGCGGAATGGCGCGCCTCGAAGAGAGATTGCTGCGAGGCAATCAACGCCGTGATGGCAGGATCATCGGCATGAGCCATGAGGTCATCCGGGAAAGTTACCTCATCGGCGTTCTGCTGCTCGGCAGTGAGGCGGGCGATCCGCGCCACGCGCGAGAAATGCTCCGTTTCCAGCTGATCGATCGACGATTCTGCCTGAATCGGGTCAAGCCGCAGCAATACGTCGCCGGCCTTGACCTCGTCACCTTCGCGCACCAGCAATTCCTTGATGATGCCGCCTTCCAGATGCTGCACAGTCTTGCGGTTGCTATCGACCACGATCGTGCCGTCGGCGATTGCTGCCCGATCCAGCGAGGCAAGAAAGCCCCACAGCAGGAACCCGCCGACACCGATGCCGATCGCCGCCAGACCAGCGATGACATAACGCCTCAGGCTCGGTTCGGGCAGTGCCAGAACCGCTTCGTCGAAATCGATAACACTCATGACTTCACCAACCTTGCGACGCCGCTTGTCCCGCCCGCGGTCACGGCGTTGTCGTTCTTGCTGGCAGCCGTGACCGAGCGTAGCACGTCGGCGCGGGGGCCGAATTGCGCCATGGCACCGTCACGTAGCACCAGCAACTTGTCGCACACGCCGACAATCGACGGGCGATGGGTGATTAGGATGATCGTGGTGCCGTCGGCCTTGGCCGCCGCCAGGGCGTTCATCAAGGCCTGCTCACCGTTCTGATCGAGATTGGCATTGGGCTCGTCCAGCACCATGAAGACCGGGTTGCCGTAGAGCGCGCGGGCGAGGCCGATACGCTGGCGCTGGCCACCGCTCAGCGAGTAACCTTGCTCGCCGATCTCGGTGTCATAGCCATGGGGAAGAGCGCCGATGGTTTCATGCACATCGGCACGCCGTGCCGCAGCCACGACATCGGCCGGATTCGCCACAGCCATATGCGAAATGTTGTCCCGGATACTGCCTTCCAGCAGCCCGACAGATTGCGGCAGGTAGCCGACCGATTTGCCGAAAGCGGTGCGATCCCAATTGACGACGTTCTGCCCGTCCAGATAGACCGCTCCTTGCGTCGGACGCCAGACGCCGACCAGCAACCGTGCCAGTGTCGACTTGCCGGCTGCGGACGGCCCAATCACGCCCAGTACCTCGCCGGGATCGAGGGTGAAGCTGATATTGCGCAACACTGCCCGGTCCGAACCATGTGGCACGAAGGTCAGGCGGTCGACCGACAGGCGGCCTTCCGGATTTTGCAGGGCCATTCCGGGACGACGGGCTTCGCTGCGGCCGATCAGTTCCTGGAGGCGGTGATAGGTACCGCGTGCGAACACCCATTGCCGCCAACCTTCGATCAGGCTGTCGAAAGGCAACAGCATTCGCCCCATGATGATCGAGGCGGCCACCATCATGCCAGGCGTTGCTTCGCGCTCGATGACCAGAAGGGCACCGATCGACAGCATGGCGATTTGCAGCAGATAGCGGACCGTTTTCGACGTGGACGCCATGGCCCGGCTGCGGCGATTACCTTCATCGAGATTGGAGAGTACCCGGCGTTGCTCTTTCTCCCAGCGTTGAGCAATCGCCGGCAGCATGCCCATGGCCTGAATCACCTCGGCATTGCGCAAGGCTGCCGAGGTCGCACTCATGCTCTTGACCGCCCCTTCATTTGCCTCGGCAAGGGGCCGGCGCGCCACGAATTCCATCATCACGCTGAGCGAGATCAAAAGGAATGCCGCCAAAACCGCCATGAATCCATAGACCGGATGCATCATGAACATGATGCCCAGGAAGAGCGGTGTGAACATCGCCTCGAACGGAACATTGATCGCCGAACCGGTGATGAACTGCCGCAACTCGTTGAGATCGCGCAGGGCCTGCCCAGGATGCGTGTTGCGTCCCTCCAGCGCCCCGTCGACCGCTGCCTGGAGCGTCGGTTGATGCAGGCGGCGCGACAACTTGTCGCCGAGCACGTGATAGATGCGGCTGCGGATGTAGTCGAGGAAGCCGAGCAGCATCAAGCCACCGGCCGCGACCACAATCAGCATCGTCAGCGTATCCAGATTGCGGCTGCCCAGAACCCGATCATAAACCTGGATCATGAAGAGCGGCACAATCAACTGGCAGAGGCACAGAACCGAGGTCAGCACCGCGACGAAGATGAAGCCACCGCGCAACGCATGGATGGCGTCCTCAAAAGCGCTGTTAGACTTGGCTTGTTTGTTGAGAGCCATGATCAAGCGCCTCGAAACAATAAATGATAGGCGAGGAAGCCGAACGATACCAAGGTGGCGAGCCCACACCAAAGCCACAACAGCAGGGACGGCTTGGGGCGTGATCGTATTTCCATCATGGAGAGTCTTTTGTCGACTTTCTGCAGCAGCGTGTCGAACCGCAATTCGAACACTTCAAGGGCGCCGATACGGCGCTCTAATTCGGGTACCGCCATATCCAGCTTGCCAAGACTTTCCGTGAGGCGCTCATGCAATTCCTGATCGAGCCCGTCGCGCTCCTTGGCAACACTCACCAATTGCCGCAACTGACCTTGCAATCGCTGATCGCGGGCACGAATCTCTCCGATGACGGCGGCGTTAACATTGCTGGCCGGTTGGGTCGGAGTTTGTCGCTTCAATTCTATCGCGCTGTCACCATCCGCCCCGATGGCGAGCACCGTGATGGGCGAAGCCCGATCGATCTCGCCAATCGCCGCCACATTGGCGATGAAAGCATAACGCCCATCACCGATTCCATTGGAGACAAGATCCGGGCGCGGCTGATTCGCCTCCAGCCGCACGATCAGCTGTTCGCCCTGCCGAATCTCGATCATCAGGCGCTCGGATGGATCGCTGCTGTTCCAGGCCCAGCCATAGACGCGGTCGGGTTCAATGGCATCGATATAGCCTTGCAGGTGCGGCGTGCCGTCCAGCGGCTTGCCGCGCTCTGCATTCAACTCGTGAACCGTTTCGGCGCTCGTCGACATGCTCTATCCTTTGCCTCCGCGCTACAGGCTTGCGCGTGGTTCTGCGACGACTTTTCTCCGGCGTCGCACAGCGATCTCGGGCGTTTCGGCCGCAGCGTCCCCCAACAGGCGCCGATATGTCGCCAGATGCTCGGCGGTGCAAAGCTCTAGCGTCCGGCGCGCCTTGATACCGGTGACAAGTTTGTTCCAAAGCTGCTGCTCGCTCAGGGCCCGCTCCAGCGTATCCGCCAGCGCCAGGGCATCGCCCGCACGGAAAGTCAGGCCATTGCGACCGTGGCTGACGGCTTCAGCCATACCGCCGATATCGCTGGCAATGACCGGGCGACGGTGACCGAATGCCTCGTCGATCACAAGGGGTGCGTTCTCCCACCAAAGCGACGGCGTCACCACCCAATCGGCCTCACGCATCAGGTTTGGCATTTCTTCGGGCTGATAGGCTCCGTGCCAGGCGGCCACATCACCCGCTGCCGCGAGGGCTGCCTTCATATCTTCCTTGAAGGCATCGCTTTGGAACGGCGCGCCGCCGAAGATGTCGACACGGAACGACCCGGGACGGCGTTCGTTCAACAGCCGCGCCGCTTCCAGCAGTACGAGGATGCCCTTGTTGGGGCTGAGATTGCCGAAATAGGCAAAGTGATTGCGCCTGTCGCCGCGCTTCAACGCGCGATGTGGCGCCACCTTCGCCATAGGTCGGGCATTGCGCAGTACAGCGATCCGCTCCGGCGCCAGGCCCCAGGCGATATAGCGGCGGCGAAGGAATTCACTGGGTGCCAGGAACTGGTCGACCACCGAGAAATGCGTCTTCAAATGCCGCTCACGCAAAACGAATTGCTCGGTTTCCAGATGTGGAAAGCAGCGGCGGCAAGCATCGGGCGTTGCCACATTGCACAACCGCCTTTCTCCGGTCGTCACCATCTGGCCATCATGGGCGCAGATCGAATAGTAATCGTGCAGCGAGAGCAGAATTTTGGCCTTCGGCAAAACACGCCGCACCAGAAAGAGCATCTCGACGCCCATCAGCAGGATGTGGTGGAAATGCACGATATCCGGCTTTACCTCCCACAGGAGATCCGAGAGCTCCGGCACGATGCCATGGAGGTCGATCTGCGACAGATAGAAACCGTCGAAATAGCCGGTCCACATCAGCATCTCGTCGCGTTGGCGGCCGATTCCCTGAAACACGGTGCCAGGCCGCTGTTCACGGTGATTCTTGTCGACGCAGCCGATAAACAGGCTGCTCACATTCTGGGTCGCCGCCAATTGCCGGTGCAGATCGCGGGCAAAAATCTCCGTACCGCCGGGATGCAGCGCGGGGTGGTTGTGGCAGAGATGGAGCACCTTAAGCGGCTTTGCGGATGTCATCGGTCGCGCGTCCCTTTCGGTTGGATGGGGCTGCGGGTAAACACACAGATATCCTGAAAGTTCTCCGCCGACCGGCCACTCCAATGCCCAAAGGCGATCGGCCGCGCCAGATGCAGACCGGCGCAGGCGCTTGTTTCCAGGAACCAGTCATGGTCGAAGGCTACCGCCGCCATCGGATGGGCGCGGTCCGAAATGTACTCCGGGCCGGCATCCTTGAGATCAAAAGACGGCCGCGCCTTGCCGCCGGCAGCCAGCAGACGATTGGATTCGTCCAGCAGGAAGGCGGTCACGAAGAGTCGCCCCTGGGGGCGCAGCAATCGCGCAGCTTCCCGGAGATAGAACGCCGTGTTGCTGGCGTCGAGATGGGTCACCACGGAGGTCATGAACAGGAAATCCACGGTCCCGCCGGCGAAGGGCAGCAGATCCTCGCCTTCCCGCAGAGCGCCCGCCGGATTGTACAGCTCGTTGCGGTAATCGAGATGCAAGAATTCGAAATTGCTGTAAGCGGCCGCGATGTTCTCGCGTGCCCAGGCAATCCCTTCCGTCACAACGTCGAAGCCGGTATATCGACCCGCCGGCGCATCCAGGAATTGCGTGAGCGGCAATGCCATGCGCCCGAGGCCGCAACCGATCTCCAGCACGCGATCCTGCGGCCGCAAACCGCCGAGTTCGACGAAATGACGCAGGAATTCACAGCCGATCGCCAGGAAGTCGCCGTCGCCGACGAAGTTGCGCTCCTGCGGTGGGATCGGCAGGAAACGATTGCGCCGCGTCACGCGCAACAACTCGGCAAAGGCGATCTCCGCCGCCTCAACACCGAAATCCTCCCTCAGCGCATTCATTGGGCAGCTCCGGGCCGCGCCCGGTCGAAACGAACCATCAAATCCTGCATCGCATCGTTCCAGCGCTGCGCCGCCAGCCAGCGATTGTAGAGGCCGGCGACACTGCGCTGATATCCGGCATGGCGGTTGATCGATTTCCGCTCGAAATGATAGAGCACCGCTTCGGGGCAGTAGCAGATCTCACCGCCGAGAGCGCGCAGCTTCAGGCAGAGATCCGAATCCTCGTAATCACCGATGATGTAATCTTCGGTGAAGCCACCGACTTGCTGGAAGGCCGCACGGCGCACCAGCAAGGCGGCACCGGTCACCGCCGGCACCTTCCGTGCCTTCAACGCCGGGGCAAAATCGCGTGGCGCCCCCTTGTGATAATGGAGGTTGAGCCAATGACCACCGGCATCCCGGGTGAAGCGCATGCCGGCATGCTGCAAGGATTGATCGTCGAACAGCAGGCGCGCGCCGCTGGCCAGAACTTTCCGCCCACGCTTCAGCGGCGCGGCAAGACGCGATAGCCAGCCCGGCTCTTCCGGCACCACGTCGGAATTGAGCAGCACCAGATATTCGCCCGCGGCAATGGCGGCACCCGCATTGTTTGCCGCGGCATAGCCGAAATTTGCCGACATGATCAGGATCGTCATTGGCAGGCCATAGAGCTGATTGAGGCCGCTCAGGAAATGCACCAGATCGGCACGCTGTTCCGGCGAATCCAGCACGAAGATCAGCTCCGCCCGGGTCATTTCCGGGTCGAGGGCAAATGCGCCGACCTGAAAGCGCAGATAGTCGAGATTGCGATACAGCGGGACGATGATGCTGAAACGCGGTCGCTTCGGCTTTACACCCAATTGCACCACATCGGGCGCCTGCCGGCTGGCCAGATGCCGCCGATGCAAGGGCACTGCCGCCGGCGCGATGATGCGGGCAATGGCATCGGTGGTCAGGCGTTCCGGCGGGATTCCACCCAGAACGGCGTCTCGCAATTCAGCAGCGCTGCCCATGGCCGGTCGCACCATCAAGTCGAGCGCACCGCCCGATCCAAGCTCGAGTGTCACCACCGCCTGGCCGCGTTGGCTGCCGGCATCCTGGATGTAGGCTGCAAAACCGAAGGCAGCGCTGCGGCCCTTGTATAGCTTATCGATATCCGGGCGTGGAAAGCGCAGCCAATGAGGGTCGAGCGCGATGGGCGCGTTATCACCGAAACGCAGATGGGCCCCGGCCAGCAATTGATGCGCATCCCGTACCCAGCCCTTCAGGAAAACGCCACCCTCCCCGTCAGCCACAAGAAGATCTATGGCGGCGGTCACGGGAGATTTCCGCGCCAGCAGATTGCGTTGCTCCGCCGGCGCGAAAAAACTGAGCTCCCGCAACAGAGCGGCTGTCGATCCGTCATCCGCGCGCGCTTCGACAACCGATCGCTGAATGAAAGCCCGCAATTGCCGGCTGAGGCTGCGATGTGATTCCAGCCAGGCGAGAATGGGGGTGCTTGGCAATTCTTCGAGGCGCAACACTGCTTGGCCCAGAGTCCCCAGCACCACAATGAGACAGCCCGGCTTGACCGCGGCACGATCGAGCAGCAGATAGCTGCGACCGCGTTTCGTCTGCAAGGGCCGATAGACCGCCTGTTCGAGGGCGTCGTCACCCACCAGAACGATCTCCGTAATGTCACCGAGATTCGCCGGCAGAACCGCGCTGACCAGGGCGAGATGACGTGTGACTGCCGCCTCGGGCGTCACTGCATGCGGCTGCAGCGCCAATTCTTTCAGCAAGCGCCGACAGAACCGGGCATAGGCAGGATCGTGTCGCAAATGAAAGAGATTGCGCCAAGTCTCCGCCACCTGGCGGATCAATCGAAACGTCCCAACCTCATCCAGGCCTTCGGTCAGCCGCTGCATCGGCAAAGGTTGCGCTGCCTGCGGGTCGGCATGAACAACGATCTGGCCGCCGGCATCGGCGAAATCAATCGGCGTCGTCCCCGCAGCGCCGTGGAGCGTGATGAGCACGCGCTGCGATCCGTCGCTGCACGGCAATTGAACTTTTACCGTCGGTGCCGGCAGCAGCTTGCCATCCCGCGACGGCCGCAGGCTGGCCGGGGATATCTGCGCCGGCAAGGAATGCATGTCCAGAATGACGACGACCAAACCACCCGGCAATGTGAAGCATGGGATGGCTGCGTCAGCCTGCCCCGGCGGGCGTACTCTTGGGTCCTGGCCATTAGGCGTGGCCCGATCGATGGGTTGAACGAGCATCACTCTCCCGATTGAAATTGGCCAGACCAAAATTGAACTGCCGACATTGAACTGTAGTCAAATCGGGCCGGGATCAAATGAGCCGTAAAACGAAATTGGTGGCGCCACGGCCCGATAGACTGGGACCGCAACGCCACCAACCCGTCATTAGCTGATCACAAAGAAGGAGCTCGGGTTGGCCTGAACGTCGGCCGCCGAGACACCTACCAAGGTGATTTGATCCCCATTGCCGAAGTCGATCACGGCATTGCCGTTGACATCGGTAACGTGAGTCGCCACGTCGTCGGCCGAGGTGATGTCGAGACCATTGATGTTCTTCGCGATCTGGACGACGTCTTCGCCCTCCTCGAAGTCCATGATGACATCCTGACCACCGCCACCTGCGAAGACGAAGGTATCCGCGCCGGCACCGCCAGCCAGTACGTCATCACCGGCACCACCGACGATGAAGTCATCGCCATTGCCACCTGTGATGAAGTCGTTGCCGGCACCGCCGTCGAGGGTGTCATCGCCATTGCCGCCGCGCAGGGCATCGTCGCCCTCACCGCCGCTCAGGCGATCATCGCCGTTGCCGCCGGTAAGGTCATCCGCCCCGTCGCCGCCGGAAATGGTGTCGTCGCCGGCGCTGCCGTTAAGCCAGTCATCGCCTTCGCCGCCGGAAATCACATCGTCACCGGAGCCGCCATTGATGTAATCGGCATCGCCACCGCCGAAGATCGAATCTGCGCCGGAGCCGCCGACGATATGATCGGAACCCTCGCCGCCATAGACCGTGTCGTCGCCGGAGCCGCCATTGATCCAATCGGCGCCGTCACCGCCGTCGATGTAATCACTGCCGCTGCCGCCCGCGATCGCGTCGTCACCACCGCCACCAAGGATATGATCCCCTTGGCCGGTGCCGACAAGACGGTCGGCGAAATCACCGCCCGGAATTGTCGCCATCGTGTCTCTCCTCATCACTTGAGATTGCTGGTCGTGGGTGCCGAAACCGAACTAACTTGAACAGCAAATATAACGCGGCGCAACATTTGTATTGTTATATAACTATGACCTTAATTCTAAGAATTACAAATTATCCGACCCTATACTTTGGTGATACGTGACGACACCGCCGAGGAGGTCTCGCCACAGAGCTCGCGCTCCCATATGGGCAGGAGTTGTGCGCTGGAAAAGGCCGTTTTTGCTCGATTTCTGGCAGCACTGCGCATTTCCGCGGCAGCCTCCTGCTCAGCAAGCGCGCAGCGCATCACTTCTTCCAATTGCAACACGTCGCGAAAGTCGACTAAACGCGCCACAGCCGGGTCACCGACAATCTCGCGCACCGGAATCGTGTCCGACGCGACGATATGGCAGCCGCAGGACATCGCTTCGACCAATGACCAAGACGGCACAAACGGTACCGTAAGATAGACATGCAATGTGGAAAGGCGGAGAAGAGCTCGGTAGTCGTCGCGGGGTAATGTGCCCAGGAAATGAATGCGCTCCAGCGGCAGATCCGGAAGCTCCCGCAGCATCATCTCCTTATAGGTCTCACCGTTGGGAAGAGACCTGGAATAATATGCTTTGTCTTCTCCGGCGATGGCGACGTGCACAGCTTTGTCACGTTGTAATAGCCCGCTGATCGCTTGCATGAAGTGCGGAAAACCGCGATACGGTTCGAGGCCCCGCGTCGCATAGGTAACCAGCTTTTCCACGACGCTTAAATCATGCGGGCCGATACATTTAGATGTCGGTGTCAGCGGAGTGAAATAATCCGTGTCAACACCATCATGCAAGATTTCCAGTTTCTCCTGATAGGCCTCGGGGAACTGACTGCGCTGAAAAGCCGTTGGAACAAGGCCAAAATCAACATCTTCCAACGCCATCAGGATCGGCGCATTGAGGGTACGGATACGACAGGCCTTGTCCGCGTTCATACCGGCGGGGTCGAGATAATCGGCATCGCTATTGTGAGGATGATAATACCATTCGAAGTAGCCGACGAAGCGGGCGGCAGGAAAGGCTTCACGCAGATAAAGCGTCACGCCCCAACCGCAATGACCCAGAATGACATCCGGCACGAATCCATTCTGCCGCAACCGGTGACACGCTTCGTAGACTGCCTGTCCCATCAGCACGTCTGCTTCGAAACTGTGCAGATAGTGGTGCGTCGTTGCGGCTGGACGACGTCGCGGCTGCGCCCGAACGACCTGTATGCCGTCACGCACGAAGCTCTGCATGGAATTTATGAAAGCAACACGATGGTGGGAACAGCGCGCCAATCTTTCAGCAATTGCGCCGAACTGGCCGGGGAAGTCGCGATGCACGAAGAGGATGTTCATCAAGCGAACCTCATGTCTCGCCGCGCATCAGCAGAATGTCGGCATTGAAATTGCGATGTCACATTGAAGGCGCAAGATGCAAGCAAGCGCAAGCATTAGTGCAGCGTTATTTGTACGGCAGTTTACGAATATTATCGCCAATAAGTAATTAGTGCTTAGCCGGTTTCCGTTTGATAACGTCGCCATCGCTACCGATCGGCACAAGAAGAGGAATGAAGACCAAGATGCGTCATGTGCTCGTGACCGGCGGCGCCGGATATGTCGGCAGTCATGCCTGCCGGATGCTCGCCAAGAGCGGATACCTTCCGGTAACCGTGGACAATCTCACCACCGGGCATCGCTGGGCGGTGCGCTGGGGGCCTCTTGAAGTTGGCGACATTGCGGATCACAAACTGATCACAGCGCTGCTGGCGAAGTATCAGCCCGTCGCGGTGATGCATTTCGCGGCTCTTTCCCTGGTTGGTGAATCCGGTTCCCTGCCGGCACGTTATTACGACAACAATGTCGCCGGCACCTTGTCGCTGCTCGATGCGATGCGCGTTGCGGGGATTGATCGCTTTGTCTTCTCCAGCACCTGCGCCACCTACGGTCAGCCGGAATCCTGTCCGATCCGTGAAACGGCACCTCAGCAGCCCATCAACACTTATGGCCGCAGCAAGCTGATGATTGAAACGATCCTCAAGGATTTCGTTGCCGCCTATGGACTGAAGGCCACGGCGTTGCGCTACTTCAACGCCGCCGGAGCAGTTCCAGCCGACGGCATCGGCGAAGCGCATCCCTGCGAGACTCACCTCATCCCGCTGGTAATCGAAGCGGCGCTCGGTCGTCGTGGGCCGGTCCAGATATTCGGGACCGATTACCCCACTCCCGACGGCACCTGCCAGCGTGACTATATTCACGTGAACGACCTGGCGACGGCACATGTCCAGGCGCTGGCGCGGTCCGAGAGCCAGACGGGTTTCGAGGCGTTCAACCTCGGCACCGGCCAGCCCTATTCGGTACGCGAAGTGGTGGCTGCCGTCGCCACCCAGGCCGGGCGGGCGGTGCCGCAGCAGATTGGCGCGCGCCGCGCCGGCGACCCGGCGGCGCTTTACGCCGACCCCACGCTGGCCCGCGAAACGCTCAACTGGTCGCCCGTCGAATCGAGCCTTGCCGATATCGTCGGGTCGGCCTGGGCCTGGCACGCTTCGCTTCAGGATATGCATCAACACGCCGAGGTGCGCCATGCCGTATGACCCGCCCCTGCCACAACACCTACCGGCCGGATTGCGTCTGGTCGATCGGCAGCGTTACGCCGACAAGCGCGGCTGGTTCATGGAATTGTACCGGCACCAGGAAAACGACCCGGCCACCGGCACCGCAGCCAATGACGCTCTGCCGCATTTCTGCCAGGACAATGTCTCTCTCACCGAGGCGCCGGCGGTTATCCGTGGCATGCATTTCCAGCGACCACCTTACGCCCAGGCCAAGCTCGTGACCGTGCTGGCCGGCGCCATTCTGGACGTGGTGATCGACCTCAGGCCGGATTCACCGGATTTCGGCCAACCGACCGTACTGCATCTTGCCGCTTCCAGCGACCGGCAGCTTTTCGTACCGGTAGGCTTCGCGCATGGCTTCTGCTCGCTCCAGCCCGCGACCCTGGTCCATTACAAAGTCTCGGCCCCTTATGCGCCCGGTGCCGAGGGAGGCATCTTGTGGAACGATCCAGACCTGTCGATCGATTGGCCCTTCACGGCCGCCGAAGTGCTGGTCTCGGAAAAGGATGCGGCTTGGCCGCGCCTGCGTGACCTGTTACCCATCGAATGGGCAGCCTAGATGAAGTCCGACGGCATCCAGGGGCGCAATGTCGTGGTGATCGGCCGCCACGGCCAGCTGGCGCGTGAACTGGCGGATCTCGACTGGCCGCGCCATTGCCTGCCCCACTTTCTCGGACGCGGTGAGATCGATTTGTTTTCTCCGATTGCCGCACGCAGTGAAATAGCCGCGCTGCGCCCCGCCGTGATCATCAACACCGCTGCCTTTGCCGGCGTTGACCAGGCGGAACTTGAAATCGACGTTGCCTGGCGCCTGAATGCCGCCCTTCCGGCTCAGCTTGGCGCAATCGCCGCAGCACTTGATGTCCCGCTGCTGCATGTGTCCAGCGACTATGTTTTCGCCGGCGATCAGACCCTGCCCTATGATGAAGATGCCGGTGCGGCACCACTCTCGACCTATGGTCTCAGCAAACACGCCGGCGAATCCGCGGTGTTGTCGAGCGGCGCCCGGGTCCTCGTCATTCGCAGCGCCTGGCTTTTCGGCCGGCACGGCCGAAACTTCCTCAAAACTATTCTCAACAAGGCGAAAGCAGATTCGACTGAACCCCTGCGCGTGGTCGACGACCAGCTTGGCTCTCCTACGCCCGCTTCGGCGCTTGCAGCAATGCTGCGCGACGCCGCCCTCGATATGGCCAGCGGGCGCACGATGCCGCCGATTTTGCATTTCGCCGGATCGCCGGCATCGACATGGCACTATTTCGCCGCAGCGATACTCGATGCGTATCACGCCACCGGGTATCTATCCTCGCGGCCCGCTCTGCAGGCGATTGCGACCACGGCGTATGCCAGCGCGGCCCGGCGACCGGCCTGCAGCGCCCTCGACAGCCGCCGGGCAGCTGCGCTCGGCTATGCCCCTCCCGATTGGCGCCAGGCAGTGACGTCACTGGCTGCTGCTTGGCGCGCAGAAAGGAGAGCGGCATGAAGGGCATCGTTCTTGCCGGCGGCAATGGTTCGCGCCTCTACCCAATGACGGCGACAATCACCAAGCAGTTGCTGCCGATCTACGACAAGCCGATGATTTATTATCCGATCGCCACGCTCATGCTGGCCGGCATCCGCGAGATTCTGCTGATCACCACGCCAAAGGATGTTGACCGCTATCGCGATCTTCTGGGTGATGGCGCACGGTGGGGCCTTGAGATCAGTTATGCAACGCAAGCCCTGCCCAACGGCATCGCGCAAGCCTATCTGATCGGTCGCGAATTCGTAAATCACCGACCGAGTGCCCTGGTCCTGGGGGACAATCTTTTTTTTGGCAGCGGTCTCAGCCGGCTTTTGACTTCCGCCGCGCGCCTCGCCCATGGGGCACATATCTTCGCCTGCCGCGTGGAGGATCCCGAACGCTACGGCGTGGTCGAACTCGATGCACAAGGACAGCCTGTCGCAATCGTCGAGAAGCCGCAGGCGCCGCGTTCAAATTGGGCGGTGACCGGACTGTATTTCTACGACGGACGCGCTTCCGACATGGCGCGCGAGCTGCGCCCGTCGGCGCGAGGCGAGCTCGAAATCAGCGACCTCAACGCGCGTTACCTCGCTGCCGGCGAACTTGCGGTGACGAGACTCGGGCGCGGCTTTGCCTGGCTCGATACCGGCACGCCGGAATCACTCAATGCCGCCAGCCAGTTTGTGGGTACGCTGGAAACGCGCCAAGGCGTCAAGATCGCCTGCCTTGAAGAAATCGCCCTCACGCAGGGTTTCATCGATGTCGACACCTTCGCCCGTATGGCAGCGACGGCGCCGGCCAGTGATTACGGTCGCTATCTGCGCTCCTTGTTGAGCGATCTTGAGATCGACGCTGCTGGTCCTAGCCTGCGCGTTGCCGGTTAAGTGAATGATGCAGCGCAAAAGAAACACTGCGCATATTTACCAGAACAGATATCTCACATCTCAATGTTTCTTCAGAATAGTTTGTCACATATCTGTATTAATATCTGTTTTTACAGAATAATCACGCATAGGTGCGCGTATTTTTATTTATAGATTCGTTGATGACCCGACGCGCCATTGCTATATTGCGCTGCGAGATGATGGGCATTCCGGTGTGGTCGGATCTGGGCTAACCGGCATGCTTGGCAAGGATGACAGAGAAGGGGGTTGCGCGTGATCGGTGCTGCGGCTCGAAGCGAAGATGTTCGTCATGAAGCATCGCGGGAAGCACCCGTGGTCGATCTCGATCGAGCCAAGCGCTTCTATGCGCGACGCCCGGCAATCCTTTACAGCGGCCGCCTCAGCGATGCCGCAAAAGCAATCGGCGGCGATACTTATGATTTCTTCAAGATCAAGCGCATTGCCGAGGATCACCTGTTGCTGCGCGATCTCGGTGGGCAGGATCGGCGCCTGAGCGAGCCGCCGCTGCATTTGGCCGGCATTGTCGGCTTCGAGAAAGGCGAGTTCGATCTGGTGACACGCGCCGTGGATTGGTTACGCCGGCGGCGCCCCATCGGCGTGCCGGAACCACAATTGCTTGAGGCCGATGATATCGCTGGTTTCGCCGCTGGCCTCCTTGCCCAGCAATACCAGGGCCTACTCCGGCAATCTGAAATGAATACCGCACTCGCCCGCCAGCTATCTGACCTGCGCCAGGGCAATGAAGATTTGCAGAATCGTTTCGCGGCTCTTGAGGCATTCATCGGTCGGCATGGCCTGCAGCCCTTCGAATGCGCCTTTGTCAACGATCCGGCGCCGGACGACAGCGGCCCGTCTGCCGTGGCCCCAAATGTTCTTGCCATGGCTGCCAATGCGCGTGTCTCGCAAATTCTTCCCGTTGCCAGCCTCGGTGTCAGCGCGATCGCCTTGCATATCGCGCGGGCGGCACAGCACAGCGACGCCAATTTGTCGATCACTTTGAACTCGATCGAAGACGGCCAGGTGATCGAAAACTGGACAATTCCCGCCGCCGACATTGCGGCGGGCTGGATGACCTTGTCATTGCGCAGTGCCATTGCCGGTCTGAAGCGTACTCTGCGCCTCATTATTGCCGCCGATGGCGCCCGCAATGATCTGCCGATCCTTTCTTTGGGTGGCGCCCAGCCGTTGGATCTTTTCCGACTGCAGGATCACGATTTGCAGCAATCCGTTACCTCCTCATCTTTGGCACTGCAGGTCTATGTCGGCCTGCCCGGTGTGGTGCCGCCGAGCCCTGGCGGTTTCGCGGCGCAGGGCGGCCAGGAGGCGGGCGGGGCTGGTTTGCGCGAACGCTCGCTGTCGCCGGAAGTGCTGCGCGAATCTGTGCAGGTACATCTCGACCCTGACGCCAGCGGTTTCAACGGCGTCACCTATCTTGATGGCGAACGCATTATCTCCTGCCATCCGCCGGCCTTCGGCATGACGATCGCGAAGCTGCCAGCGGGTTGCCCTGCTGGGACGCTGCGCCTCTCCGCCAATCTGCTGGTCGATAACGCGCAATCCCGCGATGTGGAATTCGCGCTGGTGGCCAGCAATGACGAGACGCGCATCATGCACTTGCTGGGTGGCGTCGCCGAACCGGTGAAGGGCGAGGGCTTCTCCGGGTGGACGCGCGTTCCAGCCAAACAGCCGCGCTTCGCCAGCCTCTATATCGAAGGCAATGCACCAACCGCCAGCGACCTCTATCTTGCGACGCGCATGGTGGAGCCGGGCAATCACGATTTTGCCTGGGCCCGCTTCCTCAATTTGCATGCCTTGGTCCAGGGCTAACACCGTCATGGCGACACGCAAGCTCAGCAAGGCCGCGAATGAGAGCGATGGAACCCCCGCCGGGCAGGATCCGGTCGAGGTGACTTTCGCACCGACATTGGCGATCGTCATTCCGGTCTACAAGCATTCAGTCCTGCTGACCGAGGCGCTTGAGGCTGCCCTGGCGCAACAGGCTGATTTCGGAATCGCTATCGTTATCGTTGACGATGGCTGCCCCTTTGTCGAGACGGAGACGGTCGGCACCGCCTATGCCGCCGCTTATGACAACATCTTCTATCTCCGCAAGCCCAATGGCGGATTGAGTTCGGCGCGAAATTATGGCGTCGATTTCGCTCTCGATATGTTTCCCAGCATCGAAGCGATCTACTTCCTAGATGCCGATAATCGCATTACGCCCCCGGCGATGCAGGATGTGTTCGATTTCCTGCGCGCCAATCCCGACATTGCCTGGGTCTATCCCAATATCGACAAATTCGGCATCGGCTGGAACGGTGCCTATCACGCCCCCTATTCCCGCCTGCTGCACATCACCTTCGACAATATCTGCGAAGCCGGCTCGATGGTGGCACGTCGGGTCTTTGATACTGGAATCCGATTCGATGAATCGATGCGCGCCGGATTCGAAGATTGGGAATTCTGGCTGCAATGCATTTCCCATGGCTTCAAGGGCGCCAATTACCCCTTCTTCGGCTTCGATTACCGCCAGCGCGCCGAAAGTATGCTGCGGGATTCGCACCGCACCAAGGCCGCGATCATGTCCTATATTCGCGACAAGCATAAACTCCTTTTCGCGCCGGACACGATCACCCGATGGGAACACGAGGAAAGTCCGCGCTTTGCGGCGATCGCCACCGGCACCTATGTGGTATCGCTCTTCACCGATCCGACCGCCGCGCATGCACGCATCGATCTCGAGACCTTTATCGACCGCTACTGGGCGGCCCTGGTTGAGCCCGATTCACACGGCGTGCCGCCCTTCATGATCTGGGCAGCGCCCGCGCATTTCGAAGCCATGCGCCGGATCGGCGTGCTCCACAACGTGCTCTGGCATGCCGAACGCCTGGCCGAGAAGCACCATCTGGTCGCGATCCGCCTGGAACACGATGCCGGCCGCATCGAACTGCGCCAGAATGGTGCCGGCTCGCCGGATTATCTCGCCAAGAAGCCACTGGCTTGGGTTTGTTCCGGCGATCTCTTCAAGGCTTGCGTCGAAGATATATCCGACGAGTGGATCGGCTCGATCCGCGGCAAGCGCCCTTCACCCGACACGATCGAGCTGGTGGTGCGCGGTCCCTTCAAGGCGATCGATCTCGATCGGACCGTTCTTTCGGCTACCAACAGTCTCCTGTCGACTCTCGCGGCCTTCCGGGATTCCAGCTATCGCCGCGCCCATCATACGCGCTGGACCTGGCGTGGTGGCTATTTCCCGCCGGTCAAGAATCACTATCGCATGCTGCGCGAGGCTTTGGGTGCATCGCCGGTAATGCCGCGGGTGACGCCGGTTGCGAACAAACGGCCACGCATCGGCTTTCTGCTCCCGATCGGCTCCTTCGGCGGCGTCGAGAAAGTGGCCTATGCGATGGCCCGCGTCATGGCACGCCTCGGATACGAAACCCATCTCTACATTCTCGGCAAGCCGGTCTGCGAAACGGTCTTCGATCTTGACGATTTCACCAGCGTCAATTTCCTGATGGACGATTATGCCCTTTGGGGCGGCCCACATCATTTTGCCGGTCACGATATCCAGATGGCGCAGGATGAAGGCGCCAAGCTCGACCGCCTGTTGGGCCTGCTCGGTGGTCTCGATGTGGTCATCAACTGCCAAGTGGCGCCGGTCAATGCGGTGCTGGGTGAATTGCGCCGCCGCGGCGTCAAAATTCTCTCTCATGTCCACGTCCTCGACCGCACGCCGGTCGGGCGGGCCGCGGGCCACCCTTATGTGGCCCTCGCCTACGAGCATATCTACGACCTTATCCTCACCTGCTCGCAGCAGATGGCCGATTGGTTCCACGCCATGGGCGTCCCCCAGGCCAAACTGATGCATATTCCCAACGCGCCTTCCTATGAGATGCGCGAGGCGGAAGTCCGGCAGGCGCTCAAATCGCGCACAAAAAGGCCGCTGCCCGATCGTCTGCGCACGCTCTTCATCGGCCGGCTGGATACCCAGAAGGGGATTGAGCGGCTCTATGCTGCCGCCTGCCTCGCCAAACGGCGCAACCTGCCGATCGAATTCCGCCTCGTCGGTGGCGAGGTCTTGAGCGATCAGGCGCGCGGCTCCTGGACCAAGCGCTTTGCCGATATCGGTATCTCGCTGGAGCCCGCGATCTATGCGTCGCGCGGCCTCACCGACGCTTTCGCCAAGGCCGATGTTCTCATCCTCACCTCGCGCTGGGAAGGCGCCCCGCTCACCATCCTGGAGGCGCAGCGGGTCGGCTGCGTGCCGGTGGTGACCGATGTCGGTGCCGTCGGCGAGTTGGTGACTCACGACGAAGATGGCTTGATGATCGAGGTGGAGGACGACGCCGCGATCGCGCATGAATTGGTGAGTTCGCTCGAGCGCCTGCTCAGCGAGCCTCATCTCCTGGATCGGCTCAGAACGCGTGCGGCTGCCAAGGTCGCCGCCACCAGCTGGGCCGAAAACCTGTCGCCGCTCCTGGACCGGCTTGGGGCTTGGTTTCCCTTCAGGTCGGAGGAAATCGAGCTACGCCGAACCGTAACCTCGAGTCCGGTTCCATGAGCGGCGGCAACCATATTATCTTCCGGCACACGCTGGCGCTCTGCCTGGCGGTGGGATTGCTGGCGCCGGCAGTGGCGGCGGAGGAGCCCGGCTTCACCACTGGAATCGCAGCCGCCAACGTTGCCTGGGCCAAGGCGCCGGCCATCGCCGAGACCATGACCGGCATTGCCGCGGCCGGTTTCGAGAGCGTCCGCATCGGATTCAAGAATCCGGTTGCCGGGACTTTCCGCGCTCTGGATGCCGCCAAAGCCGAGGGACTTGAGGTGCTGGTAACGATTCCGCTGATCGACGGCGCAGTGTCTGCCAAGGGCGCCGAGCCGCGTCCGCGCGACAGGCATTTCTTCCCCGCCTATGGTCTCAGCCAGATCGATCTTGCGCGCTATGACGCGCGGCTGCGGCAATTGCTCGATCGCATCGCCGACAAGGATCTCCCGGTCATCGGCCTTGAGATCGGCAACGAACTCAATTGGTCAGGCTATAACGGCGATCTGCCGGTGCGCCCGGGCGGCGCGTTCATTGCCGATGCCGCCGCTTGGCCGGTCGACGAACGCGCCGCCTTTGAAGCCGGCATCGACAAATACGCCGCTGTGATCGAACGCACCCGTGCCGCGCTGCAGGAAAATCCACGCTTCGGGAACATCAAGCTAGTTTCGGCAGGCCTTGCCGATATCAACGCAAATTTCATCCACCGCGTCGGCGCCAGTTATATCGATCCTGCCCTGGTCCATGATGCCTTTGCGGCACGCGGTCTATTTGGCCAGGTCGATGCGATCGGCATCCATCTCTACGAGCCCTTGCGCAACGCCGCCGATGTTGGTGATCGACCGCGCATGATCGCCACGCAACTGACCGATTGCGGTCGGGCGGATTTTGCCGAGCGGCCCTGCTGGATCACCGAATATGGCGCGGCCCTTCCCGAAAAGGATTGTGCCGCGGATGATTCCCGCCGCATTGCACTCATGAAGCCCCTGCTCGACCATCTCGCTTTGGCCGAAAATGCCCGCCGCGTGCCGATCGGCTTCTATTACGACTGGAACGAGGATGCCGGCTTCAGCCTTTTGCGCTGTGGCCGGCCGACCGAACTCACCCGTGAATTGCCGCGTGCCGGCGATGCGCCCCAAGACAACAAGGGAGGAACCATCCAATGAAACGACTTTGCTTCGGGCGCCAGCCGGCCGATACCCGTTATCGCTATCATCCAGGCCTGCCCTTTTCGGAGGGCTTGCCACGGTCCAACAGCACGGCCTTCAGCGCCATGTCGCGCAATTTCTACCTGACGTCGAACAAGGGCAACATGCTCATCGGCGAAGGGTCCTGCCGTATCTTCGACTATGACCGCAACTACTCCTGCATGCTGAGTGTCCACGTCCTTTACGACGCCTATAAGGGCTCCAAGGAGGCCATGGACCTGCTCAACAACAATTTCGACGCCTTGGTCCTGCCGATGGCAAACGAGATTCGGCCGAACCTCAATCACGCCTCGCTTCTCAAGGTTCTGGAGCAGATCAAGATCCCGGTCGTCGTGCTCGGCATGGGCATGCAGAACGAGCTTGAAGATCTGAGTTCGCTGGAACCGGCGACAGTGGACATGCTGCGCTGGATTGACGAAAAGGCGCGTGTCTTCGGCGTCCGCGGCACACATACCGAGGGCTGGCTGAAGAAGATGGGATTCAAGAACCCGACGGCCCTTGGCTGCCCCAGCATGATGCTCTATCCGGAGAACATTCTCGGCATCAAGGCGCCGAAAGGAAAGCCCACCGACTACCGTTTCGTTACCGCCGGCTATCTGCAGAAGAAATCCGTGCGCGGTCGCCAATTGGCGAAGTTCTTCACCGGCCAGAAATGCTCCTATGTCTTCCAGGACGAGATCTTCCAATTCAAGGATGAATTGCAAGGCCGCACTTTCTTCGACGATTCCAGAAGCCAGCTTTCCCAGGCGATCTTCGAGCCTCTGATGAACGAGGCGATCGGCGCGCCCGCTCCCTTCGACAAATACTTCTATTTCGATTCGGTCGAGGCCTGGCGCCAATGTTATGGCTGGCATGACATCTTCATCGGCGACCGCTTCCATGGCGGTGTTGCCGCCCTGCAGGTGGGTCTGCCGACCGCGATCCTGTTCAAGGACCTCCGCGTCAAGGAACTCAGCGAATTCTTCGGCGTGCCGCATACGACGGTAGACAAGGCCTGCAATATGGAGATCGAGGCTTTCATGGCGGAGTACCTCTCGGAACAGAAGATTGCCGCCTTCCACGACACCTATCGGACCCGCCTCAGGAACTTCCATCGCCATCTGACTGAAGCCGGCATGGCGATGACCGAGAACTACCAGGCCAGCCTGATGGCGGCGTGAAGATGGGATCAGTCTTGCGTACCACCATCATCGGTGGATCGAACACGGTGATGCAGCCTGGCTATCTCGGCCAGCTCATCACCATGTCCGCCCAACGCGGCGTGCCGCTCGAGATCGTCGCCGATCTCGCCGTGGGCGGCACGACCAGCGCCTATGGCCTCTATCGCCTGAAGACCAGCGATGCGCTGGAGAAATCCGATCTTTTGTTGATCGAATATGTCATCAACGATGCCTTCATTTATGGCGACGAAAGACGGCAGTTCCGGCATTGGGCGCGGTTCTATGAGGGAATTCTGCGCTATGCGCTGACGCGCAACCCGCGGCTCAAAATCTGCACGCTGATTCTCGGTGCGCGCAACGGCTCGTGGACCAATAGCGTGCCGTCGATCGATGCCGGAATTCACTACCTATCCGATTATTATGGCGTGGATTGTATCGACTTGCCGCGCCTTCTGCTGCGCCGCTTCGGCCGCGAGGTGGTTGGCGACCCCAGCTTCTATGCCGATCAGGGCCATTACAGTCGTCCTGTCGCAACCGGCATGGTGGCTGATCTCGCCGCCGAGGCGATTGCGGACCTTGCCGGCAAATCCTGGCAGAATGATTCTGCCATGGCCCTGCCCCCCGCCGTCGACCCCGACCATTTCGCCGAGGCCGAGATCATCGACGCGAATGCGCTCTTCGCCGCGGCGGGCAATGCCCAGCTCGTTGCCTACAACAATCGCCGCTTCAGCCTCGACGCCGTCGACCTCGCCCGGCATGACGTCACCTTGTCGCTAGACGGCGGGAAACTGCTCGGCATATTTCACGTCAGCGAGCCCGCGATCGCGCCGCTCGCGATATATCGTGGGGAGGCGGGTCATGCCTGCTCGCTCCTGAAAGGCGGCGTGCGCGACGGCAAGTTCAAATTTCTGGCCGCGATGCTGCCCAGTGAATTCCTGTATGGCGCCGATCTCCTGCAACCGATCGGCCAGGAAACGATCCGCCTGACCGGTGTGAAACCAGGTGCCGACCTCAAAATCCATACCGCCAAGGACAATGTGGCCCAATCGGGTCAGCCGGGCGGCACCGAACGCCTGCCCATACTCGGCCTGATGCATAGCGGCAAGCGGCTGTCGCTGACGGTCACGCCTCGCCACAACACCAAGGCACTGGCGGCGGAATAGACTGGAACGATTTCACCGGGACGGCGTTAGACCGCCAGCGGCAAGTTGCGCCGCGTTCCCGGAGACCAAATCATGAGCATCAGCCGCGCTTTCACCCGTATCGCCAACGCAACGGCGCATGCTGCCGGTCGCCCGGCGACTTTTGTCGCCTGTCTGGCCATCGTCATCGGTTGGGCGGTTTCCGGGCCGCTCTTCGGCTTTTCGGACACCTGGCAGTTGGTCATCAATACGGGGACGACGATCATCACTTTTCTGATGGTCTTCCTCATTCAGAATACCCAGAACCGCGACAGCGCCGCCATTCAGGTGAAACTTGACGAACTCATCCGCTCGCACCGTTCCGCCCGGAACCGGTTTATCGGCATCGAACATCTGACCGAAGAAGAGCTCGAGGAAGTGCGCGCCCTGTGCGAGAAGGCCGCGACGGGCCGCGCCAAGACCGAAGCCGCCCGCAACGCCGCCTGAGGCTTACCCAATCGGCTGTGGCTGAGCCGGCCCGAACAGGCTCTCGTAATGCCGCTTCTGCCGCGTGGCCCCGATGACGGCATTGCGCATCAGCACGGCGACAGTCACCGGACCGACGCCCCCCGGTACCGGCGTGATCCAGCCGGCGATCTTGCCGACAGAATCGAAATCGACATCCCCAACGACCTTGGTGCTGCCGTCCGGTAGCGTGACCTGGTTGATGCCAATATCGATCACTGCCGCCCCCGGCTTCACCATCTCGGCGGTGATGAGACCCGGCTTTCCGACGGCGACGAAGAGGGCGTCGGCGCGGCGTGAATGCACCGCGAGATTGCGCGTCATGTGATGGCAGACCGTAACCGTCGCCCCTTCCGCCATGAGCAGGAAGGCGATCGGTTTTCCGACGATCTCGGAATGGCCAACCACGACCACTTCGAGCCCAGCCAGACTCAATCCGGTCTGCTTCAGAAGCTCGACCGAGGCCATGGCCGTGCAGGGGCCAAGCTCTAATTCGTTATAGACGATGTTGCCGATCGAGGCTGGATGCATGCCCTCGACATCCTTCAGGGGATGGATGGCGCCCTGTAATTGCTTGATCGAGAGATGGGCCGGCACCGGCCGCTGCAGGATGATGCCGGTAACCCGCGGGTCGGCATTCATGCCGTGGATCGCCGCCAGCAATTGCTCCTGATGGATTTCGGCTGGAAAGGTCATTTCCTCGAACTGGATATCGGCTTTCTCGGCATTGCGCTTCTGGTTGCGGACATAAAGCTGTACGGCACTGACATCGCCGACCGAGATCGAACATAATTTGGGCGCCCAGCCGCCGGCCTTTAGTTCGGCGACCTGGTTGCGGGTCTGACCCAACATGGCAGCGGCGACGGCCCGGCCGTCCAATCCCGTATGCGACATCCCGATCTCTCCACAGCAATCCTGGATGACCGCGCTTTTACCGCCGCAGGCACCGCCTGTCCATCATCGGAGGTCGGGATATTGTTCTGGAAACGGCATAAGGCACCGGTAGCGGGCTATTGCAGGCAGGGATTGCCGGCAATCAGCTGCCGCATCTCCGGCGTGAGCCGTTTTGGATTCGGCGGCGGCAGCGTGCCCGGCCCGGCCCCTTTTTCGGCAAGACCGGCGGAGATGTCATCAAACGTTCCACCGATCTCGATCGGCAGATCGAGGGCGAAGAACCCGCTCGATTCCCGCTGCGATTCCAGGCGCAGATTGATCTCGCCACTCTTCAGGTTTATGCGCCCGTTGCCATCCAGCGTGGCACCTTCGGCTTGTAGCTGGAGAGGCCGCAGGAATGCCTCACCGTCCTGAAGCGTCACGCGGAGACCGAGGCAGCGCAACGCGGCGTTTCCCTTTTCCTCTCGGAACAGGGCACGAAGATCCGTGGACGCCATCTCGATCACAGATGCCCGGATGCTGCCACCAATGATGCCGACCAGCATTTCACCTTCGGCGGCGGTGGCGGCCTCGCCCATGGTGGCGCCGCGTGCCGTGATCACTGCCAGGCCGTCGATCTTGCCGGTGATCTCGCCTGCGGATGCGCCTATCTCCTGTGCCAGCCGATCGGCGTCGATGCCCCTGGCATCGGTCGCCATGTCGAGGCGCGACGTGTCGCCCTCGCTCACCAGCCCGCCTTCCGCAGACATGACGCCGCCGGCAATGCCGAAATCCACCTTTTCAAGCACGACCTCGCCATCCGCCGAATGCCCCTTGCCGGAAAAATCGGCCAGTTTGATGTCGCCATAGCTCAGCCTGCGTGCCGTCAGCTTGGCATCGAGATTGGCGCCGGCATCTTCAGGTGCCGCCAAAGCCATCTGGCGCCAATCGCCAGCGCCGGCACTGCTGGAATCGCCCAGAAATGCATCGATCTTGAGTTCGTCGAAAGCGAGATCGGCGGCAACATCATCCGGCGCGCCGTTGCGACCTTCATCCAGAATCAGGTTCCCGGTAAACGGCATCCCTGCGATTGCGCCCTCGCCGCCGGTCAGCTCCCAATGATCGCCCTGGCGCGTGAGGTCGCCGGCAAGAACCAGCGGATATTTCGCCTCCACTTCCGCACCGAAACTCGCCAGCAGATTGTCGAGCTCCGGCGCGTCGAGCGTCAGTTTCCCGGCAACACCCTCGACATCCAGCGGCTCCATCATGGTGCCGGTGAAGTCAATCCGTGCCGTCCGGCCGGCAATAGTGAGGTCGGTCGCAAAAGGATGCGTCTTGTCACGCAAGGCACGAAAGGATTCCGTCTTTGCCGTCAAGGTGAGCGGCGTATCGTTATAGGCACCCTTCGCCACGAGATCGACGGGCTGGGTATCACTGGGTGCAGTAATGGTCACCTGATCAAGCTTGATGCTGAGAAGGTTGCCGCTGCGTGTCCGGTAGGTGATGAGCGCTTCGGTCATTCCCATGTCGAGCAGGGTCGGGAATTGCGTGCGGTTCTTCGGGATGATGGCAAACCCGCCGGTGCCGGAACCACCACCGCCGCCGAACTTCCAATTGCCTGCGCCGGATTTGTCGCGCTCCAGTACCACCTTCAGCCCTACCGCCCGCAATTGCCGATAGACCGGCATGCCGTCCCAAAGCGAGGCCGGTTCGATTTCAGCGTCGAGGCTTCTGAGCGAGATCATATCCGGTTCGCTGCCCCAGGGCGCATTGGCGACTTTGAGATCGCCGATCGTCAGTTGGATCGGATCGCCCCAACCGATTTCGAAAGTCTCGGCTGTCACCTTCCGCTCCAGGGCATCACTCGCCAGCTTTTCGACCCAAGGCTTGAGATCAGCCGTTACCAGCCACCACAGCCCGCCGCCGATCAGCAGCAGGATCACCGCGATAACGCCCAGAAACGAGATCAACAGCCAACGGCGCAAGGCCCAAGCTCCCTGGATCGGACAGACAAGCTATCATAACGCGGGAGAGAGAATTTGGTTGCCAGGGATTATCGCTGCCGTTGCAGGCAGCAACTCGGACTCATCGCTGCGCCTTTTCCCAATTGTCGTGAATCCAGACGGGGGCCGTCGAGGCCGGCAAGGGCGTCCGCCCACGGATCATGTCGGCGGCCTTCTCGGCAATCATGATGGTGGGGGCGTTGGTATTGCCGCTGACAATAATGGGCATGATCGAGGCGTCGACCACGCGCAAGGATTCCAGCCCGTGCACCCGCAACTGATCATCGACCACCGACAGACGATCTTCGGCGCGGCCCATTTTGCAGGTTCCAACGGGGTGATAGCAGGTCTCGATCGCCCGCCGCACCCAGGCATCGATTGCTTCGTCCGATTGCACGTCGATCCCGGGAAAGAGTTCCTCGCCGGCGAAAGGCGCCATCGCCTTTTGCGCCAGGATTTCGCGGGTGAGCCTGACCGAGGCACGAAGATCCGCCCGGTCCGCCGGATCCTTGAGGTAATTGAAACAGATCGCCGGCTGCTCGCGGGGATCGGCGGAGCGCGCCTTGACGTAACCAAGACTCTTCGGGCGCATCAGGTCGATATGCACCTGGAAGGCATGATCCAGCACGCTGTCGACGGAGCCGGGAATGACCGCGAGCGGCATGAAGGTGAGCTGCAGATCCGGGTGCTCGATACCTGCTTGGCTGCGGATGAAGGCCCCCGCCTCGAAATGATTGGTCGAGGCCGGCCCCTTTTGATCCAGGAACCAGCGCAAGCCGGCCAGTAATTTGCGCGGACCGCGCGTAACCGGATAGAGCGTCACCTTTTGCTTGCAGCGATGCTGGATGACGATGTCCGGATGATCGTTGAGGTTCTCGCCGACCCCGGGGAGCTCGTGCCGCACCTTGATGCCGAGCGCGTGCAGATGATCGGGTGCACCGATGCCGGAGAGCTGCAGGAGTTGCGGCGAGTTGATCGCGCCACCGCTGACGATCACTTCGCGTGTTGCCTCGGCATATTCCGCGCGGCCATGGACCACATAGTCGATCCCGCGCGCGCGGCGCCCATCGAGACGGATGCCGAGCGCCAGCGCGCCAGTCACAACGGTGAGATTCGGGCGACCCAGTGCGGGATGCAGATATCCACGCGCGGCACTCCAGCGCTTGCCGTCGCGCGTGGTCCGGTCGATCGGGCCAAATCCCTCCTGCTGGTGCCCGTTCACGTCGGCGGTATAGGGGTAGCCCGCTTCCAGGCCGGCCGCGATGAAGGCATCGCAGAGCGGAGACCCCGAGAAGTCCGGGCGCGATACATGAAGCGGCCCATCGCCCCCGCGATATTCGTCACCGCCACCCTGCCGCCCTTCCGCGCGTTTGAAGTAGGGCAGGATATCGGCATAGGACCAGCCGCGTGCGCCCGATTGCGCCCAGGAATCATAGTCACGCGCATGGCCGCGGATATAAACCATGCCATTGATCGAGGATGATCCGCCCAGCACGCGACCCCGCGGATGGCTGAGCCGCCGATTGTCGAGATAGGGTTCCGGTTCGGCATTATAAGCCCAGTTGAACTGTGTCGAGGACAGAAGCTGGCCCATGCCGGACGGCATGTCGATCTTCCAGCTCTTGTCCTTGGGTCCCGCTTCCAGCAGCAACACGCGGCAAGCTGAATCCTCAGTCAGGCGGGCAGCCAGGACACAGCCGGCCGAACCAGCCCCGACGATCACATAATCGAACGCGGCAACGGTCATCCGCGGATCGCTTGATAGCAGAGCTTATGGAAGTGATGCACCAGATGCTCACTCTGGTTCACATGCTGCTCATCGATCAGGTAACGGCCCTGATGGAAGCCCATCGAATGCAGACCCTTCTGGTTGCTCACATTGAGAGCGATGTCTTCCGGCCCCAATTCCTGGTTCATCCAGGCAATCGCCGATTTGGTGAGCTCGGGAATCGGCCGGTGGTCCGGCGCGTAATAGCCGAAACGCAGCAGCGATTTCTCGGGCTCCAACGGGATCATGATGAACGTCCCCACCATGTCGGTGAAGGGGAAGCAATAGAGCGTCGTGTTCGGCCACAAGCCGATATTGAAGAACCAATCGGTCTGCCAGGTGGCACCGGCGATCGGCTGGCCATAGGCCGTCTTGGCCCCCGCATTGGGCGGCGCCATATAGGTCCACCATTCGCCGTGCGGGGTCAGGCGATAGGATTTGAAATCGATGAGCGCGGCAAGCTGCTTGTGCACCGGGCCGGAAAGATCGAAATGATAACCCTCGATCGAGTTCTCCTGGATCACCTTCCAGTTGGCGGGCACGATGACATCGACTTCCTCGACCAGCTTCAGATTGTCGAGATCGGGCAGGAAACGGCGCATCTCCTCCTCGGCACCCGGCGCCATCTCGGCCAGGGATTTGGCGTCGTTATCGAGTGTCACATAGACGAAGCCGGCAAAAATCTCGAGCCGCACCGGCTTCAGGCCGAACATCGTCTTGTCGAAATTCTTCAGGCATTCGCTGCGCGGTGCCGCGCGCAGGGCGCCGTCCAGGCCATAGCACCAGGAATGATAGGCACAGCGCAGAACCGCCGGGATCTTGCCGCGGCGCTCGTTGATGAGGCGGTTGCCGCGATGCTGGCAGGCATTGTGGAAGGCGCGGATCTGGCCTTCGCGATCCGCGACCACGATGACGCTCTGCTCGAAAATATCCTGGCAGACAAATGACCCGGCTTCACGGAACTCGTTCACATGGCCGACCACATGCCAGCATTTCATGAAGATCGACCGCTTCTCCTCCTCGAAGACGCGGGAATCATAGAAATACGGAGCCGGCAGTGAAAACCCGGTGCTGGGATCGCTGTAATCCCAGGTCATTTCTTTCGTCAGCATGGCTCACTCCTCCGCGCACAAAGGCCTGGGCGCATGGGCGCCGGCTCTGCTGGTGATTTCTGTCGCCGTCATTCTGGCGGCCACCATGGACAGGGTCCGACAAATTCGGTCAGATCGGTGTCGTCCTATGTTTTCCCGGCATCACCCCGTAACGGACTGATTAATATGATATAAATTTCACTCTTTGCTGACGCCTGCCTTGATTCAGAGCATGAATTTGATTAATTAAGACGCAGGAAAGACTGAATTAATCATATACTCACCGGCGAAACCCGGCCCCATTGCTCCGTCACGCCAGCAAGCAGAGCCAGCGATGCCGCCACAAAACGCCGACACACCGCATCACATCGCCTTCGTTGTCCTGCCCGATTTCTCGAATATGGGCCTGGCACTAGCGATCGAGCCCCTCTTCGTCGCCAATTGGCTGGCGCAGAAGCAACTGTTCCGCTGGTCGATCCTGTCGCTCGATGGCCTCTCGGTGCGCGCCAGCAACGGCATGCATCTGCCGGTCGATGGTGCCTTGGGCGAGATCGGCACCTACCGCACCGTCATCGTGGTGGCGAGTTTCAACGCCAAGGCCCATGCCGAGGATCAGCGCCTGCTCAATTGGCTGCGGCGCATGGCACGCTTCGGCGCCTATATCGGCGGCATTGAGACAGGGAGCGAGATTCTGGCGGCGGCGCATTTGCTCGACGGCCATCCGGCCGCCGTGCATTGGGACAATCTTGACGGCTTCCAGGAACGCTATCCGAATGTCGAAGCCGCAGCACAGCTCTTCACCCTGGGCCGCGGCCGCATGACCTCGGCGGGTGCCACGGCGATCCTCGATCTGATGCTGCGCTGGATCTCCGAACAGGCAGATCCAGGCCTTGCCGCTGAAGTTGGCCAGCATTTCCTGGTGAGCCGCCAGCGCCATCCGCATCAGGAACAGAACGCACCGGAGACCGATCTTGACAGCGTCGCCAATCAAAAGGTGCAGCAGGCGCTCCAGATTATGCAGAAAACCACTGACGAACCCCTGTTATGCCATCAGGTGGCGGCGCGTGTCGGGCTCTCTGAGCGGCAACTGCAACGGCATTTCCAGCGCCATGTCGGCATGAGTCTCGCCCGGCAATACCTGCAATTCCGCCTTGCCAAGGCGCACAAGCTGCTGCAGCAGACCGATCTGCCGGTAACCGAGATCGCCATCACCTGCGGCTTCGGCTCGCTGGAAAATTTCTCGCGTACCTATCGCCGCCATTTCGGCTGCTCGCCCAGCGTCGACCGGCAGCAATTGACCACGGCGCCGGTCTTCCGGCATCGCGCTGCCCGTTCCTGATCAGGCGCTCAGCCGCTCGCCACGGGCAAACGGGCTGAGGCCCAGCCATTTCTGCATGGAGCCGGCCAGCAGTTTGTCCCCGGTCATCTCCAACCGCCCGGCATTGAGTTCGGCCTGTACATTGGTCAGGCCCATCCAGATCGCGGTCATCGTGCGCAGGGAGCATTCGACATAAAGGTCGACCTCGAAGCCCGGATCGACGCCGCACAGATCGACGTCGCGACCTTCAACCACCAGCCACCAATTCTGCCTGGCCAACGGAAGTTCGGGGTAATGAAACTGGATCGTGCAGCGGCGCGGTGGAATTGGCGTCGGATCGAGATTGCGGCGCATATCCCACATCAGCAGCGACGGATCGAGATTCTTCAGTGATTTCTGGGTATCGACCCAGTTCTGGCCCCAGAAACCCAGCTTCATCACCAATTCGCGCAGATCCTCGCCGGCCGGGGTCAGCTGGTATTCGTCGCCGCCGGTACCGGTACGGCTGGCGATCACACCGGCCTGTTCCAATTCCTTCAGCCGCTTCGAGAGCAGGGTTGGCGAGATGCGCGGGACGCCTCGGCGCAAATCGTTAAAGCGCGTGCTGCCGCAAAGCAGCTCGCGCAGGATCAGCGCCGTCCAGCGTGTACAGAAAATTTCCGCCGCCATCGCAACGGGGCAAAATTGGCCATAACTCGCCTTCGTCTCCACGGCACCCTCGCAGCCAGAACCGACCCAAGCGATACGCTAGCCGCAACGCTTCTGACGGGCCAGTATAAAAACTGTACCGCTCGTTAACGATTTGGTTGCGGGGCACAATTGGCGCTAAAGTGCCGTTTTCCGCTGGCTTGCGGCGGCAACGCCAGCCTTGGCTGAAAATCTATTCACTACACTTCCAGGACTAGTGACGAGGACTTCAAACCGTCAGTCTTCCCGGCCTGCGCTACTCACCTTTCAGGATGAACTGCCATGACCCTCGCCACAGCCACTGCCATTGCTCCCGCCGCAGATGCACCGCTTGATTGCGCCGCCATCGCCCGAAACCTCGGACCGAGCTTCGCGTCGCGTGCCGCCCAGGCCGATGCCGCCGATTCTTTTGTCGCGGAAAATTACGCCGAACTCAAATCCTCCGGCCTGATCGAAGCCGGTGTGCCGGCCGATCTCGGCGGCGGCGGTGCCGATATCCGCGCGCTTTGCGGCATGTTGACGGAGCTCGCGCATCATTGCGGCTCCACCGCGCTCGCCTTCGCCATGCATACTCACCAGGTCGCCATCCCCGCCTGGCGCTGGACGCATCAGAAGGCAGCTCCGGTTGAACCCCTGCTGCGCCGCATCGCCGCCGAACGCCTGATCCTTCTTTCGAGCGGTGGCTCCGATTGGGTGGCCGGCTCCGGCGAGGCAACCAAGGTTGAGAACGGCTTCCGCATCAACGCGCGCAAGATCTTTACTTCCGCCGCACCTCTGGGCGATCTGCTGATGACCAGCGCCGTCCTCGGCGAAGGCGAAGACGCCAAGGTGCTGCATTTCGGTGTGCCGATGAAATCGCCGCAGGTAAAAGTCCTGTCCACCTGGAAGACCCTCGGCATGCGCGGCACCGGCTCGCATGATGTAATGATCGACGGCCATGTCGTACCGGAGGCGGCCGTTGCCCTGCAGCGCAAGCAGGGCGAATGGCACCCCCTTTTCCACATCATCTCGATGGTGGCGTTTCCGCTGATTTACGCCGCCTATCTCGGGGTTGCCGAGAGCGCCCGCGACATCGCGATCGGCCTCGCGCAGAAGCGCCGGCCTAGCCAGCATGTGATCGACCTCGTCGGCCGTATGGAGGTGGAACTTCGCGCGGCACAGCTTGCCCATGCCGGGATGATCGCAACGGCAGAACGCGGCAATCCCGGTGCGGAGACGACCAACGAGACGATGATCGGTCGCGCCCTGGTCGCGCGCCATGCCATCGCGGCGGTCGATCTTGCCATGGAAGTGGCCGGTGGCAGCGCCTTCTACCGCGACAATGCATTGGAGCGCCGCTTCCGCGACATTCAGGGTGCCCGCTATCACCCGATGCAGACTGGCCCGCAACATGAATATGCCGGCCGCATGGCGCTCGGCCTCGACATCTCGCATACCTTCTGAGGCGATATGGCTGATGCGGGCGCCGCTCGCATCAGCCAGCTTCGACCAGCCAATCGCGCATCGCCGCCGTCACTTCGCCAGGCTTCTCCATCGGCGTCATATGGCCGCTGCCATCGATGATCACCAGCTTCGCCTGCGGGGCTGCGGCCGCCATTTCCCGATGCAGTTTCACCGGCGCAATCGCATCCTGTGCCCCGCACAAGATGAGAATCGGGCAGCGCAGGTCACGGAGTGCCTGCTCGCCGCCGGTCCGCGCGATCGCGTTCTGGCGCAGGAAAACATCGCGCCCCAGCCGCCGCGTCATCTCCTGGATGCGCAGGGTAAGATCGGAATCGTCCAGGCGATCCGGATGCACAAATTCCGCCAGCATGCGGCGATTGATACCGACAAAGGTGCCGCTGGCCCGCGCCGCCCGATCAAGTGCCTGCCGTTCGGCGACACGTTTGGGGGTATCCGCCCGCATCGAGGTATCCAATAACGCCAGGCGTTCGATCCGCGACGGCGCCAGGCGGGCGATCTCCAGGGCCACAAAACCGCCGAGCGAGAAGCCGGCGAGTGCGAAACTGGGCCGTGCCGTCGCCAGCACGCTCTCGGCCAGTTCCATGAGCGTCTCACCCTTGCTGAGATCGGCGACCACGCAATCCGCGAAATCCGACAATCCCGTCACCTGGGCGCGCCACAATTCCTCGTCGTTCAATGTCCCGGGCAGGAGAATAAGCTGGGTTTTCATGCCCGCGACCTTAGCGGAAGGTGACCCACCGCAACAATTGCCCGATTTGCATTGCCCCTATTGCGCAGCGTTGGCCACACCCCCGGATAGCTGGCTTGCGACAAGCCGTGCATAGGCACCGCGCGCGGCGAGCAGGCCGTCATGCGTTCCGGTTTCCAGCACGCGCCCCTCGCCCATTACCACGATGCAATCGGCATCCCGGATGGTCGACAGGCGATGTGCGATGACGATGGTCGTCCGGTCGGCCTTCAACCGATCGAGCGCCTGGCGCACCGCCCGCTCGTTGAGGGCATCGAGATGCGAGGTGGCCTCGTCCAGGATCAGAACCGGTGCATCCTTGAGGAAAGCGCGGGCGATGGCCACGCGCTGGCGCTGGCCGCCGGAAAGACTCGTACCGCGTTCGCCCACAGGTGAGTCCAGCCCGTCCGGCAGACCGTCGACGAGATCGCGCAAAGAAGCATGATCGATCGCTGCCTGCAACTCGATCTCGCTCGCCTGCGGCCGGGCGATCAGCAAATTCGCCCGCAGGCTGTCATTGAAGAGATAGGTATCCTGCGCGACCAGCGCGATCTGACGGCGCAAATCGTCCAAACGATAATCGCGCAGATCGCGATCGTTCAAGGTGAGCCTACCCTGCGCCGGGTCCCAAAACCGCAGCAGCAATTGTGCAATCGTGGTTTTGCCTGCACCCGACATGCCGACCAGAGCCAGCGTACGCCCGGCCGGAATGTCGAAGCCCACGGCCGTCAGCGCCGGCCTCGCCTGGCCCGGATAGGTAAAGCTCACTCCTTCGAGTGCCAGGCGCACAGGTCCGATCGCCTCCGCAACGCCCGGCCCGTCCTGCACCGGCACCCCTTCGTTCATCAAGCCATAGATCCGGCGGGTGGCACCCAGGGTATCCGCCAATTGGCGCCCGACCTGCGCGATTTCTGAAACCGGCAGGAAGGCCGCCATCGCCAGGATGGTGAGAAGGGGCAGCAGCGCCGGATCCAGCGAACCGGCTTGGGCAAGCAATCCACCCGCCACCACCACGGCGAGACCACCAAGGCCGGTGAGAATCTCCAGCAGGCTCTGCTGCAGAGTGAGCTCGCGGTAGAAAGGCAGACGCAGGGCCACATGCCGCCGAGTCAATTCCGCCAACTGCGTGGCACGCCTTTCCTCCTGCTGGAAGGCGACGATCTCGCCCAGGGCCTGCACGGAATCAACGGCAAAGGCACCCATCTCGCCCGCCGCTTCGCGCGCTTCGGAACCCAGCCGATCAACCTTGCCACGTTGCAGGAAGGGACAGATTCCGACCGCCAGCAGGAAAGGCAGCAGCGACAGAGCCAGCCAGGGATGAGCACCCCACAGCACGGCCACCACGACAGCCGGCACCAGCACGGCGACGAAGGCCGGGGCGATGGTATGCGCAAAGAAATACTCGACCAACTCGATGTCATGGGTCACCAGAGTCATCAGATCGCCGCTGCGGCGGCGCACCAGATAGGCCGGGGCCAGTGCATCCAGCTTTCGGAAGACCGCGAGGCGCATATCGGCCAGCAATCGGAAAGCCATGTCATGGGCGACCCAGGACTCAAGCCAATGCAGCAGACCGGCCAGCGGCGCCAGAATTGCGAGCGCCCAGAGCCAATGCCCGTAAGGGGCACCGTTCTTCAGCGCCAGCACGGTGAGCGCGCTCAGGACGCCCACGCCGATGAACGCCACAACGCGCAACACGCCGAACAGGAAGGTGGCGGCAAGGCGCCCCTTCCAGGGCATCGCCAGTTTCATCAGGTTGACGATCAATTGCGGCCAGGTAAGACCTTCCGCCCTGATGACGCCTTCCGTCGGCGCCAGGCTACCTTCCGGCACATGGCCAATCTCATCTTGCGGCCCACCCTCGGCTAGAATCGGGTTCGATCGAGCGGTCTGCCCCGATTCCTGCGCCTGCTCGCGCATCAGATCAGCATAGACACCACCCGCCGCCAGCAGGCTTGCATGCGATCCACTTGCTACGACGCGGCCCTGATCCAGCACCAGGATACGATCGCACCCGATGACGCTCGACAAACGATGCGCAAAGATGAGGGTCGTGCGGCCTTGCATCAGCTTGTCGAGCGCTCCCTGGATCACCGTCTCGTTGGCGGCATCGATTGCGGACAAAGCCTCGTCCAGCACCAGGATCGGCGCATCCCGCAGCACAGCGCGGGCGATGGCTAGGCGCTGCCGCTGTCCGCCGGAGAGTTTGACGCCGCGTTCGCCGACCAAAGTCCGGTAGCCATCCGGCAGGCCCTGGATGAAATCGTGAATGTTCGCCGCGCATGCCGCTGCCTCAATCTCGGCCGGCACCGCATCGGGCCTTCCCATGCGGATATTGTCTTCGATCGTGCCGTGAAACAGGACGCAATCCTGGTTGACCACCGAAATCATGCTCCGAATCTGCGCGAAGGAGAGGCTGCGCAGATCATGTCCGCCTATCTTGATGCTGCCCACTTCCGGATCGTAGAAGCGCAGCAACAAACGCACGATCGAGGATTTGCCGCCGCCCGATCCGCCGACAATACCGATCCGCTCGCCCGCAGCGGCATTGAAGCTCAAGCCTTGATGCACGAGGCGCCGGGTGCCGGGGTAACGGAAGCGCACGGCATCGAAAGTAATGCTGGCCTGTAGCGGCTGCGCGAGTGCGGCTGCAGGAACATCGCCCAGCACCGGCTGTTCGTCGAATATCCGGTAGATCCCCTGCGCTGCCGCCATGCCGACCATACCTTGATGGAGCACGTTGCGGAGCTCGCGCATCGGGCGGAACACTTCGACGCCCAGCATCAGGATGATCAGCAGGGACGTCAATGCCATGCCGCCGCTCTCCACCCGATAGGCGCCCAAGGCCAGGGCTGCTGCCGCGCCGCAGGCAATGGCACTATCGGTGATGCCGCGCGAGAGCACGTTCGTCGCCAAAACCCACATCGTGCGGCGGAATAGGTTCTGGGCTTCCCTTTCCAGCAGATCGGCCCGTGCCCTGCTCTGCCCGAAGGCCTTGAGGGTAGCGAGCCCCTGCAATGAGTCCAGAAACTCGGCCGAGTAGCTGGCATGCGCCCGATCCAGCTCGTGCGACTTGCGCACCTCGAAACTGTGCCACATTGCCGGCGCGAACAAGGCGATGAGCGCAAAGGCCAGCATCACGCCGGCCACCGGCAGATCGATGAAGGCGATCACGGCGAAGATCAGAAAGGGCGTCAGCAGCGCGATCAGGAATTGCGGCAGGAATTGCCCGAAATAGGTCTCCAGTTGCTCGACACCCGATATCAGCGAGAGGCTGAGAATGCCGGAGCGCTGGCGGCCGACGGCACCCGGCCCGAGGGATGCGATCTTCTCGAAGATGGTCTGGCGCAGCTTCGCCTGCACGCGTGAAGCGGTTTCATGAGCCACCATCGCGCGCCAATGTTCGAACACACCGCGCAAGATCATGACGGTTGCTATGGCGGTGATCGGCCAGAACAATTGCTCGATCATGGCGCCCGAAAACAGCGCGCCGATCAACCAGCCCAGCAGCCCCAGCCGCGCGATGCCGAGAGCCGTACCGACGAGGCCGATGACAACCGCCCAAAGGATGCGCATGCGAACGCCCCGGGTAAATATCCACAATCGCGATTCGAAATGCATGGCCGGCCCCAATCCTTGATCGATCACTCATCGGGGCATAGATTACTCCTCACAAATTCGTTCAGCATTCGACATTTCGGTGCAGTGGCTGTACGAATTTGTACACATAAGTCTCGCTGGAAAGGGCCCCGCCGTGAACTGGGACGATCTCCATGTGTTTCTCAGCCTGGCGCGCTCGGGCAAGCTCACCAATGTCGCCAAACAACTGGACGTCAGCCACCCGACCGTGGCGCGGCGGATCAAGGCGCTGGAAGAGTCGATCGGCGCGCGGCTGTTCGACCGCCTGCCGGACCGCTATGCCCTGACCGCCGCCGGCGAGGATCTCCTGGCTGATGCCGAGACGATGGAACTGGCCGCGCAATCCATCGAGCGGCGCAGTGTCGGACTGGGCGACACCAGTCGCGGCCCCGTGCGCCTTTCGGCGGGCGAAAGCATGACCGCCTTCCTGGCCAGTCATCTGCCGCGTCTGCGCACAAATCTGCTCTGCGTCGAATACGAACTCGTCGCCAGCCACATGCTGGCCAATCTATCGCGGCGCGAGGCCGATCTGCTCATCCGCGACCAGGTGCCTGATCTCGCCAGCCTGGTCACGCGCAAGCTGGGCCGCGCGGCCTATGCCGTTTACAGCCATCCCGATCTTGCTCCCGCCAGGCCGGCGCGCGATCAATTGCGCCGCCTGCCCTGGCTCGGCTTCGATGACGATCATGCCTACATGCCGGGTCAATCCTGGATCCGCGCCTTGCTGGACGGTGCCAAGCCGGTCGTGCGCGTCAATGACTGGATGGTGCTGCGCGAGGCCGCGCGGACCGGGACGGGCGCCACCATCCTGCCGTGTTATCTGGGCGATACCGATCCGATTCTCCATCGTATCGGGAAGCCACTTGCCGAAATTGCTGCCGATCAATGGCTGCTGGTTCACCGCGATCTCAGGAACTCGCCCCGGGTGCGCGGCGTCATGGATGCGCTGGTGGCGTTGTTCCAGGAACAGCGTGCTTTGATCGAGGGCCGCGCGCCGCGCCGGTGATGATCTCGGCCAGGATGTCGACGCCCTTGCGGATCTCGCCGGTGCCGATGCCGCTGAACCCCAGTACGAGACCGGATTGCTGAATAGGCTCGATACTGTAGCGCCCGAAGGGCACCACGGTGATATTGCGCGCCAGGGCCGCAGCGCTAATCGCACTCTCCGATGTCCCTTGCGGCAGAACGCCGATCGTGTGCAACCCGGTATCGGTCGGCATCACCTCGATAAGCCCACCGAGCTTCGCTCGCGCCGCGTCGATCAACGCATCGTGGCGCTCGGCATAGAGTTTGCGCATGCGGCGGATATGGGCCGCAAAATGCCCTTCATCCATGAAATCAGCTACCACTGCCTGCGGGTTCGACGGCACGCCGGTGACGAAGGACTTGATCAGCTTGTCGAATACCTCGACCAATCCCTTGGGCACCAGCACATAGCCCAGGCGCAAGGCAGGGAACAAAGTCTTGCTGAATGTCCCGACATAGATGACGCGGTCGGCGGTATCGGTGCTCTTCAGGGTCGGTGGCGGCAGACCGGCATAGCAGAATTCGCCATCGTAATCGTCTTCCACCACCCAGGCATCGGCGGCTTCCGCCGCGGCCAGCAAAGCGAGACGGCGTCGCAGGCTCATGGTCGAACCCAAAGGTTGCTGATGCGCAGGCGTCACGAAGGCGAGGCGGAAGAACGGCGCCCGCGCCAGACCGGCTTCGACCATCAGCCCTTCCCCATCGACCGGGACCGGCAGCAATTCCGCCCCGGCGGCGGCAAAGCAATTCCTGGCGCCGATGGCGCCGGGATTCTCGAACCAGATGCGGTCACCTGGATCGATTAGGATGCTGGCGATGAGCTGGAAGGCGTGCTGTGCGCCATTGGTGATGAAAACCTCCCCCGGCTCACAGGCGATCGCCCGGTTGGCGCGGAGATGCGCGGCGATCGCGCGGCGCAGCGGCATGTAGCCCTGGGTGTCGCCATAGCCCAAGGTCACGTCACGCCGCGCCCGCCAGTGTTTGGCGACATGCCGCGCCCAGAGACCCATGGGAAAGGCATCGAAGGCCGGCATCGCGGTCGTGAAGGCCCGCGGCTCGTGGGTCAGGCGGTCAAGGATGATCGGTGCGCCATGGGTCATACTGCGCGCCAGGCGCGGCGGCCGCTTCACGCTGGCCGTATCCGTTATGGGCTGAACCATGCGCGGCCGATGGGCCTCAAGGGCGCGGGCGACATATGAACCGGCGCCGGTCCGCGATTCGATCAGCCCCTCCGCCTGAAGTCGCGTGAAGGCTTCGATCACCGTCGTGCGGGAGACTTTGAGGTCGTCGGCAATGGTGCGGCTGGCCGGCAGCCGGTCACCGGCCCTCAGCCCGCCTGACAAGATGAGGTCCCGCAGCGCCAGACAGAGCTGCGTGCTGAGCGGCTTCTCCGATTTGGCATCCAGTTTGACGGAGAGCAGCAAGGCGCCGCCGGACTTCTTGACCATTCTGTTACAGACCCATGAATCGCTGCATTTCCGGCAAGCGGTCCGGTAAATTGTCCAAAATGGACCTTCCGTTCCGACCAATATGATCGTTTGTAATCGCCAAGTGAAGCCGGGTTTCATGGCACCTTGCACCGTCCGGCCTTATCATTTTTGACCATTTACCCAGGCCCCCAAAGATGAAGATCAAATCGATCGAGACATTCACCAACCAATATGTCGGCTTCGTGCGGGTCACCGCCGATGACGGATCGCAGGGCTGGGGTCAGGTCTCGACCTATAATTCGGATATCACCAGCCAGATCGTGCATCGCCAGGTAGCACCCTGGGCGTTGGGCTGGTCGATCGATACGGGCGACGATATCGCCCGGCTGGTGGATCTTATTCCGGAGAAGGAGCTGAAATTCCCCGGCTCCTATCTCTGCCGCGCCATTTGCGGCCTGGACACCGCGCTCTGGGACCTCCGTGGCAAGATCGAGGGCAAGCCTGTCTGCGAATTGCTGGGCGGCACGCCCGGCAAAATTCGCGCCTATGCCTCCTCGATGAAGCGCGACATCACGCCGGAGGATGAAGCCAAGCGATTCCTCGCTTTGCGCGACAAACATGGCTTCGATGCCTTCAAATTCCGCGTCGGCGCCGAATTCGGCCATGACATCGACGAATGGCCCGGCCGCACCGAGGCAATCGTGCCCACCATCCGTAAAGCGCTGGGCGATCAGGCCGAATTGCTGGTCGATGGCAATAGCGGCTTCTCGCCCACCCGCGCCATCGAGGTCGGGCGCATGCTGCAGGACAACAATGTCGTGCATTTCGAGGAGCCCTGTATCTACTGGGAGCTTGAGCAGATACGCGAAGTGCGCGATGCGCTCGACCTCGACGTCGCCGCCGGCGAGCAGGATTGCATGATCCCAACCTGGCGCCACATGATCGAAATGAAGGCGGTCGACATCATCCAGCCCGATGTCTGCTATATCGGCGGCATGGTGCGGGCCATGCGCGTCGCCGAGATGGGCGCCAAGGCCGGGCTCCCCTGCACCCCGCACGCCGCCAATTGGTCCCTGGTGACGCTCTTCACCATGCATCTCCTCCGCGCCATCGGGAATCCCGGCAAATATCTCGAATTCTCGATCGAAGGCGCCGATTATTACCCCTGGCAATACGGCCTCTTCCGCAACGATCCCTACGAGGTCAAGGACGGCAAGGTGACGGTTACCGATGCGCCCGGCTGGGGCATCGAGATCGAGCCCACATGGCTGGAACGCGCGACCTATCAGATCAGCCAGCGCGTCTGATTCGGCGGGTCTCCCGGAGAATGGTCTGCACCTTAGTCCAGAATGGACCTACCGTTGCGACCATTCGCCACTTCTAATGTCATCCGATCGCGCGATCTTCGTTCCGTTATCCATTTCGAAGACCCGCGGGGAGGCAACAGAAAATCGGGCAAAAGCGCCCGGAGGGAGAACCGAGATCATGAAACGGGCTACAGCCAAAATCCTCACGACCGGTACGATCACGCTGGCGAGCCTTGCCTTCGCGCAGGCCGCCAATGCCGAAACTTTGCGCTTGTTGACCTGGGGCTCCTACGCGCCGGACCAGGTGATTGAGCTCTTCGAGCAGAAATATCCCGACATCGATGTCGAGGTGACCTTCTCGAACAACGAAGAAATGATTGCGAAACTGCGCGCCACCGGTGGTGCCGGCTACGACCTCGCCCAGCCCAGCCACGACCGCATCTATGCAGTGCAGCAGGAGTACGGCATCTACAAGCCGCTTGATCTTTCCCAGATCGAGACCTCGGTCATCGACGAAAAGCTGTTCGACGGCGTCAAGCAGAACACCACCATCGATGGCAAGGTCTATGCCGTGCCGCATCAATGGGGCACGTCCGGCATCATGGTCGACAAGTCGAAAGCGCCGGAGATCAAAAGCTGGGGCGATCTCTGCGATCCCAAATACAAGGGCAAGACCTCGATGCGCCTGAAGCGCACGATCCTGCTCGGCACCGCCTTCGCCATGGGCGAGAACCCGTTCGAGGCCTATGCCGATCTTGCCAAATACCAGCAGCTCCTCGACAAGGTCGCCGACAAGCTGATCGCCTGCAAGGACAACCTCAAGGCCTATTGGCAGGGCGGCGACGATCTCGCCAATCTCATGCTGTCGGGCGAAGTGATTGCCTCCGAGACCTGGGATTCGACCGCCTTCAAGCTCTATAATGAAAACCCCAATATCGTCTTCGTGCCGCCCGAGACCGGGGCGCTTGCCTGGATCGATACCTTCGCGATCCCGGCCAAGGGCGAGGCTGACGATGCCGCCTATAAGTGGATCAATTTCGTCCTGCAGCCCGAGATCGTCACCATGATGTCGGCCAGCACCGGCGCCATCGCCGCCGTCAAGGGCGGCGCCGATCTGCTGCCGGAGGACAAGAAGGCCGCCGTCGCCGCCGCCTTTACCGAGGCCGACATCGCCAATCTGAAGTTCTTTGCCAATATTCCGGCGGGAGTTGAAGATATGGAAGGCAAGACCTTGGAAAAGATCAAGGCCGCCACGTCGAACTGATCCACTGTTTTGATGAGCGACCGCGGGAGGGGACAATTTCCCTCCCGCCGGTTTTCGGGGAATCATGACCTACGACCTGGAATGCCTCGGCATCACCAAGCGCTTCGGCGCCTTTACGGCCGTCAACGATGTCTCTTTCGACATTCCCAGCGGCTCCTTCTTCTCGATCCTTGGCCCCTCCGGCTGCGGCAAGACCACGCTCATGCGCATGATCGCGGGCTTCGAGGAACCCTCGGCCGGAGACATTCGCCTGAAGGGCCGTTCGGTCACCGGCACGCCGCCCAACAAGCGCAATGTCAAGATGGTGTTCCAGCATCTTGCCCTCTTTCCAATGATGAATGTGGGCGAAAACATCGCCTATGGCTTGCGCTGCGCCGGCCTCAACCGGACCGACATCAAACGCCGCGTCGATGACGTGCTGCAGCGGATCGGCCTGCCCGATGTCGCCGGCAAGGAAATCAACCAGCTCTCCGGCGGCCAGAAGCAGCGCATCGCCATCGCCCGCTGCATGGTACTGGAACCGGACGTTCTGCTGCTCGATGAGCCCCTGGGCGCTCTCGATCTCAAATTGCGCGAGCATATGAAGATCGAGCTCAAATTGCTCCAGCACCAGTTCGACACGACTTTTGTCTACATCACCCATGACCAATCCGAGGCATTGGTCATGTCGGACCGCGTCGCTGTCATGAATGCGGGCCGCTTCGAACAGGTGGGCTCTCCACAGGAGCTCTATCATGCCCCGATGACAGCCTTCGTCGCCGGCTTCGTCGGCGACAGCAATCGCTTCAGCGGCCGTGTTCTGTCGCAGAGCGGCGGCGAGATCGCGGTGGATACACCGGATGCCGGACGCCTGGTTTGCACTGCGATGGCCGGCCAATTGGCGTCCGGTGACACGGTCGACATCTTCGTCCGCCCCGAGGCGATCCAGATCGCCCGAGCCACAGACGCATCGCCCGAAACAGACAATCTCGTCACCGGTATCATCGACAATCTGCTCTTCAATGGCGCCAACAGCCGTGTCCTGGTGCGGGTCGGTGGCGACCGGCTCGTCGAGGTGGATTATATCCCGACCGGCACCGGCGCCGATCTGCGCCCGGGTGATGCCGTGCGCCTGTCATGGTCACCGGCCCAAACCAAATGCTTTTCCCAGGCGGCGTGACGGCAGATGGCCAGCAAGGACATCAACCGCCTTTTCGTCTTTTCGCTGCTGGCTCCATTCCTGCTGTGGATCCTGTTGCTGATCGTGCTGCCGCATATCGGCATCGGCTATCTCTCATTGCGCGAGAAGCTCGGCCCCGGCCAGTACCAGTTTGGCCTCGCCAATTACATCGCCTTCATGGAAGAGCCGATCTATTGGAACACGCTGCTGCGCACCGCCATCATGTCGATCCTGGTAACGGTCCTCACCCTCGTCATCGGCTTTCCCATCGCCTATTACATCGCCAAGATCGCCGGACATCGTGCGCGACCGGCCCTCTTCCTGATGTGTCTCATTCCGCTCTGGGTCAGCGACCTCGTGCGCGCCTTCGGCTGGATCATGCTGCTGCGCGAGACCGGCCTGGTTTCCGGTCTGCTGCAATGGAGCGGCCTCGCCGCCGAGCCGGTCGAACTCCTTTATAACGACGTCACTGTCGTGATCGGCCTTATCTATACCGTGGTCCTTTTCATGATCGTGCCGATCACCTCGACCCTCGACGGCATGGACGACAGCCTGATCGAAGCCGGCTACAATCTGGGGGGCAGCCGCTGGACGGTCCTGCGTCGCATCGTCGTTCCCTATGCCATGCCGGGGATCGTGTCGGGCTGCATCGTCGTCTTCATGCTGACCGCAGGCTCCTATCTCACCCCGATCCTGCTCGGCGGCAAGAACAGCATGTGGTTCACCGAGCAGATCTATGACCAGTTCATCACCCGTTACAATTGGGAAAGCGGCGCCACCTTCGGCATCCTGCTGCTGGTCTTCACCTCGCTCGTGGTCTGGCTGGGCCTGCGTTTGAGCGGCCAGAGCCTCGCCACCACCGTGGCCAAGAGGTGATCCGATGAGTGTCGCCGCCCCCCGCACGCCCGGCCTGCGCTTCGCCTACCGCGCCTATCTCGGCCTCTTCTTCCTCTATCTCGCAGCGCCGCTGGTGGCGGCCAGCATCTTCGCCTTCAACGATTCCCTCTTTCCGGCCTTGCCCTGGAAAGGCTTCACGCTCGACTGGTTCTTCAACGACACCGAACCCAAGCTCGGCATGTTCCACGACCGGCGCCTTTTGCGCGGCATGGGCAATTCCTTCATGATCGGCATTGCCGTCACCGCGCTCTCGGTCTTTGTCGGCACCTGCAATGCCTTCCTGTTCGAGCGCCACGATTTCCCGGGGAAAAGGTTTCTCTATGTGCTGATGGTGATCCCGCTGGTCATTCCCGGCGTCATCCTTGGCATCTCGATCCTGGTCTTTGCCAGCATGCTCGCCAATCAGGCGGAAGCCTGGCTGGGCCTCGATCTCGGTTTCCTGCGCCCCGGCACCTTCCTTGTCATACTCGGCCAGTTCTCTTTCCTGACCACGATCACCACCCTGGTGATCTCGGCCCGACTGAAGAAGTTCGACATGGCGCTGGAGGAAGCAGCGCTCAATCTCGGCGCCAGCCGGCTCCACGTGCTGCGCACCGTGACCCTCCCCTTTCTGCGGCCGGCCCTCATCGGCGCCAGCCTGGTGGGCTTCCTGGTCTCCTTCGAAAACTTCAATACGACCCTGATGCTGGTCGGCTCCGACGCGCCGCTGACCATCACCATGTATGACCGCATCGCCAAGGTTGGTTCGACCCCGGTTCTCAACGCGGTCTCGTTCTTCCTGATCGTCGGTTCGGGCGCGCTTGCTCTCTTGAGCGCGCTTGCGCAACGCGACAAGCGCACGGTGGCACAAGAAGACATGCACTGACGATTTCCATGGATACATTCAATTACATCATCGTCGGCGCCGGATCAGCCGGCTGCGTGCTCGCCAACCGCCTGACCGCTGACGGCCATCACAATGTCCTGCTGCTGGAAGCCGGCGGCAGCGATGCCAGCTTCTGGATCACCACGCCGATCGGCTATGGCCGCACCTTCTACAATCCCAAGGTCAATTGGATGTATGAAACGGCACCCGATGCCGGGCTCGGCGGCCGCTTCTCCTATTGGCCGCGCGGCAAGGTTCTGGGCGGGTCCAGTTCCATCAACGCCATGGTCTATGTGCGCGGTCTGCCGGCCGATTTCGACGATTGGGCGGCTTCTGGCGCCGCGGGTTGGTCCTGGCAGGACGTGCTGCCGTACTTCCGCAAGATGGAAAACAATCCCCTCGGCCCCAGCGATCTCCACGGCGCCGATGGCCCCCTGAACGTCACCGACATCACGCCCGATCGTCATCCGGTGTGCGACGATTACCTCGCCGCCTGCCAGGCACTCGGCATTCCCGTGGTCGATGACATCAACGGTGCCGAGGCCGAATGCGCCGGGCTTTATCACATCACCACCCGCAACGGCCGGCGCGAATCCACCGCGACAGCCTATCTGCGCCCGGCGCGGAACCGGCCGAATCTCCAGATCGTCACCGGCGCCCAGGCGACACGCCTCCAAATCACCGAGGGCCGCGCCACCGGCGTCTTCTATCGTCGGAACGGCCAGGATCATCTGGCGCAATGTCGCGGCGAAATAATTCTGAGCGCCGGTGCCGTCAACTCGCCACAGATATTGCAGCTTTCGGGTATCGGTCCCGGCGCCCTGCTGCAACGCCTCGGCATCGACGTGATGCATGAAAATCCCGCCATCGGCGCACATCTTCAGGATCATCTCTGCCACGACTTCCTCTTCCGCGCACGGCGTCCGACGCTCAACAATGCGCTCTACCCGTTTCTGGGAAAGCTGCGCGCCGGCCTTCGTTACCTGCTGACGCGACGCGGGCCGCTCTCCCTCAGCCTCAACCAGGGCGGTGGTTTTGTCCGTTCGCGCGAGGGCCTGTCACAGCCGGACATCCAGCTTTATTTCTCGCCGGTGAGCTACACCAAGGCACCGCCACGGACACGGCCCTTGATGAATCCCGACCCCTTCCCCGGTTTCCTGCTCGGCTATTCGCTCTGCCGCCCGGAGAGCCGCGGTTCGATCGAGATTGCCAGTGCCGATCCAATGCAGGCGCCGCTCATTCAGCCGCGTTATCTCTCGGTCGAAGGCGATCTGCGCGGCATGATTTCCGGTTGGCATTTCATCCGTCGCCTCGCCGCGACCGAACCCCTCGCCTCACTGATCGAGCGCGAGATGAAACCGGGGCCGGCTTTCCGCACGGAATCGGATATCGTCGAAGACATTCGCACGCGCGCCGGCTCGGTCTTTCACCCGGTGAGCACCTGCCGCATGGGCAGTGATCCGCGGCAATCGGTCGTGGATGCCGATCTGCGCGTACATGGGGTTCAGGGGTTGCGCGTCGCGGACGCGGCAGCCTTCCCCAGCGTCACCTCCGGCAACACCAACGCGCCGGTGATCATGCTGGCCGAGAAAGCCGCCGATTTGATCCTGGAATCGGCACGCTGATTTCAGAGCGCCAAGCCCTTGGCGTCGAAGAGATGGATGTGCTCCGGCGCAATACCGAGCGAAAGGGTATCGCCGGGTGCGATCTGCGGGCGACCGGGCGCCAGGACGGTGACCGTCTCGCCGCTGGGCGCCTGGGTATAGATCTGCGCCGCACCGCCGAGATTCTCGACAAAATCCACGCCAAGCGCCAGAAGGGGCGCGCTCGCGCCGATGTTGAGGTGTTCCGGCCGCAAACCGATAGAGACCTGATCGCCAACCTTCACCTGATGCGCTGCGCGCGTCGCGGCGGTGAGCGCACCGCCCACCAGCGCGGGATGGCTCAGGGTGAGTGCCTGCTCGGAGATAGCCGTCACCCGCCCGGCCAGGAAATTCATCTTGGGCGAGCCGATGAAGCCCGCTACGAACATGTTACGCGGCCGGTCATAGAGTTCGGTGGGCGAGCCAATCTGCTCCACCTGGCCTGCCCGCAGCACCACGATGCGATCGGCCAGCGTCATCGCCTCGATCTGGTCATGCGTCACATAGACCATCGAGACGCCGAGATCACGGTGCAGTTTGGCGATTTCGACCCGCATCTGGGTACGCAATTCGGCATCGAGGTTCGAGAGCGGCTCGTCGAACAGGAACAGCTTCGGGTGGCGCACGATGGCGCGGCCGATGGCGACACGCTGGCGCTGGCCGCCGGAAAGCTCGCGCGGCTTGCGCTTCAGCAAGGGTTCGATCTGCAGGATGCGCGCGGCATCGGTCACGCGTTGCGTAATCTCGGCCTCCGCCATCTTGATCATGCGTAGGCCGAAAGCCATGTTCTCGAACACGCTCATATGCGGATAAAGCGCATAGGATTGAAACACCATGGCGACTTCGCGCTTGGCCGGTTCGACATGGGTGACGACCTTGCCGTCGATCGAGATGTCGCCACCATTGACGTCCTCGAGCCCGGCAATCATCCGCAGCAAAGTTGACTTGCCGCAGCCGGATGGCCCCACGAACACAACGAATTCGCCCTTCTCCGCCGCAAGTGACACGCCGTTGATGACGGTGTGTGGGCCAAATTGCTTCTGGACGTTATCAAGACGAAGAAAGGACATCTATCACTCCAAGATCGGCGCCGGGCGCCGGAAAGAAACGGGACTAAATCTGTTGTTGCAGAATGAAGGTTGCGGCGGCCTCGTCCGTCACCACGGATTTCACCAGTCCGCCACGCAAAATCGCTCCCACGATCGGTGCCTTGTGCATGCCGCCGGAAGCAAGAATTGTGCGCGGAATCTCCTTCAACTGCGCCGGCGACAAGGCCATGACCCGCTCGTTGAGCGGGTGATCGACCGGCCGGCCATGATTGTCGAGGAAGACGCCCAGAAGATCGCCCACCGCCCCCGCCGCCCGCAGACTGGCCAGATTTTCGGCCACGGTCTGGGTCGAGGCCAACTGCGACCGGTCGGAAAGATCGCCGCAGGAGACCATTGCAATATCGGCGGTTTCGGCCCGCCGCATTGCCTCGGCGATGCCGTAATGTGTCCGGAGCACCTGCAGGCTCTCCGAGGAAGGGCAGTAGATCGGTGCCGCGATATAGAAGCACTCGGCGCCCAGCACCTTGGCAAAGGCGGTCGCCACCTCCAGCGTCGCCGTGCCGTAGCCACGCGTGAGGCTACCCATCAGCGTCGCCACGGAGGATTTCGTGAAGCGCCTTTGCGTCAGCGTCTTGATGGCGGCAGCCAAAGTCCGACCCCAGCCGACACCCAGAATCTGCCCATCCTCCAGCAGCGGATCCAGCGTCTCGCCCGCCGCCTCGCCAATGAGGCGTTGCAGCTCGTCCGCATCCGCTACGCTCGGCACGACGCGCGCGTCCACCAAGCCAAAGCGCGTCTTCAATTGTTCTTCCAGCTCGACGCAATGCGCCAAAGGCAGCCGAACATCGATCCTGACCGAGCCATCGGCACGTGCCTGACCGATGATCTTGTTGACCCGGAGCCGCGTCATGCCGAACTTGTCGGCGATTTCCTGCTGCGTGATGCCACCCACATAATAGTACCAGACGACCCGCGCGCGGATATGCTCCGCATCTCCATCGGCATTGACCACAGGAACGATGCGCGCTTTATCGCTCATGCGGCGATCCCATAGGCTTTCTTCAGCATCGTCATGGATTGCGACATGGCGCTGAGGATCGAGGCGTCGTCCCGCTCGAAGGGATAGAAGACCTCCAGGAAGATCGGGCGGTCGGCGAGGCCCGTGCGCTTTACCAGATCGGCCGCCTCCTGGGCGTCGACCGCGCCCGGCATGGTGAAGTCCCAATGCCGGTCATACTGGAAATCGGTCTGCTGCATGTGAATCATGCCGATCTCGGGCTTCAGGGCCGTGAACCAGCGCTCCATCGTGCCGCGATAGCGCCCATAAACCGGCTCAAACGTGGCATGACCCCAATCGATGCAGAACTTCCAGCTGACCGCGGCATCGCGAAGATCGTCAGCGAGACGCTGGGTCTGCTCGATGGTCCAGGGCCATTCGCGCCGCAACGGCGTCGGCTCGACGAAGAGCTCGGTGATGCCTGCTTCCTTCGCGGCCACCGAGAGGCGCTTCGCACGCGCCACCAGATCCTGGTAATCGGCTTCCGGCAGTTGATCCTCCTCGACCCCGTCCGTGCGGGCGGCGATCGCGCCGAGGGGACCGCCTACCCGTGTGATGCCGGCCAGCGCCGCGAATTTATAGGCGCGCTTCAGCCACGCCTCGGCCACGTCGCGCACGCGCGGATTGGGATGGAGAAGCTGGTTGAAGGTGTAATGCGCGAGGCCAATGAAGCAGGAATGCACCCGGACGCCGTGCTGTGCCGGGATTGTGCGGAGATCCTCGGCGAGTTCGGCGAGAAGATCATCCGGCCAGGTGGGGTCCACGAGATCGAACGAGAACTGCACCAGATCGAGGCCCAATCGCTCGCGCACCACCGGCGCCCAAAGTTGGGGCGTCACCCAGCGCTTGACGCAGAAGGAGAGATTGACGCCGAGTTCAATTGCCATATCGACCTCCCTCGTTCCCTTACTTGGTGGCGCCCATGGTGAGACCTCGGATCATGTGCCGTGACACGATGAGCGCGAAGATCGTCACCGGCAGGACGATCAGCGTGCCGGTCGCCATGATCTTGCCCCAGGGCAATTCGTAGCCGGACATGAAACTCGTTGCGATCACGGGTGCCGTCTGCACGCTGCGCCGCGTGAGAACCAATGCGTAAAGCAATTCGTTCCACGAGAAGATGAACGAGAAAATCGCCGAAACCGCGATGCCTGGCAGGCCCAGCGGCACATAGATCTTGCGGAAGATCATGAACTGGCTGGCACCGTCTAGACGCGCCGCCTGTTCGAGATCGGCAGGGATCGAGCGGAACTGGTCGGTGCAGATCCAAACCACGATCGGCAAATTGAAGGTGAGATAAACCAGGATCAGCACCAGATGCGTATCCAGCATCTTCGCCTGGAGCGCCAGCAGATAGATCGGCAACGCCAGCACGATCGGGCTGATCATGCGGTTCGAGATGAACCAGAACCACAGATCGGTCTTGCCGCGAAACTCGAACCGCGCCAGGGCATAGGCGGCCGGTGTTCCCAACAGCACGGCGAGCAAGGTGGTGCAGCCGGCAACGATCAGCGAATTACCGATCGCGGCCACGACCTTCTGATCGGCGAAGATCTCGGCGTAATGTGCCAGCGTCGGCGTGAACAGCCAATTGGGCGGCGATGCCAGCAGGTCCGACTGGTCCTTGAAGCTCGACGACACCATCCAATAGAACGGGAAAATTGTGAAGGCGAGCACGACCAGCAGGCCGACGGCATGCAGGAAGCGCGAAAAAGGGGTCGTCATCACTCGATCTCCCGGTAGATCAATTTGATATAGAGGCGGCTGAGGATGATCGTGATGATCAGCAGCAGGATGGCCTGCGCGGACGCAACACCCATGTCGAAGACGCGGAAGCCCACGCGCTGGATATAGATCGAGATGAGATCGGTGGCTGCCCCCGGCCCGCCGCGTGTCATCACGAAGACCATGTCGAAAAGCTTCAGGATGTCGGCAGAACGCAGAATTAGAACGGCGGTGAGGCCCGGCAGCAGATAGGGAAGTTGGACGTGCCGCAGCAGCGACCATTTCGACGGCGTCTCCAGCCGCGCTGCTTCCTCGATTTCAACCGGCACCATGGAGAGCCCGGCGAGGAAGATGAGCGCGCAGAATGGCGTCCATTGCCACACTTCCATCGCCGCGATGGCGATGAAGGCGCCGGTGGTCGAGCCCAGCCAGTCGAAGCCGCCGATCCCGATCGTGTCGAGGAACTGATTGGCCACGCCGAAATCCCGATTGAAGATCAGGCGCCCGATGAGGCCCACCACGGCATAGGTGGTGGAAAGCGGAATCACCAGCGAGACGCGGGTGAGCGAGCGCAGGAAGCCCCAGCCCGGCCGGTGTAACAGCAACGCGATGGCAAGCCCGAACGCCAATTGGAACGGCATCACCGTCAGGAAGAAGCGCGCCGTGAGACCCAGGGAATTGAGGAAGGTCTCGTCCGTGAGGACGGTCACATAATTGTCGAAGCCGATGAACTCGGCGCCATCCCGCGGCCGCGTCAGGTTGAATTGCTGGAACGAGGTGATGACCGCATAGATCGTCGGATAGATGCCGATTCCCAGCAGCACGAAGACCGACGGCGCCAGGAACCAGAAGGGTGTCCAGCGGCGATAGCCCCGATTGGGTTTCTGGCTGGTGGATGAAATGCTGGCACTGGCCAAACCCGCGATCTCCTGTTCTTGGCGCCGGAATCTATCCGAAGGGCGCCGAGTTTATTCCAGATTGGTGTGATTGCCACGCATGGTTTCCGCGGCGATCCCCAATCGATCTCTTAACTTCAGGATCATGATTTCGAAGAGCACATATTGCGCCCCTTCGTAAAGCGATCCCATCGGCAGAACCGAGATGGCGGCCTTCTCGGCCGGTCGGTCATTAGCCATGGTCTGCGCCGGAATGACCAGGACGTGATCCGCCTGCCGTGCTGCTTCGCCGCCAGCCTGTGCCGTCACCACCAGAATCTTGGCCCCGGCTTGTTTGGCGACACCCATCAGGGCCAGCACGGTTGAGAAGGCGCCCGGCCCGGCCGAGACGATCAGCAGATCGCCGGGGCCAACGGGCGGTGTGGTCATGTCGCCGACCATCGCGGCCTTGAGGCCGAGATGGAAAAGACGCATGGCAAAACCTTTGATCTGCAGACCTTCGCGGCCGACCCCGTAGAGGGCGATTCGATTGGCGCCGGCGATGGCACCGATGGCCTGATCGACCTCTTGTGAGTCGAGGCGACCGAAAACAGCGGCCAGTTCATCAAGCGCTTGGGCGTAGAGGTCCGGCATGATTTTCCCTCCGGAAGACGAAAGCGAAGGATAAAGAGGCGGATGGCAGCCGGTCGGGAGGGTCCCGGCCGCCATCCTTTGGCAATCAACTGGTCTTTACTGCAGCAATTCTTTCTTGCCGTCGTAATAGCCTTCCTTCTCCAGGATGGCTTCCATGCGCGAGCCGATCTCCTTGGCACCGTCTTCGGTCGAAACTTCGCCAAGCTGCATCTTCGTGCCCCATTCCGCGATCACTTCGGAAATGGCCGGCCAGGCCGGGAAGCGCGGACGATATTGCGGCACGCCCTTCTGCCACGAGGCCACCATCGGCTCGACGAACTTGTACTTCGCCTTGATGTCGTCCTGTTCGTAGATCGACATGCGGCCCGAGACGCCACCCGCTTCGACATAGGCACGGGCGATTTCTTCCGAGGTCGCCCACTGGATGAAGAGCCAGGTCGCCTTCTTCTGCTCTTCCGACGCCTGTGAGGCGACAGCGAGCGAGAAGCCACCCAGCGCCGGCAAGCGGCCCGCGGGACCTTCCGGTTCCGGTGCCACGGCCAGGCAATCGCCGAGCTTCGAGGTCGCGGGATCGGTCAACGTGCCGTAGAAAGCCGACCATTCGGTGATCATCGCCACCTGACCCTGGGCGAGGGCGTTCACCGCCTCGGCATGGTCATAGGAGACGATGCCCTCCGGCATGTACTGGGCGAGATCCTGGCGGAACTTGAGGCCCGTCTGGCTCTCGGCGCTCATCAGATTGGACTTGAAGTCCTTGTCGAGCAGGGAACCGCCAAACGGCCACAATACGCGCATGAAGCTGTCGGCCGATTGCGTCTCGCCGCGCAGCGATTGCAGGGCGAAGGCATACTGATTCTTCGACGCATCGGTCAGCTTCGGACCATAGACGTCCTTGAGATCGGCCCAGGTCGCGGGCGGAGCGTCAAAGCCGGCATCCTTCAGCATGCAGGAATTGTAGAACAGCAGGCCCGAATAGTTGTCGAACGGCAGGCCGTAGGTGGTGCCGCCCCACGAACCGAACGCGTCGAGCAGCAGCGGGAAGAAACCATCGAGCTTCAGATTCGGATCGGTGATCGAAGCGTCGCCGGTGAAGTTCGAGATCGGATCGATCCAGCCGTTCTCCGCGAATTCGCCGATCCAGACCAGATCGACCAGCGCCAAAGTGAGATCACCCTGCGAGGTGAAGTTCAGCACCTGCTTCTCGCGGGTGTTCTCATAGGGGACGATTTCGTAATTCACCTTGATGCCGGTCTTCTGTTCGAATTCCGGCAGCAATTTGATGATCGCGCGATAGCCCGGGCGGTCCAGGAAAATGCCGTTGATCTCGGTGCCTTTCAGGGGCTCGGCGGCAGCAGCCAGCCAATCCTGGGCGCTGGCAGTCTGCGGCAACGCCAAGGTCGCCGTCATGGCGACGGTCGCACTGACGGTCGCTAACAGAAAATGTCTCACGTGTTCCTCCCTTGCAGTTAAGTCCAGGCGAGTGGACGAAAATATTAGAATTGATAAAGGGTTAGACAGCAGGATCTCCCTTCCTGCCGAGGCCGCTCCGGCTTCACCTCCAACAATTTTGTTGACGTGATCGGGAAGAAAATACATCTGTATTTTCAAAGATGCAATAGCATCACCACCATATCACCGTCGCCTTCAGGGGAAAGAGATGCCCAAGACCGCCTCCGGACAAATGACCGCCATCGTCTGCCACGGCCCCAAGGATTACCGGGTCGAGGAAATCGCACGCCCCAAGGCGGGTCCGCGGGAATTGGTGATCAAGATCGCCGCCTGCGGCATCTGTGCCAGCGACTGCAAATGCTGGTCCGGTGCTGCCATGTTCTGGGCCGGGCAGAATCCCTGGGTGAAGGTCCCGGTGATTCCGGGTCATGAATTCTTCGGCTATGTCGAAGAAATCGGCGAAGGTGCCGCCGAGCATTTCGGCGTGAAGCCCGGCGACAAGGTCATCGCCGAACAGATCGTTCCCTGCGACCGCTGCCGTTATTGCCAATCCGGCAAATACTGGATGTGCGAAGTCCACAACATTTTCGGCTTCCAGCGCGACGTGGCCGATGGCGGCATGGCGGAATACATGCGCCTCCCCTCAACCTCGCGCGTCCATAAAATTCCGGAATCCGTCTCGCTCGAAGATGCCGCCATTATCGAGCCGCTTTCCTGTGCCATCCACACGGTCAATCGCGGCGACATTCAATTGGATGACGTGGTGGTCATCGCCGGCGCCGGCCCGCTCGGCCTGATGATGGTGCAGGTGGCACATCTCAAGACGCCCAAGAAGCTCATCGTGATCGATCTGGTCCCCGAGCGCCTGGAACTCGCCCGCCATTTCGGCGCCGACATCACCATCAACCCCAAGGAACAGGACCCGATCGAGATCGTCCGCGAACTGACCGGGGGCTATGGCTGCGACGTCTATATCGAAACCACCGGCGTTCCGGCCGGCGTCACCCAGGGCCTCGAGATCATCCGCAAGCTCGGCCGCTTCGTCGAATTCTCGGTCTTCGGCCAGGAGACCAGCGCCGATTGGTCGATCATCGGTGACCGCAAGGAACTCGACGTCCGCGGCGCACATCTTGGGCCCTATTGCTATCCGATCGCCATCGACCTCCTCGACCGCAAGCTGGTGACCTCGCAGGGTATCGTCACCCATGCCTATGGCCTCAAGGATTGGGATACGGCGATCAAAAAGGCCTACGGCCTCGATTCGATCAAAGTCCTGATGCGCCCCGGCTACGGCGCCGATGCGGGCTTTTAAGCGATAATAAATTTCCGGGCCGGGAATAAACTGGCCCCGCCGATTGTCTACCGAGTGATGCAGACATCATCACTCGGAGACTTTTCATGTTTTTCCGCCGATTATCAGGGCCTTGCGTGTTGACGCTTGCCGGCTGCCTGCTGCTGTTGAATCCCGCTTCGGCTGAGGATTCCGCCGCCGAGACGCCCTTCCTCGCTGAAAATGACGCCGCCATGAACCGCATGATGAGCGACATGGCGGTAGCCCCCACCGGCGATGTCGATCGCGATTTCGTGGCCATGATGATCCCCCATCACCAGGGTGCCATCGACATGGCCGTGGCTGTTCTGCGCTATGGCAAGAACGAGCAGATCCGGCGCCTCGCCCAGGAAATCATTGTCACCCAGCAGCAGGAAATCGCCGCGATGCGCCTCGCCATCGGCGATCCCTTGCCGCCGGCTCAGCCGGTTCCCACGCAATCACACCAACATACGACGCATTAGGAGACGATCATGCGCGCCATTCTTCTCGCGACCACGTTGTTGTCGGGTGTTGTTCTCGCCCTGCCCGCTCTCGCCGGTCAGGCCCCCAAAGCCACGGAAACGCCCGACATTGCGATCAGCCACAAAGACCGCGTCTATGCCGCCGAACAATTCTCCAATACGGTAAGCGTCACCGATCCGGTCGACAACAAATTGCTCGGCCTCATCCGCCTCGGCGATCCGCAACCCGGCAATATGAGCCCGCTCTATCGCGGCCAGGTTCTCGTGCACGGCATGGGTTTCTCGCCCGACGGCAAGACACTTGCAATCGTCTCGATCGGGTCCAATTCGGTGACCCTCATCGACACCGCCACCAATGCCGTCAAGCATACCAGCTATCTCGGCCGTGCGCCCCACGAAGCCTTCTTCACGCCCGATGGCCGCGAGCTCTGGGTCACGATCCGCGGTGAGGATTATATCGCCGTCCTCGATGCCGCCACCTATGCCGAGAAAACGCGCATCAAGGTACCCGCCGGCCCCGGCATGCAGATCTTCTCGCCGGACGGCAAATACGGCTATGTCTGCTCCTCCTTCAATCCGGAAACCGTGGTGATTTCCGTGGCCGATCACGCCATAATCGGCAGCGTCAAACAGGAAAGTCCGTTCTGTCCCAACATCGCCGCGAGCCCCGATGGCGATCAGGTCTGGCTGACACTGAAGGATATCGGCCGCACCATGGTGTTCAACGCCCGGCCACCCTTCAACGTGCTCACCTCCTTCGATACCGGGCCGATCACCAATCACGTCAATTTCATCCGCCGCGACGGCGAGACCTTCGCCTATGTCACCGTGGGCGGCCTCAACCTGGTCAAGGTCTTCCGCACCAGGGACTTTTCCGAAATCGCCACCATCCCGGTCGGCAAATTGCCTCACGGCATCTGGCCGTCTGGCGACGGTACGCGGATCTATGTCGGATTGGAAAATGCCGATGCGCTGGCCGCCATCGACACCGGAACGAACCAGGTCGTCGCCAATATTCCCGTAGGCCAGGCACCACAGGCCATCGCCTATGTGGCCAATGCAGTTCCGGAAGGCGATGGCCTCCAGAACCTGCAGCCTCTAGGGTCCGCCGGGATTGTCACGCATCTCGCACTCGCCCCAAGGGCAGGGATGCCGGCCACCACCAGTGTCTCGCTGTTCGACCAGGGCCTGACGCAGATCCTTCAGGCCTCGGTCACCGGCCTCACCCCGAAACAACCTCATGTCCTCGCCCTTGCCGCCAAGCCCGACGGCAGTGGCGACCTCGAGCCGCTCGCCGCCTTCATGACCAACCCCGCCGGTGCCGCCATCGTCAATGCGGTAGGCCCGATCCGCCAGATCGTCACAGGCGATGCAACGCCGGCCCGGCGCTACCTCGTCATCGCGCCGGGCAAGATCGACGCCATCGGTGCGCCGGTTCAGGTACAAACCGACGCACAAGGGGGGTAAGCTCATCGCTGTCATGACGGATATGGTCACCCTCCTCGAACCGCAAATTCCCGCCTTGCGGCGCTATGCGCGCGCTTTGCTGCGGGACCGCGCCGCGGCCGATGATCTCGTTCAGGATTGCCTGGAACGTGCGATCGGCCGCTGGCACCAGCGGCGTGCGGAAGGGTCGGTCCGGGCCTGGCTCTTTGCCATCCTGCACAATCTCGCTCTCAACAAGATGCGCCAGGTGAAACGGCGCGGGCCGACCACTGCGATCGAGGATGCCGACGATTCCGTTCTCGCCCAACCGCCTCGTCAAGAAGACGGCATTCGGCACAATGACGTATTGCTGGCCCTTGCCGCCTTGCCCGACGATCAGCGCAGCGTGCTGCTGCTGATCGCCGTCGAGGATCTCACCTATGCCGAAGCGGCGGCCGTCCTGGGCGTTCCCATCGGCACAATCATGTCGCGCCTGGCACGCGGCCGCGAGCGCCTGCGCCAGCACATGCGGGGCGAACAAGCGCATCCGCATCTCCGGAGAGTGAAATGAGCAACCGTCCGATCACCGAGGATGATCTCCATGCCTTCGTCGATCTGGCGCTGGCACCTTCGCGCCAGGCCGAGATCGCGGAATATCTCGCAACCCATCCCGACGTGGCGGAACGGGTCGAGGATTACCGCGCCCAGCGCGGGGCCCTGCGCGCGGCCTTCGCCCCGATCGCCGAGGAGCCGGTGCCGCCGGAGCTCAACGTCGCTCGTATGGCATCCACGCGACGGAGCATGCGCGTATCGACCTGGCGGGCGGCGGCGGCCGTTCTGCTCCTGCTCGGAAGTGGCGCCACAGGCTGGTCACTCCATGGCTGGATGGAAAGGGTGCCGGTCGGTATTGCCGCGCTGGCCCAGGAGGCGGCGGCAAGCTACGCTGTCTATGCACCCGATCATATCCGGCCGGTCGAGATCCGCGCCGATGATAGGGCATCCCTGGTTGCCTGGGCCTCGGAGCGGCTCGGCCACCCGGTGACGGTGCCCGATCTCGCTGCCGCCGGTTACCGCTTTATGGGGGGACGGTTGGTGGCCACAACCCACGGTGCCGCCATCCTTTTCATGTATGACGATGATCGCGGCACCCGCCTCGTCATCCTCTCCCGTCCCATGGCGGCGGAACGCGACACGCCGATGGCTGAACATATCGACGGCGCAATCGCCGGTTTCACCTGGGCCGATGCCGGCATCGGCTATTCTCTGGTCGGACCCTTGACGCCTGACCGGCTCCACCCGCTGGCCGATGACGTGCGTCGTCAAATCTCCAGTAAAATCTAAAAGACCCGCGGGCGACGGAACCAACCGCCTTCTGCCGGCTTATGCCCACAGATGACGACAGCATCTGGAGGGCATCATGCCGGCACGAAAGAAAGCCGCGGCGCCCGCTGGCCGCGGCAGCAAGGCAAAATACACTGACAAGCAGAAACGCCAGGCGGAGCACATCGAAAAAGGCTACGAGGAACGCGGCGTTACCGAAGACGAAGCCGAGGCACGCGCCTGGGCCACGGTCAACAAAATGACCGGCGGCGGCAAGAAACCGGGCGGGTCCGGCGTCGGCAAGAAGGTCAACAAGGCACCGGCGCGGAAAGGTGGACGCAAGGGCGGCGCAGCTTCAGCCGCCCGTCCCAAGGCGGCCCGCAAAGCCTCGGCCAAGAAAGCTGCCGCCACCCGCAAGCGCCGTCGGAGCTAACCACAGCATCCCGCGCGTGACATCTCTGTGCAGTTCGGAACCGTCGCCAGCTTCGCCGGTTGTGGCCGCACCGGGTGGTGATCAGCAAGGGTGACGGTGATGAAGCGGGCGGCGGTGATGTTAATTTATGCTCTATGCACTTCCTGTGTGATGGAGCAGGCAGACGAGTTTGTCACCGCCAGCGGTTTAGATCGGATCAAATCCCGCGAGCAGTTATTCGAGCGCGACATCCGGCTCAGCCTGGCCTCCGGCGACCGCGCCTATCAGCACCTCCCGACGCAAGCGCAAGCCTGTCTGGTGAACAAGACCATCGATCGGGCCTCGCCCGATTTGCTTGAAGCCGCCGACCGTTTTCTCGCCCGCCAGACCGAGGCCAATTGGAGCGCGTACCGCGCTGCCATCAGCAGGGAAAACTCCACGCTCTCCACCGCCCATCTCGCGGCAATGGCATCGCAATGCGCGGCGCCGGTTTTCCGGATGGCCGGACGCTAGCCTGCGCGTGCCTCTCTGAACATATAAGGAAGATCATCATGTTGCATGGCCGATGCAGTTGCGGCGAGGTTTCATTCGCCATCGATTCCCTGCCGCGCGACGTCCACTATTGTCACTGCAGCATGTGCCGGCGGGCGACCGGCAGCGCTTTTGCCGTGCTGGCCTGGTGCGACACCGCCAAGGTTACTTGGTTCGGTGCGCCTGCCAGCGAATTCCGCTCCTCCAACAAGGCGGTACGCGGCTTCTGTGGGGCCTGTGGCTCGCCTCTCTATATGAAATACGATGACGATGCCGAGATCGGACTCTATGTCGGCGCGTTCGACGAGCCGAAATCCTTCATCCCAACCCATCACTACGGCGCCGAGAACCGGCTCCTGTGGGTTGACATCGGCGCCTCACTGCCCAGTGAGGAATGCGAACGGAAGTCATTGGTCCAGGTGCTGACCGATATACCAGCGACGATTCAGAACGCATTACCCGGCAAAGCGCGCTGACGTTAGAAGCCTGGGGAGGCTCTACCGAGGCTTCGCTGGCTGTAATTGGGCCTCGCGTGCCCATATTCTATGCTGCTTTGCTGCCTCGATGAATGTGGCAAGGCCTCTGGCATCATCGATCGCGGCAATGCCCCCGTCGGCAGCAGCAAGGCTGGCTTTTTCCCAGATCCAGGCCAGTTCCTTCCGGTATCCGATCGCCTTGCAATGGGCGAAGGCATCGCGCAGCCAGTTGACGGCCGCGGGCTTCTTCATCAGGGCTTCGGCCCCCGCCGCGGATGCCGCCATGATCACGGCATCGAACAGCACGGATGGCGCCGCGTCCAATGCATCCGTGATCGGAAGTTCCTTGCCCTTGTCGTCCATGATGCCGCTGATTGTCGGGGCGATCAGAACCAGCCGGGCACCTTCCTTGGCAATCGCCTTTCGCAGGCGCTCCAACAACGCGCCGTCGCTGCCTTGTGTGACGAGGGCGGCCAGTTTGCGACCGTCGAGGCTGGGCTGCGCCTTGCCGATGATGCTCAATGCCGGCGAGGGTTTCAGATTGATCGGTGCTTTAAACGGCTCGATGCGGATGGCTTCTCCCTGCATGCCGAGCGCAGCTGCCACGCCCGCCTCCAAGGCCGGATCGATGATCCGGAGATGGCCCAGCATGCGGGTCCGGATGGCGGGCCGCGCCACCTTGCCCAGTTCGAAGGCAAAGGCGCTGACGATATGCCGCTGTTCGGGCACCGTCATCGATTGGAAGAATTGCCGGGCCTGGCTGTAATGGTCACCGAAGGAATCGCTGCGCTCACGCACACGCAAAGCCGGCTCGTCGGGAAAGGGTGCCACATGACTCGCAAAGCCGGTGCTGTGGCATTCCCGGGGTGAATCCGGTGCGATGCTGTTGGGCTCGTAATTGACCTGGCCTGTCGGCACCATCATCTGCATATGACCGTCCCGCTGCAGATTGCGGAACGGGCAGACCGGCCGATTGATCGGGATCTCATGGAAATTCGGCCCACCCAGCCGGCTGAGCTGGGTATCGAGATAGGAATGCAACCGACCCTGCAACAGTGGATCGTTGGTGAAATCGATGCCCGGCACGATATGGCCCGGGTGGAACGCAACCTGTTCCGTCTCGGCAAAGAAATTGTCGGGATTCCGGTCGAGCACCATGCGCCCGACCATCTGCACCGGGACCAGTTCTTCGGGGATGAACTTGGTCGGGTCGAGGACGTCGAAATCGAAGGTATTGGCGAATTTTTCATCGAAGATCTGGAGCCCCAGTTCGAATTCCGGGAAATTTCCGCTGTCGATCGCTTCCCAGAGGTCGCGCCGGTGAAAATCGTAATCGGCCCCGGCCAGCTTGACGGCCTCGTCCCAGACCAGAGAGGCCGAGCCGACGACCGGGCGCCAATGGAATTTGACGAATTTTGCCTGGCCCTTCGCGTTGATCATGCGGAAGGTATGGACACCGAAACCCTCCATCATGCGATAGGAGCGTGGGATGGCGCGGTCCGACATCACCCACATCAGCATGTTCATGCTTTCCGGCATCAGCGTGACGAAATCCCAGAACGTGTCATGAGCCGAGGCGGCCTGGGGAAACCCGCGATCCGGTTCCATTTTCACGGAATGAACAAGGTCTGGAAACTTCATCGCGTCCTGAATGAAGAAGACCGGGATATTGTTGCCGACGAGGTCGAAATTTCCCTCGCTGGTATAGAACTTGACCGCAAAGCCACGTACGTCGCGCGCCGTATCCACCGATCCGGCACCCCCGGCAACGGTCGAGAAGCGCACGAACACCCGCGTCCGTTCCTTGGGGTCGGCCAGGAACGCAGCCTTGGTGAGGGAAGCCATGGATTTATAGGGCTGGAAATAGCCATGGGCGCCGGAACCACGCGCATGCACGATCCGCTCCGGGATTCGCTCGTGGTCGAAATGCGTGATCTTTTCCCGCAGGATAAAATCTTCCAGCAGGGTCGGACCACGCGTGCCGGCGCGCAGGGAATTCTGATTGTCCGAAACGACCGTGCCCTGGTTGGTCGTCAACCGGTTGTCCGGCGCCATGGCTGTCTGATGGGTCTCGCCGCCGCCACCATTCTTGAGAGGTATGGATAGGTTGTTGCTGGCTTTTCCTGGCTTGGCTGTGGCTGGCTTCTTGGCCATGTCGGCACGTCCTTCGCTGCTGGGGAGGGTGGGTTTGTTCTGAGGCAGGGATAGCCGGGCCGCCCTTACGGGGAAGCGGCCCGGCCCACCACGGCTAGCTGACTGATCGAGGACGTTGTGATCAGTTGGCCGCCTGCGGATCGTATTCCGGCATGCCTTTCAGCGTTTCTTCGGTCGCGTTGATCATCAGGACTTCCTTGCCTTCGCGCTGCGCAAGCTCGATATCCTGCCAATCCAGCAGCACCGAATGGGCGCCCACGCCCAGCAAACCGCCGACATCGACAACCACACCCTGGACCTTGCCGTCCGACTGGAGAACGATTTCGTTGACCTCGCCGATCTTGTCGCCGCTCCCGCTCTCCACCGCGGCCCCGATGATGTTGCTGGTATTGACCGTACCGTCGCCGTTCATGATCGTATCGCCACCTCGCGCCGGCGTGGTCGCCGCGCCGGCCACCGTGCCGGTATAGGGCTCGCCATTCTCGGTCAGAACCTGACCCCCACGCTGCCCTTCGCGATAGGCATAGCCCTCGGCGGCCTCAGCCTGCTCCTTGGTCAGATTAGTGGCGACGATCTGCCCGTCGGGGCCCTGTGCCAAATCCGACCAGGCGAGGTTGAGCAGCTTCTCGCTTTCAAGCCACCCACTTACATCGACCACCACGGATTGCACTTCGCCGTTGGCATTGACGAGTACCGCATCGATATCGCCGATATCCGCGCCATTCACGTCATAGAGGTTTTCCCCGACAATGGTCGAGGCATCGACTGCCCGCGGCTGCCCCAAAGCCGGCGTTTCCGGCGTTGCTTCCTGTGCGATTGCCACCGGGGCGGCACTCACCAACAGCGCCGCCATAGCTGCGCTCAGCCAAAGCTGTCTTTTCATATCCTGCTCCTTTTGCGACATTGCACCGGCGCAAGCATCCCCCGAAAAGGGGTTTCACGCCTGCGCCGTTCCTGTCCAAACGCGCTCAGCCGGCATCGTTCCACCGGCGGGCCGTGACATTTGCAGCGACAGAAAAATGGCTCTGGTGCGGCCTATTGACCGGCGGCGATGAATTTCGCCGCCATCTCGCCGATCATTACCGCCGGGGCGTGGGTATTGCCCGAGACGATGTTGGGCATGATCGAGGCATCCACGACCCTGAGACCGCCAAGGCCATGCACCTTGAGCGTGGGATCGACCACCGCCATCGGATCCGTACCCATCTTGGCCGTGCCGACCGGATGGAAAATGGTGGTGGCGATATCTCCAGCCGCGCGAGCGAGATCTTCGGGCGAGACGATCTCGGCACCTGGCTTCGTCTCAAGCGGCCGGAATTCCTGCATGCGCCTGGTCGCCATCAGGCGCCGGGCCGCCGCGATCGATTCCACCGCCACGCGCCGGTCTTCCTCGGTCGAGAGATAATTGGGTGCGATCTCGGGTGGCGCGAAAGGATCGGGCGATTGGATCCGTACATGCCCGCGCGCCTCCGGCCGCAGATTGCAGACCGAAACCGTGATCGCGGGATAGTCATGCAAGGGCGTGCCGAACCGGTCGAGACTCAGGGGTTGCACATGGAACTCGATGTTGGGGGTGGCGAAACGCGCATCGGAGCGCATGAAGATGCCAAGCTGGCTCGGCGCCATCGACATCGGTCCCTTCCGCCACAGCGCATATTGCAGGGCGATCTGCGCTTTCCCGTGCCAGCGCGCCTGCCATTCGTTGAGCGTTCGCGCGCCCGATATGCGGAAGATGGTGCGAAGCTGCAGATGGTCCTGCAGATTTTCACCGACGCCGGGCAGTTCATGGACAATCGGGACGTCCAGTTCCCGCAGCAACCCGGTGGAACCCACACCCGAGACCTGCAGCAATTGCGGCGACCCGATCGACCCCGCCGAGAGGATCAGTTCCTTGCCGATCGCGACCTCGGCCGGCCGGCCATTGAGCCGCAGGGCAAGGCTCGTGGCGCGTTTCCCGGCAAAGCGGATGCGCTCGGCCTGGGCGCCAGTGACGATTTTCAGATTCGGCCGGTGCCGCACCGGCCGCAGAAAGGCCCGCGCCGCGTTGAAGCGGAAGCCGCCCTTCTGATTGACCTCGAAATAGGACGAACCCTCATTGTCGCCGCTGTTGAAATCCTCGACCTTGGGAACGCCGAGTTCCAGTGCCGCCTCGCGTACCGCATCGAGGATCGGCCAATGCAGGCGCTGCCGCTCGACTCGAAGTTCTCCGCCCTGGCCATGATACGGGCCATCCAGGCCGTGATGGTCTTCCGATTTCCGAAACAGCGGCAGCACATCCTCCCAGCCCCAGCCTGGATTGCCCGCCTGCCGCCAATTGTCATAATCCGCCGCCTGGCCGCGCATATAGATCATGCCGTTGATCGACGAACAGCCCCCCAGCACCCGGCCGCGCGGATAGGCCAGCACCCGGCCGTTCAATCCCGGCTCCGCCCGGGTGGTGAATCCCCAATCCGTGCGCGGATTGCCCATGCAATAGAGATAACCGACGGGAATATGGATCCAGTGGTAATTGTCGGAACCGCCCGCTTCGAGCAGCAGCACCCGATCGCGGCCATTGGCGCTGAGGCGGTTGGCCAGCACACAGCCCGCCGACCCCGCTCCGACGATCACATAATCCCAGGTTCCAAGCTCGTCACGATCGGTCATCTGGCGCCGGATTCCGTCCCATGGTGGCGCCGATATCTAGGCGATTTCCCGGCAATTCCGCAATGGGCGATCCTGCCATTGAGACGGTTACACCGCCTTGCTCAAGTGCCCGCCGCCGTGAGAAGTCCCTTGGGATGCCGCGCGTGATCGAGGCAGCGCGCGAGCACGGTCGACAATTCAGCCGAGTTCAGCGGACTGTGGACGATCTCGGAGATGCCCGCCGCGGCCAGCACCCGCGCGGCATAATCGCTGCTGGAGGGTGTGGCGAAGACGATCGGCCCCATACCCGGCAGTCGCTTCAACTCGCAGGCCAGATCAAGGGCGGTGTTGGCGCCATGCTGATGGCAGAGGATCAGCGCATCAAACCGTGCGGGATCGCCCAGGCAGGCGCCATAGGCCGCGCCGGGCTCGGAAAAGCCGATCGGTTCAAAGCCGAGAGCCGCCACGATCTCCTCATTGTGCAGCAGCCGCGTGCGGTTCGGATCGAACAGCAGAATACTCTCTCCACTCCCCCGCGGCGACGGAACATGCAATTGCTTTCTTGAAGAATCGTGCGCCGACGGATGGCATGGCAGCCAGATTTCGAAATGCGTGCCCTTGCCCGGTGAACTGCGGACATTGAGTCCGCCGGCATGGCCGCGCACGATCTCAAGGACTGTCGCGAGGCCCAGGCCATTGCCCTCCGCCCGGGTCGTGAAGAATGGATCGAAAATATGCTTCAGCGCCGCCGCGTCGATACCGCGCCCGGAATCGATGACGGCGATCACTGCATAGCTGCCGGGACAGCAGGTCGCATGGGAAAGCTGTATCGGCACCTCTACCTTGCGCAGGTCGACTTCGATGCGTACCTCGCCGGTATTCTCCATCGCCTGGGCCGCATTGTTGCAGACATTGAGGATGACCTGCTGCAATTGCTCGGCGAGACCGGAGACGACAATATCATCCCGCTCCACCTTGATTTCTGAGACAAACCGGCAGGATGAGGCCGCGCCGAGCAGCGAGACGGTTTCTTCCAGCAAAGTGATGAGATCGACATCGCGCGTCTCGCCCACCATGCCTCTGCCGAAAGTCAGTATCTGATGCACCAAGTCACGCGCGCGTTCGCCGGCGCGCCGGATTTCGGCCAGGGTCTCCGTAGGTTCGCGCCCGCTTTCCAGATAACTCGTGGCGATCTCGGTATAGCCCAGGATCGCCCCCACGATATTGTTGAAATTGTGTGCGATGCCACTGGCCAGCGCGCCGATGGTCTCCATCCGCCTCGCCTGCTGCATGATCTGTTCCAGCCGCTGCACTTCTTGTGCCAGCGCATCACGCTCGACGGCGTGCGTGAAGGCGTCGCGCGCCATGCGGAACAGGCTGAAATCCGTCGATGCCAGCAGGAAGTCGCCATCCACCGAATCGAAAGCCAGCAGGCCATCGATATGGCCGTCGGCGAGACGCGGGATGCACAGCCAGCTGCAGAGATCGCGTACTGCATTGTTTCGCCGAAGGGTCTGGACATTGCGGTTTCTCACCAGGATTTCAGTGCAACCGCCTGATCGCAACCGCGCCGCCAGAGTCATGGCCCGATCGGGCCATTGCGCCGGATACCTCACTCCCATCCGGCGCCAGCGATAGATCCGCTGTGGATTGGCAAGGACGAAATACGCCCGGTCGGCGCCGATCGTCTGCGCCAGTTCCTCCAGCGCACGCTCGATTTCGAGATCGATACTCTCCAGCGGCACATTGATGAGGCGCGTGGAAATGGTGGCGATGACATGCTCGATCTGCGCCGCGCGCTGGGCCGCCATGGCTTTGACCTGTAGCCGGTGGGCCAGAAACGCGATCAACCCCACCAGGACCAGCGAGATACCGTAAAGAAGATACCTGTAGACATTGGCCTTGCTTTCGCTGGCTTCAACATAGGAACTGAGGAAGCCGCGCATCTGCATCACCTGCGCTCCAGTCGGTACGGCAAAGATTGCCTGCAGGTGATCGTTCGTCGCCGGCAACAGATTGCGCAGCATCAATGCGTGCGCCAGCGCCGCCGCTACGTCGCTGCCGTCGGCCGGGGCCACATTCAGGGCTCGCAACTTGTCCAGCCGGCGATCGAGTTCACCGAGAGCCTCCGCAGACATATCGATCGTCAGCCTCAGCAGTGCCGTGGCGACACCGCCGATGACATGTGCGTTCCTGGGGTTCGCATCCACTTCTCTGAACCGGGCAGCAAAGACATTGAAATAAGCCAGGGAATTACGCAGGACGGCGTTCCGGCTTTTGAAATATTCGGTCAACGTTTCCTGCTGATGCACCATTTCACGCAGTTGCAACAGCTCCGCGCGATAGACAGGATCCATGGGCCCGAGAGCGCTGAGATGATCAACTATGGCATAGAGCGTGGTGATTTCCGATACCAGGGTATCATAGTTCCGCAGCATGCCGGAACGCGCCAGGAGCACATCGCGATGCAACGCACTCTCCGTGGCGGTAAAACGGTCGAGTTCACTGACGGCGAAACGGGTTCGGTCGGTATCGGCATTGGTGCCGGAAAGCGCCAGCCAGGTCAGCAATGCCAGCAGTAGCACACTCAAGGTCATTATTCGGGCGATGTTCATGGAACACGCGGTGCGGATTGGAAAGAAATATCGCCAGTGAGACTGCGCAGAAAGGCCGCGATGGACGCTACCTCCCCGGCGCTGATGCCGATATTCAACTGCGACGCAGCCATGCGCTGGATGGCAATCTCCAGACTTGCCGCGCTGCCGTCATGGAAGTAAGGCGCCGTGATGGCGACATTGCGCAGGCTGGGAACCCGTAACAGAACCGGATTGGGCGATGCCAGCGGCTTGAACAGGCCGTGGCGCGAGAACAAATTGCCGCCAATATTCCGGCCCTGATGGCAGGAAACACAGCCCAGCGATTTAAACAGCTTGTAGCCGCCTGCTTCGGCCGGCGACAACGCCGCCGGATCACCGTTCAGCCAGCGGTCGAAACGGCTGTTCGGCGTCACCAGCGTACGTTCGAAACTGGCCAGCGCGTCGAGCAGACTATCCGCATCCGGCCCGTGGCCGTAGACCTCCCTGAAACGGGCGACCATGCGATGATCCGCCATCAGCTTGATGGCCGCAGCCCCCGGCGAGGAATCCATAATGTTCGGGTTGCGCAACGACGCCGCCGCCTGTTCCTCCAGCGTGCGGAACTGGCCTTCCCAATTGAGGCGAAAACTGAGCACGGCATTGAATATGGTAGGCGTGTTGAGAGGCAGCGGCTTACCGTCTGCCCCGATGTCACGCGCGACCGCGCTGGCGCCGTTCGTTGCAAGATCGTGGCAAGTCGAACAGCTATGCGTACCATGCCGCGACAAACGCTTGTCTTGGAACAAGCTGGCACCCAGCCTCACACGTGCCAAAGGTTGCGCTTCGCCGGTGGTCACAGGTGTGATCGGCTCGTCTTGCATCTCGTGGGTCAAGACTGGCTCTGGTGGAGCCGCGGCACCGTCGATCGTCAACCAGATGAAAAGCAGGCAAAGCGGCGTGATGACCCATCCGCAGGGCTTTCTCCAATGCAAAATTGCGACTACCTCGGGCGGGGCTGGGGCCGGTCGGCCAAATGCCGACCGGCCGCCTCGTTGCCGGCATGATGAATCCCGGCATGATGAATCCCGGCATGATGAATCATTGCCATGCCGCTCACTCGCCTCGACCGTAGCGGACCATATGATCTATCTCCGAACGGGACATGCCGATGTCCCGCAATCCGCGGTCATCCATGGAGGACAGAATTGCGATCGAGCGCGCAATTTCCCGTTCACGTTGAATGAACCGAACCGGTGCAAGCAGCAGCGACCCACACCAGCGCAATGCGCGCCAGGTGACGGAATCCTGCTGAACCGATGCCGCTCGGGCGTCGGCATCCTCCGGCAAGACGAAGGCATCTTCTCGTTCGCCAGCTTCCTCGGCGTTGCCGCCATGCCCCTCATTCGCCGCCTGCCGGAACAGATCGACCTCGCTGCGCCGCGCCGCCTCCATCGTATGAAGCAATGGCGGATAGAAGGCAGCCGCATAGAGCGCGTATCCTTCCGTAAGATAGCCCAGAAAGCCGGGATCGGCCCGCTCTTCGCCATGATACTGCCTGCGGTTCAGATTGGCCGAGAGATGAGGGGTATTGTCCTGGTGCACGGATTCCATTTCAGTGAGATGAAACAATTTATTCTTCTTGCTCATGTTTTTCTCCTGCGGTTAGTGTCTGTTAAGATGGGTCGTGCCGGCTACCTGCCGATTACACGCCCGGACAGAGTGCGTTACTCCCGTAACCCGGTTCAGAACGACTGCACGTCCGGCGCAAAGACGTATCCAACGCCACGCTCGGTGCGAATCACCCGCGGCGCCGTCGGCTCAACCTCCAGCTTGCGGCGAAGGCGCAAAACCTGGACATCGATGCTGCGATCGAAAATGTCTTCATGAACGCGCGTTGCCTGCAGCAATTGTTCCCGCGACAAAGGACGCTGCGGCGCTTCGAGAAAGGCCAGCAGCAATGCGAATTCACCCTTGGTCAGGGCGATGACCTCGCCATTTGGATCGGTCAAGCGCCGCGCGCGCCGTTCCAATTGCCACCCCAGAAAGCGATAGCCGCCACGCTCGGGATGCTTTTCACGGGTGGCCCGGCCGATTTCCTGGCGCCGCAGGACGGCGCGGGCGCGCGCCAGCAATTCACGCAAACCAAAGGGTTTCGTCAGATAGTCATCCGCCCCGAGCTCCAAACCCACAACACGGTCGATCTCATCCGGCCGATGCCCTGTAATGATGATGACCGGCACATCGGAGTTGGCGCGAAGGTCCCGGAGAATGTCCAATCCGTCATCCGAGCCCAAACGCAGATCGAGAATGATGAGACCTGGCTGCGGTCCGCCCAGGTAGCGCATCATCTCCTGGCGACCGCCGGCGCAGCGGGCCGGCAGATTGTTGTCGCCGAAATAGGAGGTGACCATGCGGCAGATGGCCGGGTCGTCATCGACGACCAGGACGTAGCCGGCGCCCTGCGGCGGCTTCCCCTCCTCATGCGGCGGCGGGGATTTGACCGGCTTGCGCGTGGTCCAGGGTTGCAGCGACATCACGCTGCCTCACCGGTCAAAATGCGCAGCGCGCGCTGGTGGAACTCTCGGCTCGTTCGTGTTTTCATGATGATGCGTCCCTTGATGCTGTCTGACTCAAACCTAGACATCGGGGACGATCGCATCAGTGATCTCATTCACTCGAGCACAGGGAACTTTCCTACCCTTCCGGCTGTTCAATCCGATCCGGTTGTTCGGTCTCATTTGTGCAAAACCACCACATGTCATTGCAGCCGCAGAAAACGGGTCCTGCAGCTCGTCCGATACGAAAGAAGGCCCAACCTGTGCTTTGTCTGACCGCTGACCGCTACGGGGGAGACAATCGGGATTGACTGTGACGCTCTTGGCTCGCCTGGTCGGGCACGCCGGCAGGCCGGATCAGAGACCACAAGCCGACCATTAGGGAGATGGCATCGGCGATGGCGATGGGCGAAGCGATCAAGAGATCATGGATCAGCCAGAAGGGCGTGCCGGCCAGGACCAGAACACGCATCGCCTGAGCGCCGGCCTGCGCGCGGCCAAGTGCCACAAACGCCATCCCGATCACAGCCAGCCCCGAGATGAAACCCTCCCAGGTGATGATCCCCACTGCCACGATCAATCCGGCAAGCGCGTAACCGATCCATTGCCAGCGGGGCCGGTCGCCGGACAATAGACACACCGCGATCTGAATGGCGCCCAGCAGGTTGACGCCGGCCGCTGTCATTGCCCCGACCAGCGCGTAGTGCAAGGTCAGCCAGCCCAGCGCCGTCAACTGCATTGCCAGCATCGCCACGCGCGACCGGAACAGGGGCCACGCGCCAAGATAGAGAATGGCCAGGAAAGCGCTCACCGACGCCAGATGTTCGGCCGTGAACTTGAAGAACATGACTTTCTTCCATGTCAGCGCTTATGCCGCCGAAATACCGGGCGTCACCATGATCATTGGGTGGCTGTACTAAGCGCCCGCAGGCCATTGAGCTCGATATGCCCGAGTTCCAGACTCGGTGACGATTGGGGCAATTGGACGTTTGTCAGATTGATGCGCCCATAGAGATCGCGATGGACATCGGCATCGTCCATGGCTTCGCGATAGGTTGCAGCCTGGCGCTGCAGTTTTTCCTCCAGATTTTCCGGCCGCAAACCGACGGTCTCCGGATAAACGAAGTCCGGGATGACGGAGGTGCCCCAGGGCGATTCGATCAGAACCTCCGCCCGGGCGGTAAAATCCCTGCCGAGATTGGCCAATGGCGCCGCTTTCGCGGCATGTTCGATCAGGACCTCGCGCAGCATGATTGCCTCCAGTGCGGCAATGCTCATGCCCTGGCCATAGACCGGATTGAAACGGCAGATCGCATCGCCGATCGGCACCAGACCGCCCGGCAAGCGTGGCAATTCGCCGAAATGCCGCCAGATGCTTTCGCGGAATCTGAATCGCCCGATCTCGCCCACCTCGCGCGCGGCGCGCAGGGCATTGGCAATCGTCTGCGAGGACAGTTTCTCGGCAAAGGCACGGAAAGATTCCATATCGCCGGGCGGACGGTCGTTGCCGCGCCCGACCAGCAGAACTTGCCACAGCCCCTCGCCGAAGCGCACCACATAGCCGGATCGGCTGCTTTCCGGCGCGGTGGGCAATGTCGCGAAGGCGACCAGATCTTCCACCAACGATGCCGGGAATTCGAAGCGCCCCGTCGCGTAGCCGATATCGACGCCGATGCGGGTCATGCGGGGAATTTGACAGCCGCTGGCCTGGAGGCAATTCATCGTGAGCATGGCATGACTGCTGGCATCGACCACGAGATCGGCGCCCAACATATCCTCCTGGCCGTCACGCATCTCGTATCGGACGCCGATCACCCTGGCACCGTGCATCGCGGTCAGAATTTCGGTGGCACGGCTGCCCTCCCGCCATTCGACATTGTGCGTTTTGCCAAGCTGCCTGCGCAGCATCAATTCCAAAACCGGCCGCGGCATCGCAAAACTCTCGATGCCGAAATCCCGTTTCGGCAGGAAACCGAGGCCGGGAATCTCGCAGCCGATGTCGCGGCCGGCTTCGTAGGGGATGGCCCCGGCCAAGGCCAGATCGCGCCCAAGATCGGGGAACAGTTCCGACAGCGCCGCATAACCGCCCCCCAGGAGCAGATGCGGCTGTCGGCCTTGCGGCACCCCCGGGCGCACCCGGTCCTGCACCGGCAGATCATCCCGCTCCAGCACGATCACTCGTTGGAAAAAGTCTGCCAGGACACGCGCCGCGGAAAGACCTGCGATACCCGCGCCAATAACGACGGCTTGTTTGCCGATGGGGCTGTTCATGTCGGGATATGCCACGTTGACCTCGCGATATTGTTGAGGAGGTCAAACTGGGGCAGCCGCGCTACGGTCGGGTTTCGGCTCCGCCCGTCGCCGGCTACAAATGTAATGTGACATAACCGCGTCAGACGCCCGCTTCAGGCCCCTGCTGGCGAGGTGACCGCGGCAAATTTCCCGGTCAGGCGGACGGTTCCATCAGCTTGCCGCCAGGATTCGGAATCCCTCGATCTCGTGCAATATCTTGAGGTTCGGCCAGCGCTTGCTGTCATGGAGGATGATCAGGCGATCGAGATTGCCGCCAATCTCGGTATTGATCCGATCCATCGTCTTCAGCTGTTCCCAGATGCTTCCCACCCCATTGGCCAGCGGCACATAGACGCCGTCATTGTTATGGCCCTTGATGTTCCGTCCGTCATAGACGCAATCGCCGGAAATCACGAGCCGGCCGCGTTTCGTCTCGAGGATCGCGAATTGCTGGCCGAGCGTATGGCCCTGGCCGAAGCGGACATGAAGTCCGGGCAGGATGTTGTCTCGGTCGCCTTCCAGCAAGGTGAGCCGGTGCTCGACCGAGGCATCAAAGGCATTCCTGAGATCGTCCGGGTTGATGATCGCGGTGAGGAAGCCGAATTGCGGCGGCAGCGCCATGGCCTCGATCCAGGACAGGAGCTCGGCCTTCTGCACCCAGATATGCGCGTTCGGAAACTTGCCGATCGACCCCATATGGTCGAAATGGGCATGCGAGATGACGATATCCGTCACCGCCTCGGGCGTCACGCCGAGCTCACCCAGCATGCGGATGGGCGAGACCCAATCGGGAATGCCGAAGCGCACGCCCATCTCGGCGCCGATCCCTTCCTGCATGAATCCGGTATCGACCAGCACGATCTTGTCGCCGCGCCGCGCCATGACGAAGGAGAACGGCAGATCGACGACACCGTCATCATGGGCGCCGCTGATCAGCCCATCGAGCGGCTGATCCTTCGAGCGCGCGAACTCGATGACATAGACATCCCAGAATGCTGCGTCCGCCATCATGCTTCCTCTCAGTTTTCCGCCATCTGCCGGCCGAGGCTCGAAAGACCCACGGCCAGAATCAGAATGGCACCCTGCAGAATGTATTGCGAATAGGTGGGGGCGCCAAAAATATTGAGACCATTGAAGCCGAAAGCAATGATAAGCGCGCCGACGAAAGTGCCGACGATATGGAATTCGCCATCGCGCAAAGTGGCGGACCCCAGAAAGACGGCGGCAAAAGCCGTCAACAGATAGCTGTCTGCGGCACTCGTCGTGCCGCTGCCCAGGCGCGAGGCCAGGAGTGTCCCAGTAAGCGCGGCGCAGACACCCGAGAGGACGAAACCCAGAATCTTGATGCGGTCGACATTGATCCCGGCGAGGCGTGCCGCCGCGGGATTGCCGCCGACCGCCTGGATCTCCTGCCCGACGGCACTCTTCTCCACCAGCAGCCACAGGCCACCCAGCACCAGCGCCATGATGATAATGTTGTTGGGAATGCCGAACAGCCAGCGCCCCAGCGACAATTGCAGAAACGCCTCGGGCACGCCGGCCACGATCGGCACCCCGGCGGAATAGGCAAAGGAAAGACCGGTGAGAATCGTTCCCACGCCCAGGGTAGCGATGACCGAATTGACCTTGGCCTTGGTCACGATGAGGCCGTTGACCAGACCGATCAGCGCCCCCAACAACAGAATGACCACGATAGCGACCGGAATGGGCAGATCGTGCCGCACGATGAGGCCGGTCACGAGCACGCCATGGAGGCTGGCCGCGAAGCCGATGGAAAGATCAAGCTCGCCCACGATGACCGCCAGGGTGAGGCCCCCGGCGATGATCATGGCGAGCGAGGCCTGGTTGATCACATTGGTGAAATTGCCGAGGGTCGGAAACGCCTTGGGCGACAGGATCGAAAAAGCCAGCAGCATCAGGACAAGGCCGATGATCGTCGCATAGCGCGCGAAAATGCTGAGGCCACGCTTGGCCCCGGGCGACAATCGGCGATTGCTGAGAACGACATCCGTCATGATTCTACTCCGTCCCGGCCAGCTTGATCTCAGGCCGCTTTGTCGACATAGCTCGCCGCCACAATCGCGGCGCGCGAAATTTCATCCCCAGCCAGTTCCGTGGCGATACGGCCTTCCGCCATCACCAGAACCCGGTCGCAGAGATCGGGGAGTTCATCCGGTTCCGAGGAAATGACGAGGACAGCCATGCCGTCCACGGCCAGCTTCCGGATCAGGCGATGGATTTCCGCGCGGGCGCCGATATCGACACCGCGTGTCGGCTCGTCGAGGATCAGAATACGCGGCTGACGGCGCAGCCAGCGGCCGATCACCACCTTCTGCTGGTTGCCGCCGCTCAGGCGCCCGACCGGCGCGTGAATGCCCGCCGTCTTGATCGCCAGTTCAGCCACGGTCGCCGATGCCATCGCATTGCGCTTGGCCGGGCTCATGATCGGCAGGAAGGAAGACAAGGTCAGGCTGCGGAGATTGGCCAGCGACAGATTGAAGGCGACGCTCTTGTGCAGCAGCAGACCTTCGGCACGCCGCTCCTCCGGCACCAGGCCGATGCCGGCCTGATAGGCATCGGTCGGACGGCGCGGCGCAAAGTCTTTGCCATCCAGCAGGATGGTTCCGGCATCGATCCGATCGACACCATAGATCAAACGTATAAGTTCGGAGCGCCCGGCACCGACCAGCCCGCCGATGCCGAGCACCTCGCCCCGATGGAGAGTGAACGACACGTCGTTCACCTTGGGGAGTCGAACCAGATTGGACACATTGAGGATAGGTGCGCCGATGGGCTTGCGGCGCTCGATCTGCGATTCCAGGGTGGCACTATGTCCGACGATGGCCTCGACCAGCACAGCGCGGCTCAATTGAGCGCGGTCGAAATTGGCAATCGATTCACCGTCGCGAAAGACGGTGACGCGGTCGCACAGGCGCAATATTTCGTCCAGCCGGTGCGAGACATAAAGCACCGCCACACCGGAGCGCGACAGATCCTGGATAATCCCGAACAGCCGCTCGCTTTCGCTGACCGAGAGCGAGGCCGTGGGCTCGTCCATGACGATAAGGCGCGATTTGTGCACGAGAGCACGGCAGATGCTGACCATCCAGCTTTCGGCGGTCGAGAGCGAACGTATCTTGGCACCAAGATGCGCGCGGATGCCGAGGCGCGCCATCAGCGGCTGCACGTCGCGCGCGATCGCCGCCCAATCGACCAGGCCGAAGCGGGTTTTTTTCGGGATGCCCAGCATGATGTTCTGGAGCACGGTCATCGACGGCACGAGGGCCAGATCCTGATGGATGAAGCTCATCCCCAATCCGGTCGCCTTGTGCGGCGTATCGATCTGTGTCGCCTGGCCGTCAATGTGAATATCGGCGCGGTCGGGCTGCACCAGCCCGGCCAGCACCTTGATCATGGTCGATTTGCCGGCGCCATTGGCACCGACCAGGCCATGAACTTCGCCCGGCCGCAGATCCAGTGAGGCACCCTTGAGCGCCTGCGCCCCACCATAGGATTTCCAAACGCCCGCAGCCGTCAGGAAAGAGAGCGTTGCGGGATCCGGCGCTGACATATTGAGATCATTCATCGCTGGCTGCGCAACGCTCCGCTATTCGTTTTACTGAATCGCTTCCGGATGATCCTTGATGAATTGATCGACCGAATCCTTGGTGACGAGAACGGCCGGCACTTCGGCCGCCTTGGGCTGCCACGAATCACCGGCCTTTTTGATCTCGTCCAGCATCTTCACCATGTTGTAGCCCTCGGTGTAGCTGTCCTGCCAGGCGGTCGCGGTCATATGGCCGTTGCGGATGTTTTCCAGCGCCTGGGCATTGCCGTTGATGCCGTAGACCTTGACGTCGTCGCGCCCCTGGGAACGCAGCGATCCGATCGCACCGATCGCCGGATCGTCCCAGCAACCCCAGATGGCTAGCGGCTCGTCGCCGGCCGGATGCGAGGTCAGCCAGGCATTGGCATATTGTGCGCCATCCTCGAAATAGCCGGGAATGCGCACTTCGTTCTTGGTGACTTCGATGTCGGGATATTTGGCAAGGATCTCGTCCATCACCAATTCCCGGTTCCGGCAGACTTCGCCGGTGTGATAGGTGAGCGCCAGAACGCTGCCCTTCCCGCCCATCTCCTTGACCATCATCTCGACGACCGGCACCGCCATCGGCCCGCCGGAACCGTTGGTGGCTGCGACCGTGCCGCCCAACCCGCCGCCCCAGGTTACGACCGGGATGCCAGCGCTTTTCGCGGCGTCGAGACCTGCACCGATCGATGAATACGGAAACACCATGTCGATGATCACGTGCGCGCCGCGCTGCGCGAAATTCTGGATGCCGGCATTGGCCTGATCGGCATTGCCGGCGGCATCGATCACGGAAACTTCCCAGCCCAGTTCGGCGGCCGCGGCCTCCGCGCCTTTGATGTAGCGAACATTGTTGGCTTCGGTGGCGGCGATGGAAACGATGCCCACCAGGGGCTTCTCTGCCATGGCGGCGGGAACAGCCAGGGTCATGGCCGCGCCGAGAACGCAGAATGCGAGTGTCTGTCTCATGTCTTCTTCCTCCCAAGGAACCGGGGCTGCGCGCCTTGCTGTTTGGCGAACATGTCCTAACCGTTTCGCCAGAATTGCCGAACCCGCCCCTCCGATCAAGCAGATTCTGGCAGTAGACTTTTAATTTTGACAGGGTAAATTGAGCGAACCGTTTAGCTGGAAGAACAAATGGCGACGATCAGGGACGTTGCAAAGGCCGCCGGCGTATCGATTGCCACCGTATCTGCCGTGGTGAACGATTCCGCTTATGTGAGCCCGGAACTGCGCGCGCGGGTGCAGGCCGCGATCGAGCAATTGGACTATGTCCCCTCGACCCAGGCACGCAATCTCAACCGCGGCAAAAGCCAGCTCATCGCCATTTCGGTGGCTGACCTTTCCAACCCCTTCTACAGCCATATCGTCTGTCTGGCCGAGGCGGCGGCGGCGGCCTGGGGCTATTCCCTCGTGGTCTTCAACAGCGACGAGAAGCCGGAGGCCGAGAAGCGGATATTGTCCCGGATCCGCATGCTGTCCTGTGACGGCATCATCCAGGTGCCGGTCGGCGAGACCGGCCAGCATCTGCAGCGCGATCATGAAGGGAAATCGATTCCGACCGTGCTCTTCGGGCGCGTCTTCGACGATCGCCGCTCCGATACCGTGACGATCGACAACGAATCTGCCGGCCGCCAGGCCACCAATTACCTGCTCGATCTCGGCCATCGGCGGATCGGCTCGATCACCGGCCCCTTGCATCTCACCACCGGCCGCGGTCGCTACGAAGGCATGATGCAGGCACTCACCGCACGCGGCGTGACCCCGCAGCCGCAACATATCCGTCCGGGCGAGTTCCGCGAGGAAGTGGCCTATGCCATGGCCCGGGAAATCCTCGAATTGCCGGACCGGCCGAGTGCGATTTATGTGGCCAACGGCGTGATGGCGTTGGGCTTGATGCGCGCGCTCAATGATCTCGGTCTCAAATGCCCGGAAGACATCTCGATCGCCTCCACGGACACGATCACCGGCATCAGCGGCCTGCGCCCGCGCCTCACCCGCACCGAGCATCCGATCAACGACATGATTAACGAGGCTTTCCGCATGCTGGTAAGCCGCATCAACAACAACGCCCCCGCGGCACCGCGCAATGTCGTGTTCCAGCCCACCCTCGTGGTCGGCGAAAGCTGCGCCCCCATCGTCTCCGCCTGGCAGAAAAGCGGCTGAACGCAGAAACGCCCACCGATCCTGCCCTTATCCGGTGCTGCACCGCCGGCGAAAGGCGCTTGTCAACGGCGATCACCGTTGGCTTCGCTATTTCTGTTATGACCGCAACCTGTGATGTGCGCCGCAATATACTCCGTTAGTAATGATGATGGCTGGGTGCGGCGTTCGCCTGCACTTTCTCAAAATGTATCAAAATCCGGAGTAAAATCGCATGTCGGGTTCGGTCATCGGCTTTGTCGGCATTGGCCGAATGGGCGCGCATATGGCAGCTCGCCTCCACGCGGCTGGTCATAAGCTTTGCATTTTCGACACCAACGCGGCGGCCCTGTCCGAACTCGCGCGAAACGGCGCAACGATAGCTAATTCGGCGCAGGATGTGGGCGACCGGGCCGAGACGATCTTCGTCAGCCTGCCGACACCCGATATCGTGCATGCGGTCGTTGTCGGGGAAAGTGGGATCTCCCGCGGCTCGTGCGTCAAGACCGTGATCGATTTGTCGACCACCGGTCCCGGCATGGCGACCCGCGTCTCGGCCGCCCTGAAAGAAAAGGGAATCGCCTGGCTTGACGCCCCGGTGAGCGGCGGTCTGGCCGGCGCACGGGACGGCAAGCTGGCGGTGATGGTCTCCGGCCCAAAAGCCAGCTACACCGCGCTGGAGCCCATTCTCTTGAATTTCGGCAAATTGTTCTTTGTCGGCGAGAAAGCCGGCCTTGCCCAGGTGGCAAAACTTGCCAACAATCTCCTCGCCGCCTCCGCCATGGTGATCTCTTCCGAGGCACTCGTCATGGGCGTGAAGGCCGGGATCGACCCGAAGGTTCTCCTCGACATCATCAATGCCGGCAGCGGCCGCAATAGTGCGACGCAGGACAAATTCCCGCGCTCGGTCCTGCCGCGAACATTTGATTTCGGCTTTGCCACGGGCCTGTCCTACAAGGACGTCCGCCTGTGCATCGATGAAGCCGAGGCCATGGGCGTGCCCATGGTCGCCGGCGCGGCGGTCCGCCAGATGCTTGCTGTCACCAATGCGAAATTCGGGCCGAATTCAGACTTCACCTCCATCACCCGGGTGGTTGAGGAATGGGCCGGCGTCGAAGTCAAAGGCTGACCTCGCGTCGGCCTGGCATTCCAAATATCCCTGACCAATTATCTTCTCTTCAAAGGAAAGAATCATGAGCAAGGAAGTTTTCGATCGTGGCCTCAAGATCCGCAAAAGCGTCCTGGGCGCCGAATTTGTGGAAAAATCCTTCGCCGCCGCCGACAGCTTCAACCTGCCGATGCAGGAGCTGGTGACCGAATATTGCTGGGGTGCCGTCTGGGGCCGGGAAGAACTGTCGCACAAGACGCGCAGCATGCTGAATCTGGCGATGATCAGCGCGCTCAACCGCCCGCATGAACTGAAAATGCACGTCAAGGGCGCCTTGAAAAATGGCGTGACGCGTGACGAGATTCGTGAAGTCTTCATGCAGGTGGCGATTTATTGCGGCGTGCCGGCCGGCGTCGATTCCTTCCGCATTGCGCGCGAAGCCTTCGACGAAATCGATCGTTCGGCCAAGGCGTAACACCACGCCCTTTCGACGGATAGCAGGGATTGCGGCATGCACAGCTACAAGATGCTCATTGGCGGCGCGAAACTCGACGCGGAAGGTGGGGCTTCATTCGAAACCGAGAACCCCTTCTCCGGCGCCCCGTGGGCATTGGTGCCCCGCGCTGGCATCGCCGATGTGGATAAAGCCGTCGCTGCGGCCCGCTCCGCCTTCCATAACCCGGACTGGCGCAAGATCAGCGCCTCCGCGCGTGGGGCGCTTCTGCATCGCCTGGGCGATCTGATCGCCCGGGAAGCGGAACGCCTGGCGCAGATCGAAACGCGCGACAACGGCAAGCTGATTACCGAAATGCGGGGTCAGCTCAAATATATTCCGCAGTGGTTTTATTATTTTGGCGGCCTTGCCGACAAAATCGAAGGCCGCGTCATCCCGATCGACAAGCCCGGCATGTTCAATTTCACGCGCGAAGAGCCGCTGGGCGTGATCGCGGCGATCACGCCGTGGAATTCGCCGTTGATGCTGGCGACATGGAAACTGGCCCCAGCCCTCGCCGCGGGCAATACCGTGGTCTGGAAGCCGTCGGAATTCTCCTCCGCCTCGGCACTTGAACTGGCGCCGCTCTTCGAAGAGGCGGGCTTTCCGCCGGGCGTCGTCAACATTCTCACCGGCTTCGGTTCCGAAATCGGCGAGCGCCTGGTCTCTCATCCGGGCGTAGCGAAAGTGGCTTTCACCGGCGGCGACCGCACCGGTCAGAGCGTCTACGAGCTTGCCGCCAAGAACATCAAGCCGGTCACCCTCGAACTGGGTGGCAAATCGGCCAATATTGTCTTCGGGGACGCGCTCATCGACAACGCGGTGAAGGGTGCCGTCTCCGGCATCTTTGCCGCCACGGGACAGACCTGCATTGCCGGCTCGCGCGCTTTGGTCCACCGTTCGATCCATGACGAATTCGTCGACAAGCTGGTTGGCCTCGGCAAGACCGCGCGGATGGGCGATCCGGCACTCGACACGACCCAGGTCGGCCCCATCACCACACGCCCGCAACGGGCCAAGGTGCTCGACTATATCGACATCGCCAAGAAGGAAGGCGCACATTGCGTCCTCGGCGGTGCCGCGGCGACTCGCCCCGAATGCGGCAATGGCTGGTTCGTGGAACCGACCGTCTTCACGGACGTCAAACCCGGGATGCGTATCGCCCAGGAAGAGGTTTTCGGTCCGGTTCTCTCGATCCTCCCGTTCGACGACATCGACGAAGCGGTGGCGATCGCCAACGGCACGCAATATGGCCTGGCGGCCGGCGTCTGGACGCAGAATATCGGCACCGCGCTTGCCATGTCGGAGCGGCTCGAAGCGGGCACCGTCTGGATCAACACTTATCGGGCGGTCAGCTACATGTCGCCCTTTGGTGGCTACAAGCGCTCCGGCATCGGCCGGGAAAGCGGCCTCAACGCCATCCGCGAATATGTGCAGGAAAAGAGCGTCTGGATCGACATGATCGGCGAAGTGGCAAATCCTTTCGTGCAACGCTGAGCCGGGCCTTGCCGATATTCGAAAAAACCAACCAGGCCATATAGATACGATCCAGATTTGAAAATATACCCGGCACAGGCGATCGCTCTAGTGCATGAAAGAGGGTAAATCGCTAAGTTAGCCTCCGCCGGAGGTTGACGAATCCATCCTGTTGACCTCGCGGCACCACCGGGCGCGGCACTTGGCTTAGACAGGATATGGAACTCAAACAGCTTTCCTATTTTCTCTCGGTTGCGAAAGCAGGGAGCTTTTCCAAGGCCGCGGTGCTCGTCTCGGTCGCTCAACCGGTCCTCAGCCGTCAGATGAAGCTTCTCGAAGCCGAGCTCGGCGTTGAACTCTTCTACCGGAATGGCCGCGGCATCGTCCTCTCCGAGGCTGGCAAGCTCCTCGAGACGCATGCCCAGACGATCATGGAATCGCTCCATCAGGCGTCGACCGAAATCACGGCTACGCGATCCGCGCCGCAGGGCCGGGTCGTGATCGCCATGCCGCCTTCCATCGGCTGGGTGCTGACCACGGCGCTGGTCCGGCGCTGCCGCGCCGAGTTTCCTGATATCAAGCTGCATGTCGTCGAGGGTTTCAGCGGTCATGTTACCGAATGGCTCTCGACGGGCCGCATCGATATCGGCATCGTCTACAATGCCGTGCGCCGCCCGACACTGAACACCGAGCCGCTGTTCGCCGACGAACTGGTGTTGCTGGGCCCGGCCAGCGATCCGGCGGAAATCGGCGGCGAGACCGTTGCCGCCGCGCGGCTGGGAGCGCTCCCGCTGATCCTGCCGGCACGGCCGCACGGGCTGCGCGTCCTCGTCGACGACATGCTGGATCGGCTCGGACTTGCTCCCAGCGTCGAACTCGAAGTCGACGCCATGACGACGACGTTGAGCCTGGTCGAGCAGGGTGCCGGCTATACCATCCTTTCCGAGACCGCAGCGCAGCATCTCCTCGGCGCCGGGCGCATCCGGTCATGGCCGATCGTTGATCCGGTGATCACGCGCCAGGTTGTTCTGGCGACCTCGACGCAACGACCGATGAGTGTCGCCACACGCATCGTCACCCGCATGATTCGCGAGCAGGCCAAGACGGCCTTCCCCAAGGCCCCGCAATCCGCCATCCAGCCGGAATGACTGCGCCGCTGCAATAATCGGGTTGTGCAGTCTGATATGACTGAATCGGTATACCTGCTAGGCGTATTTTCAGCGATAGTCGAAGGCACAGCCACGGCGTCTGGACCGATTGCCGTGGCTCGGCATGATTGCCTCCCGATACCTGGCATGCCCTAACAGGAAAGTGGTGATCCGATGAAAGCCGGGCTGACGACGATCGACGCAAGGTCAACCGCTTCGACCGCAGCCGATCTCCCTCTGGCTGTCACGCTGGCCCGCGCTATCGTGCATGGCCACCAGCCCCTTTTCTCCGTCGCGGTCCGGGAAAAGTTACGCCTGTGCGTCCTGGATTTTCTGGCCTGCGCGCTGGAAGCCCATGCGCTGCCCTGGGCGCGTCAGGCCGCGGCACTGGCCGAAAAGGGCGATGGCCGCTGTACCATCATCGGCTCGTCCAACCCGGTATTCCCAAGCGATGCGGCCTTTGCCAATGCGGTCGCCGCCCATGGCCTCGTGCGCGAGGACATGCATACCGGCAGCGTCAGCCATCTCGGCGTCGTGGTGCTTCCTGCTCTTTTCGCCGTGGCACAGGATTGCCGACTGTCCGGCGCGGCATTGGTCGACGCTGCCATCGTCGGATATGAAGTGGGTGGCAAGATCGGCCGGGCTTTGGTAACCCCCGAATTCGCCCGCGTCTTCCGACCCACGGGATTTACCGGCCCCATCGCAGGCGCTGCCGCCCTCTGCCATCTCCTGCGGCTCGACGAAGCGGAAACCGTGAGTGCCATTGCCTTCGCGGCGAATATGACGGGCGGCCTCAATCAATGGCCGCATACCGGTTCGGACGAGATGTACTTTCATGCCGGTCAGGCGGCGGCCGGCGCCATCCGCGCCGTTCGCCTCGCCATGGCTGGCGCGCGCGGCTCGGCCCGTGCCCTCGACGGAGAGGCTGGCCTCCTCCCCGCCTATCGTCCCGATCACAATGCGCCCGGCATAACATTGTTCGACAGCCCAGAGCCGGAATTGATGTCGGTCTATTTCAAGGCGGCCCCCGTTTGCAATTTCGCCCAAACCCCGTGTCAGGCAGCCATGAAACTCGCCGGCGCCGCGCCGATCGACCCGGCACGTATCGCGGCAATCAAGGTCCGCGTCTCGGCAGCCGCGCGCGCCTATCCCGGCTGCGATCATGCCGGCCCGTTCGAGCGCGTTCTTCAAGCCAAGATGAGCATCCATTTCGCCGTCGCCAGCGCCTTGCTGCGTGGGTCCGTCGATGAGGAATCATACCGCACCCTCGACGACCCGGCCGTCATGCGTCTCGCTGGCATGGTCGAGGTCGAGGTCGATCGTGACCTGACCGCTGCTTTCCCGCAGGCCCAGGGTGCCGAGATCGTTATTACCCTGAATGATGGGCGCAAACTCAGCGAGAGGCTGCGCGATGTGGTGCCCGCCGATGAGGCGCTGATCCGCCGGCGCCTTATCGCCACGGCAACGAAATTCGCCGGCGAGGGACGTGCCCGCGCTCTGGAAGACGCCGTTGACGCGCTTGACGACATCCCGGACGTCAACGCCATTATGAAATTGGCCGGCGATTAATCAGCTCGCACCGTCCGCCCTTCACATACTGATCAGAGTTCACATGACCGAATCCGCCCATCTACCGGAATATCAGATTTACGCTCTGCGCTACGCCACACGGGAGGGCCGCCGCAGTGCCCATTTCATTGGCGGGGACCCGCATGATGGCCCCATGCGGATGGATTATTTTCTCTGGGCGATCGTGGGCGCGGGCCGCACCTATGTTGTCGATTGCGGTTTCACGGCAGAAGTTGCCAGCCAGCGCAAACGCGAATTTATCCGCAGCGCGGTTGACGCCTTGGCTCTGATCGACATCGACGCGGCAACGGTCGAAGATCTCATCATCACCCATCTTCACTACGATCATGTCGGCAATTTCGCCTGCTTCCCCAAGGCCCGCATCCACCTCCAGGAACCCGAACTCGCTTATGCGACGGGCCGCTATATGCGTCATCCCTTCATGTCGCATGCCTTCGAGGTCGAGGATGTTGTCGGCATCGTGCGCCTGAACTACGCCGGCCGGGTGGAGTTCCACAACGGCGCGTCGACACTGGCACCCGGCCTCTCGCTTCACCTGGCGGGCGGACATACCGCCGGCCTGCAATTTGTCCGCGTCCACACGCGGCGCGGCTGGGTCGTTCTCGCCTCCGATGTCGTGCATTATTATGAAAACATCGAGACGCGGCGGCCTTTCACCACGGCATTCAATGTCGGCGACATGCTCGAAGGCTTCGATATGGTGCGGTCGCTGGCCGCGAGCCAGGATCACGTCATTCCCGGCCATGATCCGAAGGTGATGGAACTCTACCCCGCGCCACGCCCGGATCTCACCGGCATCGCCGTCCGTCTCGACGCGGTGCCAAAGAGCGGCGCCTAGCTGCGACGGCGATCAATGCACCGCCGCGTACATGATCTTTTCCTCGCTCGCTTCCTCCACCGAGAATTCCTCGACGATGCGGCCCTGCCTGGCGACCAGAATGCGGTCCGATAGATTCAGGATTTCCGGCAGGTAGGACGAGATCACGACGACGGCCAGACCTTTATCGGCCAGATCGTTGATGATCTGGTGAATCTCCGCGATGGCGCCGACATCCACACCTCGGGTCGGCTCGTCGAAAATGACGACGCGCGGATCCTGCGCCAGCGATTTGGCGATCACGACTTTCTGCTGGTTCCCGCCGGAGAGCTCGAGGACGCGCGCATTGCTGTTGATCGCGCGAATGGAAAGGGCACCGATCCAGCGCGCAGCAAGGTCCCGCATCTCGCGGCGACTGATGAACCACGATCGGTTTTTGCTGGCTGCCAGCGCACCGATATGGATGCTCTCTGCAATCGACATCGTCTCGAAAATGCCTTCAAGCTTCCGGTCCTCGGTGACATAGGCGATACCGCTGCGCACCGCCGGCCGCGGGGTACGATAGCGGACCGCTTTGCCGAAAAGGCGGACAATGCCGCCGTGGAAGAAGTTGCGCTTCACCACGCCGGCCACGACCTTCACCGATTCCGTCCGGCCCGAGCCGATCAGCCCGAAGACGCCGGTGATCTGCCCCGCATAGACCGAGAACGATGTATTGCGGACCATGCGGCCCATCGAGAGATTCTGCACGCTCAACGTCTTGCGGCCGTAGAATCGCGCCCGCTGCGCCGCATCCCGATTGTAAAGCTGGTCGGAGAGCGATCGGCCGACCATCGAGCGGATGATCTTGTCCCGGTCGAAATTGGCCGTGTCATCGGTCACGACATGCTGACCATCGCGCAGCACGGTGATTTTGTCGGAAATGCTGAGGGCCTCCTCCAAGGCATGCGAGATGAAGACGATGGCGACGCCGCGCGCCTTCAGCCGCTCGATCAGATCGAAAAAATGATGCTTCTCTTCCGGCGTCAGCGTCGCCGTCGGCTCGTCGAAAATGATGACGCGCGCATTCTTGCGCACCGCACGCGCAATCTCCACCATCTGGCGCTGCGCTGCCCCCAGCGTCGAGACATTGGCGGCCGGATCGACAGGGAAATTGAGCGATTGGAGAAATTGCTGCGCCCCGATATAGAGGCCGCGCAGGCGGTTGAACGGCTTCTCGTCGCCAAGATAGAGATTCTGCGCCACGGTGAGCGAGGGGACCAGGCTGGTTTCCTGAAACACCATCGCGATGCCGCTGCGCAAGGCCTCACCGGGCGATCCGAACACGACCGGCTTGCCGTCGAGCAGTATTTCGCCGCTGGTCGGCTTAACGGCGCCGGCGATCATCTTTGTCAGCGTGGACTTGCCCGCGCCGTTCTCGCCCAGAATGGCGTGGACCCGCCCGGCTTCAAGAACCAGCGAAACATCGCTGATCGCCGGCACTCCGCGATATTCCTTCGTGACGTTCCTGACTTCGAGTAGAGCCGTCATTTCGGCTGGTCCTGCATGTTGGACGGGATGGACGGCAGAGCGCAGATCACGCCATTTCCCCGGCTTGCGAAAACAACTTCCCCATCCCATTCACAGACACTGACGATCCCGTGCCGGTTGCCGTCCGCACGGCTGTGAAACGAGCGGATCGGGGCGAGGTTGGCATCCAGTTCCACCGCGAGACCATAGGATCGCGTCGGTGCCCAGGGTTTGAAAATGCCGTGCACCTTCACGGCACCGCCCTGCATCGGCTCCTTGAAGGAAATGCCGGCGCGCAAGCTCGGGGCAATCCAGAGCTCCTGCGGAACCTCCCGCAGCATCCGTTTGCAATAGGTGCGCTCCCGCAGAACGAATTCGATCAACTGACTCCGCGGTGCGAAGACCGCCAGCCAGGCACCGCCGTTCGCCGCCGGCGTGAGTCGGCCGGGATAGCCGGGAAGATCTTCCAGGATGATTTCCCTGCGGCCAGTTTTCCCGCGGGCATCGATGCGCAGGAGCCGATGGCCCCAGCTCTCCGAGACGATCAGTGTATCCCCCCGCGCCAAGATACCGTTCGGAAAAGCGAGACGGTCGGCCAGGCAGATCGGCTCTTTGCCGCGCAGATCGATGCGCCAGACCGAACCGGTCGCCCGCATCTCCATGAGATCGCGCTGCCAGTGTTGCGGGTCATTCTGCGCCGAGCCGATGCAGACAAAAAGAATATCACCCGCCGCCAGTGCCATTGCGGTGATGCAGCGTGCCGGCCGCTCGCCGATCTTGGCGAGCAATGTACCATTGTGGGCTCCTCCGATGATCCGAATGCCCACGCCCTCAATCGCGACGACGAGCATGTTCTCGCCTGCCGCCAGCGCTGTGACCGTCCCGTCCAGATGATGCAGGAGAGCCGGATTGCCGGGCGACTGATCGGAGATGCCGAGAAGGTCCGGTCCGCTGGAATAGACCAGCATCGATCCATGTCGGGCGAGATTGTCCGGCGCCGATGCCGTCACCAGCACGCGGGCATGATCGAGCGCCTCATTGGGGCGCAGCACACCGTCCATGGACGGCACGGTCGCGGCCTGACGCCGCGACAGCAGACGGTCGAGGATGCCGCTCATGCCTCCCCCCAATAGCTCTTCGGGCCGGTCCAGTTCACATCGGCATCGGGAAGCTTCAGCCGCCCGATGCGATTGTTGAAAATGCCGCCGATATAGAGATGGCCTTTATGCTCGCGCATCGAGGTGATCATCGGATGGTTGGTCCCGGCCTTGTCCCACAGGCTCTCGATGATCTCGCCCTGCTCGTTGAAGCGGACGATGCAGCCCGTATTGATGTTCGGGTAGAGCCATTCGTCGATGGCGACTTCCTGCGCCATGCGCTTGCGAAAACCCGGGACGCGAAGCGCCAGATCCAGCGCCGGCGACCGCATGCCCATCAGTGCCATCCAATAGGTGCCGTCGCTGGCGCGGTTGATGTTGTCCGGATAGCCCGGCAGATTATCGATGACGGTTTCGATTTCTCCGGCTTTCGGGCCCTCGATCCAGTAACGCCGGACGCGGCAAGCCCAGCTCTCCGAGAACAGAATGGATTTTCCATCGAAGCTCAGCGTGATGCCGTTCGGAAAGGTCAGGTTGCGCGCCACGGTTCGGGTCGTCTTCTTCACCGGGTCGTAGCACACGATCCGTCCGCTGCCGCGGCATTCCAATGCGTCGGAAGGCCAGGTCGCCATGTCGAAGCGGATCGTCGCTTCGCTGAAGAAGATGCGGCCGTCCGGGGCGATATCGCAGTCATCCGTGAGCTTCAGGCGCGAATCGTCGATGATGGAAAAGGGCGATCGGTTCGTTTCATCGGTGAGTTTTTCGACCGTCGCGTCCTGACGCACGCGATAAAGGCCCATGCCGCCGACGCAAACAACGATATTGTCCTCGCGGTCGATCGCCATGCCGAGCGGATGGCCACCGATATGGGCGAAAACGCGCGCCTCTTTCAGATCCGGCCCGTCAAAGCGCATGATATTGCCGAGGCGGTCGCCGCAATAGAGGTTTCCGGCACTGTCGAACACCACGTCTTCGGGGCCATCGACCTGGTTGAGGCCGATCACATCGACCTCATGCAAACGGTCATTGGCTGCGTAAGGCGAGCCGGAATTTGCCTCCGTTGGCGGAGAAGCCGGCAGTTCGAAATAGGTGGGCGACAGATAGACGCGCGCCAGGATCTTGTCCCGGTTCTTGACCCAGCGCACGTCGAAACCGATCGCGGCAAGGAGGATAAGACCCAGCACGAGCTGCCCCGCGCCGCTCTGCAATCCCAGTTGCACGGCGGCCAGACTGATGATCTGGACGATCATCGCGCCGATCACCGCCTTCACGACCGATCCGCGCCCGCCGCCCAGGCTGATGCCGCCGACAATCACCGCCGTCAGCGCCAGAACCTCCAGGCCGACGCCGGGATAGGATCCGCCATTGCCGAGGCGCGCTGCGTAGAAGAACGCCGAGATACCGCAGAACGCCCCGGAGATAACATAGGTGCTGCAAACCGTCCGCCGCAGCGAGATGCCGGCATTGTGAGCGGAGCGCCGCGAACCGCCGACCGCCATCACATGCCAGCCGAAACGGGTGCGGCTGATCACAATATGCATGCCGATCGCCATGATGATGAAGAGAACGAGGCTGCTGGGCACGCCGAACAGATCGCCGCTGCCGATGAAGTCCCAGATCTCGGAATCGTAAAATCCGGCCGAGATGACGAGGGCATATTCCAGCAGCAGGGTGTCCACCAGCGCCCGCAAGCCGATCAGCATGACCAGTGTCGTCAGAAAGGCGCGCAGTCTCAGCACGCCGATCAACAAGCCGTTGATCAAGCCGACGAAGGAACAGGCGCAGACGACGGCGACAAACACGACCGCCACCGGCATATCGAAGACATTGGTGAGGGCGAGGGCGAGCAGATTGCCAAGTGCAAAATTCGATCCGACGCTGAGGTCGATGCCGCCCCCCAGGACGACAATCATCATGCCGAGCACGACGAAACCCAGCTCGCCGATCTGACGCGTGCCGTCCGAAACATTGGCGGGCAGGAAGAAGTTCGGCACGATGCTGCCGAAGACCGCGACGATCAGAACGAGAATCACCACCGGCACAACGTTGTCGATCCAGTTCTTGGACAGGACTTCGCCGATCACATGGGTGGGGATCCACCTGTGGCGAAATCGAATCAGCTTGTCCGACAGGCTGCTGGAAGACTGGTTCAATTGCGGGTTCATCGTCGCATTGCTGTTGCCATTCGGCATTCTCAAGGCCCGTCCCATTGGTCGAAGATCGGAAAAGTGAGAAGCCGGCGCCCCCCGCGCCGGCTTCTCCGAAGGTAGGGAGCTCTTACTTGAAGTCGTCCATCGTCCAGCAGGAAGTGGGAGTCAGGTTTTCCTTGGTGAGCATCTGCATCGTGGTCGGCAGGCTGAAGGTCTTCATGTCCGCCGGCAGCTCCGATTGCAGCAGGATCTTGATCACCGTGTTGATGTCATGCGCCATCGTGCGGACGTCATAGTTCATATAAGCGGCATAGGTGCCGTCATTGAGCTTGTCACAGGCGGCTTCCTTCGCACCGCCGCCCGAGGTCACGACATAAACCGGATCCTTGAGATTGGCTTCTTTCACTGCCGCACCCGCGCCGATATCCATGCCGTCCCAGAACCCGATGACACCGCACAGATCCGGATTCTGCTGCAGCACGGTCTGGGTGATCTCATGTGCCTTGCCAGCATCCCAATTGGCCGATTGATTGGAAACGACCTGGATCTCCGGGTGCTGGGCAAAAACATCCATGACACCTTTCAACTGATAGGCGCTGGCGGCCGAGGTCAGAATGCCCTGCACGATCGAGACCTTGCCGGAGCGGCCGGTACCGGCGCCGCATTTGGAAACGATGTATTCCGCCTCCGCCTTGCCGTTCAACTGCCAGTCCTCGCCGATGTAATGCGTGGGGAAGACCGATTTCAAATTCACCGCGACCAGATGGATACCCTCGGCCTGTGCCTTCTTCAGAATTTTGGCATAGGATTGCAGATCCGGATTCATGTAGACGATGATGTCCGGCTTCTCGTTGATGAGCTGGTTCATCGCCTGCGATCCGACATCGGTGTTCCAGTTCGGATCGCGCACGATGATCTCGTAGCCGAGTTCGTCCGCCTGCTTCTGCATGCCGGCAAGCCAGCCCTTGGCCAGGTCGAAGCTCATGGAAAACGGCACATAGCCGACTTTCTTGCCCTTGAACGCTTCGAGATAGGGGGCGAGCGTCGGGTCGTCGAGACCTTCGGCATGGGCAAGTTTGGCCGGCTGCAGGGCTGCCAGCCCCATGACCGCGCCGACGACACCACAAGCGAGCGCGCGGCGGCAGAACTGCCCCATTTTGATGCTGGTAAATGACATTCTAGCTTCCTCCTGAGTGTTGCTGTGGATTCTGGCGTCCATAGTTTGGGAATCTTGCGGGGATATCCTCAGATATCTCCGTGCTGTGAGGTCTGTTCGTCGCGGGGATTGATCAGCGTGTCGATCATGATCGCGGCGAGAAGAATGACGCTCTTGATGGCGTTCTGCATGGTGTACTGAACGTCCATGATGGTCATGCCGTTGAGGAATGTGCCGATCAGAAGCGTCCCGACGACGACATTGCGGACGCCGCCACGCCCACCGGCAAGGCCCACACCGCCGAGCACGACGACCAGGATGACGTCGTAGATCAGGAGCGTGTCGGAGATGCGCGTGTTCATGCTGCTGACCGTCATGGCCTGCGTCAGCCCCGCCAGAAACGCGATGAAGCTGGTCAGCATGTATTGCCCGACCAGCACATGACGCACCGGCACGCCGGTCACGCGCGCAGTGGCATAGTTGTCGCCGACGGCATAGGTGAAGCGACCGAATTTGGTGAAATGCAGAACCAGCGCGACGATAGCCGCCACCACACCGAACACGATCACCGGCATGGGAATACCGAACAGGCGCCCTTGTCCGAGTTCGACCAGGCTGCCGACGGCCGGCGTCACATAGACCAGATCGGAATGGATCAGCTTGAAGCGGCCGAAGCCATAGACGCAGGCCGCACTGGCGAGCGTCGCGAAAAGGGGCGGGATTTCCGCATAGGCGATCAGAAGGCCGTTGATGAGGCCCACCAGCAACGCGCCGGCGATACCGATCGCGAGCGCCAGCGGCAGGCTCATGCCTTCGCCGTTCAATTGCAGCGCCCAGGCGACCGAAAGCGCCATGGTTGCTACCATCGAGAGGTCCACGCCCCGCCCGATGACGACGATGCACATGCCCGCACCCAGGATTCCCAGCACCGAGACGCCCTGCATCAACAACACGAGGTTGCTGGTATTGAGGAATCCGTTGAGGAAGACCGAGAAGACGACGAAGATCAAAACGAACAGGAGAAAGACAACCATCTCCTGATTGAGGCTCTTGAAGATCGCTTTCATGGGCGCGGCGGTGCCAATCACAGGATCGCGGCTGAGCGGCGGTATCTGCCGCTGCGGAAAACACCCGGCAATACGCATTTTTTGGCGGTTTTATGGCTATCCACGCCCATCTTCTCCCCCAGGATCTTCTAGCATCCGTCTGATGCGGTGCTTCAATTCGGCGTCGGCAATCGGCTGCAACGGAGCCTTTAGCCTGACTGGCACGATTATGGTCGTTCCATGGGAAATCGTGGCATGAAAATCCGCTCTTCGCGGGCATACCAGATATACCGGCACGATCTAGCGACGTTTCGCCGATGCTTGTTTGGGGTCTCGGCCGCTGCACGCCGCGCAGCCCCGCCGGCACGCGGTCACGCGGTCACGCGGGCAAAGAAATGCTGTCGATGAGCCAGCATGCCCCGGATGCGACGCAGCCGGAATGCAGCCACGCCGCGCCGTCCGGCAGGCGATTGCCGTTCTTCGAGATCATCCGGATTTGGTCATGCCAACTCGAGGTGCTGGCGGGGTCTCGAGATCGCAGTCCTAACTAACTGAAATACCAGCGAGTATCAGGCCTTCCCCGGGATCAATTGCTGCGTCAGCGCTCGCACCAGGCGCGGCAGATCATAGGGGAAGCGGGCTGTGATGAGATTGCCGTCGACCACGCAGGGCTCGTCCAGAACCGTGGCGCCGGCATTTTCCAGGTCGATCTGGATGTTCCAGACGGCGGTCGCGCGTTTCCCCTTGAGGATTTTGGCGCTGATCATGACCCACTGCCCGTGGCAGATGGCGGTTGTGGGTTTGCCCGCTTCGTACATGGCGCGCACCAGGACCAGGGCGTGCTTGTCCATGCGCAGGGCATCGGGGTTCCAGCAGCCGCCCGGAATGAGGATGGCGTCGTAATCTTCCGCCTTGGCTTCATCCGTATACCGGTCGATCTTGAGCCAGCCGGCATTCTCCATCAGGCGGATGGCCAGTACATGAGTGGCGCATTGCGGCGGGAAGCGCAGCCCGAGCGTCGGATGCAGTTCGCCGATTCGCGGTGATACGACATGGACCGTCGCCCCATGCTCCGAGAGCCAGCGATGCGCGCCCAGGATCTCCACTTCCTCGACACCATTGGTACAGCAGATGGCGATGCGCTTGCCCTTCAGCAGATTGGGATCCGAGGCCGGGTCAAACAGGAAGCTGTTGAGCTCCCGATTGAGTTCGCCATCCGCGGTCACTAGAAGTTCCGTCGAGATCGACGGCACCGGCGAGGCCGACATCAGTTGCTGCATGCGGGCAAAGGCGGCGGCTTGATGATCGGTCATGTTTTCTCCTCCCCAGAGAGCTTCGTTGAGTGTTGTTTGTGGATGCGGCGACCAAGGACCATGGCTTTCGAATGCCAGGTGTTACGGGCCAACGCGCGAATCGCACGATCAGGATGATAGCGCCGCCATACAATAGCGCCATCGGGGAAAATTGAGGCAAACGAACCATTCCCGCCATGCGACCGCGGCCCGACACACCAAGACGCAGATCGTTTCACGTGCCTATTTTCTCAATAAGATCAGCTTCGATCAGAGAAGCCACGGCGCGATGCGGGGAAACCCCTCATCGGGCTCTCGGCGGTATTTGTGGTCTTCAGCTGGCCGCGCAGGCGTCGTCGAGGCCGTCACTCTTCCCTGAAAGTGCGCGCCAGTTGATCGGTGAGCGGCTTGACGAAATAGCTCAATACCGAGCGCTCGCCTGTCTGCACATAGACCTCCGCCGGCATGCCCGGAACCAGGCGGTCGCGCAAATCGGCCGGCAAGGCGTCTCGGTCGAATTGCAGGCGCGCGAGATAAAAGCTCTGCCCCGTGGTTTCATCAAGGGTGGCATCCGCCGACACGCTGTAGATATTGCCGACCAGTTCGGGGGTCGTCTTCTGGCTGAAGGCGCTGAAGCGGACGAAGGCCTCTCCGCCGGTCGCGATCTGGTCGATATGCTGCGGCTCGATCCTGGCTTCGATGATGAGGCGGTCTTCCTCCGGCACGATCAGCATCATCGTCTCGCCCGGATTGACCACACCGCCGATGGTATGGACAGCCATTTCCTGTACGAAACCGGCGCGCGGCGCCAGGACGTCGATATGACGGAGCTGATCCTCCGCCGCGACATGGCGTTCGGCAAGTTCGGCGAGCTTGGCCGAGACGTCGCGGAGTTCGGTCAGGGTTTCGGCCAGCATGTCGGCATCGAGCTGGGTTATCTGCATCTCGGTTTCGGCGATCTTGTTGCGCGACTGCGCAATCGAGGCAGCGAGTTCGCCACCCTCGCCATTGAGCCGTTCCGCATCGCGTTCCAGCGCCATCACACGGGTGAGCGGCACCAGTTTCTTGGCGGCAAGGGCATGGACGCCGACCAGCTCCTGGCTGATCAACTGCAATTGTGCATCGCGGGACGCTGATTGCGCGGTCAGGCCCTTCATCTCCTGGCGGATCTGCGCCACCTGTTCCTTGAGCTGTTTCTGTTTCTGCGCCTTCAGCTCGCGTTGGGCCGTGAGCAAGGTCTGCTCGGCCTGGAGCGCTTCATCGAACTTCCCCTGGTCTCCGGCGATCGCAAAGCCGGCCGGCAGGGCGATTTCCGCCTTCCCGTCACGCATCGCCTCCAGACGCAGGCGGCGCGCCGTCAGTTCGATGAGCTGGTTGCGGATGACCTCCAGATTGGCGCGGGGCAGCGTCGCATCCATCCGCAGCAGGACCTGCCCGGCCGTGACCCGGTCGCCCTCGCGGACCAGCAATTCGGCGACCAGCCCACCTTCGCGGTGTTGCACTTTCTTGGTGTTGGATTCAACCACCACCTGTCCGGTTGCCACCACGGCACCGGCGATATTGCTGGCCGCGGCCCAGCCGCCGACGATGCCGAACAGCAGCGCGATCAGCACCGACCCGGCGATGACGTGACTGCGAATGCCCCATGATTCCGTCGTCTGCTGGCCGGTCATATCCTTACCCCGCTGCCTGGACGATCTTGGGCTTTGCCGGCGCTGGCTGAGCCAGGACCTGACGCAACACCTCATCCTTGGGTCCGAAGGCCTGCGCCTTGCCATCCCCCAGCGCCAGGATAAGGGACAGCTCGGCCAGGGCACTCGGCCGATGGGCAATGACGATGACGATACCACCGCGGGCGCGCACCGATGCCACGGCGCGGCTCAGCGCCTCGTCGCCGACGGAATCGAGATTGGAATTGGGCTCGTCCATGATCACCAGGAACGGGTCGCGGAACAGCGCCCGGGCAAGCGCGATACGCTGGCGCTGACCGGCCGAGAGGCGCTGACCGCCCTCCCCCACTTGCGTGTCGAAACCTTGCGGCAGGCGCCGCACCAGATCGTCGACGCCGGCCAGTTGCGCGGCATGCAGAACTTCCTCGGAGCTCGCCCCGGGATCGAAGCGGGCGATGTTCTGGGCGACCGTGCCAGCCAGCAATTCGATCTGCTGCGGCAGGTAGCCGAGAAAGCTTCCGGCCTGAATGCGAGTCCATTGATCGAGCGTTGCGCCGTCCAGGCGGATGGTGCCGCGGGCCGGCGCCCAGACGCCGATGAGGGCCCGGGCCAGGGTCGATTTCCCGGATCCGCTGGGACCGATGATACCGAGGCCATCGCCGGCCGAGAGAGCAAAGCTGATATCGCGCAGGATCGGCTCGGCGACACCCTCCGCCGTCACCGTCAGCTTGTCGACCTCCATGCGCTGGCTGGGCGCCGGCAGGGCTACCATCGCGGCCGGTAAGGGCGCCTTGAGATCGTTCTGCAAGCGGCGGTAGCTCTGCCGCGCGCCGATAAAGCCCTTCCAATTGGCGATCGCCAGTTCGACCGGCGCCAAAGCGCGGCCCAGCAGAATCGACGAGGCGATCATAACACCGCCAGTCACTTCGCCGGCGATGACCAGATAGGCACCCAGGGCCAGGACCAGCGATTGCAGGCTCATCCGGGCAAAGCGCGACATGGCGGCAAAGAGCGAGGTCACGTCGCTGCCTGACAATTGCGCGATAGCCGCTTCTCGAGCGACATTGCGCCAGCGCTGCAGCAGATGCGTCGACATGCCGAGCGGCAGGACCGCCTCCGCATTGCGCCGTGAGGCTTCCGCGAGTTGGGCCGCTTCATTGGACTTGAGTGTGGCTTCACGCTGATGCTCGGCGCTGAAGCGGTCGGTGAGCACCGTGAGCACGGACAGCGCCACAATGCCGGCAAGGCCAATATAGCCAAGCCAGGCATGGAGGCCGAACAACAAAGCGGCATAGAGCGGCATCCACGGCAGGTCGAACAAAGCGGAGGGGCCGCCGCTGGACAGAAAGCTGCGCAATTGCTCGATATCACGGAAAGGCGAATGAGGCTGGGCCTTGCCTCCACCCGGCATGCCGCGCTCCAGATAGGCATCGAAGGCGCAATCGCTCAACCGGCTGTCGATCGAGCGGCCGATACGGGCAAAGATGCGCGATCGCAACATCTCGAGCGCGCCCTGAAACGTATAGAGAATGACGATCAGGATAACCAGGGCCAGCAAGGTAGGCACGCTGCGGCTGGCCAGCACGCGGTCATAGACCTGCAGCATGAAAAGAGAGCCGCTCAACATCAGGATGTTGATGGCTCCGCTGAAGCCCGCGGTCGCCAGGAACGCGCCGCGGGCCGAGGAAAGCGCCGCCGCGGCTGGTGACCGCGGCGGCTTGGTGCTGGTTGTCATGCGTTACACAAAGCGGAAGTCGCTCTCATGGAGGTGGGCAAGAACGACATCCTTGATCACCACGCTGTTGTCATTGTCGAAGGTGATGACGACGTCGTCGCCATCCTGCTCGCTGGCCGCAAGAACCGCGGTGAAATCGGCGAACAGGGTGTGATCGAATTCGATCTTGTCGCCGCTCGATCCGCAGGTCGTGAAGTCCTGGATCGTGTCCTGGCCAAAACCCGGCTTGAACACGAAGACGTCCTTGCCGGCACCGCCGGTGAGGTCGTCACTGCCAAGACCGCCATCGATCCGATCCTCGCCGGCATCGCCGCGGATCGTATCGTCGCCCGCACCGCCGTTGAGGATGTCGTTACCCGCTTCACCGCGGATATCGTCGCTGTCAGCACCGCCATCAGCCGTATCGTTGCCTGCGCCGGCGCGGATGCTGTCATCGCCGGTGCCGCCTTCGATCAGGTCGTTGCCGGCACCGCCGCGCAGATCGTCATCTCCCTGGTCGCCCTGCAGATGGTCGTCGCCGGTGCTGCCGTCGAGGTAGTCGTCGCCATCCTTGCCCTGGAGCGTGTCATTGCCCTGACGGCCGTAGAGCGCATCGCTTTCATTGCCGCCAGCCAGGAGGTTGGCCGAAGCATCGCCGCGGAACTCGACCGCCACGTCCGGCGAGCCGTTCACCAGATTCTCGACCCCGGTAACGGTCGAGCCGTCGTAATTGCCGCCGTCGATATCGCCATGCGCGAGATCGATCACGACATCGTCCCCATCAGAGGTCACGATCAGCGTATCGGTGCCCGTGCCGCCATCGAACGCGGTTTCCTGGACGTCCTCGTCACCGCCCAGCGTATCGTTGCCGGCACCGCCCGAGAGCGCGTTCTGGCCGGCCCCGCCGGTAAGCGTGTCGTTGCCACCTTCGCCCTTGAGGATGTCGTCGCCGGCACCGCCCTGCAGCTTGTTGGCATCCCCGTTGCCGGTAAGCTGGTCGTCGTCGTCGGTACCGACGACATTCTCGAAGTTCACCGCCTGGAGCGCCGCACCGTTGAGGACGAATGCGCCGGTCGCGAGGTTGACATTCGCCGGGCCCGTCGCTTTGGAGAGGTCCAGGGTGTCGCCATCCGTCTCGTTGCCCTCGCCGGCGTCGATTTCCGCGGCGCCGAAGGCATCGCCCAGCACCACCTTGTCGTCGCCGCCCTTGAGATCTATGTCGAGCGGGGTGTCGGTGGTGAGGTTGCTGGCATCGACCACGTTCTTGCCGTCCGAGCCCTCGATGTCGATCCGGGTGACACCGGTGAGCGCGCCGGAAAGATTGGCGCTTTCGCCGTCGGCCAGTTCGAGGTCAAGGGTTTCGAGACCGCTGGTCTGCACCAGGGCATCCGCCGCGCCACTGGCGAGGCTGATCGCAATGTCGAAACCCGCCGCCTTGCCCGTCACGTCATAGATGCGCGGGGCATTGGTTTGGTTGCGCAGCACGGTGAGCGAGTCGGTACCGAGACCGCCGACGAATTTGTCGTCGCCGCCCGGCACCTGATAGGTGAATTGATCGTCACCATTGCCGCCGTCGAGCTTGTCGTCGCCGGCACCACCGTCGATTTGGTCATTGCCGGCACCACCGGCGATCACATCGTCGCCCGCGCCGCCATTGAGCTCATCGTCGCCGGCATTGCCCTCGATATCGTCATCGCCGGCACCGCCCTCGACGACATCGTTGCCGCTGCCGCCATAAAGCATGTCGTCGCTGGCACCGCCGTCGAGTTCGTCGTCGCCGGCACCGCCATCGACGGTATCGTCACCCTCGCCGCCGTCGACATTGTCGTTGCCCGCGCCGCCGGTCAGGTCATCGTCACCGGCATTGCCGAAGATGTCGTCGTCGCCGGCACCACCCGCAACGACGTCGTCGCCTGTGCCGCCGGTGACGGCGTCATTGCCGGAACCGCCCGTGATGTCGTCATCGCCGTCATTGCCGGCAAGGACATCGTCGCCGGCCTTGCCGTCGATGATATCGTCGCCATTGCCGCCGGCCAGATTGTCGGCATCGGGCGTGCCGGTGAGGATCTGGTCCTCGTCGACGATTTCATCTGCCAGGGAGACGACCGTGACATCCTCGAAGGCGAGGCCCTGATTGCCCCAGGAATAGAGGGCAAAGCCACCTTTGGCGAAGCTGTGATCGGCGATTTCCGTGCCGAAGATCTGCACGCCGTCGATATAGGCCAGGATGCGGCCGTCCTTGATGTCGACACGCAGATTGGTGAGCTCGCCCGGCGTGTACTTGCCCGGCACGATACCGAGGATCTCCTCGACCCCGCCCCGCATGCGGATCAGCTGGAACACGGCACCGGCGCCGTTGCTGGGGTTGCGATCAAGATCGCCTTCCGCATCCAGCTCGATCTTGTAGTAATTATTCGCATCCACGTAGTGGATCAGGATGCCGAGCGCGTCATTATCCGGCGTCACGAAATTGGTTTCGACCGAGTAATTGTCCCAATCTTCCGTGCCGTCGCCGTTATAGAGAGCATAGGTGCCCTTGCGCAGGACATTGACACCGTCGCCGAGCGGGCTCCAGCCGCGATCCCAGTAATCGGCCGCCGTGGCGCCGTTCCATTCCAGTTGACGGCTCTGCAGGTCGGTGAGCTGAGTGAGCTTGCCGTCGATAAACTGCCAATCCGATTGCAGGCCGTCGGGGCCAATACCACCGAATTCGCCTTCATCGACGATGGTCCAGTTGGCAGCCGAGGCGGCCGACCCGAAATCATCATGGAACATGACGTCGTCCTGGGCGAAGACGGTCACTTTCACCGTGTCGGTCGAGATCGTGCCGTCGCTATCGGTAACCTCCAGCGTCAGCACATGATTGTCGGGCGCCAGGGTGACGGTCGGATTGACGCCGGTGGCGATGACATTGCCATCCGCATCCTTCCAGAGATACTGGCTAACGGGATCGACGCCGAAGGTGGCGCCCGCATCCAGGGTCACGTCGACCGAGCCGTCGCCGTCGAGATCGACCAGGCGCTGGTCGTTGCCGGCATGGGCTTCGAGCGTTACCCGGTTGACGGTGATGTTGTCGAAGATCGAGGCGCGCTGGTTGTCGGAATAGATACCGACGGTGCCCTGGGTGAGCGGATCCGTGGCATCGGTCACCGGCCCGCCGAAGAGGACCTGGTTATCGACGAAGACCGTGATCTCGCCATCGACCAAAGCCACCTTCAGCGCCATCTCGGCATTGAAACGGTAGCCGCCGGTCTCGGCGGCCAGCACCGTCTCGACGCCGTTCTGCACCTTCACCAATTCATGGGTGTTGGTTTCGGCATTCAGCACCAGGCGATAATGGTTGTTGGCATCGGTATAATAAAACACCACGCCCACGCCGTCATTGTCGGTCGAGGTGATGCCGGTCTCGAAGACATAATCGTGCCAGGTCTTGGCGGCCGCATCGCCCCAGACGAGGATGTTGCCGTCGCTGTCGGACTGGTCATAGAGCGCACCTTCCGGGGCCGGCATGCCGGCTTCCGCCGTGTCGCGGGCAAAGACCGTGCCCTTGACGATGAAATTGCCGGTGGCACCACCTTCGCCGATGGTGAGAGATGCGACGCCGAACGTCGGCGCCAGGGTTTCATTGTTGAAATCGAACTGGACCGAGGCCGGGGTGGGCGCGGCAGCGAGAATGCCACCCGCCTTGGCCGTGCCGAGAGTCGCGATTTCGGCATCGGTGAAGAGCTTGTCGGTCACCAGCACGCTGTTGACGAAAACGTCACTGGTTTCGCCGTCCTCGTCCGTGAACAGCAGCAGGCCGGTGCCGGCATCGAGGCTGAAGCGCGCGGCATCGACGGTTTGGGTGCCGACTTTCACGCCCTCGATATATTTGCTGAGCGTCAGGCTGCCGTCGCCATTGTCGGTAAAGGTGACGGCAACGCGCTGCCACTGACCATAGGTGAAATTGCCGGTATAATTTCCGCTGATGCCGACGCCGCCCGTCCCGTTGCCGAGATCCTTGACGAAGAAGTCGCCGTCATCGCTGTTGTTCACGTTGAGCTGGAACAGCGACGTGTAGCCGGAATGATCGAGCGGGATCAGGATGTCGAAAACGACCGAATATTCCGGCACCTTGTAACCCGCAGGCAGGCCCAGATTGGGATTGAGCACGAGCTTTTCAGTCGGCACCAGCGCCGTGACGAGGCCAACGGTCTCGTTGCCGCCGGGCACGGCCGGAATGCCGAATTCGGCCGGCGTGCCGATGGTGATGACATCGGCGCCATCCTGGGCGGGTTTCGTCCAGCCATCGGCATTGCCGTCATTGAAATTCTCGACCAGCAGCGTGTCGTCGCCCTTTACCACGGTCAGGAAGGCGTCGGTGGTGACGTAGCCTTCGCTGTCGGTAACGCGCAGGGTGAGCTGATGCTGGCCGACACCCAGTTCGACGCTCGGCTTCTCGCCGGTCGCGATCACATTGCCGTCCGCGTCGAGCCATTCATAGCTGACAATGTCATCCTGCGGATTGAGCGATTGCGAGGCGTCGAGTGTCACCAGAGCCTTGTCGGCACCGGCGGGCGCGTCGACGAACAGATCGTCGCCGGCGCGGGCCTGGGCCAGAACGTCGGGGGCACCAACATCGACATTCTCGAACACTTCCTGATGCCCGCGATAGGGGCCGGTGAGGCCGTCGCGATCCAGTTCTTCCTTGATGCGATAGCCGTCGAGATAATCGTCGAATTCGGTGAAATAGGTTTCCGTGGTGATGCGGTTGTTGTCGGGGTCGATCGTCACCAGGCGGATGGCGCCGTTGCCGCCGCGATTGCCCAGCGCCTCGTTGCCGTTGCCGGTGATCTCGCGCGAAACGCCGTTCTGGTAGTTCACCAGCATCTCGAAGGTGGGCGTGCCGTATTGCGATTCGACGACATTGGTCTCGGCGCCGTCACCGAAGATATGGCCGGAGAAGGTGAAGGTGATGTTGGGATATTTCGCCAGCAATTCCCGATAGACCGTCTCGCCGTCATTGGCACCTTCGGGATCGCTGCCCATGCCGTAATCATAACCGGCGCCTTCGTCATAGATGGGGGCGCCCAGCGGGTCGTGCTGGCCGGCGAAATTGGTCAGCGAATGCGAGGCCAGGATGACGCGATGGTCGAGATGCGCGTCGAGCACGTCACCGGCCCAGCGGATGACGTCGTCGCGCGGTCCGAATTCCAGCGACAGGACCAGCCATTTGGTGCCGTCCGGGGCGGTAAAGGTGTGATAATTGTTGGCGCTGCGGTCCGGCTCCTGGTCATAGACGCCGCCGAAGGTGTCGCTGACGGCGGCCTGTTCCTCGGGCGAGAAGCGATCGTCGAGATAATAGGTCGAATGATCCGCGGCCGAGCCGCCGACCGCCTGGTCGTGATTGCCCGGCAGCAATGAATAGGGGATGACGCCGTCGAGGATGCGCAAAGCGGGTTCTGCGACATTCCATTGCGATTCAATGTTGTTGTCGGTGATGTCACCGACATGAACCATGAACTGGATGTTGTGGCTGTCCTTGTTGTCGACCAGCCATTGCGTCATGTCGGAGAAGATGTGGTTCAGTTCCGGATGCGAGGTGTAATTCTGCGTGTCCGGGAATACGGCGATGGTATAGGCGTTCTCGCCGGCGACACGGATGCGAAAGTCGTCATAGGCGGTGGCGCCGTTGATATCGGTGGCGACCACGCGGATATCGGAATGGCCAAGAGCGCCGGGAGAAACTGTCAGGATGCCGTTTTCATCGATGCTGGCACCGGTCACCACCTCCCCGTTGGAATTCTGCAGCGTGTAGGTGTAACCCGAGCCGCCGAAGGCCGCATTGAGATCGATGGTCTGCGCTTCACCACCCGGATGCAACATCATGTCCTTGATCGGCGCGACGCGCTGCGGGGCGGCGGAAAGCACGGATGAATCGGGCATTTTTGATTTCCTTTTGATGACGGCCAAGCGAATGAAGACAAGTGAAGCAAAAAACAGGCGAGCAGGTTCGCGCCTCAAACAGGCTTTTCAACGCGATCGATCAGGCAACAGAACCCCTCTGCGGGAGTGATAAATTTGATTCGTTTTTTTGTGTGTTAATGTTCCGTTAGTCAAATATGACCAACTCGCTTCGTCACGTCGCATGGCCGCGCCGAAAGACGCGCGACCATGTCCAAGCGCCCAGCCAATCGATGGCGCCGCTAGATCGATTTGCGTTGGCGTCGACGCTGCTGCCGATGATCGGAATCAACCCGGCGAACAACCGGACCTGACCGGCGGAAGCGTCGCAGCACTCCTTGAAGACGCCAAGCTCGCTATCGCGATAGGTGGGATGTGTCCGGCACGAAGATCATCGAACCTTGCAATGATCCTAGCATTTGGCAAGGAATCTGGGCCGGGGCGGCATTCCGAGATCAATCCCGTCGGTGCTTCCGGCACCTGCCGTCATTGGGCCACGGTCCTTTGATCGTGTTCTCCGGCAGAGCACCGCCTGGCAATTAGCCCAAAAAGCGCGCTGAGAAGCCGGAAACGATTCTGCTTCGGCGCATCCCCCGGTAGGCGGGCGGAATCTCTCACCACCAACCCGCCGGAGCGCGCCAGATTAAAGATCGCATCAACATATGTACTGGCAGAGAATGTGGCTGTGCTGGCAGTCCGAGGGAACCGGCCTCTGGCTGAATTCCCTGCTTTTCAGGCGAAAAGCAGGGAATTTTGCCAAATCGGCGCTCCAGCGCCGACTCTAAAGCCAATTTAATGCCCAAACACCATACGCTTAGCACCGCATTCCCTACCGTGCCGAACAGGGAATTTCTCCTAAGCTGGAGGGAGCCCATTCGCTGCAGCAGGCAAACGAACATAATCGTCGGGCGGCGACAGAGCCATCTTCTACACGCACGGTTTGTCGATGCATAAAGCTCGGCCCAATGTATTTCGACCTGTACCGTTCCTCAACCTCAGCCCATTCCTTAGGGAACGTCATCTGTCGCCTCGGCTAGATCGATCGGGCTGCGACATCCAACTAGCCCTGCCAGTTTGCGGCAAGGACCGGCGCCAGAGCCTGCCGCGTCACGCCGTCGATATTGAGCGTCCCGACTGGCGGCGGACTAAAGCTCGCCATCGCCTCCACCAGCTGCTCAATGCCATCCGCCGCGATATAGGCGCCACTGGCAACCTCAATGCGCCCCAGGCGATTGCCGTCGGCCGCGTACCAGCCGTCGACCGTCGACCGGTCGTTCGTGCCGATGATGGCGACAATGAGATCGTCCCCATCGCGGCTGAACCACAATTGGTCGGTCGCAACACTTGACCCCACGTCAAGCACGTCGACGCTGCTGGCATCACCGGTCTGGATCAGATCCTGTCCGGTGCCGCGCCCGACCTCATAACGGTCGGCGCCTAGTCCGCCCAGCAGCGTGTCGTCGCCGGCACCGCCATTCAGCACGTCATTTCCGGCACCGCCATCCAGCGTGTCGTTGCCGCCGGCCCCATAGAACCACTGATCAGTACTGGTGCCCACCAATGTGTCGGCACCATCGCCGCCCGCTAACATCGCTCCGTCACTGTAAGTGCGCGTCGACACAACATTGCTCGACCCTGTATAGCTGATGGTGAACCCGCCATTGGGAAGGGCGGCGATGTTCGGGTTGGCACCCGCGGCCGCCACCTGGAACTCGGTCCCCACCTTCGCATTCGTCGCATCGAAGCGCTGCGCGTAGACACTGCCGGCGCTGGTCCACACCACCACATAGCCGCCATCCGTCAGACCCGCCAGTTGCGGCTTCTCCTGACTGCCGGCCGTCGTCGTGTTCACCAGGAACTCGCCGCCGACCGCCACACCCTGCGCCGTATAGCGCCGGCCATAGATGCCTACACTGTCGCCGTCCTGGCCGTTCCGGGATTCCCACACCGCCATGAACCCGCCATCCGCCAGCGCCGTCACCGCCGGCACCTGCTGCGTATCCGTCCGGCCCGAGTTGATCAGGAACTCGCCGCCGCCAAGCTGGTTGCCCACCGCGTCATAGAGCTGCCCGCGCACGTCATTGTTGCCGGCTGACCCGTCCGTCCACACCACCACGAACCCGCCACCCGACAGCGCCACGATGTCCGGCTGGGTCTGGTGATTGGCCGATGACGTGTTGACCCGGAACACCGGCCCAACCGCCGTCCCGTCCGCCGCGAAGCGCTGCCCGCCGATCCCGTAACTGTCCGCCTGCGCATCGATCGACGTCGCATGCCACGTCACCACATAACTGCCATCCGACAGCACCGTGACCGACGGCGGATTGCCGTTCGCGCGCGTCCAGGCCGTGCCCACCGCCACCCCGGCCGCATCGTAATGCTGCACCGAGATGCCGCTGTTCGTCTGCCGCGCCACCACGAACCCACCGCCCGCCAGCGCCGCCACCGCCGCGCTGTTGCCGGGTGCCGCCCCAAGGTCGATCTCCGCCCCCAGCGTCTGGCCCGCCGCGTTCAGGAAACGCCCGCGCAGCTGCGAGTTGTTGTAGATCCATGTCACCAGCTGCCGACCGTCCGGCAGTACCGTCACCGCCGAGGTGTTCCCGGATTGCGCTCCCGTCACCGCCGTCGGATTGCTCGCGCTCAGCGACGGCAGATCGCCCAGGAAGCGCAATTGCTCGACACTGGTCAGCGTATCCGTGCCTTCATTGACCGCACCCGCCCGCAAATCCGTGACCTGGACCTGGCCGTTCCCCAGATCCGTCACCGTGTAATCCACCGCCCGCCCCGAGAACACGGCAACATCGTTGCCAAGGCCACCGATCAGCGTGTCGTTGCCCAGCCCGCCGATTAGCGTGTCGTTGCCGGCCTTGCCGTCCAGCACGTCATTACCCGCCCCGCCGACAAGACCGTCATGCCCGCCATAATCGATGCTGACCGGTCCGTATTGCCGGACCAGCGTATCATTACCGCCCATATAGCTGATGGTGAACCCGCCATTGGGAAGGGCGGCGATGTTCGGGTTGGCACCCGCGGCCGCCACCTGGAACTCGGTCCCCACCTTCGCATTCGTCGCATCGAAGCGCTGCGCGTAGACACTGCCGGCGCTGGTCCACACCACCACATAGCCGCCATCCGTCAGACCCGCCAGTTGCGGCTTCTCCTGACTGCCGGCCGTCGTCGTGTTCACCAGGAACTCGCCGCCGACCGCCACACCCTGCGCCGTATAGCGCCGGCCATAGATGCCTACACTGTCGCCGTCCTGGCCGTTCCGGGATTCCCACACCGCCATGAACCCGCCATCCGCCAGCGCCGTCACCGCCGGCACCTGCTGCGTATCCGTCCGGCCCGAGTTGATCAGGAACTCGCCGCCGCCAAGCTGGTTGCCCACCGCGTCATAGAGCTGCCCGCGCACGTCATTGTTGCCGGCTGACCCGTCCGTCCACACCACCACGAACCCGCCACCCGACAGCGCCACGATGTCCGGCTGGGTCTGGTGATTGGCCGATGACGTGTTGACCCGGAACACCGGCCCAACCGCCGTCCCGTCCGCCGCGAAGCGCTGCCCGCCGATCCCGTAACTGTCCGCCTGCGCATCGATCGACGTCGCATGCCACGTCACCACATAACTGCCATCCGACAGCACCGTGACCGACGGCGGATTGCCGTTCGCGCGCGTCCAGGCCGTGCCCACCGCCACCCCGGCCGCATCGTAATGCTGCACCGAGATGCCGCTGTTCGTCTGCCGCGCCACCACGAACCCACCGCCCGCCAGCGCCGCCACCGCCGCGCTGTTGCCGGGTGCCGCCCCAAGGTCGATCTCCGCCCCCAGCGTCTGGCCCGCCGCGTTCAGGAAACGCCCGCGCAGCTGCGAGTTGTTGTAGATCCATGTCACCAGCTGCCGACCGTCCGGCAGTACCGTCACCGCCGAGGTGTTCCCGGATTGCGCTCCCGTCACCGCCGTCGGATTGCTGACACCATTGCTGATAGTCACCACGCTGTTGAATGGTGTCACGTCAATGGTGAAGCTCTCGGTCTTGCTGAGCCCGCCCGCATCCGTCGCGGTCACGGTCAACGCGACCTGCGCCTCGGCGGCGAGGTCAAGCGTGACACCGGCCTTCAATTTGAGCTTGCCGGCAATCACCTCGAAGCGGCTGTCGGAAACACCGAAGGTATGGGTATCGCCGGCATCCGGATCGACCACCGTCAGATCGCCGATTTCGGCGCCGTCGATAAATTCAGATACAGTCAGGTTCGACAAACCGACCGAGACGGGAGCTTCGTTGACATTGCTGACGGCAATCGCAAACGTCTGCGCCTTGGAGAGACCGCCAGAATCCGTCGCGGTCACGGTCACATTAACATTGGCGCCCGCCTCATAATCGAGACTGACCCCTGCCTTAAGCTTCAGCTGATCGTCCACGATCTCGAAGCGATTGTCCGAGACGTTCAAAGTATACGTGTCGCCGACATTGGGATCGATTGCCGACAATGTGCCGACAACCGCACCAGCGTCATTCTCCGCGACGGCGGCGGCAGACAGCAGGATCTGTGTCGGTGCGTCGTTTCCGTCCAGAACCTGAATGACGAACTGGCGTGTCACAAAGAGACCACCGGCATCCGTTGCCTTCACCGTGATGCTATGGCTGGTAGCAGTTTCGAAATCGATGAGCGCGCCATTGGCAACACTTACGACGCCGGTCACGGCATCGATGGTGAACCGACCGCCCGCATTGTCGGTAAGACTGTAGATAAGCGTGTCGCCCAGATCCGCATCGGTGGCCAGTGCGGAAATGCCGACCAGAATTCCCGCGGCACTCTCTTCAATTGCCACATTTTCGGCCGAATTGACGTCAATGAGATTGAAGGGGGATGCATTCGTGTTCGTGACGCCGAAAGTTCGCGTATGAATGACACCTCCGGACGCGGTCCAACTCACGACGAACCCACCGCCCGGCAATGCAGCCACAAACGGCTCCGAACCGCCGGCACCCGGCGTATCAATGTTGAATTCGCCGCCGACTTTCTGACCCGCCGCATCGTAGCGCTGGCCATAGACCCCGGCATTGGTGGTCGAATACCAGACCACGGCAAATCCACCGTCTGTCAGACCGGCGACTTGAGCGTGATACTGGTTGCTGGCCATGGTCGTGTTGACCAAAAATTCATTCCCGACCTTCTGACCGGCAGCATCATAACGCTGGCCGTAGACGCCCCAATCGCTGGGCAGATCCTGTCCGTAAGACTGCCAGATCGCCACAAAGCCGCCATCCGACGTTGCGGCAAGGGCCGGCGCGAACTGGTCGGCGGCGGTCGCCGTGTTGATCAAGAAGCTGCTGGTGCCAATCTGCTGACCTTGCGCATCGTAGACCTGCCCACGGATATCACCATTGTTCGATCCGTAATCACTCCAGACGGCTACGAAGCCGCCGCCAGTCAAGGCGATGACGTCGGCGAGGGACTGATTGCCGCTGGTCAAGGTATTGATCGGGAATACCCCACCGACTGGCGCCCCGCTGCTGTCGAACTTCTGGCCGGCGATGCCGGAACCATTTGCATCGGCTCCGCTCGCTCCCCAGACCACGATGTAGCTGCCATCGGGATAACTCGTCACGGAGATGCGATCCTGATAGATCGCATAGCCATAAGTACTGTTGACGACAGACGCGCTCAGTGTCCAGGCAGTTCCAATCGGTTGATTGCTCGAATCGTATCGCTGCACGCGAAGTTGGCCACTGGTACCAACCTGAGCGGTCACGAAACCGCCACTAGGCTGACTGGCGACGGCACTAAAGCCGACGGCTGTTCCCAGCGAGAACTCGGTGCCCAAGGCAACGCCCGCCGTGTTGTAGTAACGACCTTTGGCTCCGCCACTGGTGAGCCAAGTCACCAATTGGCGACCATCCGACAGCAAGGTGACACTTGAACGGCTGCCCCCGCTTGCAACCGTGACATCAGCACCAGGGCCAGATTGCTCGGCAGCGTTGACGACATTGATTGTAAAGGATTGCGCCTTGCTCAGAGCGCCCGAATCTGTCGCCGTAACAGTAACCAGGACGCTGGGTTCGACCTCAAAATCAAGGCTGACGCCGCTTTTCAATTTCAGCTTGCCACCCACAATCTCGAAACGAATGTCCGAGACTGACAAACTGTGACTGTCCTCCATATCCGGGTCGAAAACTGTCAGTGTACCGATTTCAGCGCCAGCGATATTCTCGACGACATATTCGTTCGACAATGTAATCGCCGTCGGTGCTTCGTTGACATCGGTCACCGTTATGCTGAAAGCCTCGCTCTTGGTAAGCCCGCCGGTGTCCGTTGCTATCACCGTGATACTGTGACTTGAAGCCGATTCGTAATCGATCAAATTGCCATTCGCGACCGAAATGATGCCGGTCGAGGCATCAATTTGGAACCGACCTCCCGCGTCATCGCTCAGGCTGTAGGTCAGCGCGTCACCCGCATCCGGATCGCCTGCCAGTGCCGTAATCCCGACCATGGTTCCGGTCGCAGCATTCTCAGCCACCTCATTTTCGGCTGCGTCGCTATCCACCAATGTCTCCGGCGCCTCGTTGACATCCGTGACCGTGATCTCGAACGTCTCGCTGCTGGTGAGACCAGCGGCATCTGTGGCTACTACCGTAACACTGTGAGTGGTCTCGCTCTCATAATCCAGCAAACCGCCATTTGCCACGCTGACCACACCAGTCTGCGCATCAATCTGGAAGCGGCCGCCCGCATTGTCCGCAAGGCTGTAAGTCAGGGCATCACCGGCATCCGGATCGCTCGCCAGGGCTGTGATACCCACCACCGTGCCATTTACCGCATTCTCAGCCACCGAATTGTTCGCAGTATCCGCGTCCGATACCGAGATCGGCGCCTCATTGATGTCGGTCACTGCGACACTAAACGTCTCGCTCTTGGTCAGGCCATCGGCATCTGTGGTTACCACCGTAATGCTATGAGTGGTCGCCACCTCATAATCCAGCAAACCGCCATTTACCACACTGACCACCCCAGTCTGTGCATCGATCTGGAAGCGGCCGCCGGCATCATCACTCAAGCTATAGGTCAGCGTATCGCCCACATCAGGGTCGCTCGCCAGGGCCGTGATCCCGACCACCGTGCCAAAAACTGCATTCTCCGCGACTTCGTTTGCGGTACCATCAATATCAACCAGAGTGACTGGCGCTTGGTTAGGGATCACAGAGCCGTAGAATGTTTTGCTCCGGATCGTCCCGTCCGAAGATTCCCAGGCAACGACAAAACCACCATCTTCCGTTGCGACGATAGAAGGCAGACGCTGATCCCCAAGCGTGGTTGTATTGACCAAAAGCTCATCGCCAACCTTGTCGCCTTGGGCATCATAGCGCTGGGCAAATATGTCGTAGCTGCCGCTAACCGATGTATAGCCTTGCCACGTGACGACAAAGGAATCGTCGCTCAATACGGTCACCATCGGATTCCACTGGTAGTCGAGCAGCGTGGAGTTCGCACGTGACGCGCTTCCGATAGGTTGCCCAGAAGCATCGAATACCCGAACATAGACGTCCTGCGCCGAACCGTTCACCGTCTCGAGAGAAAACCAGGTTGCGACGAACCCCCCGTTCGAAAGTGACGAGACACTAACTGTTCCTTGGTTGCTGGAAGTGGCGTCCGTCACGGTGAGCTCGCCTCCCACCTTGACGCCGGCATTGGTAAAGATCTGTCCTTTGATGCGATATGGGCCGACAGAGCTGTCTTGCCAGGCAATGAGAAAATTACCGTTCCCAAGCGAAGTAACGGAAGGCAGCATCTGATAGGCCGCCGTCGCGGTGTTGACCTGGAACGGCGCACCTAACGGCGTACCATCGGCATTAAACAGTTGAGCTCCGATGCCGTCGTTAGACCCGTCAATCCCAGCACTGTACCACGTCACGACATAGCTGCCGTCATCGAGAAGGCCTATCTCGGCACGGTAGTTGTACCCCCCATAGCCATTCGATGCCCCGGCCCCGGACCAGGGTGCCAGGCCAGTTATCGTTTGCGGCGCACCATCTGGAGCACCGCTCGATGTATACCGCGTCACGGTCAATACGCTGCCGGAAATGCTTGACGTAACGAAACCACCATTCTCGAGCGCAATCACGTTGACCTTGCCGGCAGCACTGCCGAGGGACAAAATCGCCCCCACTTGAAGATCGTTTTCGTCCAGCACTCTACCTTTGACCGAGCTACCTTCATTCCAGATGTAGAGCCGATTGCCATTCTCGAGAATCGTCACATTCGCGTATTGAGCACCTGCGGCTGTTGCGACAATGAGCTCGGCTGACGAGCTCTCCGTCACATTAATGACGAAACTCTCTTCGCGGAAAAGGCCTTCAGAATCTGTGGCGCGGATAACGATCATGTGTTGCGTGAATTGCCCAACATCCAGGAGCCCGCCATTTGCTACGGTCACAATTCCTGTTGTCGGGTTAATTTGGAAACGACCAGCGGCGTCGTCACTCAAGCTATAAGTCAGCGTATCGCCCGCATCTGGGTCAGTAGCCAGGGCTGTTATACCCACTACCGTGCCCGTCGCAGCATTCTCGATTACTCTGTTTGATGCCACATTCGCGTCAATCAAGGAGGCTGGCGCATTGTTCTCGGTTGTGGGTAGCAAAATATCGATGCTTACCGTTGACATGGACACACCGCCCTTTCCATCTGAAACCGAATAGTTAAAACCGCCGCTTCCGACATAGCCGATAGTTGGAACAAAAATTACTGCGCCGTCATCAACGTAAACCGCTCCACCGACAACGTTACTTATGTTCGATAAGCTGAGATTATCGCCATCTTCGTCACTGTCATTCTCCAGAAGCGCAGACAGCGCTATCGACAAGAATTCGCTATTCGCTGTCGTATAGCCCGTATCTGCCATGGCCACAGGAGCGTCATTGACCGCGCCAACGGTCAAAGCGACGCTGGCACTGACCGAGCCACCGTTTCCATCTTCGACGGCGTAGGTGAACGAGTCCGGGCCGTAATAATTCTGATCCGGCGAATATGTGAAAGAACCGTCGAGGTTGAGATTGAGAACTCCGTGTTGCGGCCCGGTCAGCAAGATGGCACTCAGCGCATCGCCATCAACATCAAGATCATTCCCAAGCAATCCCGCGGCAGCGGTGACGACAAGTATGGTGTCTTCGTTTGTCTGATATACATCCGCCTGCGCTGTCGGCGCATCGTTCACGGCTGTGACCATGACATTTACAGTAGCACTGCTCTGGCCACCCTGGCCGTCGATCGCAGCGTAGGTAAAGGATGCCGTTCCGTTGAAATTCGCCTGCGGCCGGAAGGTCACACCGCCTGCTAAATTTACCCAGGCCGTGCCGCCGACCACATTCGCTACCGACACAATGATAAGCGCATCCCCCTCGGCGTCGGTATCGTTGGCAAGGAGAGTTTCTCTTGCGATGACCAAATCCTGATCTTCTACACCGGATACGGCGTCATCGATCAGCACGGGGGCCAGATTGCCGACGGAAATCGTTACATTGTTATTGTCGCCCAGAAACTTCACGGACTCGATTTCGACGAGTGTATCCAGACCTTCGTCCCCATCCGCCGCATTCAGGTCCCGGATCGTCGTGACGCCATCCTTCGCAATAATCTCATAATCCGAACTCTTGCCGGCATAAACGGCGGTATCATGTCCGATGCCCCCGAGGAGACTATCGTTGCCTGCTCCACCAGTGAGCTGGTCATCCCCCGCGCCGCCGTCAATTTGATCGGCGCTGGCGAAGCCGGCAATCGCATCGGCACCATCCGTCCGCGCCGCCTGCAGGATCGATTGTTGAACGTCTGTCCAACTCAGGATATCGCCATTGCTGAAGTGGAACTCTTCGATCTTGTTAGTGGCATCCGAAAACTGCCCCTTGATCGTCAGCGTAAGCAACTCGAGTCCATCGACCTCGATGCGCAAATCCTCACCGTTCTCGCCGGCGCGGAAAAAGGCCACGAGCCCGCGAGGGATGTTCTCGCCAAAGAGCACCACGTCGAGGCCACCGCCGGCATCCTCAATGATGTCACTGCCGTAGCCGCCATCGAAGATGTAGGTGGTATTGGAACTACCGCCGAACAGCTGATCGTTGCCCGCGCCACCGTCCAGCGCCTTGCCGGAGCCATCTTCGCTGATGGTATTGTCGCCGGAATCATCCACACCTTGTGCCAGCAGAATCATCTGGTTGCGGAGCAGGATCGGGCCATCCGCGAAGTGAAACTCTTCAATACCCAAGGTGGTATCGAAACCAGAGCTGGCGCCGCCTTTGATAACGAGCCTGTCGTCGGTGTCCTTGATCTGAATTACGAGATCGTCAAGATACTCGCCGGTCCGCGTCACCAGCAAATCGGCGACAACGATACCGACACCGAACTGCACGACGTCGTAACCTGGCTCCGGTGCGGTTTCACCCGATGGAGCTTCGGATTCGTCATCCAAAATGACATCGACGCCGGAACCACGGCCGAAAAGATAGGCATCGCTGCCGTCGCGGCCGACCAAAATGTCATTGCCTGCACCGCCGTCGATTGTGGTCTCGTTTGCGTCAACGTCGACGATGATGTCATCGCCACTTGTGGCGACAATTAAAGATTGGCGGATCTGGGCTGCCGCCCAAATCGTTCCATCAGCAAACTCGAACTTCTCAATCACCGGTTCCTCGGCCGAGAACTGGCCTCTGATTGAAAGGCTGTCATTTGTCCCGATTATGCGAATGATCAAATCAGTGTAGTTTTCGCCCCCCAACGACATCTCGATATCGCTGGGACCAACACCAGCCAAGAATTGAATGACGTCCAGTGTATTGTTGTAGCCAGTATCCCAGTGATCGGGGATTTGCTCGACAAGCGTATCCGCTCCATAGCCGCGACCAAACACATAAGTATCGTTGCCGAAGCCGCCAGCCAGATAGTCCTGGCCACCTTTGCCATCAAGCACGTCGTTGCCACTTCCGCCGACCATCAGATCATCGGCGACCGAAGCGCTGGCAAGAGCCAATGTATTTAAATCCTCTGCTGACCAGGTCGTGCCGTCGGCAAAGGAAACCGTCGAGATCCCGGGCAAGTAATGTCCGAAATGACTCTTGATGGTGAGTTTGTCCGTCGTCCCTCGAATATAGAGGACGAGAAGATGCGCATCTTCGCTTAGGGGGTTTTCCGGATCTTCCTCTCGCCGGACGATAACGTCGGCCGGGAGAATGCCGGCAAGAAATTCAACCGAATTGCTCTGCATATATGGAGAATCAATGACGTCCTGGCCATAACCGGGGCCAAAGACATAGACATCGCCACCATTGGAATGACCGGTCAGGATGTCGTTTCCCTTGCCGCCATCCAGGCGCGCGGGTGAGTCATAGAATCCTTCGACAACATCATCGCCATCCGTACTCATTTCGGCGACGATAAGCGCCCGCACCTGATCGATGGTCAGTATTGTTCCATCTTCAAACTCGAAACGCTCGACAAGACTGTGCCCCCACGCGCTTCCCCAGGGAATGGTGATCTTGTCGCCACCGGTTCCCACCAGAATTTCCAGTCCATAAACGTCGGCGTCATGACGGAACTGTACGTCAGCGACCGCAATGCCGGAACCGAACACGATTTTGTCGGTGTTGCCCAAGGCACCGTCATCGGCTTCCACAATGACGTCCGCGCCGTCTCCGATATTGAAGACATAGGTGTCATTTCCGCCGAGACCTCTGAGGAGGTCGTCTCCCTTGCCGCCCGCAAGCACATCGGCTCCCGCCGTACCGATCAGAAGATCGTCAGCGTCGCCCACGGTCAACGCCCTTTGCTGGATATCCGCACTTGTCCAGACCGCCCCGTTCGCGAATGTGAACGTGCTGATCCCAAAATGCCGATAGGAGTTTGTGCCAGGCTGAAACGACATAGTGAATTGTCGTTGAATCCTAAGCTTGTCATCCGTTCCAATGATGGAAAGCACGACATCTTCGCCGTCATAGGTAACCAGAATGTCTTCCGGTTGAATACCTGCACCGAATTCAACGACATCGGTGGAATAACCGGAACTGACCACATCGTGACCGTAGCCGAGGCCGAACCTGAAGACATCCCCGCCGCCACTGCCCGTCAGTCGATCATTCCCGCTGCCGCCGTCCAGGATATCATTTCTCCCTGAGAATCCCTCGATATTGTCATCACCATCCGTCGAGGAAGACGACAGAACGAGCTCATACATTTCTTCCTGTGTGAGCGTATCACCATCCGCGAACAGGAAATTCTTGCCGTCGGGAAGGAACGTATAATGGTCAAGGAGCAGCTTGTCGCTCGTGCCCTTTATTTCGATGAGAAAGCCATCACCGCTCTTCTTCAGCACCAAATCATCGATCGATATATCGGCACCAAGCTGCACAATATCGCCATAACTCCCGATAGTCCGATCGTACCCGGAGCCTCGGCCGAACAAGATGGTGTCCGTGTCGTAATAGCCCGAAATAATAGTGTCATTCCCGGCGCCACCATCCAGAACCTCATCGTGACCGGCCGTACCGTAGATGGTGTCGTCTCCCGGAGTGCTCTGACGCAGCAATGCTCGCACGTCATCCGACGTCAGCGTTGTTCCGTCCGCGAATCTAAAATGTTCAATACCATTGTGAACCGATATTTCGTCGAAGAATTGACTGGAGATGGTCAGTTGATCGAAAGTCCCGACGATGGAGATAAACAGGTTGTATCCATCGGTTGAAAGCAGAAGATCGGACAGAACGACGCCGGCAGAAAATTCGACAACATCTGCGGAGCCGCTGTCATCATACTCGTTCGATATATAGTCCTCGCCATACCCCCGACCGAAAACATAGGTGTCGTTGCCGGCGCCGCCATCCAGTTCGTCATTACCGGCACCACCGTCGAGAAGGTCGTCGCCCGTACCACCGGCCAGATAATCGTCCAGCGGCGTGCCCGACATCGGTGGAATGAGGGCAAACAGATCAGCGTCAGTCCAAACCGTTCCATCCTGGAAGGTGATCGAATTGACATGCGCGCCCGAAGCACCGGAATATTGAGACAGCGTGAGGACGTCAGCCGTATTTCTGATCTGGATAATGACGTCTTTGAGTCCGATGCCCCCCCGCCGGACGATCAGGTCGCTTGCTGCGATTCCCGCCCCAAAGACAATGGCATTGTCTCCATCTCCGGCAACAATCCGGTCCTGCCCGTTACCAAGGCCGAAGTGATAGGTGTCATTTCCGCCTCGGCCGATGAGGATATCGTTTCCACCCCCGCCATTGAGCACATTGCTCTCATCGTCACCGACCAAACGATCGTTTGCCGACGTGCCCGTCAAAAGGAAATTCAGAACGTCATTGTGCGACCACACCGTTCCGTCCGCGAACACAAAGCGCTCGACCCGCTTCGGATCAGGACGATATTGCCCCAGGATTGTTAATTGGTCGGCATGCCCGGCAATGCCGATGACCAGATCGAAATCTTCATAGCCGCCCCGGGAGAGAACAATGTCGGACGGCGTTATCCCGGGCCCGAACCGGATCTCGTCGGCCGTGGATGTTGCCGCCGCAATCGATCCGTCGTGCATGATTTCATTTACGCGGTCCTGCCCTGAGCCAATGCCGAAAAGATAGGCATCATTCCCCGCGCCGCCTTCCAACAGATGATCACCCGGCGTACCGCCCAGCACATCATGGAGGTCCGACCCATAAAGCTTGTTGACGAAGAGGTCCAAACTGGCCAGGTCGACCGTGGAGCCATCGTCAAAGATAAATTCCCTAATCCCGACACCGTTCAGAATCAGAATCTGCCCGGACGAACCCGCGATGGAGATCGTAACGCCCCACAGATTTTCCGTGAAGGTCAGGTCTTCAAAGGTAATACCGGGCGCGAACCTGATTTTGTTTTCGCGGTCATTTTCCTGAATTACATCGAACCCTTGATCTCGGCCGATCCAATAGACGTCATCTCCGCTACCGCCCTCCATGGCATCGTTACCGACTCCACCGACAATCACGTCATCATAGAAGGTTCCGCGCATCGAACTGGATCGCGCATCTCCTATTACCGCTCGCCGCAGCGTAGAGCTTGTAAACGATACGCCATCGGCGGTCAGTGCAGCATCCAGCTTCGCGTCTCTCTGCTGCATGTAACCTGGGAACGAGGCCTGCACGCTGTCGAGCACCAGGATCATCGAGTGCCAGTATTGCAGCTTCTCGGTGCCGTCCACGGGTGCGTTCGCGGCTATTGACGCAATTGCATCGTCCAGCGTGATCGGCGTCCCAAAGGATAGAAATGCCAAGCCAAAATCCTGCAACCCCGGCAGCACCTGCTGGCCCACGGGAATCTGCGCCAGCAGACGCGCCGATGCTTTGGCAACCATATCGTTCCAATTGCTGACCAACTGGGCTGAGGCAATCCATCGCGGATTGGGCGAATTGTCGGATGCCCGCCGCCAGGACAGACCCGTGAAGCTCTCAATGGCCGTCAAAATTCTTGCATCGATATATTGGTCTCGCGAGTTCACGTTTACCTGATCGGCCCCGGTCCATCGCAACAGAATCTGCTCGACCCTTGCGGAGAGAGAGGCAAGGTCGGAGACCTGCATCGACGCCAAGCTTTCAACCATCTCGCGCAAAGCCGGATCGGCACTCATCGCTGCGTGAAGACTGTTCACTTGCCCTGAACCGGCAAGGTTCGGCAATCCGCTCACCGCCGGATCTATACTGATGGGGGTGCTGCTGCGCGTTGCTTCGGGATCGTATCGGAACCAAACGTCCGCTACCGTACCCAGCGATCCATCCACCCGCTCAAACGAGCCGATATCGGAAACGGGATTACCCAAAATCTGCTGCGCGACCGATTGGGCGCCGACCGAGATTGACTTGATCCCTAGATCGCCCAGGCTAAACAGCTCGCCAGCCTCACTGCGGCCGTCGCCATTCGCATCCACCCAGATTCTCAGATCCGCGAACTTGGCATCATTGATGTTGATAACACCGTCCCGGTTGCCATCGAGTTCGATGAGCTTCGCGAACCCGCTATCCCATTGGTCGCGCGACGTGCCGCGCCCTGCTTCCAATCCGGCACCGAAGAGCTCAGATTGAGAATCGATAGTACCATTTTTATTGCGGTCGAGCGCCAGAAGACCATCGCCGCCGGTCACCCAAGCCGTCCGTTCAGCCATGCCATCGTTGTCGAGATCAAAGAAGGCCGTCGAGCCCTTCAGCGAAGTGACCTCAACCCCATCGCCGTCGAGATCGAGAACGAGAGGAGACAAGTAGTTTTCAGCATTGGAACCGTCATCATCGTCGGGATCGTCATCCAACGTAATGCCGAGCTTTTCCTGCGCCCAATTGTCAACATAGATCGTCGCTCCGTCCTCGGTGACGATCTTCAGGCTCTCGCCTTCCTGGTAATACTTCTCGCCGGAATCGCCTTTATAGTAGTTGTCGGAATCATTTTCTTTTTCACCATGAACAAAAGTCGTGCCTTTGTACTCGGCGCGATCGTCATTTTCCGGATCCAGAATCCGGTCGCCGTCATCGACGATGAAAATATCGCCGCCCTCACCGCCGGTCAGTTCATCCTCATCCTCGCCGCCGTCGAGGATATCCTTGCCGTCGTCGCCAAAAAGCTTGTCTTTGCCTTTGCCGCCGTAAAGCTCGTCTTTATCGCCACCGCCGTGGAGCTCGTCCTCATCGTCATCGCCGTATAGCTTGTCTTCACCGGCGGCAGCCCAAATTTTGTCGTTGCCTTCTCCACCTATCAACTCATCTTTACCAGATCGACCGACGATAACGTCGTCACCCTTTCCACCGTCAAGTAGGTTACCATTACCACCTTCATCAACGATGACATCGTTACCGTCACCGCCCAGAAGCTCGTCTTTGTCCTTACCGCCCACGATGACATCGTCACCTTTGCCACCGTCAAACTTATTAACGCCACCATCGCCGCCAGCAAAAAAATCATTCCCGGAGCCGCCAATTGCAACGTCGGCGCCGATAGAACCAAGAAACAGAGTGCCATAGCTAGAATTGGGCGTATCCCCGAATGCGATAGCATTCTGAAAACCAGAAGCATCGGCTGCCGCTACGACGCCGCTGAATTTGCCTTCTGAAATACTCTGGACCCGACCGACTGCGGCTGCTACTGCGTTAACAGCGTCGACGCCAAGCTCATCGAGACGGGTAGAAAGTTCCTGCTTTCCAATGTTTACGAGCGTATCTAGTCCAGGAATATCGGATAGATCGGCACCATCTTTTTCGGCTAGCGGCAGCCGAGCTATATTCGCGCTGAATGAATTAGTTCCTTCGGAAAACAATCTAATTAAGTTGCCGTCAATGACAGCCTTGTTTGACAATTGAAGTGCAAGAATGGCCAGCGGATAAGCCCTGACTTCAAGGCCATCATCTCCGCTCTTGACGCTTTGATGCAGCCTCTTCAGATCATCTTTTAGCGCTGCGAATAACTCTCCTTCGGCAAGGTGATCATTAATTATACGCCTTAGAAATGCTTCCGATTGATTTAGATCGGGATTGTCTGATTGAGGATTAATACTTTCGTCACCGGGCTTATAAACAAATAGATCAGCATCCACTATGTCAGTGGAAATACTCCTTAGATCTGAATCCAAGGTCTCTATCCACCACTTGTCGGGATTTTCGGGATCCTTTCCAAGGTACGAGACGAACCGCATAAAGTTCATGCCGTGATAAGTGGCGAGAGCAAGAGGTGGGATGCCAAGCTCTATATTCGCGAAGTCCGTAATCGCTCCCCATGGAGTGAGGGCCCCAGCTATGTCACCAGAAACGCGTAATCCATCTATAACGCCGCCGCCCAAAACCGACGGATACACGATATCAGCGGTTAGGCCCTCGTATTCCGGAAATAGCTCAGATGCGATATCAAGAATCGTATCAACTACTTCACTCGTTACGTCTACAACAAGCGTGGGATATGAAAATAGGATCTCGCCATCTGCTGATTTGACAATCACTATTTTCGTAACATTGTGGATTAGACTTGTGCCATAGGTGGTCATCGCTGGATTGAATACAAACGCATCAGCGCCGAAGTAAGCAGCTACAGCAGCAGCAACCCCCCCCCCTTGCGAGTGCCCAACGTACTGGATGGTGCTTGGATCAATGCCGTTTTGCGCCGCGACGAAATGCGCAAAAGTGACCGCAGCGATAAAAAATGGATCCGGAACGCCAATTGCATTCAAGACAGCATTGAGGCGCTCATCAAGAAGGTTCCTATAAATTGGATCCTCCCACCCATCGAACGCAACTACCCAGGTATTACCATCATTGTAAGCCGCAAACCCCAGTTTAGTTGGTTGGCTATCGTAATACGTCGAGTGAAAGGCGCTTTCTAAGCTAGCTACTCGCGTCCAATCCGGTGCGATCCCGGCGCGGTCGGGATTGCTCAAATCGTAATAGACATCCAGAGCAATATTCGCGTACTGCTGAATCAGTTCTTGAGAGTAATTCGTCATCGTTGAATCCCCATTCTACTGTTTCAGTATGACGGCAATGGAGCTCGTCTCCGTGATAAGGATACGTGCGCCTTCCTTGTCCCAGATTGGAGCTGCCATTGGCTGTGTTGTTGGAGAAAGTTTGATTGGATAGGAATCGCGCCAAGGCTTCAGCAATGGCGAGGACGGATCTTTGTTTGGCGGCCATAGGGTATTGAGGTAGTCGACTCTGAAATATCTAGCCATGCCCTTTAAATTCCAGCGCGGCTTTAAAGCTTCGTCAGACACCTCCAGTGGCACGATATCATCCACCGAGAATTGGCTTCCGAATATGTGATCGAGCGTCTGCGTCTCCGAATTAGGAACCCATCCATTCAAACGAAATGGGCTATCACCAGCATACCATTGTCGATCGAGCTTGACAGATTGCGGAATCGTACTTGATGGCGAAGAGATCAGCTCTTGAGCCAGCTTTTGATTTCCGCGCCAAAGCGCTTCTGGTACTTGGAACAAAAAAAGTGATTTGAATGAAAGCACCTTGCCAATCGGGATGGGCTCGCTACGAGATACGTAAGCGTAAATATCCAGAAAATCATTGGGATAGTACTGAGGGCGACTATCCGTCGGGGCCTCAATCTCTACATTTTTTATCCGGATTGGATACGCACCTGACTTTATTTTCTCGATGTCGAAATACGCGTCCATAATGCGCGGATCATCGACCTTATCGACATAGATGATAAGCGGCACAAAGCCGCTTGCCTTCTCTTTGGTGTCACAAATGTCAGGCAAAATGACCAGAATTCCAGATCCATCTCGCATTCTTTCTGAGACAGCGAATCTACTGCGAAACCACGTTGGCGTAAGGCCAGTACCCGTCGCAAATCGCGGCAGACACTCAATTGTCCGATCTATGTGAACCGGCGTTCCATTCACCTCTACATCAACGACAATCGAATAAAACCATGGACCAGGATGAAACACCTTTAGCAGCAGCCATGAGCTGGACGATCTGTCAAAATCCAAATATTCTACTGTTGTCCACAGCCCCAGCACTGTAGCTAAGCTGAGCGCGACTCGACGCATCTTCACCTCTCCCTCCCCGCTTCGCCACCCATCCGCATCAACGGCGAGAGCACGAACTCGATGATGCGGCGCGTGCCGGTCTTGATCTCGACACTCGCCATCATGCCGGGCGAGAGCGAGACGCTCTTGCCATCCACATCGATCGTCTCGTTCTGAAGACGGATGCGGGCGAGATAGGTGAGGCGCGGTGTGTTCGGATCGGCGCCCTGGCGCTCCACTGCGTCATTCGAGATCGTGACCACCACTCCCTCTTGCGTGCCGTAGCGCGTGAAGGGGAAGGCTTCGAGCTTCACCACCGCCTCCTGGCCCTCCTCGACGAAGCCGATATCCTTGTTCTCGATCTCGGCCTCGATCTCGATCCCGGCATCCTCGGGCACGATCACCATCAAGGGCTTCGCCGGTTCGACCACGCCCCCGATCGTGTGGATTTGGAGCTGCTGCACGGTCCCGGCGACGGGTGCCATGAGGCGCTGCAGGGATTGGCGCTGGGTCGCCTTCTTCAATTCCTCGGTCAGTTGCTGCACTGTGGCTTCTGCCTCGGTCAGTTCCTGAAGGCGCGTGCGGTCGAACTCTTCACCTGTCTGGGCAATTTGTCGTTCGATGGCGGCGATGCCGGCGCGGGATTCATTGGCGCGGGCGGCGGCCGTGTTGGCCTGACCCTCCATGGCAATGAGCTCCTGCTGCATCTCGAGGAATTGCTGGCGCGGGGTGAGGCCCTTTTCCATGAGGCCGCGACGGGCCTCGACCTGTTCGCGCTTCAGCGGCAATTGCGCGGCGATGGTGGCGATCTCCGCCTGGGCCGCGACGGCACCGGCGCGCTGGCGCTCCAATTCGCGGGCGAGCGCCGCGAGCTTCTCCTGCTGCTCGCCCAATTGGCTGGCGCGCAGGCTCCGCGCCAGAGCAAGGGCCGCATCGCCGAAGCCGGCACCGGTGGGATCATCGATCATCTCGCCGCCGGGAAGACCCAGGATCGAGCGCAGCCGCGCCACGTCCAGCAATTGCCGCTGTAATTCGCTGGCGAGGCGGTCGGTATCGGCGCCGGTCGAGGTGGAATCGAGCTCGATCAGCAGATCACCCTTGGCCACCTGCTGCCCCTCCTCCACCATGATCTGCGTCACCACCCCGGTCTCGAAGGCCTGGATGATCTTGGTGCGGCCGGAGGCCACGATCTTGCCCTGGCCCACCGCCACGATGTCGATCTCGCCCACACAGGCCCAGAGAAGGGCAATCGCCACGAAGAGCGAGATGGCCAGCGCCACCGCCCGGCCCATGGGCGAAGGTGGCGTTTCCAGGATCTCCACCGCCGCGGGGAGGAACTCCTGCTCATAACGGCTCTCACCGAACATGCGGCCCATGGCGGCACGCATCCGGTTTGGCGGCAGGGCGACGACGTTGTCTGCGGCGATGTCACTGGGCGGCATGCTGCCCTCCCCCGGCGATTGGTGCGTTCGCCGGCACCGGCGCCACCTCGGCGCTCTGATAGCGGTAGAGCTGGGCATAGCGGCCATTGCCGCGAATGAGCTGCTCGTGGCTGCCATCCTCGACCAGGCGGCCCTTCTCGATGGTGAGAATGCGGTGGCAGGCGCGCACGGCCGAGAGCCGGTGCGCGATGATGAGGACCGTGCGCCCCTTGGCGATCGCCGCCATGTTGTCCTGGATGATGCGCTCGGATTCGTAATCGAGGGCCGAGGTCGCCTCGTCGAAGATGAGGATCTTCGGGTTGGTGATGAGGGCGCGGGCGATGGCGACGCGCTGGCGCTGGCCGCCGGAAAGGCTGGAACCGCGCTCGCCGATCACCGTGTCGTAGCCCTGGGGGAGTTCCAGGATGAAGTCATGGGCACCGGCGAGCTTCGCCGCCGCCACCACCCGCTCCATCGGCATGCCGGGATCGGCCAGCGCTATGTTTTCGCGCAAGGTGCCGGAGAAGAGCACGTTCTCCTGCAGCACCACGCCGATCTGGCGCCGGAGCCAGGCGGGATCGATGAGGGCGAGGTCCATGCCGTCGACCATCACCCTGCCCCGTTCCGGCACGAAGAGGCGCTGCACCAGCTTGGTCAGCGTCGATTTGCCCGAGCCCGAGGAACCGACGATGCCGATCATCTGCCCCGCCTGAATATCGACGCTAAGATCCGAGAGGACCTCCTGCCCGTCCGGTCGATAGCGGAAGATCACGTGATCGAAGCTGATGCGGCCATTGAGATTGGGCGGGGCCGCCTTGTCGGCCCGGTGCAGCGGCTCGGTGGGCGCATTGAGGATATCACCTAATCTGTTGACCGAGATCCGCACCTGCTGGAAGTCCTGCCACATTTGCGCAAGGCGCAGGACCGGGCCATGCACCTGGCCTGCCAGCATGTTGAAGGCGACCAGCGCGCCCACGGTGAGATCGCCCGAGAGCACGGCTTTGGCGCCGAGATAAAGCGTCAAGAGCACCGTGATCTTGTTGATGAGCTGGGCGGTCTGACTCGAACCATTTCCGAGCTTGGTCACCTTGAAGGAGGAGGCGACATAACTCGCCAGTTGCTCCTCCCATTTCCGCTGCATGCGGGGCTCGACCGCCATCGCCTTCGCGGTCTCGATCCCGGTCACCGTTTCCACCAGGAAGGATTGGTTCTCGGCACCGCGGGCGAATTTTTCGTCGAGGCGGCGACGGAAGATCGGCGTCACGATCACCGACAAGGCCATATAGGTCGGAATCGCCGCCATCACGACCAGCGTGAGCGTTGGGCTGTAATACCACATGACCGCGAGGAAGACGGAGGTGAAGACGAGATCGATCACAAGGGTGAGCGCATTGCCGGTGAGGAACGAGCGGATGTTTTCCAGCTCGCGCACGCGCGCCACGGAATCGCCCACCCGCCGCGCCTGGAAATAGCTCAAGGGCAGCGAGAGCATGTGGCGGAACAGCTTCGCTCCCAATTCCACATCGACCCGGTTGGTGGTGTGGCTGAAGATATAGGTGCGCATGGCCCCCAGCAGCACCTCGAAGAGCGAGATCACGGCAAGCCCGATCACCAGCACATCGAGGGTGGTGAGGCCATGATGCACCAGCACCTTGTCGATGATCACCTGGAAGAAGAGCGGTGTCACCAGCGCGAAGAGCTGCAGCACGAAGGAAGCGACCAGCACCTCGATCAAGATGCGCTTGTATTTGAGGATCGCCGGCACGAACCAGGCGATGTCGAATTTGGCGAAGGTCTCACCCAGACTGGCGCGCTTGGCCATCAGCATCAGGCGGCCGGACCAGATCTTCTCGAATTCGGATTTTGTCAGCGAAACCGGGCGGTTGTCGACCGGGTCATGCACCAGGATCTTGCCCTCTTCTCCGCCCTCGCCGGGTGCTACCTTGGCGAGAACAAAGAAGCGGCCATCCCTGGTCTGTGCCACCGCCGGCAGGGCTATCTTACTCAGACGCTCCCAACGCGCTTCGACCCAGCGCGACTTGAGACCGAATTCCCGCGCCGCCCGGAGCAAATCCGAATCGATAAGACCCTCCGGCCCCGGCGCAAAGCGATGGGAGAGTGCCTTCGCATCCGCGGCAAGGCCATGAAAGCGCAACATCAAAACCAGGCACAAGAGCCCGGTATCTGGGATTTCCTGAGCACTTCCCTGCTCCGGCTCCCGGTGAGTTGGCGACGCCCCTCCGCCCACACTCCACCCCTGTACAAAGGTCCGCCACCCCGCGGACTCAACACCCAACCACTCTTTAAGACTAAGTCCAAAGACCTAACCCGGACAAGGTCGTTTCTACCCAGGCGCGATGAATCGAAAAACTGTCACGCAGTGGCTGTGTACAGCGTTTTCGTCCAAAACTTGTTTTTCATTTGCAGAGATTTTGCCGCATGTTGAAATTGCCGAGCGGGCGCGGGACTTGCCGGCGGTTTCTACTTGGCCGATGGCCGCCTTAAAATTCGAACCCGCCAATGACGGCCTCGGCGCACTCTCCGGCGCCACCTCCGCCGCGGTTGCGGCAAGTCTTCAGCCGACAAGCGCGGCGACGGAAACTCGTGCGGACCACTCATTGTCCGGCTTGCCCACGGTCGTGACGCGGGGTCGCGACGCAGCGGCCGGGTCCGGCTCGCAGTCCTGTTTGGATTCCGCCGTCGAAATTTTATTGAACTGAAGCCCGAAAACGCCGTCCGAACTCGGTCCGCCAAAGGAGGCTGGAAGGATACTGGCTGGGGCGCCAGGGATCGAACCTGGGAATGTCGGTACCAAAAACCGATGCCTTACCGCTTGGCTACGCCCCATCGCGACTGGACCCGGTGGCGGCACCCCAAAAGGAGCGTGCCGGGTCGCGCGGCGGGCCGTAACATAGGGAAAGCAGGGGGGAAGAGCAAGGCGTCCGTGAGTGCTTTTCCGACCTGCCGGCACTGCCTGGTCGGTAAGGCCTATCCTATTGAAAAACAGGTTCTTTCTTGAGAGATACGTCCAGTTCTGACAGCGCCACGGCCAAAGCTGCACCCGTGCTGGCGCCAAGCGACGGCCGGCCAGGCGATTCGGGGTTTGCCACTGACATTAATCTGACGCCGGCCGATCGGTTGGTGCCGGTGGCACGGGTCCGCCAGCCACGGATGCAACCTTTCATCCTCGCGGCCATCGTGCTCGCCCTCGCTCTTCTGGCAACGCTTCTCCTGTGGCGGGGCGACACGCCCAGGATCACCGTGCGCAGCGAATTGCTGGAGATCGAAGAGAGGCTGGCCGCCCTCGCCTTCCCGCCGGGTGCCGTCGATGGCATTGCCGACGCGGCGACCGAAACCGCCATCCGCGCGTTTCAGCAAGCGGCCGGTCTCCCCGCGGACGGCCGGGCCAGTCCTGCCTTGCTCGATGAGCTGCGCGCCCTCGCCGGCGACGAGTGATTGCGCCTTCAGTTCTTGCGGTTATGGATCGAGATGATGCGATTGAGCGGTGCGGGCAAAGGCAATCCCGCATGCGCGGCCTTGACCGCCGCGACACGCGCATAGATCTCCGGCGGCATCGGCGCCACCTTGCGCTGGCGCATGTCGATGGAAAGGATCAGCCATTCGCAGGTCGCCGCCAGATAGCCTTGCTCGGCGTGATACATCGCCTGCATCCAATGGGCGCGCTTCTGGTCGTGATCGATCAATTGCGTGGTGATGCGCAAGGGGGCGTCCAGCAGCAATTCCTTGTGATAGGAAATATGGACGTCGACCGACATGGTCGAGAACCCGGTCCGCTTGATCTCGTCATAGCCAAGACCCAGCGCTTCATAGGTGGTATCGAAGCCGTCATCGAAGGCACGCAGATACCACGACACGTTCATGTGGTCGTTGCCGTCGATCCATTCGGGCAGGACCTTCTGGCCAATGCTGACGAAGGGGGCGGGGATGGTGCTGTTGGGCATCGTCGAATCCGGCCTCGGCCTTTGATTGAGGGGAGAATCATCCGCGCGCTGGCGCGGCGGCGACGATGCCCAAGCCAAATCACCCGGTCAAGCCAATGGTTAAAATGACCGCGCCATCCGCCCGGCGGTCTGACGCTTGGACCCGGCGATATGCCCTTCCCCGCCGGACGTGTGTCGGTTTTGTAACCGAACGGTCAAGGCGGCGTTGACTCAGCGGAACGATCGGGAATACGGTTTTTTCAAGGCAGGACAAAAGTTAAAGCAACAATCGGCCTGCCTCATCCAGGTCATACCGACTTAGGTCACGTTACGTCCATTTGGGAGACATCCACATGAAACATCGCCTGCTTGGGGCCGTTGCGGCCACGGCAATCGCCTTGGGCTTTGCCGCCGCTGCGGAAGCCAAGACACTCGTCTATTGCTCGGAAGCTTCGCCCGAAGGTTTCGATCCGGCGCCCTATACCGGCGGCCAGACCTTCGACGCCGCCGGCCAGGCCGTCTACAGCCGCCTTGTCGAGTTCGAGAACGGCACCACCAAGACCATGCCCGGCCTCGCCGAGAGCTGGGAAGTGTCCGATGACGGACTCGAATACACCTTCAATTTGCGCAAGGGCGTCAAGTTCCACACCACCGAGTTCTTCACGCCAACCCGCGACTTCAACGCCGACGACGTGATCTTCTCCTTCGAACGGCAATGGAAGAAGGATCATCCCTGGCACGAATACACCGCCGGGATTTCCTGGGAATATTTCAACGGCATGTCGATGCCGGATCTCTTGAAGGAGATCGTGAAGGTCGACGATCACACGGTGAAGTTTGTGCTCAACCGTCCGGAAGCGCCGATGCTGGCGAACCTCGCCATGGATTTCGCCTCCATCATGTCCAAGGAATATGCCGATCAGCTCGACGCCGCCGGCACCAAGGACATGCTGAACCAGCAGCCGATCGGCACCGGCCCGTTCCAGTTCGTCGCCTATCAGAAGGATGCCGTGATCCGCTATCAGGCGAATCCCAGCTATTACAAGGGCAAGGAAAAGATCGACGATCTGGTTTTCGCCATCACCACCGACGCCTCGGTGCGCCAGCAGAAGCTGCTGGCCGGCGAATGCCACATCATCCCCTATCCGAACCCGGCTGACGTTCCCGCCCTCAAGGGCGAGACGGCCATCAACGTGATGGAGCAGGAAGGCCTCAACGTCGGCTACCTCGCCTACAACACGATGCAGAAGCCCTTCGACAATCCGAAGGTGCGCAAGGCCCTCAACATGGCCATCAACAAGCAGGCGATCCTCGACGCCGTGTTCCAGGGTGCCGGCCAGCCGGCCAAGAACCCGATCCCGCCGACCATGTGGTCCTACAACGACAAGGTCATGGACGACCCCTACAATCCGGGTGCGGCCAAGAACATGCTCGACGAAGCGGGCGTCAAGGACCTCAAGATGAAGGTCTGGGCGATGCCGGTGCAGCGTCCCTACAACCCGAATGCGCGCCGCATGGCGGAACTCATTCAGGCTGACTTCGCCAAGGTCGGCGTCGAGGTCGAGATCGTGTCCTATGAATGGGCCGAATATCTCGAGCTTTCGAAGTCGAAGGACCGCGACGGCGCCGTGCTGCTCGGCTGGACCGGCGACAATGGCGATCCCGACAACTTCCTCGCGGTGCTGCTGGGTTGCGACGGCGTCGACGGCGCCAACCGCGCGCAATGGTGCCACGAGCCGTTCAACGACATCATTCAGAAGGCCAAGGTGACCAGCGACATCGCTGAGCGCACCAAGCTCTATGAAGAAGCGCAGGTGATCTTCAAGGACCAGGCGCCCTGGGCCACGATCGCGCATTCGGTCGTGTTCATGCCGATGTCGAAGAAGGTCTCGGGCTACAAGATGAGCCCGCTCGGTATCCACCGCTTCGACGGTGTCGACATCGAGGAATAATTCCTCATCCGAGGACCACACTAAAACCCCCTTCCGCGCCTGCCGCGGGAGGGGGTTCTTAGCTATTAGAATAAGTGAAACATGCTGCGTTTTCTTCTCATCCGCCTGGGGCTGCTGATCCCGACCTTCATCGGCATCACCATCGCCTCCTTCGGCTTCATCCGCATCCTGCCCGGGGATCCCGTCCTCCTCATGGCGGGCGAACGCGGCGTCCAGCCCGAGCGTTATGCGCAATTGATGCAGCAATTCGGCTTCGACCAGCCGCTCTGGCGGCAATATCTCGATTTTTTCGGCGACGTCATCACTGGCGATCTCGGCACGTCCCTCATCACCAAGAAGGCCGTGCTGGAGGAATTCTTCATCTTGTTCCCGGCGACGCTTGAGCTTTCGCTCTGCGCCATCATCTTCGCGACCTTGCTCGGTGTCCCTGCCGGCATCGTCGCCGCCACCAAGCGCGGCTCCTGGCTCGACCAATCGATCATGGGCACCGCCCTGGTCGGCTATTCGATGCCGATCTTCTGGTGGGGCCTGCTGCTGATCATCTTCTTTTCCGGCACGCTGCATTGGACACCGGTCTCGGGCCGCGTCTCGCTGATGTTCTTCTTCCCGCCGGTCACCGGCTTCATGTTGATCGACAGCCTGATTTCGGGACAGAAAGGCGCCTTCGCCTCGGCGCTCGCCCATCTCATCCTGCCCACCATCGTGCTGGGCACCATCCCTCTGGCCGTGATCGCACGGCAGACGCGCTCCGCCATGCTGGAAGTCCTGGGCGAGGATTACGTCCGCACCGCCCGCGCCAAGGGCCTCTCGCCGTCCCGTGTCATCGGCATCCATGCGCTCCGGAACGCGCTCATCCCGGTCATCACCACGATCGGCCTGCAGGTCGGCGTGCTCCTGGGCGGCGCCATCCTGACCGAGACCATCTTCTCCTGGCCCGGTATCGGCAAGTGGATGGTCGATGCCATTTTCCGCCGTGATTATCCATCGGTGCAGGGCGGCCTGCTGCTCATCGCCGTGGTCGTCATGCTCGTCAACCTGGTGGTCGATCTCCTTTACGGATGGATCAACCCCAAGATCCGGCATGTGAGGTAATCCGATGGCCGTAACCGCCCCCGCCAACACCGCACCGCGCCTCGAAGGCGGCCGCAAGGCCCTGCTGCGCGAGTTCTGGTTCTACTTCTCGGAAAACCGCGGCGCCGTCATCGGCATGTGGGTTTTCCTCTTCGTCTGCGCCGTGGCGATCCTTGCCGATCTCATCGCGCCCCATGGGGCCACCGAACAATATCGCGAGGCCTTGCTGCAGCCGCCCTTCTGGCAGGAAGGCGGCGATGCCCGCTTCCTGCTCGGCACCGATGCGGTCGGCCGCGACATTCTCTCGCGCCTCATCTATGGCAGCCGCTATTCGCTCTTCGTCGGCTGCATCGTCGTCTCCGGCGCCTTGGCGGTCGGGGTCGTGCTCGGCCTCTTCGCCGGTTATGCCGGCGGCTGGATCGATACCGTCATCATGCGCGTGATGGACATCATCCTCGCCTTCCCCAGCCTGCTTCTGGCCCTGGTGCTGGTGGCGGTGCTGGATCCCAGCCTCACCAATGCGATGATCGCCATCGCCATCGTGCAGCAGCCGCATTACGTGCGCCTCACCCGCGCCGCGGTGATGTCCGAGAAGAATCGCGATTACGTGGTGGCGGCCAAGGTAGCCGGGGCGCGCTCCGGCCGCCTCATGTTCCAGACCATTCTCCCCAATTGCCTCGCCCCCCTGATCGTGCAGGCGGCCCTCTCCTTCTCCACCGCCATTCTCGACGCGGCGGCTTTGGGCTTCCTCGGCATGGGCGCGCAGCCGCCGACACCGGAATGGGGCACCATGCTGGCCGAGGCGCGGGAGTTCATCCTGCGCGCCTGGTGGGTGGTGACCATGCCCGGCATCGCCATCCTGGTGACCGTGCTCGCCATCAATCTGATGGGCGACGGCCTGCGCGACGCCCTCGATCCCAAGCTGAAGAGGTCCTGATCATGGCCCTTCTCGACATCCGGAATCTCGTGGTCGAATTCGACACCGTGGCCGGTCCCTTCCGCGCGGTCGATGGCGTCTCGCTCCATGTCCATGAACGCGAAGTGCTCGCCATCGTCGGCGAAAGCGGTTCGGGAAAATCCGTCTCCATGCTGGCGGTGATGGGGCTCCTCCCCTGGTCAGCCAAGGTCAGCGCCGACCAGATGAGCTTCGATGGCCGCGACCTTCTGAAGATGGATGCCAATGAACGGCGCAAGATCATCGGCAAGGACATCGCCATGATCTTCCAGGAACCGATCGCCAGCCTCAATCCCTGCTTCACCGTGGGCTATCAGATCGAGGAAGTCCTGCGCTTCCATATGGGCCTCGACGGCAAGGCGCGCCGTGCCCGTGCCGTCGAATTGCTGGATCTCGTCGGCATTCCCGATCCCGCGGGGCGCCTCAACGCCTTTCCGCACCAGATGTCCGGCGGGCAATGCCAGCGCGTGATGATCGCGATGGCATTGGCCTGCAATCCGAAGCTGCTGATCGCCGACGAGCCGACGACGGCCCTCGACGTCACCATCCAGAAGCAGATCCTCGATTTGCTCATGCGCCTCCAGGCCGAGCACGGCATGGGCCTCATCATGATCACCCACAACATGGGCGTGGTGGCCGAGACCGCCGACCGCGTCATCGTCCAGTACAAGGGCCGCAAGATGGAGGAAGCCGACGTGCTGTCGCTCTTCGAGAATCCGCAGAGCAATTACACCCGGGCGCTCCTTTCGGCTTTGCCGGAGAACGCGACCGGCGACCGCCTGCCGACCATCGCCGGGCTGATGGAAGATTTCACCCCCGCCCCCGCCCTGCAATCCGGAGCCGCGTCATGAGCGACATCATCCTCGCAGCGCGCGATCTGAAGCGCGATTATCACCTGGGCGGTGGCATGTTCTCCGGCGGCCGCACCATCAACGCCGTCAAAGGCGTCAGCTTCGAGGTCGAGCGCGGCAAGACCCTCGCCGTCGTGGGCGAGAGCGGCTGCGGCAAGTCGACCCTGGCCCGCATGATCACCATGATCGAGGCACCGACTGCGGGCGACCTCGTCATCGACGGGCAGAAGATCGACCTCATCCGCGACGGCATGACGCCGGAACTCCGCCGCAAGGTGCAGATCGTCTTCCAGAATCCCTATGGCTCCCTCAATCCGCGCCAGAAGATCGGCGACGTTCTGGGCGAGCCGCTCCTCATCAATACCAAGGCGCCGGCCGGCGAACGCCGCGACCGGGCCATGGAAATGCTGAAGAAGGTCGGATTGGGGCCGGAGCATTACAACCGCTATCCGCACATGTTCTCCGGCGGCCAGCGCCAGCGCATCGCCATCGCCCGCGCGCTCATGCTCAATCCGAAGCTCCTGGTGCTCGACGAACCGGTCTCGGCCCTCGACCTCTCGGTCCAGGCCCAGGTCTTGAACCTGCTGGCCGACCTCCAGGACGAGTTCAACCTCACCTATGTCTTCATCAGCCACGATCTTTCCGTGGTCCGCTATATCGCCGACGACGTCATGGTGATGTATTTCGGCGAGGCGGTGGAATACGGCAGCCGCGACGCCGTCTTCTCGAACCCGCAGCACGATTACACCAAGACCCTCTTCGCCGCGACGCCCCGCGCCGACGTGGCCTCGATCAAGGCGCGTCTGGCACGGCGCGCGGCATAGGCTCGCCCCGGGAGCGAGTCGCCGTCGAAACCGCGCTTTTCCGAAAGCGAAACGAAATTCTCCGGCCGCATCGCTGCACATCCCAGCGATAGGAATATTTCCTCGGAATGGCGGAATTCTGCGCATTGTGACGGTGCAAAAAAGGATTAACTTCTGTTAACCTCTGGCGATCTGCGGCATATATGTCACATAGCGACAGGACTCGCACATATAGTGTGGGAATGCCGCCCGGACTCGTCTGGAAGTCTCAAAATTCGTGTGTTATCAAACGCAACGGGCTGATCATGTCGAGTCAGACTGGCGTTTTGGCTTACGATTGGTTAAGCACTCGCCGCGACAATGTTGCCGCACTTGGTGACGTTTGAGGGCAGCGCGCGGATGGGCGCGTTAGATTGTGGTAAGGTTTTATGATGGCTGCTCGGGGGACGGTGCAGCGGTTCGCGAAGAAGAGCAAATTCAACTGTTCGAGACCGGGCTACCGGAAAGGGTTAGGGGTTCTATGTTTAGGTTCATGAAGACGACGCTCACGACCACCGTGATTGCGACAGCCTTGCTGGCTGCTGGCTGCGCGACGCCGCCGGATCCCAGCGACGAAGCCGCCGTGCAGGCCTTCAACGAAGCCAACGACCCGTTGGAGCCGATGAACCGCTACTTCTTCGAGGTCAATCATGGCCTCGACGAATTGCTGGTGAAGCCCTTTGCCGGCTATTACAACATCGCTTTGCCGGATCCGGCCAAGGACAGCGTGCGCAGCTTCCTGCGCAACCTCCGTTCGCCGGTCATCCTGTTCAACGACCTCTTCCAGGGTGAAGGTGGCCGCGCCGGCGATACCGCCGCGCGCTTCGCCATCAACACGACGCTGGGCGTCGGCGGCCTCCTCGATGTCGCCGATTGGTGGTTCGGCATGCCGTTCCACGACGAAGATTTCGGCCAGACCCTGGCGGTCTGGGGCTCGGGCGAGGGCATCTATCTGCACCTGCCGCTCATGGGCCCCAGCAATCCGCGCGATGCCGGCGGCAAGCTCGTGGATTACGTCCTCGATCCGCTGACCTGGGTCGGCTATGTCTACAACGTCTCCTGGATCAACACGACGCGCTTCGCCGTCGAAGGCATCGACACCCGCGCCCGCAACCTGGAGACCATCGCCGAGTTGCAGAAGGGGTCGGTCGACTTCTACGCGACCATGCGCAGCCTCTATCGCCAGCACCGCAACGACGCCATCAAGAACGGCGAAGATCCGGAAGCTGTGTTGAGCCAGATCACGAACGACAACATGATCCCTGATGACGGCGCCGAAACGCCGCTGCTCCCGGTCACCGTGGCGCAGCCGCAGGCCCAGGCGGGCGATCAGTTGTCCGAGGCGAACTGACCTGATGCTGACTCGTCGCATGTTCGGAAAGGCGGCGGCTTCGGCCGTCGCCCTTTCCATTTTAGCTCCCTTCGCCTGGGTGGCGCCCGCCGCCGCCGATGCTGCGGCGCTTGAACTCTTCATCAAGGGCCTCTCCGCCCGCGCCATCACCGATCTGACCGCGGCCGATACCGACAAGGATCGGGCCGCGAAGCTGCTGCCGATCCTGCAGGAATTCTTCGACATGCCGCGCCTCGCGCGCCATACGCTCGGCGCCTATTGGAAGCGCGCGACGCCCGAAGAACAGGCCGAATATATCGAGGTCTTCACTCAATATATGAGCGCCGTCTACGGCAAGCGCTTCTCGGAATATTCCGGCCAGACCCTGGCCGTACAGCGCGTCCGCGAAGAGGCCGACAAGGCCACCATCTTCACCATCGTCGAGGGCGCCGAAGGCCAGCCCCGCGTCGATTGGGACGTTGCCACCCTGGACGGCAAGCAGATGATCACCGACGTCCGCGTCGAGGGCCTGAGCCTCGCCGAAACCCACCGCCAGGAATTCACCTCGGTGATCTCCTCCAAGGGCGGCAAGGTCCAGGCGCTCATCGACGTCCTGAAGAAAAAGGTCGCGTCGCTGTAAGTTCGGTACCTATCGCCCAGGTCCGCTTTCAAAACCCCGCCCTCTCCGGAGTGCGGGGTTTTTCTTTCAGGTCGCCGCCTGGAATCGGATGGAAAATCCCCGCCGCACTTTCTCGATCCCCACTGCGACCGGCAGCAGCACCGCAGCGATGATGCGCGCCGCGAAACCGCGTTCCGCCATCGCCAGGCAGAGGGCAGGCAGGCCGATATAGGAATGCCCATCCCGGTGCAGCACCAGGAGATCGAGCGCGGGCTCGACGGCAAGATGTGGCCGTGCACCCACGAGGATACGCATCGCCCGCGCGCTCAAGACCGATGCCGGCCATTCCAGCGCGGGCCGATCGGCATCGCCTTTCTCCCAGAGCGCACGCCAGAATCCGGCCAGACCCGGATCGGCGAAGCGCGGCGCGGCAAGATCGTAGCGCGCCGGCGCTAGGATCGATTGGCCGAGACCGTCCTGCGCCACCAGTTCCGGCCGTGCCGGCAGATCCTTTGGCAGCCGGAAATCCCAGGCGAGGCCCAGGCGGCGGAACACCAGCAGCATCCACCAGCCCGGATCCCATTCGCCGGGAAAAAGGCCGAGCCGCGCCGAACCCGGATAGGCGTGGTGATTGTTGTGCCAGCATTCACCCATGGTGAGGATCGAGGCGAGGCGGATGTTGCGCCCCTGCACCGCCGCCTGTTCCACCGCGAAATGCATGCCGCCCTGGTTATGGGCGAAATAACCGATCAGCCAATGGCCGAACACGCCGGCGGTGACGCGCGCGCAGGTGCCGAAGAAGACAAAGCCCCAGCCGCCTAGGGCATAGAGCGCCAAGGCAGGCGGAATCTGCTGCAGTATCCATGTGTGCTCGAGGAATTGATAGAAGCGGTCTCGGGCGATGCGGGGCTCGATCTCGATCTTCGGCGGGTGGGCGAGTTTCAACCCGCAATGGATCTGCCACCAGGCATCGCGCCAGAAGCCGCTGCCATGGCGCAAGTAAGGATGGCAATCGGGCAGGCGCTGCGCGAAATCCCGCAGATCGTGGGCACGCAGCAGGCCGATCGGACCGGCGAGACCCACCTGCACACCCATATAGACCAGGAAATATTCCAGCCATTTCGGGCAGGCGAAGCTGTTATGGATGAGCTTCCGGTGGCTACCTAGCGAATGGCCGAGCAGCAGGACTGCACCGGTCGCAAGCAGGAACACGACAACACCGCCCCAGCTGAAATTAAGCGCGCCGCCGATGACAGCGGCACCCGCCATGAAGATGAACCAGAGCGAGCGCAATGGCGCATAGACGACTTTGCCGTCGCTGACGTTGCTCAAATCCTCGATCGCGACGCGGTGTTGCTGCAGGCTTTCAGGCAGTGATGTCATGACGCTTTCCCCTTCCCCGATAACCTGCCCGCCTCAGGCGGGCTTCCTGGCCTTCGCCTTGGCGGCGATCTTGCGCGATTCCCGCTTCAACGGGCCACCGACCGGGCACAGCTCGAAGGCAAAGCCGGTCAGCGTGTTCACGAGATTTTCCGGATTGAGCTTGTAGAGCACGAATTGCCCCTGGCGCCGGCTGGTTACCAGATCGGCATTCTCCAGGATCGAGAGGTGGCGCGAGATGGTAGGGGCGCTCATCTGGAACTTCTCGGCAAGATCCGAGGTGCTGAGCTCGGTTGCCGAGAGGTAAGCGAGGATTTCCCGTCGCGGGCGCGAGGAAAGCGCCTCAAAGACCTTGTCCAGCGACATCATTCGTCCAATCAATAATTAGCTAATTCGCTAATTCATTAATTCACGAATTGGCACTCTTGTCAAATAGCCCACGCAACGTGAGCCCCGCCGGCGGATTGCGCTTGAGGGCCATGCGTGGGGCGATGCAGACACCGGTATTCAAGCCCACAAGCTGCGACATCATTCCCCCTCCCCCACCGGCAACGAGCCTAGCGCCTCGGGCCGGAATGTGCGAGCGTCGGTGGCATCCACCCAATCCTTCCGGACCCATCCCGCATCATGACCGCCCACAAACACGTCATCGTCATCGGCGCCGGCATTCTCGGCGCCAGCATCGGCTATCACCTCGCCCGCGACGGCGCCCGCGTCACCATCCTCGATGCCGGCGCGCGCGGCGGGCTTGCCACGCGCTATTCCTGGGCCTGGATCAATGCCAGTTGGGGCAACCCCGAACCCTATGTGCGCCTGCGCATGCGCGCGATGCAGGAATGGCGGCGCCTTGCCGCGGAAGTGCCGGAGATCGCGCTCAACTGGGCGGGTGGCCTCTTGTGGGATCTGGCGCCGGAGAAGCTGCCGGCCTATGTCGAGGAACGCAAGGCCGCCGGTTATGACATCCGCCTGGTCGACCGCGCCGAGGCCCTGACGCTGGAACCCCATCTCGCCGCCCTCCCCGACCAGGCGGCTTACGCCCCTTGCGAAGGCGTCGCGGAACCGCGCGAGACGGCCGAGGCCTTGCTGCGCGCGGCCGAGGCGAAGGGCGCCATCTTCCGCCAGAACACACCGGTCCGCGCGCTTACGCTGCAAGGCGGCCGCATCGTTGGCGTCACCACCGACCAGGGCGAGATCAAGGCCGATCATGTGGTCCTCGCCGCCGGCGCCGCCACGGCCGCCCTGGCTGCCGGTGCCGGTGTTACCGTGCCGATGTCCGCACCCGCGGGACTTCTGGTCCTCACCAAGCCGATGGCGAAAATTCTCAACGGCCTGGTGATGGCCCCCGAACTTCATGTCCGCCAGCGCCCGGACGGCGCGCTCATTGCCGGCACGGATTTCGGCGGCGCCGATCCGGGCACCGAGCCGCAGAAGGTCGCCGATGCCATCATGACCGCGATGCGCGCGCTGTTGAAGGGTGGCGAGAAGCTGGCCTTCGATCGTTACACCGTGGGCTATCGCCCGTTGCCGGCCGACGAGTTTCCCGCCATGGGCGCTGCTCCCACCCATGACAATCTCTATATCGCGGTCACCCATTCCGGGATCACCCTGGCGCCGGCCCTGGGGCTCTTCATCTCGGCGGAGATCCTCACCGGGGAACGCGATCCCCTGCTCGCCCCCTATGCCTTCGCCCGCTTCCAGAAATGAATAAGGCCCCGCAAGCGGAGCCCTATCCACACACCCCCCCTAGAGCGTTTTAGAGCAGGTCGCTGCCCCCGCGATTGGCGGTTTCGTGCATGCGCTTGAGCCAGCCCGGCACCGTGCCGGTCGATGCCATGCACCACAGCCAGCCGAGCAGGAGGGAGCTGCCGATCGTCGCCGCGGCGAGGCAGATAATGGCGATGTCTTGCATTTTATTAAATCCCTCCTTGGTTGTGTATGGGTTCATTGTGTGCGTTTCCAAATTAATGAGACGTTAATTTCGAGAACGGTTCGCACGAAATGCAGACCGGCCGACCAGGAATCGCACATCCTTTGGTGATCTGGGCGCTGCAACATGAAAAACCGGGGAATATTGCGGTGCCGTGACGCGTTGGGCACCGCTTCAGGACAGGCTGACGATCGCCTCGAAGCCCGACTCGCGGCCATCGGCCGGCGAATGCAGTTCCAGCCTGCCGCCCGCCTGGCGCAGGATCATGTCGGCGATGGCAAGGCCCAGGCCGAAACCGGCACCGCCGGAACGGCCGCGCGCAAAGCGTTCGGTCAGGCGCACGAGATCACGCGCTGGCACCACCGGCCCCTCATTCACCACGTGAAGGCGGCCGGCGGCGTCGACGAAGATATTGATCGGTGCATCCCTGGTCCCGTGGACCAGGGCGTTTTCCAGGAGATTGCGCAACACGATGGCAAAGGCATCGATATCGATGGCGCCGCGATAGGGGATTGCCGGATCCCGCAATTCGATGCGCCGCGCCGTACCATGCTGGCGCTCGAATTCGCCCGCCACCAGGGTGACGACGGGCAACAAATCCACCACCTCGTGACTGGCGGCCACGCCGCTTTCGGCGCGTGACAATTGCAGCAGCCGCTCGACCAGATGGCCGAGGCGCCGCAACGCAGCAAGGATCTGCTCCACCCGCGCCTGATGGGGCGTGCCGGAAAGTTCCGCCCCCAGACGCTGGCTCTGGGCGATGGCAGCCGCCACCGGCGTGCGCAATTCATGGGCACTGTTGGCGGCGAAATCGCGTTCAGCCGCGATGGCACCGCCGAGACGCGCCAGCAGCCGGTTGATGTCATGGACGATCGGCGCCAGTTCGCGCGGCATCCCGGCTTCAGGGAGCGGCGCCAGATTCTGTCCGCCACGTTGGCCGATCGCCTCGCGGAGATGCCGAATCGGCCGCAAGGTACGGCCCACCGTCGCAAAGACCACCAGAACCGCCAGCGGCAGCAGCACGACCAGCGGATAGAGCAGGCCCAGCGACGCCTCGACGATCGCCTCCATGCGGTGTCCCGGCCGCTCCATCACCTGGATGAAGAGCGCACCGTCCGAACTTGCCTCGGTATAAAAATCCCGCCCGTCGCTCTGTGCGAATCCGGTCGCCAGCGGCACCGCATATGGCGCCACCGGCGCGTCATGCGAACGCAACAGCACGCGCCCCGCGCGGTCGCGCAGTTGATAGAGCAGATATTCCGCGCTGAGATCCGAATGCCGGCCGATGGCGCGGTCATGATCGTCTTCCTCCAGGCTGTCGATCGCCAGGGGCAGCAGGCGCTGCGCGGTTTCCTGCAGCGCGCTGTCGAAGACCTCGTTGATCTCGTTGTGGATGACAATGGTCGAGGCGGCGACACCGCCCATCCATAACAATGTGACACCGGCCCCCAGGATCAGGACGAGGCGCCGCGCGATGCTCCATCCCGCCATCACGCTGCTTCCATGATCAGGCGGTAACCGATGCCGCGCTGTGTGGCGATGAGATCCTTGCCCAGCTTCTTGCGCAAGCGGCTGACATAGACCTCGACCGCATTGCTCTCGATCTCGGAACCGAAGGCATAGAGTTCTTCCTCGATGCGCTCGCGGCTGACGATGGCGCCGGGCCGCCGCAGCAATTGATCAAGCACCGCCCATTCGCGCTGGGTGAGCTCGATCCGCTGTCCGCCCCGCCGCACCAGGCGAGCCGCCTGGTCGATCTCCAGCGTGCCCAAAGTGAGAAGCGGATTGGGATTGGCCGCGGCGCGGCGGGCCACGGCGCCGATCCGCGCGGTCAGTTCGTCGAGATCGAAGGGCTTCACTAGATAATCGTCGGCCCCTGCATTCAAGCCGTCGATACGGTCGCGGATCTGGTCGCGCGCGGTGAGGATGATGACCGGGCGCAAATCCTTGCGCCGCCGGATGGCGCGCAGCAGATCGAGACCGGATCCATCAGGAAGATGCAGGTCGAGCAGCACCAGCGCGTAATCGACCGAGCGCAGGGCGATCTCCGCATCCTCCAGGCGCTGCATCCAATCCACCGCATGACCCGCGGCCACGACATGGTCGCGGATCGCTTGTCCCAGGATCGGTTCGTCCTCGATGAGAAGCACTCGCATGAGCAGCTAGAAACCCTTGTTCGGAGATCGCGCGGTGAACCGCCAGATATGGCTACCAAGCTTACAGCAAGATGAACGCGATTTCCGAATCGCGTTCAGCCTCGCTTCAGCTTCGTCAGGGAAATTGGCGCCACCCGCAACGAAGCCCCCCAAGGCTTTTCTTTTACAGAGGCTCCATCATGAAGAAGTTTGCTCTCTCGCTGATCCTGCTCACCACCCTCGGCGCCGGCGCCGCGTCCGCGGCCGAGCTTTGCCAGGTCCCCGAAGCCGAATGGCAGCCCAAAGAAGCGCTGGAACAGAAGCTCCAGGCCGATGGCTGGACGATCAAGAAGGTGAAGATCGACGAAGGTTGCTACGAAGTCTACGGCACCAATGCCAAGGGCGAAAAGCAGGAAGTCTATTTCAACCCGAAGACCTTCGACGTCGTGAAGGCCGATTAAGGGAGACGGCGGCGATGGTCAAGATCTGGGACATTCTGGTCCGCGTCTTTCATTGGTCACTGGTTGCCAGCTTCGCGATTGCCTGGGTGACCGCCGATGAATGGCAGGACCTGCACGAATGGGCCGGTTATGCGGCGGGGGCGCTCATTGCCTTCCGTCTGGTCTGGGGCCTGGTGGGGACGCATTTCGCCCGCTTCGCCCAGTTCGTGCGCGCACCCTGGCACATCGCCGCCTATCTCCGCGACATCGTCAATGGCCGCGAGGCCCGTTATCTCGGCCACAATCCGGCCGGCGGCCTCATGATCCTCGCCCTCATTTTTTCGATGGCCGCCCTTTGCCTCACCGGCTGGCTCTATACCACCGACGTTTTCTGGGGCGAGGAATGGGTCGAGGAAACCCACGAGGCGTTGGCCAATGTTCTTCTGGCTCTGGTGGGCGTGCATGTTCTGGGCGTGCTCATCGCGAGCTACCGGCATGACGAAAATCTCGTCCGCGCCATGATCACCGGCAAGAAGCGCCCACCGCAGGCCGCCGATATCGTCGATTAGGCCGCCGCGGCGATTTCCTTGAGCGCCTTTTCGAAAGTGGCAACCGGCTGGCCACCAGAAATGAGGTAGCGCTCGTTGATGACGATCGCGGGGACGGCATGGATGCCCTGCTCGCGATAGAACTTCTGCTGGGCACGGACCGCGTCGGCATATTCGGTACTCTGCAGGATAGCGCGGGCGCGCTTTGGATCGAGCCCGACCCTTTCCACCTCCGCGATCAGCACCTCAGAATCCGACATGTTGCGGCCTTCGGTGAAATAGGCGCTGAACAAGGCATGCTTCAGCGCCGCCTGCTTACCCGCACCCTCGCCCTCAGCCCAGTGCAGCAGGCGATGCGCGTCGAAGGTGTTGTAGATGCGGCTTTCCTCGTTCATGCGCATCTCGAAGCCGAGATCGGCCGCGCGCAGACGGATCATCTTGCGGGCTTCGGCCGATTGGTCCGGCGTCGATCCATATTTCTGGCCGATATGCTCGACGATATTCTGCCCCTCCGGGCCCATCTGCGGGTTGAGCTCGAAAGGCTGGAAATGAATCTCGGCGCTTACCTCGCCCTTGAGGTTCTCCAGCGCCGTTTCGAGACCACGCAGGCCGATGATGCACCAGGGGCAGGAGACGTCCGAGACAAAATCGATTTTCAGTTTCTGCGGCATGCGGCGGGCCTTCACGCTATTTCCTGCAGGCATCCTAGGCGCATCGCCGGAGCCCTGTCATCCGCAGCTTTTATAGGCCTTTTTCCACCATGGAGATGAGCCGCTGGCCAAGCGCCTCGATCTGCACTTCCGGCATGCCGCGCAACGGCCCGTCTATGATCAGCATGGCGAGACCATGGACACTGGACCAGGCCAGGAATTCAGCACCCGGCCGGCGCGTGGGGGGCAAGGCGCCCGCTTCCACCATGGCATCGAGTGCCGCACTCAACAACTGGAAGGGATTGAGCCCGCTCTTCCCCGCATTGGCGGGGTCGGCGGGCTCGCGCGCATCGCCGGCAATGCGCACACCCTCGATCGGCGCGAAGGCCATGCGAAAAAGCCCGGTCTCGGCGAAGGCGAATTTCAGATAACCGGTGCCGACCGCCCGCAGCTTGCCGCGCGCCCGCTCCGTCGCCGTGGGAAGGCCGGCGATCTTGTCGATCTCGTCTTCCATCGCCTGGGCAAGGAACGAGAGGGCGGCCGAGCGGACCGATTGCAGGAGATCTTGGCGGCTCGCGAAATGCCGATAGGCGGCGTTGGGCACGACGCCCGCGCGCCGCGTCGCTTCGCGCAGCACGACGGCCTCGGGTCCACCCTGGCGCGCCAACTCGATACCCGCATCGAGCAGGGCACGGCGCAGATCGCCATGGCGATAGGTGCTCCGCGTCGGCGCCTTGCCGGTCCGGCCGCCAACCGGGCGCGTGATCGCAGGCTTCTTTTCGCTCATTCGGCTTTCATCCAGCAGCGCCCCGGAAACAGTGCCAAAAAAACCCGGCAGCCAGCCCAAACGATCCGACAGAAATATAACAGACCAGATGTGGACAGCGTCCATTTGTTTTGTTATAGGCTTGTGGACGGTGTCCACAAAAGCCCCATTTTGTCGCAGGGTTATTGGACCGACCGGTCAGAACAAGAATGCGGCGGATGCGGCCGGATCGAACGGGTGACGGTGACATGTTCCTTCTTTCAGCCCTCGCCGTGCGACCGCAGCCGACACGACCGATGCAACCCCTCATGACGGGAGACATGAACATGCAGGTGAAATCCTATCTGTCCTTCGAAGGCCGCTGCGAAGAGGCGCTCGACTTCTATCAGAAGGCCCTGGGTGCCAAGGTGAAGGAGGTCATGCGCTTCAAGGATGCCCCCGAGCAGCCGAGCGGCGATGGCTGCGTCGCCCCCATGAGCGGCGACAAGATCATGCATTCCGCCTTTCAGATCGGCGAAAGCGAATTGATGGCGACCGACGGCATGAATTCCGGCACACCCAATTTCGCCGGCACCTCGCAGGCGCTGGTGGTGAAGACGGCGAACGAAGCCGACCGCTATTTCCAGGCGCTGGCCGAAGGCGGGCAGGTGATGATGCCGCTCGCAAAGACCTTCTTCTCCGAGAAATTCGGCATGACCACCGACCGCTTCGGTGTGCCCTGGATGATCGTCGTGATGCCGTAACGGCATCCGCTGGAAAAACATAAAAATACCGGAGGAAACATGCGCTACGTCGATGGTTTTGTCATTGCCATGCCGAAGAAGAAGGTTGAAGCCTATCGCAAGATCGCCCGCAAGGCCGGGAAGATCTGGCTTGAACACGGCGCGCTGGATTACCGCGAATGCGTGGGCGCCGATCTCGCCGTCGACTTTGGGACACCCTTCGCCAAGCTCGCCAAACTGAAACCCGGCGAGACCGTAATCTTCTCCTGGGTCACGTATAGGTCCAAGAAACACCGCGACGCGGTCATGAAGAAAGTGATGGCCGACAAGCGCCTCGCCAAGGAAATGCAGCCCGGTGCCATGCCCTTCGACATGAAGCGCATGACCTATGGCGGCTTCGACGTGATCGTCGATCTTTAAGACTTAAGAGAGGGGCTAGGACGCACATGACCTCGCATCAGATCGTCTCGCCGCAGGAATGGCTCGCGGCACGAAGGGACCTGCTGGCCAAGGAAAAGCGCTTCACCGAGATGCGCGACGAGATCAATGCCGAACGCCTGGCGCTGCCCTGGGTGAAGATCGAGAAGGAATATCTCTTCGATACCGAGACCGGCAAGCGATCGCTGGGCGATCTCTTCGCCGGGCGCTCCCAGCTCATGATCTACCATTTCATGCTGGGGCCGGATTGGGAGGCAGGTTGCCCGTCCTGCTCCTTCGTCGCCGACCATTTCGGCGGCGCGCTGGTTCATCTCAATCATCACGATGTCACGCTGATGGCCGTCTCCCGGGCACCCATTGCCAAGATCGCCGCCTATCGGAAACGCATGGGTTGGACCTTTCCCTGGGTCTCCGCCTTCGCCAATGATTTCAACCAGGACTTCCACGTCTCGTTCAGCGCGGAAGAACTGGCGGGCGACAAGGTCTTCTACAATTTCGCGCCGATGGAGGCGAAGGACGCGTATTCCGAGCTGCCGGGCCTCAGCGCCTTTTTCAAGGACGGGAACGGCGACATCTACCACACCTATTCCACCTATACCCGCGGTCTCGAGGAACTGGTCGGCACCTTCATGATTCTCGATCGCGCGCCCAAGGGCCGCAACGAGGATACGATCATGGATTTCGTTCGCCGCCACGACGAATATGAAACATCCCCACCCGCCCAATCCTGCTGCGCCTGATTTTTCGAGAGATATCATGTTGAAGTTCATCGTCATTGCCATCGTCGTGCTCGGCATTGCCGTCACGGGCTTTCTCTCCTACGCCGCCAGAAAGCCGGATTCCTTCGAGGTGCGCCGCGTGGTCGACATCAAGGCGCCGCCGGAGCGGATCTTTCCCTGCATCAACCGGCTTGGCGCCTGGAGCGATTGGTCCGCCTACGAGACCAAGGATCCCGACATGGAACGCATCTTCAGCGGTCCGCCGAGCGGCCCCGGCGCGGTCTATGAATGGGAGGGCGACAGCAATGTCGGGGCCGGCCGCATGGAGATCCTGTCCGCCGAGCCGAACCGGCGCGTGTCCATCCGCCTCAATTTCCTGCGACCGTTCGAAGCCGAGAACATGGCCGAATTCACCCTGGAGCCCATGGGCGAAACAACCCGCGTCACCTGGGTGATGACCGGTCCGGCGCCTCTTCTTACCAAGGTGATGGATACCCTTTTCAACATGGACCGCATGATCGGCGCCGATTTCGAAGCCGGCCTCGCCAATCTGAAAAACATCGCCGAAGGCTGAGCGCCTCGCTTACCGGAGAAAACCATGTCTGCGCCTCTCGACAATGCCGTGGCTACAGCACCCCGAGCCACGCGCCGCGAATGGATCGGCCTGGCCGTCCTCGCGCTCCCTTGCCTGCTCTATGCGATGGACCTCACCGTCCTCAATCTCGCGGTGCCGCACCTCTCGGCCGATCTCAAGCCGAGTTCCACGGAACTCCTGTGGATCATCGACATCTACGGCTTCGTGGTGGCGGGTGCCCTCATCCCCATGGGGGTCTACGGTGACCGCATCGGGCGCCGGAAGCTCCTCCTCATCGGCGCCGCCTGTTTCGGCCTGGCCTCGATCCTCGCCGCCTTCGCCGGCAGCGTGGCCGAGCTCATCGCGGCCCGCGCCGTGCTGGGTCTGGCGGCGGCGACCCTGGCGCCCTCGACCCTCTCATTGATCCGCAACATGTTCCTCGACGACAAGCAGCGCACCATCGCCATCGGCATCTGGATTTCCAGCTTCTCGGCGGGCGGTGCACTCGGCCCGGTCCTCGGCGGCGTGCTGCTGGAATATTTCTGGTGGGGCTCGGTCTTTCTTTTGAACGTCCCGATCATGCTGCTGCTCCTCGCCGTCGGCCCGTTCCTCCTCAGCGAATACCGCGATCCACAAGCTGGCCGGCCGGACCTCGTGAGCGCCGCCCTCTCGCTTGGCACCACCCTCTCAATCATCTACGGCATCAAGCGCCTGGCCGAGAGCGGTTTCTCTTGGCAGCCGGTCGCGACCATTCTCGCTGGCATCGTCATCGGCTGGATCTTCCTGCGCCGGCAGAAGCATCTCGAGACGCCCTTCATCGATCTCGCCCTCTTCCGCCGCGCGACCTTCAGCGCCGCACTCGGCATCAACATCATCTCGGTCTTCGCAGCGTTCGGCACCTTCCTTTTCGTCGCACAATATCTCCAGCTCGTGATAGGCCTCTCGCCGCTGGAAGCCGGGCTCTGGTCGGCGCCTTCGGGGGTGACTTTCATCATCGGCTCCAATCTGACGCCGCTCATCCTGCGTTATGTCAGCCGCGCCAATGTCATCACCGGCGGCCTCGCCCTCACCGCGGCGAGCTTCCTGGTGATGGCCCAGGTCGATGGCGGCGCCCAGGATCTGGGCCACGTGGTGGCGTCTTATGTGCTGATGTCGCTGGGTCTCGCGGTGATCTTCACCCTCACCACCGATTTCGTCATCGGGGCGGCGCCGCCGGAACGCGCGGGCCTTGCCGCCGGCATGGCCGAGACAAGCTCCGAATTCGGCGGCGCGCTCGGCATCGCGATCCTCGGCTCCGTCGTGACCGCGATCTACCGACCGCTCATCTCTGGATCTTTGCCGGCGGACCTGCCCGAGGCGGCGGCGCTGGCGGCGCGCGACACCCTGGGCGGAGCACTCGGCGCCGCGGCGGAACTTCCGGCGGCACTCGGCGATTCACTCGTGAGCGCTTCGCGCGCGGCCTATGTCGATGCCTTCCAGGTGATCGCGCTCATTTGCGCCGTCGCCCTTGCCATCGCCGCTGTCATCGCCGCCTGGCTCCTGCGGCGCGGCGACACACCAACCGAAACCCTCACGCCCTCATTCGACGGAGAAACCTCATGACGACCCAGACCCCCAAGGAAGGCCCCCGCGAGCTCGTCCTCGACCGCCTGCTCGACGCACCGCGCAACAAGATCTGGCGCTGCTGGACCGAACCCGAACTCCTCAAGCAATGGTTCTGCCCGCTGCCCTGGAAAGTGACCGAGGCGAAGCTCGATCTCCGCCCGGGTGGTGCCAGCTATATCCTCATGCAGGGTCCGGAAGGCCAGGAATTTCCCAATCACGGCCAGTATCTCGAACTGGTTCCGAACGAGAAGATCGTCTTCACCGACGCCTTCATCGGCGATTGGCAACCTTCCGAGAAGCCCTTCTTCACCGGCATCATCACGCTGGCCGATGAGGGCGGCAAGACGCGCTACATCGCCCGGGGCCTGCATTGGACCGAAGTGGATTGCCAGCAACACAGGGAGATGGGCTTCCACGAAGGCTGGGGCAAGGCCACCGACCAGCTCGAGGCCCTTTGTAAGAAGATCTGAAACCGGCGGATCCTGCCGCCCTCTTGCCGCCCATCCCGCCCTGCCGCATGATCCTTCCGGGCAGCATCAGGCTGGGGCTGGCATGGATCCGTCTTCAGGAATATATCCGGGCGATTATCCGCGCACGACCGACATGGCGGCGATGGCCGAGCGCTGCTATCCCGACACGCTTGCTTTTTATCAATACTGGTTGGGGAAAGCGGGCACCCGCGCGATGCCGTCGCGCGCCGATCTCGACCCGGCGGAGATGAAACGCTGGCTCTCCTGCATCCAGCTCATCGACGTCTTCGAGAATCCGCGCCGCCTGATCTATCGCCTGGTGGGGGAATCGGAATGCGCGCTTCGCGGCTACAACCCGAAGGGCCGCGCGGTCGCTGAAGCCGCCCTCGGCCAGGGCACCTCGGATGCGCTCGGCAATTACGCCATCGTCATCGATGAAAAGCGCCCGGTCTATGACTGGTCGCGCATTCCCCACCCCAACGGCTTCCTGGTCGGCCAGGAATGCGTGCTCCTGCCGCTTTCGGATGACGGCGAAAAGGTCAACATGGTGGTGACCTATGGCAAGGTGGTGCCGGTCTATCCGGTACGCGACCGGCGCTAGCCGCCCTCAGTCTTCCGGCCGGTCCAGATTGTCGTCCGACCAGTTGATGAAGAAGAGCAGCACCGTCTCCTCCTCATAGGCCGAGGTGGCGGCGGGGGTGCTCACGGCGATGAGCTTGCCGTCCTTGGCGCCGTAGGATGCGGCGGCGAATTTCGCCACACCCTGGCTCATATCGTTCTTGTAGAGGGCGATTTCCGGAATGCCGAGATCGCCGGCCAGCGGGATCGGCACGTCGAATTCCGGGATGCCCACCAGCGTGTCGCGCTGATCGATCGAGAGCGCCCCGGCGCGGATCTCGACGATCGCCTCGGCCTGCCCCTTCTCGTCGGTCAAGGCGAGGTCCTGGCGCAGAGCCTGCTCGCGGATGGCGGCGATGGCGTATTTCGCATCCACCCCCTCGAAATTCGCCGCCTCGACGAAGACCTTGGTTCCCGGCGCCACGCCGAAATCGAGGCTTCGCGCCGCCTTGTCGGCCGCATGCGAGAGGAGGAGCTGCTCGGTCGCCGTCCGCTCGGGATGCGAATCCCGGGTCGAGCTGCAGCCGGCGAGGAGAAACAGGGGGAGAACGAGGACAAGGGCCGAAAAACGCATCATTTCACCAGCCTTCATGCCCATCGTTAATGCCCCCGTTCATGCGCGCGCGTAAATGCGCTGGCCCCGGCGCCTGAAGGTTAACCCCCGAAAGCGGGAATGGTTCACCGGCCCCGCCCGGCCCGAACTGTGACCTGCTTCACAGATGCGGGGACACGATCCGGTCATGATCGCCCAGTCTCAAATTCTTCGACGTCCCAGACCTGATCGGAAGCCCGCCGCCATGGACCAGCCCGTCATGACACCGCCCCTCCCAGGGAATGCCGTCACCGCGAGTCCCCAGACCGAGATTCCGATTCTCGAGACGCCGCGGCTCCGCCTCGATGCTTTCCGCGAGATGGATATTCCGGCCTTGGCCCGCATCCTCGCCGAGCCGGCGGTCGCCAGGGGCATCACGGTCCACACGGCGACGCCGGCCCGCGCCCGCAAGGCCGCGGCCACACGCCTCTTCTGGCACAACAAGAGCTGGGGGCCGCACGGTTACGGAGTCTGGGCCATCCGCCACAAGGACGCGCGGGCACCGCAGGATGCGCTCATCGGCTGGTGCGGCTTCACCGAGCCCGATATCGGCCAGGATCCGGAATTGCTCTACGGCCTCGCCGGCCCCTATTGGGGCCAAGGCCTGGCAAAGGAAGCCGCCGAGGCCGCGATCGCATGGCTGCTGGCGCAACAGGGCACGAACAAGAGCCCGCGTTATGCCGGCATATCGGCGGTGATCTTCGGCCGCATCAACCCGGCTTCCGCCGCCCTCCTCCGCAAGCTGGACTTCGAGAAGAAGGGCCGGATGGGGATGGGCGATTTCCTCCCCGACCGCAAGCTCGCCGACGACGTCATCGCCTACGAAATCTGGCGCCTCGCCAAATCGCGCCATGACGACCCGCAGGCCCTGCTCTTCGAAGCCGCCTTCAAGGCGGGCCAGATCGCCAGCCTCTTCCCCGTGAAGCGCAGCGTCATCTCGGACGCGCTCCGCACCGCCGCCAGCGCCAGGAAAGACCTCCCCCACATGGACCAGGCCGAACGCATGATGCGCGTGCGGATCGCCTTCGACGAGGGTCTCAACGACCCCTATCTCGATTGGTGGCACCGGGGAAGATAGGGGGCATCTCCCTCCAAGTTTCCACCGCCCTGGACAATCCGTTTGTGAGCTGTCTATATCCCCTCCGGGGGGATAGGAGACAGTCATGGCCAAACCGCACGTCCACGCAAGTCATCCGGATATCGTCAAGCGCCTGAAGCGGGCGGAAGGTCATCTTCGCAGTGTCGCCGACATGATCGAATCCGGGCGTTCCTGCGTCGATGTCGCCCAGCAGCTTCATGCCGTCGAAAAGGCGATCGCGCAGGCCAAGCGGACGCTGATCCAGGATCATATCGACCACTGCCTGGAGCATGCCGGCAGCGCCAAGGGCGACAGCCGGGCGCCGATCAAGGAATTCAAGGAAATCTCCAAATACCTGTAATCGAGGCCGTCATGACACCTTTTACCGAGCTGCTGCAGCAGGGCACGGCCCATGCATGGCTGTTCATCCCCAGCGCCATCCTCCTCGGCGCCCTCCATGGGCTGGAGCCGGGCCACAGCAAGACCATGATGGCGGCCTTCATCATCGCCATTCGCGGCACCATCGCCCAGGCCGTCCTGCTCGGCATCATGGCGACGATCTCGCACACCCTGATTGTCTGGGTCATCGCCCTGGGCGGCATGTATCTCTGGAGCGGCATGAATGCCGAGACCACCGAACCCTATCTCCAGCTTGCCTCGGCATTCATCATCATTGGCGTCGCGGCCTGGATGCTGCGGCGGACCTGGCTGGACAATCAGCGATCCCGGATGGTCGATCATCACCATGACCACGGGCACGACCACGGGCATGGCTCGGACATACGCAAGATCGATACCGGGCATGGCATTCTGGCCGTCGAGATCTACGAGACCGGTGTGCCGCCGCGCTGGCGCGTGACGGCCTTGAGCGGGCATGGCTGGCCGGCGGGCGATGTCACAATGGCGATCGAGCGGCCGGATGGTGCGGTCCAGGACTTCACCTTTGTCGATCGCGGCGGCTATCTCGAATCCCTCGAAACGATCCCCGAGCCGCACGATTTCATGGCGCGCCTCAAGCTCTCCCATGGCCATCACAGCCACGATTACGATCTGGCCTTTGTTGAGCACGATCACGGGCACGGGCACGATCACGGCCACGACCATATCCACGAGGAATTGCGGGGCCTGGATGTCGCGACCGGCGGCTATCGTGATGCCCATGAACTGGCGCATGCCAACGACATCCGGCGGCGCTTTGCCGACAGGAACGTCACCACGGGGCAGATCGCCATCTTCGGCCTCACGGGTGGCCTCATCCCCTGCCCGGCGGCGATCACGGTGCTGCTGCTCTGCCTGCAGCTCAAGGAGATCACCCTGGGTGCCGCCCTTGTCGTCAGCTTCAGCATCGGGCTGGCCGCGACGCTCGTCGCCGTCGGCGCCGTCGCCGCGATCAGTGTTCATCACGCCTCCAAGCGCTGGTCCGGCTTCGGCAATTTCGTGCGCCGGGCGCCCTATTTCAGCAGCCTGTTGATTGCCCTGGTCGGCGTCTATGTCGGCATCCAGGGCTGGACCGGGCTGCAAACTCTTTAGGCGCCGCGCCCGGCCGATCCCTCTCGCCTCAGAAGCTCGGCAGATAGGTCATGCCGAGAAGAATGATCGCCGCCGCGCTGCCGATTTCCAGCCAGCGCAGCAAGCCGGTGAAAATCGGGTAGCCGGCAATCCCGCTGTTTTCCGTGCCGCGCCGGATCAGAATCGCGGCCGTTCCGATCGCGGCGATCGTCAGCATGATGCCGATACCCATGATCGCCACCGTGAGCAAACCCAGCCAATAACTGGCATTGGCCATCGCATAGCTCATCAGCAGCATGGTGAGCGGGCAAGGCAGCAGGCCGAGTGCCAGGGGCAGTGCCGATCCTCCGTGTTCATGCATGGGCGCCGGCCGGCCACGAACGGCCTGCCAGAGAAGCCAAATGCCGGACATGACGACCAGCGCCGCACTGAGTGCCTGCAGGGTGATCGCGGCACCGGACGGCCGCCCGAATGTCTGAAGCGACCCGCCGATGACCGTCACCAGAAGGACGGCCACGGCGACATGCACCGCCGACAATTGCGCCGCCGCCGTGATGCCGGACCAGGGCCTTGCCTGCCGGCCCAGGAAATAGGTGAAGAGCACGGCCTTGCCATGCCCCGGCGTCAGGGCATGAAGCATGCCGATGATGAGCGCCAGCGCGGCAATTGCGGCGAATTGCGAGGGATCCCCATAGGCCGCCTGCATCGCCTCGCCCAGGAGGCGATGAAATTCCCGGTGCTGCGCCAGGAACCAGGACGCCGCGGATTGCCAGAATTCAAGCATGCAAAGGTCATAACGCGAGATCGGCCCAGACGCCAAGGACCGAGGTCGGGCCAAACGCATGACGCGCCTGAGGCTCGCCCTTCGTTTCGCCGCGCGACCGCGCTAATATCAGCTCGCCATCACGATTTGCGGGGAACGCGACACATGGATATCAACCTCAGCGCCTATCTCGATCCGGCGGCCTATATGCCGGTCGGCCTGTTCGGCTGGGCGTTGCAGATCGTGCCTCCGGCCTTCGGCATCTGGACTGAACGCTCCGGCCGCCGCCTCGCCCGCGCGCCCTATCTCGGCGCGCTCGCCTTGCGCATAATCGGCCTTTACGTGCTGATGACCGCTCTCGTCCTGGGTCTCTCATTCCTGATCTTCAACCACGACCCCACCAGCGACATGCCGCCCCCCGATGCCGAGACCTGGTTCCCCGCCATCGGCATCGCCCTGACGATCCTCACCAGCCTCACCCTCATCCGCCCTTTGGTCCGGCGCCTGAACGATGCCGCGATCCCCCGGAAATGGGCCTACCTCGCCATGCTGCCCTATGTCGATTTCATCATGTTCGTGGGGCTTGCGTTCTATCCACCCAGCAAGAACGCGGAACCGGTCACGGCGACGGCGTGAGAGAGATGATTAGTTAGGGTCGGAGGCCGTCCTGGAGCGCCTGCCGCCGCAGATCCGCTTTGCGCCATAAGCGGACTCGGAGCCCGGGACTCTTTCAACCTTGCGCCCCTTAGCCTTCGGGCGCGCGCATCATCTGAATCCAGATGACCGCTTAAGGCGAGGAACTGCTCTGGGGCATCGCCGAACTGGCACCCATCGGCGGCCGGCATCAACGCGGCCTCCAGTGATATGCGGTCTTGGGCTCGTCCATGGGCAGTGCTACCGCGCGGCCATCGACGTAGTCAGCCTGTGCTTTCTGTGCCGCCTCCAGGAGGCCTACCGTGTCGGCACCGTGGACGAAGACCTTGAGATTGAGCGCGGTGGCGGCGGAGACCAAGCGCGTGAGCGCTGTCGTGGCCTGTCCAGCATTGCGCGACAGCGACTTGGCATCGACTGAGATGCCGAACAGGCTTGCCGATGTCAATTCCTGAAGCCGGCTGCCGTTCGCTGAGACCTCCACCAGCACCCCGTGGCAATACGGCTTGAGCGCCAGCGCGATCTCGATTAGGCGCGAGACCGGCGTGCCACGGGCCGCACCATGCACCTCGAACAGCAGGAAGCGCTTGTAGGATTCGGGAATACTCCGGCAGAGGTTGAGATACGTCTCACGGGCCGTGCGGTTGGTCAGCGAGTTGAAGTTCACTGGGACCACAATCTGCGCCATGCCGCCGGCTTGCAGCAGACGGTCGAGGGACTTGATCGTCCGGCCGACCATCAGGCAGTCGAGTTCGTGCAGCGTGCTTTTCAGTTCTTCGGGCGTTGAGACCCCAGCCAAGCGCTGCATGGCATATGTGCCGGTCTGCTCGTTCAGCATGGCCCGATAGCTGCTGACGATGCGGCGCTCCGGATCCCAGATCGGACCGAAGCGAATCCCTGCGGTGCGCAGCAGTTCGTTGCGCCATGTCCGCGCCGCGGCGTCCGCCCTCTCGCGCACCTGACGCAACTCGAGGGCGATCAGCTCGGCAATAGATTCCGCCGCGCCGCTGTCGATATCGGCCCATTCTACCTCGGCGACCGTATGGTCGACCCGCAAGCGGATCTGCGGTGTCTCCTGAGCCAGCATCGTGGCAATCTCCTCGGAAATGGCTCTTGTCTTGGCTTCCGCGTGCGCCTTGTCGGGTGACGCGAAGCACAGCACGAAGGTTTCATCGCCGTGGCGCTGGTAAGCATCCTCGGCCGAGATGTGCCGCTCGACAGTTTGCTCGGCGATGCGGCAAGCAATGTCTGCCACCGCGCTCCAGCGCGCGCCCAACCGCTGCTTGATTTCCGCCATGCCGAGCAGCTGAATACTGCCGGCCATGACGGTCGGCGCGTTGCGCATCTTGCCGAGCATTTGCGGCGGATTGGCGTTTGGTCCGGCGACCGGCGACGGGGTGTCGGCGGTCAATGCGAGCAGTACGCCCGCGAGCTTCTTCACACCTTCACGAATCAGATTCATGGCGCGTTACTCCTCGACGGTATGGTGGGAGGCACCAGCCGGCAAAATCGCCCTTACGGTGGTCCCGTGTCCTGGACGGCTGTCGATCCGTAGCTCGCCGCCGTGCAGGCGCACCAGGCGCTCTGCCAGCGGGAGTCCCAGGCCGATGCCGCTCTTCGCCCGTGTCATCGATCCGTCAAGCATGCGGAACGGCTGCATCGCCTCGACGACCTGGTCGGGCGTCATGCCGACTCCGGTATCGTTCACCTCGAAGGCGACGACGTCGCCTCGGCTACTGGCGCCGATGCTGACCCGACCACCCGGCCGGGTGAACTTGATGGCGTTCGACAGCAGGTTAACCAGCACTTGCTTGAGCCTGTCCGGATCCGCGACGACCTGAGGGGCGATCGAGGACCGCACCGTCACCTCAACCTCGGCAGCTTCAGCCAGTGCAGTGACCAACTGCAGGCATTCCTCGACGATGGCCTGCGGTTCGACGCGGCGCAGGTCCAGGCCGAGTTGGCCGGCAGCAAGCTGGGACAGATCCAGGGTGGCATCGACGATCGCCAAGAGTTGCCGGCCGCCGGCGCGGATGTGGCCGATGTAATCGACATAGCGCTGGTCGCCCAATTGACCGTGGATCTCACTCAGGATCAGCTCGGCGAAGCCGATGACGGCATTGAGCGGCGTGCGCAGCTCGTGGCTCATGTTGGCCAGGAACTCGGTCTCGGCCCGCGCCATGGCTTCGGCCGGGGCTGCGACGGATGTGTTCCGTCCGATCGCAATGCCGAGAGCCACGGCCGCGACCCCGGCAGCCACGAGGGATTCCGCAGCGATCAGCCGATGCTGTGCCAGCACCTGCAGGCCGTTGCCCAGTGGATCGGCCAGTGCGGCGGCGAGCGCCACGAGAATCCCCGTGGCCGCAACACCGGCGACCGTCCTGCGTGCCAGCTTAGGCATCATGCCGCTCCGAGCTCGTGGCTATAACGACCGATACCCGGCCGATCTCAGCGCCGCTCTCGTCCCGGACGCTGACGGCAAAGCCGCGGCAAAAGCCATCGCTCAGGCCAATCTCGGCGCACATCGTCGCCGCGAGCAACATGGCCGTGCTGTGGCTGGACAAGGCGATACCGGCAGAATCCTCATTCGTGCCGCGTTCGCCGTGCATCTGGTAAAAATAGCGCCGCATGGGTGGTCTCCTCCAATGCCTGCAGACCTGGGGCGCCGGCGCCGTTATGAAACCTTGTAAGACTACGGGGAAGCGCCGATACTGGTGAAACTACGGGGATGCCCGACCTGCTGTTGTCGGGCGGTTTCCTCGAATCACCACCCGCGTCCATATGCGTCGGTATTCGCGGCCACGGAGGCGGCGGATTGCGGCGCCGGGAGAGCAAGGTGCCCCCTACCACGGCCGCTTCGCATCACGACGGGGGCTCCTCCAGGCGCCGGCCCGGCAAGGCCAAGCCCGCCGGGTCCGCAGAGGTCGATCAGCCGCTGCGGCAGAGCGGCATCCGCGTCGTGGGTGCGGTGCCGTGGGGCGCCCATATCTGCATTTTCTACGAGACCAAGGACGACCTGCTCGATACCGCGGCGGCTTATTTCAAGGCCGGTTTGGCGAGCAACGAATTTTGTGTCTGGGCGATCTCGGAGCCGGTTGCCGAAGCCGACGCCAAGACAGCATTGCGCGGCGCCATCCCCGACCTGGAGGCGCATCTTGCGGCCGGACGGATCGAGATCCTCCAAGGCACCGACTGGTATCTGCGCGGCAACGAGTTTGACCTGCAACGGATCACCGGTGGCTGGAGCGAGAAGCTGCGCACCGCGCTCGCCAAGGGCTTCGACGGCATGCGGGTCAGCGGCAACGCGTTCTGGATTGAGACCAACCACTGGAAAAAGTTCTGCGCGTACGAGCACGAACTCGACCGCTCGCTTGCCGGACAGCGGATGGTGGTGCTCTGCACCTACTCGCTGCAGGCCAGCCGGGCGGTCGACCTGCTGGACGTGGCGCGCGCGCATCGGTGTTGCACCGCCAGACGTAACGGCGATTGGGAATTTCTGGCGACGCCGGAACTGCAGCAGGCCAGACAGGAGATCGAAAGGCTGCAAGGCGCGCTTGAGATCTTGTCGAAGCAGTTCCCGGGCCGCGCGCTGCTGACGCCGCGCGAGCGAGTTGCACTGGCGCAGATCGTGCGCGGCGCTTCCAGCAAGGAAGCGGCGCGGACGCTCGGCATCAGCCCGCGCACCGTCGAATTCCACAGGGCGAACGTGATGCGCAAGCTGGGTGCCAGGAACACCGCCGACCTCGTGCGCCGGGTGCTCGGCGACTGAGACGGAGGCGAGCTATCCGTCGCCCTTGGGCGTCGCCGCCACGACGCGTGGTGCGCGAGCCCCAGCGCCAACCGCGCTGGACAACGCCTTGTTGAAGTATCTCCCAACAAATAAATTTTAACGCCGGCCGCACTCGAAAAAGCGCGCCGGGCTGCCCCGACGCGCGCTCTTTTTCTCTTCCCCTACCCCTCGGGCCTGCCCGAGGGGTAAGCGCAAGCGTCACGCCACCTTGGCGCTCGCCTCGATCGCCTGGGTGATGGTCTTCTCCAGGAGGTCGAACCCTTCCTGGATGATCTTGTCCTCGGCGGTGAGCGGCATCAGGAAGCGGAACACGTTGCCGTTGACGCCCAACCTCCCCCCACCCTATCAAACCGTCATATTTCAGGGGATTGCGAAGCGGGCTGCGTTCCAATAAGTTGTACCCAAATTCCACTCACAACCATCACCTGATTCACTCAGCCCATGACATTCATCCGCTTTGCCCGCGTGGCACTTCTCGCCGCCACCGTGTCGCTCGCGCTCACCGCCTGCAACACCACCAAATTCGATCCCAAGGTCGCCACGCATATCAAATCGGTGGCGCTTCAGGGGCCGCAGGACCCGCCCTTCTATATCGTCACCATGTACAACGCGAACATCGCGCAGCCGGCTGTCGACCCCTATGCCTACAGCTACGCGCCGGGCGGCGCCGTTCAGAACCTGCTCACCGGCATCCTCCTGGACGCCGGGGACAGCGATGTCGATGCGGCCTTCAGCGGGAAATTGATCGGCGAACAGAAGCTGCGCCTCGGCGACGATCTGCAATCCGCCCTCGCCAAAAACCTCACCGGCGCCGGCTATGATGTCGCGGTGTTGAAACCGGGCAGCGACACCAGTGCCGCCGGCAAGGCCGATGCGCGGATGACGGTCAAGTTCCTCTATGCGGGCTATGTCGACCAGCTCCTCGTCCCCTATGAGCCGTTGGTCTGGGTCCATGTCACCCTGACCGATGTCAAGACCGGCAAGACGCTGTTGGCGCAGCGCTACAATTACTCCACCCATACCGGCAATCTCGATGACGTGCGGTTCGATCCCGACAAGAAATACGATTTCCGCTCGGATGAGGAATTGCTGGCCGACACACCCCGCGCCGCCGCAGGTTTGCGCGCGGCACTGCCCCTCATCGCCGCCGACATCGCCGCGAAACTCAAACGCCAGCCCTAAATCAAAAAGCGCGCCGAGCTTTCGCCCGACGCGCTTTTCTTCTCTTCCCCTACCCCGTGGGGCCAGCCCGAGGGGTAAGCGCAAGCGTTACGCCACCTTGGCGCTCGCCTCGATCGCCTGGCCGATGGTCTTCTCCAGCAAATCGAAGCCTTCCTGGATGATCGCATCCTCGGCGGTCAGCGGCATCAGGAAGCGGAGCACGTTGCCGTTGACGCCGCACGAAAGCAGGATGAGGCCGTTCTCGCCGGCCTTCGTCACCACCGCCTTGGTGAGGTCGGCGTCCGGAGACCCATCCGCCTTCACGAGGTCGCAGGCGACCATGGCGCCGAGGCCACGGATATCCCCAATACGATTGCCGAAGGCGTTGCGCTTCTTCATCTCGGCGAGGCGGTCGGTCATCAGCTTGCCGATCTTGTTGGAGCGGTCGACCAGCTTTTCCTCTTCCATCACGTCGAGGACGGCATTCGCCGCGGCGCAGCCGATGGGCGAGCCGCCATAGGTGCCGCCCAGACCGCCGGCCGCGGGGGCGTCCATGATCTCGGCCTTGCCGATGACGCCGGAAAGCGGGAAGCCGCCGGCCAAGGATTTCGCGACCGTGATCATGTCGGCCTCGATGCCGCTATGCTCATGGGCGAACATCTTGCCCGTGCGGGCAAAGCCGGTCTGGATTTCGTCGACGATGAAGCAGATGCCGTGCTTGGTGCAGAGATCCCGGAGCGCCTTCATGAAGGCGAAGGGGACGATGTTGAAACCGCCCTCGCCCTGCACGGGCTCGATGATGATGGCGGCCACGTTGTCCGGGCTGATATCGGCCTTGAACATGGTCTCGAGGATCTTGAGGCTCTGCGCGCCGTCATCTTTGAGCGCCGGATCGGGGAAGGGGATGTGGTAGATGTCGCCCGGGAAGGGACCGAAACCCACTTTGTACGGCACGACCTTGCCGGTCAGCGCCATGCCCAGCATGGTGCGGCCATGGAAGGCGCCCGAGAAGGCGATGACGCCGCTGCGCTTGGTATGCGCGCGGGCGATCTTCACCGCGTTCTCGACCGCTTCGGCCCCGGTGGTGAGGAAGATGGTCTTCTTCGGCGAATTGCCGGGGGCCAGCTTGTTGAGGCGCTCGGCCAAACGGATATAGCTCTCATAGGGCGTCACCTGGAAACAGGTGTGGCTGAACTTGTCGAGCTGGTCCTTCACCGCCTGGACGATCTTGGGATGCCCGTGGCCGGTATTCATGACGGCGATGCCGCCCGCGAAATCAATCAGGCGTCGGCCCTCGACGTCCTTGATCTCGGCGTTCTTGGCGCTCTCGGCAAAGATCGCATAGGCATTGCCGACACCGCGCGGCACGGCCGCGACGCGGCGCTGCTGCAGGTTCGCATTGGACGTCATGATGGTGATCCCTCGTTATATATATTGTGCAGCCGCGCGCGCCTTGCGGGGGGCGGCCGGCGGCGACTATATCGCGGCGGAGAAGGGATCGAAAGCCCGGCCGATCTGTGGGCTGGATTGCACGCAGCGCAGGCTGCTCAGGATTCTAGGGCAGACTTAACGATCCGCCATCAACCTACGGAGCGCATCCTGCAATTGCGGGCTGCCGCCGGCATCGCGGATCTCGCGGTTGACGCGTTCCTTGGCGGCCTGGGCGGTGAAGGCGGCGGCGAGGCGCTCCTGCGGGTCGACCCCGATCGCGGCCAGGGTCTGGCGGCGCTGGGCCAAAGCCTGCTTGATCTGGGCTTCGCTGGCGGCACGGGTGCCGGCCGCCGGCTTCTCTGCCGACTTGCCGCCCTTGTTCTGAAACCAGTTGAAGAGGCCCATGATCTTTCCCCGGTTAAAAGGTTAACGGCACCATCTTAACGAAGGGTCGTTAACGAAGCCTGAAAGCCCCGTTTTCCGCCACGTAATCGATTAGCTAATCGATTAGCTAATCGATTAGCTGGGCGATTTCCGGGCAGAATCCGGGGCTTATCGGGGAACAGGGATTTAGGCGGCGCGGACCAGATCCTGGCGCGGCTGACCGGTGATTTCAAACTCGTGGGCGCTCAGGCCGCGGACCACATGATGGCCTTCGACCATGACGTCATATTCCTCGATCCCACGCCGGACATTCCAGCAGCGGCCGGCGATATAGCCGCGCGCACCCGATTTCAGGCGGATGGGTGTCGTCAATTCGATGACGTCGTCGAACACATAATGGCTACGCATGATCCTCAACCTTCCTATCTGACAAGTCCCGGCTCGAAGCCGTGTTGTGACTTGCCCGATGAGATAGGCGAAGCTCTCACACTTGACGAGTGACGGCAATCACCAATCATGCCGCACCCTGTGATAACGCCGTTAAACCGGGCGTTTCTGACGCATCACGCGAGAAACGCTTCCGCTGGGCGCGCGGCCGATGTGATCCATCGCACACCAGCCCGCTTCGGCGAGCCGTTGCAGATCGATTCCCGTTTCGATGCCGAGTCCGCCCAGCATATAGACGACATCCTCGGTCGCCACATTGCCGCTGGCCCCCGGCGCATAGGGGCAGCCGCCCAATCCGGCGACCGAGGCATCGACGATCCCCACCCCCATCTCCAGCACCGCATAGAGATTGGCCAGCGCCTGGCCATAGGTGTCGTGGAAATGCGCCGCGAGTTGGTTAAGAGGCACCCGGCGGCTCACGGTTTCAATGAGGCGGCGCGCCGCCTTGGGCGTGCCCACGCCGATCGTGTCGCCCAGCGAAATTTCGTTGCAGCCCAAGGAGATAAGCTCGGACGCCACCGCCGCCACCTGGTCCGGCGCGATCTCGCCCTCATAGGGGCAGCCCAGCACGCAGGAGACATAGCCCCGGACTGGAATCCCAAGACTGCCGGCCTTTTCCAGCACGGGCTGGAACCGGGCGAGGCTCTCGGCGATCGAGCAATTGGTGTTCTTCTGGGAAAAGCTCTCCGAGGCCGCCGCGAAGACCGAGATTTCCCGGGCACCTGCCGCCAGCGCCGCCTCGAAGCCTTGCAGGTTAGGCACCAGGACCGGATAGCGCACGTTCGCGCGCCGCGTGATGCCCGCCAGCACCGCGGCCGAATCCGCCATCTGCGGCACCCATTTCGGCGAGACGAAGGCCCCCGCCTCGATCTCCCGAAGGCCCGCCGCCGCCAAATCGTCGATGAGCTTGATCTTCATCAGGGCGGGCAAGGGCTTGGCCTCGTTCTGCAGCCCGTCGCGCGGGCCAACCTCGACGATGCGCACCTTGTCCGGAAAGCTCATGATGCCACCTCGGCGAGCAGCATCCCTTCCTGCACCAGATCGCCCACGGCGACATTGAGCGTCGCCACCGCGCCCGCCATCGGGGCGAGGAGCGCATGTTCCATCTTCATCGCCTCCAGGCGCAGCAGAACCTGCCGCTCCGCCACATTCTCGCCCGGCGCCACCAGCACGGCGACGATCCGCCCCGGCATCGGCGCATGGATCTCGCCGGCATGGATATTCGCAACACCCGGCCGGATCGGCGGCCGCGGAAAGGCGCCCAGAGCCGCCACCCGGTAACGCCGGCCGTCCAGATGCAGCCAGCGATCCTTGCCGGATGCGTGATGATGGGCATCGACGGGCGCCAGATCGGGCACCGGGATGGCGTGATCCGCCCCCTGCGCCGCGAAATGCCAGACCATCCTTTGGGATCCGGTCAGGCGCCAGTGATCGGTGGCGGACCAGGGATCGTCGCCTTGTGGCAGGGATTGCTGTTCAAAATGCGCGAAGGCCGCCCAGGCCGCCGCCGGGATCGGTTCGGGCGAGAGCAGATCGGCGGCATGATCAGGGATGAAACCGGTATCGATTTTCCCGGAAGCGAAATCGGGATGGGTGACCGCCCGCGCCAGCAGATCGAGATTGCCGGCGATGCCGGCGAGGCGCACCTCACGCAAAGCCTTCCCCAGACGCTGAATCGCCTGCGCACGGTCGGCGCCATGGGCGATCAACTTCCCCAGCAGGCTTTCGTAATAGACACTGATCTCGCTCCCCGTCTCGACCCAGCTATCGCACCGCAGGCCCGGCCCTGCCGGCACCTGCCAGTCGAGAACGCGGCCGCTCTCGGGCCGGAAATCCAGCGCCGGATCCTCGGCGCAGATCCGCGCTTCGATGGCATGGCCATTCCGCGTGATCGCCTCCTGCGTGAGCGGCAGCTTCTCGCCCGCCGCCACGCGCAATTGCCATTCCACGAGATCGATTCCCGTGATCATCTCGGTCACCGGATGCTCGACCTGTAGACGCGTGTTCATCTCCATGAAATAGAAACGATCCAGATCGTCGGCATCGGCGATGAATTCGATCGTGCCGGCACCGACATAATCGATCGCCTGTGCCGCCCGGATAGCCGCATCGGTGAGGCGGTGCCGCTGCGCATCGGAAAGGCCCGGCGCCGGCGCCTCCTCGATCACCTTTTGATGCCGCCGCTGCAGCGAGCAATCGCGTTCATGAAGATGTACCACATGACCCTGGGTATCGGCGAAGATCTGCACCTCGATATGGCGCGGGCGCGTCAAATATTTCTCGATGAGCAGTGTACCGTCGCCGAAAGCCGCCAGCGCCTCGCGCCTAGCCGATTCCAATGCCTCTGTCAGACCGGCGGCGTCATCCACGCGCCGCATGCCGCGACCGCCGCCGCCCATCGCGGCCTTCACCAGAACCGGATAGCCGATCTCGCCGGCAGCCTTGGCGAAGGTCGCATCGTCCTGCGCGTCGCCGTCATAGCCGGGGACGACCGGCACACCCGCCGCGCGCATCAGGCGCTTCGCCTCATGCTTCGCGCCCATGGCCCGGATCGCCGCGGGTGGCGGTCCGATGAAGACGAGACCGGCCTGCGTCACCTTTTCCGCAAAATCCGCATTCTCGGACAGAAAGCCGTAGCCGGGATGGATCGCCTCGGCACCGGATTTCTTGGCGGCGGCGATGATCCTGGCCCCGTCCAGATAACTCTCACGCGCCGGGGCGGGACCGATATGAATCGCCTGATCTGCCAGAATCACATGGCGCGCTTGCGCATCGGCATCGGAATAAACGGCAACACTCTCCACCCCCATCCTTTGCGCCGTCGCGATAACGCGGCAGGCGATCTCGCCCCGATTGGCGATGAGGATGCGGCGGAACATCAATCCGCGCCGCCACGCCAGGCGGGGTTGCGTTTTTCGAGAAAGGCGGTGAGGCCCTCCTTCCCTTCGGCGCTGGCGCGGCGCTTGGCGATGCGTTCGATCGTGCCGTCGATCACGTGGCGATCGACTGGACGGTCGGCAACGAAAGCGACCAATTCCTTGGCGGCCGCCATCGCCTCCGGCGCATTCTCCAGCAATTGCCGGGTGAGGGCGTTCACATGTTCGTCGATCTCGTCATCGCCGATCACATCGCTGAGCAGGCCCAGCTTCAGAGCTTCCTGCGCGTCGAATTTGCGACCTGACAGGAACAGACGGTTGGCCATGCGCCCGCCGATGGCGCGGATGATATGCGGCGAGATCACCGCCGGGATGAGACCCAGCTTCACTTCCGAGAGCACGAATTCGGCATTGGGCACGGCGATCGCAAAATCGGACGCGGCCACCAAGCCGATGCCGCCACCATAGGCGGGGCCGTTGACGATGGCGATGGTGGGGAGCGGCAGATTGGCGAGCTTTTCGAAGAGGCCGGCCAAGCGCTGCGCGTCGGCGAGATTCTCGGCCGGTGCGTAATCCGCCATGCGCCGCATCCAGTTGATGTCGGCCCCGGCGCAGAAGCTGGTCCCGCGCCCGGTCAGTTGCAGAACGCGCGCGGATTTGTCGGCGGCGACGGCATCGAGTGCGGCATGCAATCCGTCGATCAGGTGCATATCGAGGGCGTTGTGCCGCTCGGGCCGGTCGATGGTCACGCGGATCACCGCGCCGTCGCGATCGGTTGTGATGTCACTCATCTCAATCTCACATGCGGAAGATGCCGAAGCGCGTTTCGGCAACGGGTTGTTGCAAGGCGGCGACCAAAGCGAGGCCGAGGACACGCCGCGTATCGGCGGGCGCGATGATGCCATCGTCCCACAGGCGCGCCGAGGCATAATAGGGATGACCTTGGGTTTCATATTGCGCGCGGATAGGTGCCTTGAAGGCTTCCTCTTCGGCCCCCGGCCAGGCCTCGCCCTTCATCGCCATGCCGTCGCGCTTCACCTGTGCCAGGACCGAGGCCGCCTGCTCGCCCCCCATCACCGAGATGCGCGCATTGGGCCACATGAAGAGAAAGCGCGGGCCGAAGGCGCGACCGCACATGCCGTAATTCCCGGCGCCGAAGGAGCCGCCGATGATGAGGGTCAGTTTCGGCACCGCGACGGTCGAGACCGCGTTCACCAGCTTGGCGCCGTCCTTGGCGATGCCGCCAGCCTCGTATTTTTTTCCCACCATGAAGCCGGTGATGTTCTGCAGGAAGAGCAGCGGAATACGACGCTGGCCACAGAGCTCGACGAAATGCGTGCCCTTCAAGGCCGATTCGGAAAACAGGATGCCGTTATTGGCGAGAATGCCGATCGGGTGTCCATGGAGATGCGCAAAGCCGCAGACCAGGGTTTCGCCGTAATGCTGCTTGAACTCGTCGAATTCGGAGCCATCCACCAGCCGCGCGATCACCTCGCGCACGTCGTAGGATTGCCTTGGATCGGCGGGAATGATGGCACCCAATTCGGCCGGGTCGTAAAGCGGCGGCACAATCGGGCGTTCGCTCGCCACGCTGTCGGGACGCGCACCAAGACGCGCGACAATGCGGCGGCAGCGTTCCAGGGCGTCGGCATCATCCTCGGCAAGATGATCGACCACACCCGAGTGACGGGCATGGAGATCGCCGCCGCCCAATTCCTCGGCACTGACATCTTCGCCGGTCGCGGCCTTCACCAGCGGCGGCCCACCCAGAAAGATGGTGCCCTGATTGCGGACGATGATGCTTTCATCCGACATCGCCGGCACATAGGCACCACCCGCCGTACAGGAGCCCATGACGATGGCGATCTGAGCGATGCCGCGTGCCGACATATTGGCCTGGTTGAAGAAGATGCGGCCGAAATGATCGCGGTCGGGAAAGACCTGGTCCTGATGCGGCAGATAGGCGCCGCCGGAATCCACCAGATAGAGGCAGGGCAAGCCGTTCTCGGCGGCGATTTCCTGGGCGCGGAGATGCTTCTTCACGGTCAGGGGATAATAGGTGCCGCCCTTCACCGTCGCATCGTTGCAGATGACGACGCATAGGCGGCCCACGACGCGACCAATGCCGGTGACGATGCCGGCGGCGGGCACCGGATCGGCATAGACGTCATGCGCGGCGAGGGGCGAAAATTCGAGAAAGGGCGAACCGGGGTCGATCAGGCGGTCGATGCGGTCGCGGGGCAGCAGCTTGCCGCGTTCCGTATGCCGCGTCCGCGCGGTATCGCCGCCACCCAAGGCGATCTTTTCCAGCAGCGCCTTGTGATCGGCGGTGAGCGCCGCCATGGCCGCCGCATTTGCCCTGGCGGCATCGGAACCGAGGTTGAGCGCGGATTTGAGCACCGTCATGCGTTTCTCTCCCGTCGCGCAACATTATGTCACGAAGGCAAGAGTCGCTAGTGATGAAGTCGTTGTTCCTCCTCCCCCCTTCAGGGGGGAGGTCGGGAGGGGGGCATGGGTTCGCACGATTCGTCACTTGCGTGCCCCCCCCCCACCCCCCCCCCGAAGGGGGAGGGAGAATGAAAGGGGCCTCTCCCTTCAGGGGGAGGGGACAACAACGGTCACAGCATCACGGCCGAACGAAAGCGGCGCGTTCATCCTTGCGGAGGAAGAGAATGACGCAAGGCGCGCTGGCCCGTGCGTTGCATTGGCGAAGGGCTTCCTTCTGCGCGTAATTGCGATCGGCGTTCTGGCGGAGCGTGCGCTTGCCCGGCACGCATTGCTCGGCCAGCTCGCAGATGAAGAAGCCAGCCGCCTGGCCATCGGGCGAAACGGCGAAGGCGGCCTTGCCCTGCTGCAGGCCGCGCAAATATTGGTCCAGCATGCCGGAGACTTTCGACGAGAGCTGGATGGCGCCCGACGGCGCGGGTGTGGCGGGTTCGGGTTCGGGTTCCGGCACAGGTTCAGGTGCCGGCGGGGATGCCACGGCGGCCACCTGCGCCGGTGCGGGCGTGGTGGGCTGCACCGGCGATGCGGGTTCGGGTGTCCGTTCCAGGCTGGCCACATCGCCACTGGCAAGGCGCGCCACCTTGGCACGGGCGAGGTCGCTGAAAATGCCGTTGGGATAGCGCGCCAGATAGGCTTCGAATTCGGCTGAATCCTTGCTGTCCTTGATCGACTGCCAGAACAAGGTTTCGGTCGCCCCCGCCTCGGCACCGTTGCTGGCGGGTTTGGCCGGCGCCACAGGTGCTGGCGCCGCCGATGCCACCTTGGCGCCGGGCTTGAAGAAGAAGGCGCCGGTCAAGGAAGAGGAATCCCAGGGCACCTGACGTTCCTGGGTTTCCGACATGACGCGGACGCGGACATTGCGGAAGGTTTCCTCAAGCGGCACGCCGGGCTGGCCGAGTTCGGCGGCGAGCGCCGTCACATAAGGCGAGTTCTTGCCGGTGCCGTCCGCCGCCACCTCGCCGGGTGCCGTCGAATAGCCGATGAACGTGCCGGTCGGCGCATCCATGCGCGCAAGGCCGCTGGAGCCGGAGCGGAAGCTCCGCGTCAGCGGATTGTTGCGGCAGGCGTCGAGGAGCACGATGTTGATGTTGTTGCCGGCGAACTGCATCTGCTGCAGCACCCATTCGGCGTTCACCGCCTCGATCTCGGCATCCGCCTCGCGACTGAGTTCCGCACCCACCGGGATGAGGTAATTGGCGCCGCCGATCTGCACGCCATGCCCGGCATAGAAGAAGAGGCCGACCGCGTCGGGACCGGCCTGGAACAGCTTTTCGCCGAAATCGGAGATGGCGCGCTTCATCGCCTTCTGGTCGCCATTGACCAGCTTGATCACCTGGAAGCCGAGGGCGCCGAGCTTGTCGGCCATGAGATTGGCGTCGCTGGGCGGATTCACCAGCGGGCCGATACTGCCATCGTATTTGCCGTTGCCGATCACCAGAGCGACGCGTTTTTCCGCCATCGCGGGTCCCATCGACGCAAGGCAAAGCAACAGCGCGCCCAGGAGGGCGCGGAGCAGCTTTCCTTTACCGATCTGCAAGAGATGGGCCTGCATGATGGCGCCAGTTTATCCCCAAGGCGGCGGAAACGCGAATTGCGAGAGAGTTCCCAGGAATATGCTCCACAAGGCGCCGTTAACCCCTTTCTACACCGCATCTAGTCCTGGGAACAGGTGCCTTGCATTGATCTTGTGATTTACTACAATTTTAATCAAAAAAATTGTCAGTTAAATCAGTTAAATAGCTGAGACTCTTCGCGCATTGCATTGACTTTAACCATTAACCGCGTTTAGCTTTCACGGATCGAAAGCATATTGGGGGATGTGCGACAGGTGGGGACGGCGTTACTTTCGGTGTAAGCCTTCCTAATTCCTGTTGCGATGGACGATGGCTGACGACGGCATCGACAAGGAGCAGCTTCTGGCATTGGCGCGGTCGCGTTCCGACGCATCGCGCGCCGAGCTGTTCGCCGTCATGGGCGATCTGTTTCATGCCAGGAACGATATTCTCAATGCGCAGGAACGCGCTTTGATGCTCGATATTCTCGAAAAGCTGCTGGCCGAAGTGGCCCGCGAGGTCCGCCACCGCCTGGCGGTGAAGCTGGCCGGAGCCCCCGGCGTACCGCGGGAACTGGCCGTCCTCCTCGCCAATGACGAGATCGAGATCGCGACGCCCATTCTGATGCAATCGCCCGCGCTGGAAGATCTCGATTTGGTCGAGGTGATCCGCAACCGGTCGCGCCAGCATATCCTGGCGGTCGCCATGCGTCGCGATCTCAGCACCCAGGTCAGCGACGCGCTGGTCGAGACCGGGGACAAGGACGTGATCCGGACCCTCCTTGAAAACCACGACGCGCAGATTTCCCGCGCCACCCTTGCCTATCTGGTCGAACAATCGAAAGCGGTCGACGAGTTCCAGGAACCCCTGGTGCGGCGCGCCGATCTCCCCGCCGATCTCGCCCGCCGCATGATCTATTGGGTGGGGGCTGCCATCCGCCAGGCGCTGATCGAGCGTTTCGAGATCGATCCCGAGACGCTCGATGATCGCCTGGAGCCGCTGGTCAAGGCGGAAGCCGAGACCGCCACCCAGCAATCCCGGGAAGACGACGCCGCCGACGTGCTGTCGCGCGCCCTGGGGGCTGCCCGCCAATTGACCCCGCGCCTGTTGCTGCAGACCCTGCGCCGCGGCGAGATCCCGCTTTTTGAAGCGATGTTCGCGGAGATGAGCGGGCTGCGCATGCGCCTGGTGAGCCGCCTTGCCTATGAGCCGGGCGGCCAGAGCCTGGCCGTCGCCGCACGCGGCATCGGCCTCAACCGCGAAGAATTCGCGACGATCTTCCTGCTGACCCGCCGCGCCAAAGCGGGCCAAGGCGGGTTCGCGCCGGCCGAACTCGGCCGCGCCCTGGAATTCTTCGACCGTCTGTCCCACGCCGCCGCCGAGACGGTGCTCAACCGCTGGCGGCGCGATCCCGATTATCTGTTTGCCATCCGCTCGATTGAAGAAGGGCAGGAGAAGAGGCGCGCATGAACAAAGTGACCCCCCTTTCGCCCCCGCATTTTGCGATCAAGGTGAGCCAGCAGCCGGCGACGATGCGCGCCGCGCCCGCGAGCCCGGGCATGGAAGCCATCCGTCCGGCCAATGAAGGCAAGCCTTCGCCGGATCGCTTACGCGAATTGTTTCACCAGGAATTGCTGGATTTCGGCCCGGCGCTGGTCATGTGCGACCTGCGCGGCCAGATCACCTGGGCCAATGCCGCCTTCCGCCGCATTTCCGAAACCCGCATCGATGGCGGGACCGTGGTCGAACGGCTGCGCCTCGCCGAAGTGGCCGAGGAGATCGATTTCCGCCGCACGACCGTGTTCCGCGATTGGGATTTCGCGGCTTCCGGCAGCATGCAGCGCCTGCGCGCGCGCTTTGCCCCGATCAACGAGGCGGGCAATGCCTTGACCGGTTTCGGCGGCATGCTGACCCTGCTGCGCGACGGCGGCCAGATCGATGCCGAGGAAGCGCAGGCGGCGCTGGAACGGCAGACCGATTTCATCCGCCTCTCTTCCGATTGGATGTGGGAGACGGACGACAAGCTCAACATCCGCCTGGTGACGCATCGGGTCGTGAATGCGCTGGGCATGGTGCCGCAGCAGATGGTGGGGCGGAATTTGCTCGACCTCATCGCCTCGGCGCCCCTGCGCGAGAATTTGCAGCGGCGCCTCGACAAGCTCTCGCCCTTCCGCGATTTGCCGGTCGATGCCACCGATGCCAGCGGCAAGCGCAAACTGTTCCTGATCAGCGCGGTGCCGGTTTTCGATCATGTGACCGGCGCCCTCTCCGGCTATCGCGGCTCGGCCAACGACATCACCGAATTGACGCGGCGCGAGGAGAATTTGCGCGCGGCCAAGGAAGCGGCCGAAACCGCGGCGCGGGCGAAGACCCAGTTCCTCGCCAATATGAGCCATGAATTGATGACGCCCTTGAACGCCATCATCGGCTTTGCCGATGTGATGCGGATGGGCCTCCTCGGCAATATCGAGAATGCCGAATACCGTGCCTATATCCGCGACATCCATGGCAGCGCCGTGGGCCTGATGAGCACCATCACCGACATCCTCGACGTCTCGCGCATCGAGACCGGCGATGCCGAACTCAACGAAAGCGCCTGCCATATCGAGGAATTGTTCGATTCCGTGGCGCGCCTCATTCAGCAGCGTTTGCAGACGCAAGGCTTGTCGCTGTCGCTCGATCTGCCGGCACGCCTGCCGCGGGTCAATGCCGACAAGCGCAAGTTGAAGCAGATCCTCGCCAATCTTCTCGCCAATGCGGTGAAGTTCACGCCACAGGGCGGGCGCATCATCCTGGGGGCCGGGATCAATGCGGCGGGCGATCTGGAGCTCAGCGTCACCGATACCGGGATCGGCATCGCGCCGGAGCAGATCGAGCGCGTGCTGCAGCCCTTCGCCCAGGTGGATAGCGGGCTCAACCGCAAATATGAGGGGACCGGCCTCGGCCTCACCCTCTCCCAGGGTCTCGCCCGCCTCCATGGCGGGGAGCTGCGCCTGGAAAGCGAGCTCGGCGCCGGCACCCGTGCCTATGTGACGCTCCCCGCCAGCCGTCTGATCGAAGGCCTGCACCTCGCATCGATCAAGTAAGGCAGAGCCGCGATCCGCTTTACCTGAGCCGCTGCCCGGTTTACCAAGGATCGGGAACCGGGAGAGGGCGTTGAGCGAAGGTTTCGATCTCAAGACATTCGCCGCAGCGGCACGGGATAAATCGCCCGCCGGCCGCTCGGTCATGTTCGCGCAATTGACGCGCCTGTTCTGGCGCCGGGGCGCCATCATGAAACCCAAGGAACGGGTCATGCTGGCCGAGATCCTGCGCCTGCTGCGCCCGAAGACCATCCCCGAGCAGCGCCTGGAACTCAGTTATGAGATCGCGGGATCCACCCTGGCCGAGCCCGCCTTGCTGCGCGTCTTTGCCGAGGACGAGATCGCCATCGCCTCGCCGGTGCTCTTCAGCCAGAACCGGCTGGAGGCCAGTGATCTTGTGGACGTGATCGATAGCTGCGGCGCCGCCCATGGCGCGGTGATCGCGCAACGGAAGGGCCTCACCGTGCCGATGGTGGATGCGCTGGTGCGGCTCGAGGATCCCATCATCCTCAAACGCCTGCTCGCAGACCCGGAAGCGCCCTTCTCGCTCACCTCGCTCTCGGCAGCACTCGAAGCCGCGAAGATGGATCTGCATCTCCAGGATCTGCTGGTGGAACGGCGCGAGCTCCCCGAAAGTCTCGCCGAGGAATTGCTCGATTGGGCGAGCCCCAGCGTGCGCGAGAGTCTCAACACGCGATTCCTGTTCGACGCCATGGCGGCCTCGCCCAAGCAACCGCTCTATGGTGCGCGCGTGCCCCCGCCGGAGCCAGCGGTCGAGGAGGTTAAGCCGGAGACGATCGAACTCAGTCCGGCGACCCTCATCCAATGCCTGCGCGACGGTAATCTCGCCCTCTTCCAGGCACAGCTGGCGCAGCTCGCCAATCTCAGGATCGGCCTGGTGCGGAAATTGATGAGCGAGCCGGGCGGCGATTCCATCGCCCTCATCGCCCGCGCGCTCGACCTCCGGCGCGACGAGTTCGCGCAGATCTATTTGAACGCCCGTAAAATCCGCAACAAGGCCAACGGCATCGGTGCCGCCGATCTCGGCCAGGCGCTCGACTTCTTCGACCGCACCGATGTCGGGCAGGCGCGGGCGATTCTGGCGCGCTGGCGGCACGATTCGGCCAAGGAAGCCTTGACCGAGAGCGAGGATCTCGCCCTCCCGGCAGAAAAAAACGACGAGCCGGCGGTGTAAGCCCCCACCGCCCGAACAGCGGCGGCACCCGGCATTTCTCCAGGGACAAGCGCGCAACGCCCGGCGGAGTGCCGGGCGCTACCGGCGCTTCTGCACGGCCACGCCGGATCGAATTAGAACAAAAGCGGCTCGGGGACGGCGCCCGGCAATATGTCACAACCCATTCCCGACGAAAATTCGTTGAACCGCGACACAGGTTGCAGAAAGATGACGCCAGCTGAGGACGGAACGCGAGCCAATCGCGTCCTAGAGATCCTCACGCGTTATCCAGGTAGGAGGCATTTCATGAAATTCGATCTGCGGAAGCTCATGCTTCCGGCCGTCGCAGCCTGCGCGCTGATGGCGTCCGTATCTTTTGCGCAAGCTGAGATGGTGTTCCATCGCGGCAACGGCGCCGAACCCGAGACCATCAATCCACATAAATCCACCGGCGTCACCGAGGCCAATATCGAGGCCGACCTGTTCGAGGGTCTCACCTCCTACGCGCCCGACGGCTCGCTCATCCCGGGTGCCGCCGAGAAGTGGGAGATCAGCGATGATGGCAAGGTCTATACCTTCCATCTCCGCCAGAATGCGAAATGGTCGAATGGCGATCCGGTGACCGCGGCCGATTTCGTGTTCGGCTTCCAGGACGCGCTCAATCCGGACACCGCCGCCGATTACGCCACCATCCTCTACATCATCGCCAACGGGACCGAAATCAATCAGGGCACCGAGAAGGACTTCTCGAAGCTCGGCGCCGTGGCGCTGGACGATCACACCTTGCAGGTCACGCTGACGGCGCCGACCCCCTATTTCCTCGGCCTGCTGCGCCACCCGATCGCCTATCCGGTGCACAAGGCCACCGTCGAGAAGTTCGGCGACGACTGGACCAAGCCCGGCAACATGGTTTCGAACGGCGCCTACAAGCTCGCCGAATGGACCCCGCAGGCCTCGCTCGCTTACGTGAAGAACGAGCATTACTGGGACGCCGCCAACGTCAAGGTCGACAAGGTCGTGATGTACCCGACCGAGGATTTGGCCGAAGAGCTGAAGCGCTTCAAGGCCGGCGAATTGCACGCCACCTATGACGTGCCCTCCGAGCAGATTCCCGATCTCGAGGCGAATTTCGCCGACGAGTTCAAGAACACGCCCTATCTCGGCACCTATTACTACGTGATCAACCTCACCAAGGAACCCCTGGGCGCGCAGGCCGATCTCCGGAAGGCACTCTCGCTGGCGGTCAACCGCGAGATCCTGGTGGAGAAGATCACGCAAGGCGGCGAAGCCCCGGCCTATTCATGGGTTCCGCAGATGACGGATTACAGCCAGGCCTTCATCAGCTTCAAGGACGTGGCGCAGGCCGATCGCCTGGCCATGGCCAAGGAACTTCTGGCCAAGCACGGCTATGGCCCGGACAATCCGCTCAATGTCGAGCTGCTCTACAACACCAGCGAAAACCACAAGAAGATCGCCGTCGCGGTGCAGAGCATGTGGAAGGCCGTCGGCGTCAACGCCACCCTCCGCAATGAGGAATGGAAGGTCTATCTCGAGACCCGCGACAAGAAGCAGTTCGAAGTCGCGCGTGCCGCCTGGATCGCCGATTACGACGACCCGATGAACTTCCTCGACCTCTTCCTGTCCTATGCCGGCGAGCGCAACGATGCCGGCTATGACAACAAGAAATACGACGAACTTCTGCAGAAGAGTGCGACCGAGACCGATCCCGCGGCACGCATGAAGCTGCTGCACGAGGCGGAACAGATCTTCCTCAACGACGACCCCATGATCCCGATCTACCACTACACCTCGCAGCATATGGTGTCGAAGAAGGTGGCGGGCTGGGAATACAACATCCTCGACTTCCACCTCGCCCGCTTCATCTCGGTCGCCGAGTAAGCGAGGCTCTTTCAAACCGGCCCGGCGGCAGCGACCGCCGGGCCGATCTTCTTTTTTGCACCACCGCCCCGGCACCGTTTTCGGCACCGGCGGGAGGCGACGATTATGCTGAACTATTTCATAAGGCGCCTGCTGGGCGCCATTCCGACGCTCTTCATCATCATCCTGGTAGCCTTTGTGCTCGTGCGCCTGGCACCCGGCGGCCCGTTCGACAAGGAACGCAAGGTCCCGGCGACGGTGGAGGCAAAGCTGATCGAGAAATATCATCTCGACGAACCGATGCCGCAGCAATTCGCGCGCTATGTCGCGGGGCTCGTGCAGGGCGATTTCGGGCCGTCCTTCAAATATCCCGACCGTTCGGTGACCGAACTGATCGGCCTCGGCTTCCCGGTCTCGCTGACCTTGGGCCTCGCTGCGATCTCTCTCGCGTTGCTTTCCGGCATCTCGCTCGGCATCTGGGCGGCGCTCCGGCAGAATTCCTGGATCGACTATCTCTGCGTCGGCTCGGCGATGCTGGGCATCGCCATACCCAATTACGTCTTTGCGCCGCTGATGACCCTGGTCTTCGGCCTGATGCTGGGCCTGCTGCCGGTTGGCGGCTGGGGCGAACCGCAGCATTGGATCCTGCCGATCCTCGCCCTCGCCATCCCGCAAGTGGCCTCGATCACGCGCCTCACCCGTGCCAGCATGCTGGAAGTCCTCGGCAGCAATTTCGTCCGCACCGCGCGCGCCAAGGGCCTGCCGGAGGCCGTGACACTGACCCGTCATGCGATCCGCGCTGCCTTGCTGCCGGTCGTCTCCTATCTGGGCCCGGCCGTCGCCAACATCGTGACCGGTTCGGTCATCATCGAGGAGATTTTCGGCATTCCCGGCATCGGCCGCTATTTCGTGCAGAGCGCCATCAACCGCGACTACACCATGGTCCTTGGCGTCACCATTCTGTTCGGCGCCCTCATCATCCTGTGCAATCTGCTGGCCGATCTCTGCTACGGCCTGCTCGACCCGAAGGTGCGCTATGACTGATCTTTCCGTCATGGCCCCCCAGGCCGAGGTCAAGGGGCGCAGCCTCTGGGCCGATGCCCGCAGGCGCTTCGTGCGCAACAAGGCCGCGTTTACCGGCCTGATCGTCTTTGCGATCATTGCCTTCGCCTGTTTCGGCGCACCCTATCTGGGGCTGCGCGATCCGGGCGAGGTGAATTGGGACATGATCGGTGCCGCACCCGATCTCGCCCAAGGCTATCTCTTCGGCACCGACCAGAACGGGCGCGACCTTTTCGTGCGCACCCTCTATGGCGGACAGGTCTCGCTGACGGTGGGCTTCGTCGCCACCTTCGTGAGCCTGGTCATCGGCACGCTCTGGGGTGCCACCGCCGGCTATCTCGGCGGCCGCACCGACAACGTCATGATGCGCATCGTCGACATCCTCTATTCCATGCCGTTCATCTTTTTCGTCATCCTGCTGACCGTCATCCTCGGCAAGAGCATCATCCTGATGTATCTGGCGATCGGCGCGGTAAGCTGGCTCGACATGGCGCGCATCGTGCGCGGCCAGACGGTCAGCATCCGGCGCAAGGAATTCATCGAGGCGGCGCATGCGAGCGGGGTCTCGACCTGGCGCATCATTACACGCCACATCATCCCCAATTGTCTTGGCCCGGTGGTCGTCTACATGACCCTGACGGTGCCGGCCGTGATCCTGACCGAGAGTTTCATCTCCTATCTCGGCATGGGAACGCAGGAACCGGATGCATCCTGGGGCATGATTATCAGCGAAGGCGTGAATGCGATGGAAATCGCGCCCTGGGGCGTGCTTGGCCCCAGCGCGGTGATGGTCGTGACATTGCTGGCGCTCAATTTTGTCGGCGACGGGTTGCGCGATGCGCTCGACCCGAAGGATCGGTGAGGCGGACATGAATTCACCCGTTCTTCAAGTCACCGACCTCAACACCACCTTCGCCACGCCGGAAGGCGATGTGAAGGCGGTCAACAACGTTTCATTCAACATCAATCGCGGCGAAACGCTGGGCATCGTCGGCGAATCCGGTTCCGGCAAAAGCCAGATCTTCATGTCGATCATGGGCCTATTGGCCCGCAACGGCCGCGCCATGGGTTCGGTCAAGGTTACCGGCGAAGAAATTCTCGGCGTGCCACTCGCCAAACTCAACAAGGTGCGCGGCGCCCGGATGTCGATGATCTTCCAGGACCCGATGACCTCGCTCAATCCCTATCTCACGGTACGCCGGCAGATGACCGAGGTGCTGATGACACATAAGGGCCTGAGCGAGGCGGCGGCGACAAATGTTGCGATCGAGATGCTGGACCGGGTGCAGATCCCCGAAGCCAAGCGCCGCATCGGCATGTATCCCCATGAATTCTCGGGCGGCATGCGCCAGCGCGTGATGATTGCCATGGCCTTGCTGTGCGGGCCGGAACTCCTCATCGCCGACGAGCCAACGACTGCGCTTGACGTCACCGTGCAGGCGCAGATCCTCGATCTGCTGATGCAATTGAAGCGCGATACCGGCATGGCGATCGCCCTCATCACCCACGATCTCGGCGTCATCGCGGGCCTCGCCGACCGGGTGATGGTGATGTATGGCGGGCGCGTCATCGAAGAGGCGCCGGTCCGCGACATCTTCAAGCGGCCGCAGCATCCCTATACCGAAGGACTCCTCAGATCCATGCCGCGCCTCGACGAGCATGGCGTCACAAGACTGCAGACCATCGGCGGCCAGCCGCCCAACATGCAGAAGCTGCCCTCGGGCTGTGCCTTCCGCGACCGCTGCCGCTATGCCTTCGATCGCTGCGCGACCGAACGGCCGGAACTGGTGAGTTTCGATACGTTCCGCGCCAAGGCCTGTCACCTCACGCAATTGGGAGAGGTCGCATGACCGCACCTTTGCTCTCGGTCCACGATCTCAAGGTTCATTTCGATGTCGGCAGGCGCGGCCTGTTCGGCGGGCATAGCCATATCCTGAAAGCGGTGGACGGTGTGTCGTTTGACCTGCGCCCGGGCGAGACGCTGGGCCTGGTGGGCGAATCCGGCTGCGGGAAATCGACGCTGGGCCGCGCCATCCTGCGCCTGCTGCCCCTGCGCGGCGGGCGCACGGTCTGGCTGGGACAGGATCTGTCCAAGCTCGACGAGAAAGGCATGCGCGGCCTGCGGCGCGAGATGCAGATCATCTTCCAGGACCCGCTGGCCAGCCTCAATCCCCGCATGACGGTGGGCGAGATCATCGCCGAGCCGCTGGTCACCTTCCAGCCCAACCTCAAATCCGCCGAGGTCAAGGACCGGGTGAAGGCGATGATGGCCAAGGTCGGCCTGCTCCCCAACCAGATCAACCGCTATCCTCATGAATTTTCCGGCGGACAGTGTCAGCGCATCGGGATCGCGCGCGCCATCATCAATGAACCGAAGCTGATCGTCTGCGACGAGCCGGTCTCGGCGCTCGATGTCTCGATCCAGGCGCAGATCGTCAATCTGCTGATGGATCTGCAGGCCGAGATGGGATTGTCGCTGGTCTTCATCTCGCACAATCTCGCGGTGGTGCGGCATATCAGCCACCGGGTGATGGTGCTTTATCTTGGCAAGGTGATGGAGATCGCCGACCGGGATTCGCTCTACGCCAATCCGCTGCACCCCTATACCCAGGCGCTGAATTCCGCCGTGCCGGTGCCGGATCCGGATGTTGAGCGAGCCAAGGAGCGCCTGGTGCTGAAAGGCGACCTTCCCTCGCCACTCAACCCGCCCAGCGGCTGCCCGTTCCGCACGCGCTGCCCGAAGGCCACGCAAATCTGCGCCGAGAAGATGCCGCCGCTGGAATCAGCCGGCCGCGATCATATGGTCGCCTGTCATCACGCGCAGATTCCCGGCAAGTGACGCGAATTCGCAGCTACGTCGCCGCGGATGCACCGCATCTCAGCGCGCTTTACCGGCGTTCGGTCCTTGAGGTTGGGTCGCGCGATTATGGACCGGCGCAGATCCAGGCCTGGGCTGCGCTGGCACCGTCACCGGAGCGCCTGCAAATCCAGAGCGAGGATGGACGCATCCGGCTGGTCGCAAGCGACGCGCTGGATTTGCCGGTCGCCTTTGCCGATCTGGAGCCGGACGGACATATCGATCTGTTTTATTGTGCACCGGAAGCGGCCGGAACCGGTATCGCCGCTGCCCTCTATGAAGCACTGGAAAGCAGCGCGCGCCAGCAGGGCATGACCCGGCTCTATGCCGAGGCCAGCGAGCGGGCGCGGCCGTTTTTCCTGAAGCAGGGCTTTGCCGTCATCGCCAAGCGTGAGTTCGAGGTGACGGGCGTCCCCATTCACAATTACGCAGTCGAGAAGTCGCTCGCGCTTTAGCGCTACGCGTCAGCTTCCCTGGAAGGTGCCGGGATTGGCGTCGCTGCTGATCTTGTGGTCCGGCGGCAGGGGCACGTCGAAACAGACATCGCGCGCACCATGCATGTTGCGGAGTTCCTCGTCGCTGCAGACCTGCTGGGGCTGCGGCGTCTCGGTCGACGGATAATGGCCGGCAGCACTTCCGGAACTGGCGAAATCGTCGAATGCCAGGAAGGCGAGGCAGGCAAAACCCGCCAGCAGAACGATGTCCATGGCCGTGAGGTGGCGTGCCGATGCCGAGCGGGACGTCGCGTCATAGGCGAAACTGTCGAAACCGTGCTCCTGACGGCCGGGATCGTCCTGAAAATCATTCCGGTATGTCATCAATGGCCTCCATCGGCCGGCCTACGAAGAGCACGGCCGCATGACTCCCCTAGGAAGGATTTGCACTGGGGAAGTACGTATTGTTTGAGCGCGCGGATCGGCAGAAAATGGGCGATCCCGGCTTTGCGTGAGGCTGACTTTGATCCTTTAGGGCGCCCAGCACCAATTTCTTTGCCCGATAGCGACTATCATTAAGCATGATTGTCACATATGGGCCGGTGCGGGCGGCAGCCTTTACCTTACTCTCCTCCCCTGAAGGGGGAGGGATAATCCATGGTCGGCGCCTTACGCCACCATGCCGACCGCTTTCATGTAGATGTCGAGCAGTTCTTCCTGCTCCTGGCGGTCATTGGGCTCCATTTTGCGGAGACGGATGATCTGGCGCATGATTTTGGTGTCGAAACCGGTGCCCTTGGCCTCGGCATAGACTTCCTTGATATCGTTGGCGATGGCGGCCTTCTCTTCTTCCAGGCGCTCGATGCGCTCGATGAAGGATTTGAGGTGGTCCGCAGCAATGCCGCCGGCATCGGCCATGGTGAAGTCTCCGTCTGGGGGGCGGGAAACGCCGGCAAGGGCTGGCGAATCGGACCCGGACTCTAGCCCCCGCCCCGCAGGCCTACAAGGCAACTCGGCCTGTGGATAACGTGGATAACGGGACCATATTGCCGCAGCCTTGCATTCCAGGCAGAGTGCCGCCGCCGATCCCCGCCCGGTTCCGCGCAAATCAGCGCCGGCGGCGTTGCCCGAGACAGAAATGCCGATTCCCCATATCGCCCTTGCCGTGCTGATCCAGGTTCTCTGGGGGCCGGTCTATACGCTCGCCAAACCCGCGGTCGAGACCTGGTTTTCACCGGTCATCCTGGTGACGTTCATCTATGTGATCGTGGCCCTGCTGCTGACGCCCCTGGTCAAGCGCGCCCAGACGCCGACGAAGACGCTGTTCCTGCTGGCCCTCTTCGGCTGCACGATCCAGAGCACGATGGTCTATTACGCCCTCCTCCTGCTGCCGGCCTCGACCGCCGTGCTGCTGATGCAATTGCAGCTTCCCGTCGGCGTCATCGCCTCCTGGTGCCTGGGACGCGACAAGCCCAATTGGAAAAACGGTCTCGGCTCGCTCATCTGCCTTGCCGGCATCGTCATCGTGATCGGCATTCCCGAGGAGACCGCCGATTACCTGGGCATCGGCGCCATGCTGATCTGCGTCACCTCCTGGGCGGTGACACAGGCGGTCATTCCCGTGGTCGCCAAGGATCAGGGCATGACGCTTTATGCCGCCATGGCGCGCCACGCGGCACCGCAGATGATCGTCATCGCACTCCTGGTCGAGGGGAGCGCGCTGATGGGCCTCACGGCCATCCCCATGACCGGCTGGGCGGCGGTGCTGGGCATCGCCTTCTTCGGTTTCGCGCTTCCCTATTCGATCTGGTACTGGCTGCTGATGCGGCATCGGGCCGACGAATTGCTGCCCTTCCTGCTGCTGATGCCGGTCTTCGGTGTGGCGGTCGCGGCCTGGCAATTGGGGGAAACCCTGCCGCCGAGCCTGCTGCTGGGGGGCAGCGTCATCCTGGCCGGGATCGCCATCGTGGTCTGGCGCGGGCGGCGGCGCGAAGGCATGGATGCCCCGCCCGCTTGATTCCGAAATAGTCTTAAGTTCCTATTTTATTGATTTCCGATATTAGGAAAGTCTTTGCCATAGGTCGTTAATCTGCGGTTGCGCCATGGAATGCCATGCGCCTGGGAGCGACGCAGATGAATTCGGACAAGCTGACCTGGCGAGCCTTGCTGCCCGCTTTGTGCCTGGCCTTGCTGGGCGTGGGCGCGATCGGCCTTGCCAGCGTCTGGCCGCACCAGGCCGCCGCGGCCAACCAGCCGCTGGCCGTGTTCGGCTGGAACCGCGACGCCGTGGGAATCGTCGCCGCGGCGGGTGCGCGCATCATCAGTCCCGGCCGGATTCCAGGGTCGATCATCGCCATTGCCGACGATCCCGCCATTCTCGCGCGGCTTTATGAAGCTGGTGCCATTCTGGTCCTGCGCGCCGACACCGCCATCGGCTGCGCCACGAACAACGAAAACAACAAAGACAACAAAGACAATCAGGGGAAACAATCATGAATGCCATCGACGCCTTGCGCGCCCGTGTCGCGCGCTTGCTCGGTCTTTATATCTGCTTGCATCTGCCGGTGGTGGCCGGCCTGGAATGGCTGGTGACGGGCGCCGTCGGCTGGCTGTCCGGCATCGCCCTTGCGCTCACGCTGGCTTCGGCGATCGCCATGGTGATGAGCCAGGGCCTGGCGCAGCGCCTGTTCCTGTCGGTGGCCCTGGTGCTGATGATCGGTCTCCTCGTGGCGGTGCTCAACGGGCATCCCTGGCAGATCGACATGCATATGTATTTCTTCGCCTCGCTCGCCATGCTGACCGCGTTCTGCGACTGGCGGGCCATTCTGGCGGCGACGGTGGCGATCGCGCTTCATCATCTCAGCCTCAATTTCCTGCTGCCGCTCGCGGTCTTTCCGGGCGGCGCCCATTTCGGCCGCGTCGTCTTTCACGCGGTGATCGTACTGATGGAAGCGGGTGTCCTCATCTGGGTGTCGCACTATCTCGCCATCGCGCTGGCGCGCAGCGCCGCGGCGCTGGACGAGGCCGAGCAGGCGCGCCAGGCGGCGGAAGCGGCCTCCCAGCACGAACGCGAAACCGAACGCAATGCCAAGGCAGCACAGCACGATCTGCTGGGCCGCATCGCCAGCGATTTCGAGCGCGCGGTGCAATCGGTGATCGACCAGGTGACAGCGGGCACGGGCAAGGCGGCATCCCTGGCCGACGGCCTCGCCGCGGTGGCAAGTTCCAGCGCCGACAAGGCGGCGAGTGCCGCCGATGCCTCGGCTGCGAGTTCCGGCGACGCCCAGGCGATCGCCGCGGCGGCGGAAGAACTCACCGCCTCGGTCTCCGAGATCCAGCGTCAGGCACAGCGTTCCAACGAAATCACCGCGCGGGCGGTGGAACAGGCGGGCGTCACCACCGCCTCGGTGGGCGAGCTCACCCAGGCAGCACAGAAGATCGGCGACATCATCCACCTCATCAACGACATCGCCAGCCAGACCAACCTCCTTGCCCTCAACGCCACGATCGAGGCGGCGCGCGCGGGCGATGCCGGCAAGGGCTTCGCGGTCGTGGCAGGCGAGGTGAAATCGCTGGCCGGCCAGACGGCGCGCGCGACCGAGGAAATCTCGACCCAGATCGGCGCCATTCAGGACGCCACCACCAAATCTGTAAACGCGATCCGCTCGATCAGCGAGATCATCAGCGAGATCAGCGGCATTTCGCAGGAGATCAATGCATCGGTCGAACAGCAGAACGAAGCCACGCGCGAGATCGCCAATTCCGCCCAGAGCGTGTCGCACCGCACCGGGACCACGACCGACATGATCGCCGGGGTTCAGGACGCGGCGCGCGACACCGGCGTCAATGCCGCCGAAATGTCGGCGGCGGTCCAGCAACTGGTCGCCCAGTCATCGCATCTCAAGAGCGAGGTGCAGAAATTCATCCGCTCGCTGCCGACGGGGTGACGGTCTTATCGCCGGTTCAATGTTTCGGCTTCGAAACCTCGAAATCGGCTTTCTGCTGGGCACTCGCTTCGTTCTGGTATTTCGCCTTCCATTCGTCATAGGGCATGCCGTAGACGATCTCGCGCGCTTGCGGGTCGGTGAGCGGCACGCCACGTTCCTCGGCGGCGGCGCGGTACCATTTCGAGAGGCAGTTGCGGCAAAAGCCGGCGAGGTTCATGAGGTCGATGTTCTGCACATCCTTGCGCTCGTCGAGATGCTGCAGCAGGCGGCGGAAGGCGGCGGCTTCAAGCTCGGTGCGAATCTTCTCGTCCATCGGGGTTCCTCCTCAAAGGCGGTGAAGGGCGGGGTCGGAGAGAAGGCCGGGCAGGACCTGAAGCAGCTTCCCGGCCCAAAGCGCCACTCCGGTCGGTTCGGATATGAGGTCTTGACGTATCTCGATCAAGGCGTGGGGCAGGCCCCGCGCCTCGCCATGGGCCACCACCGAATAACCATGTTCGTCGCGCCCGGTATAGGGCTCGTTATCGCCGACGCAGACATCGGGGAGTTCGGCAAGGCGCGCCATCAGCGGCACCGGAAAGCGCGAATCCTTGTTCCACAGGATGCCGAAATGCCAGGGGCGCTGAAATCCGTTCATCACCGGGGTGAAGCTGTGGAGCGAGAGGATCGCCGGCTTCTGTCCCGCCGCGAGCTTCGCCTCGATCGCCGCCGTGACCGCCGCGTGATAGGGGCGGAAGATCTCGTCGGCACGCCGCGCACGATCCCCGGCCGAGAGGCCGCGATTGCCGGGCACCGGAATGCGATCGGATTCCTGAGCGATCGAGGTCGGATCATCGAGGCGGCGGTTGCAATCGATCACCAGGCGGGAATAGCCGGCCAGCACCGCCGGCGCATCGAGCTCGCGGGCAAGAATGGCCGCCACCTCGGCGATGCCGATATCCCAGGCGATATGCTGGGCGCGTGCCTCGGCGGAAAGGCCGAGATCGCCCAGCGCCCGCGGAATGGCCTGGCCGGCATGATCGCAGAACAGGACGAGCGGCGCCCTGCCCGCCGGGTTGAGCACCGAGACGGGCGGCGGATCGCCGGGCTGCAGGAGAGATGCGGGGGTCATGATCGGTGGCCGGAATGGATGTTCCGGCCAAGCATAATGGCTCGTCCCCGGCATGTCATCGTTGACCTGCTATCCTGGCGCCGCGAACGGGCGCTTTGGCGTCGCCCCTTTGCTTGACCAATCGGGGCCTCGTTTCTAGTGTCGAGCGAGAATCCAGGGGAGAGTTCGTGACCGTCACCGAAACCGATTTGCTGAGGCAGATCTTCCAGGCCGCCATCGCCGCGGTCGATCCGTTGCAGATACTGAAAGACCACCTGCCCACGCCGCCGAAAGGCCGCACCATCGTGCTTGGCGCGGGCAAGGCCGCGGCCGCCATGGCGAAGGCCGTCGAGGATCATTGGCCGGGCGAGATCGATGACGGCCTGGTCGTGACGCGCTACGACCACGGCCTCCCCTGCAAGCGGATCGAGGTGGTGGAGGCGGCGCATCCCGTGCCCGACGCGAAGGGCCAGGCGGCAGCCTTGCGCATCCTGGAAAAGGTGCAGGGCCTCACGGCCGAGGATCTTGTGCTGTGCCTCATCTCGGGCGGCGGCTCGGCGATCATGACGATCCCGGGCGACGGCCTCACCCTTGCCGACAAGCAGGCGGTCAACAAGGCGCTCCTCAAATCCGGCGCCAATATTTCCGAGATGAATTGCGTGCGCAAGCATCTCTCGGCGATCAAGGGCGGGCGCCTCGCCGCCGCTGCCTATCCGGCCAAGGTCGTCACCCTCCTTATCTCCGACGTGCCGGGCGACGATCCATCGGTGATCGCCTCCGGCCCCACCGTCGCCGATCCCACCACGCGCGCGGACGCGCTGGCGGTCCTTGAGAAATACAGGATCGACGCGCCGGCAGCGGTGCTGAAACGCCTCCGTGATCCCGCCTGCGAGACACCCAAGCCCGGCGACCCGAAGCTCGCCCGCAGCGAGACGCGCATGCTGGGAACACCGCAGAAAGCACTGGAAGCCGCCGCCGCCACGGCGAAGGCCGCCGGCTACACGCCGCTCATCCTCGGCGATCTCGAAGGCGAGGCGCGCGACGTCGCCTTGGTCCATGCCGGCATCGCGCGGCAGGTCGCCAAACACGGCCAGCCGGGCCAGGCGCCGCTCGCCCTCATTTCCGGCGGCGAGACCACGGTCACTGTGCGCGGGAAGGGGCGCGGCGGCCGCAACGCGGAGTTCCTGCTGGCCCTCGCCGTGGCCCTGGACGGCCAGCCCGGCATTTATGCCGCCGCGGGCGATACCGACGGGATCGATGGGACAGAAGACAATGCCGGGGCGGTCCTCACCCCCGATTCGATGGCCCGGGCGACCCTAAAAGGCTTGAGTGCCAAGGCCATGCTGGCAGACAATGACGGCTATGGATTCTTTTCGGCCCTGGGGGATCTGATCGTGACGGGACCGACCCGGACCAATATCAACGACATTCGCGTCATTCTGATCAATAAGGCAGTTTCATGAGACGACTCCGCAAGGCCAAGATCCTCGCGACCCTCGGCCCAGCCAGTTCCAGCCGCGCCGAGATCGAAGCGCTGTTCCTGGCCGGCGCCGATGTCTTCCGCCTCAATTTCTCGCATGGCAGCCACGATGACCATGCCATGCGCTATCAAACGATCCGCGCGGTCGAGGCGGATACCAAGCGGCCGATCGGCGTGCTGATGGATCTCCAGGGCCCGAAGCTGCGCGTCGGCCAGTTCGCCGAGGGTCATGTCACGCTGACGGCGGGACAGAAATTCCGCTTCGATCTGGACAAGACGCCCGGCGACGACAAGCGCGCACCCTTGCCTCACCCCGAGATTCTTTCCGTGCTGAAGCCCGGCGTCGCCTTGCTGCTGGATGACGGCAAGCTGCGGATGCGCGTGCGCAAGGCCGCGAAGGATGCCTGCGAATGCGAGGTCGAGATTGGCGGACGCCTGTCCGATCGGAAGGGCGTCAACGTCCCCGACGTGGTGCTGCCGCTCTCGCCCCTGACCAAGAAGGACCGCGAGGATCTGCGTTTCGGGCTGGAACTCGGCGTCGATTGGGTCGCCCTCTCCTTCGTGCAGCGGCCGGAAGACATCGCCGAGGCGCGGAAGCTCATCCAGGGCCGTGCCCGCATCATCGCCAAGCTGGAGAAACCGGCGGCCATCGACAAGCTCGACGAGATCGTCGAGCTCTCTGACGCGTTGATGGTGGCGCGCGGCGATCTCGGCGTCGAAATGCCGGCCGAGGATGTCCCCAGCCTGCAGAAGCGCATCGTCCAGGCCTGCCGCCAGGCGGGGAAGCCCGTGGTGGTCGCGACCCAGATGCTGGATTCCATGGTGAGTTCGCCGACACCGACCCGCGCCGAGGCCTCGGACGTGGCGACCGCGATCTATGACGGCGCCGATGCGGTGATGCTCTCAGCCGAGACGGCCAGCGGCAAATACCCGCTGGAATCGGTCACCATGATGAACCGCATCATCGAGCGGGTGGAGAGGGATCCGTTCTACCGCCGCATCCTGGAAGCGCAGCGCCTGGAGCCGGAAGCGACCGGCGCCGATGCGATCAGCGCCGCCGCGGCCCAGGTCGCCCATACCCTCTCGGCCGCCGCCATCGTCAGCTACACGACCTCGGGCTCGACCGGATTGCGCGTCGCCCGAGAAAGGCCGGAAGTGCCGATCCTGTGCCTGACCTCGCAACTGGAAACCGCGCGCAACATGGCCCTGGTCTGGGGCACGCATTGTGTGGTGACGCCGGAGCTGAAGCGTTTCTCGGAAATGGCCGACAAGGCCTGCCGCATCGCACTCCGCGAGGAATTTGCCAAGATCGGCGAGCGCATCATCATCACGGCGGGCGTGCCCTTGGGCACCCCCGGCTCCACCAACATCCTGCGCTTCGCCTTCATCGAGGAATGAGGGCGCGGCGCTAGGCTTCCTTCCGGAACAGGATGCGCTGGTAGAGATAGCCGATGCCGATCAGGGCGACGCCGAGCCCCAGGAACGAGGCGACGCGGTAAAGGCCGGTGAGGTCCGAGGCGTCGATGAGGCCCACCTTCAGCACCGTCAACATGACCACCGCGGCCGAGGCATAGCGCAGGGCCTGGGTGCGCATCTTCACGCCCAGGCCGAGGAGCGCCACGCCATAGAGCGTCCAGGCGGCGGAATAGCCGTAGAGTTCGCCATCGGTCACGGCACGGCCGAAGAGATTGATGTTGTCGCCATGGACCAATTGCCGGACCCAGAGCGAGACGCAGACGAAGCCGAGGAAAAGGCCGTAGGCGCCGGCGGCGCGATAGCCGATCGAGGCCATTTGCCCGAGAAGCGGCCGGCGCATCAGCGCCCAGCCCAGGCCCAGCAGCAACAAGGCCGCACCGCCGTAGATGAGGCCGATGCGGTTGAAGAAGGGCACCGTCCCGACACTGATATTGGCCCAGAGCGGCAGTTCCAGGATGAGCGGATAGATCAGCAGCCAGAGTGACGCGATGCCGGCAATGACCATGGCTGCCTGGTGGAGGATCGGCGCCTGGCGCCGGTCGCCGATCACGAGGAGCGCGTGGCTGACCAAGAGCCAGGCCAGCGCCTGGACGCCATGGATCATGTAAGCGGGGTCGGGCACGTCGATATGATAGAAGAAGTGCTCGATCTCCAGTGCCAGCAGGATGAAGCCGAGGATGGCGGCGCCCAGTTGCAGCGCCTTCCTGAGCACCTGTTCCGGCGTCGCGGTGAGCTGGTAGGAGGTCACCACGAAGCTCAAGAGCGGGATGCCGAGGCCATAGAGCAGCCAGTTGAAGATCAGCGTGTCACCCGCCGCCCAGGTCGAGAAGACCTGGCCTGACCAGAGAATGCCGAAGATGACGAGACCGCCGCCGACCCAGATCGCGCGGCGGAGCCAGGCAATGTCGAGACGATTGGCGACCCAGGCCACGATCGGCAATTCCAGCGACCAGGCGACCGAGATCCAGGCTTCTTCCAATTGCATCGGGATGGCGATGGCGATGAAGCCGGAAACGGCGAGGCAATGGATGGCGAAGGCATCGACATAACGCGGCTCGGCCCGGCGCAGGGCATCGAGGCGCTGGGCGAGACCGAAATGTATTGCCGCCAGGATGATTGCAATGATCGGCCAGGAGATTGTGATCTCCGTATCCCGTAATTGCCAATAGGCGCCACCAAAGACGAAGGCCGAACCCAGGGCCGAGAGGGCCGCCCAGCGCGTCGGCTTTGCCGCACCGTGAATGAAATACCAGCCCCCGAAAAGCAGCGCGCCGCCAAAGATGAGACCCACGCCGATCATCTCCAGCGTGCGGTCGACGATTTGGGAATTCGGGATGATCTCGCTGGGCGGCGCCCAGCCGAAAGGCCACCACAGGGCGTAGGCCACGATGATGATGGCCGTGCCGAGATAGGCAGGCACATCCTCGGCCGTCCAGCGGCGCGCCGCGACAAGATGGCTGAAGACCAGCACCAGCGCGAAGAACCAATCGACCAGTTCATGCTCGTTACTGCCGAGCCAGGCCGCCATGACCAGGAAGCAGAGGATCGAGGTGGCGCGCGTGGTCCAGAGCATGTGCGCCGAACGCGCGACACCGCCCTGGCTCTGCAGGGCCCAGACGCAGGTCCAGGAAGTTGCGATAAGGAAGAGCGGGAGAGCGAAGGCGCCGCCCACAGTCGGGTCGCCGCCGATGGTCATGGCGCCGAGGAATGCCCAGAGCAGGCCGCCGCCATTGGCGATCGCCGCCTGGTACCACCAGCCGCGCTTCTTCAGGAGCACGAGCGCGCCCAATTGCAGCAGATAGAGGAAACCAAAGAGGACCGGCACATTGGGATCGTCGCTGGAGACGAAGGCCGGCGTGAGGAAGCCGCCAGCGAGACCGACGATGCCGACGAAGGGGCCGTCACGCAAAGCAAGCCCGATCGCGGCGAATGTGAGTGCCGCCAAGGTCACGAAGGCGAGAACGGGCGGGATCAGATCGTAGAGCGCCACACCAGCAAAGAGTGAAGCATAAAGCACGGCAACAGAAGCCGCCGAGAGTGCCTGGCCGAGATTGTTGGATTGCTTGCGCATCCATTGCGCGACACCCAGCAGCACGAAGCCAAAAAGAATGCCGAGGCCGACACGCACCGTCGGCGAGAGCCAGCCCTGCTCGATCGAATGCTTGACGAGGAAGATGCCGGCAAGCGCCAAGGCGATGCCGCCCAGCCAGCCATAAATGCGTCCGCCGAGGCGGCCTTCGAAATCCTTTTTCGGGGGCAGCGGCAATGCTGCGATGTCCGCAGGCTGATCTGCGACGGGTGATGGCATCATCGTCTCCGCCGCGGGCGGCGGCGGGGTGATGGGTTCGGGAACGATGGGTTCGACGGGTGGCGGCGCTGAAACAGGTTCCACCCGAACAGGCTCCGCCGGCGCAGTCGCGGCAACGGGCTGGGCCGCTTCGGCGGCCACAGGGCCTTTCCGCAACCCGCTCAATTGCTGGCGCAGAGAAAGAACTTCGCCTTGCAGCCGCGTCACGCGGCGCCAATTGAGGATGGACATGATCGGCATGACCAGAACGACAAAGATACCGCCGAAAAAGGCGATGAGCCCGCCCACGATCTCAAAGAGGTCGTCCATGATTCCCCTGCCGCGTGTTTATTGCGTTCGTGCTGCCGATGGTAGCACGTCCCCGAGTCGCGCCCAGGTGGCGCAACGCAACACTGATTCACATCCGTGAAAGTGCCGCCCTTGGTCGCGTGGCGGCGCGGCGAGGTTCGATCAGTTCGTGCTGGGTTGCCAGTTTTCGACCAGGGCCTGGGCACGGGCCTGTTCATCCGGCGTCAGGGATTCGCCCAGCGTGTTGGCGATGGCAAGGCCATCCTGATTGCCCTGCTTGGCGCTCAAGGCGGCATAGAGGAAGCTCTGCACCATGTCCTTCGGCACGCCGAGGCCGTGATAGAAACGCTGCGCCATGCTGAGCTGGGCCTGCGCCATGTTCTGGTTGGCAGCTTTCAACAGGTAATAGGATGCCTTCATATCGTCGACCGGCACGCCCATGCCGGCCGCATACATGTTGCCGATCTGATAGCGGGCACGGGCATTGCCGCCATTGGCGGCCTTTTCCAGCCAGATCGCGGCCTGACCGGCATCCTGCGGGACACCTTCGCCATTCAAATACATCTGGCCGACAGCGGCCTGCGCCGTTGCCTGCCCAGCCTCGGCAAGCGGCAGGAATTCCTTCATCGCCGTCGCGTAATCGCCTGCCTGATAGGCCTTGAGGCCGGCATTGCCGTCCGCCGCCGCGGGCAAGGCCGCGGCGAGGCCGGTGAACAGCGCGATCACGAGCGGCAGATGGCGCATCGTCAGCATCCCTTCATCATTCGCGCAAATCCGCACGCTTGGCATTCGGATCCGGTTGCGCCATGGCCATCGTCATTTCGATACCCGACGGGACCGATGGCAGCTTGTCGTAACCATAGGCGTCCTTGCGGAACTGCATGACACCGTCCTCGTCCACCCAGGCAGTCATATAGGTAATGTGCACGGGCAGCGGATTCTGCAGCTTCACCAGGGTGGTCTTGCCGGTCTTCAACACCTCGTCGATGCGCGCCCGCGACCAGGCCGGGTCATCCTTCAGCATGAATTCGGCAAGGTCGACCGGCGTTTCGGTACGAACGCAGCCGGAGCTGAAGAAGCGATCCTGCTTGGCAAAGAGACTGAGCGTCGGCGTACCGTGCAGGAACACGGAATAATCATTGGGAAAGTCGAACTTGACCGGACCCAGCGCGTTTTCCGGGCCGGGCGCCTGCCTGAGGGTATAGGGGAAATTGCCCGGGCCGACTTCGTGCCAATCGATCGATTGCGCGCTCACCACATTGCCGCTGCGGTCATAGATGGTGAAGCCATGGGAATCGAGGAAGTTCGGGTCCTTGCGCTGGCGCTTCACCTCGTCGATGGCGGCGATCTTGTGCGGCGCCGTCCAGTCCGGGTTGAGCTTCACGGTATGGATCACCGAGGAGAGGGTCGGCGATTTACGCTGCACCTTGCCGAAGATCGATTTGGTATAGAAGGTCACCTTGCCGTCCTCGATCACCTTCACTTCCTGCGATGGGATGTTGGCGATGAGATGACGCGGTTCGAAACCGGGGCCTTCCTTGCGCATGCGTTCGAGATTGAGCAGCACCTGCCGGAGCCGCGTTTCGGCGTCGACATTCAATTCCTCGATCGTGCGGCCGCCGACGACACCGTCGTCATTGAGACCGTGATTGCGCTGGAACAGCTTCACCGCCTCGACCAGTTGGGGATCGTAATGGGTTTCCGACGCGGCCACATTGCCGGCGGCATCGGCGGCAACGGGTGTTGCCTCCAGGGCAAGCTCGCCGGTCGCCAGCAGGCGCTGGCGAAGGGCAGGCACCGCCGGATTATCGTCGCCGGGCTCGATCTTCTTCACTTCCGGCACTTCCGGCCAGCCACCGTTCTGATAATAGGCCAATTGCCTGGGCAGGTAGTCGAGCAGCGACCAGAAGCGGTAATAGGTCGGCAATTCCTCGTTGAGGAGCGCGTCGACATCGGTGGCGGCGGCGGCCACGGAGAGAACCTTGGCGCCTTTCATGTCGTCATCGCCCAGCAGCGTATTGGCATCGATTGCGGTGCCGACGAAGGCCGCCGCGAGCAGTGCCTCGGCCAGGGCCTGCGAGCTCGAATCATTGGGTGTCGCCAGCAAGGCCACCGCCGCCTGCACTTCAACGGGCAGGTTGAGACCGGCTTTGGACGCCTGCGGCAGACGCGCGCGCAGCTTCAGGCCAAGCTCCGAAAAGCCGGTCGGCGTGGTGAAGAGCGCGCGGTCGCCGTTCTCGGCGTAGAAATTCAGCAGGCCCGTCCAATCGACCGGCAGCGGATCGAAGATCGGATCCTTGGCCAGAGTGGTGAGTGCTGCGTCAATGCCCGAGACGGTCGCCGCTTCGGCGCCGGGTTCGACAGCGACCGCACGCTCGGCAGCGCGTTCATCGAGGATCGTGTCGACCTCGCGCTCGGCATAAGCGAGATGGGCACCCAGAGTGGTGCCGGCCAGCAGCAGGGCCGCCAGATTGGCAATACGGGCACAACGCTTCATTTTCGATCATCCCAAAAAGACTTCTTGCGCGGGCCGGCTTTGCGGCCGGCAACTCGTCGTCCCCTAGTTGATATAAGAGCAGGATTCGCCCGTCGCCGCCAGAGGTGGCGGCCTGTGATACCGGTCATGTGACACCCATCACAATGTAGGCCCGGATATTTCCGGCAGCCTATCTCACTGACATGGGACCGGATTCAGCCTTCGGCAAGAGCCGGCCGGCCGAAAGCCGTGACCGCCACCTGGGATTCCATGAAGATGCGCATGCCGCCCGGCTGTTCGAAAACCTTGTCGGCGCGTTCATGGTTGAATTCGATGTCGGCGGCGCCGGCCTTTTTGGCCAGCGCCCCGGCTTCGGTCTCCGCGATGCCGCGGGCGAAATCGGCAGCGGCTTCGAGATCGGTGAAATCCTTCAATCCGTCCGGCAGATGCGTGCGATAGATGCCATCCGTGGGCTGTGTGATGGTGACGACCACGCGCTGCAGGATGCCGCCGGCGACGGCACCCACCGCATTCGACACATCGGCATGGGGCGGGATCACCAGTTCGGTGCGCAAACGCTTCGCAATCTCGGCATAATAACTGCCGACCGGCGCACCGATCGCGACCAGCGGAAAATTGAGCTTCAGGGCAACGTCGATCAGGCCTGCGGCATTTTGGCCGGCGCCAAGAGATTGATCGACCAGATAGCGGCCGAGCGCCCCCCAATGCGGGCCTTCGATGCCGGCCTGCTCGGCAAGTGCCGTCTGCAGGATGACATGGCCGGATTGCTTCACCACCTGCTCGACCACCTCGCGCGCGAGCGCTTGGCCGTCGGCGGGCGGCACCCAGCCGCCATAGATCGCGCGGCGCAGAAACAATTCGGCGCCGATCTCCGCCGCTTCGCGGTTCCAGTTCGCTTGCCGCCCCAGCACATGCGAGGCATCCGATGGGGTCAAGCCGCTGATGATGACGAGGCCGCGATCGACCAGGCGCGAGAGATGCCGGCCGGTCGCCGGGCTGAAGACGAGATCGGCCAAGGGCACCGGTCCGTCGGCGAGCGCATCCCAGACCTTGGCCTGGCCGTCGCTCAAGCCTTCCGCCCCGGTATCGAGCGGGCGCTGGCGCAAGGCGAACTGGCCGCGATAGGCCATCATCTCATCGCTTGCCAATTGCGCCTTCAACACGTCGAGCATCTTCGGATAAAGATGGCAGAGCAGGCTCAAGGGCACGACGCGGCGCGGGCCGACCATGAAGCCATGCACTTCGTCGACGCGCACTTCGGAATCGCCGCCGAGGCCATAGGTATGGACCGCCACCGCCTCGACCATGGTGCGCCAGCCGCCCACCACAGCGCCCTCCTTGTTGAGGACCGGACGGCCATCGCGCAGCATGGCGATGTCGGTGGTGGTGCCACCCATATCCGAGACCATGACGTTGTCTGCGCCCGAGAGATGGCGGGCACCCACGAGGCTGGCAGCAGGTCCGGAGAGAATGGTCTCGACCGGGCAGGTCAGCGCCACCTGCTGATCAATCAGAGAACCGTCGCCCTTCACCACCATCAGCGGCGCCTTGATCCCCTTATCGGCGAGGAGGCCGGAGACGGCGCGGATGAGCTGCTGCAATTGCGGGATGAGGCGGGCGTTGAGTGCCACGGTCAAAGCGCGGCGCGGTGCATCGAGCTTCGAGGTCAGCTCATGGCCGCAGGTGACCGGCTTGTCCGTGAGTTCGCGGATCATCTGGCGGACAGCGATCTCATGAGCCGGGTTGCGCACCGAGAAATAGCCGGAGATGGCGAAAGCCGCGACCTTGGGCGCATGGGTGACGATCGCCTGGCGCACGGTCTCGACATCAAGCGGCGCCTGCTCGTCGCCCGACGGTTTGTGGCCGCCGGCGACGAAGATGACGGGATCGGTGCCGAGTGCCTGTTTCAATCCGGCGCGTTCCAGGGCCTTCACGTCATAGCCGAGGAGGATAAGGCAGATGGGTGCGCCATGCGCCTCGACAATGGCGTTTGTGGCGAGCGTCGTCGACATGGAGACCAGCGCAATTTCCGCCGCCTTCACACCATCGGGCAAGTGCTGCAGCACCCCGTCCATCGCCCCTTTGAGGCCGAGCGCAAGGTCGTGCTTGGTGGTGAGGGATTTCGCGGTGGCGAGGACGCCTTTGGCCGGATCGAACAGAACGGCATCGGTATAGGTGCCGCCGGTATCCAGGCCGAGCAGGATGGGCAAGGGATGTTCCTCAAGATAACTGAGCCGAATGCTCGGGAATTGGCCCCGATATGAAGTGGAATCCGCCCGCCGGTCAAGCCACCGGGCGTCGGCAAATGACGCAATCCGGCCAGATCGCGGCCAAGCCCGGCACGAGATGGGGTGCCAGCCGCGCAAAGAGCGGCTAGAATGACAAAAGCGCTGGGGCTTTGGCCCCGGCGCCCGTGATTCGGGCGGGGGACGAACGCCGGGATCGACCGCAAAGAGTCGATATAACTGGGGACCCGATATGATCTTCGATCGATTGAGCCCGGCTGCCGGGCTGATCGTCCTGTTTTTCGCTGCCGGCACGGCCCATTTCGCCGTCGGTACAGCCAAGGCGCAAAGCGACACCGACACCCTGCCCGCCACTGAAACCGTCACCTATGACCAGGTTCTCGGCGAACCCGACAATATCGAGCTCGGCTATCGCTATGCCCTCACCCAGATCCGGCGCGACGATTTGCTGGGGGCTTCGGCGACGCTCGACCGCCTCATTCTGCTGGCGCCGGGCGAGCCCAATATCCGGGCGCTGCGCGCGATCGTGCTCTACCGCCTGGACAATCTCCGCGAGGCGCAGCAGGAATTCGACGACCTGCTGGCGCTCGATCTCGATCCCGCCTTGCGGACCAATATCGAGCGCTATGCCGATGAGCTTGGCCGGCGCAACCAGCAGACGCGGATGAGCCTCCTTACCTCGCTCGGCTATCAATACGACACCAACCGCGCGGGCGCGCCGGATTCCGGACGGCTGCGGACCTTCCTCGGCACCTTCGAAGTCGCCAAGGACGGGCGCAAGGAAGACGATCACAGCATCACCGGCCTTGCCCGCTTCACCATCGAACACGATCTCGACACCCAGGAGCGGCATTCGCTGTTCGGCTCGGTGAGCCTCTATTCGGCCGATCAATTCCAGCTCGACGATTACGACACCCACGATATTTCGGCGCAGGTGGGCGGCCGCTTCGAATTCGGCGAGATCTTCCTGACCCCGGTCCTCGCCTATGATCACGTGATCCTGGGCGGCGAGAGCTATATCGACAATTACGCGACATCCTTGCGCGGTGATCTGCGCGTGAGCGATCCGGTCAATCTGTGGGCGCGCGGCGATCTTGCCTATGTCGATTACCGTAACACCGAGCAATATCCGGCCGGTGAATTGCAATCCGGCACCGATGCGGGCGTGACGCTCGGCACCGATCTTTATATCGGCACCACGCATCGCCTGACCTTGAGCGCCACCTATGGCGGCTATAATTCGGATCAGGATTGGGAGAGCTATGACGGCCCGGCCATCGGCCTCAACCATACCTGGCTGCTGGGCGAAGGTGCCTTCCTGATGACCGACGCCATCGGCGAGTACCGCGATTATGACATCGCCGATCCCGTCACCGGGGCCACCGAGCGGCATGACTGGATCTACCGGGCGCGCGCCACGCTGGGCGTGCCGGTCCAGACCCTCTTCATGGCCGATGAATGGCCGGATTATCTCGCGGGGCTGACAATGTCGATCTATGGCGAGTATTATCGGGCTGATTCCAATATCACCAATTACGATTACGACAATGTCCGGGCCGGCGCGACACTCAGCAAGCGATGGGAGTTCTGACATGCGAAAACTGATCCCGACGGCACTCATCCTCTCTGCAGCACTCGCAACGGCCGCTCAAGCCGAGATCGGCACCCCCGCTGGTGTGGCCGGCGCCGTCACCGGCGATGTCGGCATCACCTCGCCCGCCAAGCAGATCACCTCGCCTGTCGCGGTTGCATCGGGCGATGGCATCGTCATGGGCGACAATCTTTCGACCGGCACGGATTCGCGGCTTCAGGTCATGCTGCTGGATGAATCGGCGATCACATTGGGGCCGGATGCCGACCTCACCATCGACGAATTCGTGTTCGACCCTGCCAACACAAATGCCAATACGCTGGCGGCGAGCCTGCTCAAGGGTACGTTCCGCCTGGTGACGGGAGGTGTGGCGCGGGAGAATTCCGAAGGAACTTCCCTCACCCTGCCCAATGCGGTGCTTACCATCCGCGGCACCACGGTGATGGGCGCCTGCGCCGCGAGCTGCATCGTGGCGCTGGCCGGATCGGGCGATGCCAATACGGCGGCGAAGAAGCCGAGTACGGTCACGCTGAAATCGGCGAAAGGCGAGATCACTCTGAAGCGCGCGGGCTTCTTCGTCGAGATCGCGCCGGACGGCACGATGAGCCAGCCGCAGCGCCTCACCGATGCGATCGAGCAGCGCTTTGCCGGCCTTTTCCCGTCGATCGACACGCCGGGTATCCTGGACCGCGCGCGCTTCTCGCCGGATGCGCGCGGCGTCATCGTCGCCTCGGGCCAGCCGATCCAGGAAGGAAGGCCGCTCGCGATCAATCAGCGCGAATTCGAAGATGCCGACCGCCTCGACGGCGACGACCGGTTCGAGACGACGTCGAATCTGCCGATCGGGCAGACCGTCAAGTATCAGAGCGGTGCGATCGGATTTTCCGGCGGTTCCGGCGACGGCGATTATTATCTGACCTATACGCTGAACCTCGCCAAGCGCCAAGGCGGTGGCAGCATCTATGTCGATCTGCTGACGGATCAGGGTTTCGACACCACCATCCCGCTGCTCAAAGACCCGTTCAAAAGCGGCCTGTCCTTGAGCGAAAGCGGGGCGGTGCTGGATCCGACCTTGCCCGGTGACACGTTCCAGTTCGATTATGTCATCGGACCCGGCGGCATTAATTCATCCATCTCATATGATGAAGATGGGCCCCTGACGGCACCCCCTTCGACCGGTGGCGGCGTCGCTCCCGTCGTTCCCTGATCACTGACTTCGCATCACCCACAGGACATTCCAGATCATGCGTGATTTCCACCAGCCCGCCCGTTCGCCCATCTATGCGAGCGAAGGTGCCGCCGCGACGTCGCATCCCCTGGCCACCTTGGCCGCGATCGAATGCCTGAAAGCGGGCGGCAATGCGATCGATGCCGCCATCACCGCCTCGGCCCTGCTTGCGGTGATCGAGCCGGCGATGACCGGAATCGGCGGCGATTGTTTCGTGCTGATGTCGCAGGGTGGCAGCGCCGACATCATCGCCTATAACGGCAATGGCGCAGCACCCTTGAAGGCGAAGCCGGAATATTTCCAGGAACGCAAGATCGGCAGCATCGCCGCGGATTCGATTCATGCCGTCACGGTGCCGGGTGCCATCGATGCCTGGTGCCGTCTCGCCGCCGATCACGGCAAGCTCGGTATAGACCGATTGCTGCAGCCGGCAATCCGCGCTGCGGAAGAAGGTTTCGTGGTCGCCCCGCGCGTGGCTTACGACTGGGCGCAGGAGGAGGAGAAGCTGCGTCGCGACGCGGCCGCCGCCGGCAGCTATTTGAAGAACGGCAAAGCACCCGCGATCAGTGACAAAATCGCCCTACCGCTGCTGGCCAAGACCTTGCGCGAGATTGCCGATAAGGGCCCAGCGGGCTTCTATCAGGGCTGGGTGGCCGAAGACATCGTCGCCGCCTGCAAGGCCTTGGGCGGCCTCCATGAGATGGAAGATTTCGCCCGCCACAAGGGCGATTACGTGAAACCCATCGCTACCGAATACAAAGGCGTCAAATTGTGGGAATGCCCCCCGCCCGGCCAGGGCCTCACCGCCCTCCTTATGCTCAACATCCTCACGGCCTTCGGGCCGGAAAAGGCCGGCAGCGATCCACTTGGCGCCGATCGCTTCCATCTGCAATTGGAAGCCGCGAAGCTGGCCTATCGGGAACGCAATGCACATATCGCCGACCCAGCCTTCGCCAAGGTTTCGGTGAGCGGCCTGCTCTCGGAAAGCCATGCCAAGGCGCTGGCCGGTCTCATCCGGATGGACAAGGCGCTCGATCTCGACAAGATGGGCAGCTTCCCGAAGCATCCCGACACGACCTATCTCACCGTCGTCGACCGCGACCGCAACGCGGTGAGCTTCATCAATTCGATCTATTACGGCTTCGGCAGCGGCTACATGGCGCCGAAATCGGGTGTTCTGCTGCAGAACCGCGGCGCCTGTTTCGTGGTCGATCCCGCGCATCCCAATTGCATCGGCCCGGGCAAGCGCTCGATGCACACGATCATCCCGGCCATGATCACGGAAGGCGACCACGCGATCATGCCCTATGGCGTGATGGGCGGCGATTACCAGCCGGTAGGTCATGTCCACGCTTTGACCTCGATGCTGGAATTCGGCATGGACCCGCAGGCGGCGCTCGATCTGCCCCGCGCCTTTTATGACGAGGGGAAATTGTGGGTCGAGCGGGGCATCCCGGCGGCCACGGCGGCGGCCCTCAAGGCGCGTGGCCATCAGGTCGAGGCGGCGCCCGATCCCCTGGGCGGCGGCCAGGCGATCCGTATCGATTGGGAGCGCGGTGTCCTGGTGGCGGGGTCGGATCCCCGCAAAGATGGCTGCGCCCTGGGGTACTGAGGTCGATATTGATGTTAAAGAATTACTAATTTCCCAGTGAATCCAGCCCGTTGCGGGAATTAGCTCGAAAAATCGCTTTGCAATCGCAGCATCCCTGTGGCACCTTGGCCGCATAGCCGACCCATTTGCGGCGGCGAACAGGGGTTCCGTTAACCATTTGGAGTGTGGCCCGGCCGCCGGCCGGGATGGGCGTGGACGTGGGGACGATTCGCGCCGGTCTTACCTAGCAACGCGATTGATATGGCCGCCGGGGGGTTACCCGGGCGCCTAGGGAGATTGGAAAAGTATGTCTCAGCGTTCTGATGCGGCCAAATTGGGTCGCCGCGCTTTCCTTGGTTTCGGTCTGGCCGGCGCTGCCGCCCTCACCTTCATGCCGCGCGCCGTGATGGCGAGCTCCGGGCCGCTCAACGGGCGGACCCTCGGTTTCTTCAACACCCATACCAGCGAGATCCTGAAAGCCACCTATTGGCGCGACGGCGGCTATGACAAGGGCGCCATCAAGGACATCAACCAGATCCTGCGCGATCACCGCACCGGCGAGGTCTATGGCATGGATCTGCCGCTGCTCGACCTGCTGGTCGATCTGCATCGCCGCACCGAGAGCAGGAAGCCGTTCGAGATCATTTCCGGCTATCGCAGCCCGCAAAGCAACGCGACCCTGGCATCGGCCAGTGGCGGCGTCGCCAAGAAGAGCCTGCACATGCAGGGGAAGGCGATCGACATCCGCCTCCGCGACGTGAAGCTCAAGACGCTGCGCGAAACCGCCATCGCCATGAAAACAGGCGGCGTGGGCTATTATCCCAAATCGGATTTCGTCCACGTCGATACCGGCCGCGTCCGGCAATGGGGCTAAGGCCGCGCCGATAACGCGCATTTCGCTCGACAGAAGCAGGCCCGCGGCGGATCATCGCCGCGGGCCTTTTTCATTTCCGAACGGAGCGGTCGCGGGATGGCGGACGACATTGCGGATTTGCGGGCGCGCGTGGAAGCGGCGCGGGAGCGGTTGAGCGACGACGTCGCCGTGGCGCGCAAGGTCGAGCTGCGCCTCAACGACCTGGTCAGCATCGTCGAAGGATCGCTGGCGCGGCAGGGGGCCGAACTCGACAGCGCCAAGGGACGGATCGTCGAACTGGAAGCCGATCTTGAGCGTGCCTTGGCCCGTGCCGAACAGGCGTTGGGCGAAGCCTCGCGTGCCGAACGCCTGGCCAAGGAAAACGGCGAGCTGAAGCAGATGGTCATGACCCTGCTGGAAGTGATCGAAGGCCGCCAGAAATCATCCCTCGGCGCCGTCATGCAGAAGCTGGAAGAAAATGTGAGCGCCCTGGTCGAAGCGCCCGCGGCCGAGGCGGCCGCAGCCTCCGCAATGCCTAGCGAAGAAGCGGCGACGAAGGACATAGCCGTCGCGGTCGCCGCATTCGAGGACACGGAAGCAGAAGCCGAAACCGAGATTGCACCGGCGGTCGGCGCCGACATCAATATCGTCGCGGAGGCGATGGTCGAAGAGGATTTCGGCAGCGGCGAGGCCGATACGGAAGAACCGATGCCGATACCGGACAAGGAGCCGGCCGCCGAGATCGAGGACCTGAGCGAGATCGCGCTTTACGACGCTGCCGACGAAGTCGTCGAGCCCAATAAAACCTGACTTCTCAAGCTAGCGGCTGAGCACGCAATAGGCGCCTTTAGCCGCGAGCGCGCCACAGGCCTGTTTCAACGCGGCTGCATCGCCGCCCGTCGCATAGAGGCGGATCATCGCACCTTTGCCGGGCACATCGACATTGACGTAAAGCGGCGAGAGCGGGTCCAGCGCGTCGAATTCGCCGAGCAGCGTCTTCCAACCGCGCTTGGCGGCGCTGATGCCGCTATAGCTCGCGAGATGAATGGCGGCACCCGGCGCCGGCAAGGCCGATCCCTCCGCCGCCGCCACATTTTTCGCAGGTGCCGGCGCTGCCGGCTTCGCCGCGACCGGCTCGGGCGACACTGGCATGGGCGATACTGGTTCGGGCGTGGCCGGTACGGGTTGCGCGGGGGCAAGGACCAAGGGTGCCTGCAAGGTCGGTTCCGGTTGTTTGGCAGCGGGCGCGGCGGGTTTCTGCGCCGGCGCCACCGGCTTTACCGCAAGTGCTTCGGAGCTGGCCGAAACCGGTACCATTTTGCCTTCGCCTGCCAGCGCCGCCGGCAGGCTGGCCTGGCGGTGCAGCACCTGTTCGGCCCGTTCGAGCAGATAATAGGCTTCCGGCCGGTCGGCGATGAGCGCAAAAGGCACATCCGGCGCGTCCGCCGCGCCGTAGCCGGCATCCAGCTTGCGCCCCGGCAGCAGCAGATAGGTGGCAAAGGCCTTGCCCTTGCAGGTGACCGTCAGCTGGTCGATCCCGCTCAAGGCGACCGCGCCGAAACGGATATCGCCCTCGGACCGGCCACTGGCCCATTCCGGCGCGTTGCAGCGCTGACCGTTGACGTCACTGACCTCGTCGGCATCGATCACCAGACTGACGCCGAGATGCGGATCGCCGATATTGGCGACGCGATTACCGGTCGGATAGACGGCGCTCACGAACCAGCGCCCACCAAAGGATTCTGGCGCAGCCGGCGGCGCGAGATCGGCAGCATTGGCATCGACCTCCGGCGCGGGATCGGGCGGTGTCGCCTGCGCAAGCGCGCTCGGTGCCGGATGCGGATTGCAGGCTGCCAGCAGAAGACCCAGTACCAGGAGAGACGTGGCCGGAAGAGACGTGATGGCATAGCGGGCGTGCATCTTCACCCCCTTCAAAAGAGATCGATGTTGACGGGTCGGCCGGCACTGGGTTGAAGGGGCCGGGCGTTCATCGGAAATTCGCGCGCGAAACTTTCGATCTGGCCGATCCCGGCTTCGACCGGATCGCGAAAGACGATCCAACTGACGATTTCGCTGCAGGGCGGCGTGGTCAGCGAGCCGGCATAGGCGAAGGCCGCGGCATTCCGGGGCAGCATCTGCGAAAGATCGATCGGCTTCGGGATCGGACGAGTCTCGCCGTGACGCGGCATCGTGCCGATGATATTTGCCAGCACGTCGTTCTCGCGGCCCGGCCGGAACAGAATGCCGATCACCGCGAGATTGCCGTCGGCGGCCTGATGAACCGCGTGGACTTCCAGGGGCCAGCGTTTGCCGGCAAAGGCATGTTCGCTCGGATGGTGAAAGTGGAATTGCCGGAAATCGAACCTTTTGCCGTCGAGGGTCAGATAGCCGGCATCCTTGTCCCGGGGTGCTGCCTGGAGCGTATGACCGTTATGCGTCAGATCGGCGGCGAATGGGATCCAATGCAGCTCCAGCGCGTCGTCCCGCACCGGCAGGGCACCGCCCAGATCGATCGGCGATTGGCGTGTGCCGCCACAAGCGGCATAATCGGGCGAGAGATGCCGCCAGTTTTCGGCCCCTTTCGGCCCGGTATAATCCCAATGCGGGGCGGTGTGGAGGGCGGCCTCCTCAGCCCGGGCCGCGGCGCCGGGCCAGCCCGGAATTCCAGTACCCAGCCCCGTGCCAATGCCGGCAACAGCCAGACCGAGTGACATTTGACCGAGCAATACCCGTCGATTGACCGACCGAGCCGACATTCGCAGCACCCCCTATTTGGGCGCAGCCTAGCCAACGCGGCCGATTCGGCCCAAGGCTGGAATCTGCCGGCGGCGGGCCTCGTTGCCACCCGATTTTCACGGGATTTTCGCTTGGAGAGGGGGTTGATGGGCGCACATACATATTCTGTTAACCGCATTCGCGCCAAGCTGCGGTCATGAAGATGCGCTGGCGGGGAATCGGTCTGAAAACGCGGGTGGTGATGGCCCTGGCCATCGTCATTCTGGCGATTCAGGCTGCCTATGTGATCCTGGAGGCGCGGCGCTTCGAGGAAAGCCGTTTCCAGGATTACCGCGCCACCGCCGACAATCTGGCGCAGCTTTATGCCGGCGCCGTTGCCAATTCGGTCTGGGAATACGACCGCGAAGCGGCCGAGGCGCAGCTTCAAGCCATGCGCATCATCGACGGCTTCGCCGAGGCCGTGATCCACGAGAGCGATGGCGAGGTGTTCGTCGCCGTCGCCCGGCCGCAGGACGCAGCATCGGAGAGTGACGAGAACATTCCGGCGCCGCTGACCAGCAAGGCCGATATCGAGATCGACGGGCGCGTCATCGGCAGCATGTCGGTCGCCCTGTCCCTGGCACCCCTGGAACTGGCCGGCACCAAACATCTGCGCCGGCTGATCGTCACCAACGGCGCCATCGCCGCCGCCTTGCTGGGTCTTACCTTGCTGGCACTGCATCTGGCCACTCGGCCGCTGGAACGCATGACGTCGCTGATGCAGCGCTTTTCCGGCGGCGAACTGGATGGAGCGATCCCCTTCACCGATCGCCGTGACGAGATCGGTCGCATGGCCCGCGCCCTCGCAGTCTTCCGCGACAACGCGATCGAGCGCAAGAATGCCGAGGCATCGCTGCAACGGCGCAGCCAGGAACTGGCCGACGTGAACGAGGATCTGCGCCGCGCCCGCGACGCGGCCGACACCGCCAACCGCATCAAATCGGAATTCCTGGCCTCGATGAGCCACGAGATCCGCACGCCGATGAACGGCGTCATCGGCATGGTGCACATGCTGAAGAACTCGCCGCTCTCCGACGACCAGCGCGACAAGCTGGCAACGCTGGAGAGCTCGGCCAAAGGCCTGCTGGCATTGCTCAACGATATTCTCGATATTTCGAAGATCGAGGCCGGCCGCCTGGAGCTCAATCTGGCGCCCTTTTCGATGAGCGAAATGATTGGCGACCTCGTCGCCCTGTGGCGGCCTTCCGCGTTGTCAAAGCACCTCAATCTCGGTTTCGAGATCGACGCAGCCGTGCCAACCGTGATGATCGGCGATGCCGCGCGGATCGGCCAGGTGCTGGCCAATTTCCTCGGCAATGCCGTGAAGTTCACGCATCAGGGCGGCATCGTCCTCAAGGTCGCAGCGACGCCGATCCGCGACCGGCGCTATGCGGTGACACTGGCGGTCAAGGATACCGGTATCGGCATCGCCCATGACGTCCAGGCCCGCCTCTTCCAGAAATTCACCCAGGCCGATGCCTCGATGACGCGGCGTTATGGCGGCACGGGGCTGGGCCTCGCCATCTGCCGCGAACTCACCCATCTGATGGGCGGCGATGTCGGTGTCGATTCCGTGCCTGGCCAGGGCTCGACCTTCTGGATGCGGCTGGAATTGCTGGCCGCGGAGAACCTGCCGGATATCAACGACGAATTGCGGCCGGACGACCGAGTTCTGCTGGAGGGCGCCGGACGGCGCGCACTGTCGCTCCTGGTGGCCGAGGACAATCTGATCAACCAGAAGGTCATCCGCGCCATGCTGGAATCGGTCGGCCACAGGACCGAATTGGCGGCCGACGGCGCCGAGGCCGTCGCCGCCGTGCAGCGCGATCGCTTCGACGCCGTTCTCATGGACGTGCAGATGCCGCTCATGGACGGCATCATGGCGACGCGCGAAATCCGCGCTTTGGGCGGCGCCTATGCCGATCTCCCCATCATCGCGCTCACCGCCAATGCCATGGCGGGCGACCGCGAGCGTTATCTGGCGGCCGGCATGAACGCTTATGTCTCGAAACCGATCGACCCGGATCTGCTGTCGCTGGCGCTGCGGCGCAGTTGCGGCGCCGATGTCGCGATCCTGCACGGCGCCGAGCTGCCACGCCGGCCGGAAACCACCGCCACGGCGGCGCAGGAAGCAGCACTTGCCGACATGCTGGCAAAGCTCTGAAAAAAAGAAAGCCCGACCGCGTCACCGCGGCCGGGCTGTGTCCTTCGCGACCCAATCCTACTTCGGCAAATCGCCTTCGACGCCCTCGGCCAGCCAATCCATGCCGGCGATGGCGCCGTCATCGAGCGTGGTGCCGGCTGTCACCTTGGGACTACCGTCCTGGGCGTTGATCGGCCCCTGGAAGATGACGAGCTTGCCGTCGCGGATATCCGCCTCGGTTGCCATCGCCATCTGTTTCACATCGTCGGGCATGTTGGCATAGGGCGCCATGTGCAGCATGCCGCTCTTCAACCCACCCCAGACATCCTGGCTTTCCCAACTGCCGTCCATCGCCGCCTTGATCCGGTCGGTGTAATAGCCGTCCCAGAAATCGACCGCCGAGGTGAGCTGGGCTTCGGGCGCGAATTTGATCATGTCGGAGGCCTGGCCGAAGCCCTTCAAGCCGCGCTCTTGCGCCACCTGGAGCGGAGCGGGTGAATCGGTGTGCTGGGCGATGATGTCGGCGCCCTGATCCAGGAGCGCCTTCGCCGCATCGGCTTCCTTGCCCGGATCATACCAGGAATTGATGAAGACCTGCTTGATGCGTGCCTGCGGGTTGATCGAGCGCATGCCCAGGATGAAGGCATTCATCCCCATGATCACCTCGGGGATCGGGATCGAACCGATATAGCCGACGATTCCCGCCTTCGACATCTTGCCGGCGATGACGCCCTGGATATAGCGGGCCTCGTAGAAGCGGATGTTGTAGGTGGAGACGTTGTCGGCGCGCTTGTAGCCGGTGGCGTGCTCGAACTTCACCTCCGGATAATCGCGCGCGACTTTGAGCGTCGGATCCATGAAGCCGAAGGAGGTGGTGAAGATGATGCCGTGGCCGGTGTCGGCCAACTCGCGAATGACGCGTTCGGCATCGGCGCCTTCCGGCACCTTCTCGACATAGGTCGAGGTGATGCCCAGCGCCTTGTCGGCGGCAAGGCGGCCCTGGTCGTGCTGGTAGGACCAGCCGTGATCGCCGATGGGGCCGACATAGACATAGCCGGCTTTGAAATCGGCGGCCCGCGCGTTGCGTCCGAAAGCCGGCAGAGCGCCGGCGGCAAGACCGGCGCCCAGCGCCTTGGTGAAATGACGACGCCCGATTCGATTGTTCTTGAGCATGGCTTCAAGCCTCCTTCTGCTTTTTTGGTATTGGCGGTGATTGTGGCGTTTCAGCCGGCCGCATGGAAGGACCTTCCCAGACAAGCCGGCGCATTCAGGCGGATCTTGGTGCGGTCGGTCGAGATGACGCAGAGCACCAGGATGGTGGTGAGATAGGGCAGCATCGAGACGAATTGCGGCGGGATGCCGTAACCCTCGATCTGCACATGGAACTGCAGGATGGTGATGCCGCCGAAAAGATAGGCACCGAGCAGCAGGCGCCAGGGTCGCCAGGTGGCAAAGACCACCAGAGCGAGGGCGATCCAGCCGCGACCGGCGCTCATATCCTCGGCCCACATCGGCGTATAGGAGAGCGAGAGATAGGCCCCGGCAAGTCCACTCATGGCACCGCCGAACAGGGTCGCGAGATAGCGGATGCGGATGACCGGATAGCCGATCGCGTGGGCGGCGTCATGGGAATCGCCCACCGCGCGCAGAACCAGGCCGGCATGGGTGTGAAAGAGGAACCAGATCGTGCCGATGAGGATGGCAAAGGACAGATAGACCAATCCGTCCTGGCCAAAGAGGATCGGTCCGAGGAACGGGAGATCGGTGAGGCCCGGTAGATCGAGGCTGGGCAGTTTCGGCACCGGATGGCCGACGAAACCGGCGCCCATCATGGCGGCAAGGCCGATGCCGAAAATGGTGAGCGCAAGTCCCGTCGCCACCTGGTTGGCAAGAAGTGTCAGTGTCAGGAACGAGAAGATGAGCGCCATCGCAGCACCAGCCAGGGCCGCCGCGACCACGCCCAGGAGCGCGCTGCCGGTCGAGAAGGTGATGGCGAAACCGGCCACCGCCCCCACCAGCATCATCCCCTCGACACCGAGATTGAGGACGCCGGATTTCTCGGTCACCAATTCGCCGGTCGCGGCCAGCAGCAAGGGTGTGGCGGCCGAGATGACCGAGAGCAGGATGGAAATGGCGACGGCGCTGTCCATCACGCCACCTTCCGCGCCTTGATCCGCAGGCGATAGCGAATGAAGAGATCGCAAGCGAGCAGATAGAACAGCAGGATGCCCTGGTTGATCTTCACCACCGCCGCCGGCAATCCCAGCGCGATCTGCGCCTTCTCGCCGCCGAGATAGGAGAGGGCGAGAACCAGACCACCGAAGAAAATGCCGATTGGATGCAGGCGCCCGAGAAACGCGACGATGATCGCGGTGAAGCCATAGCCGGTGGGGAGCGCCGGGTTCAATTGGCCGATCGGTCCCGCCACCTCGAACATGCCGGCCAGTCCGGCAAGACCGCCGCTCACCAGCAGCGAGATCCAGGTGAGTGCCCGGGTCGAAAAGCCGGCATAGACCGCCGCGCGCGGTGCCTGGCCCAGCACTTTCAACTGGAAGCCCAGCAGCGATTTCGAAAACACGAACCAGCCCAGGGCCACGACGGCCAGGGCCATGAACACGCCGACATGAATGCGCGTTCCCGAAATGAGGCGCGGGGAATTGGCGCTCTCAGCGAACATGCGCGATTGCGGGAAGCCATAGCCTTCCGGATCCTTCCAGGGACCCACCACGAGATAGAGCAGGATCAGCGACGCGACATAGGTCAACATCAGGCTGGTCAGGATTTCATTGGCGTTGAAGCGGATCTTGAGGAAGGCCGGGATCGCACCCCAGAGCGCCCCGCCCAGGATGCCCGCCGGAATCATGGCGAGCCAGACCGGCCAGGTTTCGACCTCGTAGAAATAGAGAGCGACACCGCTGGCGAAAATGGCGCCCATCACATACTGGCCTTCGGCGCCGATATTCCAGACATTGGCGCGGAAGCCCAAAGCGAGGCCGATCGCGATCATGATGAGCGGCGCACCCTTGACGAACAATTCGGCAAAGCCCCGCTTCGTCATCCAGGGATCGATCCACATCACCCGGAGCGCTTCCAGCGGGTCCTTGCCGAGGAAGGCGAAGATGATCGCCGCCGTCACGAGAGTCAGCGTGAGAGCCAGCACCGGCGAGAGATAGGTCCAGGCCTTGGAGCGCTCGCCGCGGGAGACGATTTCAAGACGCATGCTGCAACTCCGGCATGGGCGTCTCGCCATGAATCCCACCCATCAGCAGCCCGATCTCTTCGACACTGACCTCGCTCACAGGCTTGGCTGCCGAAAGACGCCCCAGCGCCATCACGGCGATGCGGTCGGAGAGCATCATCAATTCATCAAGATCCTGCGAGATGATGACGATGGCGGCACCCTTGTCGGCGAGATCCATCAGCGCCTGATGAATGGCGGCGGCGGCACCGACATCGACACCCCAGGTGGGTTGCGCCACCACCAGGATGCCGGGCTGCTGCAGGATTTCGCGGCCGATGATGAATTTCTGGAGATTGCCGCCGGAAAGCGAGCGCGCCTCGGCCTTGGGGCCGCTGGTGCGGACGTCGAAATCCTTCACCACATCGGTCGCGAAGAGAAAGGTGCGCAGCCGGTCGATGATGCCGCGCTTGGCCAGTTGGCGGCGGCGATAGGCGGAAAGCAGCGCGTTCTCGCTCAGCGTCATGTCCCGGACGGCGCCGTGATCGTTGCGTTCCTCGGGCACGAAGCAGGCGCCGCGGCTGCGTCTTCCATCGGGACCGATGCGCCCCACCGCAACATCGTCGATGCGGATCGCCTCCGCGTCGCGTGCCAGGATCTCGCCGGACAAGGCCGCCATCAACTCGCTCTGGCCGTTGCCGGCGATGCCGCCGATGCCCAGGATCTCGCCGGCTTGCACGGTGAAATTGATGTCGTGAAGATCGATGCCAAATTGCTGATCGCTTTTGGCCGAAAGATGGCGCACGGCAAAGCGGATCTTCGCATGGGGATCGGGTTTGCGCGCATGGCTGGGGGCGGCAAGCTCGGTGCCGATCATCATCTCGGCCAGTTCCCGGGCGCTGGTCGCGCGCGGGTCGCAGGTGGCGACGACGCGGCCCTGGCGCAGGATGGTGGCGCGTTCACAAAGCGCGCGGATCTCGTCGAGCTTGTGGCTGATATAGAGAATGGCGCAGCCTTCGCGTGCCAGGCGGCGCAGGGTCTCGAACAGACGCTCCACTTCCTGCGGTGTCAGCACGGAAGTGGGCTCGTCCATGATGAGGAGTTTCGGCTTCTGCAGCAGGCAGCGCACGATCTCGATCCGCTGCCGCTCGCCCACCGAAAGATCGTGGACCACGCGGTCGGGATCGAGCGGCAGGCCATAGGCCACCGAGATCGCAACGATGCGCGATTTGAGATCGCGGCGCTGTTCGGGATCGTTGAGGCCGAGGGCGATGTTTTCGGTGACGGTCAGCGCCTCGAAGAGCGAGAAATGCTGGAACACCATGCCGATGCCGAGATCGCGGGCGCCGGCGGGAGAGGCGATGGCAACCGGCCGGCCCTCGATCCGGATCGCGCCGGCATCGGGCTGCAGCACGCCGTAGATGATCTTGACTAGCGTCGATTTGCCGGCGCCGTTCTCGCCGAGGAGCGCATGGATTTCGCCGGCTCGAATGTCGAGATCGACCGAATCATTGGCAAGGCAGCCGGGGAATTGCTTGGTGATGCCGGCTAGGCTCAGCAAGGGTGGTCGCGATTCAGCGCCGGCTGAACCACCCGATTCCGCTCCCATTGCCTCGGCCATCCCACCCCTCCGCTCGCCTGCGGATTTCCGTTCCGGGCGATTTTATAGGGGATTGTCTGACCAATTGCACGATTCGTGGAAGGGTTATTGGTCGCGGAAGGGTTATTGGACGCCCTCTTCCGCCGGCTCGAAATGGCCCGGCACCACGACACCGTCGATCACCTGGGGCGGCACGTAGCGCCCGGTGGTGGGCTCGGCATCGGCATACCAGGTGACGATGAGCGCCGCAGCGGCGAGGGCCAAGCCGGCAACGACCAGCCAGGTCCAGGGAATTTCGCGGAACGGCAGGCCCTGGCGCTGGCGGATCTTGAGATAGAACCAATAAACGGCGCTGGGCAGGAACAAGGGGATGAAGAGGGTGAGGAAGGCGCGCATATGGCTCCCGTTTCAGCTTTCGGCGGCAGCAGCCGGGGCCGTCAGGGCCAGAACTTCCGCAAGATTGTTGAGCATGCCCGCCGTGGCACCCCAGATGTAATAGTGCTGGTAGGGATAGACATAGAAGAATCGCGTCCGGCCCTGCCAGATGCGGCTTTCGGTGCGGCGGCTCTGTGGGTCGAGGAAGTAGGCCAACGGCACCTCGAAGATCTCCGCCACCTCGAAGGCCTCGGGTTTCAAGTCGAAACCGGGCGAAACCAGGCCGACCAGGGGCGTCACCTCGAAGCCCGTCCGCGTGACATAAGTGTCCAATTGGCCCACCAGATCGATGAAGTCGCGGGTGAGTCCGGTTTCTTCCTCGGTTTCGCGCAAGGCGGCGGCGATTGCATCGGCATCGGCGGCATCGATACGGCCGCCGGGAAAGCTGATCTGGCCGGCATGATCGTGAAGATGATCGGTGCGCTTGGTGAGCAGCACCGTCATGCCCTGCGGCCGGTCGACCAGCGGCACCAGCACCGCTGCCGCTTTCAGCGGCTTGTCCGCCATCTCGGCGCGCATCTCGGGATTGAGATCGTCATCACCACGCGGGTTTTCCCGGGGTGCTGCGCGACGGCCGGGCACATGATCCTTGAGGCGCGATACCACCCATTCACGCGACATCAGGCCACCCCAGCATCCGATGCCTCATTGCGCGGCACCTCGCCTAGCGGGAAATACCGGCCGCCACTCCAGATGCCGAGTTCGGCACCCGCCGCCGTCTCGCTGGTCTCGGCGAGGTCGACCAGATCGTAGAAGACCGGCCGGGCGATGAGCGCATCCAGTTCACCGCGCACGCGGATATAGGGACTCGGGGCGCCGCTTTCGTCTTGGCGCAGCGAGATCGGATGGGCCTCGTCCGCCGTCACCCAGTCATCGACATTGGTGCGGAAGCTGAGCTTCTGGTCACGGCCATGGCCTGTCACATTCATTTCCACAGCGACGAAAGGGGCATCGTCGACCGTGATGCGGCCCCGTTCCACCGGCGTCACCAGCCAATAGGAGCCGTCATTTTCTCGCCGCAATACCGTGGAGAATAGCCGCACCAAAGGCTTACGGCCGATGGGGGAGCCGCGATAGAACCAGGTTCCGTCGCGCGCGATCCGGAAGTCAAAGTCGCCACAGGATGGCAAAGTGTTTAAATCGTTGTTGGACATCGCCCCTGACCTGGCGTTACGCTTCCTAACGCTACGCTTCTGAAATCTAAAGATAAGTCATATTCGCACGAGTGCAAGGAGGCCGTCTTGGCAAGCATGGAAACCGCGCCTTCCACCACGCCCACCCATCCGCCGGCCGGCGGCCTGCCACCTGCTTCCGGCGATCTGGGGGCCGAGATCGACATCCTGGCCGGCCGCCTCGCCAAGGTTAAAGAAAATATCGGCAAGGTCATTTTCGGCCAGGAACAGACCATCGAGCAATCCCTGGTGACCATTCTGGCCGGCGGCCATGTGCTGCTGATCGGTGTCCCGGGCCTCGCCAAGACGCGATTGGTGGAATGCCTCGGCCATGTGCTGGGCCTCGATGCACGGCGCGTGCAATGTACGCCTGACCTGATGCCGGCCGACATCATCGGTTCGGAAGTGCTGGAGGAAAGCGAAGGCGGCAAGCGCGCCTTCCGCTTCATCAAGGGTCCCGTCTTCTGCCAGTTGCTGATGGCCGACGAAATCAACCGCGCCAGCCCGCGCACGCAATCGGCGCTGCTGCAGGCGATGCAGGAACACAAGGTTTCGGTCGCTGGGCACACGCATGCGCTGCCGCTCCCCTTTCATGTGCTGGCGACCCAGAACCCGCTGGAACAAGAAGGCACCTATCCGCTTCCCGAAGCACAGCTCGATCGTTTCCTGCTGCAGATCGATGTCGATTACCCGAGCCTCGAGGCCGAGCGGCAGATGCTGATCGTCACCACCGGATCGAGCGACGCGACGGCGGACACCATCCTCAACGCTCAGGACTTGATGGCCGCCCAGCGCCTGGTGCGGCGCATTCCGATCGGCGACAAGGTGGTGGAAGCGATCCTGCGCCTGGTGCGCGCCGGCCGGCCCGAGACGACCGAACTCGAGGAGGTGAGGAAGAGCCTCGCCTGGGGCCCGGGTCCCCGCGCCGGCCAGGCCTTGATGCTGGCCAGCCGCGCCCGCGCCTTGATGCAGGGCCGCTTCAGCCCCTCGATCGAGGATGTGGCGGCGCTGGCACATCCGGTGCTGCGGCACCGCGTGGCGCTCAATTACGGCGCGCGTGCCGAGGGCGTCACGCTGAGTTCGATCATCGACCGCCTCATCGGACAATTGGGCTGAGCCCCGGCGCGTGGCCCTTTCCGTCCTCAGCAATCTCGCGCACGAGCCGGCACCACTCAGCGCCGACGGCATCAAGGCCGGTGCCGCCGATGTCGCGCAACGCCTGCCGGCCTTGCTGTTGGCCGCCGAGCGCATCGCCGCCACGGTCGAGCAGGGTGTGCATGGCCGCCGCCGTACGGGACCCGGCGAGGTCTTCTGGCAATACCGCACCTATTCGCCTGGCGACGAGCTGAAGCGCCTGGATTGGCGCGCCTCGGCGAAAAGCGACCGGCTCTATCTGCGGCAATTGGAATGGTCGGCCTCGCAGAGCGTCTATCTGTGGTGCGATCTCTCGCCCTCGATGCAATATGGCAGCCGCCGCGATGTGCCGACGAAAATCGAGCGTGCGGAAATTCTGACCCTCGCTCTGGCCGCCGTCCTCTCACGCGCCGGTGAGCGCGTCGGCCTGCTCGGCCATCCGGAACCGCCCAGCGCCGGCCGCAACATCGCCGAGCGTCTGGCCGAACGCCTGTTCCGCAGCGCCCGTCAATCGGCGGATGTTCCGAGCCTGCCGCCGCCGGTGGAATTGCCCTCCCATGCCCATGCCTTGCTGATCAGCGATTTCCTCTCGCCGCTTTCCGATCTGCAGGATGTGATCGGCCGCCTCGCCCATCGCGGCGTGCATGGTCACCTGCTGCAGGTGCTGGACCCGGCCGAAATGGCGATGCCGTTCAAGGGGCGCGTGCGCTTTCTGGGTCTCGAGCAGGAGGGCGATCTGCTGATGAGCCGCGCCGAACATATCCGCGAGCAATATCTGGAACGCCTCGAAGCGCATCAGCAGGGCCTCCGGGATCTGGCGCGCCATGCCGGCTGGAGCATGACCGTGCATGTCACCGACCAGAGTGCTGCGGGTGCGCTCCTCGGCCTCTATCACTGGCTGGCGGCGGATCGAAGGCTGCGGCGATGAAACGGAACCCCGGATGGCGTTAGGCAATCTCAGCTTCCTGGTACCCTGGATCCTGGCGACGCTCCTGGTGCTGCCGGTGCTGTGGTGGCTGCTGCGCCTGACGCCGCCCAGTCCGAAGCGCATTCAATTCCCCGCGATCCGCCTGCTGTTCGGTCTGCGCCCGCGCGAGGAGACGCCGCACCGGACGCCCTGGTGGCTGATCCTGCTGCGCGTTGCGATCGCCTGTTTCATCATCCTGGCACTCTCGCATCCGGTCTGGAATGCCGGGCAGAAATTCGCCCGCCCGGGGCATGTGCTGGTGGTGATCGACAATGGCTGGGCCGCGGCACCGCATTGGGACACGATGGTGAATGCCGCCGGCGATCTCATCGACCGCGCCGACCGCGAGGGCCGCACGATCTTCCTGGTGCCGACGGCACCCGCTCTCGCCCAGAACGGGCTGGATGTTCCGGACGGTCTCGCCCCAGCGCAAGCCAAGGCGATGCTGGACAATCTCGCGCCCCAGCCCTGGGTGACCCGCCGCGATCTCGCCGCCGCCCTGCTCACCAATTGGGCGCGCGACAATGCAGCCGCCGCCGATCTCAACATCACCTGGCTCAGCGACGGGGTGGCGGCGCCGGAAAACCAGGATAGCGGCCTCGCCGACGCCCTCGCGGCCCTGGGCGATCTCAGCGTGGTGGCGCCGCGCGACCTGCCGATGGTCCTGCGCCCGGCCAAGGTCGAGGCGACCTCGCTCACCGCCAAGGTCGAACGCCCCATGATCGGTGCCGCGCAGGAGATCGCCTTGCGCGTTCTCGACCAGGAAGGCCGCGTCATCAGCACGGCGCAGGCGCGCTTCGCCGCCGCGGAGAGCACGACCGATGCCAAGGTGACCCTGCCGCTGGAACTCCGCGGCCGGGTCGGCGCGCTGGCCTTGCAGCCATCGGAGAACGGCAACTGGAGTCACGCCGCCGCCATCGCCTTGCTGGATGAAGCCGCCGGCAGCCGCCCGATCGGCGTCATCACCGACAATCCGACAGCGGCCCGCCAGCCGCTTCTGGGCGAGCTCTATTATGTCGAACGCGCGTTGCAGCCCTTCAATCAATTGCGCGTGGGCAGTATCGGCCAGCTGATCGAGCAGCCGCTCTCGGTGATGATCCTCCCCGATGCGACGGCGCTGAGCGATGGCGACAGCGCGACCCTCGCGAAATGGGTCGAGCGCGGCGGCATGCTGATCCGCTTTGCCGGCGAGCGCCTCGCCACCAATGGCGATGATGGCCTGCTGCCGGTGCGCCTGCGCCAGGGCGACCGCGTGCTGGGCGGTGCCCTGTCCTGGAGCGAACCCACGAGCCTCGCCCCCTTCCCCGCCGCTTCGCCTTTCGCCGGCCTGGAGATTCCGCCCGATGTGCGCGTGGCGCGCCAGGTGCTGGCGGAACCCGACATCGATCTCGGCTCGCGCACCTGGGCGCGGCTGGGCGACGGCACGCCCTTGGTGACCGGCGCCAAAGTGGGTGACGGTTACAAGGTCTTGTTCCATGTCAGCGCCAATGCGGAATGGTCGGATTTGGCGCTCTCCGGCCTCTTCGTCGAGATGCTGGACCGGCTGCTGCAATTGGCGGCCGGCATTCCCCAGACCGGCGAAGACAATACGACGCCGCTGCCGCCCAGCCAGATCCTGGACGGCTTCGGCCGCCTGAACGCCGCGCCGTCGAGCCTTACCCCTTTGCCCGCCGCGGCCTTGCGCGACCAGGCGACGGGGCCGTTCCATCCGCCGGGATTCTACGGACCGGCGAAGGGCCGCCGCGCGCTCAATCTCGGCGCGCATCTGCCGGCCGTGCAACCGCTCGCCATCGCCTCGACGCCGCTGGCGCAATCGACCGCCTTCGACTGGAAGCCGCTTCTGCTCCTCCTCGCCGCGGCTTTGCTGGCGGCGGACGGCATCATCGCTCTCATGCTGCGCGGCCTCCTCGGCCGACGACCGCCGCAAGCCGGCATGGCGCTCGGCACCCATCAAGGGGCGATATTGGTGTTGCTGGTGATGGGTGCTGCCTTCGTCGCCGTGCCACATCAGGCGCGCGCACAGAGCACCGACATCGTCCAGCCGATGAGCGACGAGGAGATCATCGCCGCTGCCGAGACCACGCATCTCGCTTATGTCCGCACCGGGATTCCCAATGTCGACGCCACCAGCCGCGCCGGACTCACCGGCCTCACCACCATTCTCCTGGAACGGACCTCGGCCGATGTGGGCGATCCGGTCGGGGTGGATCTCAATGTCGACAATCTCGATTTCTACCCGGTGATTTATTGGCCGATCACCGGCACCGGCCAGGGTTTGAGCGACTACGCGGTGGCCAGTATCAACCGCTATATCGCCGGCGGCGGCCTCATTCTGTTCGACACGGCGGATCAGAACGTGGTCGGCCTTGCCGGCGGCATGGGTCCGGGGGCGATGCGCCTCCAGGAAATCGCCGGCGGGCTCGACATCCCGCCTTTGGTGCCGGTCGGTGGCGATCATGTGCTGACGCGCGCCTTCTATCTCCTCAAGGATTTTCCCGGCCGCTGGGTCGGCGGTACGCTCTGGGTCGAGACGCCGCAGAACCGGGTCAATGACGGCGTCGCCTCGGTGGTGGTGGGCAGCAACGATTTCGCCGCCGCCTGGGCCATCGACGGTTACGGCCAGCCGCTCTTCCCGGTGACACCAGGCGGCGAGCGCCAGCGCGAAATGGCCTATCGCTTCGGCGTCAACCTCGTCATGTACGCATTGACCGGGAATTACAAATCCGACCAGGTGCATGTGCCGGCCATTCTCGAGAGGCTCGGCCAATGATGCTGGCACTGGCATACGTGCTCTCATCCCTCCCCCTTCAGGGGGAGGGTCAGGGTGGGGGCATGCAAGCGATGATCGTGCGAACCCACGCCCCCCTCCCAACCTCCCCCCTGAAGGGGGGAGGAGGTATGCAATGATGAGCGCTTTCGGTCTCGACGGCCTTTCCATCGCCCTCAATCCGTTGCTGCCGCCGCTGGTTCTGGCGCTGCTGGCCCTGCCTTTCGCGGCCCTCTTCGCCTTCTCGGTGTGGCGGCGCGCGCGCGGCAAGACTTTGCGCCTCATCGCGGCCCTCGCCATTCTCGCCTCCCTCCTCGATCCCAGCATCGTGCGCGAACGGCGCGACTATCAGCGCGACATAGCCGTGGTGCTGCTGGACCGTTCGCCATCGCAATCGATCGGCAGCCGCGCCGCCGATACCGCTGCGGCGCGGGCGGAACTGGAACAGAAGCTGGGCGATCTCGGCGATATCGACCTCAAGGTGATCGAGGGCGGCGGCGGCCCCGACACGGCCGAGCACGGAACGCAATTGATCGAAGCCCTGCGCAAGGGCATTGCCGATCTGCCGGTGGCACGCATCGCCGGCATCGTGATCGTCTCGGATGGACAGATCCATGACGTGCCGGCGGATATCGCCGAACTCGGTCTTGAGGCGCCGGTGCATCTGCTGCTCAGCGACGACCCGGCCAAGGGCGACCGGCGCATCGAATTGGTGGAAGCCCCCAGCTTCGGCCTGGTGGGAAAACCGGTCGAGGTGAAATTGCGCGTCGACGATCTCGGCCAGAACCAGGGTGCCAGCACCCTCATTCGCATCCATCGCGACGGCGTGGCGCTCGACCCGGTTCCCGTTGTCACCGGGCGCGAGGTGACCCTGCCACTGGGACTGGAGCATGGCGGCCACACGGTCTTCGAGATCGAGGTCGAGGACGGGCCGCAGGAACTGACCCGCGCCAACAACCGCGCGGTGCTCTCGATCAACGGTGTGCGTGACCGGCTGCGCGTGCTGCTGATTTCCGGCGAGCCCTATCCCGGCGAGCGTACCTGGCGGAATCTGCTGAAATCGGATCCCTCGGTCGACCTCATCCATTTCACCATCCTGCGGCCGCCCAACAAACAGGATGCGACGCCGATCAACGAATTGGCGCTGATCGCCTTTCCGATCGACGAATTGTTCGATATCAAGCTCCGCGAATTCGACCTCATCATCTTCGACCGGTTCCAGCATCTGGGGATTCTGCCGGACGAATATTTCCAGCACATCGTCGATTACGTGAGCGAGGGCGGCGCCGTGCTTGAATCGGCAGGGCCGAGTTCGGGCGGGCAGTTCAGCCTCTACCGCACGCCCCTGGCCGCGATCTTCGCGGCGATGCCGACCGGCGAGATCGTCGAGCAGGGCTATCGCCCCAGCATCACGGAACTCGGCAAGCGCCATCCGGTGACCGCCGATCTTCTGGCCGATCCCGACAAGGAACCCAGCTGGGGCCGCTGGTTCCGCCAGATGGCGGCCACGACGCGCAGCGGCGATGTGGTGATGAACGGGGCCAATGGCCTGCCGCTCCTGGTGCTGGAACGGGTCGGCAAGGGACGTGTCGCACAGATCTTCTCGGATCATCTCTGGCTCTGGTCGAAAGGTTTCGAAGGCGGCGGGCCGCAGGCAGAGCTCATCCGCCGCGCCGCCCATTGGCTGATGCAGGAACCGGATCTCGAGGAAGAGGATCTGCGCGCAACCGCGATCGACGGCAGGCTCGAGATCGAACGCCGCAGCCTCGACGGTCGCGACCGGATGGTCACCGTGACGCGGCCCGATGGCAGCACGGAAACGCTGACCGTCACCGATACGGGACGTGGCCGCGCCACCGGCAGCCTGCCCGCGACCGAGCAGGGTCTCTACAAGGTCAGCGACGGCAGCCGCGACGCTTTCGCAGCTTTGGGCGAGATCAATTCCAGGGAATTCGAAGATCCGCGCGCCAGTGCGGCGCCGATGCAGCCCTTGCTGACCGCGAGCGGCGGCGGCTTTGCGATCTTCCCAGGGAATGGTGCCCCCGATCTCCGCCGCGTCGCCAAGGATGACGACCGCGCCGGTAATCGCTGGTTCGGCTTCGTCCGCAACGAGGATTTCGTGGTGACCGGGATCGACCAGGCACCGCTCCTGCCACCCTGGGTCGCCCTCCTCATCGCCACCGGCTTCCTGCTCGCCGCCTGGCGCCGCGAGGGGCGGTGATCCTGACGCATGGATGAGATCGCGCTCGTCGCCTACGACCCGCGCTGGCCGGAGATGTTCGCGGAAGAAGCGGCGCGGCTGCGGGCAACCCTCGACCCAACGCTCATCCTCGACATTCAGCATTTCGGCAGCACGGCCATTCCGGGCCTCCGCGCCAAGCCGATCATCGACATCCTCATAGCAGTGCCGTCCCTCGCCATCGCCCGCGCGCGTTTCGTGGCGCCCCTGGATAGGCTGGACTATGCCTTCTGGGCAGAAAACCCGAAGAGCGACCGGCTGTTTTTCGTCAAGGGCCTGCCGCCTTATGGCGCCGGCCGCACCCATCATGTGCATGTGGCGGAGCCGGATGCCGAGCCGTGGCAGCGACTGCCCTTCCGCGATTACCTGCGCGCCCATCCCGAGGCTGCACGGCGTTATGAGGCATTGAAGCTGGATCTCGCCGCGCGATACCGCAATGACCGCGAAGCCTATACGGTGGCCAAGGATGATTTCGTGCGGGAAATTCTGGCGAAAATCGCGAGAGCCTGATCGCCGCCCCTATGATGTCGACCGTTTCCATGCGTCATGGTCCGCGCAGGCGGACCATCCACGAGTTCATTGGCGCTTGAAGAAAGCAAGTCGTGGATCCTCCGCCTTCGCGGAGGATGACGGTGCTAAAATGACCACTAGAGGGTTCACACTATCTCCGCCGCCTGCGTGATCGAGCCGCGCCAGAGATAGATCGCGGCCAGCGGTGCATCGCCGCTCTCGGTGGCGTGGCCGCAATGGGGCGGGTGGTGGATCACATCGCCCGCCACGCGGTCCTGCCAGCCCATACCATCCTTGAACCAGCGTCCCGGCCCCAGCGGCAGATAGACTTCATCAGCCGGGTGATGGTGCAGCGGATAGAGCGTGCCCGGGCCCAGCACCAGAATGCCGAGGCGGAAGTCGGCACTGTGAAAGCCAGCATTCGGCCCCAGCCATTCGCGGTAGCCGTAATTGGCGAGGAAATCGGGATGCGGCGGTGCCTCGCGGTAATTCGGGTTCTGCAGCCACCCATGGCCCAGTTGCTGGAGACCGAGGGTCACCTTGGCAACGAGGCGGCCCAACGGATCAGCGCTGATCGCCACCGGCCAGTGCCGCGCGACACCCAGGGAAGCCCCTTCTTCCGCCGCGGCCACAGGAGCGACGCCGCTGCAAGCACGGAGTTCTTCGCTGAAGACGGCAAGTTCAGAATGCGGGGCGAGGCGGGCCGCAATCGCTGCCAGCAAGGCGGGCCAATGGGTCGCGAGATCGTCGCTCACGCGCGCTCAATCGTCAGCGACCGGCTCGGCGCCGCCCTCGACATCGATCGGCACGCCCGGCTCGTGCTTCGCGGTGCGGATGGCGAGGGCCGATTTCACATGGCTGACATTGGGTGCCGCCGTGAGGTTGGTGGTGAGGAAGCGCTGATAGGCATCCCAATCATGGGCGACGATCTTCAACAGAAAATCGGTCTCACCGGCCAGCATGTGGCATTCGCGCACCTGCGGCCAGGAGAGGACGCGCGCTTCGAAGGCCTTCAAGTCGGTCTCGGCTTGGCTGGAAAGACCCACTTGAGCAAAGACGGTGACACCGAAACCTAATGCCTCGGCGTTTACATCCGCATGGTAGCCTTTGAGATAACCGGCCTTTTCAAGTGCCCGCACACGCCGCAGGCAAGGCGGGGCCGAGATGCCGGCGCGCTTGGCGAGATCGACATTGGTCATGCGGCCATCAGCTTGAAGATCGGCCAGAATCTTCAAATCGATCTTGTCCAGGCGAGCTCGGCGCATGTAACGATTCCCTCGATTCGGCTGCGTTGGCGCAATTATATTGCAGGACATTTTATTTCGCCAGCGCCGAAACTCGGCCGGCAAACGATCCCGATCGGGGGATTTTCAGCCGCTTAGATCCAGCTGAGGAGGACGATTCCCAAGGCAAGAATGGCGAGGCCGGTGGATGTCAGCAGGACGATCCGCATCCGGCCGCTCTTTTCGCCGGAGCGGGCCTCTTCCGCCGGGACGTGTTTGGGATCGTGAGTCATGCTGCACTCCTGATTCAGGGCCAGGGACCGCACACCTGCGCGGACCCTGCTCCTAGGCCGAACGCCCAGCCGCCGCCGGAGTTCTCTCCCTTTCCGCACGGGGTCGCCAGAAATTGTCCTTTCCATGCCGATGCATAGCTCGAACCAGCCGGAGAGCTTGGCTTTTTAGCGTTATTTTCTCAGCTATTCCTGCGGTGCATGGCTTGGAATCAGGCCGCGCGATCTCTATTCTTTATGGAATGGCTGGCGCCTTCCCGAGTCCCCCGCGACGGATCATCCGGCCCGGTGACCGGAACAGCGCCGCCCATCCATTCCCGATCCCGCCAAGGACGTGCGCCATGTCTCAAGAAATCCACACCAAGGCCCTCATCATCGGTTCCGGCCCGGCCGGCTATACCGCCGCCATCTATACCGCGCGCGCCAATCTGAAGCCGATCCTGGTCCAGGGCCTGCAGCCCGGCGGGCAGATGACCATCACCACCGATGTCGAGAATTATCCGGGCTTCGCCGATGTGATCCAGGGCCCCTGGCTGATGGAGCAGATGCAAAAACAGGCCGAGCATGTCGGCACGCGGATGATCTATGACACCATCGTCGAGGTCGACCTCTCGCGCCGGCCCTTCCGGGCGGTGGGCGATTCCGGCGATGTCTATGTGGCCGAGACCCTCATTATCGCCACCGGCGCCCAGGCGCGCTGGCTGGGCCTTCCTTCCGAGCAGAAATTCCGCGGCTTCGGCGTCTCGGCCTGTGCCACCTGCGACGGTTTCTTCTTCCGCGAGAAGGAAGTGGTGATCGTGGGCGGCGGCAATACGGCGGTCGAAGAGGCGATCTATCTCACCAATCATGCGACCAAGGTCACCATGATCCATCGCCGCGATCATTTCCGCGCCGAGAAGATCATGCAGGACCGCCTGTTCCGCAACCCGAAGATCAAGGTGGTGTGGAACAGCGTCGTCGAGGAAGTGCTGGGCGAGAGCGATCCGGCGGGCGTCACCGGCGTCAAGGTGAAGAACGTCGTGACCGGCGAGGTGACGACGATCCCCGCCGACGGCTTCTTCGTGGCGATCGGCCATTCGCCGGCCACCGAACTCTTCAAGGGCAAGCTGCCGCTCGACAATGAAGGCTATCTCATTACCAAGCCGGACAGCACCGCGACAGATATCCCCGGCGTCTTTGCCGCCGGCGACGTCAAGGACAAGGTGTTCCGCCAGGCGGTGACCGCCGCCGGTATGGGCTGCATGGCGGCGCTGGAAGCCGAACGCTTCATCGCCGCGCACGAGCACGAAACGGCGCAGGCGGCGGAATAGCCATCCAGGCATTGTCGCTGGCGTCGGTCGGGGGAACGATTATCGGGGGAGCGCATCCAGCAATGGATGCCATGGGATCGAATGAAAATGGATTGGGATAAACTCCGGATCTTCCACGCCGTCGCCGAGGCCGGCTCCTTCACCCATGCGGGCGAGGTGCTCAATCTCAGCCAATCGGCGGTGTCGCGTCAGATCTCCTCGCTGGAGGAGAGCCTTAACGTGGCCCTCTTCCACCGCCATGCCCGCGGCCTGATCCTCACCGAACAGGGCGAGCTCCTCTATCGCACCGCCCATGAGGTGTTCTCGAAACTCGCCATGGCGGAAGCCCAATTGGCGGAATCGAAAGACCGGCCCAAGGGCCAGCTCAAGGTGACGGCGACCCAGGCCTTCGGCTCGTCCTGGCTCACCCCTTGCCTGCTCGAATTCATCGATCTCTATCCCGATGTCGAGGTCGATCTGGTGCTGGAAGACCGCGAGCTCGATCTATCGATGCGCGAGGCGGATGTCGCCATCCGCATGGCGCCGCCTCGCCAGCCGGAACTCATTCAGCGCCATCTGATGACGGTGCATCTCAACATCTACGCGGCACCGGCTTATTTGAAGCGCCACACCATCCCCAAGGTGCCGGAGGATCTCGACCAGCATCGCATCATCGTTTATGGCAACGATACGCGCCCGCCGGTCGAGGACATGGATTGGCTGCTGACCGCCGGCACCCGCAAGGACAAGCCGCGCCGGCCGATCCTCAAGGTGAATTCGGTCTATGCCATCCTGCGCGCGGTGCAGAGCGGATTGGGCATCGCCAGCCTGCCGGAATTCATGGTGGGCGAAGGCACCAGCCTGGTGCGGGTGCTCCCTGAATTGCAGGGGCCGCGGATTGACGCCTATTTCGTCTATCCGGAAGAGCTCAGGAATTCAAAGCGCATCCAGGTCTTCCGCGATTTCCTGCTCCGGAAAGTCGCCGAAGGCCGCATGCAGGGCTGATCACCACCAGCCCGGTTCGGCGGCTTCCTGCCAATCGTCCAGTTCGAGCTTGGCGAGAATGGTGAAGCTGCCTTTGCCGTCCGGCTGCACCACGACCGCGTCGGCACGGCCGAGCTGAATGCCGGCCAGCTTGATGAACTGCTCGTCATTGCCGACGATGATTGTGTTGGTCTTCGGCGCGGGCGGCGTCGAGAGAACCTGCTTCACGAAATTGGGGTCATAGACGCGGGGATCCAGTTCCAGATCCTCGACATGGCCGAAGGCCAGCATGGCGGTGTCGCGCGTGCGGCATTGCGCATTGGCGATGATGCGATCGACCGGGATATTGAGTTCGCGGAAATAGTGACCGAGCGTCTGCGCCTGCTCGCGGCCTTTGGGCGTCAGATTGCGCTGCACGCTGCAATCGGCGAAAGCTTCCAGCGGGGAATGCTGATTCAAGGCTTCCTTCGGTCCCTTGTAGCGGTCCGCGTGGCGTAGATAAACGACATAGCCGCCTTGCTGGAGGCTGCTGATGGCATGTGCCTCATCAAGCTCATTGTCGAGGGCCCAGGCGCCGCAGCCCAAAGCCAGCACGCTGAGGCAGCCCGCAAGAAACCGGAATGCGCCCCGACCCCGAACCACATGCGACAGCCGGTGGCCCGATTTGGACGCAAACGATGAGAACGACATGGATGACTCCAAGGAAACGAAAGACGGTGAACTCGCCAGACCTCTAAAGATCACAGACCTCTAAAGATCACAGGAATCATGACAAAAAGCTGACAGCGCGGCAGAACTCGTCATCACAAACACAATTTTTTCGTGAAGATTGGGTGAAGCTGGGACTGCCGCCCTTAACCACACCTCATTCGGGGCGTCTGCCGGCGACCAAAGCCTCGATCCGGGCGTCCTTCTTGGCGTTGTTGATGACCAGGACGGCATGCGCCGCCGCGATCAGCCAGATGACAAATCCCGGCGAACCGCCGAGGAAGAGGCTGAAAATGAAAACCAGCCAGGCCAGGATATAGAGCAGCAGGTTGAAGATTGCCTGGAAAATCTTCCCATAAAGCAGCAGCGCCAGGGGCGGAAAAATCAGGGCGACCAGGTAAATCATCTGCGCGTTCTTCTCCTTGAGCCCCCTTTGCCGGCGGGCGACCTTGCTAAAAATAGGACGCCGCGGCGCCTTGGCAAGCGGGTGGGGCACCGCCCAAGGAACGGGCGGTTGAAAGCATGAAATTGCATCATCTAATGCAGCCGCGACAGAAACGTCGCTTTCCATAAACTCTTCCGAGTCGATAGGGAATTCGCGCCGGCCACAGTGATTGCGCTGCCAGAGACCCGCGAAAACTGCAATCATGCACCCTGCGACAGATTGGCCCGACCTTAGAATCGCACCCGCCACATAGGTGTAACTATCTGAAAAACATCATATCCAGCGTTATGCAGCACGCGCATGCCGCGTCTGTGAATTTGAGTCTGGTGGCTCGCTGGGAATTCTCTATTCTGCCCCTGTGCCGGTCAGCCACACTGTTGCATAATTGCTACAGCAGGAACCTTTCTTGGTTCGGATGGTTGACCAGTCACGATGCCGCCACAATGTCTTGGCAGAGTGGTTGGCGACACAGAGTTTCGAAGCGATCGCTTCACATCGAATTCGGGCGCGATGCCCGGATGGGGTCTTCGGACCCTACGTCTCCCAGACGTAAAGCCTCCCTGTTTAACTTGCCGGGCCTCGTGCCCGGCAATTTTTTTGGTTAAATGGGTTAGCACGGTTCGGTCAACCCCTCGGCCGCAGCGGCGGCATCTATGGGGCATATGTGGGGCAATCCGGGATGACTGCTATGAGGCATCAGTCATTGGACGGATGAAGCCGCAAGGCGTAGTCTTTTGCGCAGACACCGCGCGATATTAGGTGCTTGGCTGGAGCGTGACATGACACCTATGGAGATCGGGACAACTGTCGTGCTTGGAATTGTTACCCTTGTGGCGGGTTATAGCGCGCTCCAAACGTCGCGCCTCGATACAGCCTTCGATTCCATCGCAGAGGTTCGTGTACAGGTCGCGACCACCGGTAAGGACGTCGAATACATTCGCCGGGACATGGACGAGATAAAGGCGCTGGTTACGAGCATTGACGGCAAACTCGCATCCGCCGATCCCCTTAAGAAGCCAACTACTTACGCCGTGAAAGATATAGGGGGTTTCAGCGAGTACATGCGGAAGGTCAATGCGGAAGGTCCTCTCTACATCTTTTCCGACGACCCCTCGACTGAGGATCTGATCCAAACCTACATTAAGAACCAGTAGGCTGAGTCCATTTGGCGTCTATTGCGGCGCCGTCCAGCGTCTGAGGTGGAACGACATCCAAATAAGAGTCCACTGCGTGCTTGACCATTGTAGGCCCGTCACGCTACGGCACCGGCGCCCTTCAGCCCGATATCTGAGTCAATTGTTGGAAATAGGCTGTGGCGTGCTCTCGCCATACCTGGTCCAGCGCGGAACGACTCACCGTGGCGATACCCGTGGCCACTCCCAGCAAGAAAGCCGCAGATAAGATCAGATCCGCTGCCACAAAAGCTTCGTCAAAAAGGGGCCGATGCTCGGGATGAAACTCCTTGGGAATGGTGTGGGCGATCACGTATTTGCGCATGGTCTTCAGCTTTCCGACAGCGGGCGAGGCCTTTATTTCCGTGGCCTTCGCCAGGAAGTCCGCCCATGCCTCTACCCTCTCGCTAGGCCCCGTCGGGGGGGCGGACGCCCTCATCACTTCTGCCGCCCTCTCGATTGATCGCTTATCGCTCCCACCTGGGTCGCTGAGGCGGCCCAGCGCCATGCAGAATGACTCCAGTATCGCCGACCGAACCAGAACCGCAGCCGACGTTATTCCGGTGTTGCCGATCCTGGTGGCGACGGCGGGCTCATTGCCGACCTGGAAAAAGGACAGCATCTCAACTGCGCGCTGAGCATCGAGCCAGATAGATTTGGCGATCTCGTTGAGCGGTTCGGGTTGATTCATCTGCGTACCCCTTGCTCGATCACCGTTGGTGGGGGCGATCATAGCAGAGCATACCGACTGCCGAAAAAGGCCTGGGAGCATAACTGCGGGGGCCTTGATCCTGGCCACGCCGCGGCAGGGCATCAGGCGTCGGGGTCGACGGCCAGGCTGCCGCCGGCCAAGCCCGCTCTGGAGATAGCTCGAAAGAGGCGCTAGCTACTCTAAACGTCGAACGGAGGTTTTGATCGCCATTCTCTTCGTAGCGCCCGCATCTCATTCCGTCGACGCCAGGAACGCAAAAGTGCGCGTAAACTGTAATAGAATCCTACGATCAGGATCAGCGTAATCGGCCAATAGTAGAGAGCCGCCATCAAGAATACCGCCGCAAGCTCGATCGGTTCCATTGTCGCCTTCCGCAGGGTATCAAGCGAAGCGATTGTGATCGATGATGCACTGCTACTCCATAGCCTTCGCGGGAGGCCGATTCACATCGGAACAAGCGGGCGCCGGCGGCTGGCAATACCCGACCGATAGCGGCAAGGGCGGCATGGTCTTCATGCATAACGGCGACAACATGGCACGCTATCCCGATCACGGGCCGCACCGGCATTCCCTGGTGCGCGATTCCTGCCAGGCGCTGATCGCCCATAGCGGCACACCGCTCAACCGCTTCTAGCCCCGCGCGTCAGGCAGCGGGTTCCGCGGGCTGGCCAAGGCCGGCATTGCCATGCACAATGGCGTCCCGACCGACCCGGCGCGGAGGAAAGAACCATGCGTTTCTTCTCCACCATGCATACAGCCCTGGCGATCATCAGCCTTGGAATTTGCCTGCGTGGCGGCGAGAGTGCGGCCCAGGACCTTCCCGCGGTCGATGTGGCCCTGGTTCTCGCCGTCGATGCCTCGGGCAGTATTTCACCGGCCGAGTTCCAGTTGCAGAAGGAAGGCATCGCCACCGCGATCACCGATGAGGAGGTGCTGGGCGCCATCACCGCCGGGCGCGAAGGGCGCATCGCCATCGCCTATGTGGAATGGGGCGGCCCGGGCAACGCGACCTTGGGCGTCGAGTGGATGCTGGTGGGAAGCGCGGCCGAGGCCGAAAATTTCGCCGCCACCTTGCTGGCCTCGGAACGATCGACACAGAGCTACAATGCGCTCGGCGACGCCATCGCCCTAGGCACCCAGCTCATCGCCCAATGCCCCTGCCGGGCGAAGCGGCGCGTGATCGACATCTCCGGCGACAATCCCGACAACCGCAGCCTGATGCCGGCGCCAATCGCGCGCGATGCCGCCGTGGCGGCCGGCATCACGGTCAATGCGCTGGCGATCCTGAGCGATGGCAGTCTCGGCGCCGATGGCAGCCCGTGGCTGGTCGAAAATTATCAGGCCAATGTCATCGGCGGCTTCGCGGCTTTCGTCATGCCGGCCGCCGACCGCGCCGATTTCGCGCGCGCCTTGCGGCAGAAGATGATTCTGGAAATCGCCGGCACGATTCCGGACGCCAAGCAGGTTGCCGGCGAGTAGTCTTTTGCGACTGCGAACACGCGCCTGCTCCGCACGCATAGTGGTCGCGTGCGCCGCGCATAACGCATATGCCGCACTCTGGTAATTGAACGAGCGTTCAGGCAGTGTGGCGCCGCGAGACAGATCGGCTTCGCCTTTCGTCATCACCCTTCTTGCGGAGCCCAGGCTTGAATACCCCAGGCGTGAATACCCCAGGCACAATCAATCATGCGGATCAGGACAGGATCGACTGGCGCACCTTGATCGCCGCCTGTGCCGCCGTCTGCGTCTTTGCGTTCTCGCTGGGCGAGATGTTTCCGCTGCTGGCGCTCAACATGGAAAGCTGGGGCGTCAGCGAAGCCATGATCGGCCTCAACACCGCGATGGCCCCGGTCGGCATTCTCCTGGCTGGGCTCATCATTCCGCTCCTGTCGCATGCTTTCGGCGGCAAGCGCGTCGCCATCTTCATGGCGAGCGCCACCGGCCTGCTGTTCCTGCTCTATCCGACCTTTCCCAGTCTCTGGGCCTGGTTTCCCCTGCGCCTGTTGCAGGGCATCTTCGTCGCCACCCTGTTCGCGCTCAGCGAAGCCTGGGTGCTGGGGAATGCCAAGGGGGCGATCCGCGGCCGCGTCGTCGGTATCTATGCGACCAGCATTTCGGCCACCTTCGGTGTCGGCGCCGCCGTCGTCGGCTGGACGGGGATCGCCGGCTATCTGCCCTTTGTCATCGGCGCAGGGATTCTGTTCCTCGCGGTCCTTCCCATCAGCATGGTTTCGGCCGATGCCGATGGCGATGAGGACCGGCAGCACGTCTCGATGCTGAGCTTTCTCCCGAAGGCGCCGCTCCTGCTCTTTGCCATCGTCGTCCACGCGATGTTCGACGGCGGCATGCTGGGCTTCCTCTCGGTCTATGGCGTGCGCCACGGCATGGATGACAGCACCGCAGCACTCACCATCACGGCGCTCTCGCTGGGCAACGTCTTCTTCCAGATTCCCATCGGCTGGATCGCCGATCGCACCTCGAAGCGCAAGACCATGGTCGGCTGCTTCCTGGTGGCATCCACCTGCCTCGCCATGATGCCCTTCGCCATCGCCACAATTCTCATCTGGCCGCTGGTTCTGGTCGCGGGTGCTGCCGGCTTCGGCATCTATACGGTGGGCCTCGCGGAACTCGGCGACCGCTTCTCCGGCCCCGATCTCATCGCCGGCACCTCGGCCTTCTCGACCATGTGGGGGCTGGGGGCCCTCATCGGCGCCGCCATCTGCGGCGTGGCCATGGACGTCTTCGGCCCGCACGGCTTTCCGCTCACCCTGCTTGCCGTGTTCATCGCCTATCTCGTGATCCTGGCGCTGATCACCTGGCGGCGGCAGCGGCGCGCCTAGACGGCCTTGACGCCTTCCAGGAAGGATTGCACGTGGCGGCGGAGCTCGTCAGATTTTTCGGTCAGTTCCTGCGCCGCACCCAGCACCTGCTGTGCCGCCGAGCCGGTCATGTCGGCGGCCTGATTGACGCCGCTGATATTCTGGCTGACCTGGTTGGTGCCGTCGGCCGCTTCCTGAACGTTGCGCGCGATCTCCCTGGTGGCGGCACCCTGCTGGACCACGGCGGAGGCGATCGAGCTCACGATCTCGTTGATCTGCGAAACCGTGCCGGCGATGCCGCGAATGGCGGTGACCGCCTCCGAGGTCGCGTTCTGCACGGCGGCGATCTGGGCCGCGATCTCGTCCGTGGCATTGCCGGTTTGCGTGGCGAGGTTCTTCACTTCGGACGCCACCACGGCGAAGCCCTTGCCGGCATCCCCGGCCCGCGCCGCCTCGATCGTGGCGTTCAAGGCAAGGAGATTGGTCTGGCCGGCAATGTCGTTGATGAGCTGCACCACGGCGCCGATCTTGTCGGCGGCGGCATGGAGGCCCTCCACCAGTTGATTGGTGGCATCGGCCTGGCCGGAGGCAGCACTGGCGATACGGGCGCATTCATCGACCTGGCGCGAGATTTCCGAGACCGAGGCATTCAGCTCCTCGGTCGCCGAGGCCACCGTCTGCACATTGCCTGAGGCCTCGGCCGAGGCATTGGCGACGGCGGAGGCGCGGCTCGCCGTGTCGCCTGCAGTCTGCGTCATCGAATTCGCCGTGCCCTGCATGCGCTGGGCGGCATTCGACAAGGTCTCCAGCACATTGCGGACGGCCAGTTCGAAACCGTCGGTGAGCTCGCCGATGCGGATGGCGCGGGCCTCGCGCCGGGCCTGGGAGGCCGCTTCCCTGGCGGCGAGATCGCGCGCCTGGATCATGCCGTCCTTGAACACGCTGACCGCACCCGCCATGTCGCCGATCTCGTTCCGAAGCTCGGTATCCGGCACGGCGACATCGAGATTGCCGCTGGACAGTTCCCCCATGACCCGGGTCATGCGGGTGATCGGTCGGGTGGTCATGCGGATGATCCAGAAGGCGATGCCGAAAGCGAGCAGCAGACCCGCCACCAGCATGCCGACCATGACGATCTGGAGATTGCCGGCGCTCCTGATGGCCGTGGTGCCGTCGCCGGCCAGGAGGCTCGCCTGACGGTCGACCAGGCCACCGTGACGCGCCCCGTCCTCGCCACGCGCACCGCTCAGCAATACCAGGATCTCTTCCGAAAGCGGCGCCACATCGCCATTGAGTTGCTTCTGCGCCAGATTCCAATCCTCGGATTTACGGATCGTGATGATCTGTTCAGGCAGAACCGCGAATTTCTCATGCGTCAGTGTCAGGGTCTTGTAGGCGCCCTTCTGGCCGGTGGTGAAGAGGCCCGACATCTTTTCCAGGGTCTTGAGGCGGCTGGCCGTCACCTTCCAGTTGCGGTCGAATTCCTTCTGGAACACCTCGTCACCGGTCATCACCAGCGCGCGCAAGCTTGCTTGCGCCAGCGAGAAGGCGGTGCGGAGATCGGAAAGTGCGATCAGCAATTCCTTGCGCTCTTCGGTCGCGGCCTGCGCGAATTCCTCGTTCATCATGCCGGCGACGCTCTTCAATGTCGCGGTGATCAGCTTGTTGCCCTGCTCGTCCAGCATCTTCAGCGCCGGCTGCTCGTCGGGGCTGTTGGCGATGGCCTCGGCGGCATCCTGGGCCGCCCTGAATTTCGTCAGCAATTCCTTGATGCGGGCCCAATCTTCGAGATCGCGCGGCTCCGACCAATCCGCCGCCAGCGCGTCGATCGCCACGACATTCCCATCGATGCGCTGCCAGACATCGGCGCGGGCCTGCTTGAAGGTTTCATTGCCGGTCAGCATCCAGTCGCGCAGGGATGCGAGCGAGCTTTGCACATTGGCCACCAGCTCGCTGCCCGAAGTGGTCATGGGCAGGCGTTCTTCGACCATGCGCTGGGTGATGACCGCAGATTGGCGCGCCTGCCAGAAATTGACCGCGATCACCAGAACCAGGATCGCCGAAATGGCGCTGAAACCGACCAGCAGCAAGGTCTTGATGCGAAGATTGGCCAAGCCAGCGAACATCCGGTCGATCCCTTTTCCACTTTTTCCGACACCCGAATCCGAGCCTAGCGAGAGAGGGTTAATGATTTACGATCCCGTCGCCGCTACCCGAAAAAGTCGCGCGCTTTCAGGCCCCGGACTCGCCTGACAACGTCTCCGAAGCCGCAGGGGCCGACAATGGCTCGCTTACAAATTAGAAAAATCAATACCCGATAATGTGTGCTGACAAGAGGTCCATCCGGCGCCTCCGACCGTACCGCTGTCATGGTCACCTTGAGAGAGCACCCATCGATCATGAACAGTTTTGCCCAATCGGTCCGCCTGCACCGGGACATTCCGCTTACCGATATCGGCCAATACCCCGATTTGGCCATGGCATTGCAGGCCTGGCAGGTATCGGATGACAGGCGCATCCCGAGCCGGGTTGATCCACTCAACCTGCCCAAGGCCTTGCTGCCTTATGTCATGCTGCTGGATCTGGAAGAGGAACCGGGCCGGATCGGCCTGCCCTATCGCCTGCGCGTGCGCTTGGCCGGCACGTACGTCTGCGACAAATACGGCAGCGAGATGAAAGGGCGCACGACCGACGATTTCTTTGCGCCGCAGGATGCCAGCCATGTGGTGGAAGCGGCCCTCACCGTGGCGCGTCTCGGCCTGCCGAGCCTGGCCGAGCGGCATTACGTGAATCTCGACGACGGGATCTGGTCTTACGTACGGCTGATTGCGCCGCTGTCACGGGATGGAAGGCGCATCAACAGCTTCTTCAAAGTGCTGGATCCGGCGACCCTGCGCCAGGACGGCAGGCAACCACGTTCCGTTTAGCTTCTCGCGCCGGGAACGCCGAAACTCCGGAGGAACATCTCGACGGCGCCGTTGACGACCGTCTCGGCATCCGGCGATTCAGGATCGGGCGTGTTGAGCAGCACCTGCATGTAAAGCGGCCCCCTGACCATGCCGCAGAACAGCTCGGCGGCGAGGCGCGGATTCTCGATCTTGAGCTGGCCCTTCTCGATCGCCTCGACCAGAAAACTGGTCAGCAGCCGCTTGAAGGCGCGCGGGCCGGATTCATACCAGCCGCGCGCGAGATCCGGAAAGCGAGGACCTTCCGCCACGATGATCCGGTAGATCGCCATGGTTCGCGGTGCCAGAAGGAAGGATGCCACGGCATGGCCGATCCGTGTGAGCGCCGCGCGGATATCCGGCGCGTCGCGCACTTCGGGCATCACCGTCTCCGCATAGGTGCGGCAGGCGCGGCTGACGATGGCGACGAAGAGCTGTTCCTTGCTGTCGAAATAGGCGTAGACGGTCGCCTTCGAGACGCCCGCCGATTTCGCGATCTGATCCATGCTGACCGCGGCAAAACCATGCTCGGTGAAGAGCCCGCGCGCCGCTTCCACGATCTGCGCGGCCTTGGCCGTCAGTTCGGCCCCCGTTTCAGAGGGCAAAAGGAAGTCGGTGGCGGCCGCCTTGTCCTTTTCGAGCAGAGCATTGGCCATGGGCAGGACCATTTTCCTTAGGTGAATCCGGCGACAACTAAACTAGTCGGTTTAGTTTACCCTTGACAGGTGGGGATCGGCAAGCCATTTTCAAGCCATATTGAACTGAACAGTTCAGTTCAAACCTTCATTCCTTTTGTCGATCGGAGTTCCGCCATGCGCAAGCTCATCCTGCGTTCAGGCATTGCCCTCTCTCTCCTCGCCGCCGCCAGCGGTGGCTATTACTGGTGGCAGCAGATCCGCTTTTTCGAAAGCACCGACAATGCCTATGTCGAAGGCGACATCTCGGTGATCAGCCCCCGCATCGAAGGCTATATCGCCGAGGTCGCCGTCGGCGACAATCAGGCGGTTCATGCCGGCGACGTGCTGGTCACGATCGAGGATTCCGATTTCCGCGCCCGAGTGGCCCAGGCGGAAGCGGTTCTCCTCGGCGCGCAGGCCAGCCTCGTCACCGTCGACAGCCAGATCACCTATCAGGATGCGCGCATCGCCGAGATGATCGCCGCGGAACGCTCGGCCAATGCCGAGCTTACCCGCGCGCGCCAGGAATTCGAGCGCAACAAGAAGCTCATTGCCGGCAAGATCATCGGCACGCAGGAAATGGACGATACCACCGCCACCAAACTGAAGGCCGAGGCCGAGGTGTCGCGCATATCGGCAAGCCTGGTGGCCGAACGCGCGCAAAAGGGCGTACTGGAAGCCAACCGCGCCGAAGCCCTCGCCAAGGTGGACGAGGCGGATGCCAATCTGCGCCTCGCCCGCAACGACCTCGAAAAGACCGTGATCCGGGCACCCATCGACGGCGTCATCGGCAACCGCGCGGTCCGTATCGGGCAATTCGTGCAGCCCGGCTCGCAATTGCTGTCGCTAGTGCCCAACGACGTCCACATCGTCGCCAATTTCAAGGAAACGCAGATCGGCGACATGCAGCCGGGCCAGGCCGTCAAGGTGACGGTCGATGCCTTCCCGGATCGTCCGGTGATCGGCATCGTCGACAGTTTCTCGCCCGCATCGGGCACCGAATTCAGCCTGCTGCCGGCCGAGAATGCGACCGGCAATTTCACCAAGATCGTGCAGCGCGTGCCGGTGCGCATCGCCCTCAAGGACAATGCCGCCTTGAACGGCCTGCTGCGCCCGGGCCTCTCGGTCGTGGTCAGCGTCGACACGAAATCGGCCGCCGATCCGCGCCTTGCCGCGGGCACCGGCTGGCTGTTCGGTGCCGCCCAGGCCGCCAGCAAGTAACCTTCCTACCTGTTATCGGCCAACCGTTTTCGGAAAGACTTGAATCATGCCCGACCGGGCACTGACAACGCGCGACTGGATCGGCTTCATGGCGATGGTGGTCGGCATGTTCATGGCGATCCTGGACATCCAGATCGTCTCGAGCTCGCTCAACGAAATCCAGGCCGGCATCGCCGCCAGTTCCGACGAGGCGACCTGGATCCAGACCTCCTATCTCATCGCCGAGGTGATCTCGATCCCGCTATCGGGCTTCATGGCGCGGCTCGTCTCGACTCGCATCCTCTTCACGTTCTCGGCCATTGGCTTCACGCTGGCCAGCATGCTCTGCGCCATGGCCTGGGACATCAATTCGATGATCGTCTTCCGCGCCCTGCAAGGCTTCATCGGCGGCGCGATGATCCCGACCGTCTTCGCCGCCGCCTTCACCGTCTTTCCGCCGGCGCGGCGCAACATGCTCTCGGTCCTGATGGGCCTGGTGGCCACCATGGCGCCGACCCTGGGGCCGACCGTCGGCGGCTACATCACCGAAATCTCCAGCTGGCACTGGCTGTTCCTTGCCAACCTTCTGCCCGGCATTCTGGTCGCGATCTCGGTCTGGATCCTGGTCGATTTCGACAAGCCGGATTGGTCGCTGCTGCCGGGCCTGGATTACCTCGGCCTTCTCTTGATGGCGCTGTTCCTGGGCAGCCTTGAATATGTGCTGGAAGAAGGACCGCGCGACGATTGGTTCGAGGATCATCTCATCGCCACCTTCGGCGTGGTGTCGCTGGTTGCCGGCATCGCCTTCCTGTGGCGGGTGCTGAGCTATCGGCAGCCGATTGTCGATATCCGCGCCTTCGCCAACCGGAACTTCCTGATCGGCTCCAGCTTCAGCTTCATCATCGGAATCGGCCTTTACGGCTCGACCTATCTGCTGCCCTTGTTCCTGTCGCATATCCGCGGCTATTCGGCGCTGGATATCGGTATCGTCATGATCGTCACCGGTTCGTTCCAGTTCATGTCGGCGCCGATCGCCGGGCGGCTTGCCGCCTATCTCGATCCGCGCGTCATGCTGGGCTTCGGCCTCGCCATGTTCGGCGCCGGCGCCTATGCGCAATCGCTGCTCACCGCCGAATGGGGCTTCTGGGAGTTCTTCCTGCCCCAGGCCTTGCGCGGTTTCGCGCTCATGTTCCTGTTCATTCCGATCAACGCTGCGGCCCTCGGCACCCTGCCGCCGGAGCGGGTCAAGAATGCGAGCGGTCTCTATAACCTGATGCGTAATCTGGGCGGCGCCGTGGGCTTGGCCGCGATCAATTCGGTGCTCAACGATCGTTTCGCCCTGCATTGGAAGCGGCTGGTGGAAGGCCTGCCGGCGGGCGATCCCAATGTGCAGGCCTTCCTCAACAACGCGCAGCACGGTATCAGCGGGGCCATGGGTGCCATGAGCGAAGAAGGTGCCATCAAGATGCTCGGCAATCTGGTCTATCGCGAGGCGCAGGTGCTCACCATGGCGGATGCGCAATTCCTGATGAGCGCGCTTTTCATCGCCGGCATCTGCCTCGTTCCCCTGCTGCGCCGCCCGCGCGGGCCCGTTCAGGCGGATCATTGAGCGGGCGGATCACTGAGCAGGCGGATCACTAGGGATAGAGATTCTCGAGGATCAGGAACCAGCGGCGGCCGCTTTCGGCGGTGAGATGGCCCTGGGCATCGATCGGCCGTTCGGTGCGCGTGACCGAGTTCCGCACATTGCCGCCGATCGACCAGAGGCGGCCCACGCCGGTCATCACCACGATGTCGCAATGGAGCGTGGCGCCTTCGGGAATTTCGTCGAAGCGCGCGATCTTCTGCCCGGCGCGCGTGGCGCAGACCAGGTCACCGGGTCGCGCTGCATATTCGTCCGGGGGATGCGGCCGCCAATGCCCGTCTTCCGCCGCGATCGCCGCCCGCAGATAGCCGGCATGGGTGGCGCTGGGCGGCATTTCATCGGTGGTGACGCCGGCCTGCGCCATGATCCAGGAGATGAACGCCGCCGACCAAGGCTTGTCGACATCATAGCCGGTCCAATCGGTCCCCACCGCGCGCCAGTATTTTTCCACCAGCTTGGCGCCGGCCTTCTCGTCCTCCCAGGCACCCACCGGATCGATGATCTCGCGGCCCAGCGCATTGAAGCGGATGGTCTGGCCGTTGAAGGCGGCCCATTCCTGTTCGGCGAGGCGCAGGAGGCTGGCGCGGATCGTCTCGGGCGGTGCGACGGGGCGCGGCGGCAGCGCGGCGACGCAACCGGCCAGCATCAGCAGCAGCAAAAGACGCGGGACCGATCGGCTAGGCAGCAGAGTGAGCAGCATGGGGTTGAGCTTAGCCCGCCGCCGCCCCAGAATGAAACACCCTTAGCCCGCGAAAGCGCCGCGTCATGAAAATCCGCATCATCGCCCTGGGCCGCGCCAAAGCCGGCCCGGAGAAAACGCTGGTCGAAACCTATGCCAAGCGTCTGACCTGGCCCAGCGAGCTGATCGAGCTGGAGGCCAAGAAAGGTCTGGAAGGCGCCGAACTGATCGCCGCCGAGGCGGTCCTCATTGAAAAGGCGCTGGCCAAGAACCCAAATGGCAAACGCGCCCTCATCGCCCTCGACGAACGGGGCCAGACCTTCCGCAGCCGCGATTTCGCCAAAAGGATCGGGGCGCTCGGCAATCAGGGCTATAGCGAGATCATCTTCGTGATCGGTGGTGCCGATGGGCTCAGCCCCACGATCCGCGACCGCGCCGATCTGCTCCTTGCCTTCGGCGCCATGACCTGGCCGCATATGCTGGTCCGGGTCCTGCTGATGGAACAGATCTACCGCGCGCAGACCATCCTGGCGGGTCACCCCTATCATCGGGACTGACTTTAAACATATGTACAGAATGGATTTTATCCCTGCCAGGGTAGCTTTGGCGGCGTCTTGACGCTGGCGCCGGAACGCGGTTCGGGTTAAGTCTGAAGCAATTCCAAATTGAGCCGGACCCGATATGAAAGCGACCCAGATCAAACCCGTCGTTTTGTGCATCCTGGATGGCTGGGGCCATCGCCATGAGAGCGAGGACAATGCCGTCCTTCTGGCCCAGACGCCGAACTGGAATCAGATGACGGCGGAGAATCCCTGGAGCCTGGTCGATGCGTCGGAGCTGTATGTGGGCCTGCCCGAAGGGCAGATGGGCAATTCCGAAGTCGGCCACATGAATCTGGGGGCCGGCCGCGTCGTGATGCAGGATCTGCCACGGATCGACCGCGCCATCGCCGACGGCACCATCGCCAAGATGCCGGAACTGGAGAAGTTCGTTGCCAAGATGCGCGCCTCCAAGGGCGACGTCCAGTTGCTGGGCCTGCTGTCGCCGGGCGGCGTGCATTCGCACCAGGATCACATGGTGGCTTTGGCGAAGATTCTCTCCGCCGCCGGGATCGGCGTCGTCATTCACGGTTTCCTCGACGGACGCGACACGCCGCCGCAAAGCGCAAAGCAATTCGTGGCCGATTTCGAAGCCAAGATCGCGAATTTGCCGAATGTGCGCATCGGTACGCTGGGCGGGCGCTATTACGCGATGGACCGCGACAAGCGCTGGGAGCGTGTGACATTGGCCTATGACGCCTTTCACGGCGAGGCACCGCGCGTCGCCACGGCGCAGGCTGCGATCGCGGAAGGCTATCTCAGGGGCGAGACCGACGAATTCATCAAGCCGACCCTCATCGGCAATTTCCCCGGCTTCAAGAATGGCGATGGCTTGCTGATGGCAAATTTCCGCGCCGACCGCGCGCGGCAATTGCTCACCACGCTGATCGATCCCGCCTTCAGGGATTTCCCGCGCAAGAAGGTCACCAGCTTTTCGGCGATCCTCGGCATGGTGGAATATTCGGCCGAGCTTGCCAAATTGATGCCCTGCCTGTTTCCGCCGGTGGAACTGACGCGTACCTTGGGCGAGATCGTGGCCGAGCGCGGCATGAAGCAATTGCGCATGGCCGAGACCGAGAAATACGCCCACGTCACCTTTTTCTTCAACGGCGGCGAAGAAAGTTTGTTTCCGGGCGAAGAGCGCATCCTGGTGCCCAGCCCCAAGGTCGCGACCTATGACCTCATGCCCGAAATGTCGGCCTATGAACTCACCGACAAATTGGTGGAAGCGATCGGCTCCGGCAAATTCGATCTCATCGTGGTCAATTACGCCAATGGCGATATGGTGGGCCATAGCGGCAACCTCACGGCGGCGGTGAAAGCGGTCGAAGTGGTGGATGCATGCCTCGGCCGCGTGCGCGATGCGGTGACCGCGCAAGGCGGAGCTCTCCTCATCACCGCCGATCACGGCAATTGCGAAATGATGAAGGATCCGATCACCGGCGAGCCGCATACCGCGCATACGCTTAACCGGGTGCCCTTCATCCTCGTAAATGCCCCCGCCTGGGCGCACAAACTCAAGGACGGGCGCCTTGCCGATGTGGCGCCGACCATCCTGGCACTTCTCGGCATCACCCAGCCCAAGGAAATGACCGGCGAATCCCTGATCGCGCAACCGGCAGCGGAAGCGGGCCGTGACGGCGCCCTGGCGCGGGCCTGACCGCCTGGCGATGCGCCCCCTCATCGCGGCCCTGACACTCTTGCTGGCTTGGAGCGCGCCCGGTTTGGTGCGCGCGCAGGAGACGGACGCGCTGGAGAATGTCCAGCAGGAGCTGGATGCCGGCCGCAAGGCGGCCGAAGCGCTGGAAAAGAAGGCTGCCAGCCTGGAGAAGGAAGTGGCCGATCTGCAGGCCGCCCTCATCAAGGCGGCGGCCAGCGTGCAAAAACGCGAGCGCGAGGTTTCCGAGATCGAGAGCACTTTGGCGACTTTGTCAGAGCGCGAGACGGAACAGGCCGCGGCCCTCAAGCGCGGCCGCGCCGACCTCTCGACGACCCTGGTGGCGCTGCAGCGGCTTTCCACCATGCCCCGCCAGGCGCTGTTGTTTTCAACCGAATCGCCGGCCGACATGGCGCGCTCGGCCCGGCTCTTGAGCCTGGTGACGCCGGTCCTCGATGCCCGCGCCCGCGCCCTTCAGAGCGAGCTCAACGACATCAAATCCCTGCGCCAGGAAATGGCGTATCGGCGCGACGATCTGACCGCGGCCCTCTCGGAACTCGCCGGCGAGAACCAGCGCCTGTCGGCTCTGGTCGCCCGGAAAGCCAAGCAGCGTAAATCCACTCTGGCCGAGACCGAGGCCACCAAACAGCGCCTTGCCCGCCTCGCCGACCAGGCCAAGAACCTGCAGGATCTCATCGAACGCCTGGAACAGACCGAAACCGAGGCGCCTCCCGTCGAAGAGGCCCAGGGGTCAGGTACCCAGGCCCCGGCGGAAACCGCTACGGAAGCCGAGGATAGCGAGACGGAAATCGCGGCCCTGGCCCCCGCCCCGCCGGCTCGGCACTTGAAACCGGCGGATTTGCGGCCATTTCCCAAAAACCTGGCCAAATTGACGCGCCCGGCCAGCGGTCCGGTGATACAGAAATTCGGCGCCAAGACCGATACCGCCGGCACCATGAAGGGTGTGGAGCTGGAAACCCGGCCCGGCGCCCAGATTGTTGCCACATTTGACGGCCAGATTGTGTTCGAAGGCCCCTTCCGTGGTTATGGCCAAATATTGATCATCGAGCACGGGGGTGGGTATCATACCGTTCTGGCCGGGCTCGACACCGTCGTTGTCGAGGTCGGACAATGGCTTAAGGCCGGGGAACCCATAGGTCGAATGGGGGCATCCGGAATCACCGAGGATGGAACCCAGAGCGGCCGACCGAGATTATATGTAGAATTGCGCCATGACGGGGAGCCGGTCGATCCGGCCCCCATGCTTGCCGCCCAGAATAACTAAACCGCGCGGCCCAACCACCCGGCCAGCCACAGCAATAAAGGTCAGTGATCCACATGCTTCGCCACACGCTCTTCGCCGCCACCGCGCTCGCCGCCGGCATGGTCATCGGTGCGGTCGCCTTCCACCCCGGCTTCGTCGCCGCGCAGACCGCCAGCGAAACCGGCAAGGACAAGGCGCCGGTCAACACCTACGAACAGCTCAACCTGTTCGGCGAGGTGTTCGAGCGCGTGCGCGCCAGCTATGTCGAGGAAACCGAGGACGACAAGCTGATCGAAGCCGCGATCAACGGCATGCTGACCTCGCTCGATCCGCATTCCAGCTATATGAACGCGGACAGCTATCAGGACATGCAGGTGCAGACCCGCGGCGAGTTCGGCGGGCTCGGCATCGAAGTCACCATGGAAAACGGCCTCATCAAGGTCGTCTCGCCGATGGACGATACGCCCGCCGCCAAAGCCGGCATCCAGCCTGGTGACCTTGTCGCCCAAATCGACGGCGAGCCGGTGATGGGTCTCAACCTCAACGAAGCCGTGGACAAGATGCGCGGCGAGGTCGGCACCAGCATCACCCTCACCATTCTGCGCGGCGAACAGGAAGCCTTCGACGTCACGCTGAAGCGCGCGGTCATTGAACTGAAATCGGTGCGCTGGGAATTGGAGGACGGCAATATCGGCTATGTCCGCATCACCTCCTTCTCGGAAAAGACCGACGCCGGCCTCCGCGCCGCGATCGACGAATTGAAGAAGGCGACCAAGGGCGAGCTTTCCGGCCTGGTCCTGGATCTCCGCAACAATCCGGGCGGCTTGCTGGATCAGGCAATCGCCGTCTCCGACGATTTCCTGGAGAAGGGCGAGATCGTTTCGACGCGCGGCCGCGATCCCAATGACGCGCAGCGCTGGAACGCCGAATCCGGCGACGTTGTCGACGGCAAGCCGGTGATGATCCTGATCAATGGCGGCTCGGCCTCGGCCTCGGAAATCGTCGCGGGCGCATTGCAGGATCACGGCCGCGGAATCATCATCGGCACCAAATCCTTCGGCAAGGGATCGGTGCAGTCGATCATGGGCATTCCGGGTCATGGCGCCATCCGCCTCACGACGGCGCGCTACTACACGCCGTCGGGCCGCTCGATCCAGGCCAAGGGCATCGATCCCGACATCATGGTCGAACAGGCCAAGATCGAAAAGCTGGGTGCCGAGAACCGGCCGCACGAAGCCGATCTCAAGGGCGCGCTTGCCAATCCCGATGGCGAGGCAGCGCCCGAGAGCCAGAACGAAGTCGTGCCGCCGCAGACCTCGACCGAGGAAAACGCCGCCACCGGTGCGGAGACCAGCGCCGAGAAGAAGGCGGAGCCCTTCGTCGGTTCCGAGCGCGAACAGATCGCCCGGCCGGATGAAGACTTCCAGCTCGCCCGCGCCATCGATCTGCTGCGCGGCCTCAGCCTGCTCCAGGGCAAGGCGGCGGCGAACTAAGCCAAATTGATGCCGGACCAGCAGCCAGGCAGTTTGAACAATCCGTTCCATCCTCCCCCGTCCGCAAGGCGGGGGAGTTTTCTTGGCGGCCCTGGCATCATCTTCGTGCTGCTGATCCTGCTGATTCTGGTTGGGATCGGCATCTATGGAGTGGCCACCGGACAGCTCGGCACCTGGAGCGGAATCGTTCGCACCTGGCTGGACGAGCCCGAACCCGCAACCTCGCCCCCGTCGGACACAACACAGAACGCCACGGCGCCGAGCCAGGGGGCGTTGGTGCTCAAGCCCATGGGGCCGGCCGAATTGCTGGCGACGCGGACACCGCCCAGATCCTTGCGCCTGCAGCCCGGCGAGTTTGACCGGCCGCCGGTGGAACGCTTCGCGCGGCCGGCCTTGTTTCTGGGACAGAAGCCACGCCTCGCCTTCGTGATCGTCAATCTCGGCCACAACACGGCCGTGACCGCGGCGGCGATCGCCGACACGCCGCCCGAGATCACGTTGAGCTTCAGTCCCTATGCGCCCGATCTTGCCGCCTGGATCGACGCGGCCCATGCCTTCGGGCATGAAGTCATGCTGGATCTGCCGCTGGAATCCCGCGCCTATCCGCAGGAGGATCCGGGTCCTCTCGGTCTCGTCACCGCCCTCAACCCGGAAGAAAACGCGCGACGCTTGCGGGAATTGCTGAACCTTGCCGAAGGTACGGTCGGCCTTGCCACGCAACGCGGCGACCGGTTCATGACGGATGCCGATGCGCTCAAACCCGTGCTCGCCGAACTCGGCAAGAACGGTTACGGCTTCCTCGCCACCAGCGGTGGCGAGAACATGCTGGCGGATGCCGCCAAGGCGCTCGAAAACCCACCGCCGCTGGCACGTATCGGCATCGACATCGCCCATGACCTTTCGCGCCAGGCGATCGCCGACAAGCTCACGGCGACATTTACCCTGGCGCAGCGCGAGCGGGCGGCGCTGGCCGTGGTGCAACCCTATCCGCTCAGCATCGCCGCCTTGACGAATCTGGGTGCCGTTGCCAAGGATCGCGGCCTCGCTCTGGTGCCGGCCAGCGCGATGTTCGCCAAGGAAGCAAAATGAAACACGTCCCGACACAGGCCGAATTCGAGCGCCTGCCCTATCGCCGCGGCGTCGGCATCGTCTTGCTCAATCCCGCCAAGCAAGCCTTCGTGGCGCAGCGCCTCGACAGCCCGGAACCCGCCTGGCAGTTTCCGCAAGGCGGCATCGACCAGGACGAGGATCCCCTGCTGGCGGCCAGGCGCGAATTGGTGGAGGAGACGGGCGTCACCTCGGCCGAGCTCATCGCCGAGACGCCGGATTGGCTGCGCTACGACCTGCCGCGCGATCTGGTGCCCAAGGTCTGGAAAGGCCGTTACCGCGGCCAGGAGCAGAAATGGTACGCCTTCCGCTTTCTGGGACCCGATAGCGAGATCCGCATCGATGGCGAGCACCCCGAGTTCAGCGCCTGGCGCTGGATGAACTTCCTCGAAACGCCGTCCCTCATCGTCGAATTCAAACGCCCGCTCTATGAGCAGGTGGTGAAGGCCTTCCAGCATCTGGTGCGATAAGCCAGCCATCTTCCGAGCCGTCATGGTCCGCGAAGGCGGACCATCCACGAATTTGTCGCCGACGAAAGAAAGCAACTCGTGGATCCTCCGCCTTCGCGGAGGATGACGACAAGAAATACGCTCTTCCCTACTTATTCATCCGCCCTACTTATTCATCCGGTTATCGACTAGATCCTTCACCACATTGGGATCGGCCAAGGTCGACGTGTCGCCGAGATTGCCGAATTCGTTCTCGGCGATCTTCCTAAGGATGCGGCGCATGATCTTGCCGGAGCGGGTCTTCGGCAGGCCCGGCGCCCATTGGATGAGATCGGGCGAGGCGATCGGGCCGATTTCCTTCCTCACCCATTGCACCAATTCCTTGCGCAGCTCCTCGGTGGGCTGCTCGCCCGCCTTCAGCGTCACATAGGCGTAGATGCCCTGGCCCTTGATGTCGTGCGGATAGCCGACGACCGCGGCCTCGGCCACTTTCGAATGGGCCACCAGGGCGCTTTCCACTTCCGCCGTGCCCATGCGGTGACCCGAGACGTTGATCACGTCATCGACGCGGCCGGTGATCCAGTAATAGCCGTCCTCGTCGCGGCGGCAGCCGTCGCCGGTAAAATACTTGCCGGGATAGGTGCTGAAATAGGTCTCGGCGAAGCGCTTGTGATCGCCATAGACCGTGCGCATCTGGCCGGGCCAGGAATCGGCGATGCAGAGATTGCCCTCGCAAGCGCCTTCCAGCACCTTGCCGTTGGCATCGACGATCTGGGGCAGGATGCCGGGCAGCGGCTTGGTGGCCGAACCCGGCTTCAGTTTCGTGGCACCGGGCAGCGGCGAGATGAGGATGCCGCCGGTTTCGGTCTGCCACCAGGTATCGACGATCGGGCAGCGATGCTTGCCGACGACGCGGTGATACCAGAGCCAGGCCTCGGGATTGATCGGCTCGCCGACCGAGCCCAAAAGCCGGAGGGAATCGAGCTTGCACTTCTCGACCGGGGCCTCGCCTTCGCGCATCAAGGCGCGGATCGCGGTGGGGGCGGTATAGAAGATGTTGACCTTGTGCTTGTCGCAGACCTGCCAGAAGCGCGAGGCGTCGGGATAATTCGGAACGCCCTCGAACATCAGCGTGGTGGCGCCGTTGGCGAGCGGGCCATAGACGATATAGCTGTGGCCGGTGACCCAGCCCACATCCGCCGTGCACCAATAGATATCGCCCTCGTGATAATCGAAGACGTATTGATGGGTGAAGGAAGCGTAGACCAGATAGCCGCCGGTGGTGTGAAGCACCCCCTTGGGCTTGCCCGTGGATCCGGAGGTATAGAGGATGAAGAGCGGGTCTTCCGCGTTCATTTCCTCGGGCTTGCAATCGGCCGAGACTTTGGCAGCTTCCTCATGCAGCCAGTGATCGCGGCCGGCCTTCATCTCGATATTGCCGCCGGTATGGCGCACGACGAGGACGTCGGTCACACCCGGGCATTGCTTCAGGGCGGCATCGACATTGGCCTTCAAGGGCACCTTCTTGCCACCGCGCAGGCCTTCATCGGCGGTGATGATGAATTTGGAATCGCAATCGAGGATGCGGCCCGCGACGCTGTCGGGCGAGAAGCCGCCGAAGACGATGGAATGCACCGCGCCGATGCGGGCACAGGCCAGCATGGCATAGGCGGCTTCCGGGATCATCGGCATGTAGATGGTGACCCGGTCGCCCTTCTTGACGCCGCGGGCGCGCAGCACATTGCCCATGCGGCCGACATGTTCGGCAAGCTCGGCATAGGTGATGTGCTTGGATTGCGAGGGATCGTCGCCTTCCCAGATGATCGCGGTTTGCTTGGCGCGTTTCGGCAAATGCCGATCGATGCAATTCACCGCGACGTTAAGGGTGCCGTCGTAATACCAGCGGATACGGACCTCACCCGTGTAATCGACGTCCTTGACCTGGGTATAGGGCTTGATCCAGTCGATGCGGCGGCCTTGCTCGGCCCAGAAACCGGCATTGTCGGTTTCGGATTGCCGGTACATGGCCTCGTATTTCGCGGCGTTGATCAAGGCGCGTTCGGCGACATGGGCCGGAACGTCGAAAACCGGTTGCTCACTCATAAGATTGGGCCTCCCAACACCCAGAAAATTCATACTTTTTTGCGCGCTGCCAAGTTAAGCGCGACGGCGATGGCCGATTATCGACAGAAGCTTTCGCACTGACAAGCGCGGCGATCATCCCCGCCCATAACAGCGCGATCGCTGCGCCGGGGAAATCCCTACCAAAGGAGGGGTAAAGGAGCGCGAGTCCATCTGCATTGACCAGGATCAAGACAAGAAAAAGCCCCGGCCGATCGCTCGGCCGGGGCTTTTCAACGTCACTCCGAGGCTAGCGGGCCTGGACCTTGGTGAGGAAGGTCTCGACCGCCTGGCGGAGATTGGTCTGCTCGCGCAGCATCTCCTGGAGGGCGTCGCCCACATCGGTGGCGGCGGTGCCGGTACGCTGGCTCGATTCCGCCACCACGGCGATGGTATGAGTCACCTCCTGGGTGCCCTGGGCTGCCTGCTGCACCGAACTGGCGATCTCGCCCGTGGCCGCACCCTGCTCCTCGACCGCGGCGGCAATCGCTGTCGCCCCTTCGCTGATGCTGTTGATGGAGCCGGTGATGTCGCGGATCGCGGTCATGGCCAGATTGGTCGTCGCCTGGATCTCGTTCACCAGCTCCGAGATTTCCTGCGTCGCCTTCGAGGTCTGGCCGGCGAGATTCTTCACTTCCGACGCCACCACCGCGAAGCCCTTGCCGGCATCGCCGGCGCGGGCCGCTTCGATCGTCGCGTTCAAGGCGAGGAGATTGGTCTGCGCCGCGATCTCGGAGATGAGGCCCAGCACGTCGCCGATCCTTTGTGCCGATTTCGCCAGCGCGTCGAAGGTACGGTTGGTTTCCTCGGCCTTGGAGACCGCCGCCCGCGAGCCATCGGCGCTGGCCGAGACGCGCTGCGAAATCTCCGCGATCGAGGCCGAAAGTTCCTCGGTCGCGGCCGCCACCGTCTGCACGTTGCCGGCGGCCTGATTGGCCGCATCCGCCACCGCCTGCGCCTGGCTGCTGGAATTCGTCGCGGTCTCGCGCATCGTATCGGCGGTGGTGCGCAAGCCGTCGGTCGCCTGACCGATCGTCACCAGCGATTGTTTCACCTGAGCGTCGAAGGCCTGGCAGAGTTCCTGCAACGCGCGGGCCTTCTCGAGTTCCATGGCACTGCGTTCCGCCGCCTCGCGCTCCAGGCGCTCGGCCTCCAGCGCACTTACCCGCAGGCTTTCCAGCGCCGTCGACAGCTTGCCCAGTTCATCCGGATGCCGGGGCTCGGGCACCGGTTCCACGAAGTTGCGGGCGCTCAAACGCGCGACAGCATCCATCAGCACGCGGATCGGCTTCGAGAAGCGGTTGAGAACGGCCAGGATGCCGATAAGGGCAAGGATAAGCGCAACGATCAGGCCGGCCACCGCGATAATCAGCTTGACCTGTGCTTCCTCGAGCAAGCCGCCGACATGGGCCTTGGCTTGATCAAAGGCGGCATCGGCGATGGCGAGGGTTGCATCGAAGGGGCCGTTGCAAAGATCGCTGAAGGCCTGACCTTCCATCGCGGCATTGCCGCTGCCGTCGAACTTGGCGACCATGTCGTTCATGGTGTTCTGAGTCTCGACGACCTGGCCGCGCGCGGTTTCGACCGCCTGCTTGATCGCCGGCAAGGTGCCGGGTGCCGCCAGCAATTCGTCGATTACCATGAGGGAGCCGTTATAGACGCCGATTCCCCGGTTCCATTCCACCACCTTTTCTGCCGGGAGAGCTTCGCTCTTGGCAACGAAAGGACGCAACAAGGTGCATTGCGGACCATAGGTGTTGCGCAGCATCCAGCCGAGGCGCCGCACCTGAACCATCTCGGCCAGGAACGCATCCTGCAACCGGACGACATTGCCCATCACCACCGACATCGCATTGAGCGAATCCTGCACGGCGTAGACGGCGGTGCGCCAGTCCATGGTCTTTTTCAACTCGCGCTGATCGATGGGCAGGGCCGCCTGTTCATAGAGCGTCGCTTCCAACCCCTTCATCGCCTTGATCTTGGCCTCAAGATCGGCCAGCAATTCCTGCTTGCCCGCGAGGTCCATCGCCTGCACCTCGGCAATCGCCGCTGCCGTCACACCATCGGCCTTGGCGATCACTTCGTCGATCCTCGGCTTGGGATCATCCTTTGTCTGGATGCTGGTCTGGGCCGGGCTGATCTGGCCACGCACGCCGCGGATCGCCTCGAACACGGCAAAATCCGTGTCGACGGAAACCTGGGCCACTTTGGCTGCGCGGTAATCCTGCCAGGCATTCACCGCGAAAATCGCCATCGCCGTGACAAGGCCCAACAGGATCACGACCTGCAAGGTGATGAGCAAACGAGAAATGGAAGCGCGAAACATAGCGATTTCCCCAAGGGTATGGTGTCACCGGCGGGGCGGCCTCTGATCTTGGTTCTATCGCCGCGGACCCGGATTTTTCACGCTATCGATAGCGAACATTCATAACCAACTCGTTAATCGCGACGCATTCATCATATGATTTGCGCGGGATCACGGGGCATTGGGTCCTTGTTCCTATTTCTGCGGCCTGGCCTCGGGCGCATTGCCGATCGCATACCAATCGATCCTGCGTGTCAGCACCATGACCGCGACCAGCAGCACGAAGAGCCCAAGGGTGCCGGCCAGCAGCGCGTAATTCTCCATCTGCAGCAGCGTGAACATGTAAGCGTGCAAGGCTGCCAGCAGCAGGCCGGTGACGAGGCCGAGCACGCGCCGGATGGTGATTCCGGCATAGAGACCGACGATGGCGATGTCGATTGCGCTGGCAATGGCATAGGCGCGGCTGAAGGGCATCTGTTCGGCCAGCGAGAGCAGCAGCAGATAGAAGAGTGCGAGCGCCGCGCCGATCAGCAGGTATTGCACCAGATGCACGCGGTCGTGCTTCATCAGGCCCACGATGAAGATGGTGCCGAAGGTGAGCGCCACGATCAGCAAGCCGTATTTGACGATACGTTCGGTCTGCTGGTGCACGTCGCCGGGCTCGACCAGGCTGATACCGATCATATCAAGCGCCGTCGCCTGCAAGGTGAAGTCCCCATTGCGCCAGGCAAGCGGGATGCCGCTCGCCAGATGATTGACCGAATATTTGGCGGTGAATCCTTCCGGCGATATTTCCCGCGTTGCCGGCAGGCGCGCCCCCAGAAAGCTCGGATGCGGCCAGGCGCTCCTCACCTCGATTTCGCTTTGCCCACCCAGCGGCAGGACATGGATGTTGTCGCGGCCATTGAGTGCGATGGCGAGATCGATGTTAAGCGCCTTCGGCCCGTCCAGCGCCAAATCGGCGCGCAACCCCTTGCCGCCCGGCTGGTGCGGCAGCAGCCCGGCCTCGATCTCCTGTTCGGCGCCGTTGAGCTTGAGGCTGATCTGGCGCAAGGCACGAGCACCCGGCAGGGGAATGGCCAGGCTCGCCTCGCGCCAGCGAATCTGGCCGGGCTCGACGTCCCAGGGACTGAAATCGGGTGCGTCGAAATAGGCGGCTATGGCCACGTCGGCGGCGTAGACCGGAACCTCGTAGATGCTGCGATAGCGCTTTTCCACCGCCGCCTGGAGGATAACCTTGCTCGTTGCCGGCAGAAAGTTTGCGTAGCGGCGGATTGTGACGGCACCGGTGGTGCCGTCACTGCGCAATTGCGTTTCTTCTGTGTCATAGGGGATGATCAGGATCGGCGCGCTGATCTCCTGCGGCGGGCCCCATTGTTCGCCGAGTTCGGCGATCACATCGAGCTTGCGGGCAAAGCGTTCCTGCACCACGCCTTCGACCATGCCGAGGGGGATGAGCATGACGAGGATGAGGAAGCCCAGGAAGAGAATGCGCTTGGCGGCTTCGAAGCCGCTGCCGCGCAGATTGTCGCGCCACACTCGCTCACCGATCGGATCGGTGGACCCGGCTGTTTCGACTTGCTCGCTCAAGAAAAACCCCTGTCTTTCGGAAAGGACAGGCGTTTGTCGCTGCCGGCCGAGGCCGTCTCAGGCCGGGATCATGGCAATTCGGGGGTCATGTCGCGGCAACGCGCCCTAGGGCTTTACGCCACCCATCTTGCAGATCAGCTTCCATTGCGCCGCAGTGATCGGCATCACCGAGAGGCGCGACTGGCGGACGAGGGCGATGTCGGCCAATTCCGGCTCGGCCTTGATTGCGGCCAGCGTCACCGGGTTCTTGAAGGGCCGCAAGGGCTTTACATCCACCATGCCGAACTTGCCGCTCTCGTCGGTATGATCGGGGTAGTATTCCTTGGCGATCTCACAGATCCCCACCACCGCGAGGCCTTCATTGGAATGATAGAAGAAGGCCTGATCGCCCTTCTTCATGGCCTTGAGATTGTTGGCGGCCTGATAATTGCGGACGCCGTTCCAGAAGGTCTTGCCGTCCTTCACCAACTGATCCCAGGCGTATTTGACGGGTTCGGATTTCACCAGCCAGTAATTCATCGTGACCTCACTTGCCGCGCGGGAAGACGTTTTTATAGGGCTTGATGGTCACCGATTGAAAGAGCCCGGCCTTGCTGTAGGGGTCGGCCGCGACAAAGGCATCCACATCCTTGCGATCGGTGAAATCCACCACCAGCAGGCTGCCGATCATGCGATCGCCATCGAGCAGCGGGCCGGCGGTGATAAGATGCGCCTCATGGGCGATGAGATGCTCGACATGCGCCGGGCGGTTGGCCATGCGGACTTCCAGATGGTCGGGTTTGTCGAGACAATAGATCATGAAGGCCATGGTGATTTCCTCGTCTGCTGCGTTCAAGCCTTGACCCCGGCGCCCATGAGGCGCGGTGCCTGTTCATCAAGCGGCCAGCGTGGCCGCGGCGCAAAATCGAAGCCGCTGCGCTCGCCCATCCGGAATCGTTCGATCCCGGCCCAGGCGATCATCGCCGCGTTGTCGGTGCAGAGCCGGCCCGGCGGCGCCAGCAGCCTGACGCCGTGGCGCCCCGCAATATCCTGCAAGCGCTCGCGGAGATGCTTGTTGGCGGCAACACCACCTGCGATCACCAGCGCGCTGAGATCCGGATAATCGGTCTTGGCGATTTCAAGAGCACGGGCGCTGCGGTCAATGAGGCAATCCACCACCGCCTGCTGAAAACCGGCGGCGAGATTGGCGCGCGTCGCATCGTCGAAATGCCCATCCGCGCGCAGCGCATCGACCCGCTGCCGCAAGGCGGTCTTCAGACCGCTGAACGAGAAATTGCAATCGGGGCGGCCCTTCATCGGCCGCGGCAGATCGCGATAGGGTGCCGTCGCCTTATCCGCGGCGGCGGCCACCGCCGGTCCGCCCGGAAAGCCGAGCCCCATGAGCTTCGCCGCCTTGTCGAAGGCTTCGCCGGCCGCGTCGTCGATGGTGGCGCCGAGGCGCCGATAGCGTCCCACACCCTCCACCACCAGCAATTGGCAATGTCCGCCCGAGACCAGCAGCAACAGATAGGGAAAGGCCGCGTCGTCGGTGAGGCGCGCGGTCAAAGCATGGCCTTCCAGATGGTTGACCGCGATGAAGGGCTTGTTCTGCGCCAGGGCGATTGCCTTCCCCATCATCACGCCGACGATGACGCCGCCGATGAGGCCCGGCCCGCCGGTGACCGAGATTCCATCCAAATCGGCAAAACCGAGGCCGGCCTGGTCCATGCAGGCCTGGATGGTGGCATCAAGATGGTCGAGATGGGCGCGGGCCGCGATTTCCGGCACCACGCCGCCATAGGGGGTGTGCTCGGCGATCTGGGCGAAGATCACATCGGCCAGGATGCGCCGGTCGTCGGCCACCAAAGCCGCCGCCGTTTCGTCGCAGGATGATTCGATGCCCAGAACAACCATGAAACCCGTCGATTCCGGGACGATCACACGATTCGCGGCGTCCCGGGCAGCCGCGCCGCAACCCCATTGCAGCATTTGCATTCACCCGCCGGGGCCTTTAGGAAAGGGCGCCAGCAGGAGGGCGAGGTAGTTATGGCCGGTTCGCAAGCGGGGATCAACCAAGGCACCGAGGGGGGCAGCGGCATGGCTGTCCGTATCGGCACGCGTGGCTCGCCTTTGGCCCTCGCCCAGGCGGAAATGGTGAAGGCCGCCCTCAGGGCCGCCCACCCCACCCTGCCCGCCGCCGAAATCGTCGTCATCAAGACCACCGGCGACCGGATCCAGGACCGCGCTTTGTCCGAAATCGGCGGCAAAGGGCTGTTCACCAAGGAAATCGAGGACGCCCTGCTGGAAGGCGGCATCGATGTCGCGGTGCATTCGATGAAGGATGTCCCGACCCATCTTCCGGACGGCCTCACCATCGCCTGCCTGCTGGAACGCGAGGACCCGCGCGATGCCCTTATTCTGCGGGCGGGCAAGGATCTGGCCGACCTCCCCCAAGGCGCCGTGATCGGCTCGGCCTCGCTGCGGCGCCAGGCACAGCTTCTGGCGCTGCGGCCGGACCTCAAGGTCGTCACCTTGCGCGGCAATGTCGGGACCCGCCTCAACAAGCTCGCCGCCGGCGAGGTCGATGCCACGTTGCTGGCGCTGGCCGGGTTAAAGAGATTGGGCCGTGCCGAGGTGGCAACGAAGATCCTGGATACGGCCGAGATGCTGCCGGCGGTGGCGCAGGGTGCTATCGGCCTCGAGATTCGCGCGGCGGATCGCCGCATGCGCGATCTGCTGCAGCCGCTCCATCACGCGGCCACGGAATATGCCGTCACGGCCGAGCGCGCCTGCCTCAGGGAATTGGAAGGCTCCTGCCGTACGCCGATCGCCGCTTATGCCGAGATCGGCGCCGGTGGCCTTTTGCATCTGCGGGCATTGATCGCCAAGCCCGATGGATCGGCCGTGCACCGCGATGAATCCGCGGGATCCAAAGACGATGCAGAAGCCCTCGGCCGGGCCGCCGGCGCGCGGTTGAAGTCACTAGCCGGGCCTGACTTCCTGGCTTAGTTTGGCCAGCATGCATATCCTCATCACACGACCCCGGGACGACGCGGCGGCATTGGCCGCCACCCTGGCCGCGCGCGGCATCGAGACAACGCTGGAACCGCTGCTGACGATTCAGCCGGTCGGCGCACCTGTCATCGATCTCGACAACGTGCAGGCAATCCTCTTCACCAGCGCCAATGGCGTCCGCTGTTTCGCCGCGGCGAATCCGCACCGCGACATCAAGGTTTTCGCCGTCGGCGATAATTCCGCCGCGCAGGCCAGGGAACTTGGCTTCACCTCGGTGGAAAGTGCTGCGGGCGATGTCGATTCGCTGGCCGGCTTGGTGATCGACAAGCTGCACCCTCGGGACGGCGCGCTGCTGCACGCAGCGGGCGCCAATCTCGCGGGCGACCTCCGGGGTCAGTTGCAGGCCGCGGGCTTTGTGGTCAACCGTGTGGTACTTTACGATGCCGTTCCGGTCACGGAACTGTCACCGGCCAATGTGATGAATCTGCGCCTGGGCGGGATCGACGCGGTGGCTTTGTTCTCGCCGCGCACGGGCCGGATTTTCGCCGAGTTGTGGCGGCAGGCACAGAACGGCAATGAGGCGGGGCTTGGCGCCGTCACGGCGCTCTGCCTCAGCGCGGCGGTAGCAGCCGAGATCAAGGATCTCGGCTGGCAGCGAATCGTTACCGCCGAGAATCCGGATCGCGAGGGCATGCTGGCCCTCATCGACCGGGAGATGAAGAGGGGGAATGCCGCGATGGTGGGTTCGGATCAGGACAAGGCCACGCTGGCCGGCGAGGGTGAAACGGCGCAAAGCAATGACGCCGCCGATGCCGCGCGCGGTGCCGCCATCATCGCCGCCATGCCAGCGCCTCGTTCGAGCCGCGCCGGCGGCCTGGTCCTGGGCCTGATCGCCGGCGCCCTGGCGGGCGGCGCAGTGACAATCGCCGAGCCTTATTGGCGCCCCTATCTTCCGTTGCAGCAGACCGATACCGGCACGGATCCGGCGCTGGCCACCCAGATCGCCACCGGAATCACCGCCGAGATCGCCGCCCTCAAGGAACAAATCGCGGCGCTGCAATCGGAACAGGATGTCGATGCGGAAGCGCGCAGCCGTATCGACACGCTGCAATCCGAGATCGCCAACTGGAAATCCGAACTGGAGACGGCGACGGGCCAAAGCAGTGCGGGCCAAACGGCGGCGATCGATCTCGGTCCCCTGGAAGGCCGGCTGGAAGCCCTGGAAGGCCGTGTTGCCTCGCTGAGCGAGGCGCTGGCCGCGCAACCGGCACCGGAGGATGTGCCGGAACCGGCGGCACCCGCCGTCGATGCCGCGCGCTTTGACGATCTCAACAGCCGCTTCACCGCCCTCGAAGAAAAACTGGCGGCACTCGACAGCCTGAGCGCCGAGACGGCGACGCAGAAGGCCGAGATCGAAACCGCCAATGCCCGCCTTGCCAATCTCGATCTGCTGGATTCGCGCTTGAAGTCGCTGGAAGAGAACGCGGCAACGCTGGGCAGCGATCTCGAAACATTGGCCAAGGAGCAAGGCGATGCCGCGCTGAAACAGCAGCGCGCGGCGGCCCTGGTCCTGTCGATCGGGCAATTGCGCGGTGTCCTTGGCACCGACAAGGCCTATGATTCCGCCTTGGCCGCCCTGGAAGATCTGGCGCGACCGGATGCCGAGATGACCGCGCGCCTCGCGCCGATCCTGGATCCCTTGCGCGAGAGGGCCGCAAGTGGCGTGCCGACGCTCTCGCAATTGCAGGCAAGCTTTCCGGCAACCGGAATCGCGCAGGCGGCGACCGCCGATGCGGCTGGTGCGGCCATCGGCGTCGAAACCGGCTGGCTGCAGCAGACTCTCAACCGCCTGTCCGAACTCATCACCGTGCGCCCGGTGGGCGATGTCGCGGGCGATGGCGCGCTCGCCATTCTGGCCCGCGCCGAAAACAAACTCGCCGCCGGCGATCTGGCCGGCGCGGTTGCCGAGACGGGCGGCCTCACCGGTCAGGCGGCCGATGCCGTGGCCGCATGGCAGAAGGAAGCGCAAGCGCGCCTCGCCCTCGATGCGGCAGCCGCGCAATTGGCGGCACTCTCGGCCGAGGCCCTCGTGCCGGCCGCAGATCCCACGCAATCGAACTGACAAAGGGCGCCCGTCATGACCTTCAGCCGCGCCCTCTGGTTCATCGTCAAACTCGGCCTGCTGGTGAGCGCCGCCGTCTGGCTTGCCAACCGGCCCGGCAATCTGTCGCTGGTCTGGTTCGGCTACCGGGTCGACATCCCGCCGCTGGGCCTGGCCATGCTGGGTGTCATCATCGGCATTATCGCGCTGTGGTTCGTGGGTCATATCGTGGCGCGGATCATGGCGGTCCCGGGCGAGATCGGCGCCATGCGCGGGCATGCCCGCGAAGCCAAGGGCTATCAGATGCTGACCCGTGGCCTGGCGGCAGCCGCCGCCGGCGATGCGCGTGAAGCCAAGCGCCTTGCGCAATCGGCGCGCAAACTTTTGAGCCATGACGGAATAGAACCACCGATCACGCGCCTCCTCGCGGCACAGGCGGCTCAGCTCGAAGGTGACGACGCGGCGGCGCAGGCACATTTCAAGGCGCTGTCGGAAACACCCGAAACCGCGATCCTGGGTCTGCGCGGTCTTGCCATGGGCGCCCTCAAAGCCGGCGACGAGGAAGAGGCCCGGCGCCTCGCCGAGCGTGCCTTGGCCGCCAATCCCAATGCGCAATGGGCCGCCGATACGGCGCTGCGGCTGCAGGTGAAAGTCGGCCGCTTCGAGGCGGCGGAGAACAGTTTGAAGGCCTTGGTGCGCGCGGGCGCGCTCGGTGCCAAGGACGGGCAGAAGCGCCGCGCCGCCTTGCTGACCGAGAAAGCGCGCCAGGCCATCATCGCCGATGGCAGCGACGTCTCGCCCGATTCCGCCATGATCGCCGCGCGCGAAGCGGTGAAGCTCGCCGGCGATTTCGCGCCGGCGCGTTTCGTGCTCGTGCGCCTGCTGACCCGGGCGGGGAAGCGCAAGGAGGCGATGCGCCTCATCGAACAGATCTGGGACAGCCATCCCCACGAAATCCTGGGCGAGGCCTATCTGCTGGCCGGCGACAACGAACGCCCGCTGGAACGGACCCAGCGCCTGGAGCGTCTGCAACGGCAGAACAGCGATCATCCGGAGACGCACCGCGTGCTGGCCGAAGCCGATCTCGCCGCCGATCTCTGGGGCGAGGCGCGGCGCCATCTGGAGCGCCTCGCGGAACTGGAGCGGGAAAGCCTCGGGGCCCCCACCCGCGCGACCTGCCGCGCCTTTGCCCGGCTCGAGGAACGGGAGCGGCGCGATCCGGCCGCCGCCCGGCCCTGGCTGGATGCCGCCGCAATGGCGCCGGCCGATGCCGCCTGGATCTGCGGCCAATGCGGCCATCCGGGCGAGGCCGGGCCGGAGAGCGGGCAATGGCAATTGACCTGCCCACGCTGCCAGGCCATCGACAGCCTGGTCTGGCGGGTCCCGGAACGGGCGCAATCGGTGCATGGCAGCACCCTGCTTCTGGCCCGGACGCCCGTTGAATCCGACGAAAAGGCCGGCATGGCAGCCGGTTATGGCGCCAATCGGGGCAGCCCCACGATCGAGATTCTGCCGCCCCAGCCCAGCCCTCAATCAGGCCCCCAATCCGGCCCCCTGCCCGGCCGCCCGCCGGCTTCCCCGGGTCCCGAGGTTACCGAACCGGACCGGCAGCCCACCGCCTCTGTTGACGCCGCCCGGCTGATAAACTAGCTTCCGGCCCGCGCCGCCCGGGCTTCGACCCGGGCTTTCTGGGCCGGTTTCCAGGCGCCGCCTTAGCTCAGCGGTAGAGCAACTGATTCGTAATCAGTAGGTCCGCGGTTCAAGTCCGCGAGGCGGCACCATTTTTTCCCATCGATCAGATGTCTTGTTGTGCGTCCCGGCCGGGTAAAGCGCCGCCGGGCCCAGCCGCGCTCTTGCCAACACCCATTCGTCAGCGCATCAGCGGTTGCGGCAGGGCATCAGCATTGAAGACGGAGCCCCTAGGACCCCTGCTCATTTCTCAATGCGCCCTGAAGCTGGTTATCCATGGCGAAGAAAATCCCGCCCAGACCATTGCCGGCGACGATGGTGCCGGCATAAACCGCGAGTGCGACGAAGGCGGCGATGAGGCCATATTCGATTGCCGTCGCACCGGATTGCCAGCGCTCGCGTGATGTCGGTCTGGAAACAGGTTTGTTTGACATGACAGCAATATCCTGACCTTGGCAAACGGCAACCAGAAGGCGGTGAGCCACAGGCTGCCAATCCTATAAATAGCCAAAATGGCGATTTAAGTCACGCATATCGTTTTTTGTGCAAAGTTACTAAAATTGTCATCGCCTGCGTTCGTCTGTTGGGGAAAAAATGCCCGTCGCCAAATCTGCCGCCGCCCGCGCCGGCCGCCTGTCGGTGCGGCGTCTGGCCACTCAATTGCGTGGTGGCGATCCCCTGCGCCTGGTCACCCTGTCCACCATCAGTCTGACGGTGATCGTCGCCGCCGTCAGCATCTGGTGGCTCTATACGCTCAACCGCGACAATGCCAAGCGCGAGCTCACGAACCTCTCCCTGGTGATTTCCGAGCACGTCAACCGGGCCATGAAGACGGTCGAACTGGTCCTGCAGCAATCCAGTGACCGGATGCGCTCGCGCGATACGGCTTTTCCCACCGACCGGCTGGATCTCCATCTGGCCATCCAGGACATGGCCCGCAGCCTCGCTTTCGTGCGAACCATCGCCATCTTCGACGCCGATGGAAACGCCACTGTGACGTCGCGGGAATACCGCGTGACATCCCACAACATCGCCGATCGCGAATATTTCCAGAAGTTGAAGAGCGGTGAAGTCAAAGACATCTATGTCAGCCTGCCGACGCAGAGCGCCACCACCGGCGAGCGGGCGATTTTGGTCAGTCGCCCGATCAAGAATCCCGATGGCAGCTTCGGCGGTATCGTCCGCATCGGCCTTGAGACCGATTACTTCGAGCATTTCTTCGCCTCGATCGATATCGGCCCGGACACGGCCGTCACCCTGATCCGCGGCGACGGCATCCTGCTGCTGCGCTCGCCACCCAACCCCGCCATCATCGGACAGAATCTCGCGGACACGCCGGTCTTCAAGCAGCTTCTCGTCGACAACGCGTTCGGCCTGACCTGGCACGAAAGCCCGGTCGATCACCTCTGGCGCTATGTCGCGGCTCGGCGCCTGCCGGATTTCCCCATGGTGGTGATCCTGTCGGTGTCGGGCAGTTCGGTCATGGCGAATTGGCGCGAACAGGCGATCATCATTGCATTGGGCGCCGCGGTGACGATCGTTTTCCTGCTTTGGCTTTCGCGGATTGCGACCAAGCAATTGCAGCAGCGCGAACGGCGCACCCGCCAGGCTCTGGAGGCCGCGAACGAGGCCAGCCGGGCAAAGTCGAGTTTCCTCGGCGTCATGAGCCATGAATTGCGAACGCCGCTGAATGCCATCATCGGTTTTTCCGACGTGATCTCCCGCGAGACCTTCGGCCCCATCGCAAACCAGAAGTATCTCGATTACGTCAATGACATCAATCAGAGCGGGCGCAATCTGCTGGGCCTCATCAACCAGATCCTCGATCTGTCGCGGATCGAAGCGGGCAAGCACGAGATGCGCATCGAGGGCATCACCCTGGCCGAAGTGTGGCAGCCGATCGCCAACGAGATGGCGGCGGCGGCGGCGGCCAAGAACATCCATCTGTCATTGCGATCCGCCGGCAGCGATCTGGTCTTTGCCGGAGAAAGCCGCGCCATGATGCAGATCATTTCCAATCTGGTCTCGAACGCCGTCAAGTTCACGCCCGAAGGCGGCGAGATCACCGTCTGGGCCGAAGAGGATCCGGCGACCCATGGCGTTCTGGTCGCCGTCGCCGATACCGGACGCGGCATCCCGGCCGACCGGCTGGTCGATGTGCTGCAGCCCTTCGTGCAGATTTCCGATTCCTATTCGCGCGAAACCGGCGGTGTCGGCCTGGGCCTCTCGATCTGCAAATCCCTGGCCGAGGCCATGGGCGGCCGACTCAGCATCGCCAGCCAGGTCGGCAAGGGCACCACGGTTCAGATCAATCTGCGGCGCTGGGTCGAGCGGCCTTGATGGAACGGAGTGGGCCGTGGGCTATCGCGCAAGCAGATCTGATCTGCCTTGAAATTGTCGCTCATGCGCCCTTGCCGGCCCTGAAGGGCCTCGTTATCTCCTCGGCATCGAATTGTATCGGACGCTGATCCCATGAAACCAGAATTGCTTTTGCCGCCCCCCATTCGGCGTCCCGGATTTTGGTTCGGACCGCGACAGGCGGACCATCCCGTGACCGCGGCACTCCAGGAAGAGCGCGCCTGGCGTTTTCAAGATCACGCCAAGCTCCCCGACCGCCTCCTCATGCTGGGGGTCGTCATTCTTTGGCCTTTTATCGCGGCGACCCTCGCCACGCAGCAGGTTTATCGCCTGGGCGCGCGCGTCCGGCGGGAAGCTGGTATCGGTCGCTTGCGGCAATGGGCCGGGCAGATGCAGATCGCGCTTCGCTGGCTGATGTGGCCGCAGCATTACTACATGTTCGAACTCTACCGCCCGGGACAATTGGCAAAGGCGCAAGCCTATCTGCTGCGCGCCCAGACCAAGGAGGGCGCCTATCCGCTCTTCAAGAACAAGACCATGTCCGGTTATCCCGACCACCCATTCAAGGACAAGGCCGCCTTCGCTACCCTTTGCCAGCAACGCCAATTGGCGGTGGCGCCGACCCTTCTCGCCGGTGAGGCGGATGGCCGTGTCACCTGGCCCGAGGGTGTTACCGATCTGCCGGCGGCGGATCTCTTTTTGAAGCCCCGCACCGGGCAAGGCGGTCGCGGCGCCGAGCGCTGGCGATTCCGGGATGGCGCCTGGCACCGTGGCGACCGGCATCTCGACCAGGCCGGCATGATCGCCTATTGCCGCGATCTCTCGCGCCGGCACCCGATGCTGGTGCAACCCTGCCTCGTCAACCACCCGGACCTGAGCGACCTTGCCATCGGCGCTTTGGCAACCATCCGCCTGGTGACGGTTCAAGACATGAACAACGCGCCCAAGGCCGTCGCCGCTGCCTTCCGCATGCCGGCAAACGCTCAATCGGTGGTCGACAATTTTCACGCCGGCGGCATTGCGGCAGCCGTCGATATCGAGACCGGGCATTTGGGTCCGGCGACCGATATCGGCCTTCTTCCCGACAGTGCTTGGCATGAGAAGCACCCCATCACCGGCGCACAGATCGCGGGACGCCAGTTGCCGGCCTGGACGCAAACCAAAACGCTCGCCGTCACCGCGCATGCCGTTTTCGCCAATCGTGTCGCGATCGGATGGGATATCGCGGTCACCCCGCAAGGCCCGGTCATCGTCGAAGCCAACGGCTTCCCCGATCTCGACATCATCCAGCGCACACAAGGCAAGCCGCTCGCCGATATGGAGATTGGCCACTTGTTTGCCCATCATCTGGCGCGGTTGAAAGCGGCCTATATCGCCGGCGGCCTGCGCGAGGTGAAAGATTGATGACGGTCTGTGACGGCTGGACGATGGAGGTGGAAGGAAGCGTCGCGTCAAGCGGCGCTTCCTTTATTTTTGCGCCCCGCTATTGCGCCGCCTTGAGATAGGCGATGAGGTTCTGCAGCTTGTCGTCCTGCTTGATGCCGGCAAAGACCATCTTGGTGCCCGGCACGATTTTGCGCGGCGCGCGCAGATATTCGGCAAGCGTCGCTTCGTCCCAGGTCAGGCCGCTCGATTTCATCGCGTCGGAATAGGCAAAGCCTTCGACGCTGGCCGCCGCGCGTCCGATCACGCCATGGAGAGACGGTCCGATCTTGTTCTTGCCGGCCTCCAAGGTATGGCAGGCCATGCATTGCTTGAAAACCGTCTCGCCCTTCTTGGCGTCCTGCGCCGTCGCGGCCTGCATGCCGATCGACAGGCTCAAGACGACAATCGTTCCGGATATGGCTGCGCGCATCTGGCTTGGCTCCTTCGCTGTGCGGGTGCCTGCCCTTCCTAGGCAAGCTGCGTCAACCTGTCAAAGCGACTTGTTGCCGCTCTCGGCAATCATCTTGCCGGCGCTTTCCGGCCGATGAAATCGACAAAGAACATCAGCATGTCGACCTGGCGGCGATCGCTGGCCAGAGGCAGGATGATGCTTTCGATATACAGGAAGTCCTTGTGCGGACCGACATAAGGCGGGCGGGCAAGCAGTGGCTCGGCACTCTCCATGACCCGCAGATTGTTGTTCCAGACCATCGAACCGGCACTCTGGAACGGAATCTCGCTCAGCCACATGCCGGTCCAATCCTGGGCCATATGCGTGCGCAAGGCCGTACCGATAAGGCGATAGCGAAAATCCAGCGGCGCGCGCCGCACGTCCTTCAGCATCATGCGGGGTATGAGACGCGGCACCTCGGTCAAGGGATCGAGATCGCTGCGCGCCGGCACCAGATCGCCACCCAAGGATTCCTTCTTCGCCAGCCAGTATTCATAGCCGGACAAAACGACCTTGGATTCGATGGCGCCGAGTTCGATCATGCCCCCCAACCACCGTCTTGGTACCGGCTCAGGTCCCGATCAGATCAAGCCATTCCTGTTCGGAAAGAACCGTGACGCCCAATTCCTGGGCCTTTGCCGCCTTGGACCCCGCATCGGCACCCACAATAACATAATCGGTTTTCTTGGATACCGACCCCGCCACCTTGGCACCCAGGGCCTCGGCACGGGCTTTGGCCTCGTTGCGGGTCATCTGTTCGAGGCTGCCGGTAAAGACCACGGTCTTGCCCACCACCGGCGAGGTGCCAATTTTCGGCGGCACGAAATCGCCGACCGTGACGAATGTCGCCAGATCGTCGAGCACCGCCCGGTTGTTCTCCTCGTCGAAGAAATCGATGAGATCCGTCCGGATCGAAGGCCCGATGCGCGCGATCGTGGCCAGATCCTGCGCCGCCGGGCTTTCCGGATCCTTCGCCTCGACCATCGCCCGCCGCCATTCATTCAGGGACAGATAGTGGCGCGCCAGCAGCTTCGCGGTCTCCTCGCCGATCTGCGGGATGCCGAGCGCATAGATGAACCGTTCGAGCGAGATCGTTCTGCGCGCGTCGATCGCCCGCAGGAGATTCTCGACCGAGAGCTCGCCCCAGCCCTCGCGCTTCAGCAGTTCTTCCTTGCGATCCTTGAGCCGGAAGAGATCGGCCGGCGATTTGACGAGGCCGTCCCTGAAGAAGGCTTCGATATTGCGCTCGCCGAGGCCGTCAATATCGAAGGCCATGCGCGAAACGAAATGGCGCAGCCGCTCGACCACCTGTGCGGCGCAGACGAGGCCGCCGGTGCAGCGCGTCGCCGCCTCGCCCTCGATGCGCTCGACATGGCTGCCGCAGACCGGGCAGGTCTTGGGAAACTTGAAACTGGGTCCACGATCCTTGCGATCCGCGTCGATGACGGCGACGACCTGCGGGATGACGTCGCCGGCGCGCTGCACGATGACGCGGTCGCCCACGCGGATATCCTTGCGCGCGATCTCGTCCTCGTTATGCAAGGTCGCACGCGAGACGATGACGCCGCCGACATTGACCGGTTCCAATTCGGCGACCGGGGTCAGCACGCCGGTGCGGCCGACCTGGATCGTGATGCTGTTGAGATGGGTCTGCGCCTGTTCCGCCGGGAATTTATGGGCGATCGCCCAGCGCGGCGCGCGGCCGATGAAGCCGAGGCGCGTCTGCCAATCGACCCGATCGACCTTGTAGACGACGCCGTCGATATCGTAATCGAGCCTGGCGCGGTCGGTCTGGATCTCCTGATAGAAGGCCAGCGTGTTTTCAAGTCCCTCGGTGACGCGGCGCCGGGGATTGACGGCAAAGCCCCATTTCTCCAGCAGATCGATCAGGCCGTGCTGCGATCCCGGATGTTTCGGCAGGCCTTCGACGGCGCCCCAGGCATAGGCGAAGAAAAACAAGGGGCGGGTCGCGGTGATCCTGGCATCCAATTGCCGCAGCGAGCCCGCCGCCGCGTTGCGCGGATTGGCGAAGACCGGCTTGCCGGCCTCTTCCTGCGCCGCGTTCAATTTCAGAAAGCCGGATTTCGGCATGTAGACTTCGCCGCGAATCTCGATCCGGGCCGGGTGATTGCCGTCCTTGAGCCGATGCGGAATGCCGCTCACATGCTTGAGGTTCGCGGTGATGTCTTCGCCCACCGCCCCGTCGCCGCGCGTGGCGCCGCGCACGAAGACACCGTCCTCATAGAGAAGATTGGCCGAGAGCCCGTCGATCTTCGGCTCGGCGGCCAGCGCCACGACCTCATCGGCGCCAAGCCCCAAAAACCGGCGCACACGATCCACGAAATCGCCGACATCCTCCGACGAGAACGCGTTGTCGAGCGAGAGCATCGGCTGCAGGTGCTGCACCTTGGCAAAACCCTGTGCCGGTTCCGCACCCACCACATCGGTCGGGCTGTCGCTGCGTTTCAAATCCGGGAACTGCGCCTCGATCGCCTCGTTGCGCTGCATCAGCGCATCGAATTCGGCATCGGTGATTTCGGGCGCGTCCTTCTGGTAATAGAGCTTGCGGTGTTTGGCGATCGCCTTGGCAAGCTGGGCAAGCTCGAAGGAGGCTTCCATCTTGTTGAGCTCGGCCACCGGCTTCGGCGCCGCCTCTTTGCCTTTGGCCGCCTTGCTCACGCGGCACCCTTGAGGAGCTTGTCGGCGGCGGCGCGCGCTTCGTCGCTGATCGTGGCGCCCGAGAGCATGCGCGCGATCTCCTCGCGCCGCGCCTCGCTGGCGAGGGTCACGACATCGGTGCTGGTCACACCTTTTGCGACTTTCTTCTCGACCCGCCAATGCTGCGCACCCAGGGCCGCTACCTGCGGCGAATGCGTGATCACCAGGACCTGGACCTGGCCGGCAAGGCGCTTCAGCCTTTCGCCCACCGCCGCCGCCGTGGCACCGCCGATGCCGGCATCCACTTCGTCGAAGACCAGGGTGGGTACCGGCTGCGCGCGCGAGAGTGCCACTTTGAGTGCCAGCATGAAGCGGGCTAGCTCGCCGCCCGAGGCGATTCGCTGGATCGGCCCCGGCTCGGCACCGGGATTGGTCGCCACCTCGAAGGCGATGCGTTCCTGCCCGGATTCCCCCCATTGCGCTTCCGGCAAGGCGATCACGCGCGTGACGAAGCTGGCCTTCTCCAGCTTCAACGGCCCCAGCTCCTTGGCGACCGCCTGATCCAAAGCCTTCGCCGCCTTGGTGCGCGCCCGGGAAAGCGATGCCGCCGCCTTCAGGTAGGCCTCGCGGGTCGAAGTGGCACTGGCGGTGAGTTTCACCAGATCGCTGCTGCGCCCGTCGATCAAGGCAAGGCGGGATTTGAGTTCGTCCAGTTGACCGGGCAGATCGTCGGCCCGGATGCGGTGCTTGCGCGCCAGATCGCGCAAGGCATGGAGCCGCTCCTCGACCCGGTCGAGCCGCGCCGGATCGGCATCGAGCGAGGCCTGCAGGTTCTGCAGGCCGGCAATAGCATCGCGCAATTCGACACCGGCACGGTCGAGCGATTCAGCGATCGCCGTCAATTCGCGGCCCAGGGCATCGCCCAGTTTGTCGCCGACCCGCTGCAATTTCCGTTCGGCGGCAATGAGCGCCCGGTCGGCGCCGCGATCGCCGGCGAGATCCTGATGCGCGGCATTGATCGCCTCGATTACCTGGGCGCCCGCCATCAGGACCTGGCGCTCCATGGCGAGCTTGGTTTCTTCTTCCGGCTGCGGGTCCAGCAATTCCAGTTCGGCCACCGCATGGCGCAGATATTCTTCGTCCGACCGCGCCTGGGCCAAAGCCGCCTGCGCCGCGGCGAGGGCCTCTTCCGCCGCGCGCCAGGCCCGGAAGGCAGCACCCGTCGCCGCGCGCTCGGCATTGTGCGCGCCAAAGCCATCGAGCAATTCGCGGTGGCTGGCAGGATCGAGAAGGCCGTGTGTTTCGAACTGGCCCTCGATCTCGATGAGATGTTCGCCCAGCGATTTGAGGAGAGCGACGCTGATCGGCTGGTCGTTGACGAAGGCGCGGCTGCGGCCGTCGCTGCCGACCTGGCGCCGCAGGATGAGGGTGTCGTCGCCGGCGATGCCCTGCTCTTCCAGCAGATGCTGGGCGGCATGATCGCGCGGCAGATGAAACTCGGCCGCGACCACGGCCTGTTGCGCACCCTTGCGCACCAGACCGCTATCGGCGCGCGCCCCCAGGGCCAGGCCCAATGCGTCGAGCAGGATGGATTTGCCGGCACCGGTCTCGCCAGTGAGCACGGTGAGGCCGGCGGCGAAGGTCAGTTCCAGCCGCTCGATCAGAACCACATTATGGATGCTGAGGCCAACCAGCATGGCCCGTCCAATTATCCTATTGCGGCCATTGCGGAGTTTCGCCGGGTGTCAAGAGCGGCTCGCCCGAGGGATCGGTATCGCCGCCGCCGATCGTCGGGTCTTCGCCCATCAGATCGTCCGGCGAATTGGTCTGCAGCAAGGTGCCGTCGTCATGCGACAGGCCGCCCTCGCTCGGTGCCGGCGCGGGTGCCGTCACGACATCGGCAGGCGACCCCTGGACCGCATCCACGGGCACGGCCGGCGGCGCGGGTTGAATGTCGTCCTGCGGCGCCAATGCCGGCGTCGAGGGCGGCACGTCCGGCGCCACGACCGCATCCGGATCGACCAAAGCGATCGGCGGCGGCGCCTCGGTGCCTTCCGGCGTCAGACCGTTGCTGACCAGCAAAGCATAGGCGTCCTGATACCAGGACGAACCCGGATAATTGTAGCCGAGCACGGCGGTGGTCTTCTGCGCCTCGGCAAAGACGCCCAACGCCACATAGGATTCGGTCAGACGCTCCAGCGCCTCCGGCACGTGGCTGGTCGTCTGATAGCGCTCGACCACGCTCTTGAAGCGGTTGATCGCCCCCAGATATTGCTTGCGGACCAGATAATAGCGCCCGACATCCATTTCCTTGCCGGCGAGGTGATCCATCACCAGATCGAGCTTCACGGTCGCATCGCGCGAATAGGGCGTGTTGGGAAAGCGCGCAATGACGTCGGAGAGGGCACGCTGGGCCAGTTCGGTATTGCCCTGGTCGCGCGTCACATCCTCGATTTGCTCATAATAGCAAAGGGCGCGCAGATAAAAGGCATAGGCGGCGTTGCGATTGCCCGGGTGCAATTCGATAAAGCGCTCGAGTGCCGGAATGGCATCGTCATAGGAATCGGTGAGGTAATACGAATAGGCCGCCATCAACTGAGCCTGCGTCGCCCATTTCGAATAGGGATGCTGGCGCTCGACCTCGTCGAAGAGGGTGGCGGCCCGCGTCGGCTCGCCCGATTGCAAAGCGTCCTTCGCGTTGTTGTAGAGCACTTCGACCGGCGTATCCGGGATCTGCGGCTCGTCATTGGAGGAACAGGCCACAAGCAGGCCGGCGGCCAGAGCGAGGCCCGCGAAGCGGCTGGAACTGCGCCGCCAAGCGTTTGATTTACTTCTGATTCGAATCGACATTTGCCTGCTTTTCCCGGGCCGAAGCGGACCGACTATAGGCGGGCGGGGCTTTACGCTCAAGCCCGTGGTCGGATCACGTGGATCCGCAGGTAACCTCTTCTTGCACAAAGAAAAAAGGCCCGGACAGCCGAAGCTGCCGGGCCTTGCAAGTTTAAAGGCACCAAATCCGGGCCGCGCGGCGGCCCGGCCGTCAATCAACCAGCCTCAATTCGCCTGGCGGCGCAGGAAAGCCGGAATGTCCAGCGTCTCCTCTTCCTGGCGCGAGGGCGCCAGACGCTCGGTCGGATCGAGATTCAACGAGGGCTGATAACCCTGCTGGCCGTCATTGCGGGGGCTGACCCGCGGCTCCGGCCGGCCCTGCGCCGGATTGCCCGGCGCGGCGTTCTTCGACTGGCCGCCAAAGCGGCTGGTCATCTTTTCAAACAGGCTCGGGGCCCGCTTGCGCGCATCCGGCTGCCGCGCATCGACATTCGGTGAGGCCTGCAAGGCCTGCGGCGTCACCGTCTCTGCGGCCGGCATGCTGTAGCCTTGCGTCGCAGCCGGGGCCGACATCCTGGGTGCCGGTTGCGACACCACGGCATGCGCCATGGCGGGCTGGGCCGAACGGGCTTCCATCGCCGGCGGGGCGATGAAGGCGCCGCCATTGTCGGGCGCGCGGTCGAAGGCGCGTTCCTGAGGCCGCGTCGTGATCGCTTCCAGAGCCGACATTTCGTCCTTCAGGATCGGCCGCGCCGGCTGCGCCTGAAGTGCCGTCGCCCCCATGGTCGGGGTCATCATCTGCGAATGACCCATCTGCGGCTGGCTCGCAGACGGACGCTGGCCGCCCGCCTGGGCGGTCACCGAATGCGCCTGCACGGCCTGAACGCTGACCGGCTGCACCGAGATGCCGGCACTCGTCCGGTCCTCGCCGGCATAGCCGCCGGTCTGCGGGTTCGGGTTGCGGGCGACGATCGAGAGGCCGCCGCCCATGGCCGCACCGCGCGGCTGCACCTGGGCCACCGATTCGATACCCGTCGCCACCACCGAGATGCGGATCTTGCCGTCGAGCGATTGGTCGAAGGTCGAACCGAAGATGATGTTGGCATCGGGGTCCACTTCGTCGCGGATGCGGTTGGCCGCTTCGTCGACCTCGAACAAGGTCATGTCCATGCCGCCGGTGATGTTGATGAGGACACCGCGTGCACCCTTCATGCTGACTTCGTCGAGCAGCGGGTTGGAAATCGCTGCCTCGGCCGCCGCGATGGCTCGGTTGTCGCCGGTCGCTTCGCCCGTCCCCATCATCGCCTTGCCCATCTCGCTCATCACCGCGCGGATATCGGCGAAATCGAGATTGATGAGGCCCGGCATCACCATCAGATCGGTGACGCCGCGCACACCCGAATAGAGCACTTCGTCGGCCATCTTGAAGGCATCGGCGAAGGTGGTCTTTTCATTGGCGATGCGGAACAGGTTCTGGTTCGGAATGATGATCAGCGTATCCACGTATTGCTGCAATTCCTGGATACCGGAATCGGCGAGGCGCATGCGATGCGCACCTTCAAAGTGGAAGGGCTTCGTGACCACGCCGACGGTAAGGATGCCCTGCTCGCGGGCGATCTGCGCCACCACGGGGGCGGCACCCGTGCCCGTACCGCCACCCATGCCGGCGGTGATGAAGGCCATGTTCGAACCCGCCAATTGCTCGGCGATCTCGCGCACGGCTTCCTCGGCCGAGGCGCGGCCGATATCCGGGCGGGCGCCTGCGCCCAAACCCTTGGTCACGGTCGAACCCAACTGGATGCGGCGTTCGCACAAAGATTGCTGCAGCGCCTGGGCGTCGGTATTGGCGACCATGAACTCGACGCCTTCCAGCTTCGAGCGGATCATGTTGGAAACGGCATTGCCGCCGGCGCCGCCCACGCCGATCACGGTGATCTTCGGACGGATGTCGAACGGATCTTGGGGAAGTGAGAGATTGAGCGTCATTTTGGTGCCTCCAATTTTCAGGATGTTTATTCGGTACGCATGGTCAGAAATTGTCCCGCAGCCAGGTGCCGAAACGGCCGATCAAACCGTTGGGCACATGGTCGCGGGCTTTGCCGGGGTGAAGTGATTCGGAATCGGTCTCGAGCGCGTAAGCGAGCAGGCCCGTGGCGGTCGCAAAAGCCGGGCCGTTGGTGGAATCCGCCAGACCGTGAATGCGCAAGGGGCGGCCCATGCGCACCTGCTTGTCCAGCACCAGGGCCGACAATTCGCGGACACCGGAGAGCTGGCTGGCCCCGCCCGTGAGCACGACGCGGCGGCCCGCGACCTTGTCGAAGCCCGAGCTTTCCAGGCGCGAACGCACCAGCTCGAACGTCTCCTCGAGGCGCGGCTGGATGATGCCGATAAGGATCGAGCGCGGAATGGCGTTCATGAGGCCGCTCTCTTCCTCGCCGACCTGCGGCACCTGGATGATCTCGCGCTCGTCCGCCGGCGTCGCCAGGCAATTCCCATAAAGCGTCTTCATCCGCTCGGCATGAGTGAGCGGTGTGGAAAGGCCGCGCGCGATGTCGTTGGTGACATGGGCGCCGCCGATCGGGACGGAATCGGTATAGACGACATGGCCGTCGAAGAAGACCGCCAGCGAGGTGGTGCCGGCACCCATGTCGATCACGGTGACGCCGAGATCCATTTCGTCATCGACCAGACTGGAAAGGCCCGAAGCGAAGGGCGAGACCACCAGCGCCTTGATGTCGAGATGGCAGCGGGCGACGCAGGTGGTGAGGTTGCGCACGGCACCGGCCGCCGCGGTGATCACATGCATGTCGACACCCAGGCGCTCGCCGAACATGCCCCTGGGGTCGCGGATGCCCTTGGAGCCGTCGATCGAATAGCCGACCGGGATGGAATGAATGAGGCGGCGCTCGGCATTGCCGTTGATCTGGCTGCCATGCATGAGCACGCGTTCGAGATCATGCTCGCCCACCTCGCGGCCCGAGAGCGGCACTTCGACGCCGACCGTCTGCGAGGCGGGATAACCGCCGGAAAGATTGAGCACCACTTCCTGGATGGTCTCGCCCGCCATCTGCTCGGCGGCGTGGACGGTCGACAGCACCGCCATCTCGGCCTGTTCCATGTCGACGATGGCGCCGCCACGAAGGCCGCGCGAGACCTGATGGCCGATACCGATCACGTTCGGGCGGCCGTCATCGGCCACCCGCGCGATGAAGCAGCAGATCTTGCTGCTGCCGAGATCGATGGCAGCGATCAAACCGTTCTTGGGCGCGATGCGGGGCTTCTTCATCGTCAGGTCTCGTTGCTCGTGCCGTTTTTGGCCGCACCGGGTTTAATCACGCCGGGTTCTGCCGGATCAGGAGAAGCCGCCGGCTGCGCTGCCGATTCCGGCGGCGGCGGTGCCTGGCGGACGATCAGCTTGTCGCTCTGGCGGAGGTCGATCACGGTCACGTCTTTCTCCAGCAGGCGCTGTTGACGCTCAAGTGCTGCGAACCGCGCCCAGGCTGCGACCGCGTCGATCTCCGGCAGCTTGATGTCGATGCCGTTATCGGTGCGAAGGTTCCAGCGGCGCTGGCCCACCAGCACGGCCGCGGTCACGCGCTGGCGCAATTCGGGTTCGGTCGCCAGCAAGGCGAAGAGATCGCCGGCCGCCTGCGGGGCGCCATCGCCCACGATCACCGGCAGATGACCGAAACGGGCGATGTCGTCGATGGCAAGCACCTGGCCGCTGCGGCTCACCAGATGGAAAACGCCCTGGCGCTGCCACAAGGCCAGGGGCTCGGCTTCGGTCAGGATGACATGCAGGGTGTCGGGCAGATGACGCTCCACCACGGCATCGGTCACCCAGGGCAGTTCCAGCAGACGCTGGCGCGCCGCTTCGAGGTCGAGGGCAAAGATAGCGTCGCCCTTGAGCGCGCCCAAAGCCAGCATGATGGCCTGCGAATCCGTCTCGCCGCGACCTTCGACTTCGAGTTTCTCGATCCGGTAGCCGGCATCGGCGCTCATGTTCAGCAGACGCTGCCCGGCACTCCCCAGCAGATAGGCGCTCCAGCCCGAGGCGATCACCCAATAGAGCAGGCCGCCCAGAACGGCGATGACACCGCCGGCAATCCCCGCCGTCGCCAGATGGCGTTCCAGCGCCGAACGTGGCCGCTTGCGCGCCGGCACGCGCTGCGAGGCCGGCACCTGGCGCTTGCGCATCGGTCCGGTCATCGAGAGCGCGCCGGGGCTGATCCCGGCCGACATGATACCAGCGGGGGCTGTCTTCAGGCGTCGCATGCAGCGTGCTCCACCATCCAGGACACCAATTGCGGATAGGAAATGCCGAGATGCCGCGCCTGTTCCGGCACCAGGCTGAGATCGGCCATGCCGGGCTGGGTGTTCGTCTCCAGAATATAAATCTCGCCGATACCGCCGCCCTTGGTGTCGTCATAGCGGAAATCAGACCGGGAGACCCCGCGGCAACCCAAAACCTGATGCGCCACCAGCGCCATGCGCTGGCATTCGGCATAGACATCGGCCGGCAGGGGTGCCGGAATGAGATGCTCGGTGAGCCCGCCGGTATATTTGTTGGTGTAATCGTAGAAGCCGGATTTCGGGCAAAGCTCGGTCACCGCCATGGGCTTGTCGCCCATCACGCCGACGGTCAATTCGCGGCCCGGGATGAATTTTTCGACCAGGACCAGATCGCCGAACGGCCAATCGATGCCGTCGAAGGGCCGCGCATTGTCGCCTTCGCGGATGATGGTGACGCCGACGCTCGAGCCTTCGTTGAAGGGCTTCACCACATAGGGGCGCGCCAGGGGATCGCCTTTCAGCAATTCCTTGCGCGAGAGCAGCTTGCCCTCGGGCACGCGCAGCCCCGCCTGGGCGAAGAGCTTCTTTGCCACCGGCTTGTCCATGGCAACGGCCGAAGCCATCAGGCCGGAATGGGTATAGGGAATCTTCAGCAGATTGAGGACGCCCTGGATATTGCCGTCCTCGCCGCAGCGACCGTGGAGCGCGTTGAAGACGACGTCCGGTTTCTGCCCGCGCAATTCCTGGATGAACGCCACCAGATCCTGCCTGGCATCGAGCGTCTCGACGGCATAGCCGGCCTCTTTCAAGGCCGCCGCGCAATTGGTGCCGGAAGCGAGCGAGACTTCCCGCTCCGCCGACCAGCCGCCCATGAGTACCGTCACGCGCTTCATACCAATTCCAATCCTTCGCTCACGCTTCACTCTTCGACTGGATCGCCAGGGGCGAATCCGCCGGCACGCCGATCCGCTTGATTTCCCAGGCGAGATCCACGCCGCTCTTTTGCTTCACCCGATGCCGTACCATCTCGCCGAGGGCTTCGATCTCGGCGGCAGTGGCGGTGCCGGTATTGATCAGGAAGTTGCAATGCTTCTCCGAGACCATGGCGCCACCCAGGGTGAGACCGCGGCAGCCCGCCTGATCGATCAATTCCCAGGCCTTGCCGCCGATCGGATTGACGAAGGTGCTGCCGCCCGTGCGGGCGCGCACCGGCTGGCTTTCTTCGCGGCTTGCCTGGATCTCGTTAAGGCGCGCCTGGATCACGGCCGGGTTTCCCGCCGTGCCGGCAAGTTCGGCACCGCAGAAAATCCAGTCGGCCGGCACCTTGCTGTGGCGATAGGTGAAGCCCATCGCATCGGCATCCAGCCGGTGCAGATGGCCCTGACGGTCAAGCGCGGTCGCACCCGTGAAGACCTGCGAGAGGTCGGCTCCATAGGCGCCGGCATTCATGCGCAGCGCACCGCCAATCGTTCCCGGAATGCCCGAGAGAAATTCAAGGCCGGCAATGCCGGCGGCGCGCGCCGCCAGAGCGACGTTGAGATCGAGTGCCGCAGCACCCGCAAGGACATGCGTGCCCTCGGTACGGATTTCGGCAAAGGCACGACCGAGGCGGATGACGACGCCCGGAATGCCGCCATCGCGCACCAGCAGATTGGAGCCGACACCCAGCACCGTGATCGCCACGTCTTCCGGGCAATGCGCCAGAAAATGCTGCAGATCGGCAACGTCGGCCGGCTTGAAAAGAACTTCCGCCGGGCCGCCGACACGGAACCAGGTGACCTTGGCGAGGCTCGCCCCTTCGGTGAGGCGGCCGCGCACGGCTGGCAGACGATCGATGAGCGCGCTATGTCGCGGGATCGCGGTCATCATTTCCTGACCTCCAGCAGCGGCTTCAGCTCGCCCGGCAGGGCATGGGCCCATTGCGTGATGTTGCCGGCACCCAGGCAGACCACCATGTCGCCCGGCCGCACCAGCGGCGCCACCATGGCGGCGAGATCCTTCGGATCGGCCAAGTGATCGACATGGCGATGGCCGTGCTCGCGCAGGCCCTGCACCAAAGCGGCACCGCTCACACCCTCGATCGGCACTTCGCCCGCCGCATAGACGTCGGCGATGATGACGTGATCGGCGTCGTTGAAGCAGGTGCAGAAATCCTCGAACAGATTGCCGAGGCGCGAATAACGATGCGGCTGCATAACGGCGATGACGCGGCCCGGTTTTTCGACACCCTGTGTCGCTTGCCGGGCAGCTTTCAGCACGGCGGCGATTTCGACCGGGTGATGGCCGTAATCGTCGATCACGGTGACACCGCCCGCTTCGCCGGTGCGGGTAAAGCGCCGTTTGACGCCGCCGAATTTGCCGAGGCCCGTCTGCAGCACCGAATCCTCGACACCCATCTCGTTGGCGACCGCGATGGCAGCCAGGCTGTTCTGCACGTTGTGGCGGCCGACCATGGGCAAATGCACGCCCTTGATCGTACGCTGCGTCTCGCGATACCGGTCACTGATGACGACGCTGTAGGTCGAGCCGGTCGGAGCCATCTCGAGATCGATGGCCCGCACATCGGCCTGGGGCGAGAAGCCGTAGGTGATGATGCGCCGGTCGGCGAGGCGCGGGATCATCGCCTGCACCACCGGGTGATCGATGCAGAGTGCCGCAAAACCGTAGAACGGGATGTTCTTGACGAATTCCTCATAGGCCCGGTTCATCGCATCGACATTGCCGTAATGATCGAGATGCTCGGGGTCCATGTTGGTGACGACGGCGATGGTGGCCGGCAGCTTCAGGAAGGTGCCGTCACTCTCATCCGCCTCGACCACCATCCAGTCGCCGGCACCCAGGCGTGCATTGGTGCCGTAATTGTTGATGATGCCGCCATTGATCACGGTGGGATCGAAACCGGCGGCTTCTAGGAGGGCCGCGACCAATGAAGTCGTCGTGGTCTTGCCATGGGTCCCGCCGATGGCGATCGACCATTTGAGGCGCATCAGCTCGCCCAGCATCTCGGCGCGGCGCACCACGGGCAGGAGCTTGGCGCGCGCCGCCATCACTTCCGGATTGTCCGCCTTGACCGCCGAGGAGATCACAACGACCGCGGCATCGGCGAGGTTCTCGGCGCGGTGGCCGATCTCGACCGGGATGCCCTTGTCGCGCAAGCGCTTGGTATTGTAGCTGTCGGCGATGTCCGAACCGCGCACCTTGTAGCCGAGATTGTGCAGGATCTCGGCGATGCCGCTCATGCCGATTCCGCCGATGCCGACGAAATGGATCACCCCGATATCGAGTGGCAGGGCGCGCATTACTTCGTCTCCGCGGATAGCTGGCTGCGCCGGGCGGCGGGCAGCAGATTGATGACAAGATCGGCCAAACGTTCGGCCGCGTCGCGCTTGCCGAGACTGCGCGCGGCAAGCGCCGCCTGGGCCAGGCGCTCGGGTGCCGCGCTCAGCGTGGTCAGGCGCTCGGCGATGGATGAGGGTGAAAAAGCGGCCTCGGTCAGCACCCAGCCGCCGCCGCGTTCTTCCAAAGCCTGAGCATTGGCCAATTGGTGGCCGTCGATCGAATTGGGCAGCGGCACCAGGATGGCCGGCCGCCCCGCCGCGGCAAGTTCGGCCACGGTCGAGGCACCGGCACGGCAGAGCACCAGATGCGCCCAGTCGAGACGCGCCGGCATGTCGTCGAAGAAGGATTTGAGCTCGACCTCGATTCCGGCATTCCGGTAGGCCGTGGCGACCGCTTCGATATCCTCCGGGCGGCATTGCTGCACGATGCGGAGTTTCCGCTTCACGTCGGCCGACATCAAAGCGAGGCTTGCCGGCACATGCTGCGAGAACGAGCGCGCGCCGAGGCTGCCGCCGAAGACCAGCAGATTGAGCGGACCCTCGACATTCGGTGCCCGGTAAGGCTTGTCGGCCAGGGCCGCGATCGCCGGGCGCACCGGATTGCCGGTAACGACGATCTTCTCGGTCGGCAGTTTCTCGCAGAATTTCACGTGGTCGAAGCTCAGGGCCACCTTGCTGGCGCGCTTCATCAGGAAGCGGTTGGCTCGGCCGGCGACGGCGTTCTGTTCATGGAGCACCGTCCGGTTCTCGCGCTGCTGCGAGGCGAGCAGTGGCGGCACCGAGGGATAGCCGCCGAAACCGACAGCCACCGCCGGGTCGAGCCGGCGCACCAGCTTGCGGCATTGCAGATAGCCCAGGCCGAGGCGCGCCAGATTCTTGAATTTCGCACCCAGCCCCTTGCCGGCGACGCCGCCCGCGGCGACGCGGTGCACCGCCACTTGCGGCAGCCGGTCGCCGAAACCCTGGCCGCGCTCGTCGGTCACCAGATCCACCTTGCAGCCACGGCGCAGCAACACTTCCGCGAGAGCTTCGGCCGGGAACATGTGGCCGCCGGTGCCACCGGCGGCCAGCAGGATGCGGATGCCGTTGTCATGCGCGTTCATGGCTCGACGCTCCCCGGGAAACGGCGGCGCGTGAGAGCCAGCAGCATGCCGATGCCAAGACCGATCGCGACGATCGAGGAACCGCCATAGGAGATGAACGGCAGGGTCATGCCCTTCGTGGGCATGAGATGCAGCGTGGACGCCATGTTGACGATGGCTTGCAGGCCGAATGAGGTGACGAGACCGGTCGCGGCGAGGATGATGAAATGATTGTGCTCGCCCAGCAGCCGCGAAAGGGCCCGCAGCACCACGAAGGCAAAGAGCGCCACCAGGATGAGGCAGACGATGAGGCCGAATTCCTCGCCGGCCACCGCGAAGACGAAATCGGCATGGGCGTCCGGCAGGACCAGCTTCACCGTACCCTCGCCCGGGCCGGTGCCGTAAAGGCCACCGCTCTGGAAGGCTTCGAGCGCGCGGTCGATCTGATAGGTATCGCCGCTTTCCGGGTTGAAGAACTGATCGACGCGCTCGGTGACGTGGGGCAGCATGAAATAGGCACCGACCAGACCGGCGATGCCGAAACCCACCAGCAGCAGAACCCAGAAGATCGGCAGGCCGGCAATGAAGAACTGCGCCGCCCAGGTCGCCGTCACCACCGCGGTCATGCCGAGATCCGGCTGCTTCAGCAATACGCCCACCACCACCAGGAAGACCGCGATCGCGATCGCATTTCCCGGAACGCCGGGCGAGGTTTTCTGCAGCGAGAACATCCAGGCGGCGAAGACCGCGAAACAGGGCTTCAGGAATTCCGAGGGCTGCAGCGAGAGCGGCCCCAGCGCGATCCAGCGCGTCGCACCCTTGATCTCGGCGCCGATGAAAAGAGTGAGGAAAGTGAGGGTGAAAAACACCAGGAACAGGATGACGCCGAGGCGCCGCACCTGACGCGGGCTCAGCATCGAAGCGCCGATGATGGTACCCAGCGCCAGCGGCAGCATCAGGAAATGCCGCTGTGCCAGGGCGAAATTGTCCATGCCGATGCGCGTGGCGACGGCCGGGCTCGCCGCCAGCACCAGGATGGCGCCGAGGAACATAAGCGCGAAGATGGAGGCCAGCATCCAGCGGTCGACCGTCCACCACCATTGCCCGACGATGCTGCGATCGGTGCGCGCAAAAGCCATCACGCACCTCCCTGCTTGGCAGCGAGTTCTTCGACCAGCGCACGGAAGCGCTGGCCGCGGATCTCGAAATTCGGAAACTGATCCCAGGAGGCGCAGGCCGGCGCCAGCAGGACGACGGCACCTTCCTTCTTCTCGCGCTGCGCCAGGACATGGGCGGCGGCCACCGCCTTGTCGAGCGTGCCGCATTGCGTGAGCGGGAAGGCGCGGCCGATCTGCTTTGCAAAAGCAGCCGCTGCCTCGCCGATCAGGAAGCCATGACGGATCTTCGGATAGAAATTCTCGAGACCGGCCAGGCCACCGTCTTTCGCGCGGCCGCCGATGATCCAATAGATGTTGTCGTAGCAGGCCAGCGCCTTTGCCGCGGCATCGGCATTGGTGGCCTTGCTGTCATTGACATAACGCACGCCGGCGATGGTCGTCACCAATTCCTGGCGATGCGCGAGACCGGGATAGCTTTGCAGGCCGGCGACGATGTCTTGCACGCTCAGGCCCAAGGCCTTGGTGGCGAGATAGGCGGCGGCAGCGTTCTGCCAGTTATGCGGACCCGGCAAGGTCGGAATGGTCTTGAGATCGACGATCTTGTGCGGCTCGCCCCGGATCGCATCGACCAGGATGCCGCCCTGCACATAGATGCCGCCCGCGACCGGCCCCGCCACCGAAATCGGCACCAGGCGGCGGCCCTTGTCTTTCAAGGTTTCGAAGGTCTTGCGGCAGGGTTCGTCGTCGATGCCGACGATGCCGATGCTGCTGCGGCCCTTGGGACGCAGGATCGATTGCTTGGAGGCGATATAACCTTCCATGCCGCCATGCCGGTCGAGATGATCCGGCGTGATGTTGAGGAGGATGGCGATATCGGCGATCGGCGAGGGCGTGAGATCGAGCTGATAGGAGGAAAGCTCCAGCACATAGATGCCGTCGGGACCCAGCGGACGCAGGGTGAGTGCTGCCTGACCGAGATTGCCGCCGACCTCGACCGATTTCCCCGCCGCCTTCAGGATATGGGCGATGAGGGTCGTGGTGGTCGATTTGCCGTTGGTCCCGGTAATGCAGACAAAGCGCGATGTCGGCTGCGCCACGGCAAGGAGGGCGATGTCGCTGCCGATCGGCTTTCCCGCTGCCTTGGCCGCCGCCGCGACCGGATGCGGCGCCGGATGCGTCAATGGGATACCCGGGCTCATCACCAGACCGTCGATCTGCGACCAATCAACGTTGTGCAGATCGACCAGGATGTCGGCGGGTGCTGCCATCCGCGCGGTTTCGGAATCGTCCCAGGCCAGCACACGGGCGCCCGACGCAATCAGCCGCTCGGCCGTCGCCATACCGGTACGGCCGAGGCCCAGCACCGCGATGGTGCGCCCCTGCACGTTCGGAATATGGAGGCTGAGTTCGGCCATCGGATCCTACCGCAATTTCAAGGTGGCAAGGCCGACCAGCGCCAGCACGGCGGCGATGATCCAGAACCGGATGACGATGGTGGGTTCGGCCCAGCCCTTCTTTTCGTAATGGTGATGCAGCGGCGCCATGCGGAAGACGCGCTTGCCGGTCATCTTGAAGCTCATCACCTGGACGATCACCGAGACCGTCTCGAGGACGAAGAGACCGCCGATGATGGCCAGCACCAATTCATGCTTGGTGATGACGCTGATGGCGCCCAGTGCCCCACCCATGGAAAGCGAGCCGGTATCGCCCATGAAGACCATGGCCGGCGGCGCGTTGAACCACAAAAAGCCCAGGCCGGCGCCGCAGAGCGCCCCGCAGAAGACCGCGAGCTCGCCCGAGCCCGGCACGAAATGGAGCTGCAGGTATTCGGCGAAGACCGCGTTGCCGACCAGATAGGCGATAAGCGCGAAGCAGGCGGCGGCGATCATTACCGGCACGGTGGCAAGCCCGTCGAGCCCGTCGGTGAGGTTGACCGCGTTGGAAGCCCCCATCATCACCAGGGCGCCGAAGATCAGGAAACCGAAGCCCAGCGGTATGAGCACGTCCTTGAAAAAGGGCAGCGCCACGCTGGTGGCGAGGCCCGCCGGCTGCGCGATGGTGCTGTGCTGGTGATAGACGATGACGATCGTGGCGATGAGGCCGATCGCCGCCTGACCCACCAGCTTGATGCGGCCGTTCAATCCCTTGGTGTTGCGCTTGGTGAGCTTCAGGAAATCGTCGGCGAAGCCGATCGCGCCATAGCCGATCGTGACCAGCAGCACGACCCAGACATAAATGTTGGAAATATCCGCCCACAGCAAGGTCGTGATACTGGCCGAAAGCAGGAACATGAGCCCGCCCATGGTCGGCGTGCCCTTCTTGGTGAGGAGATGGCTCTCCGGCCCGTCATCGCGGATCGGCTGGCCCTCGCGCTGCAGCTTTTTGAGCCAGCGGATCATGCCGGGGCCGATCACCAGCGTCAGAAACAGGGCGAACAGCACCGCGCCGCCGCTCCGGAAGGTGAGGTACCGGAACAGGTTGAAGATGCGGAGATCTTCGGCCAACGGTGCGAGCAGATTATAGAGCATGTGTCCCCTGGTTCCCCCGATCCCGTCAGTGGCCGTTCGCAGCTTTGGGCTGCGCGGCGGCGTGAATGTCCATGGCGCGAATGGCCTCCACAATCGGCGCCATGCGTGTGCCCAATGATCCCTTGACCAGCACCACGTCGTTGGCGCGCAGGCCGGCCAGAACCGGCGCCACCATGGCAACCGATTCCGCCGTGTGCTGGGCCTGCAGGACGGCGGGCAGCAGCGCAAACAGCTCGCCCATCAGCGGGCCCACGCAATAGACGCGGTCGATCCCGGCCTTCACGATGTCATCGCGCAATGCCTTGTGCAGCGCCGGCCCCTCGGCGCCCAGCTCCCGCATGTCGCCGAGAATGGCAACACGCCGGCCGCCGGCTGCGGGCTTCAGTCCCGCCAGCACCGCGAAGGCAGCGCGCATGGCGGCGGGGCTCGCATTGTAGGATTCATCGATCAGCAGCAACGTGCCGCCCGCCAGGGCGATTTCTTCGCGCTGGCCGCGGCCCTTCAACGCCTTGGATTGACCCAGATCGCGCGCGGCCCGGACGACATCACCGCCGAGCGCTGCAACACCGGCGAGGACGGCAAGTGCATTGATCGCCTGATGTCGGCCGGCCAGACCCATCTCGAAGGCAAGTCTCTTGCCCTGAAAACTCGCTTCGACCGCATTGCCGTTTTCGGTCGTCACGCAATTGATCAGACGCGGATCGCTGGCCGCGTCGGCACCGAAGGCCATGATCTTCGCCAAACCCAATTCCTTGGCGCGGGCGGCCATGCGGGCGAAATGCGGGTTGTCGCGCGGCAGGATGGCGGTGCCGCCAGGCTCCAGGCCTTCCAGGATCTCGGCCTTCGCGTCGGCGATCTCGGCCACCGAGTTGAAGAATTCGATATGCACCGCCTCGACCGTGGTGATGATGGCGGCATGCGGGCGCACCATCCTGGCGAGCGGGCGGATTTCCTCGGCATGGTTCATGCCGAGCTCGAAAATGCCGATCTCGGCATCGCGCGGCATGCGCGCGAGCGAAAGCGGTGCACCCCAGTGATTGTTGAGATTGCCTTCCGAGGCAAAGGTCTGCGCCTGCGTGCCCAGCACCAGCTTCAGCATTTCCTTGGTGCTGGTCTTCCCCACACTGCCGGTCACCGCGATGAACTTCGCGTTCGACCGGTTGCGGGCGGCGGCGCCCAGATCCTGCAGCCCCTGCAGCGTATCCTGGACCAGCACGATCGGCGCGTTGGCAGCGATGCCGGCCGGCAAGCGATGGGCCAGGATACCGGCGGCACCCAGTTCCAGCGCCTTTGCGATGTAATCATGGCCGTCGAAATTCGGCCCCTGCAAGGCGATGAAGAGATCTCCCTTGCCAATCTTGCGGCTGTCGATCGAAACGCCATGCGCAACGAAATCGGCGCCGGCTTTACCCCGCGTCGCTTCGGCAATTTCGAGCGCGGTCCAGAGAGCCTGCGTCATGCCGCCCCCCGCGCCAGTTCCTCGGCATAGCTGCGCGCCACTTCGCTGTCGTCGAAATCGAGCTTCCGGTCGCCGATCAATTGATAGGTCTCGTGGCCCTTGCCGGCGATGACCAGCAGATCGCCGGCCTTCAGATCATGCATGGCGGAACGAATCGCCTGGGCGCGGTCGCCGATCTCGCTGGCGCCGGGCGCCGCCGCCAGGATCGCGGCGCGGATCGCCGCCGGATCTTCGCTCCGGGGATTGTCGTCGGTCACGATGACGCGGTCGGCCAGGCGCATGGCGAGTGCGCCCATTTCCGGGCGCTTGCCCTTGTCGCGGTCGCCGCCGCAGCCGAACACGACGACCAGCCGCCCCGTGGTATGCGGGCGCAGCGTGCTGAGAACCGCTTCCAATCCCGCCGGCTTGTGCGCGTAATCGACATAAACGGCGGCACCCGACGGCGTCGTCGCCACGCGCTCGATGCGGCCATGGACGCCGGTCAAGCGGTCGATCATGGCGACCGCCATCTCCGGCTTCTCGCCCTCGCCGATGACGAGGCCAAGGGCTGCCAGCAGATTTTCCGCCTGGAAGAGGCCAGCCACCGAGAAGGTCACGTCGAAACGCTTGCCGAAGACATCGAGCTGCAATTGCTGGCCGGTCGAAAGCGGTTGCTGCTTCACAAGACGCAGATCGCCGCGCGCCCGGCCGAAGGTGATGAGACGCTGCTTGCGTTCCCTGGTGATGGCGATGATGCGGTCGGCCTCGGCGATATCGGCATTGACGATGGCGGCCCCGCCCGCCGGCAGCAATTCGGCAAAGAGCCGCAGCTTGGCGGTGAGATAGGCTTCCATAGTACCGTGATAATCGAGGTGATCGCGGCTCAAATTGGTGAAGGCGGCGGCCGAGACCTGCACGCCGTCGAGGCGGAACTGGTCGAGGCCGTGGCTCGACGCCTCCATCGCCAGGTGATGGATGTCGTGATCGACCAGTTCGGCCAGCAATTGGTGGAGCTTCACCGGATCCGGCGTGGTGAGCGATTCGCCATATTCGAGGCCGGGGCCGATGAGGCCGATGGTTCCCAGGCTGGCGGCGCGATGACCCAGCAGCGACCAGAGCTGGCGGGCAAAGACGCTGGTCGAGGTCTTGCCGCTGGTACCGGTCACGGCGGCGATGATCTTGGGCTGGCGGCCATAGAAGCGCGCGGCAATCTTGGCCAGAGCAAGGCGCGGCTGATCGGCCTCGATCACGACGACATGGCCGGGAACATCCACCTTCTGCCCGGCGCCTACCAGGATCGCGGCGGCACCCGCGGCCACGGCCTGCGGCACGAAACTGAGGCCATCGGCCTTGGCACCCGGCAAGGCGGCAAAGAGATTGCCCGCAGCGACCGCGCGCGAATCGGCGGTGAGCCCGGAAACGACGATGCTGTCGATCCCGTTCCCGGCCCGCACGATGCGGACGCAATCACCGATGATCTCACTCATACGCAAGCGAGCTGTCCTCTTCCGCGGCATTGGAATTGTCGGCGCCAGATGCGGGGGTGGCGACGCTCGGTGCCGTTGAAACCGGGGTTGCGACAAAGGGTTTGGCCTGGAACACCGCTCCGCTCTCCGCCGTGGCCGGCTGCGCCGGCGCTGGCAGCGTTTGTTGCACCGGCGCCGCCGGTTCCGATTCCTTCTTCGCCACCGTTTTGGCAGCGGATTTCGACTTATTTGGGGCGTCGTATTCGCCACCCACCATGGCGACCAGCGGGTTCTGCGCTTCCGGCGCATCATCCGAAATCGGCGGGATGCCAAGAAGCGGCGCCATGCGCTGCACCAGGGCGCCAACCACGGGTGCTGCCACCCAGCCGGCCGTCGCATAGCCATAGCTATGCTCGTTCGGCTTCGGTTCGTCGATCATCACCACGACGGCGTAACGCGGCGCGCTCATCGGGAAGGCGCCGGCAAAGACCGCCATGCGCGAATTCTTGTTGTAGCCGCCGGCAGTGGTGATCTTTTCCGCCGTGCCGGTCTTGCCGCCGACCAGATAGCCGGGTGCATTGGCCTTCTTGCCGCTGCCGACCTGGACCACCAGGCGCATCAGTTGCCGGATCTGCGCCGAGGTCTGTTCCGAGACGACGCGGATGCCGGCCGCGATTTCATTGGGCGCGCGCTTGAGCAAGGTGGGGTAGCGCAGCACGCCGCCATCCGCCATCGCGCCCACGGCGGCGATGACCTGAATGGGCGTTACCGAAATGCCATGACCGTAGGCGATGGTCATGGTGTTGATGCGCTTCCAGTTCTTCGGGAATTGCGGCACGCCGACTTCTGCCAATTCGATCGGCGATTTCGCGAGCAGGCCGAAACGCTGCAGATAGGCTTTCTGCACTTCCGCGCCGAAGGCATCGGCAAGTTTCGCCGAACCGATATTCGAGGAATAGGCGATGATCTCCGGGATATTGAGCCAGCGATGCTTGCCCTTGTAATCGTTGATGGTGAACCCGCCGATGCGGATCGGGCTGGTGGCATCGAACCCGCCGGCCAGGGTGACGGTCCCGGTATCGAGGCCGATCGCCGTATTAAAGAGCTTGAAGGTCGAGCCCATCTCGAAGGTGCCCAGTGTCGCGCGGTTGAACCGTGCATCGTCACTGGCATTCCCCGCATGGATCGGATCGAAATCCGGCAGCGAGACTATCGCCAGCAATTCGCCGGTCGCGATGTCCATCACCATGCCGGCGCCGCCGATGGCGGTGAAATCGGCGATGGCCCGCGACAATTCCTCATGAAGGATGTGCTGGATACGGATGTCGACCGAGAGATTGAGCGGTCGCTGGCCGGAAGCCAGCACGTCGTCGAAGGAACGCTCGACCCCAGCAAGCCCCCGGGCATCCACATCCGAGAAGCCGACGACATGGGCGGTGAGGTTGCCCTGCGGATAGACGCGCTTGGTCTCGTACTGGAAATTAAGGCCGGGGAAGCCGAGGCGATTGACCGCCATCTGCTGCTTGGGCGTCATGGCGCGCTTCAGCCAGACGAAGGATTTTTCGCCGGTCAATTTCGACGCGGTGGCGTCGACCGGCAGTTCCGGCAGGATTGCATTGAGTGCCACGGCCACGGCCTGGGGATCGCGGATCTGCTGCGGATTGGCGTAAAGCGAGGCGGTGGTGAGCGAGGTCGCCAGCACGACACCGTTGCGGTCGAGAATGTCGGCGCGATTGGCCGCCGGCGCCGCGGCGATGCGCACCTCGTCGCTGTCGCCCGGCACCAGGGTGACGATGGCAAGGCGTGCCGCGATCACCAGGAAGGCCATGGTGAACAGACCGAAGCCCAGCATCAGCCGGTGATGGCTGGTCTCGAGCGCCCGGCGCTGCTGGCCGTCGGGTTCCGGCTGCAAGGCGATCGGGTTGATGACGGGCTGCGCGCGCTGCGCCTTGAAATCAGGTTGCGATGCCGTCTTTCCGCCGCGCCGGCCGATCATTCGACACCGCCCCCGCCCAAAGCGGGCGTCGTCGCCGGATCGCTCTGCTTGGCTTCCATATCGGCCAGAATGGCGCGGATGGTGGCATCCTCGTCGACCGGTTCGGCGACCGGTTCGGCGACCGGCTCGGCGACCGGCTGGGATTCGGCACCCGACGAGGTCTGGAAAACACTGCCGGCTTCGGCAGCCGGCGCTGCTACAGGCGGGACCGCGGCCGATTGCGTCACCGTGGCGGAAGCCGGGACGGGCGCCATCGGCTGCTGGCCTTCGACCATCAGCGGCGCATCGGGCGTCGGTGTTGCAGCCGGGCGCGCGCGCAGATCGCCGAAACCCGCGATCTGGTTGGCCATGGCGGGGGCGAGATCGGTATGCCGGCGGGTAAGATCGGCGAGGCGCACCGGATCGTTGAGATAGCTCCATTCGGCTTCCAGCACGCGCAGGATCTGCCGGTCGGCGGTGATCTGCTTGTTGACCGAACGCAATTCACGCTCTTTCGCCTGGACGGCGTATTTGACCTGGAACAGGCCGACGCCCAGCAAGGCGAGGACGACAAACCAGGCGATGGTGCCGATGCGGATCATGCCGCCACCCCGCCTAACTTCTCCGCCACGCGCAGCCGCGCCGAACGCGCGCGCGGATTGGCGGCCGTCTCGGCATCGCCGGGGCTGATGCCCTGCGGCGTCACCAGGCGCAAGGTGGGTTCCGTCATCGCCAGTTCGGGGAGATGGCGCGAGCCCTTCGGGTTGCGCCCGGCATGTTCGCGCATGAAATGTTTGACGCGGCGGTCTTCCAGCGAATGGAACGAGACAATCGCCATGCGCCCGCCCGGCGCCAGCAGCGCCTCGGCGGCTTCCAGACCGCGATCGATTTCGCCCATCTCGTCATTGACGGCGATACGCAGGGCCTGGAAGGTGCGCGTTGCCGGATCGATGCGGTCGGCATGACCCGCGGGGCCGATGGCGCGGCGCACGATCTCGGCCAATTGGCCGGTCGAGGTGATGGGCGCCAGAGCCCGCGCGGCGACGATCGATTTGGCGATGCGGCGCGCCTTCTTTTCCTCGCCGAAGGTGAAGATGAGATCGGCCAATGGCCGTTCGGCCATGTTGTTGACGAGATCGGCGGCACTTTCGCCGGCCTGTTCCATGCGCATGTCGAGCGGGCCGTCGAAGCGGAACGAGAAGCCCCGTTCGGCCTCGTCGAGCTGCATCGAGGAAACGCCGAGATCAAGTGTCACGCCCGCGACGGAAGTGATGCCGCGCTCATTCAAGAGCCGCAGCATGTCGCCGAAACGGCCCTGGATCACATGGAGACGCCCGGCATAGCGGCGCAGCAGATCGTCGGCGCCCGCGATCGCATGGGGGTCGCGGTCGATGGCGAAGACCGTGCAATTGGCGGCATCGAGAATGGCGCGGGTGTAGCCGCCGGCGCCGAACGTGCCATCGACATAGATGGCGCCGTCCTGCGGGCCGGCATTATCGGTGCCCAGCGCCGCGACCACTTCGGCCAGCAAGACCGGCTGATGGCGCGGCGCGTTCATGGAAACGCTGCTCATTGTCCGCCATCCGGCTTCGCGGGTGTGGCGCGCAGGGTCATGCCTTTCTCGAGCGCGCGGCGGCGCGCCTCCGCCTTGTGGGTGGCGAAACGAGCCGGCTCCCAGATTTCGAAGGTGCGGCCACGGCCGACGAATGCAACCTCGTCGCCGAGATGCGCATGCGTCACCAGCGAATCCGGCAGCATCACGCGGCCTTCGCCGTCGAAGGACAATTGCTTGGCGTCGGAGAACAGCGTCGCGCTGAGATCGTCATGTTCGTCGGAGAAGAGATCGACATTGCCCATCTGCGCGACCAGATCTTCCATCCAGTCGATCCCGGCGCATTGCACGGCGTCGTAACGGAAATGCGGCATGCCGACGATGCCGTTGAAGGGCAAGCCGATGAGCGCAGCACGGAACGTCGCCGGGACGGATACCCGCCCCTTCTTGTCGATCCGGTTGACGAATGTGTCGATGAACAAAGCCATCGGACGCAGGCACCCTTCGCGCGCGTGGCCGGCCCGCCACAAATTCCCATCCACCCCCAATTCGGACACCCCCAAATCGGATCGGGCCGCTGCCTGGGCGGTCCTGGGAAATCTCTTACGTTGAATGGGATACCATGGGATAACATGGGCCGTCAATGGGAAGAGGCTGTAACGCTATGGAAAACATTGGATTTTTCCGTTTTCGGTCATTTTTCGCCGGAACGGGAATCAATGTTAACAAAGGCTTGGCGAGTACCCCTCACAGGCGAAATTAACGATTGAGCTTAGGACCAGCTACTCTCTACTCTTTATGTTTGCATTATGTTCTCTTTCGTTCTGTAATGCCGACCACTCTGCGGGGTGATAAAGCCGTGGCCGAAGCCGCGCCGGGCGATGTGATGGGCTGAAGAGCAGCGAGGGGGTCGCGATGGATGATTGGCGCCGAAAATTGCAACAATTGAACGAAAGAGAGAGACACCGCTCGTTCTTTGCGCGACCTGCTGGATGGGTGCTTGGTGTCGGCATCCTTCTCCTCGCCCTCTCGCTGATCCTGCCGGAAAACCCCCTCGTCTCGCCGAAGGAAGGCGCCATGCCGCAATCAGATCCCGATACCACCCCTTTTGCCGCGACACCCGCGCCCGACGGCTTCGATCTCTACGATCGCGGCGATTATCTCGGGGCCACCGACCTGCTCCGCCCCCTGGCCGAGGGCGGGAATTTGCGCGCGCAATGCCAATTGGGCATCGCCCTCGCCAGAACCGCCGGCAACGACCGGGCGCGCCAGGTCGAAGCGGTCAAATGGATGGATCAATGCATGCGCGATCCCGAGCATCGCTATGACGCGGAGGACACCGCCTCGCGCGAGCTTACGGACAAACTCATCAAGGAAGTCGGCTGGGACGTCGTCGGCGAGGGGCGCTACCGCAGCTTTCAGTTCCAGCAGGCGCGGCTCAATCTCGAATCCGGCGCGCCCAACGGCGCCTCGGGCTTTCTCCTCAGCGAAATTCCCAGCATGGGCGGCAATGCGGCATTCCAGCTCGGCGCCGATCTTTATAACGGCAACAACATGCCGGTGGATTTCGAAAAGGGATTCCTCGCCTTTCAGCGCGCCGTCGAATTCGACATACCAGACGCCGCCTACAATCTTGGCCTCGCCTATTACGTCGGCAAGGGAATCAAAGCGGACCCCGTGCAGGCGCTCCACTGGCTGAAGATCGCGGCCGAGGGCGGCTTTGCCCGAGCAGCGACACTTGCTGGAATCATGCTGGCACGCGGTCACGGCGCGCCGCAGGACATCGATGCGGCGCTTGTCTATCTCCAGCGCGGGGCGGAACTCGGCGATGCCGATGCCGCCTTGATTGCCGAGGCGGTCGCCGACGGCAACATTCCGTTCTAGCGCGAAATCAGCCTGCGGCCTTGGGGAGGAGCGGTCGGAAGAAGGTGCGGTCGTAGCGGCGGAAGCATTGCGTCCGCTTGGCAAATTCCATCGCCTTCTTGACCTCGGGATCGGCCGCCGCATCCTTCCGGTAGCGTTCGTAATCGGCAAAGCTGGGGAAGCTGAAGATCGCAAGGGCTACGTCGCTGGCCCCTTCCGAGGGCAGGAAATAGCCGTGATGGATGCCGCCGAAACGCGGCACCAGATCCAGCCACATTTCGCTATAGGCTTCGAAATCGACGATCTTCTCCGGATCGATCTCGTAGCGGACGTGGCAGGTGATCATCTTGCTCCCCCTTGCGACAAAAAAAGCGCCAGACGGCCTGTAAGCCGGGTTCTGTCCAGGGCCGCAGCCGCGCACGATATGGCGGCGAACCGCCATCACTCACGCGCGTCCGGCCCCTGTATGGCCATTCATCTGGGACGTTCGTTACCGAACGCCTCACGCGACCTACCCGAGGATCAGCGCGGAAAACGCCTGCAGGACTTGCGCCCTGCGTGCCCTCCTATCTGGTCTTGCTCCCGGTGGGGTTTGCCGTGCCGCTTCCGTTGCCGGTCGCGCGGTGCGCTCTTACCGCACCCTTTCACCCTTACCTGCCTCGAAAGGCAGGCGGTCTGCTCTCTGTGGCACTGTCCCTAGGCTTGACGCCCGCCGGACGTTATCCGGCACCGTTTTTCCGTGGAGCCCGGACTTTCCTCCCTTGTCGAAACAAGAGCGGCCATCCGGCCATCTGGCTGGGGGCAGGAGGTAGGGCCTAGCGGGTGAGAAGTCAACCTTTGGAGAAATAGGGCGCGAGGTTGCGGCGGATGCGCGGCAAGGGCGGCTGCTCGCCCGGCACGAAACGCCGCCCGGTGATGGTCTCATAGGCGCGGATATAGACGCGCGCGGTATCGCGGATGAGATCGGCCGGAATCTCCGGAATCGGATCCTTGTAGGGATCGCAGCGCGCCGCCACCCAATTGCGCACGAAATCCTTGTCGAAGCTTTCCGGCTTCTCGCCCTTCTGGAATCGCTCGGCATAACTTGCGGCCAGCCAGTAGCGGCTGCTGTCCGGCGTGTGAATCTCGTCGGCGAGCACGATATGTCCGTCGTTGTCGAGGCCGAATTCATATTTGGTGTCGACCAGGATGAGGCCGTTCTTCGCCGCCATCTCCTGCCCGCGCGCAAAGAGCGCCAGGGCATAGCGCGAGAGCGTCTGCCATTGCTCCGGCGTCACCAGCTTCTTTGCCAGGATTTCGTCGGGCGTCAGCGGCGCGTCATGGTCGCCCTGATCCGCTTTCGAAGTCGGCGTGATGATCGGATGCGGCAGGATCTGGTTGTCGCGCATGCCGTCGGGCAAATCATGGCCATACATCTTGCGTTGGCCCTTCTTGTAGAGGGTCAGGATCGAGGTTCCCGTGGTGCCGGCCAGATAGCCGCGTACGACGATCTCGACCGGCAGGATCTTCAGATGCCGGCCGATGACGACATTGGGATCGGGGTAATCGAGCACATGATTGGGGCAGATATCCGCCGTCGCCTCGAACCAGTAGCGCGCGGTTTGCGTCAGCACCTGGCCCTTATGCGGTATGGCGGCGAGGATGAGATCGAAAGCCGAGAGGCGGTCGCTGGAGATGAGGATGCGCCGCCCATCCGGCAGATCGTAATTGTCGCGCACCTTGCCGCGATAATGATTGGGCAGTTCCGGAATGGTCGCATCGGCAAGCGCCAGAGCGGGATCGATCACGATATCGGTCATGGAAATTTTCTCTCGCATATCATTGGGGATGTCCTCATCCCACCTGGATCAATAGATCGTTGAGCAGTGCCGCCATCTGGTCATCCGGCACGTCGCTGAGCTTCGCCTGCCGGAAATGCCGGCAGAAGGCGCGGGATGCGGCGGCGGAATCGGCGACGTCATAGCCGTAGCGCGCGAGCTTCGCGAAAAATTCTTCGGCGGACCATTGCACCGGCCTCCGCTGCGGCCACAATCCGATCCCCACCTTCGCCAGGCCCTGCCAATCGAAAAGCTCGCCGGGATCTTCCTTGCGCACAGGTGCGACGTCGCTATGGCCGATGACATTGCGCGCCGGTATCGCCTGGCGAGCGAGGATGCCCAGCGCGAGATCCGTGACCGCCGCCATCTGTGCGGCCGGAAAGGCGCGATAGCCCCATTCATGGCCGGGATTGACGATCTCGATCCCGATCGAACGGGCGTTCACATTGCCGAGCCCACGCCAGGTTGAGACGCCCGCATGCCAGGCGCGCCGATCTTCCGGCACCAGGTGAAAGACGCAGCCGTCTTCCTCGACCACGTAATGGGCACTCACCTTGGCCGCCGGATCGCAGAGCCGGGCGATCGCTTCGGCGCCGGTCTTCATGCCGGTGTAATGCAACAGCAGGATCTCGGGCGCCTGCCCCTCGCGGCTGTCGTGATTGGGTGACGGCGCCTCGATCATCATGGCGTCAGATACCGGTCTTGGTCGAAGGCGCCACCACGGCCGGGCGGCGGATGACGACGATGGCGACACCCGCCACCGTGGCGATGCCGCCCAGCACCATCTGCCAGGTCACCACCTCGTCGAGGACGAGATGGCCGGAGATGACGCCGATCATCGGCAGCAGCAGCGTGAACGGCATGACCTGGTTGACCGGATAGCGGCGCATCATGTTGTACCAGATCCAATAACTGAAGATGGCGACGACGACCGATTGGAACAGGAGCGCGCCCCAGCCGGCAAGGCCCACATTGACGATATTGGGCCATTGATTGCCCTCGATCAGGAACGAGACCAGCAGCAATTGGGGGGCGGCCAGGATGGCGATATAGGCATTGAGCTGGACCGCGTCGAATTCCTCGCCCAGCGCCTTCACCTGCACATTGGCCGTCGCCCAGACCAGAGCGGCGCCGATCACCGAGAGCAGCGGCCACAGATTGCCACCGCCGAAGCGCGGCTCGCCGGCGATGAGCACGACGCCGGCAAAGGCCACCGTCATGCCGAGAATGCGCCGCCAGCCCAGCGTCTCCTTGAAGAAGAAGGCGGCCATGATCGCGGCGAAAGGCACCTGTAATTGCACCGCGATCGACGAGGTGGCGGCATCCAGATAGCGCATGCCGGTGAAGATCAGGCTGAAATGCATGACCCCCATGGTGAGCGAGAGCGGCAGTAATTGAAGGAGCTTGCGCTTCGGCAGACCGACGACGGGAAGCAGCAGCAGCGCTACCAGCGAAAACCGCAGCGCCACGAAGAACAGCGGCTCGAAATGGGCGAGACCGATCTTGGCGGCGACGAAATTCACCCCCCAGATGAACTGGCAGAGCAGCATCAGCGCCAGATGCTGCGGCTTCAACGGGCCAGCTCCAGAAAGGGCTTGCCGAGGCTGGCCAGGTCGATGGTGAGGCCAAGGCCCGGTTTGGTGGGTGCGCGCATCTCGCCGCCCGCGCAGGGGGCAAGGCCGCTCGCATGGCTGATCGTCACCCAATTGTGGAAATCGACCGTGTGCAGGCGCCGCGCCTGCGGTGTCGAGAGCGAAAGATGCGCCATGGCGGCGGTGTCGATCTCGGCGCCGCCGGTATCCTCCATTGTCACCATGAGATCGAGATCGACGGCAAGGTCGCGCAAGGCTCGCGCCCGGCCGATGCCCCCCACCCGCGCGATCTTGATGGTGACGCCGTCGATGCCGTCGCGTTTGGCGCGCAGCAAGGCGTCGAGGCTGTCGATGTCTTCATCGAGCACCAGCGGCTGCGCACAGACGCCGCGCAGAGCCGCATTATCTTCATATCTGCCGCAGGGTTGCTCCAGCGTGAAATCGAGATGCCGTACCGCGAGCAGGAATTGCCGCGCCTGATAGCTGTTCCAGCCGCCATTCCCGTCGGCAAAGAGCACGATGTCGCTGGGGATCGCCTGGCGCACGGCCTCGAGCCGCTCGACATCCTCGCGTGGGTCGAGCCCCACTTTCACCTGCAGGCGGCGATAACCTTCGGCCACGTAGTGACGCGCCTTTGCGACCATGAGGTCGGGCGCTGCCTGCGAAATCGACCGATAGAGCGTCACCGATTCCCCGAAGCGCCCGCCGAGAAATTCCGCGAGCGGCTGATCCGCCGCCTGCGCCGCGATGTCCCAGCAGGCCATGTCGAGCGCCGATTTGACGTAGGGATGCCCGTTGAAGCGGTGATCCATCAGTCTCTCGATCGCGCGCAGTTGGCGCGGATCCGCGCCGATGAGATGCGGCGCGAGTTCCGCGATGCCTGCCCGTGCGCCGGCGGCGAAGGCCGGTGCATAGAAGGCCCCCAGGGGCGCCATCTCGCCCCAGCCGGTCACGCCCGCATCGGTCTCGATCGCGACGATGGTGGAATCGAAACCCTCCGCCGAACGCCCACCGGAACAGGTATAGGTCCCGTCGCGAAAGGGCTGGAACTGCGCATAGGCGCGGATCGCAGTGATTTTCATGTCACGCCCCCGCCCATCATGCTCCCACCCATCACGCCCCGGGCCCCACCGGCTGCTCCACCGCCTGCGGACGGCGGAAGATGATGATGGCAAGCCCCGACATGGTGAGCGCTGCCCCCGCCACCATGCGCCAATCCCAATCCTCGCCAAGGAGGAGGACCGCGGTGGTGGCGCCGAAGATCGGTTCGAGGAGGGTAAAGGGCATGACGGTACTCACCGGATAGCGCCGCATCATGGCGTACCAGATGCCATAGCAGAGCGCGGTGACGATCAATACCTGATAGGCCATCGATCCCCAGCCGGCAAGGCCGGCCCCCGTCATCGCCTCCATTTGCCCGGTTTCGGTGGCAAAGGAGAGGAGCAGCATCATCGGCCCGGCGGCCAAGGCCACCCAGGCATTCAATTGCCAGCCATCGAGATCGGCCGAGGCCTTCTTGATGAGGAGGTTGGAGGCGACCCAGGAGAGCGAGGCCACGAACATGAAACCGGTCCCGAGCCAGCCGCCCGCGAAGCCCGGACGCCCGACCAGCACCGCGATGCCGATGAAGGCCAGGCCCATGCCGCACCAGCGCCGCCAGCCGATCCGGTCGCCGAACAGAAAGGCGGCGGCAAGGGCCGCCAGCGGCACCTGGATCTGGATAATGATTGAGGCGGTGGCGGCATCGACCAGCCGGATGCCGTGGAAGATGGTGCCGAAATGGATGACGCCCAGGACCAGCCCCAGGACGAGGAGCCGGCGCCAGTCGCGCCGCTTCGGGAAACCGATGAAGGGGATGATGAGGGCCGCCACCGCCAGCATGCGCAAGGCCGCGAAAAAGAGCGGCGGCCAATCGGCGAGGCCCCATTTGATCACCGCGAAATTCGCCCCCCACAGCACCTGGGAGAAGACGAGGACGAGGATGTGCTGCGGTGCCATGGAATTCCGGCGCAAGAACGGGGGCAAAGAAAAAGGGCGGGCCGGCTATCTCTAGCCGATCCGCCCCTTTCTCGCCAGTTCGGCACCCCCGCGCGGGGCACATAGGCCCCGTGCGGGATTGCCTTCTGTTTACTGCACCGCCTCGCCGTGGAGGGCGAGATCGACGCCGTCGCGCTCCGCATCCTCGGAGACGCGGCAGCCGATGATGAGGTCGACCACCTTGTAGATGATCGCCGTGCCGATGGCGACGAAGACGACCGTGACGACGACGCTCTCCAGCTGGATCCAGAGCTGGCCGGCATTGCCGTCGATGAGGCCGACCGGGGCCTCGCCGCCCTTGATCGCCATCGTGGCAAAGACACCGGTCAGCAGCGCGCCCAGTGCACCGCCGACACCGTGGATGCCGAACACGTCGAGGGCGTCGTCATAGCCCAGCGCGTTCTTCAGCGTGGTCGAGGCGAAGAAGCAGACCACACCGGCGGCAAGGCCGATGATGAGGGCACCGGTCGGATCGACGAAGCCGGCGGCCGGCGTGATGCCGACCAAACCGGCGACGATGCCGGAGACACCGCCCAGGACCGAGGGCTTCTTGTGGACCAGCCATTCCACGGCAACCCAGCCCACGCCGGCCGCGGCCGCCGCGATATGGGTCACCACCATGGCCATGGCGGCGTTGTAGCTGGCGGCCAGGGCCGAGCCGGCGTTGAAGCCGAACCAGCCGACCCAGAGGAGACCGGCGCCGATGACGCTGTAGACCAGGTTATGCGGGGTGAACGGCACCTTGCCGTGACCGCGGCGCTTGCCGATCATGAGGGCGACGACGAGGCCCGAGACACCCGACGAGATGTGGACGACGGTGCCGCCGGCGAAATCGAGAGTACCCCAGCCGAACATCATGCCGGTCGACGCCCAGACCATGTGGCAGAGCGGCGAATAGACCAGCAGCGACCACAGAATCACGAACACCACCATGGCCGAGAATTTCATGCGGTCGGCGAAGGCGCCGGTGATGAGGGCCGGGGTGATGATGGCGAAGGTCATCTGGAACAGCATGAAGATGCTTTCCGGAATGACGCCCGAGAGGCTGTCGACCGCAAGACCGCTGAGGAAGAAGCGGCTGGTATCGCCGAAATACTTGCCCTCGAACACGCTGCCGGCACCGAACGCGATCGAATAGCCGAACATGTACCAAACTACCGAGAGCACGCAGGCGCAGGCCACCGATTGCATGACGATGGTGAGGACGTTCACCTTGCGCACCAGGCCGCCATAGAAGAGAGCGAGGCCCGGCATCAGCATCAGAAGAACGAGCGCGGTCGAGACCATCATCCAGACGGTATCGGCCTTGTCCATGGTGGGCACGGCATCCTGGGCGAAGGCCGCCCCCGGCGCCATGACGGCCACCACCGCCAGCAGCGAAAGCAGGCCCATGGCCAGAGTCGAAAGCCCCGCCCGCCCGGCGCCGGCAAGACCCAGATAGGCCAGCAGGCTGCCAAGCCTGGTTTGTTGAATATCCCGGCCAGTTCCGGCCGTTCCCCCTGTCGTGCGCATGCGCCTCTCCTGATTAACTGCTTCAAATTGCTGCAAAGCAGCACCGGGAGAGCAAGCATTGTGCCAAAGATAGGACTTATTGATTCAGTTGGGGATTCGCTGGCAGCCCATCGAGATACTGCCTAAAGTTTGGGCAAATATCGCGTGACTGCCCAAGATTTGCACGAGCTCGAAAAAGGTCGCCGGCCGCACACAAAAACCGAGGATCAAGCGCCCACGATCTTCTCAATCAGCGCATTGATCTCGTCATGCTTATGCCCGTACCACGACCCGTGACCCATGCCGGCGAGCTTGTGCAGGGTGGCACCCGGGATGAGGTTGGCGACTTCCTCGCCGTCCTGAGGTGGGGCTTCGACGTCTTCTTCGAAGGCCAGCACATGGACCGGCACGCGCACGCTCTTCAACGCCTCGCGCTGATCGAAGCGCAAGCTCGCGTCCCATTGCGGCACCAGTGATTCTTCATTGGCATCGCTGTCCATCCATTCCAGCATGAGGGCCTTCAGTTTCGGCCAGAGCTCGCGGTCGCCAAGCGCGCGGGCCGGATAGAGCATGGCGGCGTAATGCGTCACCGCCATCATGCCGTCGAGGCGGCCGCCCTGTTTGCGGAATTCGATTTCGGCCTCCTGATAATCCCAGCCCCAGCCGGTGCTGTAGGCGCCGGTCCCCATCAAGACGGCGACGCGCACCAGTTCGGGGTGATCGATGCAGAGCTGCTGGATGATGGCCGAACCCAGGCTCGATCCCACCACCGCCACGGGCCTGCCGCCGCAGACTCCCTTGATGAGGTCGGCAAGGTCGGTCGCGAAATCCGCGATGCCCCAGGGCATGGGCCGGTCGCAAATGGTGGCACCGATACCGCGATTGTCGAAGACGGTGTTGCGGAAGGTGCCCGCGAAATGCGGCGTCTGGAAGCGGTGCCAATCCTTGCCCGCGGTGCCGCCGCCGCCGACCCAGACAATATCCGGCCCCGCCCCCACCTGCTCATAATAGATGCTGGCCTGGCTGCCCTGGACATGCGGCATGGATGGATCCTTCGGCTGACGGGGAAATGGCCGGAGGAAATTAGGACGGCGCCTGTATACAGGTCAAGACAAGTTGCCTCACTCTCAGTTGTCATGGCCCGCTTTAGGCGGGCCATCCACGAGTTTGTTAGCAGCCGAGTAAAGCAATTCGTGGATCCCCCGCCTTCGCGGGGGATGACAGTCTTACGTTGACGTATACTGCCTCTCCTCACGCCACCTCACGCCCGCTCGCTGTCGAGATGCGCCAGCAGCGCCTCCGGATAACGCGCACCCTTCGCCGCTCCCAAAGGGATCGCGGTCTCGATGCGGGCGAGGTCTTCCGGTTTCAGTTTGAGATTGAGCGCGCCCAGCGCCTCATCAAGACGGTTGCGCGCGCGGGCGCCAACCAGCGGCACGATGTCGGGTCCTTGCGCCGCGACCCAGGCGATGGCGACCTGTGCCGCGCTCGCATGCAAGCCGACGGCGACTTCCTTCAGCGTCTCGGCCAGTTTCAGATTGGCGGTCAGGTTCTCGCCCTGGAAGCGCGGGGTCATACCGCGGAAATCCTTCGCTGCCTTGTCTGCGGTGAAATGCCCGCTGATGAGGCCGCGCGCCAGCACGCCATAGGCCGTGACACCGATGCCGAGCGCGCGGCACGCCGGCAGGATCTCCGTCTCGATACCTCGGGCAATGAGCGAATATTCGATCTGCAGATCGGCGATGGGATGCACGGCAGCCGCGCGGCGGATCGTCGTCGCACCCACTTCCGAGAGGCCGATATGGCGAACATAACCCTTCTCCACCATCTCGGCGATGGTGCCGATCGTGTCCTCGATCGGCACATCGAGATCGAGACGCGAGGGGCGGTAGATGTCGATGTAATCGGTGCCGAGGCGTTTCAGAGAATGCGCCAGGAAATTCTTCACCGACTGGGGTCTGGAATCATAGCCGAAGAAACCACCCATGGGATCGCGCAAGGCGCCGAATTTGACGCTGAGCTGATAGCTCTCGCGCCGCCGGCCTTTCAGCGCTTCCTGCAGCAGCATCTCGTTATGGCCGCTGCCATAGAAATCGCCGGTATCGAGCAGGGTGACACCATAATCGAGCGCGCGGTGGATGGTGGCGATGCTCTCGTCGCGGTCGGCGGGGCCATAGAAATCCGACATCCCCATGCACCCCAGCCCGATCGCGGAAACCTGAGGGCCGGTGCTGCCCAATTGACGTTGTTGCATCTTGCTTCTCCTTGTTCTTGCTCACCCCTCACCCCAACCCCTCTCCCCATTTCATGGGGCGAGGGGCTTCAGAGCGAACTCGGTCGAAACTCCCTCGCCCCGCTTGCGGGGAGAGGGGCGGGGTGAGGGGTTGCTGATGAAAGACAAGATGACGCCCGCCCGGCTGTCCGATAAGATGGATAATCATGAAAGAACTGTTCGTAAGTATGAACAATGGATGAGCGCGATCTCCGCGATCTTGCCGCCTTCGCCCAGGTGGCGGAACAGCGCAGCTTTCGCGGTGCCGCCCGCGTGCTGGGCCTCTCGGTCTCGGGCCTCAGCCAGCGGGTGAAGGAGCTGGAGGCGCGCCTCGGCCTCCGCCTCCTCAACCGCACCACGCGCAGCGTTGCCGCGACCGAGGCCGGGGAAAACCTGCTCCTGCGTTTGCGGCCGACCCTGGCCGATCTCGACGCGGCGCTGGTTGAATTGAAGCAGCGCCAGGGCGAACCCTCGGGGCGTCTCCGCATCAACGCACCGCCGCCGGCGGTCGATCTGGTGCTGGCCCCCATGGTGACGCCCTTTCTCCGGGCGCATCCCAAGATCCAGATGGAGGTCGTCGCCGAATCGCGCCTCGCCGATATCGTCGCCGAAGGCTTCGATGCCGGCGTGCGCTATGAGGAGAATCTGGCGCGCGACATGGTGGCACTGAGTCTCGGGCCGCCGACGCGCTATCAATTGGTGGCGGCGCCCGCCTTGCTGAAGGAATGGGGCATCCCGAAACATCCGCGCGACCTCGTCGACCGGCCCTGCATCGTCACCCGCTTTGCTTCGGGCATCGTGTTGCCCTGGGAATTCGCCAAGGCCGGCCGCAACGTCAAGTTCACGCCGCAGGGACCGCTGATCGCCGCCCATATCGCGCTGCAGATCCGCGCGGCGATGGAGGGGCTCGGCTTCTCTCTCATGTTCGCCGATTACGCGGCCCCGCATATCGCCGCCGGGAAACTGGTTCCCGTGCTCGATGATTGGCAGGCGCCCTTTCCCGGCCCCTTCCTCTATTACCCCAGCCGCCGGCAGCCGCCGCCGGCACTTGCCGCCTTCATCGCCTTCGTCAAAGAATGGAGATCTGCCGAATCGAGACGGCGGCGCAAATAGACGACGGAAGATCATGACCGACATTCCCATCATCGAGACCGAACGCCTGATCCTGCGGGGCCATCGCGTCGAGGACTTCCCCGACAGCGCCGCCATGTGGGGCGATCTTGAGGTAACCCGCATGATCAGCGGCCGCGCCTTCACCCCCGAGGAATGCTGGGGCCGCGTGCTGCGCTATGTCGGCCATTGGGCCCTGATGGGATTCGGCTATTGGGTGCTGACGCAAAAGTCGGACGGCAAATTCGTGGGCGAATCCGGTTTTGCAAATTACGAACGCGCAATCGAATCCGACTATGTCCGCTTGCCGGAAATCGGCTGGATGCTGGCCCCGGCCTTTCACCGCCAGGGCTATGCCAGCGAGGCGGTGGCCGCCATCACGCGCTGGGGCGATCGGCATTTCAAGGGCAGCAAGACCGTCTGCCTGATCGCGCCGGAGAACACGCCCTCGATCCGCCTCGCCGAACGTGCCGGCTACAAGCTCGCCGAACACAACACCTATCTGGGCCAGCCCACCCTCGTGCTGACGCGCTGAGGGGGGCCGGCCCAGAATTTCGCCATCGGAGATAGCGTGATCAGGCGGCGAGCGCCTGAATCTTGTCAGCGGCCTGGGCCAGCGACTGCGCCTTCTGTTCCGGGCTGATATTGACGCCCTCGGCCAGGACGAAGCTCACATCCTTGATGCCGAGGAACGTGAACACGGCCCGCAAATGGCTTTCCTGATGCTCGAAGGCGTTCATGCCGGAATCCGGGCCGTAGAAGCCGCCACGCGAGAGGGCGACGATCGCCTTCTTCCCGCCCAGCAATCCTTCCGGCCCCTTCTCGGTATAGCGGAAGGTCTTGCCGGCGATGGCGATGCGGTCGATCCAGGCCTTCAACTGGCTGCTGATGCCGAAATTGTACATCGGCGCGCCCACCACGATCACGTCGGCGGCGAGAATCTCGTCGAGCACGGTGGCACCGGTCTTGAGGTCGGCGGCGACGGCCTCGGTCACGTCCTGCGGAACTTGTGCAGCCGTGAGGACGGCGCCGGAGAGATGCGGCAGGGGGACGGCCCCGACATCGCGATAGGTCACCTGGGCGCCGGGATGGGCGGCCTTGAGGCGGGCCACAATATCGCTGGAAAGCTGGCGGCTCACCGAATGGCCGCCCAGAATGCTGGAATCGATATGGAGGATTTTCATGATGAAGCCGTCCTTTTATTAACGAATGGGTCGGCTTCAACGTAGGATTTGCTCCAATCAGCGATAAGTTGCCAATTTTCCAACTTAATGTTCTATTTTTGGAACAATAGGAGGGAAAGATGCAGGATCTCAACGACCTCGCTTATTTCGAGGCGGTGGTGCGCCATGGCGGCTTCGCCGCCGCCGCCCGGGCGCTCGGCCTCCCGAAATCGAAGCTTAGCCGCCATGTGGCGGGGCTCGAAGCGCGGCTGGGCGTGCGCCTGATCGAACGCTCGACCCGGCGCTTCGTGGTGACCGATCTCGGCCATGAATATTACCGCCATTGCCGGGCGGTGATGGCGGAAGTCGAGGCCGCAGACGAGATCGCCGCGCATAGCCAGGGCGAACCGCGCGGCCTGGTGCGCATCAGCGCGCCCATGGGTCTTTCCGCCGCCTTCAGCCGACAGATACCGGATTTCCTCGCGCGTCACCCGAAGCTGCGCCTGCAATTCGTCATCACCAACCGGCGCGTCGACATCGTCGGCGAGCGCGTCGACATCGCGCTCCGCATACGCCGGCGCCTCGACACCGACGCGCAGCTCACCATGCGGGCCTTCGGCGAGAGCGTCACGCTGCTTTGCGCCAGTCCCGCGCTGATCGACCGCCTCGGCCTGCCCGCCTCGGTCGAAGACCTGCGCGGCTATCCGACCATCGACCATGACGAGAATCCCGGCGAAAGCGTCTGGCATCTTGCCGGTCCCGATGGCTGCGAGGAAATCTTCACCCACCAGCCACGCCTCGCCTGCCTCGATTTCAATATTCTGGTCCAGGCGGCCGTGGCCGGCCTCGGGATCGCCTGCCTGCCGCAGGAAGCCTGCCGGCGGGAGCTCGCCACGGGTCAGCTCATCCGCATCCTGCCCGATTGGGATGGCGGGCGCGGCATCCGCCATCTGGTCTTCACCTCGCGGCGCTACATGCTGCCGGCGGTGCGCGCGACGATCGACTTTCTGCTGTCGATCCTGCCCGATGCGCGGGTGGACCGACTCACGACGGCCGAGGATTGACCGCCTCGATGGCGCCGCCCGCTTCCTTCCAGGCGGTGAAGCCGCCACCGATATGGGCGACATTGGCGAGGCCCATATCAAGCGCCGTCTTGGTGGCAAGCGCCGAGCGCCAGCCGCTGGCGCAATAGAACAGGAAGGTCTTCTCTTCAGCGAAGATCGGCTTGTGATAGGGGCTTTCTGGATCGAGCCAGAATTCCAGCATCCCGCGCGGGCAGTGAAAGGCATTCGGGATCTTGCCCTCCCGCGCCAGCTCGCGCGGATCCCGGAGATCGACGAAGACGATGCCGGCATCGTCGAGGCGCGCGATGGCCTCGGGGGCGGGGATGGTCTTGATCGCCGCATTGGCTTCGGCCAATAGCTGCTCAATTCCCTTGGTGATCGGCATGGTTTTGCTCCGGCAGGATGATCCAGGTCATCCTGCCGGAGACGGGCCCAAATGAACAGTCGGTCCGGAATCTGGGTCCCGGCCCGCCAGTGATTCGGGCCGACTACTTCGTCATGCAGACGGCTTCGACATTGTTGCCGTCGGGATCAGTGAGGAAGGCCGCGTAGTAAGTCGGGCTGTAATCGACCCGGAGGCCCGCGCCGCCATTATCCTTGCCGCCGGCCTTGAGACCCGCCGCATGGAACTTGTCGACGGCTTTGCGATCGGGTGCCGCAAAGGCAACATGTGTTCCGGGGCCCTTCGCCCCTTTGTTGGGATAGAGCCAGAGCGCCGAAGCGCCCTTCGGCCCCAGCCCTGCGCCGCTATCGTCGGATGAATTCAGCACCAGACCCAAAGGTGCCAGCACGGCTTTGTAAAACGCCGCGCTCGCCGCCAGATCCTTCACGTGCAAGCCGATATGATCGTACATGGTGATCTCCTCTCTCTGAGGCGATCACCCTACGAGGCTGGCAGGCAGGCGATCTTGGAGGTTCTTGCGCTCATGCCGCCCGAAGCGGCCTTGCGCATTCTGCCGGAAGCGCCTGGGCGACATGCGCGCCGCGCGGTGAAACGTGCGCACGAAATTGGAGAGATCGCCGAAGCCCACGTCATAGGCGATATCCGTGATCGGCTTCTCGCTGCCGGCCAGTTGCTTCGCCGCGTTCCGGAGCCGCGCGCCGACGAGATATTGATGCGGCGTCACCCCGGCGATGCGCGCAAAGAGGCGCAGGAAATGAAAGGGGCTCAGCCGTGCAGCTTGGGCTGCCCGATCGAGATCGATGTCGCGGTCGGCATGGGCTTCGATCCAGGCGGCGGCCGACGTGATGCGCGCGCGGTCCTGGCTGCGCGCCGTCACCGCGGCCGGCTTCCGCCCGGCGATATGGCGCGCGATGGCGGCGGTGAACATCAAACCGATTTCATCGAAGCCGAGATCGCTGCGCCCCTCGGCCACGGCCTCTCCCAGCGCCCCCAGCACCATGAGGCTGGCATGAGGGGCGACACTTCCCGCCTGCCAGATTGCCTTCTCGCCGCCCACCATCTCGGCATAGCTGGGCGAGAGCTTGAAACTCAAACAGGCGTCGCCGCAGGCGTGATGCTCGTGGGTGCAGACATATTCGTCGCCCGGATGCCCCAGCAGCACGGACCCCGCCACCAGATCAAAGGCGCGGCCGCGATGCCGATAACCGAACGAGCCTTTGCGCACGAAAGCGGCCGAGAAATTGTCATGCGCCTCGGCAAAGGGAATGTCCGACGGACCGGCCTCGCACCGGTAATCGGTCACCTTGAGATCGGCATTCTGAAAGATGATCGTGGCAGCCATGACCCATCCAGGTTAGGTGGCCGGCGATCTTGCCGCAAACGGATTCCGCGAACTTGGCAAATCTTGCGGTCGACGTCCTAGACCGGCGCAAGGGCGCGGTGCGGGCCGGTCGGCAGGGTTGTCAGAATCCCGTCGCCCGGCCGGACGTCGCCGCCGCGGATGACGACCGCCATCACGCCGGCCTTGCGGAGGAGATTGCCCGCCGCGTCCCGATCGAGCACGGCCTGCATCAGGCCCTGCTGGAAGCGGTCGATCTGAATGCAGGGATTGCGCAACCCGGTGATCTCGACCTCGGCCTCAGGCCCCAATTGCAGCCGCGTCCCTTCCGGCAAGGCCAGCAGATCGGTACCGCGCGTGGTGACATTCTCGCCCATCTCGCCGGGCTGCACCTGGAAGCCCTTCGTCGCGAGTTCGTCGAAGAGTTCGGCCTGGATGAGATGCACCTGCCGGAGATTGGGCTGCGTGGGATCCTTGGCGACACGGCTCCTGTGCTTCACCGTCTCGCCCATATGCGCATCGCCCGCGACACCCAGACCGGTCAGCAGCCGGATCTCGAAAGCGGGCTTCTTCGAAAAACGATGCCCGCCATCGAGGGCGACGGCGATGACCGTGGCCCCACTCACGCCTGCTCCGGTTCGCCGCCATGGATCTTGGCGGCGAGCGAGGCCGAGAGGAAGAGATCGATGTCGCCGTCGAGCACACCCTGGCTGTCGCTGGTCTCGGCGCCGGTGCGGAGATCCTTGATCATCTGATAGGGCTGCAGCACGTAGGAGCGGATCTGGTGGCCCCAGCCGATATCGGTCTTCGAATCCTCGACTGCCTGGGCCTTTTCCTCGCGGATGCGCAATTCGCGCTCGTAAAGCCGCGCCTTCAGCATGTCCATCGCCATGGCGCGGTTCCTATGCTGCGATCGGTCGGCCTGGCACGAGACCACGATCCCGGTCGGTTCATGGGTGATGCGGATGGCGCTGTCGGTCTTGTTGATGTGCTGGCCGCCGGCGCCCGAGGCGCGGAAGGTATCGACCCGGAGATCCTTGTCGAGGATCTCGATCTCGATATTGTCGTCGATCACCGGATAGACCCAGACCGAGCTGAACGAGGTGTGGCGTCGCGCATTGGAATCGAAGGGCGAGATGCGCACCAGACGATGAACGCCGCTTTCCGATTTCAGCCAGCCATAAGCGTTATGGCCCTTGATCTCGATGGTCGCCGATTTCAAGCCGGCTTCTTCGCCGGCACTTTCTTCCAGCCATTCGACCTTGTAGCCGTGCTGTTCCGCCCAGCGCGTATACATGCGCAAGAGGATCTGCGCCCAGTCCTGCGCCTCGGTACCGCCGGCGCCGGCATGGACTTCGAGATAACAATCGTTCTGGTCGGCTTCGCCCGAGAGCAGGCTTTCAAGCTCGCGCTGCCCGGCCTTGGCTTTCAATTCCTTGATCTGCTTCTCGGCTTCGTCGATCGAGGCTTCGTCGCCTTCCATCTCGCCGAGCTCGGCCAAAGTGAGCGCATCGTCGAGCTCGCGCTCCAGCGCCTTGTAGCCGTCGAGCGAGTTCTGCAGATGGGTGCGCTCGCGCATCACCTTCTGCGCCTTTTCAGGCTTGTCCCAGAGAGTGGGGTCTTCCGAGAGGGCGTTCAGTTCGTCGAGACGACGCAGGGCGTTGTCCCAGTCAAAGATGCCTCCTCAGCAGGGCCAGGGAAGATCGGATCTCCCCCGCCGCCGCCTCGATCTCAGCGCGCATGTCAGTGCCTCAAAATACTCGGGTTTCGATGCCCAGTTTCGATGTCGGGCCGGAACATGCCGATTGCGGTCCGGCCCGTCAACCTTTTGCGCCCAGAGGAATTATCCGGGGGGCGATGATCCCGTGGAATCAATAGAGGCCGGAATCCCCGCCGGTGCTGGGCTGCGGCGGCACAAGGACCGGTGCCTGCTGCGTCGGATAGGCCGGCTGGGCCTGGGCCGGATATTGCTGGCCCGGTTGCTGCTGCAAGGGTGGTTGCTGCAGAACCGGCGCGCCGGGCTGCACCGGATAGGCCGGCTGGCCCGGTTGTTGGCCCAGGGGTTGTTGACCCAGAGGTTGTTGGCCCAGGGGCTGCTGACCATAGCTCGGCTGCGGTGCCGGTTGCTGGCCGCCCTGATAGACGCCGGTGGAATCGATGATCGTGGTTCCACCCTCGTTATAGCCGCCGTAAATGCCGTTATTGCCGTAACCGAGCGGGATCACGGTGCCATAGCCTGCGTCCTGGCCGTAATTGGCATAACCTTCGATGATCTGCTGCTGGCCGGTGGGTTCGGTCCCGGGCTTGAAGGCTTCCCAGATCGGCTGACCCTCATCGCCCGCGACCCAGCGCTCCCCGGTCTGGCTGTTGACCTTCACCAGGCGCACGCCGGGTGGCACGCGGAAGGGTGTCGCAGGCTCGTCGGCCAGGGCCTCGATCATGAAATCGCGGAAGATCGGCGCCGACAGCCGGCCGCCGGTCGCCTTGGCGCCCAGAGAACGCGGCTGGTCGAAGCCCAGATAAACGCCCGCCACCAGATCGGGCGAGAAGCCCACGAACCAGACGTCGCGACCGTCATTGGTGGTGCCGGTCTTGCCAGCCAAAGGCTTGCCAACCTGCTTCACAGCGCTCGCCGTGCCACGCTGCACGACGCCTTCCAGCATCGAGACCATCTGATAAGCGTTGGCGGGGTCGAGCACCTGCTCGCGCGTATCGGGAAGCTGCGGCGGCGGCGAGCCGTCATAACGCGACACCTGGCAGCCATCACATTGCCGCTCGTCATGGCGATAGACAGTCCAGCCTTGCGCATCCTGCACGCGGTCGATGAAGGTGGGGACGACCTTCTTGCCGCCATTCACGATCTCGGCATAGGCGCCGACCATGCGCAAGGCCGTGGTCTCCTGGGCGCCCAGCGACATGGCAAGAGTCTGGTACATCTTGTCGACGACACCGAGACGCTCCGCCACTTCCGCGACCTTGGCCATGCCGATGGTCTGCGCCATGCGGATGGTCATCAGGTTCCTGGATTTCTGCAGGCCCTGGCGCATGGTGGCCGGCCCCAGGAAGTTCTTCTCGAAATTCTCCGGCTCCCACAGCGGCAGGCCGGGCCCCTGATTGATGGCGATGGGCGCATCGAGAATGATGGTCGAGGGCGTATAGCCGGCTTCAAGCGCCGCCAGATAGACGATCGGCTTGAAGCTGGAACCCGGCTGGCGCATCGCCTGGGTGGCGCGGTTGAATTCGCTCTGCTTGTAGGACCAGCCGCCGGTCATGGCGAGGACGCGCCCGGTATGGGGATCCATGGCGATGAGCGCGCCGGAGATTTCCGGAATCTGGCGCAGCAGGTAGAGCGGCAGGCCCGCGGCCTTCAACTGCTGTGCTGCTGCGGCGGCTTCGGTGTCGAGTTCCTCGACCTTGTCGGCCTTGTCCTCGGTCGAGACCTTGGCCTCGACCGCGACCACGTCGCCGGCCGCCAGCACATCGCCGACACCCTTCACCTGCGGCCCGAGGCGGCCTTCCTTGTCGCGACGCCGCGCCCAGGCGAGGTCTTCCAGCTGAATGAGCCCTTCCGATCCGTCGAGGAAGCCGATCCTGGCCTCGGCCGCATCGACGGCGAGCACGATCGCCGGCTGCCAGTTGTCGAGCCAGGGAATATTGCCGAGGGTCGCCAATTGCGTCTGCCAATCAGCGAGATCGTCGGTATGGGTGAGCGGCCCGCGCCAGCCCTGCGTGCGGTCATAGGCGACGAGATGCTTGTGGAGAATCCGGTCGGCGATTTCCTGGAGACGCGGATCGACCGTCGCCTTCACCGTGAGACCCTTCTTGTAGAGTCCGTCCTCGCCGAAACGCTGCACCAATTCGCGGCGCACTTCCTCGGCAAAGTAATCCGCCTCGAAGCGTTCCTCGCGGCTGCGCTTGTGCTGTTCCAGCGCCGCGGCGCGCGCTTCTTGCGCCTCGGCCTCGGTGATATGCCCGTCTTCCAGCATGCGGCCGATCACCCAGTCGCGGCGCTCCTTGGCAGCGGCTGGATAACGGGTGATCGAATAATTGTTGGGCGCCTTGGGCAAAGCGGCAAGATAGGCGGCTTCGGCAACGCTGAGTTCGTCCAGCGATTTGTTGAAGTAATTGAGGGCCGCCGCGGCGACGCCGTAATTGCCGGCACCGAGATAGATCTGGTTGAGGTAAAGCTCGAGGATGCGGTTCTTCGAGAACGCCTTCTCGATGCGCAAAGCGAGGATCGCTTCCTTGACCTTGCGCTCGACCGATCGTTCGTTGGTCAGCAGGAAGTTCTTGGTCACCTGCTGGGTAATGGTCGAGGCACCCACCATGCGCCGGTCGGAGCCGTAATTGCGCAGGTTCACGAAGACCGCGTTGACGAGGCCCGGGATGTCGATGCCCGAATGGCTGTAGAAGGATTTGTCCTCGGCCGCGAGGAAGGCGTTGATGACCCGCTTCGGAATGGCCGAGATCGGCACGAAGACCCGGTTCTCGACCGCGTATTCGGCCAGCAGCCGGCCGTCGCCGGCATAGATCCGGGTGGTGACCGGCGGGTCATAAGCCGCGAGCTGGTAGTAATCCGGCAGGCCTTGGGAATAGTGCTCGTAGACCAGCCAGGCACCGATGGCACCCACCGCTGCCAAGATCGCGGCAAGGCCGGCAAAGAAAGAGAGCACGCGCGTCAATGACTTCATAATCTGGCTTTTCGTCTCGCTGCCGGCGGATCCGCTGCCGGATGGGTCATATGCCGCCGCCCGGTCCTATATATAGGCCAACCCACTATAGGCTAACGGGGTGACTTGTTAACGGGCATTCGAGCCAGGCTGCCGCCCTGCTCGATGCACCCTCAACCTGGCGCTTCGGTAGGCTAGGCTTGCCCCAAGATCAAGGCAATTTTACGGCGTCGGGGCAGGCATTTAGGGGTTGGGACGGGTATTTAGGGATCGGGCCGGGCGGTCAGGAACCGCGCACGCTGTCATGCCAGTCGAAGAAGCTGGAGATGGCCTTGGTGATCGCCTTGGCAAGCTTCTTCTGGTGCTTCTTGCTGGTCAGCAATTGCTGGTCCTCGTCCGAGGAAATATAACCCATTTCCAGCAGCACCGAGGGCACGTCCGGGGCCTTCAGGACGGCAAAGCCCGCGAAACGGTGGCTGTTGCCCAGCATCAGCGTGTCGTTCTTCAGGGCACCCACCAGAATCTTGGCGAAGCGCGCCGAGAGATTGATGGTCTCGCGCTGGGCAAGGTCGATGAGGATGCCGCTCACCACCTTGCTCTCATGGGTGAGGTCGACACCGGCGATGACGTCGGATTTGTTTTCCTTGGCGGCCAGGGCCGCCGCCTCGGCATCCGATGCCTTTTCCGAGAGGGTATAAACCGAGGCGCCCCGGGTCTTGGCATTGGCGTGGCTGTCGGCATGGAGCGAGATAAACAGCTCGGCGCCGTTTTCCCGCGCCACCCGGAAGCGGTCGCGCAGGGGCAGAAAGACGTCCTTGTCGCGGGTCAGCACCGCGCGGAACCGGCCGGTCGCCTCCAATTCCTTCTGCAAAGCCTTGGCGACGGCGAGTGTGATGGTCTTTTCCTTGGTGCCATTGCCCAACGCCCCGGGATCGATACCGCCATGGCCGGGATCGATCACGATCAGGGGTTTCTTCTTCACCCCCTCCCCGCCCGGCGCTCCTCCCCCACCCGGTTTGGGCATGGGCAGGATGATGGCCGCGGCCTGATCGAGCGATCCGGTCGCGGGCAGCGTTACCTTCGGCATTTCCCGGGAGGCGGGTTGGGAATTGGTAGCTGGGTCGACCACCGATCCACTGGCTGATCCACTGGCCGATCCGACCGAGGCCAGGACCGGCTTGGCCACCGGCTCGGGCGCGGTGGGGACGATGGCGGGTGCGATCGCCGGCACCACCTCGGCCGCGGCCACCAGGATCGGGCTGGCCGTGCCGTCCGAGGCGAACAGGGTGCGGCCGATCTGGCGGCGGAAATCCCCATCCGCCGCCGCGACGAGATCGATCATCAGGCGCGGCGGATGACCCTCCGCCGCCGGCAATTGCACGACATGGGCAACCCGGGCCGGCGCGGAAAGATCGAGGACGATGCGGGACGTGCCGACCTTGAACAGGCCGTAACGCATGGCGTTGACCAGGCCACGGCCCTGCAGCACGCGCCCGGCCGGGATCTGCCAATCGACCTCGTCGAGATCGATCACCACCCGGTGCGGATCGCCCAGAACGAAGAGGCTGTAGCCGGTCGCGGCTGTGAGATCCAGAACCACCCGGGTTCGCTCGGCCTCGATCCCCAGCCGCGCATCAGTCACCGCCGATTTGGCCCAAGCGCGCTCGGCGCCGATTCCACACAGACCGGCGGCAGCGACCAGAATGGCCAGCAGGAGAGTCCTGCCGATTCGGGCAGGGCCGCCTGTCTGCGACAGAAAAGCGTTGAACTTCCGCATGTTGCCGGTATGTTGCGTGAAACTCAGGCAATTAAAACCCATAACCCACTGAAAGGCAACAAGTTATTAAGATGGGCCACGTTTCGACCGGCCCTTCTCGGCGCCTTTCGCCCCCGATTGCGGGCAACCGTGATTGCAGTTGTGTTGCCGCTCAGCCGCCTCTATGGTGACTTTCCGAGGTCGTGGGCGACGATTCCGGCCCGCCGATATGGCGGATTGGAAGACGCAGCCAGCGATCGGTCGTGACCCTCAGCGGTCGACCAACACACACTCCAATCCATGTGAAATATGGCGCGGGGTGGGTCGTCATTGAGGCAGCGCATTTGCGCAGGGCAAGATCGCTCCCTACCTGAGACGGGCCGGAGTCGACATTTGCGCTGTCGCCAAGACAACAGGTTGACATGACGCCACCCTGCTATTCGCCAACTAACTTCGCGCCGCCGACCGCAGCCATTGCGGTCGATGCTGGGCGCGTGACGGAGCTTTTCACCCATGACCAAAATTATGCTGATCGACGCCACCCACCCGGAGGAAACCCGAGTTGCGGTGGTGGACGGGCGCAGGCTTGAAGAATTCGACGTCGAAGTCGCAAGCCGCCATCCTCTCAAAGGCAATATCTATCTCGCCAAGGTAACCAGGGTCGAACCGTCGCTTCAGGCGGCGTTCGTGGAATATGGCGGCAATCGCCATGGCTTCCTGGCTTTCAGCGAAATTCACCCGGATTACTACCGCATCCCCGTCGCCGACCGGGAAGCCCTGCTGCGTGAAGAACTGGAAGAGGCCGAGGCCGAAGAGGGCGATGCCCGCGACGGCAACAGCCCGCAGGATAGCAACGGCCACGATCATGGTCGTGACGATCAGGTTTCGCCCGACGTAAGCGGTGGCGAGATCGGCCAGGCAATCGCGACGACCGATTCGGAATCGATTGCAGCCGCCCCAGAGAGCCATCCGGGGAGCCATCCGGGGAGCCATCCAGGCGCCGACCTCTTCGCCGCCCCCACCAATGAACTCCGGGCCGATGAATCCCGTGAGGTCCAGGCGGCAAGCGCCGAGCCGGCCTTCGCGGACAATCAAGGCACGGCATATTCCGAAGCGGCCGTCTCCGCGCCCAGCTTCGACACCGCGGCCGCGGGAGCGGCCGAGGCCGAGCCACAACGCCCGCATGTGATGCCGCTGGCGGCGTCCCATGACAGCCTGCAGAGCGAGCCCGTCAACACGGAAGATTCCTGGCAGCCTCAGGCCGATGACTTTGTCCCATACCCGCAGGACGGCCATCCCGCCGAAGCCACATCCGAAAACGATCTGCCCGCGACCCAGCGTGGCGATATCGTCGAAGTGACCCAGCCGCCCGAAGTGATCGATACGGTGGGCGGCGAAGCGCCCGCAGCCAGCGAGGATGACGAGGCCGAGGACGACGACGATTCCGCGCGCCGCCGCCGCCAGCGCCATCTGCGCCGCTACAAGATCCAGGAAGTCATCAAGCGCCGGCAGATTCTGCTGGTGCAGGTGACCAAGGAAGAACGCGGCAACAAGGGTGCCGCCCTCACCACCTATCTTTCGCTGGCCGGCCGCTACTGCGTGCTGATGCCCAATACCGATCGCGGCGGCGGCATTTCGCGCCGCATCACCTCGGTTGCCGATAGGAAGCGCCTGAAGTCGATCGTCGACGAGCTGGATCCGCCCGAAGGCATGGCGGTGATCGTCCGCACCGCCGGCATGGAACGCCAGCGGAGCGAGATCAAGCGCGATTTCGAATACCTGCTGCGCCTGTGGGACGAGATTCGCGAAACGACTTTGCGCTCCAGCGCGCCCGCCCTCATCTACGAAGAAGCGAGCCTCATCAAGCGCTCGATCCGCGATCTCTATACCCGCGACATCGGCGACATCATCGTCGCCGGCGCCGAAGCCTATAAATCCGCAAAGTCCTTCATGCGGATGCTGGCCCCGGCCCAGTCGAAGCAGGTGCAGTTCTACCGCGACCCCTCGCTGCCCCTGTTCCAGCGCTATCAGATCGAAAGCCAGATCGCGGCCATCCACCATCCGGTGGTAACCCTGCGCTCGGGCGGCTATATCGTCATCAACCAGACCGAAGCGCTGGTGGCGGTCGACGTCAATTCCGGCCGTTCGACCCGCGAACGCAATATCGAAGAAACCGCCCTCCGGACCAATCTCGAAGCCGCCGACGAAGTGGCGCGCCAGTTGCGCCTCCGGGATCTGGCCGGCCTCATCGTCATCGACTTCATCGACATGGATGAAGGCCGCAACAACGCCGCGGTCGAACGCCGGATGAAGGACGCGCTCAGGAACGACCGCGCCCGCATCCAGATCGGCCGCATCTCGTCCTTCGGTCTTCTGGAAATGTCGCGCCAGCGGCTCCATGCCAGCCTCGAGGAAGCCTCGACCGCGACCTGCCCGCATTGCCACGGCACCGGCCGCATGCGTTCGGTGGATTCGACCGCCCTCCATGTGCTGCGCATGGTCGAGGAAGAGATCACGCGCAATCCGGCGCCCGGCGTCACCGTGCATGTGCCGACCGCCGTCGCCCTCTTCATTCTCAACCAGAAGCGCCATGCCTTGGCGCAACTGGAACTGCGCCGCGGCGTGCGCATCTATCTCAGCGCCGATGATTCATTGATGCCGCCGGACTTCCGTCTCGAGCGCCTGAAGCAACTGGCGCCGGGCGAGGAATTGCCGGCCGCGGCCTTGCCGGGGGTGATCGATGTCGACCTCGACGAAGGCGAGGATGACGATTACATCATCGAGGAAAGCGACGAGGCTGACTCGGCCGCAGAAGCCGATGCCGGCGGCGAAGAGACTGCCGATAACGACAATGCCGAACGTGGCCAGGGCCGTGGTCGCGGCCGTGGGCGTGGCCGCCGCCGCCGCGGTCGTGGTGGCCGTTTCCAGGCCGACGAATTCACCGATCAGACCGAAGCCGCGAGCGATGGCGAGGACGACACCGCGCCCCGCACCGGCGAGGCTGCGTTCGAAGACCGACCGCGCAGCCAGGAAGCGGCCGCGCAGAATGACGATCAGGACGAGGGTGATGAGGATGACGGCGCCCCCGGCAGCAGCGACAATGCTGCCGGCGACAGCGAGGAAACGCGCCGCCGCCGCCGCCGCGGCCGCCGTGGCGGTCGTCGCCGCTCGAAGCGCCACCAGGACGAAGGCACCGGCGAGGCCCAGGCCTCCGGGACCGAGAACCATAACGGCACCGCGATCGAGGGCGATGGCGTGAGCCATGCCGTTCTCGCCGGCAGCGGCGACCAGCCGGAAATTCCGCAGGATGCCGAAGCCCTGCCGCCGCAATGGCGCAGCGAACCCACCGTCACGGAATCCACCGTCACGCCCGGCCTCGAAGATCGGGCCGAGAGTGCCGCAGAAGAACCCAGCGAGAAGCCGCGCCGGACCCGGCGACCGCGCCGCGCGCGCGAAGATGAGACGCCGGACGTTGCGATCGGCGAAGCGGCCCCGGTTGAAACAGCTCCGGTCGCAACCACCGTCGCCGCGACGAGCCTGGAAAACAATGCCGAGGACCCCAATCAGCCCAAGAAGCGCGGCTGGTGGCGGCGCCTGATGGAATAAAGCCACCCGATTCCGGGCAAACGAAAAAACGGCCGCGCAAGCGGCCGTTTTCTTTTCAGGTCAGGCCTAAAGGAAATGTGTCAGGTCTTGGCCTGGCTCATCGCATCCAGAAGACGCCCTTGGAACAGCGACAGGCCGAGTTTCTGGCCGATGGCGATCCCTTCCTCGGCGTCGACGCGGCACAGAATCATGCGCTCGCGGCCGATCCGGTCGATGGCCTTTTGCATGTCCTCGGCCTGGTCGCCGGAGCAATCGTCATAGAAGGCCTGTGACCAGACGACCTTGACGAGATCGACATCCAGCCGGTCGCGGTCCAGGATCGGCAGCAATTCGTGTTTGACCTGGTCGAGGATGATCTTGTAGCCGCGCTCCTTGAGGAAGTCGCGGGCGAAGGTGAAATCGTCGGGGTCGCTGAAGTAATCCAGCGCCGGCAATTCGATCGCCAGGGGACCGCGCTCCTTGTTGTTGGTGGCGCGGTCGAAATCGAGGAATTCCGGCGAGAGCACGGTCGCCAGCGACAGATTGAGGCTCGCGTTCTTCAGCATCGGCTGATAGTCCTGCCGCGGCATCAGGGCCAGCATGCGCGCATCCAGCACCCGCGCCAGATGCTGGAACAGCCATTTGTCGCCGGTCACATTGTAGCCGGGCGCCACCGTCTGGGCGAGGAACGGCATCGAGAAGAAAAGCTCGGTCAGGATCGGCGCCGGCTTGGCGCCGGGGATGATCGCAAAGACCTGCTGGCGCCGCAGCACATTGGCAAGGTCGGCATTGACGATCGCGTTCTCGAGCTTTTCCAGAACGGCCGGCCCGATCAGATTCTCGATGAGACTGGCTTTGGCCGCGCCGGACGGGCTTGCTGCCTTGCGCCGGTTCTCATTATGGCCGCGACAGAGATCGACAAAGACCTGCCACTCGCTCTCGATATCGTACCACTCGCAGAACGGGGTGGTCCGGGCACTGCCGGGCGGTGCCGTGAACAGCGGGTCCTTGGCAAAGAGCTTCTTGATATCGCGGATCGAACCCTCGATATCCTCTTCGCCGGCACCCTTGGTCAGCACGACGAGATCGCTGTTCCAAAGCTGGAAAATACCGGCTTCGAACCGCTTCACCAGCGGCTCGAAGACCTGCTTGGATATGCGCAGATGGTGCGGCCGCAGATGATAGGGCCGCAACTGCGACAAATGAATCTGGACCGCGCGCCTGCCGGCGCGGTGCCGTTCCAACCGTTCGACGTAATCGACCAGCATCTCTTCGTCGCTGGTTTTGCGTCCATCCCTAGACCGCTCGCTCATCCCCCGAATCCCGCCCCTGGAGTGCCGCAGCCATATTGGCTGGGAAATGCTTCCTTAACCATGACAGCATAGCGATATCGCGTGATTCTGTCGCTGGGGATATCGTGCTTCGCGGCGGCTACTTGCGGTGCAGCCACCAGCCCTTTTCATTGATCGAATAGACCGGCTGATAATGTTTCACCGTATTGGCCGGCACCACCGATTTGATCTGGTTGTCGAGCAGCAGCGGATCGTCGCCGTCATAGACCACGAGCACGGCATGGCCGACGCCGAGATTGAGATCCTGCAAGGCCACCACGCGCATGTCCTCGATCGGCACGCCGAGTTCTTTCAGCACCATGAACTTGGCGATCGCATAATCTTCACAATCGCCGTTCTTGCGCAGGAACTGATAGGGGGTGGCCCAATAATCCTCGAGCCCCCAATTCTTCATGTCGATGATGTATTTCTTGGAATTGAGGAGCTTGTTGACCTCTTTGATCTGGGTGAGGCGGTCCTTGCCTTTGAGATTGTCGACCAGGCCCTGCCAGCCCTTGGCCGTGCAGGTGTCCGATTCACAAGGCGCGCCGTTCTTCCAGCGGCCGACCATGTCCAGCCACTTCGGGAATTTCTTCAGATTCTTGGATGGGAGTTCGATCGAGCCGAAGATCTTCGGGTATTTGCGCGCTTCGGCCTCGCCGGCGCTCGTCCCCAGAAGGACGGTCGCCAGCAACAGGCTCAGCGCCAGCGCCTTGCCGGCCCGTCCCCCATTGCCCTGATTCCGTCCCGTCCGCGCGCGGCTCATCTGGCTCAAAATCCCTTTGTCGGCCCGAAGCTAAGGCCCGGTTGCCGTAAAGCGCAAAGCCACGATTGGCGCCGCCCAAACAGCATGCTAATGTAGCAAATACATTCATTCTGCCAACCCATTGATTTAACGATCCGACCGAACGCCCAACCTGGGACGATGGAGACCTGACTTGGCTGATTCCACGACGACCGCCGCCCTCATTGAAGAAAAGAAAGCCAGGTTCGATCTCAGGATCATCTTTCCGGCGATCATTCTGCTGCTCGTCGCCATCATCGGCGTGGTCGCGGTCAATTATTTCGTGGCACAGGAGCGCGAGCGCGAGGAAACCCAGTGGCAGTTGCGCATGGGCGTCGTGGCCGACAGCCGTTTCTCGGATGTCGATCGCTGGTTGAACCGGCAATTGGACGAGCTGGGCGGCCTCGCCAAGAATGAATCCGTCCAGATCTACACCGATCAGATCAGCGAGCTTTCCGGCGATCCCAGCGTCGCCGAGGAGGTCGAAGCCCTGCGCGATTACCTCCGCAACCTCCTGACCGTGACGGCCGACCGCACCGGCTTCACCCTGCCGGAATCGGCGGGCTCGGTGCCCGCGAATGTCGCCGAGACCGGGGCCGCCGGGCTCCTTATCATCGACAATGACGGCAATGTCGTCGCGGCTTCCCCGGGGGCACCTCCCTATAGCGGCGAATTGGCCGCCTTCGTTGCCGGCCAGACCCGCGGCCAGCGCGTCATCGGCGACATGACCTTGAATGCCCGCGGCAATCCCAGCATGGCCTTTCTGGTGCCGCTGGTGGCGGCGCAATCGGAAGGCGCCCAGGCCGAACAGATCGGCGTCATTCTGGGGATCAAGGAGGTGGCCAGCGAATTGTTCCCCCTGCTGCGTCAGCCCGGCGAGGCCAGCGCCAGCGCCAAGGCCATTCTGGTCCGCGCCAAGGACGACAAGATCACCTATCTTTCGCCCGACGAGAACGGCAAGCCGATGGCGATCGAATTGGATGCCAGCACACCGGATCTCGACACCGCCTTCGCCGCCGCCAAGCCCGGCGCCTTCGCCACCGACCGCCGCAATGCCGCCGGCACCCGCGTGCTGGTGACCGGACGCAGCTTCAATCTGGTGCCCTGGTCGCTGGTCTATACGATCGATTACGACGAGGCCCTGGGAGCGGCCGAGGCGCGCTTCCGCAACCTCACCATCTATCTGCTCCTGGCCGTGGCGCTGGTCGCCGTGATCATCGTCGCGGTCTGGCGCCATGGCTCGTCGCGCCGCGCCTCCGAAGCCGCGCATCAGTTCCAGCAGATGGCCAGCAAATTCGAAAGCCAGAAGAACCTGCTGCAATTGGTGACCGACAGCCAGCCGACACAGATCTTCATCCTGGACGCCCAGGACCGCTATCGCTTCGCCAACAGCCAGGCCGCCAAGGCGGCCGGGATTCCGACCGCCGAGATGATCGGCAAGCCGATCACCAACGTGCTCGGGCCGGCCGCGGCCAAGCGTTACGTGACGCTCAACCACGAAGCCCTCGAACTGAAACACGAGGTCTCGAACGTCGCCCGCACCGAAGAAGGCGGCAAGGTCAAGGTCGTGCAATCCGAGCACATCCCCTTGAAGGACGATGCCGGCCACGAGCAGAGCGTGCTCACGGTCGAGCGTGACATCACCGATGTGGTGACCGAACGCGAGCGCCGCGCCCGCACCCTCAATCAATTGGTGGAGACGCTGGTCGACGTGGTCGACAAGCGCGATCCCTTCGCCGCCCAGCATTCCTCGCGTGTGGCCAAGGTGGCCCGCGCCGTCGCCAGGGAAATGGCCCTGACCGAGGTTGAAATCGAGACGGCGAACATCGCCGGCAACTTGCTCAATCTCGGCAAGATTCTCATCCCGCAGGATGTGCTCTCGAAGACCGGTCAGCTCACCGATGCCGAGCGCGACATGATCAAGAATTCGATCCAGACCAGCGCCGATCTCTTGCAGGGGATCGAGTTCGACGGACCCGTGGTCCTCACCCTCCGGCAGGCGCAGGCGAATTGGGACGGATCCGGCCAGCCGCCGGGCTTGGCAGGCGACGACATCATCGTCACGGCCCGCGTCATCGCCGTCGCCAATGCCTTCATCGGCATGACCAGCGAGCGCGCCTTCCGCTCGGCGCTCAGCATCGACGACGCGATCGAGAACCTGATGAAGGGCTCTGGCAAGGCCTTCGACCGGCGCGTCGTCGCCGCCCTCGTCAATTACCTCGACAATCACGGTGGCCGGGCGGAACTTATCTAGAGGCGGTCAATCCTCGGCCGGGGCCACGAAGCTGATCGGGTCGGGATCCTCGAGACAACCCGGTCGCGGCTGGGTCATGGGATCGTCGAGGAAGGCCGCCGCGACCGCATTGGCGCAAGAATCGTTGCCGATCGCGTCATGTCCCAGATCGGGAAACTCGATATAGAAGCTGCGGCTGAGAAATTCCGCAGCCATGCGGCCATAGGCCGGCGGCGTCACCGGATCGTAAGCGCCGGCCAGGATCAGTGTCGGCAAATCGCTCGTCACCGGCTCGTTGTCGCTCGCGCGGAGCTGCGAGATACCGGCGGCCTCACGCCAGGTCTGGCAGATGGCGCCATAGGTCGACGATTCACCCGACAGCGCCATGCCGCGCGTCAGGGGATATTGGGCATAAGCCGCCTCGGCCTTGGCCAGATCGTTGAAGGGCATCTCCTCAAAGCATTGCACCGAGAGGAACATCGCGTCGCCGAAATCGGCGCGGCCATAGATATCCGCCAGATAGAGATCGAGATCCGCCGCGATCTCCTCCCCGATGCCACGGTCATAGGCGTCGATCAGGCGCGGCACATAGGCGATGTCGTCGCGGTTATAGAGCATGCCGAACAGCCGGTAGAGAAGCTGGCTGCCGTCGATCCGCAGCCGCACCGATCCGGCCGCCCCCTCGGGATGCGGCCGCGAGATCATCAGCGGCGCGGCATCGAGGCGCTCGACCAAAGCCAGCAGGCGCTGGCCGAGATCGGGATAGTCGCGCGCGCAATCCTCCTCGGCGACACAGCGTGCCAGCAGATATTGGAACGCGCGGTCGGTATTGGCGGCATCGTCCTCAAAGAATTGCGCCTGCGGTGGCAGGACGGAATCGAGGATGACGCTGCGGATGTCGCCGGGATGGCGGCGCATGTATTCGAGCGCCAGGCGCGTGCCGTAGGAAAGGCCGTAGACATTCCAATTCGGGATCCGCAAGGCGCGGAAGAGATCGTGGAGATCCTCGGCATTCTCCGCGCTGGTATAGGCGGCGGCGTCATGACCGCCGGCCTTGATCGCGGCGGCGCATGTGCTGGTCGATTCAGTTTCCAGCTTGTCGGCCGCCGCATCCGGCAGCCCCAGCAAGCGCAGCGCCACCTCCTGCGCGTCGTCGCAATCGATCCGCGGACTGCTCATGCCTGAACCACGCTGGTCGAACAGGATGAAGTCGCGGCTGGAGAGCCAGTCATTGTCGGCGATGAAATCCCACCACCATTCGATGCGGTCGGAATCGACCCAGGCACCATCCCCCGGACCGCCGGAGAGATAGACGACCGGGTCCGGCCGCACCTCGCCTTCCTCCCCCTCTCCGCGCACGATCACCACCGGCAGGTCGAGATAGAAGATGGCCCCGTCGGTTCGCTGCCGCAGCGAAACATCGCGCGTTTCGGGCACAAGCAATCTGAAACATTCGACCTCGCGGGAATCCGGCACCTTGAACCAGCATTCGGTTGGCTGCAGCGGGCCGGAATCCGACCGTCCCTCCGCCCAGGCGACAGATGGCAGGGCCGCAAGCACCAGGGATAGCAACAGGCCCGCTTTACCCATGTTTCCAGCGCCTTCCAGATTCTTCATGCTGGCCTACTCTGCTGTGGCGCCATCCGCCTCGCAAGAGCCAAACTGCCGCTCGCATATGGCCATGCGGCGCGCTGCCCGATAGAGTGGCCGCCGGCAGCGCCGTCAGCGTGCAACATTGCGACCCGAGCGTTCATGACACGGATATCGCCAGAGACCGATCTCGCCACCGCCCCCGCAAAAAAGCGCGGGTTCGGGCGATTCCTGCGGCGCTCATTTGGTTGGTTGCTCCTGCTGCTGATCGTGGCGGGATTGAGTGCACTCTATTTCCGCCTCGACCTCGTCAATCGTCTGGCACCCACCCTCCTGACCGACCGGCTGGCGGTGCCGACCGAGCTCGGCATGAGTCGGCTGGATTGGCGGCAGAGCCGCATCGACAACATCCGACTGGGCGAGAGCGGCGCCCTCACGATCGAAGGCATCACTCTGGCCTATGATCCCTGGACCCAAGCCCTCGAACGCGTCGAAATTGACCGCGTCAGTCTCAGGGCCGCCTATGCCGAGGGTTTCACCCTGGGCGAGCTCGACCCGCTGATCGCCGAGCTGCAAAATCTCCTGGCATCGAGCGAAAGCGATGCCGACGCACCCACGCGCCCCCTCCCCACCATCCTGGTGAAGACAATCGAGGTGGAGTTGCAATCGCCGGCGGGATTGCTGCGTGGCAACGGCCAGGCAACGCTCGACAACCAGGCCGTGATCGCCAATTTCTCGCTGGCCGAGCCCCGGGATCTCGCCAGGATCGATGCCGACATCGCGCTCTCCCTCGCTACCGACGGGGCGCCGCCCAGTGGCGCCTTGCGGATGAGCCTCGCGGCGCAATCGGCGCTCTGGCATTTCGCCGGTCTGGCCCAGCCGCTGGAAGGGCGCCTCGATCTGGCAGCACAGATCCGCACCGATGCCGATTGGCAGCAGACATACAGCCTCGCCATCGCGAGCAAGGTGACGGCCGGCGGCTTTGCCTATCCCGGTCTGCCGGCGCCGCTTGACGGCGAGGTCACAGCCGATATCGCCCTCGACCGATCGGGCGCCACGATCGGCAACATTGCCGGCGATCTTACGGGCGGCCTCGCGCCGGATTGGCGCAGCAGGATCGGCGGCGATCTTGCGATCCGGCGCGCAGCGGCGCAGACCAGCATCACCGGCCGCCTCACATTCGCCGGAGAAGGCGAAGCTCTGCCGCTCGCGGCCTTCGGCGGTGGCGACAGGCAATTGCAGCAGCCACGCCTCGCCCTCACCACCGATCTCGCCGGTCTTCTGCAGCCGGATGGCGGTCTCGCACTCGACATCACATTGCCCGAACCCGCGATTCTTCAGGCGGCCCGGGTCAACTTCTCGCCGGACATGGCCTTGCCGGACGGCTTCGCCCTCAGCCTCACCGCCGGCGAGACGCCCGCCTTGCATCTCACCCGCGACGAGACCGGCCGGATTGTGGCCGACGTCACACTGAAACTGGGAAAGACCAGTATCGCCCTTGAACCGAAGGCGCTCGGCGACCGACTGATCCTGGTCATGCCCAGTGCCGCCCTTTCAGCTCATTATGATTCCACGATCCCTCCGACCGCCGCCTTCGATCTAGCGGGCGCGCAGATGGTGGCGCCCTTGCACGGCATCACCTTGGGCGGCGTCGCCCTGAACGCCCAATTCGATGAGAATGGCCTCGCGGCAAAGCTCTCCAGCAATGCCGTCGCCGGACTTGGTGCCTTTGTGCCTTTGCGCGCTGAGGCAAGCGCCAATCTCGTCGGCGATGCCGCGCGATTCACCGCGCGTTTTCGCGGCACCGACCAGCCGATCGATTTGCAGCTCACCGGCAAGGCCGATCTCGCGCGCGGGAGTGGCGAAATCGATCTTGCGCTGGCGCCGATTGATTTCACTCAAGGCGGCCTGCAGCCCTACAATCTCTTTCCGCCCTTGCGCGGCTATTTCGAGGATATTTCCGGCCGCGTCGAGGCAGCGGGGCCGATCCAGTTCGCGCAGGGTGATCTCACCTCCGACCTCAAGCTCGGCATCGAGAACTTTTCCGGCAAGGTCGGTCCGGTGCAGCTTCTCAACGTCAACAGCGTGATCACCATCGACAAGCCCTGGCCACTTTCCACCAAGCCGGATCAGGCGATTGCCATCGAACGCGCCGATATCGGCCTGCCGCTCACCAATGCCTTGTTCCGCTTCAAGGTCAGTGATGGCAAGCGCCTCGATCTCGCGGAATCGAGGCTGCAGATGAGCGGCGGCGAAATGCGCCTGGAACCGGTGACCCTCGACATCGATGCACCGGTCCACAATCTCCGCCTGACAGTGCAACAAATTTCCGTGAACGAATTGTTCGCCAGCCTCGGTGTCGCGGGCTTGAGCGGCGAAGGCACCATCTCGGGCGCCGTGCCGGTTTCGATCTTTCCCGGCGGCATCGCCATTCCGGCGGCGGAGCTCCGCGCCGACGCACCCGGCGTTCTGCGCTATGACCGGGATCAAGCGCCCCTCGCCCTGCAGAGTGCCGGCGAATCGATCGCCATGGCGCTACAGGCCCTGTCCGACTTCCATTACAAAGAATTGATCCTGAATCTGACCCGGGAACTGACCGGCGATGTCAGTCTGGGATTGCATATTTCCGGCAGTAACCCCAGCTTCTATGACGGCTATCCGGTGGAATTCAATCTGACCATCCAAGGCCGCCTGGATGAGGCCCTGCGCGAGGGCTTGGCCGGGTACCAGGTGCCGGATATGATCCAAGAACAGCTTGAGAACCTGGCGCCGTGATGGGCCGGGAGGCAATGATGAAAGGCCACAACGTGCCGCAACCAGCGCAATCCCGGGTAATCCTGCTCGCCCCCATCCTGTTGATGGCCTTCGGCTTGGCCGCCTGCAACCCGACCGTGAAGGTCGAGGCACCGGACAAGCCGATCGTGATCAATCTCAACGTGAAGATCGAACAGGAGGTCCGCATCAAGGTCGACAAGGATGTGGAAGACCTCGTGCAATCGAATCCCGCCCTGTTCTGAACCGGAAAGATCCCTCCATGCGCATTTTACATTCGTTCCTGATCGCGTTCTCGCTGGCCATCGGCGGCCTGACGCTGGCCGCCGCCCCGGCTGCGGCCGATGCGCTCGATGATGCCCGCGCCGCCGGCCAGATCGGCGAGCGTCCCGACGGTTATGTCGCGGTGGTCGATGCCGGCGCGCCCGCCAGCATCAAGTCGCTTGCCGACAGCATCAACCGCCAGCGCCGCGAAGCCTATCAGAAGATCGCCAACGAGAAGGGCGTGCCGATCGAACAGATCGGCGCCCTGACCGCGGAAAAGATCATCCGCGAGAAATTGAGCCCCGGCATGTTCTATATGGATGCCAGCGGCGCCTGGAAGCAGAAGTGACAATCCAGCCGGCAGCATCTCTGCCAGCCAGCATCGACGCGACGCAGGATTTGCTCGCCGCGGGGAAGTATGTCGCCGACCGTGCCCTGGCGACGGCGGTGTTCCTGGCGCTGAAACTGAAGCGCCCGCTCTTTCTCGAAGGCGAGGCCGGCGTCGGCAAGACCGAGATCGCCAAGGTGCTGAGTTTGACACTGGGCCGCGATCTCCTGCGCCTGCAATGTTATGAGGGTCTTGATGTCGCGGCGGCACTCTATGAGTGGAATTACGCACGCCAGATGCTGGAGATCCGCCTTGCCGAGGCGGCCAATGAAAGCGACCGCGGCAAACTGGCCGCCGATATCTTTTCCGAGCGCTTCCTGATCAAGCGGCCCCTGCTGCAGGCGCTGGAGCCCAATCCACGCGGGGCACCCGTTCTGCTCATCGACGAGCTCGACCGCACCGACGAGCCCTTCGAGGCCTTCCTGCTGGAAGTGCTTTCCGATTTCCAGGCGACCATCCCCGAGATCGGCGTCATCAAGGCGGCCGAGCCGCCGATCGTCATCATCACCTCCAACCGCACCCGCGAGATTCACGACGCCATCAAGCGGCGCTGCTATTACTACTGGGTCGATTATCCCAACGCCCAGCGCGAGCTCGAGATCCTGCGCACCAAGCTGCCCGCCGCCTCGCTCGATCTGACGCAGGAAGTGGTGGCCTTCGTCCAGAAGCTCAGGAAGCGCGATCTCTTCAAGCTGCCCGGTGTCGCCGAGACGATCGATTGGGCGGATGCCCTCATCCAGCTCAACCAGACCACCTTGAGCCCCGAAACGATCGACAATTCCCTGGGCGCCCTCCTCAAATATCAGGACGACATCGCCAAGATCCGCGGCACAGAGGCAGCACAAATCCTGGAAGAGATCCGCCAGGAAATGACCGCCGCCCGCCTGCAGGCCGCGGCCGCGCAGGTCTGACATCATGTCGGAAGTCACCCCGGACATGGTGAGCGACGCGGCGACGGCCTCGCGCCTCCACGAAAACATCCTGCATTTCGCGCGGGTTTTGCGCCGCGCCGGCCTGCCGGTCGGTCCCGGCCAGACACTGGATGCCATCGCCGCGGTGAAGGCGGCGGGGATCGGCAGCCGCGAGGATTTCTACTGGGTGCTCCACGCGATCTTCGTCAACCGGCGCGACCAGCGCGAGATTTTCGACCAGGCCTTCCACGTCTTCTGGCGCAACCCGAAGCTCCTCAACCGCATCATGGGATTGCTGCTGCCGCGCTTCAAACAGGAGCCCAGCGCCGAGGATGAGGAGTTGGCGCCGCGTGTCGCCGATGCGATGGCGGGCGACCGGCCCCACCAGGCACCGGAAGCGCCCGAGGGCGAAGAGATCGAGCTCGACGCCAGCCTCACTTTTTCCGACCGCGAATTGCTCCAGGCCAAGGATTTCGAGCGCATGAGCGCGGCCGAGATCGCCGAGGCGAAACAGCTCATCCGCCATTTCCGCCTGCCCATCATGGAAGTACCGACCCGGCGCCACCGACCCGACCGCCGGGGAAGACGGGTCGATCTTCGCGCCACTTTGCGCGCCAGTCTGCGCAATGCCGGCGCCATTCCGCTGAAACTGAAAAGCCCCAAGCGGCGGCATCCGCCTCTGGTGGTGCTGTGCGACATTTCCGGTTCGATGAGCCGCTATTCGCGCCTCTTCCTTCACTTCCTTCATGCCGTCACCAGCGACCGCGACCGGGTGCACACGTTTCTTTTCGGAACCCGCCTCACCAACATCACCCGCGACTTGAAGCAGCGCGATGTCGACGTCTCGCTCGACCGCGTCGCCCGCCATGTGCTGGACTGGTCCGGCGGCACGCGGATCGGGCCGAGCCTTGCGGAATTCAACCGCCGCTGGGGCCGCCGCGTGCTGGGCCAGGGCGCCATCGTGCTCCTGATCACCGACGGTCTCGACCGCGACGCGATCGAGGTGCTGGAAGCCGAGATGGAACGGCTTCACAAATCCTGCCGGCGCCTGATCTGGCTCAATCCCCTGCTCCGCTTCGAGGCCTATCAGCCGATCAGCCAGGGACCTCGGGTGATGATCCGCCACGTTGACGAGTTCCGGGCAATCCATAATCTAGACAGCATGCAGGCGCTCACCGCCGTCCTTTCGGCTCCGGGGCGGGCGCGGCTGGAAATGAGGGCCGCATGACATCGACCGAAGATCAGGATCTGCTCGCCATCGCCGCCGATTGGAAGCGCTCCGGCCATGGCGTCGCCATCGCCACCGTGACCGCCACCTGGGGATCGTCACCGCGCCAGCCCGGCAGTCAGCTCATTGTCGACGATGAGGGCCGCATGCTGGGTTCGGTTTCCGGCGGCTGCGTCGAAGGTGCCGTGGTGCGCGAGGCGATCGAGGTGATGGCCGACGGCAAGCCGCGCCTCCTGGATTTCGGCGTCACCAACGAACAGGCGTGGGAGGTGGGCCTCGCCTGCGGCGGGAAGCTGCAGATCTATGTCGAGCGCGTGGAATGAAACTTACCGCCATCGAGCGCCTGCAGGAACTGGCAGCGCAACGGCAGGCCGTGGCGCTGATCACCGATCTGATGAGCGGCGCGCAGCATCTGGTCCTGCGCGCGGAAGCTGAGCCCGACATCCGCGCGGCGATCGAAGCGGATCGCAGCGGCGAATTGACGATCGCCGGCAAACGCTGTTTCGTCCTGGTGCGCAACCCGGCGCCGCGCGTGCTCATCGTCGGCGCGGTCCATATCACGCAAGCCCTGGCACCGATGGCGGCACTGGCCGGTTACGACGTGACCGTGATCGATCCCCGGGGTGCCTTCGCCACCGCCGACCGCTTCCCCGGTGTGGCCCTCAGCAATGACTGGCCGGATGATGCACTTGCCGCCTTGCAGCCGGATTTCCGCACCGCCGTCGTGACGCTAACCCACGACCCCAAGCTCGACGATCCGGCCCTCATCGCCGCCTTGCGCTCCGATGCCTTCTATATCGGCGCTTTGGGCAGCAAGAAGACCCATGCCAGCCGCCTCGAGCGCCTGCGCGCGGAAGGCTTCGGCGCGCAGGATCTCGCGCGTATTCACGGTCCGGCGGGCCTGGCCATCGGCGCCAAATCGCCGGCCGAGATCGCCATCTCCGTCCTCGCCGAATTGACGGCGCGGCGCCGCCTGAACGCCCAGCCATGATTTTTGCGGACCTGCCGCTTGGCGATTGCCAGGGTGCCATTCTGGCCCATAGCCAGCGCGTGGGCACCGAGATGTTCCGGAAAGGCCGCGTCCTCTCGACCGACGATCTCGCGCTGATGAAGGCCGCCGGATTGGCCAGCATGACCGTGGCGAAACTGGAAACCGGCGACGTTGCCGAGAACGCCGCCGCGCAGGAACTGGCCGAGGCGCTCCTCACACATCGCTCTCACCTCAAGGCCGATACCGCCTTTACCGGCCGGGTCAATCTCCATGCCGCCGAAGCCGGCGTGCTGGTACTCGACACAGCCGCCCTCGACGCCCTCAACGGGATCGACGAAGCCATCACCATCGCCACATTGCCGCCTTTGGCGACGGTGTCCGTGGGACAGATGGTGGCGACGATCAAGATCATTCCCTATGCGGTGCCGCGCGAGCCACTCGATAAAGCACTTAGCATCATTCGTGGGGCGGCGGATGCCTTGTTGAAACTGCATCCCTACCGCCCGCATCGCGTGGCTCTCATCCAGACCGAACTTTCCGGCGTGAAGCCGAGCGTGCTGGAAAAGACCGAGCGCATCATGACCGAGCGTCTTGCCGGCATGAACCAGGTGGCCCCGGTGATCGCGCGCTGCGCGCATCAGCCGGCGGCACTGGCCGCCGCGATCACATCCGCTTTGGCTGAGGGCGCCGAGATGGTGCTCATCGTCGGCGCCTCGGCGATCAGCGACCGCCGTGATGTCATCCCGGCCGCCATCGAAGCCGCGGGAGGTGCCGTCGATCATTTCGGCATGCCGGTCGATCCCGGCAATCTGCTGCTCCTCGCTCATATCGGCGCGGTGCCGGTGCTGGGTCTGCCCGGCTGCGTGCGTTCGCCTAAGCTCAATGGTTGCGATTGGGTGATGCAGCGCCTGCTGGCAGGCCTCGCCATCACGCCGGACGACATCCGCAAGCTCGGCATCGGCGGGTTGCTGGCCGAGATCCCCAGCCGCCCGCAGCCGCGCGAAGGCCAGATCCCCGCCGGCGCTCCCAAAATCGCCGCCATCGTGCTGGCCGCCGGCCGCTCCAGCCGCATGGGCGCCAACAAGCTGCTGCTCGATCTCGCCGGGCGCCCGATCGTCGCCCATGTGGTGGCTGCAGCGCGGCGCGCCGGATTCAGCGAGATCGTCGTGGTGACCGGACATCAGGCCGGCAAGGTAAAGGCGGCGCTCGCCGGCGAACCCATCCGCATCGTCGAGGCGCGCGATTATGCGCTCGGCATGGCGGCCTCGCTCAAGACCGGCATCAGGGCGCTCTCGCCCGAAGCCGATGCCGCCCTCATCCTGCTGGGCGACATGCCCCAGGTCTCGGACACGCTGATGCGCGGATTGATGCGCGCCTATAATCCACTGGAAGGCCGCGCCATCGTCCTCCCCATCGCCGACGGGAAACGCGGCAATCCGGCCTTGTTCGATCGGCGCTTCTTCAGCGAGATTCTGTCCCTCGACGGCGATGTGGGCGCCCGCCACATCATCGCCGGGAATGCCGAATTAGTGGTGGAAGTGCCGGCGGCGGCGCGCGAGATCTTCGTCGATGTCGACACGCCGGAAGCCTATCGCCAGATCGTGGCGGAGCGGGAGCCATGAGCCAGGCACTCTATCACGAAGCCCTGGTCGCCCGCGCCCGTTCCGGGCTCGGCAAGGGCCGGCTCGATCCGCATGATGCCAGCGCGCGGCTCGACAATCCCCTTTGCGGCGACCGGGTGACGCTCGATCTCAAAATCGCCGATGGGCATATCACCGGTATCGGTCATGAGGTCAAAGGCTGCCTGCTCTGCGAAGCTGCCGCCGCCACCATTGCCGGCCAACTCAAAGGGGCGACACCGGCGCAGGCGCGCGAAATGATCGCCGCCGTGACCGCGCTGATGAAGGATGGGACGGCCCTGCCCGAAGCCTTTGCCGAGCTCGCCATTTTCACGCCGGTCCATCTGGCGAAGTCGCGCCGCGATTGTGTGCTGCTGCCCTTCGGCGCGCTCGAAAAGGCGCTGGCGGCTTTTTAGCTTTCCCCGTTCTAACTTTCCTGGGCCAATCGGTTCGAGGCCGTCTCGATGCGGCTCTCCAGCTCGCGCATGAAGGATTTGCGGTCGAGACCCGGCGGGATCGGCGGCAGATATTCGATGGTGATGGTTCCCGGCTTCTTCAGGATCGCCTTCTTTCCCCAGAACAGGCCGGAATTCAGTGCCACCGGAATGACCGGCACACCCAATTGCGCATAGAGGGCGGCGATGCCGGGCTGATAGGGCCGATGAGCCCCTGGAGCGACACGGGTTCCTTCCGGAAAGATGATCACCGGCCGCCCTTGGGCGAAGGTCGCCTTGGCATCGGCCACCATTTTCTTCAGCGCCGCCGCCTTGCCGCTGCGATCGATCGCGATCATGCCGACGCGGCGCAGAAACCAGCCGAAGAGCGGAATATGGAGCAATTCCTTCTTCAGCACGAAGGCTGGTTGGTTCAGTCGCCAGGAAAGATAAAGCGTCTCCCAGGCCGATTGATGTTTCACGGCAAAGAGCACCGGCTCTGCCGGCAGATGCTCGCTGCCGATCTCGCGCATGTCGAGGCCGACGCAGATTCTGAGCAGCCAGAGCGACCCCGCGATCCAGATCTTGCCGGCCTTGTGAATGACCGAAGCCGGGGCGAGGAGCAGCGGCAGGCAGACGATATGCATCGCCGCCGTCCACAGCAGATAAAGCGTATTGAACAGCAGGGCGCGGAACCCGATCATGCGGAATCGGATCCGAAGAGATCGGCCCAATCCGGCAGCGACCAATCGCCCGTCATGTCGCGGATCGATTGCGCGCCATCATTCGCCCAGATCAACGCGTCATGGCTGACGGCCCGCATCCAGGCCCCGATGAATTTGTGATACTCGCCGATGAGCAGCCCCAGGATGCGCGGCTTGACGAACCAGAAGCCGTCCTGCACTTCGGGCGGATAGACCGGATTGAGAATGAGTTCGATCTCCGGCAGGGTGCGGCGGAATTCCAGGCGACTGCGCTGGATATGATAATTCGCCGTCACCAGCCGCACCGAGCGCACATTATTGGCCTCGACCCAGGCCGCACTTTCGGCGGCATTGCCGACCGTGTTGCCGGCCTCATAGCCGAGGGTGATGCAGCAGGCCTGCAGGGCGGCGCTGGGCGCGGCGTCGCGATCCTCGCCCAAGCCGTCGATCACCTGCGTCAATGAGACGCCCTGCGCCACGCCGGTGATCAACAGCCGCGGCGCTAGGCCCGCTTCCAGCAATCGGAAGGCTTCCGCGAGGCGGTCGCGGCCGCCGGTCAGCACCACGATGGCATCGGCGCGCGTCGTCACGTCACGGACGGCGCGTGGGATGGCCGCGGTGAAGCTAAGAAATCCGAGGAGCCAGATGAAGGCCAGCAGCAGGGCGATATGAACCAGGAAGCGGCCCGATCCACTGCGCTGAATCCCTGGGTCCCGGAAATTGATGCGATTGACCCCCATAGCCGGCCTTTCCTAGCAGGTTCAGACCAGCCGCGCCAGCGACCGCAACACGGTCCAGCGCGCGGTAATCATGGCGATGAGAGTGGCGGCAAAGGGCAACATGCCGAGGATCGCCCATTGCCAGGCCAGGAACTTGACATCGAGGCCGAGCGAACCGGGACTGAACCCCGAGCTTTGGGAAATGTCCGGCGCCCCCCCCCCCCCCATGCCCGTTCCCAGACCTGTCTCCAGGGGTCCGGAGAGATGCAGCAGGTAATCGATGCCATACAGCGTCGCCGCCGCCAGCAGCGTGCCGGCAATGCCGCCCGCCAATCCCTGGCGCAGGGCCTGGGCCTGGAATTGCTGCGCGATATAGGCATCGGGCGCGCCGATGATATGGACGATTTCGATGACACTGCGATGAATCGAGAGGCCGGTCCGGGTGACGAAGACGATGGTGAGCGCCGTTGCCGCCAGGACCAGGCCGGTCAGCAAAGCCGCCAGCAATTTGAGGCCGCGCAGGAACGAGAGCGCGTCCTCGATCCAGGCGCTGTGATCGTCGATCGTGGCGCCCGGCTGGATCGCGGCAAGATCGCTTTGCAATTGCGCGCGGTCGAGCTGTGCCTCCGGACGCAAGGTGACGGCGATGAGCGAGGGCAGCGGAATGTCGAGCTCGCTCGCGGAGGCGCCGAGCCAGGGTTCCAGCAGCCGCGCGATCTCGCGCTCGTCGAGCAGGGTGGTGCCGGCGACGCCCGGTGTCGCACTCAGAAGATCGATGATCCGGTCGAGCTGGATGCCGCGATCGGTGACGCTGATATCGCCGTCGAACGGTATCTCGACCGTGAGATTGCCGGTGAGGCCCGATTGCCAACGCTCGGCGACGCGGTCCACCACCATCGCCGCCCCCACCGCCAAGGCGGCAAGATAGACCATGAAGCCCAGGATCCACGGCAGGAAGCGCGCCGCGGCATCGCGGTCGAGCGGCAGATCCGAACGCATCCCCAGCATCAGGCTTGATCCGGCGTGGCAAAGGGGGCCGCCGCGCCCGGGCGGTTGCGCGCGGGTTGCGCGGGGTCGAAGACACGGACCGAGCTTTGCTCCAGTCGCAATTGCCGGTGCGTGAAGCGGCTGACCAGGGAATCGTTATGGGTTGCCACCACCACCGTCGTGCCGAGCTTGTTGAGCTCCTCGAAGAGATACATCAAGCGCAATCCGATGACATCGTCGACATTGCCGGTGGGTTCGTCCGCCAGCAGCAGATTGGGCCGAGCGATGACGGCGCGGGCGATGGCGACACGCTGCTGCTGGCCGCCCGAGAGGGTGGCGGGCAGCGCATCCAGTTGATCGGCAAGACCCACCCAGCTCAAAAGTTCTGTGCAATGCCGCCGCACATCGGCCTCGCGCACGCCGGCGACACGGAGCGGCAGGGCCACATTGTCCAGCGCCGAGAGATGCGGGATCAAACGGAAATCCTGGAACACCACGCCCACGCGGCGGCGAATGGCGGGAAAGTCGCTGCGGGCAAGGCTTGCCACGTCGCGGCCGAACAGGCTGACGATGCCGGCGGCCGGCCGCAGGCCCAGATACATCAGCTTCAACAGCGAGGATTTGCCAGCGCCGCTGCGCCCCACCAGAAAATGGAACGAGCCGGGCGCCAGGGTGAAGGAGATATCGCGCAAGATCTGCGGGCCGGTGCCGTATTGCACCGAAACCTGATCGAATAAAACCACGGATCCAATCCAACGCTTTGGGGTTGGCCGAGGCGGCGCCTCGGTTCAGCCCCGGAACGACCGGCGATCCACCACGGCGCCTTGCGGCGGTAAGGGAAGGCTGGCCAAATTTCGCCGCTACCATCGCATAGCCGCTTTGCCCCCGTAAAGCATGTGCCGGGCAGGGCCTGGGCCAGAATCGTCGTCGCCGGAATTGTCGTCGCCCGAATCGTCGTCTCCCGAGTCGCATGGCGATCCGATCCGCCCCGCTTGTCCGGCGGGGGACAGCAACCTATAAAGATTGCGGCAAAGCGAGAGAGTGGACGAATCGGTGATTGTTTCCTGCCCAGCCTGTGCCACAAGGTTTTCACTGGACGCGGCGTTGCTTGGCGACGCGGGGCGCAATGTGCGTTGCGCGAAATGCGGCCATAAGTGGAAACAGGTGCCCCCCAAGCTCGAATCGCCGGAGGGCGCCCCGCTGGCGACTTTCGACGAACCGGCGCCCGCGGCACCCAATGGTGGCGAGCCGATTGGGGCCCAGCCCGATTCGGGCGGTCTTGCTGCCGATCCCCTTCCAGCCGCCGGCAACACGGTGCTCGAGCCGGGCGTCGAGATTCCCGCCGCCCCGCCCCGGCCGCGCTCGCCCCAGCGACCGACCGGCCCCATCACCATTCCGCCCAAATTGCGCCCGGTCATGCCGCGGCGGCGCCATGTGGTCCGCCCGGCCTATATCCTGCTGACCGGCTTCGTGCTCGGCTTGCTGGGCGCCCTCTTCTATTTCCGGGCCGAAATCGCCCGCGCCGTGCCGGCTTTCGACATGGTCTACAGCCTGATGGGCATCTCGACCAGCAACCCGGCCAAGGATCTCGATATCGGCAATCTGGTGTTCAATCGCCGCAATGCCGATGGCGTCTCCGTGGTCTCGATTCAGGGCGACATCTTCAACAAATCGGAATTCCCGGTTCAGGTCCCGCATCTGGTGGCGATCCCCACGGCCAAGGACGAGGCCACCGGCAAGGATGTGGTGCTGGAACCCTGGCACCCCTTCCGCCTGGAACAGGAAGTGATCGAACCGGGCGAGACCATTAGCTTTCGCACATTCTTCGAGAATTTGCCCAAGGGGACCAAAAGCCTCACCGTCACCTTCTTGGAATAGCTGGGATTTCGCGCGAAAGAGACTCGCGTGGCGCCGCAAATCTGCCATTATTTCCTAGTGATATACGCCTCCGGGTGGGTGCCCGTTCCACCAAATATTAACTCTTGGGCACTAGCTTACGAGGAGACCAAGGGTCCGAGTCGCCGCTCCACCGGGACCAGCGAGCGGAAACGGCCAGGACGGACGGAACTGCGATCCAAGATTTGTGTTTCATGGCTCCAGCTCGACGCATTAGCCCGACGCAGGGATTTGATGCAGACGTTTGATGCGGGCGCCATGAACCGATACCGAGGTCTGAAGGCGATGATCGTGCAGTGGGTAAAGGAAGCAGCAGAAAATGAATTCAGTGGCGTATGCGCGCAATGTCGAGTTTGGCAGGGCTGAGGCGAACGTGGCTGCAATTCTTCTGGCAGAGGACGACGAGGCCGTCAGGACCTTCGTCACCCGCGCTCTCACGCATCGTGGCCACAGCGTGGTCGCGGTGAGCGACGGTCAGGCCGCCATCCGCGCTCTGGAAGCCCAGACCTTCGATCTTATGCTGACCGATATCGTCATGCCCGGTCTCGACGGCCTCGCTTTGGCCGAGACCGCCGGCAAGATCAATCCGAAGATGACCGTTCTCATGATGACCGGCTTTGCCGCGGCGCGCGACCGGGTCTCGCAGGACGGCGGCGGCGTTGCCGTGGCCGACGTGATCACCAAGCCCTTCAGCCTCAAGCAGATCTGCAGCGCGGTCGACAGCGCCCTCGACGGCCAGAAGCCCGCGGCCTAACCGCCACCCGACAGGCTCCTAATTTTCCTGGAACATTTCGTACTAAAACTGAGGCCTTGGGCCTCTCACTCTGTCATCCCCCGCTTTAGGCGGGGGATCCATGAGTTGCTTTTTCCAGCCGCTAACAAAAAAACTCGTGGATGGCCCGCCTAAAGCGGGCCATGACAAGAAGGGCGTGGATACGCTTCCGACGATTCTGAAGCGTCTTAAAACTGCTTCAGCAGCCGATCGAGATAATCGCGTTCCTGTTTGGGCCGTGACGGATCGTTGCGGCGTTCGCGCAATTCCTCGAAGATCTGGCGCGCGCGTTCCAGGGCACCGGCTTCCGGCACCTTGACCCCGAACGTATCGCTGGTATTGCCGCCTGCGGTTTCATCCTCGGTCTTGGCCGGCCGGCCGAGAGGATCCATCTGATCGCGCCGGCCCGGACCGGGTGCCGCTCCCATCTGGCGCTGCATCATCTGCTGGGCCGATTGCAGGCCCTGCTGCAATTGATTGAGCGCCTCGTTCTGGGCATTCGCGGCGCCGTTGAAATCCGGCTGGTTGAGCGCCTCCACGGCGTCGCGCATCGCTTGCTCGGCGGCCCCCAGACCCTGCGGCAGATCGCCGAAGGCCTGGCCCATCTGGCGCATCAATTCACCCAGATCGCGGCGCAGCTGTTCCTGGCCCATGGCGCCCTGGCCGGTGCCGCGGCCCTCGCCGGGCATGCCGTCCATCTCGCCCTCGCCCATGCCGTCCTGTCCGCCGGGCTGCTGGCCGCGCTGGGCATCGAAGCTCTGCTGCAGCAATTCCTGCTGACGCTGCATCATGCGGGCAAGCTCGTTGGCCAGCTGCTGCCCCTGCTGGCCTTCGGGGCTCATCATCTGCGGCACGCCGGCCTGCAGGTTCTCCATCAACCGCTGCAATTGTTCCAGCATTTCACGCGCCGAATCCTTGGCACCGGATTGCGCCATGCGGCGCGCATCCTGCAGCATCTGATTGAGATCGCGCTGCGACAATTGCAGGCCGTTGGGTGACATGCGCTGCAAGGGCACGCCGTTCTCCATGGCGCGCTGCAATTGCTGCATCATGTCCTGCATGTAGCGGTTCATCGCTTCCTGCAGCTGGTTCATCAGCCGCTCGATCTCTTCATCCGAAGCACCCCGTTCCAGCGCCTCCATCAATTCCTGCTGCAGGCGCCGGAATTCCTGGAGGGCGATCGAGGTGCCGCCGTCTTCGATATCGAGGGCGGTGTCCCACATCAATTGCAGGATCGGCGGCAATTGCGAGGGGGCGAAGGGCTGATGGGCGAGGCGCCGCGCCGCCATATCCATGCCGAGATAGGCCGCGATGTTGCCTTCATAGGTTTCGGGCTGGGCTTTGAGGATCATCAATTCCCGCGCCACGTCCTGATGCCCCTGCCAATCCTCCGCCAGGCGCTTCCGGCCTTCGGCGATGGCGCGGGCGACGGGGTGGAAGAATTTGCGCTCGGGCAACGTCAGCGCCAGCGGTGCCGAGGCGCCGATCTGCCCCAGGGCGTCGCGCGCCACCAGGCGCAATTCGACATCGAGACCGGCCCAGGGATGCGCGGTCAGATCCTGATAGGCGGCACCGCGCGCGACACGTCCGCCGCCTTCGGCCTCGCCCGCTTTCCCCAGCGGCAATTTCAGTTCCAGACTGTCACTGCCGCGGCCGACCACCAACCGGAGATCGTTCACGCCGTAATCGTCCCTGACCTCATAGCCGAGGCGCAACACACCGCGATCCGTCACCGTGGGGTCGCCGGCAAAACCCGGCCGTGGGGCAAGATCCGGGACCAGCCGCACGGGCCATTCGGCGATTGTGCCGAGGCCGGATTTCACACCGATCACCTCGCCCTTTTGCAGCACCCGCTCGGCGCGCTGGGTGACGGCGTCGAGCACATCGAAATCCGCCGATTCATCATTGGCCAGCAAGGTGGCTGGGCCGGTCAGGCCATCGGTCGGCAAGCCCTGGGCCTGCATGAGCAGGCGCGAGCCCACCGGCACGTCGAGCGGCGCCGCCTTGTTGGCCTCGGCCCCGGCGGGATCGTAACTGAGACTGATCGGCGGCAGGCCGGTGTAATCGGGCGGCGTGATCCAGGCTTCGATGGTGATCTGCTCGCCGGCTTCGATGCCGGAAAAATTCGGCACCAGGGCCAGATCGAGACGCCGCTGCCAGGAACCGCCCGCGATAAAAAGACCAACCAGCGCCAGGAGCAACGCCGCATGGCGCAAAGCGAAAGGATCGCGTTTGGCAAAACCGGTATCGGGGCCCTTAAGATCCAGCCGGCCGATGGCGGCGAGCAGGCGCTGGCGATGCCGTTGCCACAGGCTGCGCGTCGCCGGATCGGCCAGATCGCCCACCGGCGCGTCGTCGATATGGGTGAGGGGCCGGTGATCGAGCTTGCTGTCCAGCTCCAGCCGTCGCAGGGCATTCTTGCGGTCGGGCCAGCGAAAACCACGCCCGCCGCGATAGAGGGCATAGAGCAAACCGCCAGCGAAGACCGCCAGCAACAGCACATGCGCCCAGACCGGCAATTCCCGCGGCAATCCCAACCAGGCAATGGCGAAAAACAAGGCCAGCACGACCGCCGCCGGCACCAGCGCCGCCGCGACCCGCTCCAGCAGCAGGACCGCCCAGGCGAGATCGATCATCACCGAGACCCGGAGCGGGAGATGAGGATTGGGGGCCTCGGGAGCCTGTCTTGTCACCGTTTGCCGCGCGTCGCCGCCGGGGATATCAGCCATCGGACCTCCCGCTGCATGTGGGGCCGGCACCCATCCGAACCGCGGATCGGGCGCCCGGTTCCGATGCTACAGCCAGCTTGGCAGAATGTCTTGACCGATGATTGCGTCATAAGTTTGGCGCGGCCTAACCACCTCAAACTTATCGCCTTTTACCAGCACCTCGGGCACCAGCGGGCGGGTGTTGTAGGTCGAGGACATGACCGCCCCGTAAGCTCCCGCCTCGCCGAAGGCGATGAGGTCGCCCACCGCCAGCGGCGGCAGTGGCCTTTGCTCGGCGAATTGATCGCCGGTTTCGCAGATCGGCCCCACCACATCGACCCGGGTCACGGCGGCATCGTCGGCCGGCTGCCGCACGGGCAGGATCTGGTGATAGGCGTCGTAAAGGGTCGGCCGGATGAGATCGTTCATCGCCGCGTCGACGATCACGAATTTGCGGCTCACACCCTCTTTGACGTTGATGACGCGCGCCACCAGGATGCCGGAATTGCCGACGATGCTGCGGCCAGGCTCGGCTTCCAGCTTCAGGCCCAGATTGCCGACCGTCTCGGCGACGGCAGTCGTGTAATCGGCAAAGCTGATGATCTGCTCGTCGCGATAGGTGATGCCGACCCCGCCGCCGAGATCCACCCGCTCGACATTGTGGCCCTCACCGCGCAGGGCCTTCACCAATTCCGCCATTTTCTGGAAGGCGTGGCGGAAGGGTGCGATGTTGGTCAGTTGCGATCCGATATGGCAGGCAAGGCCCTTGACTGCGATGCCCGGCAGCCCGGCGGCCTCGGCATAGATCGCCGGTGCATGATCGATATCGATGCCGAATTTGTTCTCGGCCTTGCCGGTAGCAATCTTGGCATGGGTCTTCGCATCGACATCCGGGTTGATGCGCAAGGCGACCGGCGCCTTCTGGCCCAGCGACAGCGCCACCTCGTTGAGGGCACGCAATTCACCGACGGATTCGACGTTGAACTGATAGATCCCGGCCTTCAAGGCCTCGGCCATCTCCTCGCGCGTCTTGCCGACGCCGGCAAAGACGATGTCCTTGGCGGCGATGCCGGCCTTCAAGGCGCGGTACATCTCGCCCACCGACACCACATCGGCGCCGGCACCGAGACCGGCCAGGGTCTTGATCACGGCCTGGTTGGAATTGGCTTTCAGCGAGTAATAGAGCTTGGCGTTGAGCCCGCCCAGGGCATCCGAGAAGTTCTGGAAATTCTGCGTGAGCTTCGCCGTCGAATAGCAATAGAACGGCGTCCCCACCGCCGCGGCGATGTCGGCAAGCTTCACGGATTCGGCGTGGAGCACGCCGTCTTGGTAATGGAACTGGCTCATGTGATGGTGCTGCTGCCTTAGGTACCGCTGAAGACACCGCCCTGCGGTTGGGTCGATTTCGGGTATTGGTCGGGGAAGGTGTTGCGCTGTTCTTTCGGCAAAACGGGATCACCCTTGCGGCCACAGGCGCTGACACTTAGGGCCAGCGCCAAAACGGCAACGATCGTCAGAACGGCAATCGGCGATCGGTTCATAGAAATCTCTCTCCCAGAAAACGATTGCGGGCAGCAAGTGCGGCGGCACGCACATTGTCCGGCGCGGTGCCGCCCTCGGATTTGCGGCCGGCCACGGAATTCTCGATCGAAAGAACGGGATAGACCGCCTCGCTGATCCTGGGCTCGATTTCCTGCATCTCGCCAAGGCTGAGATCGGCAAGGCCCTTGCCTTGATCCTCGGCGCGCTTCACCAGCGATCCGGTCACGTGATGGGCGTCGCGGAACGGCATGCCGAGTTCCCGGACCAGCCAATCGGCAAGATCGGTGGCGGTGAGGAATCCGCGCTCGCAGGCATCGCGCATGCGCGCCCGGTTGGGTGTCAAATCGCGCACCATGCCGGTCATGGCTGCCAGCGACAGCAGCACGGTATCGGTGGCGGCGAAAGTCGGCGCCTTGTCGTCCTGCATGTCCTTGCCATAGGTGAGCGGCAGGCCTTTCAGGATGATGAGAAGCTGCACCATCATGCCGATGACTTCGCCGGCTTTCGCGCGCACCAATTCGGCGGCATCCGGATTTTTCTTCTGCGGCATGATCGAGGAGCCGGTGGTGAAGGCATCCGACAATTTGATAAAGCGGAAGCCCTCGCTCATCCAGATCACGATCTCTTCGGCAAGGCGCGAGAGATGCACGGCGAGGATCGAGAGTGCGCCCAGATATTCGAGCGCGAAATCGCGGTCCGAGACGGCATCCAGCGAATTGGCGCTGGGCCGGTCGAAGCCCAATGCCCTGGCCGTCATCTGCCGGTCGATGGGAAAGGTCGTGCCGGCGAGTGCTGCCGCCCCCAAAGGCGATTCATTGAGGCGCTTCCGTGCATCGGAAAGACGCCCCAGATCGCGCCCCAGCATTTCGACATAAGCAAGGAGATGATGACCGAAGGTGACCGGCTGGGCCGGCTGCAGATGGGTATAGCCCGGCATCACCGTCGCCGCCTCGGCCTCGGCCCGGTCGATAAGTGCTGCCACCAGATTTTTCGTCTCGGCGGCAACTTCGTCGGCCGCGCGGCGCACCCAGAGTTTAAAATCGGTCGCGATCTGATCATTGCGCGAGCGCGCGGTATGGAGCCTGCCCGCCGGCTCGCCGATCAGTTCGCGGAGGCGCTGCTCGACATTCATGTGGATGTCTTCGAGTGCCACCTTGAACTCGAATTTCCCCGCCTCGATCTCGGCTTTCACCTGCTGGAGACCCTTGGCGATCGCCGCCCCGTCCGTCTCGGAAATGATCCCCTGCTTCACCAGCATGGCGGCATGGGCCAGCGAACCCTGGATGTCCTCGGCATAAAGTCGCTTGTCGACGCCGATGGAGGCATTAATCTCCTGCATGATCGCGGCGGGGCCGGCGGCAAAGCGCCCGCCCCACATCGCATTCGCGGCATCCGGCTGGTTCGAGGTTGATTTGGTACTCATGTTCTCAAGAAGAATGGCGGTTTTCGGGCTGTTTCTGGCGGTCTTTCTGGCCCCGGTCACGGCCGATTTCGCCCGCGCGGAACAGGTGGGCGACTTTAGCCCGATCGATCCACCCCTGCCAACGCCCAAAGAAGGCTTCGAGGACCAGATGGGAGCCAAGCTCGACCTGACCGCTTTCAGGGGCCAGGTCGTGGTCTTGAATTTCTGGGCCAGTTGGTGCGCCCCCTGCATCGCCGAAATGCCGACCCTGGATGCCCTCCAGGAAAGCCTCGGCCCGGATGGCCTCAAGGTGATCGCCGTCTCCCTCGACCGCGAGGGGATCAAAAAGGCCGCCCCCTTCTTCCGCCGGACCGGGGTGAAGCACCTCACCCTCTATACCGACCGGTTGAGCGACCTCTTCCAGGAACTCGAAGGCTCGGTCCTGCCCACCACCTTCATCCTGGATCGCGAGGGCCAGGTGGTGGAGAAATTCATCGGCCCCACCGATTGGAACGGCGAGGCAGTGAAGGAAAAGCTGAAGCCCTATCTCGCGGCGGCGACGCCCGCAGGCTAGGCGCCGGCGCCGTCACTCCCGCGCATAGATGGCAAAGTCCGTGTGGTTGGAGCGCGTTTCCTCGACCAGGCGGTAGTTGCTCCAGATCTCGGCGAAAGCTGGTTCGTCATTGAGGCGATCCGCCATGTTGCGGCCATCGGGCAGCAAGGCCGTCCGGTTGACCACCACCACATCCGGCTGGAAGCGCCGGAAATCGGCGATCACGCTCTGCAAAAAGGCGTCGCGGTCCGGCGCCGCGACGCGCTCGATACTCTGGATCGCCCAGAGGCTCTGCCCGCGCGCCGCCATCTTGGTGCCGAAGATGGGAATGGCAAAGATCGCAGGCGGCCCGCGAATATCCAGCAGGGCCATGCCATTGCCGCGGTCATAACGATGCACCGCCGCGACCACCCGATCCTCCGCCATCCGTTCCGGCTGCAGATTGTAGGTCTGCAGCGCCGCGGTGGCGAAGACGGCAAAGGCCGCCAGCAAAGCCGAGACGCCGAGTGCCATTCTTGCGCGGCCGAAAGGTTGCGCGAGGAGCGAGAGGATTGCGAGAAACCCGGCGAGTCCGCTCGCCATCTCGAAGGGAATGAGGTGATAGGCATAGCCGCGCGCCTGCAGGAAATAGGCCAGCAGGAAGGCCGGTTCCGTTACCAGCAGCGCGGTGATGAGCGGGCGCAAGGGCGCTGTTTTCGGCAGGCGCCACCAGAGCAAGGCACCGATGGCCGCGATGGCGATCGCCGGCATGCGCTGTCGGAAGAAATCGCCGAAGAGAAAGCCGGTATCGTGCGAGATCGGCAGATAGAAGCGAATGGTGAAGCGCACCATTTCCAGCCAATCGGGAAAGATCGCGAAGCTGATCGCGAGAAGGGCCAGGCCAGCCAGAACAGCCGCGCGGAGATCGACCGATTTCAACAGGCTTTGAAAGCCGAAACGCCAGATCCGGAGCCCGTAGATCGATATCGCAACCGGCAGGTAATGCGGCTTGATCGCGATGGCGAGGGCGGCGGCGATACCGATCGCCATCCGCAGGGAAAGCCGGCACTCACCGCCGGTCAGCAGCACCGCGAGATAGGCGATGAGCGGCAGCAGGAACATGAAGACCAGGCTGTCGCGCTGCCCGAAATGATAGGCCTGCAAAGAGAAAGCGAGAAAGACCGCCTGCAGTACCGGCCACAGCCAGGGTCGCATGCCGTTTCCCAGCCAGACCGGACGCAGGATCGCCGCGGTGAGGCCGAGAGACGCCAATATCATCAGCGAGGTCGCGAGATGATGTGCCGGCGCCATCGGCAGATGGAGCCAGCGCATCAGCAGGGCCGCAGGCAGATAAAGGAGGACGGCGATCGGCGTATTCACTTCGACGATATCGGCACCGAGGCGTGCCCCGTCCAGCAGGCGCCCGGCCGCCACGATCAGCCAGATCACGTCTTCGTTGAGGATGACCAGTTGCTGCCGATAAAGGCAGATCAGCCAGATCGCGGCCGACAGCAGCAGGAAAAGAAAGAGAGGGCGCGCTCCCGCCGCCCTCTGCCCGCTCAGGCCCGACGGGGCGGGAGACACGGTCAGCGCGTCGGGATCGGCGTCTCGCCGCTGTAATCGTAGAAGCCGCGGCCGGCCTTCTTGCCGTACCAGCCGGCCTCGACATATTTCACCAGCAGCGGACACGGACGGTACTTGCTGTCGGCAAGGCCCTCATAGAGCACCTGCATGACGGCAAGACAGACGTCGAGGCCGATGAAATCGGCAAGCTCCAGCGGACCCATCGGGTGGTTGGCGCCAAGCCGCATCGCGGTGTCGATGGCTTCCACATTGCCGACACCTTCATAAAGCGTATAGACCGCCTCGTTGATCATCGGCAGCAGGATGCGGTTGACGATGAAGGCCGGGAAATCTTCCGAGGTCGCGGTGGTCTTGCCGAGCTTCTCGGCCAGTTCGCGAACCTGGTTGAAGGTGTCGTCATCGGTGGCGAGACCCCGGATGAGCTCGACCAGCTTCATCAGCGGCACGGGGTTCATGAAATGCATGCCGATGAATTTCTGCGGCCGGTCAGTGGCAGCAGCGAGGCGCGTGATCGAGATCGAGGAGGTGTTGCTGGCGATCAGCGCTTCCGGCTTCAGGAGCGGGCTGACCGCGCGCATGATCTCCTTCTTGACCTCTTCCTTTTCGGTCGCGGCCTCGATGACGATATCGCAATCCTTGAGATCGGCGAGGTTCTGCGACACCTTGATGCGGTTGATCGCCGCGTCTTCCTCCGCTTGGGAGAACATGCCGCGCTTCACCTGGCGGTTCATGTTGCCGCGGATGGTCTCCAGCGCCTTGTTAAGCTGCGCCGGATTGGTGTCGACCATCTTGACGTCGAGCTTGGCCAGAGCGCTCACATGGGCGATGCCGTTGCCCATCTGCCCCGCCCCGATAATGCCCACCTTTTCGATCGTCACGTTGGTACCTCTTTGCTGGTTGGAACCAGGTTGCGGCGGCGCGCTTAGCACGCCGCCGCCCCGCTCACTGACTTACTTGTTGAGTTCCTTGGCGAGTTCCGGGACCGCCTGGAAGAGATCGGCGACCAGGCCGTAATCGGCCACCTGGAAGATCGGCGCGTCCTCGTCCTTGTTGATGGCGACGATGACCTTGCTGTCCTTCATGCCGGCCAAGTGCTGGATGGCACCCGAGATGCCGACCGCGACATAGAGGTCGGGGGCGACGATCTTGCCGGTCTGGCCGACCTGGTAATCGTTGGGCACGAAGCCCGCATCGACCGCGGCGCGACTGGCACCGACGGCGGCGCCCAATTTGTCGGCCACTTCCTCGAGCATCTTGAAATTGTCGCCCGATTGCATGCCGCGGCCACCGGAGACGACGATGCGCGCCGAGGTGAGTTCGGGACGTTCGGTCTTCTGCACTTCCTGGCCGAGGAATTTGGAAAGCCCCGCATCGCCGGCGCCCGCCACCTTCTCAACCGCAGCCGAGCCGCCTTCGGCGGCAGCGGCGTCGAAGGCCGTCGCACGCACCGTGATCACCTTGATCTTGTCCGCGGACTGGACCGTGGTGAGCGCGTTGCCGGCATAGGTCGGACGCGTGAAGGTATCCGCGCTGTCGACGGCCGAGATTTCCGAAATCTGCTGCACGTCGAGGAGAGCCGAGGCGCGCGGCAGGATGTTCTTGCCGTTGACGGTCGCGGCCGCGAGGATGTGGCTGTAATTCGGCGCGAGGCTCACGATCAGCTTCGCCACGTTTTCGGCGAGCGCATGGGCATAGGCCGCATCGTCGGCCAGCAGCACCTTGGCGACACCGGCCACTTTGGCGGCCGCGTCGGCGGCACCCTGGGCGCCGGCACCGGCAACGAGAATGTGAATATCGCCGCCGATCTTCTGGGCGGCGGTGACGGCATGCAGGGTCGCGGATTTCAGCGACGAATTGTCATGCTCGGCGAGGACGAGAATGCTCATGATGGATGACCCTCAGATGACTTTTGCTTCGTTCTTCAGCTTGTCGACCAGTTCGGCGACGCTGGCGACCTTGATGCCGGCCGAACGCTTCGGCGGCTCGGTCACCTTCAGGGTCTTCAGGCGCGGGGTGGGGTCGACACCCAATTGCTCCGGGGTCAGCGCATCAATCGGCTTCTTCTTCGCCTTCATGATGTTGGGGAGCGAGGCATAGCGCGGTTCATTGAGACGCAGATCGGTCGTCATGATGAAGGGCGTCTTCACCTCGATCGTCTCGAGGCCGCCATCCACTTCGCGCGTCACATTGGCGGTATTGTTGTCGTTCAAGACCAGCTTCGAGGCATAGGTCGCCTGCGGCCAGCCCAAGAGCGCGGAGAGCATCTGGCCCGTCTGGTTCGCGTCGTCGTCGATCGCCTGCTTGCCCAGGATGACCAGGCCCGGCTGTTCCTTCTCGACCACCGCCTTCAGCAGCTTGGCGACGGCCAAAGGCTGCAATTCGACATCGGTCTGCACATGGATGCCGCGATCGGCGCCCATGGCGAGCGCCGTGCGGATCGTCTCGGCGCATTGCGCGTTACCCAGCGAGACGGCGACGATCTCGGTCACCTTGCCCGCTTCCTTGAGGCGCACGGCCTCCTCGGTCGCGATCTCGCAGAAGGGATTCATGGACATCTTCACGTTCTGGGTCTCGACGCCCGTGCCGTCCGCTTTGACGCGCACTTTCACGTTGGCATCGATCACCCGCTTAACAGCGACGAGGACTTTCATCTTGATAAACCCGGATGAGACATAAGGTTGCAACGGCCGATGCCAGATTGGTTGAATCGGTCCCGTCTACTGGACGATCACCGGCGCCTGGCGCGACACCCCCTGCCCTGGAGCGCGACCTGGCATCGAGGCAGTAAATTTCGCACGCGCAAAATAGGGGCATGGCATCTTTGTGTCAACGCCGCGAGGGTTCTGGCCCAGGAACGTCAGACAAGCGCTTATGGGCGAAATTTCAATGACTTCGTGGACTTTCGACCAGCCGGATTAACCCTATGGCGGACTGTGGGCCGGCGACAAATTGCAGCTTCGCTAGGCAAGCCATGCTGGAAATTTGGGCATTGGCAGCCGGTCCGGAGGGCCGTCTTCGCAGGCGCATCAATGCACCGAGATCGCTGAAAAACTACCTATTCTTCCCCGGAACCCAGAGCACGTCGTCCTTGCCCTTGCCGTTCACATGGCGGGCCATGACGAAAAGGAGATCGGAGAGGCGGTTGATATACCGGAGGGCCGCCGGATTGATCGCCTCCACCTCCATCAGCGCCGTCATGTCGCGCTCGCCGCGGCGCGCCACGGTGCGGGCGAGATGGAGATAGGCCGCGGCGGGCGAGCCGCCGGAGAGGACGAAGCTTTTCAGGGGCTGCAATTCGGCATTGAGGCGGTCGATCTCCTGCTCCAGCCTTTCGACCTGCGCCTCGACAATGCGCAGCGCCGGGTAATCGGCGGGATCTTCCGGCTGGCAGAGATCGGCGCCGAGATCGAAGAGATCGTTCTGGATCCGGTTCAGCATGGCGTCGATCTCGCCATCGGTATGGAGGCGCGCGACACCGATCACCGCATTGGCCTCGTCCACCGTGCCATAGGCGGCCACGCGCAAATCGTGCTTCTTGACGCGCTTGCCCGAGCCGAGCGAGGTCGAGCCCTTGTCACCGCCCTTGGTATAGATGCGGGTAAGCTGCACCATATGAAAACTCAGCGCGCCAGCAGATAGAGCACGAAGCAGGCGACCGCCAGGCCCTGGAACAGGATGCGGTAGCGCATCAGCTTGTTGCTGTTCTTCTTGTTGAACTCGCCGCCCTTGCCCATGGCGAAAACGCCGACCAGGAGCGAGCCCAAAGCGAGCACCATGAAGATGATAAGAAGGATGAGAAGGATGTTTGCCATGGCGGCGATGATAGCCGCCCCGGCCGCGCCGCGCTAGACTGAAGCCAATCATCAGAAACACGAGGATTTAACGATGCGACGATTAGCCCTGCCGGATGGCAGCCGGATTCCGGTCATTGGCCAAGGCACCTGGCGCATGGGGGAACGGGGGGCCGAACGGGCGGCCGAGGCCAAGGCCCTGCGCGCCGGGCTCGATCTCGGCCTCACCCTCATCGATACCGCCGAAATGTACGGCAATGGCGGCGCCGAGGAAGTGACGGGCGAGGCCATCGCCGGCCGGCGGGAGGAGGTCTATCTGGTGACCAAGGTGCTGCCCCAGAACGCCAGCCGCAAGGGCACGATCCAGGCCTGCGAGCAGAGCCTCAAACGCCTCGGGACCGATCATGTCGATCTCTATCTCCTGCATTGGCGGGGCGGCCATCCCTTGGCCGAGACCCTCGATGCCTTTCTAGATCTGCAGCGCCAGGGCAAGATCAGGAGTTTCGGGGTAAGCAATTTCGACCCCGCCGATTTGACGGAATGGCTGGCCCTGCCCGGCGCGGAAACAACCCAGACCAATCAGGTGCTCTATAACGTCACCGCGCGCGGCATCGAATTCGACCTGCTGCCGCAGCAGGCCAGGCTCGGCATCCCGATCATGTCCTATTGCCCGCTGGCGCAAGGCGATGCCCGCACGCTGACGGCGCTTGAACCCATTGCCCGGCGCCACCAGGCAACAGCGGCGCAGGTGCTGCTCGCCTGGGTCATCCGCCACCCCCATGTCTTCGCCGTGCCGAAGAGCCGCAATATCGATCGCCTCAAGGAAAACGCCGCCGCCGCGGATATCGTCCTCTCCCCACAGGATCTGACCGAGATCGACGCCGCCTTCCCGCCGCCCAAAAAAGCGCGGCCGCTGGAAATGGTCTGAGCGCCGGTGGGGATCTTATTGCGCCCCGCGCGCGAAGATGAGCGCGCAATGCTCGATGACATCTGCTTTCGAGCGAAGGCGCATTGGGGCTATGATACCGTCTTCATGGAAAATGTGCGCGACCATATCCGCGTTTCAGGCGAAGCCATCGCCCTGGGTCGCGTCTGGGTGGCGCTGGATCCGGGCGGCGCACCCGGCGGTGTCGTGCAGGTCGACCGGCTGGATAGAGCCCGCGCCGACCTCACCCTGCTCTTCGTGGCGCCGGAACAAATGGGCCGGGGCTTCGGCCGCGCGCTGTTCGACAAGGCCTGCGATCTGGCACGCGATTTGGGCACCGAGGAATTGCTGATCGATTCCGACCCGCAGGCCGCCGGCTTCTACGCCGCCATGGGCGCCCGGCATGTCGGCGACACGGCCACCGGCTATCGCGGTCGCCTGCTGCCGCGGTTCAGCATGGCCTTGGCGCGCGGCGCGCTCTAAAGAAAAACTACACGGACGTATGCGATCGGCCGCGATAGTTTGCGGCACGCGCCGCATCTGTGCGCCGCGTCACATTCCGGTCCATGGCAACCGTCGATTCCCGCACCCCGCGCGACCTCTCCTCAAGGCAGGCATTTCGTCTGCCCCGCTTTCCGTCAACCCAGTCTTGAGGAGGTTGCCATGCTTGTGAACAAACCGCCCGTGGGGCCGATCGGCCAGAACCCGGGCACCTACAGCTACGATCTCGATTTGCTGAAGATGGGCTATTATCGGACCTTCGCCGCGACGAGCAACGGCACAACGGGCGCCGACACGTTGATCGGGTCCAATGTCGACGACAAGATCCTCGGTGGTGCCGGCAATGACGTGCTCATCGGCGGCTATGGCAATGACTGGCTGGTGGGCGGAGCCGGCGCGGATCAATTGGTCGGCGGTGCCGGCTATGACGTCGCCAGCTACATCGATTCCCCCGACGGCATCTATATCGATCTTGGCAACGGCAATAGCGGCGATACCGGCATCGACAACGACATCCCGGCCGACAGCTATGGCGACCAGCTCTCCGGCATCGAGCAGATCAACGGTTCGGCCTTTGCCGACACCATCGTCGGCGACGACGAAGACAACATCTTCTACGGCTATGACGGCAACGACCAGTTGGTCGGATTCGGTGGCGATGACGAACTGTTCGGCATGTCGGGCGACGATACGCTCAATGGCTATAACGGCAATGATACGCTGGACGGCGGTATTGGCAACGACGTCCTCGACGGCGGCAACGGCAATGACGAACTTGCCGGCGGATCCGGCAATGACAAATTGTGGGGCGATGGCGGCATCGACCATTTGAACGGCGGCAGTGGCGCCGACGAAATCCATGGCGGTACCGAGAACGACGTAATCACCGGAGGGTCCGGCAATGACGACCTTCACGGCGATGGTGGGGCCGATCTCATCACCGGGGGCACCGGCAACGACTATATCCATGGTGGCGAGGGCTATGACACGCTGAAGGGCGAAAATGGCGACGACACCCTCCATGCCGAGGGCGGCGGCGCGCTGATGGAAGGCGGCGAAGGCAGCGACATCCTTTATGGCGGCACCAGCGAGGACAGCCTGGATGGCGGCGACGACCGCGACTATCTGTTCGGCGGCGGAGCCAACGATTTCATCTGGGGCGGCGGCGGCAACGACATGATCAATGGCGACGCGGCCGACGATTATCTCGATGGCGGCACCGGCAATGATGAAATACGCGGTGGCACCGGCACGGATTGGGTGTTCGGCGGGGCCGGCGACGACTCGCTCTATGGTGACGGCACCGCGCTCACCACCGCCGACATCTTCTTCTTCGACGTGTTCGGCAATAACGGCCACGATCACGTCAAGGATTTCGACATCGCCGACGACATCCTCGACTTCCAGGGCATCGGCGAGGCTGGCGATCCGGGGGTCACCATCAGCCATACCGCCAATGGCTGGCTGCAACTCAACTTCGCCGGCGGCGGCTCGGTCGATTTCGTCGGCAACGAGCAACTCGCCAATGTGAGCAGCGTGGCGCAGCTCAACAGTCTGGTCGAAATCCATTACGACGACTGGAACCAGGGATAGCGATCCATCCGGTCCAACCCGGTCTCTCCTCAGGGAAGGACCGGATTGGGCTCAGATCACTTTCCCCGGATTGAGGATGCCCTTGGGATCGAGTGCTGCCTTCAACCGCCGCATCACCTCGATCTCGGCCGCCGAGCGGGAATGGCCGAGATAATCCCGCTTCAAGGTGCCGATGCCATGCTCGGCCGAGACCGAGCCGTTGAAATCGCGCACGGTCGCATAGACGATCTCGTCGACATCGTGCATGCCCTCGCCCGGTCCGTAGGCGACCGAGACGCAGATGTGGAGATTGCTGTCGCCGATATGGCCGAAGAAGGCGGCGTGGTTCTCCCCCTCCAGCGGCCAGCGCACGGCGAGGCGCTGCCGGCAATCGCGCGCGAAATCGTCGATGCTGCCGATGGGCAGTGATACGTCGAAATTGACGAGATGCGGCAGGGTATCCAGCGCCAGGCCTTCGCGCACGCGCCAGAAGCTCTGCGCGTCCTTCTCATTCTGCGCGATGACGGCATCGGCAATGATGTCGTCTTCCAATGCTGCGCCCAGAAACGCCTCGAACCGCGCCGGGTCGGCTTCGGCATCATTCCCCTGATGCTCGATCAGCACGTAAAAGCCGTGATCTTGCGGCAAGGGTTGCGCCTTGGTCGCCGGATGGGCGGTGACGAAGCGATAGAAATCCGGCCACATCACTTCGAAGGCGGACGGGCCGCCCAATTCGCCTTCCGCCCGGCCCAACAGATTCAGCACGGATTTGAAATCGGGCGCGGCGCAAAAGGCGGTCGCGGTCGAACGCGGCAAAGGCTTCAGGCGGAAGACCACGCGGGTGATGATGCCGAGTGTCCCCTCACTGCCGATGAAAAGCTGCTTGAGATCGAAGCCCGCATTGTTCTTCAGCATCTTGTTGAGATGGGTGAGGATTGTGCCGTCAGCCAGCACGACTTCCAATCCCAACACGAGGGCGCGCGCCATGCCGTAACGGATGACGCGGTTGCCGCCGGCATTGGTGGCGACATTGCCGCCGATTTGCGCCGAGCCGCGGCTCCCCAGATCAAGGGGCAGCAGAAAGCCCGCTGCCGCCGCGGCATCCTGTGCGCGCGCCAGCGGCGTGCCGGCAAATGCCGTGAGGGTGCCGGCCTGGACATCGATTTCCTCGATTCCGCTCAAGAGCTCCAAGGAGAGTGCTATATCCTCGCCGCGCGGATTGGCCCCGCCGGCAAGGCCGGTGAGGCCGCCTTGCGGCACCACCGCGGTGCCGTGTTCATGGCAAAGCCGCAGGGCGGTCGAAACCTCCGCCACCGAACGCGGGCGGATGAGAGCCCGGGGTAAGCTCTCGCCGCTTCCGCTCATATCGCTTTTGTATTTGGCACCGATATCGGCACCGGTCAGAACATTGTGGCTACCCAGAGCCGCCGACAATGCCGCGATCACATCACTCATCTTGAAACCGCCCCATCCTTTGCGGGCGGCATGCTGCGGCGAGGGGCGGCGGAATGCAACCCGTCGCCCGGCTCGTTCTATCCCTGCTGGGCGAAGCGCCGCAGGAGGCCGAAATGATCGTGGCCCATATGCGTGTGGCTGTCCTCGATCAGCGGCAGACGTTGTGGCTGGTCCACGCCATGCCGATAGCCATGGCCGCCATGGACGCTGACCTTGGCCGGGAATTTGGCCCAGATCCGCTCATGGAAGAAGAAGACCACCGTGTTCACCGCCGGCTCGATCAGCGCGACGCCGGTCGCGATCGAGAGAGAGCCGGTCAGGGCATAGGTGACACCGAAGCCGACGCCGAAATGCAGGCTGGCGAAGCTCAGGGTCTTGGCGATGTCTCTCAGCATGGCAATCTCCTGTGATTGCGAATAATTCTTAACTGCAAATATGGCTGAGAGTGCCGGAAAGCTCAAACGGGTTGTTCCGATATGATTGATCGACACAATCGATCAATCGATCGATCTTGATCGACCAAATCCCGAGCTAAACCTATGATTTCAGGAGAGAAAGGAGGCCGGCAACGGTTTCCGGAGCCTGGGCCAGATCGTGTCCGTCCAGGCGCCGGATCGCGACGCAGCCCAGCAGCGAATTGGTGATGAAGACGGCATCGGCGGTCTCGAGATCGGCGCGCTGCAGCGAGGCCTCGCCGGGATCGAGGCCGATCTCTCCCGCCCGGACCAGGAATACATGGCGGACGATGCCGTCCAGCACCCCGTCCACCAAAGGCGGCGTCAGCAGATGGCGCCCCTTCAGGAGAAACAGATTGCCGCGCGCGAAACCGGCGAGATGGCCGGCATTGTTGAGCATCAGGCCTTCATCGGCGCCGCGCGCCTGGGCTTCCTGCTGGGCGAGGACGTTGTCGAGATAATTGAGCGATTTGATGCGCGAGAGGGGCGAGCCCTCATTGCGCCGCACGGCGACGATGGCGGCATCCAGGTGATCCGGCACCGGCGGATGCGCCGCGGCGATGATGACCAAAGTGGGCTTGGGATCGAGCGGCATCAGGAGACCGCGCGAGCCGACCCCGCGCGACAAGGTGAGGCGCAAGGCCGCCATGCCGGTCGTGAGATCGTTGGCGGCAAGAACCGCCGCGATTGCCGCGGGGAGCTCGCTCGCTTCGACCGGCAGCGGGATATCGAGCAGCTTCGCCGCCCGCCCCAGGCGTTCCAGATGATCGCCGAGGCGGATCGGGTGACCGTCTCTGGCGGCCATGGTTTCGAACACGCCGTCGCCCAGGGTGAAACCGCGGTCGCGCGGATCGATGCGCGCAGCACCCGGGGGCAATATCTGGCCGTTGAGCCAGATCATGCCGCCGACCCGCCGATGCGCTTTGTGCCGATGCCTTGTGCCAGAGTCTCGATGAGCGCCTTCGCCTTGGTGAGGCTTTCCTCCAGCTCGGCCTGCGGATCGCTGTCGGCGACGATGCCGCCACCCACCTGGAAGGTGAGATCGTTCCCCTTCACGCAATAGGTCCGGATGACGATGTTGCTGTCCATCGCGCCGTCAAAGCCGAGATAGCCGATGGCGCCGCAATAGGGGCCGCGGGGCGTCGGCTCCAGCTCGGCGATAATCTCCATGGCGCGGATCTTGGGCGCCCCGGTGACCGACCCCCCCGGAAAGGTCGCGCGCAGCAGGTCGACGGCGTTCTTCTCCGGCAGCATCTCGCCGGTCACGACCGAGACCAGATGATGCACGGTCGCAAAGGATTCCAATCCCCAGAGCACCGGCACCTTGACGCTGCCCATGCGGCAGACGCGGCTGATGTCGTTGCGCAAGAGATCGACGATCATCAGATTTTCGGCGCGGTCCTTTTCGCTGGCCAGCAATTCGGCGGCAAGTGCCGCATCCTCGGCGGCATTGCGGCCGCGCGGGCGGGTGCCCTTGATCGGCCGTGTCTCGACCTGGCCATCCTGCAATTTCAGGAACCGCTCGGGCGAGGACGAAAGAATGGCGGTGTCGCCGAATTCCAGGAAGGCCGCGAAACTCGCGGGATTGCGGCGGCGCAGGGCGCGGTAAAGCGCCAGGCGATCCATGCCGGCATGGAGCCGCGCGCGGAATCGCTGCGTGATATTGGCCTGATAGATGTCGCCCGCTTCGATGTAATCGATCGTGCGGCGGACCATCGCCTTGTACTGGGCGCCGTCGAGATCGGGCCGGGCGGCGATCGCCCAATCGGCGCTGGGCTCGCCTTCGGGCGTCGCCGCATCGTAGAGGCCCCGCGCCCAATCGATCCGCGCCCGAGCGCGCTCTTCGCGCGCGGCCCCCTCGGCCGGATAGCCGCTAGAGATCAGCCAGCCTCGCCCCACCACATGATCGATGGCAACGACGAGATCATAGGCGCCGGCGAGCAGATCGGGCATGTCCTGCCCGCTTTGGGCGCGGCGGTGATGCGGCAGGCGCTCGACGTGATGGCGGAGGCCATAGCCGAAGGAACCGGCGAGGCCGCCGATAAAGGCCGGCAGATCCGGCTGGCGCGGCAATGGATAGCGCGCCATCAGATCGGCCAGGGCCGCGAAGGGATCGCCCGCGACCGCCGCGCCATCGAGGGTGACACGCGCACCTTCCGCCACCAGGCAGTGGAACGGGTCGGCCATCAGGAAGGAATAGCGGCCGAGCGCCGGATCCCGGAGGGCGGAATCGAGAAAGACGAAGCCGCCCTGCGGCCGCAAGGCGGCGGCCCAGCGCTCCGGATCGAGCGCCGCTGCGGGCAGTTCATGAATGAGCGGCAAAGGCGTCATGGGGCTGAGATTAACATGCTGCTTTGCCGGCAAGAAACATCCAACCGGCAAGGACTTATGCGTTTCCGACGGGGTTGGGCCGAGGTCCTGGCGGGCTATTTCTGGCGTTGATTGCGCCGGATCAATTGCTTGAGCGCCTGGACATCGGCGGCGATGGCGGCGCGGCAGGCCTCTTCCATGCGCCGGTAGCGGGTGAGGACCTCGTCCCCGGTCCGGGTGAGCGCCGCCCCGCCGCCCTTGGATCCGCCGGTCACCGCATCGACCACCGGGGCACCCAGATGCCGGTTGAGCTCGTCGACCAGCAGCCAGGCGCGGCGATAGCTCATGCCGAGGCGCCTTCCGGCGGCTGAGATCGATCCGGTCTCGCGGATCGCCTCGAGGAGATCGGCCTTGCCCGGCCCGATCGCGATATCGGGCTCGATCACCACACGGAGCCGGGGACCGGTCGGGGCGGGTTTCTTCGCCATCCTATTCCGCCGCCCGGCGGAGAGCTTGCGGCGGCGCCTGCAGCGAATAGCGGGTGAAGTCGCGGCAATGCGCCGGCAGGGGGGCTATGTCCATCGTGCCCTCGGTCGAATCGAGGATGATCATGGCGACGGTGGCCGAGAGATCGCCCGCCGAATTGGGAAGGACCGGGCGGCAGACCGCGAAGGGTGTGGCAAAATCGTCGAAGAAGGCCGCCTTGAGATCATCGGGCGTCAGCTTGCGCGCACCCAGCAGATGCTCGACGCGCTTGTCGCGGTAGAAGGAATCGCCCAGCAACCCGACATCCTTCAATTTCGCGAGTGCGACCGGGCTCACCCAATGATTGGCATGGACCAGCAGCCCGTCCGCCGGATAGAGCGGAAAGACCTCGTCCGGCGCGCATTCAAAATCGACGGCATAGCCTTCCGAGCTGCTCACCATCATGTTGTTGGAGCAGGTCTTCGGCGTCGCCGCCACCGCGCGCAAGGCCATGGCGAAATGTTTCTGCTCCAGCACCTTGCGGCGGATCAGCACCAGGGGGATTCCGGTCTCGCGGTAATCGCGATCGGATTCGAGGTAATTGGCGGTGATGGCGATGCCGGCCGCGTTGAGGCCGCAGCGGGCCAGGCCGCCGGCTTCCACGAAGGTCATGAAATCCGGGCCATCCTCGCGCGCCACGCGCAGCACGATCGCGGTCTCGGCGCATTCCGCGCGCCAATCCCAGTTCTGGCCGTGAATGATCCGCCCGCTGGCGCTGCGTTCAGGCAGGATCACCGCGCCGGTGCAGCCATCCACCGCATCATCTTCCGCCTCCGGCTTCCGCATCTCGCGCCGCGCCTGCGCCACGATCTCGGTGCGCGCGTTGATGAGGATGATGTCGTCGAGGGCCACGCTTGCGCCATCGGCGATGCCGCGCATCTCCGCGAGATAATGCGCGCCGAAGCCCGCGATCTGATCGGCAAAGGCCGTGATGAGCTTCTTCTTCTGCGCGGCATCCATGCCCAATTCGTCGAGCGTCCCGCCATAGAGCCCGATGCTGCGCTTTACCCGTTCCGGAACCGCCCGGCCATATTGCACGCCCCGCTCATAGGGCGCACCGCTCACGGAAACGAAGGGAAAGGGCTGTGGATTGATGGCGGTCATGGATGTGCTCCGGCGAATGGCTCGCGCCAGTCTTAGCCAAAGCCAAGTGACGTGACAATGCGAAGCTATGCCCGCCGCAAGGCCTCGATCTCCCTTGCCACCATTTCCTGCAACCGCCAGAGGTTGCGGTCGCAGATGCCGTGTTCGGCGAGCTTCTCGACCGTGCGGTGGAGATAGGCAGCACCCGACCCGGCATGGCCGCAGGCCCGGGCCAGCATATGCGCGGCCGTCTCCAGGCTGGGCCGTTCGGGGAAATCATAGCCCTTGGGGAGAGCCCAGAAGACCAGGGCCTTGTGTGTCTCGCCTTCGGCGCGGACATTGAGCCAGCGCACGTAAGGCAAGTCCTCATGGCCGTCGATCTCGCGCTTCAGGAGATTGATGAGCTCGGCCTGCCGATCTTGTTCCGGCAGGCGGTAGGCAATGCCCTCGCAGGACCCACCGCGTTCCAGCGCCATCATCAGGCCCGGTTGTTCCGGCGTGCCGCGCCAGCGCTCCATCTTCATCGAGAAGCAGCGATGCCAGCCATGAACGGTCGCCCGTCGATAGGCATCCCAGGTGAAACCCGGATTCCAGATGAGCGACCCATAGGCGAAGACCCAGACCGGCTCCCTGCCATGTTCCGCCGAGAGCCGCTGGGCGGTTGCGGCGAGTTCCGCCTCGGTGAAATGGGTGACGCCCGGACGCGGGCCGGGATCCGGCACGGCGCGTTCGCACAGGGCCACCAGATCGGCGGTCAAGGCCATGTCGCTCTTGGGGGATCGGGTGGGGCGCATGCGTGCTGGTGGCGGCTCCTGCGATAAGGCACCAGCCTAGCAAGTCGGGCCGGTCGGCGACAATTCCTTCAAAATCGTCGCCGCCGGTTACATTTCCTCACAAATACCGGTCCTCAGAACGCGACCTGGTCGCCGCCCTTGAGTTTCAGCATGGCGCGGGCCTCGGCGGGGGTGGCGATTTCCAGCGAGAGACCCTCCAGAATGCCGCGGATCTTGGCGACCTGCTCGGCATTGCTCTTGGCGAGCTGCCCTGGCCCCAGATAGACGCTGTCCTCGAGGCCGACGCGCACATTGGCCCCCATCGTGGCGCCCATGGTGGCGAGTGTCATCTGATGGCGGCCGGCGGCCAGGATCGACCATTGGTAATCGCTGCCGAACAGCCGATCGGCGGTGCGGCGCATATGGGCGAGGTCCTCGGGGTGCGGACCGATGCCGCCCAGCACACCGAAAATGGTCTGCACGAAAAGCGGCGGCTCCAGCAGCTTGCGATCCAGGAAATGCGCCAAAGTGTAGAGATGGCCGATATCGTAGCATTCGCATTCGAAGCGCGTGCCGCAGCCATGGCCGAGCTCGCGGATCACGCGTTCGATCTGGGCGAAGGTGTTGCTGACGATGTTGTCGCGGGTCTTTTCGACATAGGGTTTTTCCCAGTCGTATTTCCACTCGGTGATCTTGTCCGCGGCGTGGAAGATGCCGAAATTCATCGAGCCCATATTGAGCGAGCAGAGCTCGGGCTTGGCGCGCAAGGGGGCCGCCAGGCGGTCATCCATCGACATGCCGAGCGAACCGCCCGTGGTGATGTTGATGACCGCGTCGCAGGATTGTTTGATGCGCGGCAGGAACTGCATGAAGACGTCCGGATTGGGCGTCGGCCGCCCGTCCTTGGGGTCGCGGGCATGAAGATGGATGACGGAAGCGCCGGCCTCGGCGGCGGCGATCGATTCCTTGGCGATCTCGTCCGGCGTAATGGGGAGATAGGGCGTCATCGTCGGCGTGTGTACCGAGCCGGTGACGGCGCAGGTGATGATCACCTTGCGCGCACCCGCGGTTTTGGTCGTCTTGGCTGCTTCAGCCATTTTTCTCTCCCCTGTCTTTATTTGCTACCGATTTTCAGTCTTGCTCGTCGCCATTGCCGGCGAGCGATTTCAGGATGATCTCCGCCGCTTCGGTGATCTCGCGCTCAAGCCCCGCCCGTGCCGCCTTGCCGTCGCCCAGGCGCAGGGCTTTCAAGTTTTCCTCGTGATGATCCATGCCGATGCCCAGGGTCGAAGTCATGCGCATCGCGTTGAGGCTGGGCCCCGCCTGCAGCCAGAGGCTTTCGATGATCGGCATCAGCATGGGCGAGCGGCCGGCGCGGTACATGGTGAAATGGAATTCGAGATTGAGGTCGAGATAATCCTGGCTGATATGGGCGGCGACCAGGCCGTTGAGCCGGTCCTGGATCGCCTGCAACTGGTCGAGTTCGGCCGGCGTGATGTGGGTCGCCGCCCATTCCGTCGCCAGGCCCTCGATCTCGCAGCGCACGCGCCGGAGATCCATGAGGCGGCTCGCCGTCATGAAGGGCACCTGGACGCCGCGATTGGGGCTGTTCTCCAGCGCCTGCTCGGCCACCAGGCGGCGGAGAGCTTCGCGGATCGGCATGGCGCTGGTGCCGAAGGTCTTCTCCAGCTGCGAGACGACCAGGCGTTCGCCGGGGATGAAGCGCGCCGACATGATGGCGTGTTTCAGGCGCCGATAGATGTCCTCATGGGTGCTGCCATGGGGCACGCGGCGGGCGCGCCCCATCCTTTTTGCGAGGCTGGGCGGCGTCGCCGGTTTGCGCTGTCGAGCCGCCTGATCTTTGTTCGCCATACCTTGGGACGTCCTGTTGCCCACCCGCCGCTATTCGCGATTCGGCAGGACCGAGCGATAGCTGTCGAGAAATTCGGCGAAGACGTCAAGGAAGGCAACGATTTCCGCGCGCCCGATCGGCAGCGAAAGGGCGATCATGCCGCGTGGGGTCACATATTGCCGCTTGAGGAGCGATTCGATCTGCCACAGATGGAGGAGGCGCGGGTCGCCCGCCTCGGCATCATGGGGCGATGTCACCTCCCCCGCCACGAAATGCAGATTCATGATCGAGCCTACCCCGGTCACGACGGCGCCGATCCCGCGCGCGGCGATGAGCGCGTTCATGCCGGCACGCAACTCTTCGCCCAGCGCATTCATGCGGTTAAGCGCCTCTTCCGTCAGCACCTCGGTAAAGCCGGTCAGGCCCGCCGCCATGCTGAAGACGTTGTTGTTGAAGGTGCCGCCATGGCCGAAGGAATCCGGCCGGCCCGGATCGAACCGGTCGAGGATGTCGGCGCGGCCGCCGAAGGCGCCGAAGCTGCAGCCGCCGCCGATATATTTCCCCAGGCTGATCATGTCGGGCTTGATACCGGCCATGCCGTGATAGCCGCGATAGGAGAGGCGCGAGGCCATCACCTCGTCGAAGATCAGGATGATGCCGGCTTTGGCGGTCTCTTCCCGCAGCATGGCGAGGAATTCCGGCTCCGCGGCGATGCAGCCGCCACCACCCATCATCGGTTCCAGAATGACCGCGGCGAGGTCGCCGGCATGCTGGCGGATGAGGGTCGCCGTGCCTTCGAGATCGTTGTATTGCGCGAAGATGAAGGGATAGGGCGCATTCAAGGGCGAACCGCCATGGGCGAAGGTCAGGATGCCGCCGTGATAGCCGCCGTCGAAAGCGAGGATCGATTTCCGGCCGGTGACGGCACGCGCCGTCGACAGCGCCATCAGATTGGCCTCGGTGCCTGAATTGCAGAACCGCACGCGCTCGATCGCCGGGTAGCGATCGACGATCGCCTGGCCAAGCCGCGCTTCGTAGGGATTGGGGCCGCCCAGCACCCAGCCGCTATCGGCGATGGATTTGATGGTGGCCGCGATCTTCGCGTTCGAGTGGCCGTAAAGGCCCGCGGTGTATTCGCTGACAAAATCGACATAGGTGTTGCCGTCGAGATCGGTGACGCGGCAGCCCTCGCCGCCGGTCAGGGTCAGCGGAAAGGGTTCGTACCAGAGAACCGCGCGGGTATTGCCGCCAGGGAGAGCGCGCTTCGCCCCTTCGTGGCGCGCGGCACTTTTCGGATTGGCCTTCAGGAAGCGGCCATGCGCCTCGGCAATCGCGGCGTCGATTTCCAAATTCGGTCGATCCATGCCTCACCTTTATGCTCGAACGAGATCCTCGGCATTTTCGCGTTCCTTCCAGCGATCGGAGGTGCGTTCACATTCTTGCCGTTGACAGCGAGCATACACATCCATAGGATTTGATCAAATCCAAAACAACAAAAAACACCAGACGTTCAAACAGGAGGTTTGCATGAAATCCCGCATAATGTTCGCTGCCTTTGCTTTGCTCGCAACCGCCGGATCGGCGCAGGCGGAAGAGACGATGACCGCCGTCGGCTGGGGCGGATCGTGGAACGAGGCTTATGACAAGGGCGTGTTCCAGCCCTTCACCGCCGAGAGCGGCATCAAGGTGACGCTCGACGAATGGGGCGGCGAATTGGCCAAGCTGCGCACGCAGATTGAAAGCAATGCGATCGTCTACGATTTCGTCAGCGTCGAGGCGCCGCAATTGGAAATGGGTTGCGCCGAGGGGCTGTTCGAGAAACTGCCCGACGCGATTTATGCCCAGAAGGACGATTACCTGCCCGGCACGATCCATCCCTGCGGACTTGCTTCCGACACCTGGGCCACGGTCATGGTCTATGACGGCAACAAGCTGAAGGACGGCCCGAAGAGCTGGGCCGATTTCTGGAATGTCGAAAAGATTCCCGGCAAGCGCGGCATGCTGGGCCAGGCGCAATACACGCTGGAAAACGCCTTGATGGCCGATGGCGTGGCACCGGGCGAGGTCTATGCCGAATTGCGCAAGGAAGGTGGCGTAGACCGCGCCTTCGCCATGCTCGACAAGATCAAGCCCAACGTCGTCTGGTGGACCAGCTCGACCAATGCCTTCCAGAACCTGCAGGCCGGCGAAGTGGTGATGACGGATCTCTACAATGCCCGCGTCACGGCCGAGAACGAGAAGGATCCCAAGGCGAAATACGTCATCGCCTGGGAAGCCGGCTTCTTCTACGGCACCGATATGTGGGCGATCGTGAAGGGGGCTCCCAACAAGGCCCAGGCCGAGAAATTCGTCGAATTCTTCGCCAAGCCGGAGAATCAGGCGGGTTTCCCGAAGCTCTATGCCTATGGCGTCGGCCACAAGAAGGTCAGCGAATACCTGACGCCGGAACAGCTCGACCGTCTGCCGACCTCGGACAAGAACCTCCCTTACGCGGCGGTTTACGACACCGATTTCTGGGCAGAGAATAAGGAAGCCCTGGAGCAGCGCTTCCAGGCCTGGCTCGCCCAATAACCGAGGAGATTGCGTCGCTTTGACCAACGATACGCAGCGAACGGGCGACGCGCAGCGAATGGGTCCGAGACACCGAGCGCCAGGCAACTGGCGCTCGGTTCTTTCGGGTCTTTGGGTGAATCGCGATCTGCGCCTGTTCCTGCTGGTCCTGCCGCTGCTGCTGTTCATCGTGATCACGGTCGTCATCCCGGTGGCACAGTTTCTCTATCGCGCCATCGACAACAATCTGCTGGCCGACAACCTGCCGCGCGTCGCGGCGAGCCTTGCCGATTGGCAGCCCGGCTATGGCCTGCCCGGCGATGCCAGCCTGTCGGCGCTGGCGGACGACATCCTGGCCGCGCGCGAGGCCGGCACGCTGGGTCAGGTCGCCCAGGCGCTCAACCAGCAGATGACCGGCGTCCGCAATGGCTTCATCAAGGCGGGGATGCTGGTGGACGGGCCGGCGGAAACCCGGCCCGCCGCCCTCCTTCAGGCGATTCCCGCGCTCAGCGATATCCGCTTCTGGGCGCTTCTCAAATCGGCCGGCGCCCCCTGGACCGATTTCTATCTGCTGCAATCGCTGGATCTCGAGCGCGACATCGCGGGCGGCATCGTCAACGTATCGGCCGACCGTGCGATCTTCCGCGAGATCATCTGGCGCACCATTGTCATCGGCATCAACGTGACGCTGATCTGTATCCTTCTCGCCCTGCCGGTCGCTCATGTGCTGGCCAATGCGCGACCGCCCTGGTCGAATGTGCTGCTGGCACTGGTCCTCTTCCCGCTCTGGACCTCGCTGCTGGTGCGCACGGTTTCCTGGATCATCATCCTTCAGGGCGAAGGGCCGGTGAATGCGACCTTGCAATTCCTCGGCCTCATCGAGGAGCCGTTGCGGCTGGTCTATACGCGGGGCTCGCTTTATGTCGCCATGGTGCAGGTGCTGCTGCCGCTCATGATCCTCTCGATCCTCGCCGTTCTTCTGAAACTGCCGAAGGAATTGCTGCGCGCGGCCTCGTCGCTGGGGGCCGATTGGTGGCAGGGCTATTGGCGGGTGCTGCTGCCGCTCCTCGCCCCGGGGATTCTCACCGGTTCGGCCATCGTCTTCGTCTTCGCGCTCGGCTATTACATCACGCCGACGCTGATCGGCGGGCCGCGCGACCAGATGCTGAGCTCCTATGTGGCGCTCTATACCAACAAGACGCTGAATTGGGGCCTGGCCGGCGCCCTTGCCGTGCAATTGATGGCGGTGCTGCTCATCGCCGCTCTGGCCTGGGGTGCCTTCCAGAAGCTGCAGGGGATGCGCCGCTGATGTTCTTCTGGCCGAAATTCCGTGCTCGCCTCGCACAATTCCATACCACTTTGGTGATGATCTTCCTGCTGGCGCCGCTCGCCATCATGGTGCCGATCTCGCTCACCAGCGGCACCATGCTGACTTTGCCGGTGCCGGGCTGGTCGCTGCATTGGTATGAGGTCGTGTTCACCGATCCGCGCTGGACCGGGGCGCTGGTCAATTCGCTCATTATCGGCGTCGCCTCGACCGCGATCGCCACCGCGCTCGGTACCCTCGCGGCGATGGGTCTCACCTGGGGCCGCTTTCCCGGCCAGCGCAGCATCCTGGCCGTGATCTCGCTGCCGCTGGTCCTCCCCATCATCATCCTGGGTGTCGCCTGTTTCAGCTTCTACGCCGCGCTGGGCCTCATCGGCTCACGCCTCTCGCTCATTCTCGCCCATGCCGGATTGGCGGCCCCCGTGGTGGTGACGACGGTGATGGCGAGCCTCAAGGGTTTCGACCGCACCTTGATGCGTGCCGGTGCCTCGCTGGGTGCCGGGCCGTGGCTGAGCTTCCGCCGCATCCTGGTGCCGCTGGTGGCGCCCGGCATCATGACCGGCGCGCTGGTTGCCTTCCTCATCTCCTTCGACGAAGTGGTGATCGCGAGCTTCATCAGCAGTGCCGATCAGCGCACGCTGCCCCGACAGATCTTCAGCGGTGTCCGAGAATCGATCAGTCCGGCCATCGCCGCCGCTGCCATCGTGCTGGTGGTGATTTCCGGGCTGCTCCTGGCGCTTACCTCAGCCGTGCAAAGGCGGGCGAAGTTGCACAAGGCTGCGCCCAAGTGAGAGCGCCCTTTCCCATCCTCGATTTGCGCGGCGATGCGCGGACGCGCGGCCGCGCCCATGGCGAAGCCTGCCGCGAGATGATCGCGCGGCATATCGATCTGTGGCGCGAGACGACGGCAACGCAGATGGGTATGCCCTGGCGCGAGATCGCCGACAGGCTGTTGCAAGGCACCGGTTTCGCCGCCGCCGCGCAGAAATGGACGCCGGATCTCTGGGTGGAATTACAGGGCATCGCCGCCGGAGCCAAGCAGCGTTTCGACGACGTGCTGCTGCTCAATCTCACCGACGAGCAATGGTGGATCACCAACCAAAAGCATGCCGAAGCCTGCACCAGCTTTGCCTATCGCGACACTGAGGGCCGCGTCTGGTCCGGGCAGAATCTCGATATCAGCGCCTGGATGGACGGGTTGCAGGTGGTGTTGCGCTATCCGCTCGAACAGGGCGGATCGGCCATGGTGGCGACACTGGCGGGCACGCTGGGCATGAGCGGCATCAACAGTCATGGCCTTTCCATCTGCTGCAATACTTTGCTGCAATTGCCGCCGACGCGGCGCGGCCTTCCCTGTCTCTTCGTCATCCGGGGCGTGCTGGAACGTCCATCGCTGAGCGATGCCGACATGTTTCTCCGCGAGATCCGCCACGCCTCGGGTCTCCATTATTTGATCGCCGATCCGCATGCGTGGTGCGGGTTCGAATGCGACGCGGCGGGTGTGCGGCGGGTGCCCGGCGGCGCGGATTGGTATGGGCATACCAACCATCCCAAGCAGGCGCCGGAATCGGGCTCGCCGATTTCACGCTCGCGCCTTGCCGCCATTGAAGCAGCGCTCGCCACCGGCCGGGCCAAAGCCGCGTTGTCGGAAGCGCCTCTGCGCCGGGACGGCAGCAGCCCGGACGATCCCATCGGATTCACGATCTTCTCCGGTATCTGGTGCAATCGCACGGATGCGACGGCGCGTTTCTGCGCTGGTCCGCCCGCGCCGGAGACCTATGTCGAGATCGCCTGCGCGGCGTTCTAGTCGTTCAGACTGAAATTGATCGCCAATTCGCGCGTCACCATCGACGTGCGGCTGCTGCGCGGCAAAGGTGGCAGCGGTTCGGCGCGGCGGAACATGTCGATCGCCTCTTCGTCGAGCGATTCATGGCCCGAACTGTCAATCAGCACGACATCGATCAGATAACCGTTCCGATCCATGGAAAAGCGCACCGCCGGGCTGCCGGTCTGGTTCCGGCGCTTGGCCGCGCGCGGATATTTCTTGTACTTGTTCAAATGCGCATTCACCTGACCCGCCCAGATGTTCATCTCGTTCATCTCGGCGGCAAGCTCGGCGGCACTCGGTCCCACGGGCAGATTGGGCGCTGCGGCGACTTCCGCGTTCTCGACCTCATGCTGGGTCGGCGAGGGCGCCTCGGTCGCGGTCTTGAAATCCTGCGGCGGCTGCTGGGTCTCGACCGGTTTCGGCTCGGGTTTCTTCTCGACCTTCTTGACCGGTGCCTTGTCCTCTTTCTTCTTCTTTTTCTTTTCCTTCTTCTTCACCTCGACCTCCGGCTGCACGTCGGGGAGGGGCAGCGGCAGATCTTCAAGCTCGGTCAGCGGCGGCAGATCGGGTTCGATTTCGCTCGGCTGGCGTTCGGCCTGGGGCGGGATGCGTTGCGGCGGCGGCGGTGTGCGGCCCACCGGCTGCAGATCGATCATCACGGCAGGCGGCATGGCGGCAGGTTGTTCGAGCGGCGGATGCCATTCGATCATCATGCCGATGGCAGCGCCTGAGACATGCATGCCAGCGATGACGATCCCGGCCCCCAGCCAGCGCGCCCAGTAGCGGCGCGGCTTTTCCAGAGAGAGGTCGAGCCCTTCGCCCATCGCCCTACTCCACCACCGGCGTGGCGCCAGTCGAGGGGGCGGCTCCTTCGAGGCCGACCAGGGCGATCTTGAGATAACCGGCCTCGCGCAGCAGGTTCATCACCAGCATGACCTCGCCGTAATCGACCTTCTCGTCGGCGCGCAGGAAAATCCGGCTGTCCTTGTTGCCGCCGGTTTCGGCATCGATGGCGGCGGCGAATTGCTCGCGCGGGACCTGGTTGTTGCCGAGGCTGAGCGCCAGAGTCTCTTCGATGGTGAGAAAGACCGGCTTCTGCGGCCGAGGCTGCGGCGTGGCACTGGCCGCCGGCAGATCAACCGGCACGTCCACCGTCGACAGGGGTGCGGCCACCATGAAGATGATGAGCAGCACCAGAATGACGTCGATGAACGGCGTCACGTTGATTTCGTGATTCTCGGCAAGCTCGTCTTCACCGTGATTGAGCCGGACGGCCATCCTGCCCTCCTACTCCGCCGCTTCGCGTAAAGTTCCGCGCCGCTGATCGAGATCGCGGCTGACCAGGCGCAGCAATTCCGCCGAGATGTCGGCGAGAAGTGCGCGGTAGCCCGAGATCGAGCGCGAGAATTTGTTGTAGATGACGACGGCGGGAATGGCCGCCACCAGGCCGATCGCGGTTGCGAGCAGCGCCTCGGCGATGCCGGGCGCCACCACGGCGAGATTGGTGGTCTGCGCCTTGGAGATGCCGATGAAGCTGTTCATGATGCCCCAGACCGTGCCGAAGAGACCGACGAAGGGTGCCGTCGAACCGATCGTCGCCAGGATGCCGGTACCGCGCGTTATGTAACGCTGGGCCGCCGCCTCGATCCGTTCCAGCCGCGAGGCCACGCGTTCCTTGATGCCTTCCGCCGGGAGCCCGGTCGAGATGTGCATTTCATGGGCGGCGGCGGCGATGAGATCGCGGGCGGCACCTTCCTTGAGCTCGCCTTCCTTGCTCTGTGCCACCGCGACTGCTTCGGCGAGCGAGGATACATCGGCCAAAGTGGCGCGCGCGCGCCGCGCCTGGCGCCGGGCCGCCATCAATTCGAGACTGGTCACCAGCCAGACCGTCCAGGTGACGACCGAGGCAAAGGCAAGACCGATCATCACGGTCTTCACCACCCAATCGGCCTGCATGAACATGCCCCAGGGCGAAAGATCGTGCGGCAGATTGCCGGCGACTTCCTCGGCCATCAGCGGCTGGCCATCCGGCCCCAGGAGCAGCTGCCCATCGGGTCCCAGGAGATAGCCGTCCACCGTTTCCGTGGTGCCGGGCGGCAGGCCATCGGCAGCGGGAACCGCGCCGGTTGTAGCATCGGTGGGCGTCGCACCGGCGGCAGTGGCATCCGTGACAGTGGCATCCGTGGTGGGCGCCGGCGCGCTCGGATCAGCAGCGGCTGGTACATTTGTGGTGGCCGGTGCCTCCTGCGCAGCGGCGGGCAGCGCCGTCGCGAGGGTCAAAAAAACCACGGCGCCGATTGGGGCCAGCACGCGGCCCGAGAACGATCCCATCTTCAGCATCTATCCATCCATTTGGAGGCGTCGTCCGGACCGATCCGATCGACCGGCCAGCCACGGCGCCAACGGAACTGCGCATGCGTCGCAGCCGCATCATTTCTGAGGCGCATAGAGCCACGTCACGCCAGATTTGGCAATGCGAATTATTCGCATTTATTGGCGACAGGGCGTGGATTTAGTGCCTGGAATGGCAGGTTTTTTGCGCGCTTTCGCCGCAACGACCAAGTGGGCCGCTCATGTGGAATCGCTCGGACAGGGTGGCCGCGTACCTCGCGGCCGGAGGGATCCCTTGACCGACGGGATCGCGGGGTCCCATTCACCTTTAGGGACCTAAGGAACCCCGATCACCGCCGGGGTCAGCGGATGCCGGTTCTC